>NZ_BMIN01000013.1 GCF_014642405.1 Pontibacillus salipaludis
GAAATTTGCCTCCGGCTTCCTTCAGATTCCGGGTCACCCCGGACACCCTTGCCCTTGGCTAACGGCTACAACGACCTTCACCGTTCGGGACTCTAACCCTAAAGCTTGCGCCCATGTCGGGCACACAACAAAAAGCATCCTTCATTTGAAGGATGCTTTTAAATGTAGTACTTTTATTTCTTAGAAAATCCCCACAGAAACGTTGGAACGGCACCTAATCCTGTGATAAAGATCCAATCTCGTAATGGCACATCCATGGTATGGAATATTGGATGAAGAGGATCATAGTAAATGACTACTAACATTAATAGGAGTGAAGATAAGACAGCACCTATTAAATAAAGGTTTGAAAAAGGATTTCTGGCAAATACAGATCGCTCACTCCGACAATCAAATACGTGGATGAGCTGTGCAACTACTAACGTACTAAAGGCAATGGTCTGGGCATATAACAATCTTTCAGGATCCCCTTGGTATGCCATAATAAAGGCTATAAGAGTAACGATCCCAATCATAAACCCTCTTGAGATAATTTTAAATCCTAACCCTCTGGCGAATATTCCCTCTTTTGGACTTCTAGGGGATCGCTTCATTACGTCTCCCTCTGAACGATCAAGCCCGAGTGCCATGGCTGGTAATCCATCCGTCACAAGGTTCACCCACAGAATTTGGACCGGTACTAAAGGTAAAGGTAAAGCAAGTAGCATTGCAAAAAGCATGACCAATATCTCACCAACATTGGAGGCTAATAAATACCGAATGAATTTCCGTATATTCTCGTAGATATTTCGTCCTTCTTGTATAGCTGACCGGATTGTAGCAAAGTTATCATCAAGAAGGACTAGTGAGGACGCCTCTTTTGCGACATCTGTTCCACTTTGTCCCATTGAAATCCCTATGTCACTTGCCTTAATGGCAGGTGCATCATTAACGCCATCCCCTGTCATAGCTACTACGTGCCCTTGCTTTTGAAAAGCCTGTACAATTCGCAATTTATGTTGAGGGGTAACACGGGCAAAGACGTACGTTTCATCTATTATTGCCTCTAATTGATCGTCATTCATTGCCGAAAGTTTTGAACCTTCTACAACCTGTCCATTTTCTGGCATTAACTCTAAGTCCCTTGCAATGGCTCTAGCAGTCTTCGCGTGATCACCTGTAATCATGACAGTCTTGATCCCCGCTTGATGACACTCTTCAATTGCTCGCTTCACTTCTTTTCTCGGAGGATCAATAATACCTGTAACACCTATAAAAGTTAAATCCTTTTCCAATTCGAAATCGTTGTAAGATTGCCCTTTTTTAAGTGGCTTATAACAAATTGCAATGGTACGTAATGCTTGATCAGCCATATTACCAATCTTTGATTCCACTACCTGGGCATCCTTTTGCATTAATGGTCGTTGGCCCTCAGATGAGTAGACCGATGTACTCCTTGGTAACAAAACATCTGGTGCACCTTTAACAATAATCAAGCGTTCTCCACTTCTATGTTCTACAACTACAGACATGCGCTTACGATCTGAGTCAAAAGGGATTTCATACGTTATTTCCCATTCGGCCAAGCTTTCTTCTGTAACCCCGGCTTTCCACCCTGCAACTCGTAAAGCGCCCTCAGTTGGATCCCCATCTACAACATAACGATCTTCCTTGTTCACAACTCGAGCATGATTGCATAAAGATCCATAAAGAAGCATGCGACTTATTGCCGGAATGTCTCCTAGTTTTACTTCCTGATTTCTTCCATCAAAGAATGCTCCATATGGGTCATAGCCTTCTCCCGTTACGTAGAAGTGTTCATCGATTGTACTTACTTGCTTCACAGTCATTTGGTTTTCTGTCATTGTTCCGGTCTTGTCAGAACAGATTACAGAAGCACAGCCTAATGTCTCAACAGCCGATAGCTTCCTTACTATAGCCTTTTTCTTAATCATACGCTGAACACCAAGCGACAAAGCCACTGTTACAATTGCTGGTAACCCTTCTGGGATCGCCGCTACCGCCAAAGATACACCAGCTAAAAACATTTCATACAAAGGATGACCACGATAAACACCTGCAATGACTACAAATGCAGTTAATAGAAGAGCAGTCACAATTAAAATCTTTCCTAATTCAGCTAGCTTTCTTTCAAGGGGAGTAGGCATACGACTTGTTTGGACAAGTAAAGATGCAATTTGCCCCATGGCTGTCTTCATCCCCGTTCCTACAACCACTCCAACCCCACTCCCCCTTGTAACAAGGGTACCTGAGAAAACCATGTTAACTTGATCACCTAATTCAACGTTTCCTTCTTTCAATTCTTTCGTCTGTTTTAAGACAGGAAGTGATTCTCCTGTTAAAGAAGATTCTTCTACTTCAAGTCCTGATACAGTGAGTAGGCGAAGATCAGCGCTAACTCGGTCCCCGCTTGTAACCTTTACAATATCTCCTACTACGAGTTCACGTGAATGCACCTTTTCCCAGATCCCAGACCTCAAAACTTCTGCTTGAGGAGCTGACAACTCCTTAAGCTTTGCTAGTGATTTCTCAGCCTTTTGTTCCTGGAAAAACCCAAGAACAGCATTCAAAAATACAATTGCCATTATGGCAATTGCGTCCACGTACTCTCCAAGCAAACCAGAAATAAGCGTTGCAGCCAAAAGAACAATTACCATAAAATCTTGAAATTGGCGGAAGAATAATAACAGTAGGCTAACTGACTTTCCTTCTTCTAGCTCATTATAGCCTAGTTTCTTTAGACGCTCCTCTGCTTGCTTAGAAGAAAGGCCCAAATCCATATTTACATCTAGTTTACGTGCTAGATTCTCTAAATTATATTGATACCAATTCACGTAACATTCCTCCTGAACCTGAGAGTCTATAGTATATCTATTCAGACTCGTCCAAAAAAATGCTATAATCGGTATATTGTGAGGTGATTACCATGTCTTTTGATGGCGTTGTCACCCGGGCAGTCACACACGAATTAATGGATTCGTTAACTCCCGGACGAATTATGAAGATCTATCAACCAACGCAAACCGAACTTATTGTCACTGTTCGAAGCCAAGGGAAGAATCACAATGTCTTGCTCTCAGCACACCCTTCCTACGCTCGAATGCACGTGACAAAAGATACGTATCAAAATCCAAAAGAACCGCCAATGTTTTGTATGCTACTCCGCAAGCACTTAGTCGGTGGATTTATTGAATCCATCGAGCAGCTTGAAATGGAGCGCGTTATCCAAATAAAAGTCCGTGGAAAAGACGAAATTGGTGATGAAAGAACTAAAACCCTAGTGATGGAAATCATGGGTAAGCATAGTAATATTATTTTAGTTGATCAGGAGCGAGACATGATCTTAGATAGTATAAAACACGTGTCTCCCTCTCAAAGCAGTTACCGAACAGTACTGCCGGGTCATTCATACCGAAGGCCCCCTGATCAAGGAAAAACGAATCCCATCACATTAAATCCTGAAGATTTTGTCAAGAAACTAGACTTTAATTCAGGTCGTATGGACAAACAAATCATGAGCATTCTCATGGGCTTTTCACCTATGATTGCTACTGAGATCAGCTATCGTGCTCGCTTAGGCTCTGCTACCACCTATCAAGAGACGTTCAGCCGTGTCCAGTCTCAACTCATTCATCATGACTACACGCCTCAGTTACTAAGAGGAAAGAAAGAACATTTCTATGTTCTTCCACTTGAATCAATGGAGGCTGAAAAAGAGACGTATAACACAGTGAGCGAACTTCTTGATGCTTACTATAGTGGTAAAGCAGAACGAGACCGCGTCAAACAGCAAGCGGGTGATTTAGCTCGCTTCATGAAAAACGAACGAGAAAAGAACATCCGTAAAATTAAGAAACACGAAGAAACCCTTCAAAAAGCTGAACAAGCTGATGAATATCAGCGACAAGGCGAATTACTAACTGCTCATATGCATCTTGTTAAACAAGGGGATAAAACAGTTACGGTTGTCGATTATTACGATCCGGACCAGGGCGAACGTACCATTGAATTAAACCCTAATAAGACACCAAGCGAAAATGCGCAGAGCTACTTCGCAACGTATTCTAAGATGAAAAAGTCGAAAGAGATTGTCCAGAAAGAGATTCAAAAAGCAGAAGAAGAGATCGCTTATTTCGATCAACTGATCCAACAAATTGAATCAGCTCGCGAAGAAGACGTCGAAGAGATTCGAGAAGAATTACGAGAAGAAGGCTATATGAAGGCAAAACCACAGCAGAAGAAGAAAAAGAAACCTCAAGCACCTAAGCCTGAAACGTATGTATCAACGGATGGTACGACAATTCTGGTCGGGAAGAACAATAAGCAAAATGAATATGTAACAACACGTATGGCAAATCGAAATGATTATTGGTTACACACTAAAGACATTCCTGGCTCACACGTAGTCATCCGTAGTGAAGAACCAAGTGAAGAAACCCTGCAAGAAGCAGCTTTACTTGCCGCTTATTTCAGTAAATCAAAAGCATCTTCATCGGTCCCAGTCGACTATACGTTAATTCGTCATGTGAAAAAACCAAACGGCGCAAAACCTGGTTTTGTAACTTACGACAACCAGAAAACGCTATTTGTAACCCCTGAAGAAGCTGCCATTCGCGACCTTAAAAACAACGTACCAAAAGATTAAAAAAACTCGATCTTGCCCTAGCAAGATCGAGTTTTTGTTTTGGATCTATTAAAGTATAATGTTTTTATCTTTTATCAGGTTTGTTATAGATTAGAGCAGAATTCTTGAAGACTCGAAACTGAGACACCCTAGTGTGTGGGACCGTTACGTTTATTGAGTGCTAGGGGTGTCTGGGGAACGACTCGCTTTCCGCAGGCGGCCCCACACGACGTGGGGTCGTTCGACGTTGTCACAGGACGTGACGGTTTTAGTCGAACTTCTCCTTTCTGTTTAGAGCCTCCTCGCTCACTACGCTCGCTCCGGGGTCTCGTCGACCTCTTTCTCCTGCAGGAGTCTCCCCGTTCCCCAGACACCCCTTGCTATATTTTATCAAACGGACCCGCTGCTTGATCGTTATGGTGTACACTTGAATCTGCATATGGCCTGTTTCCGTTCCTCTAAATATGGAAAGGTGGGCCTGGAAACTGCGAGACTCCCGTGGGCAGAAGAGCCTAGGTGAGACCCCGGAGACCGGCTTTGCCGGTTGAGGAGACTCACCAGCTCCCCACAGGAAAGCGAGTGGTTTCCAGGCCCACCTTACACTGAACTAAAGCTAACGGAAACATTCTCTCAGCTTCGAGTGTTCAGCTAAGTTGGCCTTACTAAAGCCCTTTTAGCTACTATATATTAAAATAACCAGAAGATCGCCACAAATAGTACGATGGCACCCAGGTAAGTGAAACTAGCATAGAGCCACTCTATTTTTTGATCTCTCCCAATTAATGAGGCATTAAGCACTCCAAATAAGGTGAGAGATATAATAAGACTAAGAAAGGCTTTTAAATTTATAATAGGAGCGGCCATTGATACGAATATCCAAAAATAAAGATATAAGTAGCATGTGAATACTCCAAGCACTGCGTTCCCTATCATTACTGTGGCTTGTTTTTTAAAAGACATGAACTCACGACCTTCATACGTTTGTACATTTGCCATGATTGTACAACGGAAGGTTCTTGCTAGCAATGCCATTAGGCTTGGTAATTATATGAAAAGGCTTCTGGATCTTGATTCCATTCTTTTAAGCGATCGTAATTCTCTGTTGTGACTTTCTTTTGTTCTTTCATAACCTCTAACAGTGTAGGGAATGTTGTTAGTGATTGAAACTGTAAAGAAGCTTCCTTAAAGGCTTCTTCTGCTTTTTTTAGTTCATATGAAAATAGCGCCAGCACTCCGTGGACTTCAACACCCGCTTCTTGTAAGGCTTTTGCAGAAGCGATTGAACTTTTCCCGGTAGATATAAGGTCTTCTATTACAACAGACTTTTGTCCGGACTTCACTTTACCTTCGATTTGATTCTCTTTCCCATGACCTTTTGCTTTATCACGTACATAGACCATTGGGAGTCCAAGTATTTCTGCTACCCATGCAGCGTGAGGTATACCTGCTGTAGCGCAACCTGCTATTACTTCGACTTCGGGATAATTCACTCGGATTCGTTCTGCTAAAGATTGAGCAATCTCTCTTCTTAACGAGACATCACTCATTACAAGCCTATTATCACAATAGACCGGAGATAGAATACCAGATGTCCACTTAAAAGGTTGATCCGCGCTAAATTGTAGTGCCTCTATTTCAAATAATCGCTTTGCAATTTGTTTATCGGTTAACATACGACCACTCCTTTTCGAATAATTGATACATCTTTTGTGGTTCGACTGCTTTAGTAACTCCTCTGCCGACAACGATAGAATCCACACCAAGTTCTCTCGCTCGACTTGGTGTCACCACACGTTTTTGTTCATGATAGCTATTATTTTCTAATCGAATGCCTGGACAAAGGAGATGGAAAGAATCGGGCAATTCTTGGCGTATTGCTCTCACTTCATGTGCAGAACAGACTACACCATCTGCTCCAGCATCATAAGACATTTGAGCGTAACGGACCACAGACTCTTCCAAGTTCATGGAGATCCCCAATTCTTCTTGTAACATTCGTTCTGTTGTAGAAGTCAATTGAGTGACTGCTAAAAGCAACGGGGGATTTATCCCATCACCCGTTCCTTCTAGTAGACCATCTTTGGCTGCTCGAATCATTTCGCTCCCCCCTGCTGCATGGACATTTACAACGTCCACGTTCAACGAAGCGAGGTTTCTCATAGCCGATCTAACCGTGTTCGGTATATCATGAAGCTTTAAATCAAGGAAAACCGGATGCCCTTGTTCTTTTAAAAACTTCACGATTTCAGCACCTTCTTTATAGTACAACTCCATGCCTATCTTTACCGGTATACCTTCAAGTTCGTGCTCACGGATAAAACGAACTGCATCACTTCCAGATGGAAAATCAAGTGCCAGATAAAGAGGTTTCTTCATGTCTAAAGCTCCTTCCAATGCACGCATGAATAGAATCATAGCCGTAGCTCTCAAGAAGATCAGGGAGTTGTTCGATTAATTCAGGACAAATCATAGGATTTTGGAAATTAGCCGTCCCTACTGCGACTGCACTTGCTCCTGCTAATAAAAATTCCAGTACATCCTCTACACACGTAACCCCGCCCATACCGATTACAGGAATGGAAACCGCCTGACTCACTTGATAGACCATGCGAATGGCTACAGGTTTAATAGAAGGACCTGATAAACCACCTGTCCCATTTGCAAGTATAGGACGCCCTGTCGCTAGATCTAACTTCATCCCGACAAGAGTGTTAATCATAGATAAACCATCTGCGCCAGCCTCTTCTACTGCCTTTGCCATCTCTACGATATCGCCTGTATTCGGGGACAGTTTTACGTAAACCGGAACTTCACTAACGCTCTTCACAGCTCTTGTTAAAGAAGCCGCTAGCGTAGGATCTGTTCCAAATTGAATCCCGCCTTCTTTCACATTTGGACAAGAGATATTCAGTTCAAGAGCATTTACCCTATGATGGGCACCAAGTGCTCTAGCAACTTCCACATATTCCTCTTCCGTACTTCCAGCTACATTGGCAAGTACCGGAGTGTCATATTGTTCGAGAAACTTGAGTTCCTCTTCTATAATGCGTTTGACACCAGGGTTTTGAAGTCCAATTGCGTTTAGCATTCCTCCTGATGTTTCAGCAACACGAGGAGTTGGATTCCCATACCTCCCCTCACCAGTAGCTGCCTTAATAGTAATGGCACCAAGCTCATTTAAATCATAAAATTCACTAAATTCTCGTCCAAACCCAAAACAGCCAGATGCAGGCAATATTGGGTTTTTTAACTCTAAGCCAGGCAAAGACACACGTAAGTCCATTACAACACCACCTCTCCAGCACGGAATACAGGACCATCTTGACAGATTTTCCTATATCCTTTCGAATCTTCAGGGTCAGTTGTTTCACACACGCAAGCAAAACACGCGCCAACTCCACACCCCATTCGTTCTTCAAGGGAGATAAAACCAGGAATCGTAAATGTCTCAGAGACTCCTTTGAGCATAGGCTTAGGCCCGCATGAGAAGTACTGTGTTACATCCTGATCAAGCTCACCGATTAAGTCCGTTACGCGTCCTTTATAGCCGTGACTCCCATCATCAGTAGTAATCAACGTTTCCCCCAACTGACGGAATGCATCTTCATAAAAGACCCCATCTCGCCCTTGAAAACCGAGGATAGAAGTGACGGTGTTCCCTTGTTGAACAAGCTTTCGGCCCAGATAGTATAATGGAGGTACACCTACACCACCTCCGATCAGAACAATATGCTCATTACGAATTTCCTCTATTGGAAAACCTCTTCCACGAGGGCCAATAACATCAACCGTTTCGCCTATTTTCCTTTCCGAAAGCCATTTTGTACCTTTGCCAACGATTTTATAAATAACCGTGACGATGTGATGATCCACATTCGCAATAGACAATGGCCTCCTTAAAACATGAGAAGTTCCATCCCCAACCTTAATATGAAGAAACTGACCTGGTTGCTTCATCAAGTTGACGAAGCGACCAGTAAGTTTCATTTCGAATGTGTTATCAGCAATCATTTTATTTTGGAGTATGTGCATATCATCTTTCTTTAGCATAGGACATTCACCTTTTGCTGCGACGTCTTTGGCATGGACTGTGCTGTAAAGGTCATTGATTCAATAACTCTTAGTATTGCTGATGCAGTATCCAGAGATGTCATACAAGGAAGGCCATGCTCTACCGCTTCACGACGAATACGGAATCCATCTTTTCGCGGTTGCTTGCCTGTTGTTAGCGTGTTTATAACCATGTGAACCTGCCCTTTTTGGACTACATCCAGGACCGTTTGTTCCTCTGAGCCAATTTTCGCGACTTTTGTCACAGGAAGCCCTTCTTCCTCAAGCGTTGATCCAGTACCTTCAGTGGCATATAGTTCAAACCCGAGCTGATGGAAGCGAGTTGCAAGTTCTAAAAGCTCTTCTTTATCTTTGTCTGCTACTGTCATTAAGACAGCTCCATTACGAGGGACTTCAATTCCTGATGCTGTTAACCCTTTATATAGTGCTTTCTCAAGGGTCACGTCCCGTCCAAGCACTTCACCGGTTGATTTCATTTCAGGTCCAAGGTATGTGTCTACACTTCGAAGCTTCTCGAACGAGAAGACTGGTACTTTCACAAACACTTCATTTGGTTCAGGTAAAACCCCATCGGAATAGCCAAGCTCTTTTAAACGAGCTCCTACGATGAGTTCTGTGGCTAGCTTTGCCATTGTTACGCCGGTAATTTTACTTAAGAAAGGTACTGTACGACTTGCTCTTGGGTTTACTTCGAGTACATATACTTCGTCGTTATGAAGTACAAGCTGAATATTGATCAAGCCCACAATACCGAGTTCTCGTGCAATTCTTGTGGTATATTCTACACATTTTTGTTTAATTTCTTCGCTTATACGTTGTGTTGGATAGACTGCAATGGAGTCGCCAGAGTGAACACCTGCTCGCTCAATATGTTCCATCACGCCTGGTATAACGACAGTTTCTCCATCACTGATGGCGTCAACTTCAATCTCAATCCCAGTCATATACGTATCAATTAAGACAGGGTGATCTTTGTGTACTTTTACAGCTTCTTCAATATAGCGTTCTAATTCGGACTGGTCGTACACGATTTCCATTGCACGCCCCCCAAGGACGTACGATGGGCGCACAACTAGTGGGAATCCAAGCGTTTCAGATGCCTGCATCGCTTCCTCCGCTGTTGTGGCACAAATTCCCTTTGGTTGTGGAATACCAAGTTTAGAAAGGGTATATTCAAATTTATCTCGATCCTCTGAGCGATCAATCGCTTCTAAGGAGGTTCCTAGAATATTGACACCCCTTCTAGCTAATCCGTCTGCTAGATTTATAGCCGTCTGCCCTCCAAACTGAACGATTACACCCATTGGTTTTTCTAATTCGACTACATGCATGACATCTTCTAGTGTTAGCGGTTCAAAGTAAAGCTTGTCGGAAATACTGAAATCTGTCGAAACGGTCTCAGGATTGTTATTCATGATAATAGCTTCATATCCTGCTTCTTTTAGTGCCAGTACTGAATGAACAGTTGCGTAGTCAAATTCAACTCCCTGCCCAATCCGAATCGGTCCAGATCCCAGGACAAGGATCTTCTCTCGGTCTGATCGAACGGATTCATTTTCTGTTTCATATGAGCTGTAGAAATATGGTGTGGTGGATTCAAATTCAGCTGCACATGTATCTACCATCTTATATACTGGTACAATGCTTTCATTCGTGCGGTACGTATATACTTCATCTTCATTTACATTCCATAAGCGTGCCAACGCAGTGTCTGAAAAGCCTTTTTCTTTGGCAATTTTAAGAAGATCTTTGTCCCATGGACTATCTTCTAATTGCTTCTCTAGCTGAATAATTCCTTCAAACTTCTCCACAAAGAACGGATCGATTTTGGTGTGGTGAACGATCTCTTCAGTGGTCATTCCTCGGCGTAAAGCTTCTCCGATGATAAACAGTCGCTCATCGTCCGCTTTTATAAGACGTTCTATCATTTCTTCTTGAGGTAGATTTGTAATCTCTTTTAAGTACAACTCTTCAGTTCCAATTTCTAGCGAGCGCACCGCTTTAAGCATAGATTCTTCAAAGTTACGTCCAATAGCCATTACTTCTCCTGTTGCTTTCATTTGCGTACCGAGAATACGGTGTCCTTTTATAAATTTATCAAACGGCCATCGTGGGATTTTAGATACCACATAGTCTAATGCTGGTTCAAATAGGGCATAAGACGTTTCTGTCACTGGGTTCTTAATTTCATCAAGAGTAAGTCCAACGGCAATTTTAGCAGCAATTTTGGCGATTGGATAACCTGTCGCTTTTGAAGCAAGAGCTGATGAACGACTTACCCTTGGATTGACCTCTATGATGTAATAGTCAAAGCTGTTTGGATCTAGCGCTAGCTGAACGTTACAGCCCCCTTCGATCTCTAAGGCTCTAATAATTTTCAACGAAACATTCCGAAGCATTTGGTACTCCCGGTCACTGAGCGTCTGACTCGGAGCTACTACGATTGAATCACCTGTATGAATTCCGACCGCATCAACGTTTTCCATGTTACACACCACAATGGCGTGGTCGTTATGGTCACGCATCACTTCATATTCTATTTCTTTAAAGCCTGCTATATTTTTTTCGATCAAGCACTGGTTGACAGGTGATAGCTGAAGGCCAGAATGAGCAATGGTTTCAAGGTCTTGCCTTGAGTAACACATGCCTCCACCTGCACCTCCCATAGTGTATGCGGGGCGTACAATAACCGGATAACCGATTTCTTCTGCAAAATGGAGTGCATCATCAACCGTACTTACAATAGTGCTCTCTGGTACGGGCTCATTTAACTCATACATTAAGGAACGGAATTTCTCACGATCTTCGGCTTTCTGGATGGCTTCAAGCGATGTTCCTAGTAACTCAACATTAAAATCTCTTAGAATGCCAGCCTCTTCAAGCTGAACAGCCATGTTCAAGCCAGTTTGGCCCCCTAGCGTTGGCAGAAGGGCGTCTGGCTTTTCTTTACGAATGATTTTCGCCAGGAATTCTACGGTCAAAGGCTCCATATATACTTCATCCGCTATCGTTTCATCTGTCATAATGGTAGCAGGATTTGAGTTTGCAAGAATGACTTCATAGCCTTCCTCTCTTAACGATTGGCATGCCTGCGTACCTGAATAATCGAACTCTGCTGCTTGACCTATTATGATTGGACCTGATCCAATCACTAGTATTTTGTTTATATCTGTACGCTTTGGCATACAACTCGCTCCCTTCTCTTTTCACGTTTTACAATAGATAGGAATTCATCAAATAATCCGTTTGAATCTTCTGGCCCCGGTGCACTCTCTGGATGGTATTGTACAGAAAAGGCTGCATATTTGGGATGGTAAAGCCCTTCAACACTCCCATCGTTTAAAGCGTATTGACTAATTTGTAAATCTGTAGCCTTAACCGAAGCTTCTTCTACAGCATATCCGTGATTTTGACTTGTCATATAGACTCGACCGGTTGCTATATCTTTTACCGGATGGTTCGAACCTCGATGACCAAACTTCATCTTAACCGTATCTGCCCCGCACGCTAGAGCAAAGAGTTGATGTCCTAGGCATATTCCAAACAAAGGAAGTTTCCCTATCAATCCCTGAACCATCTCTACAGCTTCTGGTACATCTTTTGGATCTCCTGGTCCATTTGAAAGCATGACACCGTCTGGCTTTAGTTTTAAAATCTCTTCTGCAGTAGTGCTGTATGGAACAACCGTTACGTGACAGTTACGTTTTGTGAATTCTCTTAAGATCCCATGTTTCATACCGTAATCAACTAATACTATACGCTCTCCCCGACCTGGCACCACATATGGCTTAATGGTTGAAACACGTTGCACCTGATCTGTAGGAAAATCCTCATTTCTCAGTCTTGCTAATACGTCGTCAGGGGATTGGTCGATCGAAGCAAAAGCCCCTTTCATTGTCCCAAACTGACGGATCTTTTTTGTTAACATTCGAGTGTCAATACCACTGATTGCCGGAATGTCCCTACCACGTAAGTAAGCATCTAATGTATCTTCAGAGCGAAAATTGCTCGGATGAGAGCATGCTTCTTTTACAACAAGTCCACTTACGAAGGGGTTAATGGTTTCGAAATCTTCTCTATTAATTCCGTAGTTTCCTATTAAGGGATACGTTAATGTGACGATTTGCCCGCAATAAGATGGATCAGAAAGGATTTCCTGGTAACCTGTCATCCCCGTATTAAACACCACCTCACCGCTTGTAAGGTTATCACTTCCAAGAGCTTCTCCAATAAACACTGTTCCGTCTTCAAGAATGAGTTGTCGTTTCATGTGCTTCTACCCCTTTCCAAATCACTTCTCCATCTACCATTGTTAGAACAGGCATGCCTGTTATGTTCCAGCCATTAAAAGGTGTATTCTTACCTTTTGAAACAAAATCTTGGGTGTTTATCTTCGCTGTTGTCTCAAGGTCTAACAGAACCAAATCAGCAGGTGCACCCTCAAAAAGTGTGCCGTACGGCAACCCAAACACCGTTGCTGGCTTATAGCTCATCCAGTCTACAAGTTGTTGCAAAGTCCAGCGTCCTTTTTTGACAAAATGGGTATATAATAGTGAGAATGCCGTCTCAAGACCTACGATACCGAAGGGAGCACTTAAGAACCCGCCTTCTTTTTCTTCTTGTGTATGAGGAGCATGATCGGTTGCGATGAAATCAATCGTCCCATCCTCTAACCCCTCAATAAGTGCAAGTTGATCTTCTTGTGCTCGAAGTGGGGGATTCATCTTATACATGGCATTATCCCCTGGAATATCATCTTCGGTTAACAAAAGGTGATGGGGGGTAACTTCAGCTGTCACAGGAATACCTGCCCTTTTGGCGTCCCGAATCACACGTACCGACTCCTTCGTGCTTACGTGACACACATGATAGTGACACCCTGTAGCTTCTGCGAGTAACACATCACGAGCAATTTGAACCGATTCACAGATTGATGGGATACCTGGAAGGCCGAGCTCTTTATTTCTCTCTCCCTGATGCATGACACCGTCTTGAATGAGAGAATTATCTTCACAATGAGCAACCACAGCCATATTCAAGGAAGCGGCTAGCTTCATTGCTTCAAGCATCATTCCAGCAGACTGAACACCTACACCATCATCAGTAAAGGCAAATGCTCCTTGCTCCTTTAAAACCAACATGTCCGTTAACTCTTGTCCAAGCTGCCTTGTTGTAATTGATGCGTAAGGTAAGACTCGGACACTTGCTTTCGTTCTAATCTTCTCTTGAAGTGCTTTTAAATTTTCTTCACTATCTGGTACAGGTCTGGTGTTTGGCATCGCACAAACTGTCGTGAATCCTCCACGAGCAGCTGCATTTGTACCAGTCTCTATCGTTTCTTTCGCTTCCGCTCCTGGTTCCCTAAGATGGATGTGGACGTCTACAAATCCAGGAACTACCACGCGCCCCTCTCCATCAATGATTCTGTCCACTGCCGGTTCTTCTGAAGTAAACCCTTTAATGGTCTTACCTTCAACGATTAGGTTGGTCCATTCATTATTGTGTAAGTTGTGCACATTTTTTAGTAGTGTACGCATCTTTTTTACCCCCTTCTTGTAATGCCGCTTGTAGCATAGCCATTCGCACATAAACCCCATTTTCCATTTGAGTGAAAATGCGTGAACGTTCTCCTTCAACTAATTCACTCTCTATTTCTACACCCCTGTTCACTGGTGCTGGATGCAAGATGATACTGTGTGATTTCATTTTCTGTTCCCGATCTAATGTTAGTCCGTATTGTTGTAAGTATTGTGACTGACTTCCTTTTTGATCGTGCCGCTCGTTTTGAATTCTTAATAGCATAAGAGCATCAGCATGTTGCACCGCCTCATCTATTTCTAAATAAGGGAAATCAAGTGTATTGTCTTTCCATTCTTTTGGACCCGATAAGCTTACCTTTGCCCCTAAACGACTAAGTGAATAAGCGTTTGACCGCGCTACACGACTATGTTTGATGTCTCCTGAGATAACTACATGCACATCTTTAAACGTTCCAAACTCTTCATAGATGGTGTAAAGGTCCAATAAACACTGCGAAGGGTGCTCCCCTTTTCCATCCCCACCGTTTAAGATCGGGATGGATACTCCTTTAACGAGCTCTTGATAAAACTCTTCTTTAGGATGACGGATAACCACTGCAGAAGCACCTAGAGATTCGGCTGTTCTAACAGTGTCGTAAAGGGTTTCCCCCTTCTGCACACTCGAACTTTCTGGTGAAAAATCAAGAACATCTAATCCTAGTCGCTTCTCTGCCACTTCAAAGCTCATCTTTGTTCTTGTACTAGGTTCAAAGAATAAGTTTGCTACGAAAGTTGGTTTAATTCGAAAAGTCTGAACCTTCCCATCTTTCATTGCTTTCGCTTGTTTTAGCAAGCTATAAATCTCTTCGTTTGTGAAATCATTCATTGTGAGAATGTGTTTCATGCTACTCTCCCCTTTCTTATTTTTAGAAAAGGCATAAAAAAACCAGCATCCTGTGATAAGGATGCTGGTTAGACTGGGTCCGTGATTTTCATAAAAAAGCGCACGAAACACAGATCGAACCTTTTCACCCTTTGAAACCTCTCTGGACTTCTTTAAAAAGTGTTGATGTCGATTCAAGCAGCTGAGTCATCTGACTTTTCAGCTTGTGTTTGATCTTCAGTTTTGAACATGTTTCCATTTCCATATGCGGATTCTTTTCCTGGCAGAACAAGGTTTAAGAATACTCCCACTAGCGTAGCCAATGCCATGGAGGAGACAGCAAATCCATCGAATTGAAGTTTGGCTCCCCCTACCCCTATGACTAAGATGACTGAGGATATGATTAAATTTCGCTTATCCCCAAGATCAATATTATTGTCAATTAGCATCCGCAATCCGCTTGATGCGATGATTCCAAACAGTAGAATCGATACACCCCCCATAACCGCTGAAGGAACTGCACCAATTACTTCTGTAACGATGCCAATAAATCCGAAGAAAATGGCCGTTACGGCCGCTCCACCTATGACAAAGACGCTAAATACTTTCGTAATTGCCAAGACTCCAATGTTCTCTCCATACGTCGTATTCGGTGGTCCACCTAAGAAAGAAGCAATCATTGTAGCTAAACCGTCACCTGCGATTGAGCGATGAAGGCCTGGCTTGTCTAGAAAGTTTTGACCAACGACTTTCGAAAGAACCATTTGATCCCCGATATGCTCAGCAATGGTCACAAATGCAATGGGTACCATGATTAAAGCGATCTCCGCAATAGGTACAGACCCTGGTGAGAAATCTCTAAATGGCAATGTGAAGTCAGGTAACTGGAACACACTTCCTAAAAAGCTCCAAACTCCTGTTGCGGAAGTGATCTCATTCCATTCAGCTTGTATACCACTAGTGTCAACTACACCTTGTGTTAATGCGAACAGATAACCACCTGTTATCCCGAATAGAACTGGGATGATATTCATAAATCCTTTAAAGAATAAGGAAGCAATTATGGTTAAAGCTAGTGTAACCGCTGCGATTGACATATAGCTTAGTGAGTAATTTCCCTCACTGTCGTTCATGGCCATATCAACTGCAGTAGACGCTAATCCTAGTCCGATTACGATGATGACAGGCCCTACTACAACGGGTGGCAAGATCTTCATAATCCATTTTGTTCCGAAAAGCTTAATGAGCATGGAAACTCCTCCGTATACCAGACCGGCCATAAAGCTGCCAAGCATAATTCCTGGAACCCCTGCTGCTTGATCAGCAGCTATGATAGGAGGTATAAATGCAAAACTTGAACCAAGATAAGCAGGTATTCTTCCTTTTGTAATCGCTAGATACGCGAGTGTCCCCACCCCGCTCGATACTAGGGCAACGGCTGGCGACAATCCAGTTAAAAATGGTACTAAAATTGTAGCCCCAAACATGGCAAACAAATGTTGTAAACTTAAAGCAATCCATTTAGGTAAGTTCGGCACTTCTCGTACTCCTAAATTCACTTGATTCTTCTTCATCCATAATCCTCCTCTTAAATGAACATGCGTTGATCTAAAGCCCATAAAAAAACCTCTTTGCGAAAGCTCGCAAAGAGGTAGACGTGTCCTACAGATACACGTTGCCTATTCATTGCGACCTTCCAAGCCTCACAGGACTTCATTTAAAGGTCTTCTATTTTACTTCGTATAAATGCTTACTTCATCTACTTCATCTGATTCCAACAACTGAACTCCGATAACTTCTTCTTGGGATGTTGGCACATTTTTGCCTACATAATCCGCTCGTATTGGTAATTCACGGTGCCCTCTATCCACTAGAACAGCGAGTTGAACTTGGGCTGGTCGGCCATAGTCCATGATTGCGTCCATAGCTGCTCGAACCGTTCTTCCAGTGTAAAGAACATCATCGACAAGAATAACTTTCTTTCCTCTAAGGTCCGTTTCAACGTGGGTTCCTTTAATTGTAGGATCTTCTTTATCCTCGGATTTCGTAAGATCATCTCTGTAAAGCGTGATGTCTACTTCACCAATTGGCACTTCGACCCCTTCAATTTGCGAGATTTTATCTGCTAAACGTTTTGCTAATGGAATGCCTCTTGTTTTTATTCCAACAAGTACAAGACCCTCTACCCCTTTATTCTTCTCAAGGATTTCGTGGGCGACTCTTGTAAGTCCGCGTCTTATCGCAGCTTCATCTAATACGAGTGCTTTCTTCTCCATGCTGTCTATTCCCTCCTGTTTTCACGAGGTACGAAAAAATCCCCTTCTACCGTGGTAGAAGGGGATCTAGATAGACGTATACCCAACTAAGGACATGTCTGTCTCACTCATCCGTACCCTTCTCAGCCTCACGGGACTGTTTTAAAGGTCTTTATTCTAGTTCCCTATTATTCCATAGGACATTAAATTCGTCAACCTTTATAAAGACAAATGCTCTAAAACTTGTTTCAGCTCTTCTGGGAGTTCAGAATCAAAGTGAAGCCATTCTCCTGTAGAAGGATGCTCAAATCCAAGCTCTTTCGCGTGAAGGGCTTGACCATTTAAATCAAGTGTCCGACGAGGTCCATACTTAGGGTCGCCAATAATTGGGTGCTCGATATAATTCATGTGGACACGAATTTGGTGAGTACGCCCTGTTTCTAGAACGCACTCAACAAGTGTATGTTCCTCAAAGCGGTCTAACACTTTAAAGTGAGTGACAGCATTTTTACCACCTTCCACAACACCTTGTTTCTGGCGATCTTTCGGGTCACGCCCGATTGGAGCATCAATGGTTCCATATTCGTGGTGAATCACACCTTGAACTAAGGCTACATACTTACGTTCCACTGTTTTGTTCGAAAGCTGTTCTGCTAAAGATGTATGAGCTTTATCGTTCTTCGCAACCATTATAAGTCCACTTGTATCTTTATCGATACGATGAACAATACCTGGTCTCATAACTCCATTAATCCCCGATAAATCTTGACAATGATGGAGAAGAGCGTTAACAAGTGTGCCTCCACTATGACCCGCTGAAGGATGAACGACCATCCCTTTCGGTTTATTTACCACAATCACATCTTCGTCCTCATATACGACGTTTACAGGAATGTCCTCAGGTAATACTTCCATTGGTTCTGGCTCCGGAATATCCCAGGATAGGACATCCCCTTCTTGACATTTATAGTTACTCTTCTGATTTGCACCGTTAACCGTTACGAATTGATCTTTCACCCATGCTTGTACTTGAGCACGGGATGCATCTTCGTTTAAAGCAGTTAATACTTTATCTAATCTCTCATTATGTTCTTCTTGCGTTACGTGGTGGGTGTTTAAACTCATTTTGCGCTTCCTTTCTTCCGTTCATCTAAAATTGTAGCTATAAAGACAAGTCCCACTCCGACTACTAGCGCAGAATCAGCTACGTTAAAAATCGGAAAATCATAGCTACCAATGTAAACATCCAGGAAATCTACGACTTCTTTTCTAAAGATACGGTCGATAAAATTCCCAACAGCACCGCCTAAGATAAGCCCAAGAGAAATACCAAGCAATGGGTTATCTTTCGTATACTTTTGAATGTAATAGATCACAAAAACGATCACGAATGTTGTAATGATATAGAAAAACCAAAACTGTCCTTCTAGCATCCCCCACGCTGCTCCTTTGTTACGGTGAGACGTAATATAAAAAACATCTTCAATTACAGGGATACTTTCTAGCAATTTCATTTGTGTATCAATAATCCATTTCGTCAGTTGATCAATAAGTATGATCACGATCGCCAAAACGTAATACCACAAAACATGTTCCTCCGTTCTACACAAACTATTCCTTTAGCATTTTACCACACTTCTTGAGAACGTGCGCGAAAATCATAATTCTAGTATGGCACGAACCCTCATATTAAGCCTTAAAAAAGTCCACTAAAAATTCAGTAAACACCTAAAAAATAATAATATCAACGCTAATGAAAAACCTGCCTCCGCCAAACGGCGAAGACAGGCAGTAAACGGATTCTTATGCTTTGTAATGTTCTTCGACAACAGAAGCACAGCGTGGACAAAGTTCTGGATGAGCTTCGCTTTCGCCGATTTCTTCTGAAACTACCCAGCAACGCTGGCATTTCTCACCTGGATGAGCTTTCACAAGAACGGATACGTGATCATATTCTTTGGCTTCTGATGCTGTTTCAGCAACTGTAGCTCCCGATACAATCAATAGCTGTTCTAAATGGTCAACATTTTCTAGAAGCTGTTTTGTTTGTTCATCTTTAGGAACAACCGTTACGTGTGCTTCTAAAGATTTACCAATAACTTTGTCAGCACGCGCTTCTTCTAATGCTTTTAAGACATCGTCGCGAACGTCCATGAAGTGATCCCACTTCGCCTTAAGAGCTTCATGATCCTTAACTTCTTGAACTTCCGGAAGGTCCGTTAATTGAACACTCGCCTCTTCTACACCAGGAATGTGTTGATAAACTTCATCTGCTGTGTGAGAAAGGATTGGCGATAGAAGCTTCGTAAGTGATTTAACCATTTCATAATAAACGGTTTGAATACTACGACGACGGGCATCGTCTTTTGCTTCAATGTAAAGGATATCTTTTGCAAAGTCCAAGTAGAATGAGCTCAGATCAATCGTACAGAAATTATGAACCGCATGATAGATAGTAGAGAACTCATATTCATCATAGGCCTTACGCACTGTGCTTGTTAGCTCTTGTAAGCGCAAGAACATATAGCGATCCACTTCTTGAAGATTCTCTTGCTCCACGTAATTTGTCTTTGGATCAAAGTCATGTAAGTTCCCTAGCAAGAAACGGAATGTATTACGGATCTTACGGTAAACTTCTGATACTTGTTTCAAGATATCATCTGATATACGTACGTCTGATTGATAATCTGCACTAGCTACCCACAGACGAAGGATATCTGCACCAAGCTGCTTCATTACTTTATCTGGAACAACTACATTCCCTACAGATTTACTCATCTTACGACCTTGACCATCAAGTGCAAAACCATGGCTTAAAATACCTTTAAATGGCGCTTTTCCTGTTACAGCAACAGCTGTAGAAAGAGAAGAGTTGAACCAACCACGATACTGGTCAGAACCTTCTAGGTAAAGGTCTGCCGGACGGGCTAGTTCCTCACGTTCATGAAGAACAGCCTGGTGAGAAGAACCACTGTCGAACCAGACGTCCATGATGTCTTGTTCTTTCGTAAACGTTCCATTAGGGCTGTGCTCTGATGTGAAGCCTTCAGGAAGCAAGTCTTTCGCTTCACGCTCAAACCAAACGTTTGAACCATGTTCACGGAACAAGTCTGACACATGCTGGATGGTTTCTTCTGTAATAATTGGAGTATTGTCTTCACCATAAAATACAGGAATAGGAACACCCCATGCACGTTGACGAGAGATACACCAGTCTTCACGATCACGAACCATGTTATATAGACGCGTTTCGCCCCATCCTGGAGTCCACTTCGTTTGTTTGATTTCTTCTAGAATATCTTCACGGAAATCTTTGATAGAAGCGAACCACTGGCTTGTTGCACGGAAGATTGTTGGCTTCTTCGTACGCCAGTCATGTGGATAAGAGTGTGTGATAAACGTTAGGTCTAACAAAGCACCTACTTCTTTTAATTTTTCTGTGATATCTTTATTCGCTGCATCATAGAACATACCTTCATATCCTGGTGCTTCATCTGTGAAGTAACCTTTCTCGTCAACCGGGCAAAGAACTTCAAGTCCGTATTGTTTACCTACCCAGAAGTCATCTTCCCCGTGCCCTGGTGCTGTGTGAACACAACCAGTACCAGCATCTGTTGTGACGTGATCACCAAGTACGACAAGAGATGTGCGTTCATACAGGGGATGCTGTGCTTCTACACGCTCAAGTTCGCTTCCCTTGTATGTCTTAACGATTTCAGGATTTGACCACTCAAGAGCTTCTGCAACTTCATCAATTAATTTCTCAGCAATGATATAGTTACCGCTATCTACTTTCACTTTTACATAGTTTAATTCAGGATGAACGGCAATACCTTGGTTAGCCGGAATCGTCCAAGGTGTAGTCGTCCAGATAACAAACGTTTCATCTCCATCTAAAACGCCGTTGGTTTCTTTAACATCAAACCCAACGTAAATGGAAGCAGAGCGCTTGTCTTGATACTCAATTTCCGCTTCAGCTAATGCGGATTCAGAGGAAGGACTCCAGTAGACTGGTTTTTTACCTTTATAAATGTACCCTTTGTTTGCCATTGTTCCAAAGACTTCAATTTGGGCAGCTTCATAATCTTTGTTTAATGTGATATAAGGGTTTTCCCAGTCACCGCGTACACCAAGTTGCTTGAATTGATAACGCTGGTTATCAACTTGTTTTAAGGCATATTCAGCACATTTTTCACGAAATTCCGCGACCGTCATCTTCTTACGGTTTACTTTCTTTTTCGCTAGTGCCTGCTCAATCGGAAGTCCATGTGTATCCCAACCCGGGACGTAAGGCGCATGAAATCCTGCCATAGATTTATAACGAACAATAAAGTCTTTCAATACTTTATTTAGCGCGTGACCCATGTGAAGGTCACCATTGGCATATGGAGGGCCATCATGAAGTACGAATAGCGGGCGTCCTTCTGTACGCTCTTGTACTTTTTCATAAATGTTCATGTCTTCCCATTGTTGTTGCATTTTAGGCTCACGATTCGGAAGGTTCCCTCGCATAGGAAACTCCGTTTTAGGCATGAGCAAGGTATCTTTATAGTTCATTAAACCGTTCCTCCTTCATAAGTTCAGCATAGTCAAATTGCTATAGACTGATACCTTAAAAAAAACAAAAAAGACCCTCTCATCCCAGAAGGGACGAGAAGGTCTCGCGGTACCACCCTTATAGATTAAAAGACATATGGCGTCTTAAGATAATCCACTCTAGCATTCGTAACGTGAATGAAACGCCTCTATTTACAAATAAGATCAATAGAGGTACTCGAGGGTGATCTTCCAAAATAACATCTGACTCAGGCTTCCACCATCCCTGATTCGCTTTCTCAGATTATCTATTTCGTACTGTCCCTGTCATCATATGTGTATATTGATGTAGTTCTGTTAATGAATTATATGTAAAAATAGCTTAAGCGTCAAGAGTTATTTTCGGCTAGCTCTTTTTCATATTCTGTTTCTTCTTCAATCTCCTCATTAAACAGTTCATCCCAGTCATCAGTTTCTAACATGTCAAGCTGTGCTTCTACCATCATTTTTAGACGTGTTCGGAACACTTTAGCTTGTTTTTTCAGTTCTTCAACTTCTAATGAGATTCGGCGAGATTTCGATAATGCTTCATTTATGATACGATCAGCATTTTTCTCAGCTTCTTTTAAAATAAGCTTGGATTCTTTGTTTGCATGCCCCTTAACTTCTTCTGCTGTCTCCTGAGCTACAAGAATCGATTTATTCAACGTTTCTTCTATATTACTAAAGTGACCAAGCTTTTCTTCAAGCTGGCTAACTTTCTCCTCTAAGTTCTTCTTTTCACGAATAACTGATTCATAGTCTTTAATGACCTGATCAAGAAATTCATTGACCTCGTCTTCATCATATCCTCTAAACCCACGCGTAAACTCTTTGTTATGGATGTCTAATGGTGTAAGTGCCACTAGGGCCACCTCCTTTTATAAATAAATATACACATTTCTTCAGTAAGCTATAAATTCGACAAAACCTCACTAAATCCTTCTCATTTCCACAAGTATTCATGTAAATTTATCGAAAAAAGAGAGAATTATCTTTTTGCCCTCTATACTTTATTATTTTAACACAGCCGTCACTATTCGCCATTTATCTTTTTTAGTTTTACCTTCAATTTCTTTCACAACACTACGACCTTTCCCTCTTAGTGAGATAAGGTCTCCTGCTTCTAACGAAAAAGAAGGATCTTCTACTGTACGAAAATTCACCTTAACAGCTCCCTTATCAATAAATAAAGCAGCTTTTTGTCTAGAAATGTTGTAGATCTCTTTCACCATAACATCTAAACGTAGAGATGATACAGTTCCAGATTGCTCTTGCCAAGCTTCATGTGTTTCGAGAACTTCTCCAAAGGGGCGTTCTTCAAACGAAACCCCAGCTTTTTTAATACCTGTCAAATTCATCTTAACGTAATCAGCAATTTCACTTGCTAGAAGAATTTGAATTTGTGTATCCGTTACGATTAAGTCTCCTAACTTATTACGTTTAATACCTAGAGACATAAACGCCCCAAGCACATCTCTATGCTCAAGTGTAACGAACTTACTTGGATAACTGGCTTCTAGTAAGGTCACACCAAACGCTTCTTCCTCCGGATTTTCATAGAAGGGAGCTAATATAAGACGTTTCCGTTCTGCTGCTTCATATCCTCCAAATTCCTTTAATACAAAATCTTCATTATGGCCGATGATAGAACGGAATATGTACTGCTCTCTTGGGTCAAGGAAGTCACTTACTTTCCTTTCATAGCGAGAAGCCACTTCGTCCTGCCATGATAGCACTTGATCGATAAAGGGTTGTTCCTCTTTACGGAAATGCTGATAAATGTCCATCACATTCACCTACTTGATCTATAAAATAAGGATGTCTAGTAAGAACTTCCTCCCTAATCATTAAGAGGAAAGTTCCCTATAGACATCCCATAATCAGTTCATTTCTTATGGATTATACTAAAATATTATACAACACTGGTAATCCGTACAGCTGAGCAATATTTAAAGCAAAAATCGCTACGATAGGCGAAATATCAATCATTCCAAGTGGTGGAATAATCTTTCGGAACGGCTCCAGATACGGCTCGCAAATCGCACTTAAAAATCGACCAATCGAAGAATCTCGTGCACCTGGGAACCAGGACATTAAGATGTAACCGATAAGCGCATAAAAATATGCTGAAAGCGCAAAGCTTAAAAATTCAAAAATAATCCCTATCAAATTGTCTACCACCTTTTCTCGTATTCGTCATCACTAGCAAACATTTCTGAAATATTGCCAGAAACATCTACATTATCAGGCGTGCACAAAAAGGTTTGTGAGCCTAGCTTTTGCATATCCCCACCTATAGCATAAACGGTTCCACTTAAAAAATCTACAATACGTTTTGCCTGATGATGATCGACTCGCTGCAAATTAATGACAACTGCTTTACGATTGACTAGATTGTCAGCAATCTCTTGTGCTTCATTATACGTTCTTGGCTCTAGTAGGACAACTTTAGAAGCAGGTTGTACACTTTTTAAACTAACTACGTTTTGCTTTTTCTCTTCTTTTGTCTGTGCTTCTCGTTGCTTTGGATGACTTCTCTGGTCCATTTCTTCCTCTTCATCATCCACATATTCGTATTCATATTCATATTCATCTTCTAAAGCGAAAATTTTCTTAACACTTTTCATGAATCCCATGATTATTCACCTCTTTTATTGATCCTCACGACCGACTAACTTTGAGCCAATGCGTACATGGGTCGCGCCTTCTTCAATGGCAATCTGAAAATCGTTACTCATCCCCATTGATAACCCATGACATGGAGCATGGGCCCAATTTTTCTGTTCAACTTCTTCTTTTAATTCACGAAGTTTTCGGAAAGTAGTTCTTAAGCGCTCCTCATCTTCAATATGAGGGGCCATTGTCATAAGTCCTTCTACCACAATATTGTCATAGTCTGACAAACGCTCAATAAATGTAAGAACTTCATCAGGAGGTAGCCCATGCTTAGATTCTTCTCCACTAACATTAACTTGCACGAAACAGGAAATTTTTTGTTTAGCACGCTTATGAATCTCTTTAGCTAACGATAATCTGTCTAAAGAATGAATCGTTGTTATGGTGTCGATTACATTCTTAACTTTCCTAGATTGTAAAGATCCAATAAAATGCCATTTTGCTTTTGGTCCGATGGAATTATACTTTTCCTGTAACCCTTCTGCTCGGTTCTCACCTAAATGTATAATGCCAGCATTTACTGCTTCTTGAGCTCGTTCGATAGATACGTATTTGGTTACTGCAATAACCGTAACCTCTGAAAATTCTCTCCCGCTTCTCTCACAGGCTTTTTGAATCTCATCAGTCACAGTCTCGACATTTTTCTTGATGTCCACGAAAAAATGTCTCCTTTCTTACTTTTTAAACCCGATAAATCCTAACATTCTACCGGTCTTGCCCTCATCCCTTCTATGGGAAAAGAATAAATGGCTATTTTGATATGTACAATATTCTGATACTTCAATGTGATCTTCTTTAATACCTGCTTGCATAAGTAATTCCTTATGCATCTGCTGAAGCGATAATAAATACTTTCCACTTCCTTGCTCAATTACTGTCGGTTCAGAGCGAAATTGATTAGGAATTTGATCTACCACAGCATCATCTACTTCGTATGCATCCCCACCTATAGAGGGGCCTACTGCGACCCGAATGTGCCTTTTATCCGCACCATGCTTTTCTAAAGCATCAACCATCTTAGGTCCCATACTGGCGACGGTTCCTCGCCAACCAGCATGAGCAATACCAATCCAGTTATTAACTGGGTCAAAGAAAAATAATGGTACGCAATCAGCATAAAAGGCAGTAAGTAAAAGGTTAGGTTCGTTGGTAATAAGGCCATCACAATCAGGAATGGCTGTTTCCCTTGAAGTAGCACCCTTCCCTAAATCTTTCTTTGTAACACGTTTAATTTCTGTCTTATGGACTTGTTCCCCACCTACCCAGGATTCGAGTGGAAAATCTAATAATTGTGCCAGCGTTTCTCTATTTCTCCTAATCGTATCTTGTTGATCAGGAACGTGCCAGGCAAGGTTGAACGAATCGAACGGAGGCTCCCCAGTCCCGCCTATACGCGTTGTAAGTCCTACAGTCAAGTCAGGATGAGGATATGTCCACTTCGTTAATTCCATATAAGAAGGATGTGTATGATGAAAGCTCTCCATGCTTCTTACCTCCAAAAATAATGGTTTCGTATATTTTATCACATTCTGTAGGAAAATTCTTGAGTGAATCCGCTTATTCTGGCTTTTCAGGAGGATATAATTCAGGACGTGTCACATTTTTTACGAGTATGACATCTTCACCTATAGTTAAGATGGAAGACCAAGGAATAACCAATTCCTCATCTTTACCAAATAACCCCATCATCTTTCCTTTTGTCCCTACTACAATAGCAAGGAGCTTCCCTCTGTCCACATCGATTTCTAGGTCCGTCATGTGACCAATTTTTTGACCATTCTCAACAGAAATAATTTCTTTTACTTGTAACTCAGAAATCGTCACCATAAATGACACCACCTTTGTAGCTATTTTATGCTCAAGATGTTTTAATCTTCACCAGAATATATATTCATTATCGAAGAGGAACTATATAATAATGGACTTAAGGCTATAGTGGCGTGTTAAAAAATAAGCTTGAAATCCCCCCCTTATTCTAATTTGAATTTACTACCTCCTTTATTAGAATCAATAGAAAAGGTCTAAGCACGTTTCATACGTGCTTAGACCCATCCATTAATCATACATTTGTTTGTTCATTTCTTTAATTGCTGCTTTTTCTAAGCGAGAGACTTGAGCCTGGGAGATCCCAATTTCATCGGCAACTTCCATTTGCGTTTTTCCTTGGAAAAAACGCTTATTCAAAATCATTTTCTCTCGGTCATTTAACCTTCTCATACCCTCTTGTAAGGCAATCTCGTCAATCCAAATTGAATCCTTGTTTTTCTCATCACTTAATTGATCCATAACAAATATCGGATCCCCACCATCATTATAAATGGGTTCGAATAATGAAACTGGATCTTGAATTGCATCAAGAGCGAATACAACATCGGAATGGGGAACACCCATTTCCTCAGCAATCTCCATTGGTGTTGGTTCTTTAGACGTCTTCCCCATTAGCTTCTCTCGTACTTGTAAAGCTTTATAAGCAATATCTCTCAATGAACGAGAAACGCGAATAGGGTTATTGTCTCTTAAGTAACGTCTAATTTCTCCAATAATCATTGGTACAGCATAGGTTGAGAATTTTACATTTTGACCCAAATCAAAATTATCAATGGATTTCATTAGTCCAATACAACCAACTTGGAAAAGGTCATCCACGTATTCTCCTCGATTATTAAAGCGCTGAATAACACTCAGCACAAGACGTAAGTTCCCATTTACCAACACTTCTCTGGCACTTTCGTCTCCTGCTTGCATTTGCGTAAACAACTTACGCATTTCATCATTTTTAAGTACCGGTAATTTTGATGTATCGACTCCGCAAATTTCAACTTTATGTCGTGTCAAATCTATACCCTCCTCAGTGGAGCTGCTGTCAAAAAACAGTATCTCCTGGGAAGGGAAATTTATGCATGCGTGTCTTTTCGTGTATGGATACCTAAAACTGAAATTAGCATTCAATCACTGATGAAAAGAGTGAAAAGCTTATCCTTTTATATAAAAATAAAATTTATGAGTCTTCTCTCTCTTGACCTTTTGAGTTGATAACTTATGTTTGGTTTTGATGGAATAAATGTAGATTTATATCCATATAATCACTGAGTGGTAAACAAAGTTCACAAAAAAGAGACGAAAATGAATGATTTCCGCCTCGCACACTATGTTTTACACCATTTTATTAAACTCTTTCTTCAAACGTCGAATAATTTTCTTTTCTAATCTTGAGATGTAAGATTGTGATATCCCTAACATATCAGCAACATCTTTTTGAGTACGCTCTTCTTCTCCAACTAAACCAAATCGCAATCCCATAATCTGCTTTTCGCGATCATTTAGTTGTTCTAAAGCTTTTAGCAACAATTTCTTATCAACGCTTGCTTCTAAATCTTTTGTAATAATATCCTCATCCGTTCCCAAAACGTCTGATAACAGTAATTCATTTCCATCCCAGTCAATGTTTAGCGGCTCATCAAAAGAAACTTCACTTCGAATCTTATTATTTCTTCTTAAGTACATAAGAATTTCATTTTCTATACACCTGGAAGCATACGTAGCTAATTTAATTTTCTTTTCAGGGTTAAATGTATTTACTGCTTTAATAAGGCCTATGGTACCAATACTAATTAAGTCTTCAATGTTAATGCCTGTATTCTCGAACTTGCGAGCTATATAAACCACTAACCTTAAGTTTCGTTCAATTAAGATAGCTCTCGCAGCTTGATCCCCTTTTGTGAGTTTTTGTAATAGCTCTGCTTCTTCTTCTTTACTAAGCGGTGGCGGAAGAGCCTCGTTCCCACCAATGTAGTAGACTTCATCTGTTTTCCAGCCTAATTTGTATAAAAGCTTATACCACCATAATTGAACTTTAAGCTTCCACTTCCTCATAGTTCTCCTCCCCTTTTGTAAAACATTTATGCAGAGTCAACAGCAATTGACTTTAGTAAATGTGGGTGTAACAAACATTGATAGCTTTCGTCTGGTGAAAGTTGTCCAAATTGAATCCCAATTAGGACACGATCTACCGTAATTGGATTATCTTTAATTGTAAGGCGAATCCAGTCCGGCTTTAATACAAGCATAAACTGACTCGTACCTCCTACACCCTGATAAGGCACAATTCGAAATTTATCCGTCCACCCCTCAGGGATAAGTTCAAAATTCAGGGTTTGTTGAACTTGATGGATATTCTCCCATTCCTCTTCTTTAAACCACCCTTTCATAACTGCCTCATCACATATAATGACAGGCTGCTTCGTAATTGGATCAACAAGCTGATTTCCACTATCTACAAAGGACATAAGTTGTTGGACGTGGTTATTGACTGAGATGGAAACAGGAAGAATTTCATCATACTTAATCTTTTGTACAACAAGCTGGTCCATTCTTCGTTTAGAGAAGATCCAGACGATAGGGAAACCAATTAGGACAAACAACCAGCTAATTCCGTCTCCAAATCCTGTTTGATACGTAACAATAACCCCGCTCGACACAAAGATCTGCTCATTTAAAAAGTAATAGAGTCCAAACAGTCCCCCACCAATCGAAAACGTCACAAAATAGAATAAGAAGAGCCTTCTGGCAAATAGCCGTATATTCCGGTAGCCAAAAGAAGTGAATATAATGAGTAATGAGAAAAGGCCTTTTCCAGCTGGGGTAGCCCATAAGGAAGATGGATAGAATAAGTTCAGCGGAACTAACAACGAAGCCACAACTGCACCTAGAGCTAATCGATACCTGGGGCTTCGTGACTTGGATAAACTATGCGTAAGAAGTAAGATCATCCAGTCTAGGAAAAAGTTCAGAAGCCAAACAGCATCCAAATAAATGGTCAACATTTCATCCCTTTCTCTTAGGAATTTCTTCTGTTGAAATTTAGTATAGAAGAGATAGATAAAGAAGTCTGTCACATTATGAGAGGAAGTTGAAACTTATTTTTATAGATTTAAGCAGGTTTTGTCGGAAGGTTTCTGAGGATGAGAAACATACATCTATTTAATACTTTTTACACTATTTGAAGAAAGTAATACTAAACTATTATCATGTGTGTATTCAAGAATAGGGCAGGATTGTTGAATACTCGAAGCTGAGAGAATGTTTTCGTTAACTTCAATTGAGCATAAGGTGGGCCTGGAAACCACTCGCTTTCCTGTGGGGAGCTGGTGAGCCTCCTCAGCCGGCACGCCGGCTTCCGGGGTCTCACCTAGGCTCTTCTGCCCACGGGAGTCTCGCAGTCCCCAAGCCTGCCCTAACGTGAATTAGATGAACGGCCCCACTTATTATAGTTGCTCTTAAGCCCCCTTTCTCCCAAATGTGGCGAGTTTCCGTCTCTTCCGATTTGGTGAAGGTGGGCCTGGAAATTGCGAGACTCCTGCGGGAGAAAGAGGTAGACGAGACCCCGCAGGGTGGTTTCCCCGAGGAGGCTCGACAGCTCGCCCGCGGAAAGCGAGTGATTTCCAGGCCCGCCTTACGCTACTTTAAAGCTGACGGAAACCCCTCCCCATCTAGCGCAAGCCATCTCTGTCTCAGCTTCAAGTCTTCCTTAAAAGGGGGCTTATATGGAAGACATCAAATACTATTAGAAAGCCTGATAAAAATAAAAAGCCTACAGCAAAATGCTGTAGGCTTCTTTCGTTATTGTCTTCTGTTTCGGTTACGGTTTCTTAAGAATGTTGGGATATCAAGCGTATCCTCTTCTTGTTGAGGCTTATTATACCCGTGAGAAGATTGTTGTTGCTGAGGTTGGCTTGAAGCAGGGGCTTCTCGACGTGGCTCAGGACGTTTCTTCTCTTGTTGTTGAGGTTGCTGATTATTTAAACCTGGGCGTGCCTGTGGTTTATTTCCTTGCAATTGACTTTCATCAAATCCAGTCGCGATGACAGTTACTACAATTTCATCTTTTAGATTCTCATTGATTACAGAACCAAAGATTACGTTTACTTCTTGATCCGCTGCAGAAGTTACAATGTCGGCTGCTTCTTGTACTTCATAAAGACTTAGGTTAGCTCCACCAGTAATGTTCATAAGAACACCATGAGCACCATCAATTGATGTTTCAAGTAATGGTGAGGAAATAGCTTTCTTCGCAGCTTCTGCGGCTCGACTTTCTCCTGTAGCAATACCAATTCCCATAAGGGCAGACCCTTTATCAGCCATAATCGTTTTTACGTCGGCAAAGTCTACGTTTATGAGACCAGGTACAGCAATTAAGTCTGAGATACCTTGTACACCTTGTCGTAGTACGTTATCCGCTTCTCGGAATGCTTCTAACATAGGTGTATTTTTGTCCACGATCTCTAGAAGGCGATCATTTGGAATAACAATAAGAGTGTCTACGTTACTCTTTAATGAGTCAATTCCTCCTGTTGCTTGTGTAGAACGTTTACGACCTTCGAAAGTGAATGGGCGTGTAACAACACCAACTGTTAAGGCACCCAATTCCTTTGCTACTTGTGCAATGACAGGAGCAGCACCAGTACCAGTACCGCCACCCATTCCTGCTGTAACGAAGACCATATCAGCACCTTGCAAGGCTTCCTCTAACTGTTCTTTACTTTCTTCAGCTGCTTTGCGACCAACTTCTGGATTCGCTCCTGCGCCTAACCCTCGTGTTAATTTATTACCAATTTGCATTTTCACTTCTGCTTTAGATAAGTTTAATGCTTGTGCATCGGTGTTGACCGCAATAAACTCAACACCTTGTACCCCATGCTCAATCATTCGGTTTACAGCGTTACTACCGCCTCCACCTACACCAATAACTTTAATGGTGGCTAATTGGTCCGTGCTCGTATCAAACTCTAACATTTTCCGTTCCTCCCACTTTGCAAGATTCCAAGATTCTGTATCTAGTACGATTTAAACTTCGATAGGATGGATGTTTAATCGAAGAAATATTTTATCAAATTTGCAACTTTAGATTCTTTTTGTTTCTTTGGTTCGGGTTGATGATCAGACTGACTTGGTTGTTTCTTTTGTTTCTTTACTTTCGGTTGTTCTGTTTCTTCTACAGTAACCGAAGGGAAAAGTTCTTTGCCTTGTATTTTCGCATTATGATAGGCAAATTGCAATATACCTACACCTGAAGTAAATTGCGGTTCGCGTACCCCGATATAATCAGGTATTGCAATTCTAACGTTTGTTTGGAAGCAATCCTGAGCTAAATCTGCACAACCTGGCATCCCTACTAATCCACCAGTTAAGACATATCCACCTGGCAATTCACGATAACCCATGCGTCTTAGTTCGCGCTCAGCGTATGCATAAATCTCTTCTAATCGTGCTTCAATCATATCAGATATCTGTAACTGATTAAATGATTGTTTCCGGTCACTGCCTATGATGGACACCTCAAATGTTTCCTCTTCTTGAGCATCATCGAAAAAGGCATGGCCGTAATTTAGTTTAACATCCTCAGCTTCCTCCGTGGACGTTCTCATACCAATTGACAAGTCTTTTGTGACGTTATCGCCACCTAATGAGATAACACTTGTATCTTGCAAGAACCCTTGTTCAAAAACAGAAATGGTCGTGCAACCGCCACCAATATCAAGAAGAGCAACACCCAGGTTTTTCTCATCTTTCGATAAAGCAACAGCCCCAGAAGCTAACGGTTGTAAACATATATCGAGAACTTCTAAGTTAGCGCGTTCTACGCACTTCAAGATGTTATGTAGAACCGTTTTTGAACAAGTTATAATGGTGCCTTCCATTTCAAGGCGAACACCAATCATACCACGCGGGTCTGTAATTTCATCTAATCCATCCACAATAAATTGCTTAGGAATAACGTCTACAATTTCACGTTCTGGTGGTACGGAAATAACCTGAGCCGCATCAATTACACGAGCAATATCTTCATTTCCAATTTCACGGTTTTCGCTTTGCACAGCTACAACACCATGACATGGCTGAAGTTGTATGTGGCTACCATTAATACCCACAACCACCCGGTTAATTTGCATCCCTACCATTCTTTCTGCCTGTTCTACAGCATTTCGTATGGATTGGACCGTTTGATCTATGTCTACAATGGCACCTTTTTTCATCCCATTAGAGGCTGCTGTGCCAACACCTATAATATTTAACGAATCATTCATTACTTCGCCTATGATTACTTTGATTTTTGATGTACCTATATCAAGGCTGACAAGTATATCATTGTTGTTCAAATCCAAGGCACCTCCTAAACTAAGGCATCTGATTAGTTCACATATTACCGAATGTTCTCTTTAATCGCAATTCATTTCACACTACTTCTTTTAATTTAATCTTTTTGTAAAGAAAGTTCGAAATGAATCATACCCATCGGTTTCAATATGGACCATCAGAAACTATTTACCTTATTCAACAAAAATAAGATATTTTCCTTTTATTTTCTTTCGTTTTTTTCAATTTCCTTCTTATTACTCCTACGGTCTACTATATAACGTCGGATAATAGCTATATTTTGAAATAACCTTACTCCAAATGCAAATACAGCAGCTAAATATAAATCGACACCTAGTTGGACCCCTAGAAAAGCTAAGAAGGCTGCTAATATAACATTAAAGAAGAAACCAGATACAAAAACGGCTTGGTCAAACTTCTTTTCCAAATGTGCTCTGATTCCTCCAAGTAATGTATCAAATGCTGCTAGTACGGCTATAGACAGATAGTTTGCATACTCTTCAGGAACTCTAATGTCAGATATAAAACCTAAACTAATGCCTACAATTAAAAACAATATCGGTAACCACATTAAGTTTCACCTGTTTCTGTAGCATCTTCCGTTTCAAGATATTGAAGGTCAGGAGTTTGTTCATACTCTGGTAGCGTCAATTTCTTCCTTATTTCCATTGATACAGATAAATTCTCAATTACAAACATTTCGAGTGAATCACTTACTTCCATATAATTAAGCAGTTTCTCTGGATCCTCAGCTAAAACTTTGATTTTTATAGGGAGCGGAGGAACCGGATGGTTATTCACGTAAGTTGTCCCATTTACGTCACGAATAGGGGAAAGATTAGTGATTCTTTCCTGCCCAATGGAAATATCTTTAGCACCATACGTATTTAATTCATTAATTAGCTGGTGTAGCAGGGATGGAGATACAGTAGGATAGGTTTCCGCATATTCTAAATCCTGAAATATTGGCTCTACTGTAAGCATTAATCCAGCCCCTTTTACTTCTGTAAGGCCAGCTTTCAACTTTAAATTATTAAGAGATTTATTAAGCGTTTCTACCTTCTCAAAGTTTGACTGACCTTCATATTGAGCAATCATCTTATTTAACTCTCGCTCTTTAGCTAACAATTCTTGCTGTGTCTTTTGTTGCTTCTGTAATTCGGTTCTAACTTCCCATAGATCTCGAGTATCCCTAACTTTAGGTTCTTGGGTTGTCTGAAATTGTATGGCGATCATAAAACCGACTAAAGCAAATACGAAGGAGAAAATGATTTTACTACGAATATTCATTTCAATCACCTTTCTCCTGTAAGGCGAGCATCCATATTGATGATATCTTTCTTCTGAGTGGAAACTTCTACATTATCATTTAGTAGTTGATTAACTACTCCACCTTTTAACGTTAAGCTAGGCATTAGAACATCAGGATTTCCGATTGCCGTAATGACAAACGGCGCAGGATGTTGAACACCATCAACAGAAACGACTGGACCTACACAGGCTATATATGAATCTCGATAAAGCCTCTGCCCATTAATAGCAATAGCATTTGCTCCTGCTGATAGCAATTCGTTTACAACTTTATGAATGTGACTATCGTGCACAATATATTGATTGACATTTTCTTCTGACGGTATGTAATCTGCATCTTTTAGCTGAATTTCAACACCTGCACCTTTTACTGGAAGTTCCCCTGTTAATTTTTGAAGTGTTTTTTTGTCTTGCACATAGTCACTTACTGTTTGTTCTTGATTGGCCAATTGATCTTCCATCTTCTGAATCTCAGACTTCTTCTTTTCGATATCTTCACGAATAGATTGATTTTCTTTTTCAATGTTGATCAGTTGTTGCCTGTAATAATAATCTTTCTCAAGTTGTTTGTCAGTAAGCTGGTAGACTTGAGGACCCTGATTGGTTTGTTGGTAACTAAACGCAACCAGGAATCCTGAAACGAATAACACAAGGGAGAAAATGACGTGTCTACCGGTTAGCCTCATCGCTCTCTTCCCCTTCTTTCTCTTGTTGTGGATATTCTTCGAAATAAGCACCAACATCGATATGAATAATCCCTCTTTGTCCTGGTTCTAGTTGTGCGATAATAGAAGGATATGATCGCATGTTTTGAGAAAAATTCCGAATCGAAGCCTCCACTTCAAATCCATCGTTCATGTATAAATGAATCTTGTAAGGATTTTTATCACTTGGTGTCCACTGTACCTCCGAAATTAACTGAGTAACACTAGAAGGTAACTGTTGTAGTTCTCTTGTCATTTCTTCTAAATAAGATTGACGCTCGAAGCCAAGTAATAAAGGAGCATCACCATGAGGGTTCTTCAATTTCTGATCCGTCAATTCCTTACCCGTTTCTAAGATCGGGTAATAGGAACCTTCTCTTTCTACGTACCCTACTCTTTGGTATTCCTCAATCTTCATTTCAACAGTGGAAGGGAAATGCTTGTCAATTTGAACCGCACTTATTTCTTCATGTTGTTCAATCTTTTTGGCTAAAGCTTTTCCATCTACTTTCCAGTAATTATCTTCTCCTGGAGTTAACCCACTTAATGAGAGAATCGTGTCCCGATCAACATGATCGTTCCCTGAAACCTCAACAGACTTTACTTCACTCAAGGAAGATTGTAAGTAAATGATGATCGCAATAAGCAAAAAGAAAAAAGACAAGTACATAATCAAGCGTCGATTCGACTTCTTTCTTCTGGATTCTTTTAGTTTCGGTATCCGATCTTCAATAGAAACGATCTTCTTTTCAGCCATGGAAAATTCCCCTGCCCGGTGTTTTCAATTACATAAGGAAACGGCATACTAGATGCCGCTATTATGCATAGGAAAATTATATCACAAATCACTTGATTTTTCGTGATTTTTCTGTATCTATGTGCCAACAATTTCTACTTCTTTATGCAGGTCTACATAATACTTATCAGCAATTGCTTTTTGAATGTGACAAATTAATGCTATAACGTCGTCATATGAAGCATCTCGAGCATTGACGATAAAATTCCCGTGCAACTCCGAAATTTTAGCTCCACCTATTTGATAACCTTTCAAACCAGCTTCTTCGATAAGCTTTCCTGCGTATTTTGGAAGAGGATTTCTGAATATACTTCCAGCACAAGGGTCACTCCAAGGTTGCGTTTCTCGACGGTAATCTTTGTAGTTCTTCATCTCAGACATTAATACTTCCTTGTTTCCCGGTTCTAATTGAAATTCAGCCTCTACACATATACCCGGATTTTCAGTTTGTAAAACCGATGTACGATAAGAGAATTTCAATTCATCTTTAGTTAGCCATTTCAATTGTCCATCTTCAGTTAATACACGTGCCCTCGTTACAATATGAGAAATATCTGCACCATGTGCACCAGCGTTCATGTAAACAGCTCCACCTATGCTACCTGGTATTCCTCCTGCAAACGTCAAGCCTCCAAGCCCTTTACGACTCATTATCGTTGCTAACTTAATGATTGGATAACCTGCAGTCACTCGAATCTTGTTTCCCTCAAGTTCATGTAACATATCGAAATTCGTTCCTAGCTTTATAACGGCCCCTCTGATCCCCTCATCAGGAATTAGTAAATTAGAACCACGGCCAATAACACGATAAGGAACACCATGTTCCTGCAAGACATCTAATGTATACTGTAAACCCTCTACTGAATATGGCTCTATGAATAAATCAGCTGGACCACCAATTTTAATCGTTGTATGTTTACTTAAAGGTTCTTGTAGTGCCACTTTTCCTGCAGCTTGTTTTTCTAAAATGGTTCGTATTTCTTTCATCCTTTTCCCCCTTACAACGACTGACTCCATCACCGCTTTCTCACACTAGCTATTCATAAATGTTAGGTTACTATTCATTCTACATCATTATCCAGCAGATGTGACAGTTCTAGAGAAAAATTATGAACAATACACATTTCGGCTCGAACCCCTATAAATTGGGGGTCGTTGGGTGTACTAAGGGTATAGTGGATAAAGAACATTTTATAAAGTATAAAGAAAAATTCTCTTATGATTTAACTTTACTAATATAGTTCCTATGAGATTGCATCAAATATAGAAAAAAGCCACCCTTTTGGATGGCTTTCATTCTAGAGTTTAGCGTAACGACTAATATTTAGTAAAATTCCAACAGAGCAGAGTGTTAAGGTTAATGAAGAACCTCCATAGCTTAAGAATGGCAAAGTGATACCAGTTACTGGCATTAACCCCGTTACTACACTAATATTAATCATAACTTGAATTGTAATCATTCCCACAATTCCTAATGCCAGTAAGCTACCGAAAGTGTCTGGTGCGCTTAAAGCTACCCTTATGCCACGCCACAGAAGGAGGAAAAACAATAACAAAACTAAAGTTCCCCCAATAAATCCAAGTTCTTCGGCTAGTATAGCAAAAATAAAATCAGTTTGAGGTTCCGGGAGGTAATAGAATTTCTGTAAACTCTGTCCGAGCCCAAGCCCCATTAGTCCACCGGGACCAATGGCATATAACGATTGTATAATTTGAAACCCAGCCCCAAGAGGGTCTTCCCAAGGATTCAAGAAAGCAGTTATACGCTGCATGCGGTATGGTGCAGAAATAATAAGACCTGCAAACCCTGCTAAACCTAGTACACCTAATCCCACAAAATGAGCAATTCGGGCTCCAGAAACAAAAATCATTAGCATACAAGTCCCAACTAGTACTACTCCAGTTCCAAGGTCTGGCTGCAGCATAATGAAACCGAAGGCTACCATCACAAGTGATAAAGACGGGAGAAATCCCTTTGTGAAAGAAGTAATCTTCTTTTGATGATCAGCCAGATACCTAGCCAAGAAGATGATTAAACCAAGTTTCATAAATTCAGATGGCTGAATACTGAATGCCCCTACTCCAATCCAACTTCTCGCTCCACCCCTGACCATCCCAATTCCAGGAATTAAAACAGCTATAAGTAGTATAAAGCATACAATTAAAAGTGTTTTAGAACTATTTCTCCATGTGAGATAAGGAACATTCATAAATCCAAACATTGCTACGATTCCTGCACCTGCAAACAATAATTGACGCTTTGCAAAGAAAAAAGAATCATCAAATTTATAGGTTGCCCAAATAGCGGAAGCACTATAGACCATGATAACGCCTATTAATAGTAATGAGAAAATCGCTATAATGAGCAACAAATCTGGTGCTTTATGCAACTGCTTTGTCCGACTTTGCAACATAAAATGGCCCCCTTGGTTCAAGCAGAACGTTGGGGGCCTTATGAATTATTGTAAGACAAGCCCCCTACTCTAATGTATGCACGGCTCTTACAAACATGTTTCCTCTTTCTTCAAAAGTTTTATATTGATCCCAGCTTGCACATGCTGGAGAAAGAAGGATAACATCTTGTTCAGCAGAGATACGATAAGCTTCTTCAGCTGCTTGCTTAACATTATCGACCATAAGTATAGTCTCTATTCCATTTTTAGTTCCAAAATCACGAAGCTTTTCACCCGTTTCACCGAACACAACCATGGCTTTAACGTGCTCCATTGAAGGATCTAACTCTTCAAAAGATTGACCTCGATCTAATCCGCCAGCAAGCCATATTGTTGGCTCAGAAAAAGCATTGAGCGCTTTCTGAGCAGCTAATATGTTCGTTGCTTTTGAGTCATTAAAAAAACGACGACCTTTGACATCTTTCACGTATTGAAGTCGATGCTCCACTCCTGTGAACGTCGTTAAAACTTCACGGATTCCTTCTACTGTGGCACCTGCCAAAAGGGAAGCAGCGATTGCTGCCATTGTATTCTCAAGGTTGTGATCGCCTTCTAAAAGGATCTCATTTTGCTTTATAATAAATGCATCCTTGTAATAGATAGAAGTGCCATCTGTCCAAATCCCATCAGGTTGCTTAGAAATTAGGGAAAAAGGGATGGTTTGAGCTTTTGTTTGTTGAACAAGTTTACAAACTTCTTGGTGATCAGCATTGTAAACGGCATAATCTTGAGAGGTCTGATTAGCAAAGATCTTTGCTTTTGATTGTCCGTAATGCTCCATCGTTTTATGGTAATCCAGATGGGCTTCGTACAGATTTAAAAAGACAGATACATCGGGCTTGAATGTTTCGGTTCCGAGTAATTGAAAAGAAGATAGTTCCATAACCATGGTTTCTTCTGGACTTGTCTTTTGAGCAACTTCACAAGATACTTTTCCGATATTACCTGCTAGAGCTACAGGTTTTTTGCTATTGCTTAGCATTTCATAGACAAGTGTTGTAGTCGTAGTCTTTCCATTAGAACCTGTAATAGCCACAATTTGGCCTTCATGAAGCATATAGGCCAATTCAATCTCAGTTACTACTGGAACACCTCGTTCTACTGCAGTTTCAATGATAGGATTGGTATAAGGAATACCAGGATTCTTTACAACATAATCTATGCCATCTAAAACACTTAGCGGGTGTCCTCCTGTAACAACCTCAATCCCTTCATTATAAAGGGATTGAGCTTGAGGGTTTTCGGAAAAAGGTTTCTGGTCATTGACCCTAACCGACACCCCGCTACTATTAAGAAGTTTAGCGGCTGCTTCTCCTGATTTAGCGAGTCCTAGCACGAGCACTTGATTATAAGGAAATGATGTTAACTTATTCAATTGATCCACACCTCAATATAGACGCCTAGAGCGGCAAATAATAACCCAACAAGCCAAAACGTTGTTACAACGCGCCATTCTGACCATCCCATAAGTTCATAATGGTGGTGAAGTGGACTCATTTTGAACACACGTTTACCAGTTGTTTTGAAAGAAATAACTTGAATAATAACGGATAATGTTTCGAGAACGAATACGCCCCCAATAATGACAAGTAAAATCTCTAACTTTGTTAATATCGCAATGGCTCCAATAGCACCACCTAGTGCAAGGGAACCGGTATCACCCATGAAGACTTTCGCAGGATGGGCATTAAATACAAGAAATCCTAATAAAGAACCAACAATAGCAAGTGTGAATACAGCGATCTCAAACTGAGGAACACCGTGCCAGGCTAAGATTCCAAACGCCCCAAATGCAATCGCAGCAGTACCAGCTAATAAACCATCAAGACCATCTGTTAAATTAACAGCATTTGATGAGCCTACAAGCATAAATACGATGAGAAGAGCATAGCCCCACCCAAGATCAACTTGAAAGTCTGTACCTGGAATACCGATATAGGTAGGAAAATCGTGACGTCTTAAAATAATATAAAAAACAGCTGCTATAAATAATTGACCGACCATTTTTTGTTTAGAAGTTAACCCGAGGTTACGTTTCATGGCTACCTTAATAAAATCATCCAGAAACCCTAGAAGACCATAGCCAATTAAAACAAATAACAATAAAAACACTTCAAAGTTCATTGGGTCTGGGTTGAACTTCGATGTCATCACCAGCGTAGTAATGGAAACAGCAACAAGGATCATTAATCCCCCCATAGTAGGTGTTCCTGATTTCTTCTGGTGAGATTTCGGACCTTCATCTCGAATAGATTGACCAAATTTCAAACGACGTAAGAATGGTATAAATATAGGTGAGATGAGGACGGTAATTAAAAAGGCTATTGCCATAGTGATTAATAGTACTTGTTCGTTCATTGTGCTCCTCCTTTAGATCTGTAAACCGTCCGCTTAAATCTTTTAATCTGTAAATTCTTCTACAAAACTTTCAAAAGCCATTAAGCGTGAAGCTTTTAATAATACAATTGTATCTTGCTGTAACATGGGTTGAACGACTTTAGAAACATCCTCTTTAGATGAATAAGAATAGACATCTAGATCTGGGTGATGTTTTTTTACTTCCTCTGCAATGACTACTGATTCATCCCCTACCGTTATAAGAACATCAATGGATGGATCGATTGATGGAGCTACAGACCGATGCATTTCTTCGCTTTGAGCTCCTAATTCAAATATATCGCCTAATATAAGAATCTTGCGTGAATATTGATTTAAATCTTTGATAACCTCTATAGAAGCACGCATTGAAGTCGGGGAAGCATTATAAGCATCATTAACAATATGTGCTCCATTCTTCCCTTCTATTAACTCAAAACGCATCCCTGTTAATGTCATTTCGTTCAAACCCTGCTGGATTTTAGATGGATCCATTCCTAATGCTTTTCCAATTAGAATAGCAAAGCTGGCATTTTTAACATTATGCTTCCCTAATAAATGGATTGAGTAAGTCTCTCCATCATTTATAGTGAACGATGTAGTAGATCCACTCATATGAATGTTTGATAAGACACACTCATTCTTCTGATCAAATCCACTAGAAACGACTCCTTCCCTTGTGTGAAGAGGAGCCAATAATGGTTCATCTCCATCTAACAAGAGTGTACCCCCATCCCGAAGTCCTGCAAGGATTTCCGATTTCGCTTGGGCAATTCCCTCTCTTGACCCTAAAAACTCAATATGAGATTCGCCTATGTTTGTGATCACTGCAAAATCTGGTTCGGCAATAAAGGAAAGGTTCTCAATTTCTCCAAAGTGATTCATGCCCATCTCTAATACAAGCACTTCAGTTGAAGCCGGCATAGAAAGAATCGTAAGTGGTAGACCTATATGATTATTGAAGTTCCCGTCTGTCTTGTGTGTTTTGAATGACGGAGCTAGGACAGCATCAATAAAATCTTTCGTTGTTGTCTTTCCATTTGAGCCCGTTACACCTATGACTTTTGGGTTAACCTCTTTTCTGTATACATGGGCTAATTGCTGTAAGCCTATAATCGTATCGTCCACAAAGAATAAAGGAAAATCGTTAGGAACATACGATGGTACATCTACCTTCTCATCCCACAATGCAGCAACAGCCCCTCCTTCAATGGCATCTTTTAAAAACTCATGGCCATCAAAGCGGTCTCCTCGTATTGGAACAAACAAACCTTTATTCGTTTTTTTACGTGTATCGGTAAACACATTTTTTATTTCAATTGATTCAGAGGCAACCCCTCTAGAAGAGGGGAAGTGATCATGAATCCATTCTGTTGTCATGTTCATTAGTAATAATAACTCCTTTATTGTTTGGCCTTAATACACTCAGCCGCTACTTCGCGGTCATCAAAATGGTGTGTAACTCCATTTACTTCCTGATACGGTTCGTGACCTTTACCAGCTATTAAAATTACATCTCCAGCATTGGCTTTATCAACAGCAAATTTTATTGCTTCTTTTCGGTTAACGATCGTAGTATACGTATTTTCTTTTACTCCACTTTCCATATCCCGAAGAATGGATTCTGGGTCTTCACTTCTAGGGTTGTCAGAAGTAAAGATCGCTTCTGTCGCATACTTAACAGCTACTTGAGCCATAAGTGGTCTTTTTGTTCTGTCTCTGTCTCCCCCACAACCTACAACGACGTAGATCTTTTCTTTAGCGAAGGATTGAATGGTTTCTAAAACATTCTCTAAAGAATCAGGAGTATGGGCGTAATCTACAATGACGCCAAACTCTTGACCAGCTAGAACAGGCTCAAAGCGTCCGCTCACACCTCTCGTTTCTGATAACGCTTCTTGAATCGTATTCAATTCTACTCCCGATACCCATGCAGCACTTGCAGCCGCTAACATATTATATACGCTAAACTTCCCGATTAAAGGACTTCGAATTTCCTTCTCTCCATTCGGAGTGCATAGGGTAAAGGTGGTACCGCTAGCGGTTAGGTTTACGTTTTTTGCTGTTACATCTGCTTCTTGGTTGATGCTATATGTAAGAACTTCTTGAGAAGTACTTTTACAAAATGTTTCATAGTATGGGTCGTCTTTATTCACTACCCCAAATTTTGGCTCGTCAGAATTATAACCATTTCCAAGTTGAGCAAAAAGAAGTGACTTGGCACGCAAGTAATCATCCATATCTTTGTGATAGTCCAAATGATCCTGACTTAAATTCGTGAATACAGCAATATCGAAATCCGCTCCATGTACTCTTCCTAAATCAAGGGCATGAGAGGATACTTCCATAACAGCTGTATCTACATCTTCATTCACCATTTCTGCAAAATGCTTCTGTAAAAACAAAGAATCGGGCGTAGTGTTCTTCACTTCGTATTCCTTGTCACCAATTTTCATTTGGATTGTTCCGATTAAGCCGGTCTTCTGTTTCTGGTGTTTGAAAATAGATTCTACCAAATAAGAGGTAGATGTCTTCCCGTTTGTGCCAGTAATCCCAATTAACCTAAATTGCTGTGTAGGATTTTGGTAGTAGAGGTTAGCTAATTTAGCCATTGCCTTGGATGTATCACTTACCAGGATCACCGGAACGGATACGTCTAAAGGGCGTTCTGCCACAATTGCAGCAGCCCCTTTCTCCTCGGCTTGTTTAGCAAATTCATGCCCATCTACTGTAAAACCATTTATACAAATAAATAAATGACCAGGGTCAACAAGTCTTGAATCCATTTCTATTCCAGTGACTGTTATGTTGTTGATGTCCTTTGTAGTTTGATAGACGTGTAATGTCTGTAATAAATGACTTAACTTCATGTAAGGACTCCTTACTATTAGATTTTCAACGTATATTATAGCAGACAAGACCCCGGTTCGCGATTGTTCTTTAGTGAGAATGATCAGAATGATCTTTTTGAGGAGCCTCCTCTGCTAAAAATAGTCGAATTTTAGAACCTTCTTCTACCTTGGTTCCTGCTTTTGGAGCTTGATCCACGATATAATTCCCTGTTCCACTCATTTCAATAGAGAGGTTCACCATATATTGAGTTAATTCCTTCTTTTCAAGCCCAATTAAATCTGGAATCTCAACAAGAGGTTGATCTGGCCATTGGACTTCTTTCTCTAACCCATCCGTTCTAGGTTCTACACCCATGGCACGAAGACTGTCCCCCATGATGTTCCCTACTATAGGAGCAGCTACTACACCACCAAATTGAACCGTATTTTTCGGGTTATCAATAGCTAAGTAAACGACAAGTTCCGGATCATCAGCAGGTGCAAAGCCAATAAATGAAACAATATGATTGTCTGTCATATATTTTCCATCTGGGCCTACTTTTTGGGCTGTTCCTGTTTTACCTCCGACTCTATACCCTTCTACGTAGGCACCTTTACCTGTCCCAAGTGCTACAACGCTCTCAAGAGCTTCTCTCACTTTAGCAGAAGTATCTTCAGATATGACGCGTTTTTTGAGTGTCGGTTCTGTTTGATCCACTGCCTCTCCGTTAATCGGATTAATCCATTCTTTAGCAATGTATGGTTCATATAAATACCCACCATTTACCGCTGCAGCTACGGCTGTTACTTGTTGGATCGGCGTAACAGAAACCCCTTGACCAAAGGCAGTCGTTGCTAACTCCACAGGTCCTACTCGTTCTTCTTTGAACAATATCCCATTCCCTTCACCTTGAAGATCAATACCTGTCTTTGTACCAAAACCGAAGTCTTTAATATAGCTAAACAGACGCTCTTTACCTAGTTCTTGACCTAAGGTTACAAACCCTGGGTTACAAGAATTTTGGACAACTTCTAAATAGGTCTGGCTTCCGTGCCCTCCCCTTTTCCAACACCGAAGTCTCGCTCCATCTACTTCAATAGAGCCACTGTCATGAAAATGATCCTCTTCTAAATCAACAAGTCCCTCTTCTAAAGAGGAGGCAAGTGTGATGATTTTAAAAGTAGAACCTGGTTCATAAGAACTCCATATTGGGAGATTACGGTTGTACACTTCTTGAGGGACATTTTGATAGTCTTCTGGATCAAACGTAGGTCGACTTGACATCGCTAGTATTTCTCCAGTATCTGGATCCATAGCAATCGCAATTGCACCATCTGGATTATATTTCGCTTCCGCATTATCAAGCTCTCGTTCAATGATGGTTTGCACCCGATCATCGATGGTAAGCTTTAAGTTATACCCGTCTTTTGGTGGTTCGTAAACATCAGCTATATTTGGAAGACGTCCACCTTTGGCATCAGAGAAGAAAGAAAGCTGTCCTTCTTCACCTTTCAGCTGCTCGTCATAATACAATTCAAGCCCCATTAATCCTTGGTTATCAATACCACTAAAACCTAATACGTGGGAAAGATACTCGCCCTTTGGATAATGTCGCTTAAAATCTTCTGCAATGTAAACACCATCCAAATTCAATGCACGTATAGCATCTGCTTGCTCTTCAGAAATTTTACGACCTTCTGGATGTAATCGTTCGATCATACTTACCTTCGTTACATGTTCGTATGCCTTATCTATCGGCATATCTAGAACTTTGGCTAGCTTTTCTGCTGTGTTTTGAGGCTCTTTAATTTGTCTTGGAACTACCATCACAGAAGGAGCCGACACGTTTTCTGCTAATACAACTCCGTTCCGATCTAAAATATCTCCCCTCTCTGGTTCAAAAGGGATATCTCTACTCCATAAATTTTTTGCCTTGTCCATTAACTGGTCTCCCATGACAAATTGTACATACCCTAATCGGGTTATTATGATAACTAGTACAACGCCTGCCAAAAGAAAGACAGTGACCAATCGTTTTCGTAACGTCACATTGGATACTCGTTTCATGGTACATCTCCTTTACGTCCATGGTATGCTTGTATCCATTTTATGAGTTCAGAAAATCGAATAGAACACTGTCTTTGTTACACTCTATTGTTCTTCATCTGTTGTTTCTTCTTTATTATCTGTTTCTTCTTGGGATTCTAGATCTTCTTTTTCCTGCATAGATCGTTCTGTTTGTTCCTCGAGTGACTTGTCTGAAGGTTCTTCATTTGGACCAGTTAGTTCCACAACGAGGTATCCTCCTTTTTGTAAGGAAGCTCCCGCAGGAACACTTTGTTTCCGGACAAAACCACTCCCAATTGAATCAACATCGACATCCATCACATCACCAAATGTGAGCACATCACGAAGGGCCCAACCTGACATATCAGGCATTTTCGTTGAGTCTGAGGTCACTAAGAAAATCTTCTCATTAGAAATGACTTTCGTTCCTCCATGCGGGAACATCTCTTTCACTTCAGTTCCATCCCCTAGCACAATAGGCGTTAAACCATTTTCAGTAATGGATTGTTTCGCTTTATCAATAGACTCTCCTGTGTAATCCTCAAGAGTTTTTGATTCTACAGAAAGCTCTTCTTTGTTTTCAGTTGGTTTGATGTTCATATAGTGGAGACTATTCTCCATTACTGTTTTAAAAATATAAGAGCTTGGTTCAGCTTCATATTCGGTTGGTTCAAGGTCTGGTTGTTTCACTGAGACATACATCATAAGCTCAGGTTCTTCCTTAGGTGCCATACCAAGGAAAGATAGGTAGTAATTGCCGTGACCAGCTAAGTACCCTCCTCCGTTTGGATTTGGAATCTGTGCTGTACCCGTCTTACCTGCAACCGAATAGTTAGCAAGATTATAGAAATTTACACCCGTACCATGTTCACCTGTCACAACATTCCCCATCAACTCTCGCATCTCTTTTGCAGTATTTTCGCTAATGGGTTCCCCTGCAACTTTAGGCTCTTTCTTCTCTAAAACATCACCTGTAGAAGGATCTGTTACTTGGGAAACAACATAAGGCTGCATCATTTTCCCATTATTCGCTACAGAAGTAGCAGCTTTCATTTGTTGAATTGGTGTAAACGTTGAGCCTTGTCCAAATGCAGTCGTAATAACTTCACTGTCCCACTTGTAAACAATCTTCCCTGCTTGTTCTCCAGGAAGGTCAATACCTGTCTTTTGATCAAGTCCAAACGCTTGTAAGTAGTCCATATACGTTTCAGGACCCAATTGTTCCCAGACTAGTTTGGCGGCTGCTACGTTTGAGGATCGTTCAAAACCTTCATCATAATCGATTACATCCCAGCCCTTACCACCGTTATGGTCACCGATTTTGTCACCACGATCATTATAAACATACTCCCCGGACATATACGTATCAGACCCATTATACACACCTGCTTCCATAGCAGCAGCATATGTGAAGATCTTCATGGTTGAACCAGGTTCATATGGAGACGCAATGACATCGTTGTACCAATTGCCAATATCCTGTCTTTCGTTCGGGTTAAAACTCGGCCTGTTCCCCATTGCCAATACTTCTCCTGTCTTAGGATCCATAACTATGGCAGTTATTTTCTCAGGACTATATTCCTTCACAACGTGATTCATTGCATCTTCAAGGAATGTCTGGATTTTTTGATCGATCGTCAGCGTGACATTTGCACCGTCTTCAGGTTTCTCAAAAACTTCTTCTGGGTTTAGTAGTTTCATATTATATTTATCTCGCTTGTAGGAAATTGACCCGTTCGTCTCAGACAAATAATCATCCATTTGTTCCTCGATTCCCATCATGCCGTTGATCTCTTCACTTTCCCCTTGGTTTTGTGCGAAACCAAGTACGTGGGATGCGAACATGCCATTAGGATAGTACCGCTTCGCCTGTTGTTTAAAGCGAATACCCGGGAGATCTAGATCCTCTATCTGCTCTCGTGTTTCTTGAGATAGATAACGCCCGTTTGCTCCAAATTCGACTTGGAAAGGGCCTTCCTTCGTTAAACGATCATAAATATAAGACTCTTCTAAACCTAAAATAGGAGCCAGTTGTTCAGCCGTTTTTTCCGGGTTCTCAACATGTAATGGCTCCTTTGAATCTTTTGAATATTCTTCATCAATAATGGCATAAACACTATAAGTGGGGCGGTCATAAGCGAGCGTCATTCCGTTACGATCAAGGATCTTCCCTCGATCGGCCTCAATCGTATAGGAACTCGTTCGCTTTTGATCAGCCCAATCTTGTAGTGATACCCCTTCAATTTCACCTGTCGCCTGAATATAAGCAAAACGGCCGAATATAATCGTGAAGACCAACATAAATCCAAGCATGTAGAGTTTCGCCACTCGGTGAGTTGTTCGATTTTTCTTCATAAATCTCATGTCCCCTTATTCGTTACCGGAAACGGATTTAGCTTGTTTAACTTTAGATTGTCGTATTTCAAGACCGTTTTCTTTCGCGATCTCCATAATACGCTCAGGGTTTGATAATTCTTTAATTTGGTATTGAAGATTTTCATTCTCAAGCTGCTGCTTGTTTATGTTTGAGTCCAAATGTTGCACATCACGATTGATCTGATCAATCGATGATGAATATGAAACGACGACCACACTAAAAAGGATCGCTAGGCTGCTTACAACTGTGTATAAGAATTTTTCACCAGGTGTAATCCATCTCTTTTTATGTACCTGGACTTTAACCTGCTTTTGACTTTGGCTTTGCTCTGTTGTTTCATGTTGGTGCAATTGTTTCGCTTTTTCTGCACTCATTCATTATTCCACCCTTCCCATGGACGTATTTTCTTAGCAACTCTTAATTTCGCAGATCGAGCTCTTCGATTTTCTTCTAATTCTTCTTCGCTTGGAATGATTGGTTTTCGGTTCACTAATTCAAACGGAGGCTTTTGGTCCTCAGGGATGATTGGAATGCTTTTAGGTAAAGGCGGATTACTACTCCACTCTTTAAACGTTTGCTTACATATACGATCTTCTAAAGAGTGGAAGGTAATAACAGCTATTCTACCCTCCATTGCTACCATTTCAGCCGCCTGTTTTAAAGCGTCTTCAAAAGCTCCTAATTCGTCATTCACAGCAATGCGCACTGCCTGAAAAATACGCTTAGCTGGATGGCCACCTTTTCTTCTTGCAGGAGCTGGAATCGCCTCTTTAATAATGTCCACTAGTTGTGTAGTGGTTTCAATTGGCGCTTCTTCACGTTTTTTCTCAATACCTCTTGCAATCTGTTTAGAGAATTTCTCTTCCCCGTACTTAAAGAAAATTCTGACAAGGTCATTGTAATCCCATTCATTAATGACTTCATAAGCGCTAAGTGGCTGTTCCCTGTTCATGCGCATATCTAAACGTGCATCCTGATGATAACTAAATCCTCTCTCATCTTCATCAAGCTGTGGAGAAGATACCCCTAAATCAAAAACAATACCATCTACTTCTTCGATTCCAAGGTCCAAAAGAGATTGTTTCAATTCCCTGAAATTTGCATGTACAAATGTAATTCGGTCTTCGTAGGGAGCTAAACGTTCTTTAGCAGCACTCAAGGCTACCTCATCCTGATCAAAAGCAATAAGTCGGCCCTCTTCACTTAGCTGAGATGCTATACGCTCACTATGTCCCCCACCACCGAGTGTACAGTCGACATAAATACCATTCGGTTCTACGTTTAATCCAGTGACGGTTTCTTCCTTTAATACTGTAATATGGTCAAACATACTTTCATTCCTTTTCAGTTAGATTCTCTGGTTGTTATATTATTTGCTAAATATCAAAATCCATCATGTTCTCAGCGATTTCTGCAAAAGAATCTTCAGATTCCTCAAAATAAGTCTCCCAATCTTCTTTAGCCCAAAATTCAACGCGATTAGAAACGCCAATAACAATACATTCTTTTTCTAGTGCTGCATATGTCCTTAATGGGGAAGGAATATTAATTCTTCCTTGCTTATCTACTTCACACTCAACTGCACCTGAAAAGAAAAAGCGAGTAAATGCTCTAGCATCTTTCTTTGTTAGTGGGAGCTTTTTCAACTTCTCTTCGATGACGGTCCATTCAGAAAGTGGGTATGCGAATACGCATTTATCAAGACCACGTGTAATGACAAACTTCTCTCCTAAGTCTTCACGAAACTTAGAAGGCACGATGATTCGGCCTTTTGTATCTATATTGTGTTGATATTCTCCCATAAACATATAGATAGCCCCACTTTCTCACACAAGCGTACCACATCCCACCACTTTCCTCCACTTTAACTTAAATATTCTTTGGTAACAAAAAAAATCCTGCCTTTTTGGGCAGGATTTTTTTATTTTAATCATTTTTTTTAAAAGTCTTAGGGATTTCTAATAAGAGAAGGAGAAACTTATGCTTCTACATAAAGATAACGTGGTGAGCTTTCTTCCAATCATATTGTCCCCTTAAAAGTTGCTTTGGAAGATCAGGACCATATTCATTCGCGAAAGGAAGGATGTTCCATATTCTCTCTTGCAATCCACCTTCTGGGTGTAAACGTAAATCAATTTGATCAAACACCTCTAACTCTCTACTGTGCTTTTCTTCTAGGCCTTGAGCCATTCGTTCTTGAAGATATTCCACATCTCTAAACAAATGGAATAAATTCTTCTCTGCTAGTTGACCAATATCATCACGAATTTCATGAGCTTTTTCTTTTAGAGGACGATGTGCTCTTTCAATCGCGCGTTTCACTTCATCAGCCAACTCTTCAATAGGAGGATAACTCTGCATCGCAATCCATTTACTTTTATCTTCCGTAACACCTTCATTCACTGCTCGTTCTACATCAATTAAATGACGACGAAGCCATTTTTCATTTTTACGATCCAGCAGTGTCAAAGATAAACGAGGCATCACCGGAGGCATTTGTATATCAAGTGATTCAAATACTGACTTAAGCGCTGACCAATATCCAACCTCTCCGGGACCTGCGATAAAGGAAAGAGAAGGAAGTACAAGGTCTTGCATAAGAGGACGTGTGACTACGTTATTGCTAAGAAGGTGGGGATTCGTTTCAGCAATATGCATTAGTTCTTCTTCACTCAAACAAACTTCATCTTTCTTACCTCGCCAATACCCTTCTTCGTCTTTCATTAATAAAGTTCGTTCCCCGTTCCATTTATAAAATAGATGACCATCATCAACTTCCGCTTCAAGGTTAACGGCGTAACCTTGCTGCGCCGTGTGATGTAGAGATCTTACAACACCTTCACTAATTTCAGGTTGCTTCTTAATCATTTCTTGGAAATAGCTACTCTCAAGACGGCGTAGATCTTCATTCTGAGCGTCTATTAGAACAAGTCCTTCTTCGCTAAAGAAGGAATGCGTAATTCGTGCAAAAAGATCAACAAAGGTAGTAGACTTTTTCAATTCGCTCTTAAATAAATCATAGAGACGATTTGTATATTCACTTTCATGTAAACCAGCAAATAAACGATCAAGCCAGGATTGTATGGCTTCTTCATCCATTTCCATTTCTGATATGGCTTCTTTTTTCATTTGCTTTTGAAGAATTTTATGTTTCTTCATTCTTGGAGATTGCGGCATATAAATATGATTGATCTCATCAAAGTCATGGTCCTCCCCCGCAACCCAAAAAACGGGAAGTACAGGACGCCCAAGGGCCTCTTCTTGTTCTTTAGCCATTATAATAATTGAAATCATCTTATGAATCGTGTACAACGGCCCAGTCAGCAAACCTGCTTGTTGGCCACCAACAACAACGACACTTTCAGGGTTTCTTAATCGCTCGATATTTGAAAATGTTGCTTCGCCCGCTCCCCATTTTTTATTAATAACTTGAAGATGGTCAGCCAACTCTTCTCTCTGGAATGAGCGACTATCCAATTCTAGCGCACGTCTTTCATATTCTTCTTGATTATATGGGTTATAATGAAATTTATTTAATAGCTCCTGCTCCTGAGCACGATAATGTTGGATAAATTTATTCTGTGATGGTAACGTAATGGGTTGGATCCGCATGGATAACCTTCTCCTTTTTCAATATGATCTATGTATTCCCCTCGTATTGTATCGAAAAGATGAAGGGATTTCACTCAAAAGGCATCATAAAGTCATAAGTCGATAGGCTAGTCCGTAAATTGTAAGACTTACGTGCAAACTTACAAAGAGTAAAAAACTAAAGCGCCAAAATCCTTTAAATGCCTTCTTAAATACAATCTCTTCTTTAACTTTCCATTGGAGAAAAATAAAAAGACTCAGTAATAGTATGAGTAGAATGAAAACATAACTAATATAAGAGCGCTCAAAAATAACAAATAACGTTGCTGGTACAGCTAAAACATAAATCAAAGTCATACTGTTTACTGTTACATGCAATGATTTCTTCTTATTCTTTACCGTTTTTCTCATAATCATATAAATAATTATTGTAAGCGGTACTGGTAGTGTAATAAAAACAGCTGCTAAATAGGCTAACATTTGATTCACTCGCATCCCCTCCTGTTCATTTGTTGCATGGCTTTTACCCCTTCATAAACAAATGTGGTATAAGGGAGTTCGTAACTTGCCTTTTTTAACAAATAACCTGAAATCCCTTCAATTTCTGTGTTTCTACCATTCTTAATGTCCTCAAGCATAGAAGAGTGATTCTCTCTTGTTTGCAGCGCAACTTTCTTAACCCTGCTTAAATGATATTCAACATCGACCTTACCAAGCACATTGCATGCTTCTTCACATAAACGTTTCGCAATACGGTATAGATTAGGATTGCTCACAACCTCTCCATTAGCAACCTTAAATACAGATGTTAACGGATTAATAACTGCATTAATGATTAACTTATCTGACATGACTTCAAACCAATCATTTTCTACTTTATAAGGGAAGTGACTAGAGTCTAACTCTTCTTTATAAGTGATTAGATCTTCTTGCTTCATCGTTATACCAGCTATTCGTGTAACACCTACACCAGTATGAGCTACAGTCCGATCACTCAACTTCCTTGCTCCATGTTCTACTATTCCAACCGCTGTTGAATTAGCCATTTCATCTAGGCAATCTATATGTCCCATTCCATTTTGCAGGAACAAAAGAGGGGTGGAGATATCATTTTTCTTTACGATCTCTATAACTTCTTTAACATGAGTTTGCTTAGTGGCAACTATGATTAAATCGAAGGAATCATCTAAATCCATGGAATTTTTCATATGAATATCATACACCTTAGATCTATCATCTAATTGGATGCCTTTATTATGGATAAGATCCATTTGTTGTCCTCTTTTTACATAAAGGGTTACTTCATGTCCTGCTTCTTGTGTCCTGATTGCATAAAGCAATCCAATTGCCCCTGCCCCAACTACTGCTACTCTCATTACTCCACCTTCTTACGTTTATCTATTCTTAATCTTTATACAATAAGAGGTTAAATTCCTCCTATATGCCCATTTTAGCAAAAAAATTTATTATGTAGACCTTAGAAAATAGCTTATTTCTTATATAGGGCAAAGGAGATGATCATTTTATTATATTTTTGCAAGCATAAGGCCGAGATCTTGAAGACTAGAAGCTGAGACGGTGTATTATGAGTGTCGCCGTTACGACTATTGAGGAGTAGGGGGGTCTGGGGAACGAGTCGCTTTCCGCAGACCGCCCCACACGAGGTGGGGTCCGTTTGACGTTGTCACAAGACGGGTTTTAGTCGAACTTCCCCTTTCTTTTTAAAGCCTCTTTGTCCTACAGGAGTCTCCACGCTCCACAGCCCCCCCTCTTATTTAGCCAGCTTCCGTTCCCACTATATATTGTAAAGGTGGTTCGGGAAATTGCGAGACTCCTGCGGCAGTAGGAGCCTAGGGGAGACCCCACAGAGAGCGAAAGCGTTCGAGGAGGCTTCCCAGCTCGCCGCGGAAAGCGAGTGATTTCCCGAATCACCTTATTCTCAATTTGAGCAAACGGAAGCATGATCTCAACTCGTGTTTTCCACATAAGGGGGCTGAAGACTCTAAAAATCTTTAAAGTAATAAAACACGTTACTACTTATACTCGTAGCGTTAAATCACACCATACCCAAAACATTACCCCCTAAAAGAACAACAATCATTTTATTCAGAAAATTTTTATATTATAATAGAGAAGAGTAATTAAGGTTTTAAGGGGGATTTTATAATGATGGATACCATACAAGTTCAAAAACTAGTGGTTAATTTTAAAACGTTAGAAGAATTTAAACGATTTAAAGAATACGGAAATCAAGAACTCTCCATGCTAGAAGACCTGCAAAGTAACATAATCGAAAATGACAGCGTTTCACCATTTTATGGCGTTTATTATGGAAACGCTTTAGTAGCCCGAATGAGTCTTTATCAAGTTTCATCTCGATATGATGACTACTTTGAGCCTCCTCAAGATTACTTGGAACTATGGAAGCTTGAAGTCTTACCCGATTACCGAAATAAAGGGTATGGCAAGAAACTTGTAGACTTCGCCAAAAGTTTTAAATTACCGATTAAAACAAACCCTCGTATTAACTCTCATGGTTTTTGGGAGAAGATGGGGTTCCAAAAAGCAAAATACGATATGGAGCGAGATTTAGGAGAAAACCCTCTAATTTGGACCCCTACAGGAGTCACAGAAAAGACTCCATCATCATAATAATTATAGAAAAAAGGCTGATCACTAAGGTGATCAGCCTTTTTCTTTCGGTATTTGCACCCACTGCCAAAGTTTCCCCATCTCTTCCCACGCTTGATGATACCTTTTTACTTGATCTTTTAATTTCTGATTTTCTTCATAGAGCGTAGAGATATCTTGATGTGAAGATTCAGGCTTATTTCCAGAAACATTTTGTCTCATCGTTTCTAAAAAAGAGATCGCATCATCTATGGAGAAAGTGGAGGTGATAGAATCCTCCGCAGAAGCTACCTCTTCCCTTTCTGTCCCGCCTCTTTTTCTTTCTTCTTTCGCTAACTGAATCCCCTTTGCATATCGTTTACGAACGGTAGCATTCCAACGAAACCCACAAGCAGCCGAAGTGCGAGAGAGTTTCTTTGCAACCTCCTCAAACGCCTCCAACTGCGTTTTCCCAAGCCGTATATAACGGAGAACCGTTTCAGCTAGTAAAACATCCTCATCCTGCGTCCAAGCATCCTGCCTCGTAGCATTCATTCTATCCCTCCTATCACGTGTACTAAAAATGTATGCAACTAATAGGAGAGATAGACTAGGGAATTAAGAAAAGCGCAGGCGGGGTGACCAGGGCCGTACGGATAAGACAGCTCTCCGAAAGAGGCGATAGCCTCTGTAGGAGAGATGTCTTATCTCGCTAGGCCCTCCCCGCCGGAGCTAGACATCAATGAAAAACACTGGCTTAACCAAGAGATATTAGAGGAAGTTCGGCTATCCCACCTTCATGTGAACAAAAAAGCAGCTGTTACTAATTTGTAACAGCTGCTTACTCGCCGTGTCTAGGTCACTAAACAAACACACGAAGAGTGAATCCAATAAAGATCATCAGGACCTTTGATAACCCTGAACCGCTTCTTTATGTTGTTCATTTCCCCACAGATTCGAGCAACGTCTTACTTCATCATCCATATCAGCTGATATGGATATAGGGATTTGTTGCTTCACATACTGTTGCTTGAAATGTTTCACTTGATCAATATTCTTGCTTAAGAACGGTTGAAGAATATTGTCAATATCTTCTGCTATTGTCTCTTCACGAATTGTACCTTGTAGCCACCCTGTGTGAATCGCCTCTACGGTATCATAAACGCGGGACTGTACAAGCATTTCATAAGCCTTTAAAGGGTGAATTCTTTGGTACAGCAACGCACCACCACCAAAGCCAGGTGATATCCCTAAATCTCCTTGTACAAACCCGATTGTGGAACCCTCAGCAGCATATCTAAAATCACATGCAGTCGCTAGTTCACAACCTCCTCCGCGTGTGTGCCCATTTAATAAAGCTATAGTAGGTACCGGAAAACGAGATAGTTCATAAAGCACTTCTTTCATAGGATAAAGGGCACTAAAAGCTTCTTGAGAAGACAAACCTGCATGAAAATCATTAAGGTCTCCTCCTGAGCAAAATGCTTGATCACCTGCTCCAGTAATGACCAATGCTTTTATATCAAGATCTCTTGCATCCCTTAAAAGTCTTTGAAGCTCCTCAATCATATTTAAAGAAAGGGCATTACGTCGCTCAGGACGGTGAAGAGTTATCATACCATAACCTTGCTCATATAAATCCCACTTCACATATTCACTCATGTTGTTCCCTCTTTTCTATTATTTCTACTTTTATTTTACCAAACTATTTAAGTAAGCGTGCACTTTACAAGTACATATTTTATATAAGAAGCTAAAATAACACGAATTGACTCTCAGAAAACCCTTATAGAGCACAAAAAAAGAGCGCCTCTATGAGACACCCTTTTTTTGAACGGTTTATTGTTCAACAACTTGTTTACCATTGTACTGTCCGCAAGATTTGCAAACATGGTGTTGTTTAGTGTATTCACCGCAGTTTTGGCATTCTACCATTCCTGGTACGTGAAGTTTCTTGTGAGTACGACGTTGGTTTTTAACCTTTTTTGAAGTTCTACGCTTTGGTACTGCCATGTGTTACACCTCCTTCATGCACGATCCAGATTGTATGTGATGGATCTCTTACTCTTTGTTATCATCTAAAAATTGTTGAAGCTTTGCAAGGCGAGGATCAACCTTTTCTTCTTGCTTCTCCTCTGTGACCAACTGCCAGCCATGCCCCTCAGAAAGAGCATCCTCTAGCACCTCGTCATCAGCGAACACTTGCAAAGGAACTTCCAATATTACATTTTCCTTGATATAAGGCGTTAAGTCAAGAACTTCTCCAGCAATTTCATGGATCTCATCTTCACCTTCTTGATGATAAGGAGATAGTGAGAAGACTTCTACCGCATCAAAGGAAAACGGATACTTCACATCCGCTAATGTACGAGCACACGGGAGCGTCATTGTACCAGAGACAGAGAAACGAAAAGTAACTGTATCTCCATTACGAGTAGCTTCACCCTTTACATGTACATCAGGTATGGATCGGATGTCATTAGGCATTTCTTCTAGTTCAGAAATGTCAACGTGATCATCAAACGTTACCGGTTCTAGATCAGCTGCTTTTAATTTTTGTAAAGCAAATTTCATTCTAATCACCTCAAGGCAACAAGAGTTATTTTAAAAGGAAATAGACAATTTGTCAACATTTTTTCTTTACAGCAATATCGCCTTTTATCATTTCGCTTTTATAGTCTTCTCACTATGCCATAACTTAACCCGTGACGCAAGTAAGACCATACAAAATGCCTCCTTTTTATTGATTTCGCTTCCCTATTTCGTTAGTTTATAATCATAGTAACTAAGTAAATGAACGGAAAATACTATATGAAAGAGGTTTAACGTCATGAAATCGTGTGGACTTATTGTTGAGTATAACCCTTTTCACTTCGGTCACCAATATCATCTGAAGCAGTCCAAAGAAGCATCTGGAGCTGATTGCATGATTGCAGTAATGAGTGGAAATTTCCTTCAAAGAGGAGAGCCAGCTATCATAGACAAGTGGCACCGAGCTCAAATTGCATTGTCTCAAGGGGTCGATATCGTTTTAGAACTCCCCTACGCATTTGCAGTGCAAAATAGCGATTTATTTGCGAAAGGTGCCGTATTCACTCTTCATGAAATCGGTATAGACACCATCTGCTTCGGAAGCGAACAAGGCGATATTACTCCTTTTACGAAGGCATATGATTACTTAAATAGTCATCAGGAGTATTACAAAGATTCACTCCACCATTTTTTAGACCAAGGGTACTCTTTTCCAGAGGCTAGCCGACATGCATATAAGGCAATTGGCTTGTCAGAGGACTCCATTGACTTAACTCAGCCAAATAATATATTAGGCTTTAGTTACACTAAAACCATTCTTGATTACAAGTTGCCAATCATCCCTATGACCATACAACGAACTAAAAGCGGTTATCACGATGAAACGATTTCCCATAAAATTGCAAGCGCAACGAGTATAAGGAAATCCATTCTAAAGCAACAAGAAATGACTGCAGAAGCTGAAGGATCTTTGCCACCTGCTTCAGTAAATTTATTAAAAGAATATGGAGATAAGGCAAATGGCTGGCATTACTGGGAGCGGTATTTTCCGTTGCTACACTATAAATTAACTACCCTTTCTCCAGAAGAGATCAGAACCTTTCATGGTGTTGAAGAAGGACTTGAATTTCGATTAAAGCATACAATACAAGAAGCTACTACATTTGAAGAGTGGATGAATTTACTTAAGACCAAACGCTATACATGGACACGACTTCAGCGGACTATTACCCACATTCTAACCAACACAAAGAAAAATGAACTTCATTCCCTACATGAACTTGAACAAGTGCCCTACGTACGTTTATTAGGAATGTCAAAGACCGGTCGTACGTATATTAAAGAACAAAAGAAAAAAATGAACGTACCTATCCTTACAAATTTGCAGTCAGGAGATCATGAATTTGTTACAATAGAGGAGCGTTCTGTGGACGCCTATTTGTCTTGTTTGCCATTGGATCAAAAAAAATCCTTACGAAAAAGAGAAATAGGACCACCTGTAATGCCACATTTGTGAAACTTTTTTTATGGACACATCGTCCAAATATTAAAGGGGGAATGAGGTTGCGCAATCTGTTACGATGGTTCAGCATTACATTCCTTGCGCTGTTCATTATTGTAGGATCTATTGGATTTGTATTTAAAGACACCTTATTTCAAGAGGGAAATCCAATTCCTGTGATCAGCGGCATCGTACAGCTTAAACTTGGCGACAAACCTTATGTGCAGATTGATACTGAATCAGAGACCTACATTACACCACACACCCCTGTGGAGGGCGATTATTACTACATCGTTAAGACCTTTATGGGAGAGAGAGGGTATGCTTTCCTAGAACAAAAAGGAAAAGATCTAATTTTCTCTAAAGGAGAAGACAAGACAACCGTGGAAACACGGATGTATACTTCTGATTACTATATTTTTTCAATCGGCCAGTAGCGCCACAACATAGCGAAAAAGCTGGACCTCAGATATTGGCCTGTAAACAAAGTCGAAAAGGGCTCCAAGTTGTATTTTGTACAACTTGGAGCCCTTTCTAGGCTTTAATCTTCTGTTTTAGGATCTAAGTCCTTTAAGTACTGTAACGCTTCATCAAAGGTGTCTACAGGCACAATCTTCATGTCTGTCCCGATATCTTCAGCTGTCTTTTTAGCCACCTCGTAGTTAGATCCCTCTTTTCCACCTTCGTTTGGAGCGAAAAAGATTTCAATCCCTTCTTCATCAGAAGCTACGACTTTTTTATCGATTCCACCAATACGTCCAACTTTTCCTTCATATGATATCTCACCTGTACCAGCGACTTGATACCCTTTCGTAATATCGCTCTCTGTTAATTGATCATAAATTTCCAACGAAAACATGAGGCCAGCACTAGGTCCTCCAATTTCTCCACTCTTAAAGTTTACAGCAGGATCAACTTTAACACTGCGATCCGTGACAAGCCCGATCCCCATAATAGCTCGATCCTCTTCAGGATGTTTTTGTAGAGAAACCGTTTTCGTCATTTTCTTATTTTTTCGTTCAAACGTAACTTCTACACTATCACCGACTTTAAGTGGTGCAATTAAGTCAATAAGTTCTTCTGACTTTTTAATCTCTTTTCCGTTCACTTCAATAATACGATCCCCAATTTCAAGTTTCCCCTCTGCTGGCATATCTTGACCTACGCTCATAACGTAAACCCCATCATAGTTGATCGTAATGTCCTTCCCTGCAGCTTGGTAAGCAACTACTTGAGCAGCTTCCTGAGACGATTCCATTACTTGAAGTTGGGCGTGATGATACTCATTTTGACTAACACCTTCAGGTAAAATATCTTCAATATCATAAATTTCATGATAAGGAAGGATTTTAGCAATCACATACCTAATCGGCGTTGCAGGTCCACCGCTAACGGTAACCAAGTGCATCTCTCCATCACTTTTAAATCCATCTTGAACTTGTACTACTGGATTCAAGTCATCAGCCGATCCAGGCTGATAAATGTAATACGGCAAACGGTACTGAGCCAAGAAAAAGGCAAGTACCACTACTACCGCAAATACTATAAAATATCTTTTATTCTGCTTCATGGTCGGACTCCTTCCAATTCTCTATATACGTTCGAATCGCTGCAATATGACGATTTGCTTCTTTCTCTCCCTCATTTACGATCTCGACTGTATCCGTAAAGGCTCTCGAACTAAACTTCTTCACATCTGGCTTCAACATAAAATCTGCATCAAGATCAATCTGGCTGAGCAATTCATCTTGCATGATCTCAATACTTTGAATGATTACATCATAGATGGATTGGACGTCATTACTGCCATCAAAGTGTGCACAATCAACCCCAATTACAATGTCAGCGCCCATCTCTCTTGCTACAGAAACCGGAACCCGGTCAACAACCCCTCCGTCGATCAATAAACGACCTCCAATCTTTACAGGGACAAAAATGCCCGGGATAGAGATACTTGCTCTAACTGCTTCTGCTGTATTGCCTTCTTTAAAAATGACTTTCTCACCCGTATGCAAATCTGTTGCAATGACGGAGAATGGGATATCTAAATCCTGAATATTCTTTCTATACGTAAATAAACTTATGTACTCTTTAATACGCTTACCTTGAATAAAGCCCATTTTAGGAACAGTGAAATCTAAATAATACTTACGCTTGAACGTTTTAGCTAATTTGTATAATTGGTCCATATCCTGCCCAGCACAATACAAAGATCCCACAAGTGCTCCCATGCTACTTCCCGCAATTAGGTCCACTGGTATACCGGAATCCTTTAGCGCCTTTAACACACCTAGATGAGCAAACCCTCTTGCACCTCCAGACCCTAAGGCCAATCCAACAACAGGTCTCTTCACCCTAAGACCTCCCTTTTTCTTGCCTTGCTTTTCTTATTTTATGGCATAAATCTCTTTCTCATGAGCGTATAGTGATATAGAAACGCTTGTACTGTATGTATATGTTATGAACATTTTACTATTTCCCAAAAAAGAAGTACAGTCGGTCAATTTGTAGGGGGCTATATATGAAATCACAAGTTAAATCACTAACACTCGCGTTGATGGCATTATTTATTGCTTTCTCGCTAATTCGCTTCCCTGATCAAGCTCTTGAAGCTTCCATCCGAGGGTTAAACATGTGGTGGGAAATTGTGTTCCCCTCCCTGCTCCCGTTTTTTATCACGGCTGAACTTTTAATCGGTTTCGGGGTTGTTCGTTTCATAGGAATTCTATTTGAGCCAATTATGAGGCCAATATTTAGAGTTCCTGGAGTAGGCAGTTTCGTGTGGGCAATGGGTATGGCAAGCGGATATCCCTCTGGCGCCAAGCTAACAGCAAGGTTGAGGCAAGAGAAGCAGCTTACACGAATAGAGGCTGAGCGACTCGTTTCTTTCACTAATGCCTCTAACCCACTGTTTATATTCGGAGCAGTTTCTGTAGGGTTCTTTCACGATCCTACATTAGGAATATTACTAGCAGCAAGCCATTACGTAGGAAATACATTAGTAGGTATATGCATGCGTTTTTATGGACGAGAGCATACTCCTACACGAGACCGCTCTAGAGAAAAGATCACCTTAAAAAAAGCTTTCCTAGCCCTTCATCAAACACGCTTGGAAGAACCACGCCCATTTGGTAAGTTTTTTGGAGACGCTGTTTTATCTTCTATCCAAACGTTACTTATGATTGGTGGATTTATCATCATGTTTTCTGTGTTTAATAAACTATTATTTTTAGTAGGAATCACACCTATTATTGCCGGTGGAATAGGTATCCTTTTTCAGATGATTACATTGCCGCAAGAATTGACCCTCCCATTTATTTCAGGATTATTCGAAATTACACTCGGTTCTCAGATGACTGCTCAAGCTGAAAATTCAGTTCTATTACAACAAGTTATTTGTGTCAGTTTTATATTAGCTTTTAATGGTTTTTCTGTACAAGCACAAGTAGCTAGTATTTTAGCAGACACTGACATCCGCTTCCGACCTTATTTCTTTGCGCGTATTCTTCATGGTCTTTTCGCTGCAGGGCTAAGTGTATTATTGTTTGTTCCCCTCTACGTGGATCGGCAAGCATTCGAATCCGATGAATCACCTGTATGGATGAGATTAAGTAAACATGAAACATTTTGGTCAGAACTTTTTGAGAAGCTTGTAAACATAGGCCCTCTCATGACGATCGCTTCCCTAGCTATTGCGAGCTTTATTTTGTATCGAAGAATGATAAAAAAATAGCCCGACTAACTTATTGTTAGGGGGCTATTTCATATATTTAGCTTTCAAAGCTTCTTCAATTTGTGGAGGAACTAGTTCAGAGACATCTCCTTGATATTTTGACACTTCTTTCACAATGCTTGAACTTAAGAATGAATATTGATTGTTGGTCATGACAAAGAACGTTTCAATAGAGTCATTCAATTTTCGATTCATAGCTGTGATTTGCATCTCATACTCAAAATCACTCACAGCTCGTAGCCCTCTTAGTACAACATTTGCACCTTTTTCTTCGGCATAATCAATAAGTAAACCGCTACTAGAATCTACAGTCACATTATCAAGATGACTTGTAACTTCTTGTATCATTTCTATACGCTCTTCAACAGAAAATAGGGGAGATTTAGCACGATTATGAAACACTGCTACCGTTACATGATCAAAAATCTTTGCTCCACGCTCTATAATATCAAGGTGACCATATGTAATCGGATCGAAACTTCCTGGACAAATTGCTAAGGTTGCCATCAAAATCCTCCTCTATTCTTGTTTATAAAGACTGATTGAAATAATGCTTGAATAGGTTTCATGACGAAAGCGTTTAAAAGGACCAAATGAGTCAGGTAAAGATTGTTCGGAAGAATGTTCGCAAACAATGGTTGTCCCCTCATTAACTACGGAATGCTCAAGCATGGAATCGATAAGCTCCTGATATGAGAATTTATCATATGGAGGATCTAGGAATACAAGATCGAATTGCAACCCTCTTTTTCCTGCTGCTTTTATCGCTCTGTAAGCATCATTCTTATAGACTTCTGCATGCTCTTCTAACTTAAGAGCCTTCAAATTATCATAGATCGTAGCAATCGCTTTTGGATGCTTATCCACAAAGATTGATTTATCCATACCTCTACTTAATGACTCAATACCAAGACCTCCACTTCCAGCAAATAAGTCAAGGCACACCCCTCCATCAAAGTAAGGGCCAATCATTTGAAATAATGCTTCTTTCACTTTGTCTGTCGTTGGACGAGTCAACCGATGAGGCACTGGTTGAAGCTGTCGTCCTTTATGTTCTCCTGCTATTACGCGCATAGAGTCAACACCTTTCTCTAACCATTTCGTACATAATCCTATCATAAACGTTCACAAAGAGGAAACTCACAGGTTTCCATCATTTCCGTGAACCTTTCTCCCTACCAGAACTTTGGCACCATATAGCGAAGACTTATTTTTAGATCGTTGATTCACTTCTAAAGAAACATTTCCGATTTGCTAATTGTCTTCAAAATAACCCACAATTAAATTTAAATAAGCGTGTATAAATGGAATTAAAACCGCTCATACTGTCTAAGGAACGGTTAGGGTTTCTCCTAACCGTTCCCGAAGACGGAGAAGACTTACGTTCCCCATAAGTTCTTCCTCCGGTTTCTCCTCTCCCTTTGCCTTTTTGGTTTGATGTGAATTAAATCAAAAAAGGTGCCTGCAGACAGATGTCTGCAGGCTTTTTTATTCTATAATATAAAGACTTTGATCCCCTTCTTGAACACTTATCCCTAATATTTCTTTTATATAGCGCTCTTTCATATACACATCCTTATTCACTTCGATGAGTACCTCACTAGCTATACCGAAAGATTCTTCGTTTTCAATAAAGGTTTGTTTATTAAGAGAGAATCTCCAAGTATCATCTTCCTTTCTTACTATATATACATTTTCACTAGGAATTCCTGTTACTTCCATATTCATTAATGTAGCTAAACCACCCAGAGGATAGAAACGTTCTCCCTCAATTTTTATCGGCCTCCAGTTAACTTTAACTGGATTATTGTTTAAGAGAATTTCTTTTGTTTCATAAAAGTATAAAGGAACAAAAGACTTCCGAAGGGAAATGTTTTCTTGAAAGAATGATGTTTCGAGCCCTTTTACTTTTCCGAGCGTTTGATCTAAGTCAGATGGAATTCGAATTTCGTCTTTTTCTGATAGAAGCATAAAAAATTTCTCTTTCTCTATTTCTGTTACCTGTTCTGTTAATGCCGTCTTTATCTTCTTACCTTTTTCCGTATCCGAATTTGTGTTAGCAGAATAAGCAACTAATGAATCTATTAACCATTTCATCTCTTTAGGAACACTAGCTCCTGCAGTAAGCACCAAATGATACCAGGCTTCTTTAAAACTTTGTTCGTTTAGTGATGAAACATGCATTACACCTCGTTGAGATGAGTTAGACTTACTCCCGACCACCACAACCAAGGACTCTTCAGATAATTGCGCATATAGAACTTGTATTTTATTTAAAGTATGTTCAGGTAGACTATTCTTAGAATAGAATGTAATAGGACCTTTTTGTTGTTCTGAATAACCTTCTGCTTCTAGAGAGTATAGGGGAAAATTAGTTACTTTCTCTTCTTCCCACTGATAAAAATCAATATGGTCTTTCTTAATTTTTGCAACTTCTAACGCAGAGCTTATCCAAATCCATTTATCAGGCTGCTTCTCTGTAATAGATACATTCATGTCCATTGGTATAAGGGAACCATTGCTTACTAGCTGAATGAACCAAACACCAGAAATAAAACCTTCACCTCTATAAGGAAGTTCATATGTAAAATGAAGCTCTTTATTGGCAGAAACAGTAACTGTAGTAGGGGAGCCTTCTAACAAACAAGTCTTCCCCTCCTCATACACACATTCTACGCTGCCAATACCTTCTGGAACCCTTACTGTATAAGATCCTTCCTTAACTGCTTCAATAGACTGCTCAACATAAATACGACCATCATCATGTATGACTCGTATATTTGCTTTAGGCGAAGGTAGAGATGCGTCAGCCTCTTGACCACCATACGTATACATACTCCACTGGTATAAGACAAGGAGTGTAAGTAAAAATAATAGTGGGGTTGTGTAAAGTAAAGATTTCCTTATCATTGTTTGTAACTCCTCAATATTTCAAGCGGTTTACAATAATATCTATCCAACCTCTTTATTTTTTGCTATTGTATCATAAGAGATTATCAAGAAAGAGGTGGCAATATGATTCAGCGTTTTATTGAACTAGGTCAAGGATATTCCGATTTATACGAATTACTTACAATAAGTAGAAGTATGCCCGAGCGTATACAACATCTGATGGCATTTCACACAACTACAGGTGAAGAGAAGCGCACTTCGCTCGTTGTTGTAATGAAACCTACAACTCCAGGAGATTTTCAACCCCTTTATATTTGTCGTGAAGGGATTCCATATCCACATGACATCCCTAATAAACGATTCGATTTATTCAAAAGTCTAGCTAATGACCTTCAAAAGGACATAATTGAGCTCACGGTTCAGCCTAGTCAAATATTTGGTGAGCGTGAACTATTTTATCAGCACCTAATCGGTATACTACGAATGAACCGCTACATTGCTCCTATGAGTTAAGCATTAAAAAGAGCACGGGACCATCATCCCATGCTCTTTTTATATACTACCGTATTTATAATCATACTCTTTTGCTTTATCCGGTTTTGAATTTTCATACTCTGTTCGAATAAAAGGCTTGTAAGAAGGCTCTACCTTCTGGATATAATGAAGTTTAGAAAGTTTAGTCATAACGTCTTCTATTTCGTCCTGATTGACGTATAAAAGAGCATACTTATGTTTTTTTGATGCATGTACTAAATGACCATAACGTTTAATTTGGCGGATATTTTTCATATGTTGAAACCATATGACTAATCCTTGTCTCTTCGTAAACATAGGGCATCCTCTTTCATAAATGGTTTTAAATTAGTTTAGCAAATATTGCGAAAAGGTTCAATTACAGAATAACGAACTTTTATAACCAGGGGGAATGGTAATGACAGATGTAGAAACAGCTTGGCATCTATTCATGCTGACATTAAATCACGACCCATGCATTCTTACATGTTACAAAAAGACAATAGCAGGAATACCTTTTGTGTATGTAACTTCTTCTACCCTACCCGAAAGAAAGGTGATTGAAGGAAGCCTTAAAAAGGCAGCGGCTTCTGCTATGAAAGGAAAACGCCTCACCCTCTCTATGAGCTTCGTGAGAGAGCATGAGGCGCTATATGTGTATCGGGTCCGTTTCCTTGTTCCTCAGCAAAAAATGTTTTGTTGCGGGAACATGTGCACAGACTGTATTCGATTCCAGTAATAGTGGTTAAGAACAGCCACAACCGCCGCCACTACCGCAACCACAACCGCCGCCTGTATCTTGAAATACCGCTCCGTCTTTTGGAACTTTAATTTGCGGACTTATGCTTCCGGCAATGATTTGGCTAAGTTCATCAAGTAACTTCTGTAGCTCACGTTCTGCTACCTTATAAGCGGCTACATAATCATTCATATCCATATCACGCTTTTTCTGACGAACCGCCTTCATGATTTGGTTATAATCAGGGTGATATCGGCCGAATCTCTCAACCTCTTCATACTGTGTTTTACTATCTTGAAAAGCACGAATCAGGCGCTGAGCCTCTCGATCCCGCTCCATATCTTGTTTGGCTTGGAGGTATCTTTCATATACATCTGAACCTGATACCAACTTTCCTAACTGTTCACTTTGATCCAGAATTTCAACTGTCTCTGAAGTAGCTAGCAAGTAAATCACCTCCACTTGCTATTTTACCAAATTCTTTTAGAAAAACGAAATATTTATGAACATTTTTTTACTCTTTCATCGCCTGGGCCATTTGCATAAGCATTTGGACCATTTGTAATTGGTTGGTCATTCTCTCCATTTTCTGAGAAGCCGTTTTTCCAAAGAAGTATTTTGCTTCCTCTTCCATATTTGGCAAAACCCCAGGATCACGTGTGATTTTACGGTACCATTTGGGGTTTTGTCGAATAAAGTTGATTAGATCAGGTCGATTGTTTAAATATTGATAAACACCTGGTTGCACAAGCTTCCTCCTTAATCACGCCCAAATCCAAATGGCGATTTTTTAGGTGCGTTTCCTTTAGTCGGATTGGTCTTCTTCATCTCCTGGAATTGCCCCACAAGGTTTTGAATGTTTGATATCGCTCCATTTAATTGTTGAATATGACCCTGCACTTTGTTTAAATCTACATTCTCAATCATATTCATAAACTGTCCCATCATCTCTTTGTTATTTGTAGAATCTTGATCTTCTTTCCCCTCAGTTTGTTGATCATTAGTTTTTCCTTGCTCATTTCCCTCGGTAAACTGATTCCAATATGGGTCATCTTCGCCTAATAGTACCCACTTTTCATAGTAAGGTTGCCAACTCTCCCGATGGTCCCGAACATGTTTGATTAACTTTGGGTAACGTTCAGTAAATTCCTTAAACTCCGCAACAGATGGATGTAGGTTTGAACTCATTCTGTACCACCTCACATTAAGATCTTTCTTTACAAGTAGTATATGAGTGACAGAAGAGTCATGTGCATATGCCTAGTAGGGTTGTTCGAGAAAATTTTGAGTATAATAGTATCGATACACCCCTACACCAAGGTGTGTGTAGTTTTCATTTAATAAAGCTTCTCTGTGCCCTTTACTATTTAACCATCCCTCTACAACTGCAGGTGCATCTGGGTACTGAGCAGCTATATTCTCTCCAGCTGATGCATATTGTATCTCACTCTTTCTTAAACGTTCTTCTAGACCGTCTCCATCAAGCGAGATATGGGAAAAATAATTATGGACAGCCATATCTTTACTATGTCTGAATGCAACCCCTGCCGTTAACTCGTCCCAAACTAACCTTTCTTTATTAAACTGACTTCGAATTTGGTTTGATATTGCATGAATTTGTTTCTCCATACCATATTCGATTGCTGGCCAATCGTCATCCATGATAAGCGGGAGTTCAGGCAGACGCCCTGAATAAGAAACGTTGTAAGGACGATGTAAAAGTAGAATCTCATTCGTTAACAAACGAACAGATGACAACCTGTTCGTAATGGAATCAAAGTACAACTGCATAACTATAGAGTCATCCAAATTAACCAGAGGTCTTTGAATGTAGTCTTCATTAGTTAAAGTAAAAAGAAAAGATCCCTCTCCTGTAACAACTTCCACTTCTTTTTGTAATGACAGAATTTCTTCAATCTCGTCTCTTGTTTGGCCGATCTTAATAGATCTAAGTTCCATAGAGGGGCCGATCCCGTAAACAGCTACTACTTTGTTTTGATTCATACCAACTTGGTAATAGTTTTCGCTATTTTCATAAATCCACCACGCATATCCATAAGGGGTCGGGTCCTTTCGATCAGCTTTCCCTAATAAAGATTCTATCTCCCTGGCGGTCTTGCCAATAAGTTCATTTATGGGCATAGAAGTAAATTGTTCCCTATCTTTAATAGAAGAGTGAGCTGGAACTGCTATGTTTTCTGCTTTATCTTCCTCATTTTTTTCTTTCATTTCTAAAGTTGGAGCTATGGATTTATGAGGTTCTTCTTTATTTTCGTTCATCCCCATTAGATATAGAACAATGATAAGTGAGAAAAAGAAACTAATTGTAAAGGTCCTCTTCAAGCTTTCACGCTCCCTCCATACTTGATAGTCTAGTATAATAGCAAACAAGCTAAATTATGATAGAAATCATAGAACAAAAAGACCCCTCTAATGGAGGGGTCTATAGCAACGTATTAATGAAGTTCTGGACGCTCAGAAATTTCTTCTAATGCATGACCAGCTGCTTCATTAGATTTTTGATCTAATGAAAGGTCTCCAAGAGAAACAATACCTACAAGCTTTCCACCTTCAACTATAGGCAAACGACGAATTTGTTTATCTGCCATTAAGTCTCCAGCTTCTGTAACCGATGTTTCAGGAGTCACAGAGACCATATGGTCACTCATAACCTTTTTGATTGCGGTCGAACCCGCATGCTTCCCTGCATAGCCTCTTATGACGAGGTCACGGTCTGTTACCATCCCTAAAAGGTTTTGTTGATTATCACATACAGGAATCGACCCTACATTACGTTCTTTCATTTTAACCGCAGCCTCATAAAGGGTATCGTCTGATGTGCAACACGCTACATCTGTTGTCATAATATCTCGAACTGATTTCATCCAAATCTCCTCCGTTCGTAGTATTCATGGATGCCTCAATAATCATCCCACGCTTTAATGTGTCCTAAATAAATGATTTCTTGCACGATAAACGGATGTATTTGATCTTTATCATAAGTTTTTCATTAAAAGGGCACTAATATTGAAGACTCGAAATTGAGAAAGAGTTTCCGTTAGATTTAGTTGAGCGTAAGGTGGCCCTTGAAACCACTCGCTTTCCTGTGTGGTCTCACCTAGATTTATAAGTGCAGGCGTGGTGTCCAGGACCGTAAGGATTAGACTTGCTCTTCTGCCTACGGGAGGCTCGCAGTTTCCAGGCCCACCTTTTCCAAATTAGTGTGAACGGAAACAAGCTAGTGAGAAGAACCAAGATTATTTGATGTGATTCCGGGACCGTTAATCTAGTTAACGTAAGGGCTAGCTCGGGGACTGCGAGACTCCTGCGGGGTAAGGAGCCTATCTAGTCCCGGAGTGGAGGACCTAGCGAGATAAGTCATCTTTTTTACAAAGGCTAATCGCCTTCTCCAAAAAGCTGTCTTATCCGTACGGTCCTAGGCACCACTCCTGCACTTTCAAACTAGGGAAGACCCCACAGAGAGCGACAGCGAACGAGGAGGCTTCCCAGCTCCCCGCAGGAAAGCGAGTTGTCCCCGAGCTAGCCCAACCACTCATCAAACTTAACGGTCCTTTCCAGCAAACAAATGAATGTCAACTTACTTTTTATAGGTAAATAATTGCAAGTTGGGCGACTTTTTTATATGATTAAGTAAGAACACGTTTACATAAAGACATGATGCGAGGTGGAACACATGAGAATTGAAGGTAAAGGTATTGAAGGCGCAATCGTGGAACTGAAGAAATTAGACCACTTGATGAAGAAAGCTGGTTTTGTCAGAGGCGGACAATGGGACTACGAACGTGTAACTTACGATTATAAAATTAATACGGCAACAAAAGGTGAAACGTATTATCTACGCGTGCAAGGATATGCTCTTGAAGGTGATGTAGACAGGCACGACGCTACTATGCAGCTGTTAACCCCTCTCTTAGGAAAACACTATTATCCTCACGGTGTAGAATACGGTGACGGAGAAGATTTCCCGGATACGCTTGTAGACAAAAGCAACAAAGTCCTAGATCGTGTCAAAGACATGATAGACGAATTCCAAAATGAACACTTGCTTGACCGGGCTAAGAAACTAATTGATCAATACCAATTCGACGGTGCAAAAGAGATGCTCGAAAAATACCAGAAGAATAATTAAGGATTCAGACTGTTAACGATTGGATTCGTTAGCAGTCTTTTCCTTATGATCGTGAATATGAATAATAGGCGGTTTCTGTATTCCCCCCTGATTTTTTGTTTGTTCTTTTATGATATCCCTTATATCTCCTAATATTTGATCAGTCGTTTCTTTCTGAAACTGGACTTGACCTTTTGATTCCCCTTTAAGTTTTAAAATTACTTTAAGAAAGAGGAAAATAGCAAATGTAATGATAAAAAAGTCGACTGCAGACTGCAAGAATGCGCCATACTGAATATATACGGTTCCTTTTCCTAAGGCGAACTGAATATGGAGCGCTTGGAGGTTAACGCCTCCCATTAACAAACCAACAACAGGCATGACAATGTCGTCTACAAGTGATTCAATTATTTTCCCAAACGCTCCTCCAATAACTACAGCAATAGAAAGGTCAAGCACATTTCCTTTTGTAGCAAAGGTTTTAAATTGTTTCCACATAGACTGTCCCCCCTTCTCGTTCCATCGTATGTATGTTTACAATAAGACATGTATTTTATTTAAGTTTTTTAACTGTTCAAAAGAATATGTTCATGCTATATTTTCATTATGAGAGTGTTGATTGAAAGGAGCTTCTGAAAGTAAATTGTTCCGTTATATGAGTAAAAAACATTGGATCCTGATTTTCTTAACCATCATCTTAATTATTGGAGCTTATTTTATACTGCCTGTATCCTTGCCACTCTTACTGGCATTCTTTACAGCTTTGTTCTTAAATCCATTAGTACGATGGTTGCAGTACAAATTTCGCTTTAAGCGAAAACTATCCGTGATTATTGTTTACATTACATTTTTAATTATTGTGGGGCTAGTAGGATCCCTATTAGTAACAAAAGCCGTAACACAAGTTATAAACGTTGCCAACAACGCTCCTGTCTATTTTGAACAAGTGGAAGATTTCTTTGACGAGAGAGCAAGAGACACAAATCAATTTGTTGAACGTTTCCCGACAACGGTTGTTGAGGAAGTAAGTGGCACATTAAAAGATAAGTTTGATACATACACAAGCGAATATAAAGTGGATGATCAGTTAAAGAAAATAGGAAATTTCCTGGCTGAGATTCCAAACTATTTAGTTAGTTTCCTAGTATACTTAATCGCTCTGTTCTTGTTTATGTTAGAGATACCAAAACTGAAAGCCAAAGCTTACGATCACATGACATCTAAAACCGCAGAGAAAGTAAGGTTTATGAACAGCCGACTTTCTTATGTTGTGTTTGGGTTTCTAAAAGCTCAATTTTTAGTCAGTATCATTATCTTTGTCGTATCCTTAATAGGCTTACTTTATATTTCTCCAAAAGTTGCTATCCTGATGTCTCTAATTATTTGGGCAATAGATTTCATCCCTATTATTGGTTCAATTGCGGTACTTGGACCATGGGCACTATACGCCTTTATTGTTGGTGATATTGCTATGGGAACGCAGCTTTCTATATTAGCCATCGTCCTTTTAGCCATTCGACGAACTGTAGAACCAAAAGTTATGGGACGCCACATTGGACTCTCTCCTCTAGCTACACTAATCGCAATGTACCTTGGATTAAAACTGATTGGTGTATTAGGATTCTTTATAGGTCCATTCATTGTAATTGCCTTTAACTCAGCGAAAGAAGCTGGAATTATTAAGTTTAACTACAAGATATAAAAAAAGGTGTTAGGGCGCTTTATAAGCGCCCTAACACCTTTTTTATTTTTGCCAAGAAGTTTTTTTATGAGTTTCAAAAACGATCAAACCATCTTCTTCACCTGTACGTTTAAATCCATTCGCTTCTAGCACCTTACAAGAAGGAACGTTTTGTGATGTACATGTTGCAGCAATCGTTTCTACCCCTTCTTGTGAAAAGGCCCAGTTTACCATAGAGTCGATCGCTTCTTTAGCGTATCCTTGATTGCGATGAATATTGGAAATGAAGTATCCAATTTCCACCACGCCATCAACCGGCTTTCCTTTAAAGCCTATATCACCTATGACCATATCTTTATGTTTATGTAAAATGATCCACGGACCAAATCCATATTCATTTCCATCATTCTCTAAAGATTCTACGTATATTGGAAGCATTGCCTTTAGCCCGTCATCTGGCCATAAAGAATCGTATTTCACATTTAGCCAGTCTGGATAACTCTCTGGACTAACCATCAGCTGCTGAGCCTGTGATATAGTTATAGGCGTCATCATTAGTCGCTGATTTTCTATATTCATAGTGTAGCCACCTTTCATTTCAAAGTAGTTGGAAATCATTCAGGTCCATTATGTATGTAACTGCTTCTTCCTTTACTACTCTTACCTTTTATCTCAATAAGTTAAACCAAATCACTCTCTTTTACTCATAATATTTTTAACGTAATCCTATCCTTACCTATTTATTTAATTTATCGATGGTTTTATTTTTGTTGGTATTGTTTAGCCCTTTCCACATAAGCCCCTTATATGGAAGACAAGAAGTTGAGATATTTTCGTTTGACAGGGCCGTTACGTTTGTTGAGTGCTAGGGGTGTCTGGGGAACGACTCGCTTTCCGCGGGCGAGCTGTCGAGCCTCCTCCTTCACTTCGTTCAGTCCGGGGTCTCGTCGACCTCTTTCTCCCGCAGGAGTCTCCCCGCTCCCCAGACACCCCTGGCTATAGTTTTACGAACGTCCCCCACATCTATAGGGTGGTGAGAATTGCGAGGTTTCCATATATGGCATGTTTCCGTAACTCCATATATGGCAGAGGTGGTTCGGGAAATTGCGAGACTCCTGCGGCAGTAGGAGCCTATCTAGTTCCGGCGTGGAGGACCTAGCAAGACAAGTCATCTTTTTTACAAAGGCTAATCGCCTTTTCCAAAAAGCTGTCTTGTCCGTACGGTCCTAGGCACCACGCCTGTACTTTTAAGCTAGGGGAGACCCCGGAGGGAGCGAATGCGACTGAGGAGGCTCCCCAGCCCCCCGCGGAAAGCGAGTGATTTCCCGAACCACCTCACGATCTAACAACGCAAACGGAACATTCTCTCAGCTTCGAGTCGTCAACAATCCTGCCCTATTCTTGAACTAAGCAGTTACAACCATTAACAAGACTAAAGGTTACCAGATCGTAAAATAAAAAAACCTTCTACCTATTTCATAATAGATAGAAGGTACCCACTAAAAACCGAGAATTGCTTTTAACATGCTTGTTGTTTCTCCACCACTATAAAATACATAAAGCAGTAAGTATACGGCAACTCCAGTTATTGCTGTAAAGAACCAAATTACACTTGTAATTGGCCCAAGTTTACGGTGTTTTGTAATGTTACGTTTAAAGGCTAAAACGAGTGTAACTATACCGAATATTCCACCGGTTGTAGCCAATATGATATGGAAGATTAAAAACAGCGTGTAATAGATTTTAATATCATCTGGTCCTCCAAAACTGGTGTTCCCTACAAAAATCGTTCTTGAAAGATAAATAATAAAAAACGTAAGCGCACTTACAGCTCCTGCAATCATAACACGTTTGTGCGCTACAATATTCCCCTTCGCAATAAGCACCCAACCAATTGCGATAAAAATCGCACTAATTACAATAAAGGCCGTGCTAATCGTAGGTAAAATTGGTAACATAACCATCCCCCCCATACTCCTCTTATAAACAATTTCTCTATTATGTAAGAAAAAACTCCTCTCTCTAAAAAGAGGAGCTACAATTAGTTCGACTCACTTGGTAATGGATCAATGTTGGTACTCTCTTTGTTAAACCAAGAGAAGAAAATGATAGCCAGAATCGTTCCATAAACAATTTCCTGTGTGATCTTCATAATAATACCACCTGTTGCTTGATCTTCACGAACAGACATAGGTGAAAAGATTTCAGGACCGCCTAGGGATAACCCATTTAACACACCAGGTGGAACACAAAGCTTCATAGCTTCAGCCCAAGAAGAAGGGTCGCTGTATGTGCTATACAAAGGAGTCTCAGCAAAAATAATAAGACCACAAGCAGGTGTTATTAAAACGCCGTTAGCAAAAATGAAACCAATTTTTAGTAACGGTGACAACGTATCTAATTTTTCAAGCGGAGCAAAAATAGGCAACCAAACTAGAAACGCAGTCACAAGTATAACCGTCGTAACAACCGCATGTGCCATTGCGTTCGATTTAGTAAAATCAAACACAACAGGTATGTGATATAAAGAGAAGAGTCCATTAAATAGCAGCAAAGCAATAAGGGGCTTTGCTAATAGATAGAGGACATTTTTCAAAATAGGAACAGAGAATACCTTCTCCCACATCCATGATGGTAACCCTTTAATGATTAAGATCGGAAACAATAGGTAATATAAAGCCATTTGCAACATATGTGCTGTAAATAAAATATGTCCCAACAAATCCATAGGAGAGCCTTTAATAACATAAAGGAGTGCTAGACCTGTATAAAACATAACTTGTTGCGCAATAGAAGGCTTATCATATTGTCCAAAACGCTTCCTGAAAGGACCTGTTAACAGAAAATACAACACGCCCAAAGTTACGACAAATAAGAAGTAATAAGGACTCCACAGAGCTCTAAACCCAAATATTTGTATTTCTAACCACATTCATCTCACTCCATGTATCTGTCTTAGGTGTACTACCTATCACCATTATACCGTATTTTTTACCAAAAACCCACGTCGTTCCTTATAGAAGAGTGACAAGTGTTTGACAAATTCCTAGCGTTAAAAAACAAAAAAAGTTGGAGAGGAATCCCCTCTCCAACCTCCTTTTCTTTACCACCAAACAATTGTAACCATTGCTAGGACCGTTAAAAGTGCTACAAATACTCCAGAGTATAAAAATAGCGCAGGTAACCCGTGTCCTTTGTGGCTCATATGCATGAAGTAGTAAAGCTGAAATCCGACTTGTACACAAGCTAACAGAATGATGACTGGTATAGTAAACATCGGATTGTATTCCGCTATAACCATTCCAAACGACACGAGCGTAAAGATGATCATTAAAGCGAATGTAATAAGCTGGTACTTCATTTCTTCTTTGTTCTTTTGTTTGTAAAACTCATAACTAGTGGAATTGGTGTTTTTCGCCATAAATTAGCCCCCCAATTTTCCCATTAGGTATACTACCGTAAAGATAAATACCCAAACAACGTCGATAAAGTGCCAGTACAGACTAGCAATATAAAACTTTGGTGCATTGTATAAGTTAAGACCTCGTTTAGAGTTACGTACCATTAGCGTAACAATCCAGAGAAGACCAAACAGTACGTGCCCACCATGAAAACCAACGAGCGCATAGAAGGCTGAGCCAAAGGCATCTGATGTAAATGTGTGATCTTCATGCATCACATACTCATAAAACTCGTATATCTCTAAACCAAGGAACGTTAAACCAAGAGCTACCGTAATTCCTAACCATAGTTGCATCTTACCAAAGTCTAAATTCTTCATATGGTAAATCGCATAAACACTCGTTAATGAGCTGGTCAATAGAATAACCGTCATAATAAAGACGAGTTCAAGACCAAATAATTCTGCTGGACCTGGACCACTCGTGTTAGACTCAGGTCCGTTTAAAGCTAAATACGTTCCGAACAGACTTGCAAATAATACAGTTTCTCCACCTAGGAAAAACCAGAACCCTAGGAATTTATTTTTCCCTTCGAGGGTGGCTTTTTCAGGTTCGTGTGGGCTTTGCCCTGGTTTTAGTCTTTGTAGTTGATCGCTACTCATTCAGAACCAGCCCCCTTTTCTAGGTCTTCTTTATGAATGTGATAGCCCAGGTCATCTTTTACAGATCTTACAAACATGGATCCAAGTGTAATGAGCATACCGGCAATACCTACGATTAACCAGTTCTTGTCATCAACTTGATAAATGAACCCGAAACCAGCAATGAATAGGCCAAGGGACATTACAAATGGAATAAAGGAATTATTCGGCATGTGTATATCTCCAAGTGGCTCAGCTGGAGTCATTTTCCCATTACCTTGACGCTTTTCAATCCATAAAGGATCAAGTCCACGTACAAGTGGTGTTTGCGTAAAGTTATAGAAAGGTGGTGGTGATGGAATTGACCATTCTAGTGTACGACCATCCCAAGGGTCTCCGCTAACTTTCTCACCTTTCACAGACGTTACGATTACGTTGATAAGGAATATGACAGCACCAATGGCCATTAAGAAGGCACCGATTGTACTCACCAGGTTCCCTAAATCAAGATCTTGGTTCGGCAAGAACTTCCAATAACGACGAGGCATTCCCATTAAACCTAGGAAGTGCTGTATAAAGAACGTTAAATGGAAGCCAATAAAGAACGGCCAGAATGCAAGCTTTCCTAACTTCTCACTTAACATCGTACCGAAGAATTTAGGCCACCAATAGTGTAGACCCGCAAATACTCCAAACACAACTCCCCCAACAATAACATAGTGGAAGTGTGCGACAACAAAGTACGTATCATGGTACTGGTAGTCAGCAGCTGCTGCTGCAAGCATTACCCCACCAAATCCTCCAAGAGTGAAGGATGGTATAAATGCTACAGTCCAAAGCATTGGTGTTGTCATCCGGATGCTTCCACCCCACATAGTAAAGATCCAGTTAAAGATCTTGATACCAGTAGGGACCGCAATGGCCATTGTGGCAATAGCGAAAATAGAGTTTGCTACAGGGCCTAAACCAGTTGTGAACATGTGGTGTGCCCAAACCATGAACCCTAGAAAGCCAATTAAGACTACAGCAAAAACCATTGCAGAGTAACCAAATAAACGTTTCTTAGAGAACGTTGAAATTATGTCACTAAACAGTCCAAAGATCGGTAAGACCAAAATATATACTTCTGGGTGCCCAAAGATCCAGAATAAGTGTTCCCAAATGACATGGTTACCTCCCATTTGAGGGTCAAAGAAATTCGCACCAAACATACGATCAAACATCATAAGGAACAGCCCAACCGTTAAAGCTGGGAATGCAAAAAGAATAAGTACACTTGTTACAAATGCAGTCCACGTGAAAAGTGGCATACGCATATATGTCATACCTGGGGCACGCATGTTCACAATTGTTACTAGGAAGTTAATTCCTCCAATTAGCGTACCTGCACCAGAAATTTGAAGGCCCATTACATAGTAATCGACACCATGGCCTGGCGAAGTCGTTGACAAAGGTGCATAAGCTGTCCAACCCGCATCAGGTGCACCTCCTGTAAACCAAGAAACATTAAGTAAAACGCCTCCAAAGAAAAAGAGCCAAAAACCTAATGAATTTAAAAATGGAAATGCAACGTCACGTGCTCCGATCTGTAATGGAACAGCAATGTTCATCAATGCAAAGATTAATGGCATTGCAGCTAAAAAGATCATGGTTGTTCCGTGCATCGTAATTAGCTGGTTATAAAGACCAGCAGAGACAAAATCATTGTCAGGCACCGCAAGCTGTATTCGAATCAGCATTGCTTCTAATCCACCCGCAAGGAAGAAAATACCACCAGCGACTAAGTAAAGAATCGCAATTTTCTTGTGATCCACTGTGGTCAAGTAATCCCATAGGGTAGCGCCAAAGCCTTTCTTTTGCGCAGTAGCTGTACTCACGCTACGACCTCCCTTTTCTCTCTATTATTGTGCTTCAGCATCCTCAGGTGTAATTTCTGTAGGATTAAGCTGTAGTAAGTAGTCAGACAGTTGTTCCGCTTCTTCTGAAGTTAGCGGATTATCGGCATCAGTATTCCCGTATTTACCTGTCATCTTATTACCTGGTTTAATCTCTTCTGGGTGTTGTAGCCAATCAATAAGGTTTTGCTTATTATTGTCTAAAATACCAGCAATTTTCACACGAGAACCAAAGTTAGTTAAATTAGGTCCCGCCGCAGCTGGTGAAGATCCAATCGCATGACAGGCGATACAGCCTTTACTATTAAATAACTCTTTACCGGCTTGAGCCGATTCAGACTCAGGCGTAGCGTCTGGATTTACGTTTTTCATCTCTTCTACCCATTGGTCAAATTCTTCCGGGCTTACTGCTACTACTTTAAAGCTCATCAGAGAGTGTGAAGGACCACATAGCTCCGCACACTTACCATAATAAACGCCCTCTTCATAAGCATTAATCCACATTTCATTTACATTTCCAGTACCAGGGTTTGTATCCATCTTTCCTGAAATTGATGGAACCCAGAACGAGTGGATAACGTCACTGGCTGCTAATTTTAAGTATACGCGTTCCCCTGTAGGGATATAGAGATCTTGACTAGCTTGAACCTCAAGACCATTATAATTATAATGCCACCAATACTGTTTTCCTGTTACTTCAATCGTTACAGCATCTTCTTTGTCCTCTTCTGCTGGAGTTGTATCAGCCAGCATAAATGTCTTTTGAACAGTTGGTACAGCCAAAACAATTAGTAGTAATATTGGAACCACTGTCCATAACAATTCCAGAAATTTGTTTCCTTCCGTTTGCTTCGGAATGTAGTCTTGATTGTCCTCTTTTTGACGATAACGAATCAAGACGAAGAAATAAAGCGCCATTACTATGACCCCTACTACGACCATTATGATAACGCTTAACATCATAAGATCATAAATGACATCAGCGCCTTCACCTTTAGGCTCTAGAGCTGTTAAATTAGGCAGCCCACAACCCGTGAGGGTCAGCAACATAATGCCAAAAAGGAACAGAACGCGAGACTTTCCCATCCATCCTTTCATTAAAGATACCTCTCTTTCTCTTTGTAATATTGCAAATATTTATTATTAAGAATCAGGAAAACTCGTTAAGAGTTTTCCTGATCAACTTAAAAAGGGTTAGGCAATGTAACGACAATCATCGCTACAAATAGAATGGTCAAATAATTTAAAGAGTAAACAAACATCCATGTTGCCCATTTCATATCATCCTTCATAAAGAAGCCTGCTACCCCTATGGCAAACCAACCGATACTGAGTAAAGCGGCGATTACCACGAAGACTGTCCCTAAAGAATGAAGATAGAACGGGAATGGTAATAAACATGCTGTATAGATTACAATTTGACGTTTCGTGATTGAGAACCCATGAACGACAGGTAACATAGGTATGCCTGCCTTGCGATACTCTTCTGTTTTCTTCATGGCAAGCGCCAAGAAGTGAGGAGTTTGCCAAATGAACATGACGAAAAATAATCCCCATGCTACTGGGTGTAAACCAGGATCAATTGCTGCCCATCCAATTAAAGGTGGAACGGCCCCTGAAAAACTACCAATCACCGTGTTTAACGTATATCTTCTTTTTGACCACATTGTGTAAAGAACCACATACGTAAACCAACCAAAAGCTCCGATTAAAGCAGCTACCCACGTGGTAAATAGTAAAAATAGTAGGCCTAATGCTGTTACACTAACACCCATTATTAGGATGTGTCTTAATGATATTGTACCTGTTACCGTTGGACGGCTTTGCGTTCGAGACATTATTTTATCGATATCTCGGTCGTAATAGTTGTTAATTATACAACCACCTGCAATAACAAAAGTAATCCCAATCATAGACATTAAGAATGCTTGCCAATGATCAAAAAAAGATGCCTCGGTGAAATGTACCGCTAGCCAAAAGCCAGCAAATGCAGTCATTAGGTTCGAATTTATAATCCCTATCTTAATCAAAGAAAGGATGTCAGCCCATAAGGATGAAGTGGTTTCATCTCTGGCTGAACGATTCATCACTTGTGATGTTGACTCAACAGTCCTTGGATTGTTCATCGTTCTTCGTATTCCTCCTTCAACCTTCCCTCACAATTCGTTCATATTCTACTTAGTATAAACAAACTCCTAACATTTTAAAGGAGGGCGTGTTGTAAAAACTTTTATGAACGTACAGATTTCAAACATTCCACCCTATTGTATCATGGAATAGATTTTCTATCTATTTAATCAGAGATATTTTAAGTTGTGAAATATCTGTGAACACCCCTATAATCAGGAATAGATGACTTTAGTTTAAAGAGGTGATGGAGAGCATGATCGGTCGGGTAAGAATTGTAAGTATCAGAACAAATCCCCTATTTATTTCTAGCAAACAACCGTTTACATTGCAAGCACTTTTTTGACATTTGTTGTGAAAATATATATGAAATTCCTATAAGAAACAAAATAGAAAAGAATTGGCTTAATTGAACGAATTGAGATAAAGGTACCACTTTTAAACCCTAGCGTATCGTTGTGGTCTTATTGAAACTTACTAGTGATCTGATCATTACAAATCATGTATTTTACTCGAGTCATCTATCTTATAATTTCCTACTCTTTATAAATCATGGTATTATATAGTTTGTGTCGATTTGGTGAACATTACGTTCGATAATTGCACTTATTTTTTTATTTATATTAATATAGATATGTTCCACTAAATATACAGAGAGGTGGAGAAATGATTAAATTACTAAAATGGCTTTCCGTTCTATCGTCTCTTGGAATGCTATTTGTCCTAATAGGTGGCGCGCTGGTAACCAAAACAGAGTCAGGTATGGGGTGTGGAAGAAGCTGGCCACTATGTCACGGTCAAATTATCCCATCTAACATTACCCCAGAGCTTATTATAGAGATGGCTCACCGTCTTGTTTCCGGAGGCGTTGGATTATTTGTATTAGTGTTATCCATTCTAGCATGGAGATATATAGGACATATCCGAGAAACAAAATTACTTGCATTCTTATCCATTTTCTTCTTAGTTGCTCAAGGATTAATTGGAGCAGCTGCAGTTAAATTTGGACAATCTGATTTTGTGTTGGCGATGCATTTTGGAATCTCATTGATTTCGTTTGCATCCATCTTCTTATTAACCCTATTAATTTTTGAGATTGATAGGAAATTTGATGCAGAATCTCTTTATATTGATCGAAGCTTGCGCATTCAATTTTATAGTTTAGCTATTTACACATTGGCTGTGGTTTATACAGGTGCACTTGTTCGTCACGTTGGAGCAAGCGTTGTGTGTACAGGATGGCCATTTTGTGATAATAGCAGCCCCTTACAACTTGGCAGCTTTAATATGCATGAGTGGGTTCAAATGGGACACCGCTTAGCCGCTGGTTTAATTTTTGTTTGGGTGGCTTATTTGTTTATAAGAATCAGGAAGCAGTATAAGTCTAAGGGTGTAATGAGAACAGGCTGGAACCTTGCATTTCTTCTTATGGCTCTTCAGGTGTTCTTAGGCGCAATGATTATTGTTACTCAACTTAATCTATTTATTGCCCTTTTACACGCCCTCGTCATCGCATGCTTCTTTAGCTTGTTGACTTACTTTATTTTATTATCTTCTAGAAGCGCAAAATATGATAAAACTAAAAATAATTAGTTGGAACGAAAAAAAACCGTAGAGTGATCTCTACGGTTTTTTAATATGCTCATACTAGTTTTTTTGTAACTGTTATTCAAACTCGATTAACAAATCACCTACATGAATAGCTTCTCCATTTTTAACGTAAATGTCTTTAATTTTACCATCAAACGGTGCTTGAACCGTAGTTTCCATCTTCATCGCTTCAGTAATCATAAGATGATCTCCTTTATTGACCGTTTCACCTTTATTCGAGATCACACTCACAACTGTACCAGGCATCGTAGCCCCGATGTGTTTTGGATTTTGCTTATCCACTTGAGGACGAGCTTCTACAGACGCTTTAATGTTCTGATCTTTTATCACGACTTCTCGAGGTTGACCATTTAGTTCAAAATAAACCACTCTTGTAGCATCTGGCTGTGCTTCACCAATCGAAACAAGTTTAACAATTAACGTTTTTCCTTGTTCGATCTCTACTTCAATTTCTTCGCCAAGACGCATTCCATAGAAGAATGTCAACGTATCTAACACAGACATGTCCCCGTATTGCTCATAGAATTGATGATAATCCATAAACACCTTTGGATAGAGTGCATAACTAATCATATCAAAACTCGTCACTTGACGATCTAGTTTTTGGAAGAGGTTTTCTTTTAGGTCTTTAAAATCAACAGGTTCTAGTAGTTCACCCGGACGAACGGATAAAGGTTCCTTCCCTTTTAGAATAATGCGTTGAAGCTCTTGAGGGAAGCCTTGGTATGGTTGACCTAAATACCCTTGGAAGAATTCAAGAACAGAATCAGGAAAATCAATCGATTCACCTTTTTCATAAACATCATCCTCAGTTAGATCATTCTGTACCATAAAGAGTGCCATATCTCCAACTACTTTGGAAGAAGGAGTTACTTTAACAATATCACCAAACATATCATTTACTCTGCGATACATATGTTTCACTTCGTCCCAACGTGATTCAAGCCCAACAGCCTTTGCTTGCTGTTGAAGATTACTGTATTGCCCTCCTGGCATTTCGTGTTGATAGACTTCAGAATGAGGTGCCATCATGCCACTCTCGAAATCTTGATAATACTTTCGAATATCATGCCAGTAGTGCCCCAATTCTTCGTAAGCTTGCACATCGACATTTGGCTTTCGCTCATTTCCCTCTAAAGCGTAATACAGACTGCTGGCACTTGGTTGAGAAGTTAATCCGGCCATCGTACTTGCAGCAACGTCAACTACATCTACACCTGCTTCTATAGCGCGCGCATAAGTGAAGATCCCATTTCCGCTTGTATCATGAGTATGAAGGTGAATCGGTATATTGATCGTTTCTTTTAATGCCGAAACCAATTGATAGGCCGCTTCTGGCTTCATAACTCCTGCCATATCCTTAATTGCTAAGATATGAGCGCCTGCATCCTCTAATTCTTTAGCTAAACTCGTATAGTAGTCCAAGTCATATTTAGGGCGGGATGGATCTAAAATGTCTCCTGTATAACACATAGCGGCTTCAGCGATTTTCCCTGTTTCTCTTACCGCTTCAATAGCTAATTTCATCCCTTCCACCCAGTTTAAGCTGTCGAAGATTCGGAAGACATCAATACCTGCCTGGGCACTCTTTTCAACGAATTCCTTTATCACATTATCAGGATAGTTCTTATACCCAACCGCGTTACTAGCGCGAAGTAGCATTTGGAATAACATATTTGGCATTTTCTCACGCATGTTTAACAAACGCTTCCAAGGATCCTCCTTCAAGAATCGATAGGATACATCAAAGGTTGCTCCTCCCCACATTTCTACAGAAAATAGATTAGGGAGTAAGCGTGCTGTTGGTTCTGCAATATGCTCTAAATCTTTACCTCTAACACGAGTGGCTAATAAAGACTGATGAGCATCTCTGAAGGTAGTGTCTGTATACAATACTTCTTTTCTATTCTTTAACCATTCAGCAACTGCTTCAGGGCCTTGTGCATCAAGTAACTGTTTCGTTCCATTTGGAATGGGTTCAGAATGTTTCACCACTGGTTCTCTAGGTTTTGGCAACGCAGGTTTCTTCCTGTGAGAAGTTCCTTCAAACCCATTAACCGTTGTAGCTCCGATATAAGAGAGCATTTTCGTCCCTCTGTCTTTTCTTTTCGGAAATACAAATAACTCCGGTGACTGGTCAATAAAGGTTGTATTGTACTCCCCTGACAAAAATTTATTGTGCAGGATAACATTTTCAAGGAAAGGAATATTGGTCTTAATCCCTCTTATCCGGAATTCTCGTAAGTTACGTACCATTTTATGTGCGGCCTGATCAAAACTTAATGCCCATGTAGAAACCTTCACTAGCAATGAATCGTAATAAGGTGATATGACAGCACCTTGGAATCCATTTCCAGCATCTAAGCGAACTCCAAATCCACCTCCAGAACGGTATGCCATGATTTTCCCTGTGTCAGGCATAAAGTTATTAAGTGGATCTTCTGTTGTTACACGAGATTGAATGGCATAGCCATGTGTACGTATGTCTTCCTGTTTAGGAATACTGATTGGCTTATCAAACAAATTATACCCTTCAGCAATCATAATTTGAGCTTGCACGATATCAATACCGGTAATCAATTCTGTTATCGTGTGTTCTACCTGAACACGTGGATTTACCTCAATGAAATAGAATTCATCCCCTGAAACAAGAAACTCAACTGTTCCTGCATTCAAGTAGGTGACATTATTCATTAACTTAACAGCAGCCTCACACATACGCTCACGTATATCGTTATGTAAGGAAACGCTAGGAGCGACCTCCACAACCTTTTGGTGACGCCTTTGAACTGAACAATCTCGTTCATATAAATGAACCACATTACCATCGGCGTCCCCTAAGATCTGCACTTCTATATGTTTTGGATTTTCAACTAACTTCTCAACGTATACATCGTCATTACCAAATGCTGCTTTCGCCTCAGATTTGGCACGGTCATACCCATCCTGAAGAGCAGCCTCACTTCGAACGATACGCATTCCACGTCCGCCGCCACCAAGAGCAGCTTTAATCATGATTGGATAACCGTGTTTACGACCAAACGCTTTTACTTCTTCAATGTCCTCAACAGGCCCATCTGTTCCAGGAATAACTGGAATGTCCGCTTGAACAGCTTGATATCTCGCTTTCACCTTATCGCCAAACATATTTAAATGTTCACTTGTTGGGCCAATGAATGTTAGCCCCTCTTCTTCACATCTTCTGGCAAAATGAATGTTCTCGGATAAGAATCCATAACCAGGGTGGATGGCATCAACACCAACACTCTTAGCTATTTCAATAATCCCTTCAATATCAAGATATGCGTCGATTGGCTTTTTTCCTTCACCAACAATGTAAGCTTCATCAGCTTTGTAACGGTGATAAGAACCGCTGTCTTCCTTTGAGTAAACCGCTACTGTTCTTATATCAAGTTCTGTACATGCACGGAATACTCTTATAGCAATTTCGCCTCGATTGGCAACTAATACCTTATTGATCTTCTTTCGTTCACCCATTGTCTTCCTCCCCTAGCTTTTCTTTGTTGTTGTAACGTAGGTACATCTGTATTCGACCTGTCTTCATTTGTTACTGTCTTGTTGTAAACCTTTGGCTTGTCTTCTAGACGCACCTGTCTAGCTATATTATTTAAAATTCCCATAGAGGCCAATAAGACCACTAAAGAAGAACCTCCATAACTTAAAAATGGCAAGGGTACTCCTGTAATTGGAAGCAAGCCACTTACAGCCCCCAAGTTAATAATGGTCTGAATTCCAACCATTGATGAAATCCCAATTGCCAAAAGACTTCCAAATGCATCTTTACATTGTCTTGAGATAAACAACCCACGAAGTACGATGACTGTCAGAAGTCCAATACCAAGTAATACTCCTAATAAACCTAGCTCTTCAGCGATTACAGCCATAATAAAATCTGTGTGCGGTTCAAGCAGATAACCCAGTTTTTGAACACCTTGTCCAAGACCGTCACCACTTATACCACCTGTCCCAATTGCAATATACGACTGTATTAAATGATAACCATCATCGGCCGGATCTGAGAAGGGTTCATAAGCCCCTGTAAAACGAGCAACACGTTCTGAATCAGTCACAACGGACGTTAAGATGAAGATGGTAATTAAAGCTCCACCAAGAACCGCTAACATGCTTATTATTTTCGGGTGTATACCAGCACTCAAAAAGATCGTTGCTGCAATGAGACCGATGATGGAGGCCGTCCCCACATCCGGTTGCCAGATTATTAACCCAAGAATAAGGAATGTAATAAATAATGGTGGTATAACACCTCTTCTAAAGCTCGATAAACGGTCTTGCTTTTTGGCGAGTGCAGAGGCAAGATACATAATTAAGCCTACCTTCGCTAACTCTGCCGGCTGAACTCGAATAGGACCTAATACAAGCCAGGAATAAGCACCATTTACATAATCCCCAAGTGGAGACCAGACTAACGCAAGCAATATCGCAACGCCGAACAAGATTAACGGCATCCATTTCTGATACTTCTGATAGGGTATACTAATCGTTGTTGTAAATGCAATCAACCCTAAACCACACCAAATTAATTGCTTGTTCAGATAATGATCTGGAGAGTACCCCCACTTTGCAACGGCATAAACCATTGATGCACTATAAATCATAACGACTCCAAAAGCTGTTAAGATCAACGGTGTAAAGATTAAAGTGAAATCAAAGTTTTTCCATAATTTTTTCATTGTTGTTCATCCTTATGTAATTGGTTTCGATCCCTTATATTTTTTTACTAGATTAAAGCATCAAATTCCTTCTTTGCAAGAAAAATATTCTTATCCAATATCATACTTTTTCCTTAAGCCTAGTTTATATCACTCCTTTTTCCCGCTACTCAATACCTAGATAGTAAAAAAACTCAAATGTTCACCAGAGGGGTGAAATTTGAGTTTATCTGTCAGGACTTTTGAGACGCTTCATGTAGAGCATTCATTTCTTGCTCTAAGTTCTCGAGAAGCTTCTTCCCATCCTCTTCCCTTATTAAATTCAAGCGGACAGCGAAATCAATCTCTCGTGATAGTCCGAACATTTGGGTATCTAGAACCTCTTCATATAGAGGACACTGCGGCATGGTTAGGTTATCCATCTGAACTTTGATGAGTTTTGCTATTTTATCCGCATCAGCCTTAAGAAGGGCGTAGGCTTGTTGGCGATGATCGATCGCGACTTCTGATGACACGTTAATCCCCTCCGATTAAAACAGACTTTCTTTTATTTATATTATAGGTTAAGGGACAAAAATGCAAGGAAAGTTCAGAAAGATAACTACGTTTTTACTTTATTTTAGACTCTGTCATTATTGGGTGTTAATTTCCTATATAAGCCCAATTATATGGGAGACTCGAAGTTGAGAGGAGGCTTCCGTTTGCCTAGATTGAGGATAAGGTGGTTCGGGAAATTACTCGCTTTCCGCGGCGAGCTGGGGAGCCTCCTCGAACGCTTTCGCTCTCTGTGGGGTCTCCCCTAGGCTCCTACTGCCGCAGGAGTCTCGCAATTTCCCGAACCACCTTTGCCATATATTGAGGGAAAGGAAGCGCCCGTGGAAAGCGAGTCGTTCCCCAGACACCCCCTAAATCTCAATAAACGTAACGCCCCATACATAAAAAAGTGTCTCAGCTTTAAGTATTCAACATTCCTGCCCTATTCTTGAATAAATAGCAACAGTAAACTTTTACAAAGCCTTACTTAAAAGATTGATAGCTCTAACCGACTTGAGAGCATTTCTAACAATTGCATGCCCACGACGCTATTACCTTTTTCATCAAGAGCAGGACCAAAGACTGCAATTCCTCCAAAGTCTTTCACAGAACCCATTACAGCACCTGACACTCCACTTTTAGCTGGAATACCTACTCGTATAGCAAACGAGCCTGAAGCATCATACATGCCACAGGTTACCATGAAGGTTTTACATATTCTTGCTAGCTGCCTTGGTATGATTTGGCGACCTGATTCAATGTCTTTTCCTTCGTTCGCAAAAACCGCTCCAATACGAGCCAACTGTTTAATATTCACTTCAATAGCGCATTGCTTAGTATAGGTATCTAACAATTCTTCAATTGATCCTTCAATAACATGGTGTTGTTTCATAAAGAATGCAAGTGATCTATTTAGATAAGCTGTTTCATATTCTGAATTCGCAATTTCTTGGTCGTATTGAATACTATGATCATTGGCCAATTCATGTACGAATGCTAACAAACGTCCAACTTTCTCATCAGGTGTAGTTCCTTCAATCATATTTGTAACAGCTAAAGCACCTGCGTTAATCATGGGGTTTAGAGGTTTAGACGGGTTTGTTGTTTCAAGCTTAGCTATTGAATGGAACGGATCACCGCTTGGTTCTTTTCCTACTCTGGCAAACACATAATCTTCACCTTGATCCATTAGAGCTAATGCTAATGCTAAAACTTTAGATATGCTTTGTATCGTAAATGTGTTCTCGGTTTTACCTGCCCCAACACATTCTCCATCTAAATGATAAACCCCAATTGCAATATTCTCACGATCTTGCTTTTCTAGAGCTGGAATATAGTCAGCTACTTTACCTAATTGAGTAAAAGCACTAACGTGTTCTATCCACTCATCGACCATTCCCTGACTTACTTTTTTCTGCATTTGAAAACCTCCTTAGTGCATGATTGGTTTAAGTTCGTTATACTAGGTTCAGAATCTTTTTACAACGAAGGGTGGTCTACCATTGATCATACAATTAACTGGAAACGTAAACTATAGCATTACATTAGACCCTACTGTTTGGATTTTTGATGATCGCAAAGTATCATTTGAGGAAGCGTTCACATTTCAAACCACGCCAGAAGCAACTGAAGAAGATGAAATAAGAAAAGCCTCTGAGTTCTGGGATCGTGAGGTCTATCAACAAAAACTTGATCCTCCTGTAAATAAAAGCATCTCCAAATACGATAAGAAAAAAATACTAGAGGGTACTTATGTTATGCCCATTCACCACTTTTTAAAGAATGCTGAGATTAAAGATGAAGCAAAAAATGCTTTACTCGTAACTGAATCTGGAGATAAAACCATTACGCTAGACGATTTAAACCAGTCTCTCTTTTTATTTTCACAAGATGGCAAGCCTTTAAACCAAGAAGGTCCCGTTCATGTGTACTTTCAAGATGGCTCAAATAAAGACGAGCCTGTAAAAGGTGTCAAAAAAATTGTGATTGATTGATATGTAAATGAATAAACCCCGGTCATATATATGACCGGGGTTTATTACTATAGAAAATCTGCTGATAGCTGAGCTAAAGGTGAACGCTCACCTTTAACTAGCTTTACGTGTCCACTTAAGTTTTGATCCTTAAATTTCTCTACTACGTGAATAAGACCGTTATTAAATTCATCTAAATAAGGATGGTCTATTTGATGAGGATCTCCTAATAAGACGACTTTACTTCCCTCGCCAATCCTAGTTAGTATTGTTTTCACTTCATGCTTAGTAAGATTTTGAGCTTCATCAATAAGAATCAGCTGCTCAGGAATACTTCTTCCTCTTATATAAGTTAGTGCTTCAACTTGTATTGAACCGATACCGGACAAGATTTGATCAAGTTCCCCCGGTTTCTTTACATCAAACAAATATTCCAAGTTATCATAAATCGGCTGCATCCAAGGTCTTAATTTCTCTTCTTTCTCCCCTGGCAGATAGCCTAAATCTTTCCCTAAAGGCACAATAGGACGGGCTACAAGAAGCTTTTTATAGAAACCATAATCTTCAATTTGCATAAGTCCTGCTGCTAAAGCAAGTAAAGTCTTACCTGTACCAGCTTTCCCAATCATCGTAACCAAAGGAATATCCCGCCTTAACAATAACTCCAAAGCCATGACCTGCTGAGCGTTCCTTGGCCTTATCCCCCATGCTTGTTCATTTTGGAACCTGCACTTCTGCAGAAGACCTTCATGATGTCTTACAATGCCTATAGCGGAGTGAGAAGGATTAGCTCGGTTTTTTAAAATCATAAATTCATTTGGATGGAGAGATGCTAACAACTCTTTCGATAGAGCTAATTCCCCCGTTTGGAAAAATAAATTAATTTCATCTTCATTCACATAAAGTTCCTTAAAACCATTTAGGATTGTGTCTTCATTGACGGCTCTTTCACTAAGAAAGTCTTCAGCAACAAGTCCAATAGCATCAGCTTTAATTCGCATTAACATGTCTTTTGAAACTAAAACAACTTGTCTTCCTGCGCTTTTATCCTTCTCCTCAAGATGCAAGTTAAGCGTGACCGCTAAAATCCGGTTATCATTTGTACGTTCCATAAACACTTCTTCTAGCTTCGTAAATGACCTGTGATTTAATTCAACTCTAAGTGTACCTCCACTTTCAAGTTGAACGCCCTCGTGGAGCTTCCCCATTAACCTCAACCGATCCATAATTCTTGACACTTCTCTGGCATTCCGCCCAACTTCATCCATGTTTCTTTTTTTTGAATCCACTTCTTCCAGTACGATGGCTGGAATAACGACCTCATTATGACCAAAAGTATAAATTGATCGTGGGTCTTGTAACAACACGTTTGTATCTAACACATAAATTTTTTCCATTCAGCCGCCTCCTGAGAATTGGTCTACATTGTTTGGCAAGGCTTCCTACTTCCACTATATGCTTGTATGTATAAAGTTAGACGAACTTCAAAATATAACAACAAATAAAGGAGTGAGAACTATGAAATATATCTTCATAATTGGTTTAGCTATTGCTTTAACAGCCTGTCAATCAAATGAACAGGAAAGCCTGCCACAACAAGAGAACCAAAGCCCTACTATCCAAGTCCAAGATTCTGATCCCGCTCCAAAAGAAAGAATGAGCAATCGAAAGCGTTCTAAACATTTAGCCAGAGTCGCTAATGAAGTGCCTGATGTTCATAAAGCTACCGCGGTCGTAGCAGGTCCATATGTAGTCGTCGCTATAGACGTGGATAAATCTCTAGATCGATCACGAGTGGGATCTATTAAGTATTCTGTAGCTGAAGCTTTAAAGAAAGATCCATACGGGAAAGACGCAATTGTCATTGCTGATGCTGATGGCTATGAGCGCGTTAAACAGATGGGCAAAAAAATAAGACAAGGACACCCTATTCAAGGTATTACGGATGAACTTTCAGCTATTGTAGGAAGGTATATGCCAGAAGTTCCTGTACCAGAAAATAAGCCAACAGAACCAGATCAAGACAAAGGAAAATTGTCTACTGAGCAAAAAAATGAGCTTGAAGAAATTCAAGACGAACAATCCAATGATTATAAAGACAAAAAAACACCTAAATCTGATTAAGATTTAGGTGTTTTGCTTTTCTAGCTCTTTTTCTTCTTCTTGCAATTCATTATAGTATTGAACCCCAAACTGAGAGCCTTCATCAACCATCTTCGTATTTTCAGTATGGTCGAATTCAGGTACTCCTGCTTTCTCAACAGGAAGGTCCTCTTGGTTGTCTTTTTGAATGGAATTTTGAACTGTTGTTGATAAAGATTTAGCTCGCTCTTTTAAATCATTTCTTCTCTTCTCATCTTTAAGTACGTACATTGCAGCTCCTGCACTAGCAGCTCCAACTGCCGAATAAATCCAACGTTTTTTCATCCATTTCACCCTTTCACCGTATTCTATTTAACCTTTTCCCATAAAAAGTTAGCTCTAAACAACCTATTTTAAACTTATAAATATCTTCTGTTCTGTAGATCTTCCCCACATAAAGTGACTTGTATAATAGAGAGTAGAGTATAAAAGTGGACATTCACATAACCGCTTATAGGTCACATATTAGTCGCTGATCCCCACTTCTTACAAATTTTCGAACATCTATTAGTACATAAGAGACGAACATGTTATAATACAAAAGCAAAGAGAGAAATAATTGAGGTGAAACCGATGCGTGTAAAATGTGTATTATGCGATGATGTCCATTCGATCGACGGAAACTCTTTGCAAGCGAAACGTATGCGTAACAAACGGATTCATACGTATATGTGCCCAACCTGCAACGATCGAATTGGAGAAAAGACAAATGCCAGAAAAGCAACAGGTAATTTTAATCTTTACAGAGAACCAAAGAATGATGAAAGTTTAATATAAAGAAAAAGCCTGCACGCTGTGCAGGCTTTTTCTATTTATGAGGCTTCAGTTTTCCTACCTTTTCGTTCATTGTGTAAACGTACTCTGTAAATTCCCAATACAAGCGAAGAAACAAAAAGGCCTTCTGCAATTGGAAGGGACAACCCAAGTGGCACTGTTAAAATTGTGCACCCTGCAGCTAAAACAACGTAGATCACTGCAGATTTAAGGACTGGTAACTTTTTAGCAAACCCTAATTTATAAGTTAGAATCGCTAAGCCTAGAATAATTAAGTATAAAAATAAAACGCTTCGAATAGCAAGCGCTACTTCATCATCATTATTCAAATTGATTTCTCCACCTAACCTACTAAACAGAAAGCTGGCTACAGGCGACAGATCATTAGGAATTTGAAGAATATTACTCGCTTCATTCATCGGTGTTTCCCCCTATTACTCGTAACATAGATCTCTTTCTATCATACTAAATCTTCTGACTACCCGCCACCCTCTTATTGGATTCGTTTTCAAAAGAAGTAAAATACGATAAACTTGTTACTAGCATGCACACAAGAGGTGAACACAAATGAAAAATGTAAACATTCCACTTTTTCTTCTAGCACTCTTAGCCGTATTTTGTTTTATGTTAGTAGGGGTAGCTATAGGATACCGTTCAGTGATTTTTTCTCTACTATTTCTACTGTTAGGATTTTCAGTTATGGGCTTTGGCTTCGTGGTTAAGCGTAAGCAGCGTAATCAAGAAGCTTAACTTCTTACTTACTCCATTTCAGCAAAAGCTCAAGTACCTCCTAAAAGTCAGGAGTAAACTTGAGCTTTTGTAATGCGGCTTAAGCCTTTATCAAATATAGTAACAGACGGGCCTATTAGAAGAATAGCAACCCCTGTCCCTATACCTATAGGGCCCCCTATTAACAAGGAAATAGCTAAAAGTATGAGGCTTACAACGGTTTTTGACATACCCAAACTAAAGCCTGTCAATTTACTGACCACAAACATCGATCCATCCACAGGGTTATAGGCAAATTTACTTCGCACGTAAATCGCCACACCAAGTCCTAATAGGAGAATACCAGCTATAAGTAAACTATATGCTAACCCACTGCTATCAACTTCCATTGAACTAAATACGCCATGAAGCCAAAAATCTATTCCTATACCGGTTACAACTGCTGTTCCAAGAGCCAATAGATCTGGTTTCTTACGTATTAAAAAGGCATTTATACAAACAAGCAAGAACCCGTTAATAACCTCCCAAGTTCCCGTAGTTAATCCAACAGCATCTGATAGCCCTACATTTAGAGAGTCAAAAGGCATTGTACCTAGATTAGCTATAATTGTGAGGCTAATTCCAAGAGTCATAATTCATAACCCAATTAAGTAATAGAGTACTCTATTCACGTAGACCCCTCCTTATTTAAAAAACGTTCCCATTATTTCTTTAGTTCGATGTGTTTATCAATAATCTCTCGATGAATAGCAGGATTAGAAGCTATTATAGAATTAGTCGTTAACATGTTTACTTCTGTACCATCGGCTTTTGTAGTAATGCCCCCTACTTCATTTAAAAGCACAATCCCAGCAGCTACATCCCACGGAGCAAGACGCATTGTGACGTAAGCATCCATATTTCCTTCTACGACATAGGCAAATTCTAATGCAGCTGATCCGTATGAACGTGTTCCTCTTACTTTTCTGATAAGCTCTTGCATTCCATTCTTATCTACACGAGGATTTTCTGTAGCCCAAAAGGCATTTAAACCAACAATCGACCTTTCCAAAACAACATCAGATGAAAGAGGCGAAAGCTTTTGATCATTTTTATAAGCTCCTTCACCACGCTTACTTTGATATAGAACGTCTCCCATAACATCGTAAATAAAGCCTATTTCGCCTATACCGTCGCTATATATCCCTACAGAAATAGCAAAGTTTTGTTTTTGATGAACGAAATTCATGGTCCCGTCAATTGGATCCACAATCCAAACGGTGCCATTCAAGTCCGCTAACTCATCGCCAAACCCTTCTTCTCCTAGAACGCGATGATCAGGGTATGTTTCTCGTATCTTTTTAGCAAAGAATTGCTCCGTGTTTTGATCAATCTCTGTAACAAGGTCATCCGGGGTGGATTTGGTCTCGATTACAAATGGTTCGTGCATTTTTGCTCGAATTCGTTCTCCAGCTTCTAAAATCCACTGTTTAGCTTGTTCAAAAATAAGTTGCTTTTGTTGATCATTCATGCGAGTCGAACTCCTTTTATTAGTCAGGTTGATTACAATGGTATCAAAATTTTGGTATTCCTTCATCTTTTTCACTTTTTATACGGAGTGCACCAGTAAATCGTTCTTTAGATAGCCTATCCCTGTAGAGTTCATGAATAGAGAAACGCTCCCGTCTACTTGTATGGAACGTAAGGTGGTCCTAGAAATCGTAAAAAAAGAACGAGCTATGAACTCGTTCTCGGTATAGCTATGAAGTCAGGTGAACCCATTCCATCCTTAATTGTTCTAAACGCTCTTTGGATTGTCTTACTTGTTGGTTATCCTCTTCTTCCATCGCTTCAAAAAGTGTCATTAATTCATAATCAATTTCCATTTTCACAACAGGTAACCTCTCCATCACTTCCCTCTTACGCAGGCTATCCATTACTCGTTTCATTTGCGACTCCTCCTAGAGAGCTCTTTTAGTATATATATGTGAAAACCTTCAAATCTGACAAATGTTTTATTACTTTTATTTAACCAAATAGCGCCCGATTTAAACCTCAACCGTGCAGTTAGGCGCCTTGATAAGATCTATGATAGAATTTTATAGTATAACGTTTGTAATGAAAGAAAGGAGTTCATATATGACACAGTTTAACGGATTTACAGAAAAAGATTTTGACGTTTTTAAAATTGATGGGCTTGAAGATCGTATGAGTGCATTAAAGAGTGAGGTTTCACCCAAATTAGAATCAATTGCAGAAGAGCTCGCACCTGCTTTAACAGCTTTAACAGGAGATGAAATGCATGTTCATGTGGCCAAACATGCCAGAAGAACAACCAATCCACCTAATGACACATGGGCTGCACTTGCAAGTAGCAAAAGGGGCTATAAGAAACTTCCTCACTTCCAAATCGGTTTATGGGAAAGTCATGTTTTCATTTGGTTTGCTATGATTTATGAAAGTCCAATTAAAGAAGACTATGCTCAAGTACTTAAGAAACATCAAGAAGAAGTTAGGGATCATATACCTGCTGATTTCGTTTGGTCAAAGGATCATACAAAACCTGGCGCAACACCTAATAAAGATTTAAACGAAAATGATTTCACGCAACTGTTGGATCGTTTACAATCTGTAAAAAAAGCTGAAATTCTTTGTGGTATGCACATTGACCGAAATGATGTTATCCTTAAAGATCGGGATGCGTTTTTGAATAAATGTGAAGAAACATTCAACACCCTTTCTTACCTGTACCAGCTAACAAAAGAGGTCGGTTAAAGGTTTAAAAGGGTAAAAAGTTGTCAAAGCTATTGCTTAGTTTCTTGAAAAACGCCTTCCACAGGCGTTTTTTCATGCTTGTAATGGATTAAACTTATGTAAATTATCACGCTAAACACAATTAACACCGTGATATATGTTATAATAACTTAGTTCAATGAGAACGCCATTCGAACTATAGAGGAGAGTATTAAGGAATGAACGTAAGACAAGACCTAAGAAATATTGCAATTATCGCCCACGTCGACCACGGTAAAACTACTTTAGTTGACCAAATGCTTCACTACTCTGGTACATTCCGTGATAATGAACACGTAGACGATCGTGCAATGGATTCCAACGATCTTGAGAAAGAGCGCGGAATCACAATTTTAGCGAAAAACACAGCCATTTCATATAACGATACGCACATTAACATTTTAGATACACCTGGCCACGCCGACTTTGGCGGTGAAGTGGAACGGATTATGAAGATGGTAGACGGTGTACTACTTGTTGTTGATGCCTATGAAGGGTGTATGCCTCAAACTCGCTTTGTTTTAAAGAAAGCGCTAGAGCAAAAATTAACACCAGTGGTTGTATTAAATAAAATCGACCGTCCAAATGCCCGTCCAGAAGAAGTTGTTGACGAAGTATTAGACCTATTCATCGAATTAGGCGCAGACGAAGACCAGCTTGAATTCCCTGTTGTATATGCTTCTGCACTTCAAGGAACTTCAGGGGTTGAGCCAGAAGATCAACAAGAGACAATGGATCCAATTTTCACAACGATTATGGATAACATCCCTGCTCCAGTTGATAATTCTGACGAAGGATTACAATTCCAAATCACGTTACTAGACTATAACGAATATGTAGGACGTATCGGCGTTGGACGTGTCTTCCGTGGAAGTATTGCTGTTGGACAACCAGTATCACTTATGAAGAAAGACGGATCTGTTCAAAACTTCCGCATTTCGAAGCTGTATGGCTTCATTGGACTGAAACGTGTTGAAATTCAAGAAGCCAAAGCAGGTGACATTGTCGCAGTAGCTGGTCTTGAAGGAATTAACGTCGGTGAAACAGTAACGAGTCAAGATTCACCAGAAGCGTTACCGATCCCACGTATTGATGAGCCTACTCTTCAAATGACGTTCCTAGTAAACAACAGTCCATTTGCTGGTAAAGAAGGTAAATTCATCACGGCGCGTAAGATTGAAGAACGCCTTCTAACACAGTTAGAAACAGACGTTAGTTTACGTGTTCAAGAAACAGAATCTCCTGATAAATGGATCGTAAGTGGTCGTGGTGAGCTTCACTTATCTATTCTGATTGAGAACATGCGCCGTGAAGGTTACGAGCTACAGATTTCAAAACCACAAGTAATCATCAAAGAAGTTGATGGTGTAAAATGCGAACCAATGGAACGCGTACAAGTGGACGTACCAGAAGATTACCAAGGTACCGTTATGGAATCTCTAGGCTACCGTAAAGGTGAAATGTTAGATATGATGAACGATGGTAATGGCCAAGTTCGCTTAGAGTTCAAAGTCCCTTCCCGTGGCCTAATCGGTTATGCAACGGAATTCATGTCTCAAACGCGTGGTTACGGTATCCTTAACCATACATTTGATGGCTATGAGCCTGTTGTAGAAGGTTCAGTTGGTGGACGTCGTCGTGGAGTACTTGTTGCTCTAGAAAATGGTAAAGCCTCCACTTACGGAATCATGCAGCTAGAAGACCGCGGTACAATCTTTGTTGAACCAACAACAGATGTATACGCAGGTATGATTGTTGGTGAGCACAACCGTGAGAACGACTTAACGGTAAACATCACGAAAGAAAAGCACCTTACAAATATCCGTTCAGCAAACAAGGACCAAACGAATACAATCAAAGGTGTTCGTAAAATGACGCTTGAAGAAGCGATCCAATACCTTGACGATGACGAATTCTGTGAAGTTACACCAGAAAACGTACGTCTACGTAAGAAGATCCTAAACAAAAACGAACGTGAAAAAGACGCTAAAAAAGGTAAACAATAAAGTTTTTAAAAAGGCTGTTCTATTATGGAACAGCCTTTTTCCTTTTGAATTATCTCTATATATTACCGAACAAACATTAAAAATGACTGAATCCATCTCTGGATTCAGTCATTTTACTATCTGAAAACTTATACTTTTACTATATCGCCATCTGAAGCATCACGAGCTGCCTTTATCGTTTTATATAGAGAATAACCTGATTGTTGCTCAAATTCTGCTCCTAGAGTCTTCTCTTCACTCTTTGAAGGTACGATTTGCTTAAAACGAGTATAGGCAACCATCAAGTCTTCCCTCTTAACTCCTGACTCGTTTGCTTTCTCTACCAAGTTATAGAGGTTAACAACATCAATAATCTCTTCTGTACTCCAGTGTTCTGTATCTAACGGATAATTATAATCAGCACTCATAGTTTCTCTCCTTATCTTTGCCACTTCGTTCGAATCTGGTCTGCTTCAGCAATTATTCTTTGTATCAAGATTTCTACAGTAGGAATATCTTCAATTCTCCCTATTACTTGTCCAGCCCAGCCAAATCCTTTTTTTTGGTCTCCTTCATAAATATATCGTTTGTTTGCTTCCCCGTCGATATACGATTTTAACACGCTTATACCGGGATCGTCTTGTTCTAATTTCAGAATTTCTTCTGTCCATGGATTTAACAAAGCTCTTGCAGGGGTTCCAAGGGAGCGTTTAATGACTACAGTTGCTTGTTCATCCCCTTCAATGATGGCTTGTTTATAAGAAGGGTGAGCATGACGACACTCTTTTGTAGCGATAAAACGAGTTCCCATCTCAATTCCATCTGCCCCTAGGGCAAGCGCCGCCATAACCCCCCTTCCGTCTCCAATGCCACCTGAAGCGATAACTGGTATGGATACTGCATCAACAACCTGAGGGGTAAGAACCATCGTCCCTACATCACCTCTTCCAAGATGCCCTCCTCCTTCTTGTCCAACAACCATCACGGCGTCAGCGCCTAACGCTTCCGCTTTAATAGCTTGACGCTTTGCTGCAACTAGAACAAGGGTCTTTATGGAATAAGGTTTCACCATATCTAAAACCGGTTTAGGGTTTCCACCTGTTACAGATATTACGGGTACCTGTTCATCAATTGCTACTTGAACCATATGTTCGAAAGGTCTTCCGTGTTGCCCTATGGCAAAATTTACTCCGAAAGGTTTGTCTGTTTTTTGTTTTACCTTATGTATTTCTTCTTTTAATGCTTCTGGTGACGATAAACTCATCGCTGTAATTTGCCCAAGCCCGCCTGAATTTGATACAGCTGAAGCAAGGTCTGAATAGGCTAAATAAGCTAAACCACCTTGAATAATCGGATATTTTATATTTAATAAACGTGTAACACGCGTCTCATACATTCCGCGCCCTCCTCAGTCAAAATATTCAATTAACTTTTATCGTATCAGAAAACAATTTTTTGTGTGAGTATCTAGCTTTTCTCCCCCTCTTTTGCTATACTTTCTTTGCTTTACTAAATGATTAAGAGGTGTTGTATTTGTCCCAACAGCGCACGCCCTTGTTTACAGGGCTATTAGAACACGCGAAACAAAACCCTGTTCAATTCCACATCCCTGGTCATAAGACAGGAAAAGGGATGGATGAGGAATTTAGAAAATTCATAGGGGATCAGGCTCTATCTATTGATTTAATTAACATTAGTCCTTTGGATGACCTCCACCATCCACATGGCATGATTAAAGAAGCTCAAAACCTTGCTGCAGAGGCATTTGGTGCCGATCATACATTCTTCTCTGTTCAGGGAACAAGTGGAGCAATCATGGCCATGATTATGTCGGTTTGCCATCCTGGTGATAAGATTGTCGTTCCTAGGAATGTTCATAAATCTGTGACATCAGCTATCATATTTTCAGGTGCTACTCCTGTCTTTATTCATCCAGAATTAGATGAGAATTTAGGTATCTCTCACGGGATCACACCAGAAGCCGTCCAAAAAGCCCTCGCAGCTAACCCTGACGCTAAGGGTGTATTCGTCATTAACCCTACTTATTTCGGAATTTCAGCTGATTTAAAGAAAATCGTTGAAATTGCTCATTCATATGATGTACCCGTTTTAGTAGACGAAGCTCACGGAGTGCATATTCATTTCCATGAGGAATTACCTCTTTCTGCCATGCAAGCCGGAGCAGATATGGCGGCCACCAGCGTACACAAATTAGGTGGATCTTTAACGCAAAGCTCTGTTTTAAACTTAAAATCTCACTATGTAACGCCTGAGCGCGTTCAATCAGTTCTCTCGATGCTAACGACTACATCTACATCTTATATCTTGTTAGCTTCTTTAGATGCTGCAAGAAAGCACTTGGCGATTAATGGACGTAGACTTATTGAAGATACCATCAAACTTGCTGAAGAAACTAGAAAACAAATCAACAATGTGCCTCACCTTCTATGCGTTGGAGATGAAATACTTGGGAGTAACGCAACGTATGATTATGATCCGACGAAACTCATCATATCGGTAAAACAATTGGGGATTACCGGGTACGACGTAGAAGTGTGGCTTAGAGAACAGTTTAACATTGAAGTTGAACTCTCTGACTTATATAACATCCTTTGTATTGTCACACCGGGTGATACAGATGAAGAAACAGGTATCTTGGTCCATGCATTAAAAACACTTTCAGAAGAATTCGAAGTAAAGAATAAAAATGAAGAACCATTGCAAGTAGAAGTACCAGATATTCCGGTACTAGCACTATCTCCTAGAGATGCTTTTTATGCGGACACAGAAATTGTTCCCTTAGATCATTCGATTGGAAGGATTAGCGCCGAGTTTGTTATGGTCTATCCCCCTGGTATCCCCATATGGCTTCCAGGTGAAATCATTACAAAAGAAAACATTCAATACATCCATTCCAATATGGATGCTGGCTTACCTGTTCAAGGACCAGAAGATGAAACGCTTGAAACCATTCGTGTAATCAAGGAACATAAAGCATTTCGATAAGCGAATAAAGACAAAATAGCGATTAAAATGAGCAGAGGACGAAATCTATATAGATTTCGTCCTCTTGTATGTGTTTTGGTTGTGATCTTATAGAACCCTCTTACTTATTCTTCTTCATTGCAAGTCGTGCATGTTCCGTAAAGAGTTGATACCTTCTCATCCTCATAGTGATCAATGATCCCCTGACAATCCTGACAAACGATAGTACCCATTGAATATCCAACTCCTTTGTTAGCGTTTTCATTTAACTTAATTACATTATAGTATGACATATAAAAGATTTCAACCCTTAATTAGTATGTCATAATATAATTTAGGCAATACTAATACATTAAGTAAATCTCCCCTCCCTCTATAGTAATTAAGCTAAAACTTCCCACGCCTTACTTACTAATCTATACGCTGCATCTGCACTAAATATAGCTTGTCTAATGAAAATTATTCTTCATTTAAGGTAAATAGGTGAAGCTCTGTAAAAGGGGCATCAAACAAGGCTTATATGCATGAAAGAAAAAAGAAGACTTCTGCAGAAGCCTTCTTTTGTAGTCTTTATTCACCTGGTGTTTTGATTTCATCAGGATCTACCAATCCAAAGCCTTTATCTTTTAATCCTTGAACAATATCTTCAAGAGCAGCTGATGTCCATTCACGATCATGCATAAGTAGGTTTGATCCATTTCCAAGTAATGGAGTGTTGAGCATAATATCTGTAATGGATTCTTTAGTCATGTAATCAGCTTTAAAATCATATCCGAAGCTCCAGTTCATCTGAACCATCCCTTCTTCCTCGACCACTTGCAGCGCATAGTCCGTGTTTACTCCATGAGGAGCGCGGAAGAACTTCGGTCGCTCACCAATAATCTCTTCAATTTTATTGCTAAGAGAAACGATTTCCTCTCGTTGCTTTTCTTGGCTAACATCATCAAGCTTTTGGTGAGTATAGGTGTGATTCCCTATTTCAAAGCCCATTTCATGAATTTGTTTAAGAATTTCTTGCTTTTCTTCTGATTCAATAAAATGGCCATTCACAAAGAAAATCGCAGGGGCATTTAGTTCTTTCAGAGTTTTGGCCATTTCTAAACCGTATTCATCAGGGGCGTCATCAATTGTAAGAAGCACAACTTGTTCGTTTACACCTTCTTTTCCATCTAAGGGAACAACTGATGAAACGCCATTAATTTTATACTTCGGCTTTACTGGCTCTTCAGTTGCTACTTCCTCTTCACCTTCATCTGAAGAATCTGCATCCTCTTCGGATGAAGAATCGCTTTCTTCTTTGTTCTCACTGTTTTCATCTTTACTTTCATCTTCGTTGGCCATTGATTCATCTTCTACTTCTTCTTGAGTTTCTTGTTCGTTTGATTCATCTTCTGTTTTTCCCGTTGTTTCATCTTGAGCACAAGCGGCTAAACTAAAGATGGAAACAAGTAATACGACCATAATCCATTTTTTCAATTTTGTTTCCCCCTATATATGTAATAACATGGTGCACATTACCATTATAATAAAGACTTTACCCATATCCTATTGTTTTTTAACAAAAACATCTAATAAAATATAGAATAGGACTTTGTTCCTTCAATAAACTTGATAAGGTGAGATCGATGGTTTCTTTATTAAAAAAATTCAATATTCTAGGTAGCCGAACCCTGAAGACAGGTATTTCTGTCTTCGTAACAGCATTTATATGTCTATTATTTAATTTGCCCGTTACCTTTGCTGTGATCACAGCCATTGTTACGATTGAGAACACAGCTGCAGACTCCATCAAAAAAGCGCTTGTTCGATTTCCTGCTTCTGCTATTGGAGCTCTTTTGGCTGCATTATCCTTTGGTATACTCGGCCAAAACGCCTTAACATTTGCTTTGGCAGCAACACTTACCATTGCTGTGTGTTATCGTCTAAAGCTCTATGATGGAATATTAGTTGCGACTATAACGGCCGTTGCCATGATTCCTGATTTCGATAGCCATTACATTGCATCCTTTTTCAGCAGACTTGGTACCACATCAATAGGTATTATTGTCTCAAGCCTTGTGAACTTCTTCTTACTTCCACCCGACTACTCTAAGATGATCTATAAGAATGTAGAGGAATTGTTTTGTCAGGCAGCTGATATCTTAGACCATACGCTCCAAACTTGTATGGACAAGCAATCTGAAGAAAGTCGCAGAATGCAAAGAACTTATAGACAATTAACCTTTAAGCTCGAGAAGACGTATCAACTTTCTCAATTCCAGCGTGAAGAATGGAAATACCATAAGCATTCTAAACAAGACATGCAAGCCTTCCAATATGCTCAAAAGAAATTAAACACGTTACAACAAATTGTTTACCATTTAGGGAACCTACAGTACGTTAACTTAAATGTGAATGCCTTCAGTAAAGATGAAAAATCCTTAATCTTAAGTATCATTTCTTCGATGGCGGAAATATTAAGAACACCATCACATGAAATGACAGATGAACACTTCAAACAAATTGAAGCGTTAGACAAAGAGTTTTGGCATTGGAAAGAGGAGCATATTGAGCAAAATTCAAAATATCGCCACCACTTCCCACCTCAAACAATCGTCATTTATGAGCTACTTTGTCTGCATGACGTATTAGAGGAATTAGAAGAAATTTCACGTGATAAATATCGTCTAATACAGCTTCAGGATTAATGTTTGAAGATCTCATCAGGTCATTGCTTGCTTTTGCAAGGTATCCTGAAAGGAATGAGAAACTTCAATGAAAAACGTAACAAAGGTATTTTTCCTTTCTATTGGTGTAGCCATTTTATTCATCATCTGGGGAGTCATCCCGAAAGAAACACTACCCAATTACAACTTAAATGCGGTAACAAGCAATATCCAAGGATTTTTAGTTGAGAAGTTTGGATGGTTCTATTTATTGTCTTCAACTGGATTTTTGATCTTTGCTATTTTTCTGATCTTCTCTAAGTATGGAAATATTAAGCTTGGAAAAGACACAGATGAACCAGAATACCCGTATATTACATGGTTTGCCATGCTGTTTAGCGCAGGGATGGGTATTGGACTGATTTTCTGGGGAGCAGCTGAACCTATAGCCCATTTCCATAACCCTCCCCTGGCTGAGTCGCAAACCCCAGCAGCAGCACGAGAAGCACTTCGATACAGCTTCTTCCATTGGGGACTACATCCGTGGGGCATTTACGCAATCATTGCCCTCGCCTTAGCCTATTTTCAATTTAGAAAAGAAGCGCCAGGGTTAATAAGCTCGATTCTAACACCATTACTGGGGGAAAAGCGTACAAATGGTGCTCTTGGGACGCTTGTTGATTTTATTGCTGTTTTTGCCACTATTTTCGGGGTAGCTACTTCACTTGGTTTTGGTGCTAAACAGATCTCAGGAGGAGTCACGTATTTAATTGATGGTTTAGAAGATACATTTACGGTTCAATTAATCATTATTTTAATCGTGACGTTTCTTTACATGATTTCCGCTCAAACAGGTTTAAATAAAGGAATTAAATACTTAAGTAATACCAATATTGTACTGGCTATTGCTTTAATGCTTTTCCTATTATTTGCAGGCCCTACAAACTTTATCATGGACCTGTTTACCACCACATTCGGCAGTTACTTACAAAACTTGCCTTCCATGAGCTTTAAACTTAGTCCATTTGAACAGAATTCATGGACCCAGGACTGGACGATCTTTTACTGGGCTTGGTGGATTGCATGGGCTCCATTTGTAGGAACATTTATCGCCCGTGTTTCTAAAGGACGCACTGTTCGTGAATTTATTTTAGGAGTTTTGCTTGTGCCCACTATATTCGGAGCCTTATGGTTTTCAGTGTTTGGTGGAACAGCGATTAATTTAGAGTTTTTTGAAGATGCGAAGATACAAGAGCTAGTAGCAGAGAACGGTTCAGAAGTGGCTTTATTCAGCGTATTAGATCAAGTCCCCATAGGAGGGGTCATGTCTGTTATTGCCATCTTACTCATTAGCACGTTTTTTATAACATCAGCTGACTCGGCCACCTTCGTGTTAGGGATGCAGACAACTAATGGAGACCTTAATCCTTCTAATCAAGTGAAATTCATTTGGGGGCTTGTACAATCTACCGCAGCTGCTGTTTTACTTTGGCAAGGAGGCTTAGGCGCCTTACAAACGGCTGCCATTATAGCCGCATTCCCTTTTGCCATGATTATGATTTTAATGGTTTTCTCCCTTCTAAAATCATTTAAAGAAGAGGCTCAACGGTATCCGTTAACCAGACAGAAAAGAAAGCTGAAGGAAGAGAATTAGACTATAACGACATAACGCTTAGAGCAATGAACTCTAAGCGTTTTTATTTTGGTAATCCATATCATAAAATTGTAATCCAAGAATATAGCATATGCCCTCCCGTGATTAATGCAAAGCTTGCTATTATGTGTGGCAAGCTTTCTTTTTTAGAAAAATGGTACCTTTTTAGAAGCTGTGTTATAACGACTAGAAATAAACCGAACAATATAGCTTGAAACATCCAGTGGTCTTTCCTTGATATATGAATCACAAGCAAATAGCCACTCCAAAATATAAAGAGCACATTATATAAAAACCAATACTTCTTGCTCAAACCTAACCACCCCCTACTCGGACATGCTTTATTACAGTATATGTTGCAGACAAGAGGAGTATTTTTCATTTATGTAACATTTAGATAACATTAGGAGAATTAATAAAAATGTCTGATACAATGAACACAATAATATAGCAAGTAGGTAGGTGAAGCATGTTTTGAGTATGAAGTGGCTTCCATTGGCATTTTTATTAGTCTTATTTACCGGATCATGTACGGACCAAAAAGATGCTTCCGTGGATGTATATAAAATGAATCCAACAGAAGATTATGAAGTTTTCTTCTACTCCAATAAGGCTACAATTGAGCTAGAAGAAGAATATATTAACGCACTCTTAGAATTAAAATTATCAAATGATGATCATACCTCTCCTCTCACCCTGACAAAAACCCGATCTACAACAGAAGCTAAAGAGAGAGAAACCATTCATCAATATCCAGCATTAGTCATTCAAAGAGAAGGAAGTACAATGGCAACCATTTCTGGCAAGAAAGCAAAGCATGACATTCTTAAGGTTATAAACGATTCCATACAGAAGCTCCCCTCCTCCTAAAACGTTACCACATCGGTAACGTTTTTTTGCCTGATAGTATTTAATCTCATATATTGCCCCTTATGTGGAAGGCTTGAAGCTGTGATATTTTAGCATGGAAAGGGCCGTTACGTTTATGAGTGCTTGGGCTTGCTCGGGGACAACTCGCTTTCCTGCGGGGAGCTGGGAAGCCTCCTCGTTCGCTGTCGCTCTCTGTGGGGTCTTCCCTAGGCTCTTTCCCCCGCGGGAGTCTCGCAGTCCTCGAGCAAGCCCCGGCTTTAAAGAGATGAACGGCCCCGTAGGTCGCATCAGGGGGGCTGAAGTCACCCCATATAGCATGTTTTCGTTCACCCTTATATGGTAAAGGTGGGCCTGGAAATTGCGAGACTCCCGTGGGCAGAAGAGCCTAGGTGAGACCCCGGAAGCCGGCGTGCCGGCTGAGGAGGCTCACCAGCTCCCCACAGGAAAGCGAGTGGTTTACAGGCCCACCTTATGCTCAATTGAAGTTAACGAAAACATCCTCTCAGCTTCGAGTCTTCAACAATCCTGCCCTATTTTTGAATAAGCATATAAGTAAGACCAACAACATTAATTGAACATAAAAAATCCCCTGATCGTAATGATCAGGGGATTTTGATAGAAAAGATTAAACAGTGTGAATTGGTTTACCTAGAGCTACTTCTGCAGCTTCCATAGAGATCTCACCTAGAGTTGGGTGAGCATGGATTGTAAGAGCTAAGTCTTCTGCAGTCATGCCAGACTCAATCGCTAAACCAAGTTCAGCGATCATGTCACTAGCGTTTGCACCAGCGATTTGAGCACCAATAACAAGACCGTCGTCTTTACGAGTTACTAGCTTCAAGAAGCCATCTGTGTTGTTAAGAGAAAGCGCACGGCCATTCGCAGCGAATGGGAACTTAGCCGCTTTCACTTCGTAACCAGCATCTTTTGCTTCTTGTTCAGTGTAACCAACGCTTGCAAGTTCTGGCTCAGAGAATACAACAGCTGGGATGCCGTGGTAATCAATTTCAGAAGCAAGGCCACTAATTGCTTCAGCAGCGATCTTACCTTCGTAAGATGCTTTGTGAGCAAGTGGAGGTCCAGCAACGATATCGCCAATTGCGTAAATGTTGTCTACGTTAGAACGACACTGCTTGTCGATCTTAATTAGACCTTTATCGTCCATTTCAACACCAGCTTGTTCTAAACCAAGCTCGTCTGTGTTTGGCTTACGACCTACTGTTACAAGAACGTAGTCTGCTTCAACTGTTTGAGTTTCACCTTTAGCTTCGTAACTTACTGTTACGCCACTATCTGTTTCCTCAACACCTTGTGCCATTGCGTTTGTAACGATGTTTACACCTTTGTTCTTAAGGTTTTTCTTAACAAGCTGACGCATTTGTTTTTCGAAACCTAAAAGAATGTCGTCTTGACCTTCAAGGATCGTTACTTCTGTACCGAAGTTTGCATATGCAGTACCAAGTTCAGTACCGATATACCCACCACCGATAACAACCATTTTTTCAGGGATCTCATCTAGGTTAAGAGCGCCTGTTGAATGGATTACACGCTCGCTGTATTTGAACGTAGGAAGCTCGATCGGGCGAGAACCTGTTGCAATAATACAGTTGTTGAACGTATACGTTTGAGCATTCTTTTCGTCCATAACACGTACAGTGTTTTTGTCTACGAAGAATACTTCACCTTTTACGATGTCTACTTTGTTCCCTTTAAGAAGGCTTTCAACGCCGCTAGTCAGTTTGTTTACAACTTGGCCTTTCCACTCTTGGACTTTAGAGAAGTCAACAGAAACGTTTTCTGTTGTAATTCCCATTTCGTCAGCACCTTGAGCGTGCTCATAGCGGTGACCAGCTTGGATTAGTGCTTTAGATGGGATACACCCAACATTTAAACAAACACCACCAAGATTACCTTTGTCTACAATTGTTACGTTTTGACCTTCTTGAGCGGCACGGATGGCAGCTACATAGCCACCAGGTCCAGCACCGACAACAAGCGTGTCAAGTTCGATTGGAAAATCTCCTACTACCATACGATTACGCCTCCATCATGATTAGTTGTGGATCGTTCAGTAAACGTTTGATTTGGTTCATTGCGTTCTGTGCAGTCGCACCATCGATTAGACGGTGGTCGAAGCTTAGAGATAATGCAAGAACCGGAGCTACGACTACTTCGCCATCTTTAACAACTGGTTTCTCTGCAATACGGCCAATACCAAGGATTGCAACTTCTGGGTGGTTAATAACAGGTGTGAACCACTGACCACCAGCAGAACCAATGTTTGTGATTGTGCAAGAAGCGCCTTTCATCTCCTCACCTGATAGTTTACCATCACGTGCTTTTCCTGCCAATTCATTGATTTCAGAAGAAATACCAAAGATTGACTTACGATCAGCATCTTTAACAACTGGTACAACAAGACCTTTATCAGTGTCTGCAGCAATACCGATGTTGTAGTAGTGCTTGTGTACGATTTCTTGAGTTTCATCATCTAGAGAAGTATTCAGGATTGGGTACTTCTTAAGTGTTGAAACTAGAGCACGTACTACGTATGGAAGGTACGTAAGTTTGATATCTTGATCCGCAGCAACTTGTTTAAACTTCTTACGGTGAGCCACTAGCTCAGTTACGTCAACTTCGTCCATAAGTGTAACGTGTGGAGCAGTTTGCTTAGAGTTAACCATTGCTTTAGAGATCGCTTTACGCATACCGCTCATCTTCTCACGAGACTCTGGGTACTCACCTTGAGGTGCAGCCTTCGTTTGAGTTTGCGCCTCTTCTTGAGCTGGAGCTTCATCAGCTTCTGCTTCAGCTGTTTCAGAAGTTTGACCTCCGTTTAGGTAAGCATCGATGTCTTCTTTAAGAATACGGCTGTTCTTACCAGAGCCAGATACTTTCGCAATGTTCACGTTGTTTTCACGTGCATATTTACGAACAGATGGCATTGCAATAACGCGCTTGTCGCTTGCTTCGTCATCTTGTGCAGCTGGTTCTTGTTCTTGGTCATTTTGAGTAGATTCTTCTTTAGGAGCTTCTTCTTGCTTTTCCTCTTCTTTAGAATCTTCTTCAGAACCACCAGTGTTATCCTCATAACCAGGTGCGTCAAATGTGATAATAACTGTACCTACAGTTGTTACCTCACCTTCGTCAACGTGAACGTCTGTAACCGTACCATCAACTGGAGAAGGGATTTCTACAACTGCTTTATCGTTTTGGACTTCGCAAAGAACATCGTCTTCTTTAACTTCGTCCCCTTTTTTTACAAACCATTTTGCAATTTCGCCTTCGTGGATACCTTCACCGATATCCGGTAGCTTAAATTCGTAAGCCACTATGATTCCCTCCTATCGTAAGTTGGATTAAAAGTTCATTACTGTGTTTACTTTTTCAATGATGTCGTTATGGTTTGGTAACCAAACTTCCTCAGCTGAAGAGAATGGATAAACTGTGTCTGGTGCTGCTACACGTAGAACTGGAGCTTCTAGGTGTAAGATTGCACGTTCTTGAATTTCAGAAGCAACGTGTGCAACGATACCCGCTTGCTTTTGAGCTTCTTGAATAACTACGACACGGTTCGTTTTCTCTACGGATTCGATGATTGTTTCATAATCTACTGGGCTTACTGTACGTAAGTCGATTACTTCAGCATCTACACCGTCTTTTTCTAACTGTTCTGCTGCTTTTAGAGCAGAGTGAACCATAGCACCGTATGCTACTAATGTTACATCTTTACCTTCACGCTTAACGTCAGCTTTGCCTAATTCAATCGTGTACTCTTCTTCAGGTACCTCGCCACGGAATGAACGGTAAAGTTTCATGTGCTCTAGGAAGATAACCGGATCGTTGTCACGGATAGACTGGATAAGAAGTCCTTTCGCATCGTATGGAGTAGATGGGATAACAACTTTAAGTCCAGGCTGTTGTGCCATAAGTCCTTCTAGAGAGTCTGCGTGCAGTTCAGGTGTGTGTACACCACCACCGAAAGGAGAACGTACTGTTACAGGCATGTTGTAAGAATTACCAGAACGGTAACGGTAACGTGCCATTTGACCGCTGATAGCATCCATTACTTCAAATACGAAACCAAAGAACTGAATCTCAGGTACCGGACGGAAACCTTGAAGTGCTAGACCGATTGCCATACCACCAATACCAGACTCTGCTAGTGGTGTGTCAAATACGCGATCTTCGCCAAAATCAGCTTGAAGACCTTCAGTCGCACGGAATACACCGCCGTTTTGGCCAACGTCTTCACCGAAGATTAGCACGTTTTCATCATTTTTAAGCTCTGTGCGCATTGCATCAGTAATAGCTTGGATCATTGTCATTTGTGCCATGGCTTACTTCGACTCCTTTTCTTTATATTCTTCCATTTGATCTTGTAGGTTCTGTGGAAGTTCTTCATGCATAAGAGAAATTAGGTCAGTAACCTTTTGTTTAGGTTGCTCGTCTGCTTTCTTAATCGCAGCTTTGATTTCTTCTTTTGCGTTTTCAATTACTTCGTTTTCTTTCTCTTCAGACCATAAGTCTTTAGATTCTAAGAATTTACGGAAGCGAACTAGTGGATCTTTCTTTTCCCATTCGTTTTCTTCATCTTCTACACGGTAGCGAGTTGGGTCGTCCCCTGCCATTGTGTGTGGACCATAACGGTAAGTTAGTGTCTCAATTAGAGTTGGGCCTTCACCGTTAATTGCGCGTTCACGAGCATCTTGTGTCGCTTTGTATACTGCAAGAACGTCCATACCGTCTACTTGAATTCCATCGATACCAGCTGCAACAGCTTTTTGAGCAATAGTTTGCGCAGCAGACTGCTTTTCAACTGGAACAGAGATTGCATAGCGGTTGTTTTGTACAATGAAGATCGCAGGAGCACCAAATGCACCAGCAAAGTTCATACCTTCATAGAAGTCACCTTGAGAAGCGCCACCGTCACCAGTGTACGTTACAGCAACATTTTTCTTACCACGTTTCTTCATACCAAGTGCAACACCAGCAGTTTGTGTGATTTGAGCACCGATGATGATTTGTGGGCTTACTGCGTTTACTTCGCCCATTTGGTTACCGTGGAAGTGACCACGAGAGAATAGGAATGCTTGGTATAGTGGAAGGCCATGCCAGATTAACTGAGGCACATCACGATATCCTGGTAGTAGGAAATCCTCTTTCTCCATAGCAAAATGACTTCCTAGTTGAGAAGCCTCCTGTCCTGCTGTTGGAGCGTAGAATCCTAAGCGTCCTTGACGGTTTAAAGCAATTGAGCGTTGGTCAAGAATACGAGTATACACCATACGGCGCATTAACTCTTGTAAGTCTTCATCAGAAAGATCAGGCATAGCGTCTTGGTTCACAACTTCGCCGTCTTCGTTTAAGATTTGAAACGTTTCAAATTGGTTTTCAACATTTTCGATCGTGCGTTTCAAAGTTCTTCACCTCTTCCTTTCTTATCCATATTAAATTTACTTTTATTAGCTTTCCCAAAAGCAAAAAAAATGTGTACCGAATTTGCTCTTATAATGTTTACCCTCACTTTGAGGAACATAATCGTTTTATAGCAGCTTAAATAAGTATCTGTTTCATACGTCTGGCAAAAAGTAATGGTACAACTTTTTCAACACTTAGTAGTTTAGCTTATGAAGAACTATTTCGTCAAACACTTTGTTCCCACTAACGAATAATTCGTTCCCATCCTTCTAAAAGGCCAGTTACACCCAAATGCTCCCATATCTGTATTAGTGCATTTTCGACACTGTATCAATAACAGTTAACGAAATGGATACAGACATTCATTCACACTTATTTAATCAAACGCACAGTAGGGCATCAAATAAAATAAGCTGTCCTATAAGGACAGCTTATTTCTCATCATTATTCTGGTCTTCTTCTGATTGTTCTTCATTCGTTTCTGAACTTTTATCATTCTCTGAAGAAGAATCATCTGAAGAGTTTGTTTGGTCTTGTTCTGAAGATTCGTCAAAATCAATGTTTAATTCTGCTGCTTCATAGAATTCTCTTTTAAGGTCATTGTACTCTTTTGTCAGCTTATTAAAGGCTTCATTCTTCTCAATGACAGACTCGTAACTCTTGTTAATCTTATCAACTTGTTCTTCTAGTTTCTCCTGTGTCAATTCTTTATCTTGGAACATATTATAAAGTTCTTTATCAAGTTCGTTAGATTTCTCATATGCTTTATAAAGTTCCTGATAGGCGTCATATCGTTTATTAAATGCTTCAACTAGTTCATTTGCTTTTTCTTTTGCTTCCTCAGACTCTAAATCCTCAATCAGAGGCTTTACATTATCGAATTCCTCTTTAGCTGATTCAATGCTTTCTTTCTCAACTTCAAGCTTTTCCTGGCGTTTCTTTACAACCTCTAATGCTTCTTGAGATAATTCTTCGATTTTCTCAAATTCTTTCATTCCAAGATTGATAATTTCGTTATAAAGTTCCGTTTCTTGTTGTTCTAATTGAACAAGTGGGTCTTGCTGATCCTTAAATGTATCTTCTAATGTCACAGCTTGCTCTAGATGGTCGTACATTTGTTCAGCAGCAGACGGACCATTATTACACGCAGTGAGAAGGACAGCAGATAGTACCAATACAGAGATTAATTTTCCTAAGCGCAATGTCTATTTCCTCCTTAAGGCGTTTCATTCTTCTAAATTGGAAGAATCTTCACCAGTATATCATATATAATCAACAAAAAGTTACAAAACTGTTACATCTATGCATACCTTGTAACAGAATGTTCCATTCGTACTTTATGCAATTGAAAAGCAAACATGCCAAGGTGATGCCAAATATTCCATAGCTGCTTCTTTATGTGGTACACTATACATTATGAACAAGCTAGAAAGGATTGTGTAAATCTTATGATTACTATGGAAGATATCGTTCGTGAAGGACACCCGGTCCTACGCGAAGTAGCAGATGAGGTCTCTTTGCCTCCTACCGAAGAAGAGCAACAAACATTAGAAGAAATGCTTCAATTTATAAAAAACAGTCAAGATGATGAACTTGCTGCTCAATATAATTTGCGCCCTGGCGTCGGTATTGCAGCACCTCAAATTAATGTTAGCAAACGTATGTTGGCTGTTCACTTTACTGACTTTGACGATAAAGTGTATAGCTATGGTTTATTTAACCCACGAATTGTTAGTCATTCGGTTGAAAAAGCTTACTTATCCTCTGGAGAAGGTTGTTTATCAGTGGATCGTGATGTACCAGGGTATGTTCCTCGATATGCACGTATTACAGTAAAAGGCACAGATCTTGAAGGTAATGAAGTTAAGCTTCGCCTGCGCGGTATGGCAGCTATTGTCTTCCAACATGAAATTGATCATTTAAATGGCATTATGTTCTACGACCATATTAATAATGATAACCCATTCCAAGAGCCAGAAAACGCTTCAGTTATCGACTCTTAATAGGATCAAATTCTAAAAAAACACACCCATTATCCAAACAAGCAGTATCGTAAAATAGACGTAACAGAAACGTTCTGGGCCCCCAGGACGTTTTTTTAATCCTAATAACTACTTTTTATAGTAATCCCCTACTCGTTTAGGTACTAAACCCTCATTGAGCATGATTAAAATGAATTCAGAAATTAGCGCCTATATGCTATAGAAGGCGAAATCGAAATGATTTCGCCTACGAATAGCAATAGTGACCTATAACTCCTGTAAATTACTCATCATGTAATAGTCCAACTAATCGAAAACCATGCGAAAGTCCGTTATCAGAAACATCTTTGGTCACATAGTTCGCTACCGCTTTGATTTCATCTGAAGCATTTCCCATTGCAATGCCATTTGCAACGTAACCAAGCATTTCGCGGTCATTCAATCCATCCCCAAAAGCATAGGTGTTATGTTGTTCTACACCTAACACTTCCATGAAATGTTTAATCCCTTCTGCTTTAGACCCACCTCGAGGAATTACGTCTATAGAGTATTCATGCCATCTTATAAAGTCTAACTGACGCGGTTGCTCTTTGTATTGCCCTTCTTCACCATGTTGGCAAAACAGTAAAGCTTGATAAATGGATTTACCTTTATAATAATCGGGATCGATATCAGGATAAGGAAACTTCAAGCTTCCTATACTTTCTGAAATATGATGGTGTTTCTCAACAGATGCCCTCATTCCTTCTTCATTAAGAAAGACCATTGGGTGACCAGTTTCATAGGCCTGGGTATATAAAGCTTCTAAATCCTTTTCTAGCAATGGATTTTCGTATATTACTTCCCCATCATGTACTACATACTGTCCGTTAAAACTTATATATGAATGAATACCTAATTCTTCTCTAAGTTCAGCAAACATAAAAGGAGCACGTCCTGTAGCAATTGCTACTTCAACTCCATCAGCTTGCAGACGAGCTATGGACTTCTTTGTCTCCCCTGGAATTTCTTTATTGTGATCCACTATTGTTCCATCAATATCAAGAAACACAAGTTTGTTGCTCATGTTGTTTCCCCCTTTTTGATTTCTTGCTTTCTTGAGCTAAGTATACACCTATTAGGATAAGAGCTAGCCCAAACACCATGCGAACCGAAAGTGATTCACTTAAGAATACAGATCCCCAAACTAGTGCAGAAACTGGTACCAGATAAGTTACCATGGTTGCAAATTCTGCAGACCCCTTTTGGATTAAATAATAAAAAATATAGATACCCACACCAGAACCAAATACACCCAGGCCGATTAAAGCGCCAAATATAGGCGCATCTGATACTAAACTCCAATTAATCGTACGACTCATTTCTGCAAAAATGAATGCATAAAAAGCTGCAACTGTTAAGGTCACCGCTGCAATTGTTATTGAAGACACATTGTGTAAATGTCTCTTTATGTACTGTGAGGAGAAACCGTAACAAATAGCAGCAGCTATCATACTCGCTACACCTGCCAACCCGTTATTGAACATATTCGAATTCCCAAGATCTACGAGAGTAATTATTCCTATAAAACCAACCATAATTCCAAACCATTGCTTACCTCTAATTCTAATCCCAAAGCACAGCATACCAATTAAACCTGTCCATATAGGCGTGGTGGCATTTAAAACAGATGCTAAGCTAGAGGAAATGTTCGTTTCACTTAACGCTATCAGCCCCCAAGGTAGAGCATTATTTGTCAGACCCACTAATAGCAAGGAACCCCAGGGAAGTTTAGTTAACTGATCCTTCCCATTCCACATATAAATCCCCCATAATACAACCGCCCCAAATGTACAACGCCAGAACACAACTTCCCACATCATCATTGATGAAACCAAAATTTTAATAAACAGAAATGACGTACCCCAAATGAGAGAAAGTGCTACTAATCCAATATAAAGCCTCTTCAAATAACCCCTCCATTCCTAAACCCTTTATAATGTAAAGGAATTTCCATCCAAATTCAATAAGGACTAATAACTCGAAAAAAAACACCCGTAAAGAACTATTTTGTGGAGCATACTACAAGAAAGAATAAGAAAAAGTAAAATTCTCTTTAACCTATCTATTCATTTCTAGCTTAAAAGATACTATACTAGAGATAAGAGGGATATGGTCGGCAATACGTTTTTTTTACAGCTTTTCTTCGTATAAGGAAAGGAGTTGTATGACATAATGTTAAAACGTTTGAAGAAAAAGCTTAAAAATCGTTGGAAAGATATCTTGAGTCGAAAATTGTATGCTTAAGCTTTCACTTTATGATGCGGTGGATTACTACAATCTCTTAGCTATAACATTCTATTGTTACCATATAGGTGCAAAACGTGCTATTATATTTACAGGACAAGAATACGGAAATTACTAGGAAGTTAGGAGAGATTTATAATTATGATTTTTAAAGTATTATTTCAAGAAAGGGCTGAAGAAGCTCCTGTTCGAGAACGAACCAAGAGTCTTTATGTAGAAGCAAATACAGAACGTGAAGTACGAACAAAACTGGCCGATCGCAATATCAATATCGAATATGTTCAAGGGTTAAATGAAGAACACTTAGCATATGAAAAACAATCTGAAGATTTCGAAGTGGAGAACATATAACCTATGAAGTTTGTTAAAAACGACCAAACCGCTGTATTTGCACTAGGCGGTCTAGGTGAGATCGGTAAAAATACGTACGGCGTTCAGTTCCAGGATGAGATCATTTTGATTGATGCAGGAATTAAGTTTCCTGAAGATGAACTACTTGGAATTGATTACGTCATCCCAGACTACACTTACTTAGTGCAAAACCAAGATAAAATTAAAGGGTTATTTATTACCCACGGCCACGAAGACCACATTGGCGGGATTCCTTATTTGCTTCGCGAATTAAACATCCCGATCTACGGTGGCAAATTAGCGATCGGATTAATTAAGAACAAATTAGAAGAGCATGGGCTTTTACGAAATGCGAAACTTCATACGATTCAAGAAGATGAAATCGTTAAATTCCGTAAAACGTCTGTGACATTCTTCCGTACAACTCACAGTATTCCTGACTCCTATGGTATCGTTGTAAAAACCCCTCCAGGGAACGTTGTTCACACTGGAGACTTCAAGTTCGACTTCACACCTGTGGGCGAACCTGCAAACTTGCAAAAGATGGCTGAGATCGGAAAAGAAGGTGTACTTTGCCTTCTATCTGACAGTACAAATAGTGAGATCCCTGATTTCACACTTTCTGAGAGTCGCGTAGGCGAAAGTATTAACGATATCTTTACCAAAGTAAAAGGTCGTGTAATCTTTGCAACCTTCGCTTCTAACATCCACAGACTACAACAAGTCGTGGAAGCATCCGTTCAACATAATCGTAAAGTAGCTGTTTTTGGACGTAGTATGGAAGCCTCAATCAATATTGGTATTGAATTAGGCTATATCAACGCTCCTAAGGATACGTTCGTAGAACCTTCACAAATCAATCGACTTCCAGCACATGAAGTAACGATTCTTTGTACAGGTTCTCAAGGAGAGCCAATGGCTGCCCTATCTCGTATCGCCAATGGAACACACCGCCAAATTCAAATTATGCCAGGAGACACTGTAGTATTCTCCTCTTCCCCTATTCCAGGGAACACCGTAAGTGTAAGCCGAGTTATTAACATGTTATATCGTGCTGGTGCAGAAGTTATTCATGGTTCATTAAACGACATCCATACCTCTGGTCATGGTGGTCAGCAAGAGCAAAAACTTATGCTGCGTTTAATTCAACCGAAATTCTTCATGCCAATCCACGGAGAATTCCGAATGCAGAAACAGCACGCTAAATTAGCTCAAGAAATCGGAATGGACCCAAGTGATTGCTTTATCGCAGACAACGGTGATGTACTTGCCCTTGGTAAAGATAATGCTATGATCGCTGGTAAAATTCCATCTGGTTCCATCTATGTAGATGGTAGCGGAATCGGTGACATTGGAAACATTGTTCTCCGCGACCGCCGCATCCTTTCTGAAGAAGGGCTTGTGATTGTCGTTGTAAGCATCAATATGAAAGAATTTAAAATTGCTTCAGGACCTGACATCATATCCCGCGGGTTCGTATACATGAGAGAATCAGAAGATCTTATTAACGAAGCACAAAAGATTGTTTCTAAGCATCTTGATAAAGTGATGGAACGACGCACAACTCAGTGGTCTGAGATTAAAAACGAAATCACAGACACCATCGCTCCATTCCTTTACGAGAAAACAAAACGTAAACCAATGGTTTTACCTATCATTATGGAAGTGTAAGACCCCCTCTTAACGGTTTAACTTATACGATTCGTAAAACAATATGTCATACAACAAGCCCCCATCCATTAGGATGGGGGCTTCCTTTTTTCATGTCGTTATTTTTCTATAATAGGATTGCTGAATACTAGAAGCTGAGACACTTTATTTTGTGTGGTGCCGTTACGTTTATTGAGTGTTAGGGGTGTCTGGGGAACGACTCGCTTTCCGCGGGCGAGCTGTCGAGCCTCCTCGTTCGCTTGCGCTCTCTGCGGGGTCTCGTCAACCTCTTTCTCCCGCAGGAGTCTCCCCGTTCCCCAGACACCCCTGGCTATATTTTATCTAACGGCCCCGCTGCTCGAGCATTATGGTGTAAACTTGAATGTACATATGGCCTGTTTCCGTTTCTCCCAACATGGAAAGGTGGGCCTGGAAACTGCGAGACTCCCGTGGGCAGAGGAGCCTAGGTGAGACCCCGGAGACCGGCTCTGCCGGTTGAGGAGGCTTACCAGCTCCCCACAGGAAAGCGAGTGGTTTCCAGGCCCACCTTGCGTTCATTTAAAGTTAACGGAAACATTATCTCAGCTTCGAGTATTCCGCATAAAAAGGCTTATATGGAACAAGAAACCAACAACAAACATGCACAAAGCCATTCAAAAAAACGAGTGTGGAATTATATATTCCACACTCGAAAAGATTTAGTTAAACAAGCGTTTTGTCGCTGTCTTCAACGGTGGTAATTCAATTTTACCACTTTCAAAGAACTCTTTAATCAAATACTCTGTATAATGAACCGCTTGCTCATACCCAATATTACCCGGAAGTGGCGCTTGGTCCTCTATAGCTACATCAATAATAGCTGGTTTGTCAGAGAGGAAGGCTTTTTGCATGGCTCCTTCAAGGTCTTCCCTTTTCTCAACACGATACCCTTCACCACCGCAGCTTTCTGCAAATTTGGCGAAGTCCATATCTCCAAGTTCAGTTGCATAATGAAGGTGCCCCATAGCTTCCTGCTCGTATTGAATCATACCGATCTTACTATTGTTTAAAACAATGACTTTAAGTGGCAACTTATATTTAACAGCTGTGATAAAGTCCTGCATGTTCATAGCAAATCCACCATCGCCACATACCGCAATAGACTGGCGATTAGGGTATGCTAATTGTCCTGCTATAGCCCCTGGTAGTCCACACCCCATTGTGGCTAACCAACCTGATATCACCATTTTCTGGCGAACCATAGATAGATACCTTGCGACCCATACCGTCACGTTCCCTACGTCACTTGATATGATTGCATCTTCAGGCATGATTTTCTCTAATTCATACATAACTTGTGGCCCGTTAATTGGATCTGTGTTCGCACGCTTTTGCATTTGCATACTTACACGCCACTCATCCATCTGTTTTTGATATTTTTCAAGATGTTCTTGATTATCTTTGGGTTCTATATGATCATTCAACCACTGCAGCGTATCTTTTGTACTACCTGCAAGGCCAATTTGGACAGGGTAGTGCTTGCCAATTTTACTTGGATCAATATCAATCTGAATAGCCTTTGTATCTTTAGGAAGAAAATCACGATAAGGGAATGAAGTACCGATCATTAGAAGCAAGTCTGCTTCTTTCATTGCATTATAGGCTGGTTGTGTTCCAATTTGACCATGTTGCCCTAAGCAAAGGGGATGATTATCTGGAATTACACCTTTGGCTAATAATGATAAAATGACCGGAGAATGTATAGTCTCCGCAAATTCCACTAATTCTTCCTGCGCATGAGCGGCCCCTTTACCTGCTAAAATAACAGGTTTCTTTGCCTCCGCAATTGCTTCTTTAGCTTCAATTAGTGATTTCTCAGACGGAAAGACTTCTGTTTTCGCATAGACAGAAGACGTTAATTTCTCTTCATACTTCTGCTTAACAGCTGATAGGTCATCCGGAATGATAAGAACAGATACTCCGTTATTTACATATGCTTCTCTTAGAGCTTGATTGACTAAGTCCGGTAGCTGTTGTGCACTTTGAACACGTTTATTAAATACAGCAACACCATCAAACATACGTTCTAAATTCTCTTCTTGAAAAGCTCCCGTTCCTACTTCTTCACTTGGAACCTGACCAACTAATGCTAGTACAGGAGCACTGTCAGCTTTCGCATCATAAAGACCATTTACTAAGTGAGTAGCACCCGGTCCACCAATTGATAAACAAACTCCAACTTTCCCTGTTAACTTCGCATAGGATGAAGCCGCAAGTGCGCCGACTTCTTCGTGTCTAACTTGAATAAATTGTAGATCATCTTGACGACTGCGGAAATCATCCATAAGTTCATTTATGGAATCTCCAGGCATCCCATAAATATGATCGATTCCCCAATCATCTATAAGTAAGTTGGTTACGATTTCTCCAGTTCTTTTTTCGAACATAGCGATTCATCCTTTCTAAGTACAATACTTTAATGCTATGCCCGTTCTGAGCCAGAAAAAAACTTTTTTATGATAGAAAAAAGACAGCACTCTACATGAGAGCGCTGTCTTCTTGTAATTTTTATTCATCATCTTCTACTACTAAGTTTTTCTCAAAACGGAAAATATCTTTATCTTCCCCAATAATAATTAGTACATCTTCTTCTAAAATTACCTCTGATGCTAGAGGTGAGACATTGATTTCTTTATTCCTCTTTATACCGACTACGTTACAACCGTAACGAGCACGTATGTCCAAGTCTACTAGAGTTTTTCCAATCATTTTCTTTCCGGCTTTAACTTCTACAACTGAATGATCATCTGATAATTCTAAGTAGTCCAGAACATTGTTTGAAATAATATTATGTGCAATTCGCTTACCCATATCTCGTTCAGGGTGAACAACCTGGTCAGCACCAATTTTATTTAACACTTTCTCATGATAATCATTTTGTGCTTTAACGGTTATCTTCTTAATACCTAATTCCTTTAACATTAATGTAGTAAGAATACTAGCTTGTTGATTATCACCAATGGCTACGATTACGTGGTCAATATTTCGAATACCTAATTCTTTTAGGACATTTTCATCTGTAGAGTCCGCAATGACAGCATGGGAGGCGATATCTTTATATTCATTCACCTTATCTTCATCAAGGTCTATAGCCAACACTTCCATTCCTTCACGGCTTAACTCTTTACATATACTGCCGCCAAATCGGCCAAGACCAATAACTGCATATTCTTTCTTCATGCGTGATCCCCCATTCCTTCACATTTACCTTACATCATATTATCATAGATCTGTTTACTATGGAAAGTTCATCTTATACTAAAGCATCATCCCTAACAAAAGTGAACTCAAGTCATAAAAAAAGAGACGCTCTTATAAAGAACGTCCCACATAGATTACTTTTTCCCTTTTACATACTCTGCATCAAATAAAAACATGCGCATTAAAAGAATAAGAGAAGGAATAAGAAGGAGCAATCCTGCAATAAACACAATTACAAGCGCAAGCCCCATTGCTTCATTCGTTACCGAGCTTTCCACCGTAATAAACGGTTCTATTAAATATGGTAAGTGTCCAGCTCCATATCCAAAGAATGCAAAGAAGAACTGGAACATAACGAAAATAAAGGCTAGACCATAACGTTTTTGTTGATAAACAAGCAATAATGCACCTAAAAAGAATGCTACACTAAGACCAAACATCCACCACAGATCAAGCATTTTCTCAAAATGACGAGCGTTATGCTGACTCATAGCAATAAATGTAGTCAAACTAGCGATAATCGTTGGGGATCCCCAGAAAAGCGTATACTTTCTCATTAATTCAAGAGCAGGCTGATCATTAGCTTTAGAGGCATAAAAGGTTAAGAAGGCTGCACTTATAAATAAGACGGAAACAATAGCAAGGAACACAACGCTCCATGAATATGGACTAGTTAACAGCTCACCTGTTAAGAGACGAACCCCATTATCCGTTTCTTCAATAAAGCCCCCTTCTGATATAGTCATGGCTGTGCTTAATGACGCTGGTATTAACAAGCCTGTTGCCCCATATAAAAACATAAAGAAATTACTTTTCTTAGACCCATAGTTTTCAAATGCGTAAAAAGAACCTCGAATTGCAATCAACACAATAGCAATACTTCCTGGTATGAGTAAAGATTGCCCAAAGTAATAAGCGGAATCCGGAAAGAAACCGACGAGACCAACGAAAAAGAAGACAAAAAACACGTTTGTTACTTCCCATACCGGGGACAGATACCTACTTATTAATTGGTTAATGATGTGGTCTTGTTTAGTCGTTTTGGCGTAGTAAGCGAAAAAACCTGCACCAAAGTCAACAGAAGCTACAATTAAATAGCCGTACAAAAAGATCCACAGGACCGTAATCCCTATCATTTCATAACTCATTTATGACCACCTCGCTTCGCTACATCTGGATACCTTTTCTCTAACTCTAGCTCTGCGGGATTGTTTTTAAACATTTTCCGTAAGACTGAAATAGCTCCTCCCCCAAGTACAACATACAAAGCAAGGAACAATACAAACATCCAGTCCACGTGTGGAGATGTTGTGGCTCCCTCAGCCACTTTCATAAATCCTCTTAAGATCCAAGGTTGACGACCTACTTCTGCGAAAATCCAACCGAATTCAATAGCAAGCATCGCACCAGGTCCATTAATCACAATAAGCCATAGAAGCCATTTATTATTCTCATTCCATTTCTTAAGTTTTGAGAACAACAAGTATAAGAAGGAAACGCCTAAAGCGTACATTCCAAGCATAACCATAAGGTCAAACATGTAGTGAATCCATAGTGGAGGTGTTTCATCTTCTGGAAATTCATTTAAACCCGTCACTTCACTATCAAATGATCCGTGAGCAAGGAAGCTTAGTGCATTAGGAAGACGAAGTGCATTTTCTACTTCATTATCTTCATTCAACGTTCCAAATACGATTAAATCCGCATTCTTCTCTGTCTCAAAGTGCCACTCCGCTGCAGCTAATTTCTCAGGCTGTTCGTTTGCTAGGAATTTAGCTGAAAGGTCTCCGGCAATAGCCGTTGTAATAGCAAATATAAACGTAGCCACCATCGTAAGTTTCAAGGCTTTCTTATGATAGTCAGAAGCATTCTTCTTCAAGATCGCAAAAGCTGCAATAGCTGCTAGAATCGCAGCAGAGGTTAAGTAGCTTGAAGACACCACGTGAAACACTTTCGTTGGTGTAGCCGGATTAAACATAGCTGCTAATGGATCAACGTTAGTTAGAGTTCGACCTTCAAGATCAAATCCTTGTGGTGTATTCATAAACGCATTCACAGTGGTAATAAAGAAAGCAGACATTGTAGCACCAATTACAACGGGTATGGAAAGCAACCAGTGGTAAATTGGATTTTTAAAACGATCCCATGTGTAGAGATAAATCCCTAAAAATATGGCTTCAAAGAAAAACGCAAATGTCTCCATGAATAAAGGAAGTGCTATAACATTTCCAGCAAACTGCATAAATTTAGGCCATAACAAAGATAACTGAAGTCCGATAGCAGTACCTGTTACAACACCTACTGCAACGGTAATGGTAAATCCTCGCGCCCATCTCCTAGCTAGCAATGTGTAGTTTGCATCTTTCTTCTTGATTCCTATAAATTCAGCTATTGAGACCATAACCGGGATCCCAACGCCTACTGTTGCAAATATAATATGGAAAACCAGTGTTAAACTCGTTAACATCCGGCTCATCATGGCACTATCTAATTCCATTGAGTATGACCTCCCCTATATAAATCAAGTTCATTAGTAATTCGTTTATAGTTTTATTACTCTATTTCCATCGTACTAATAGTATAAACCCTCTAACTATCGCGTTGGGAATGAACCGATGACAGTTTTGTGACACATTTCACAAAGTCATTCAAATAAAAAAAGCTTTACCCAAGACCCTATATTATATCGAAAATTGTCTACTGTTTCGATTACTAATATTATAACGACAAGCCATCTTTTTCTTCAAAAAATGTGCCCGCACTTAGCATAAAAAAACTCTAACCTTATTGTCACAAGGTTAGAGTTTTTATTTACATAGCGTCAAGCATTTGGAATTGGGTCTTTACTAGATCAAAGTATTCTCCTTTAAGTTCCATTAACTCGCTATGATTTCCTTGTTCTAAGATCCGCCCGTGTTCAAGTACAATGATGTTATCCGAGTCACGGATTGTTGACAAGCGGTGAGCGATAATAATGGCTGTTCTACCTTTTAATAATCGGTTTAACGCTTCTTGAATCTTTACTTCTGTTTCTGTATCTATTGATGAAGTTGCTTCATCTAATATTAATATCTTGGGATCAGCTAGTAATGCCCTAGCAAAGGATAATAATTGACGTTCCCCTGCTGAGAGAATATTACCCCTTTCCTCTACTTCCGTCTCATATCCATTTGCAAGACGTTGAATAAAGTCATCAGCCCCAACTACTTTAGCAGACTCGATCACTTCTTCATCTGTAGCGTCCGGACGTCCAAATCGAATATTCTCCATAATAGTTCCTGAAAAAATGAATGTATCCTGCAGTACAACACTGATTTGTTGTCGTACGCTATTTAATTTGACATCTCTCAAATCGTGTCCGTCTATTTTCACAGACCCATTCGTAGGATCATAAAAACGGCTAATCAGATTGGCTATTGTAGATTTCCCGCTACCAGTATGACCTACAAGGGCTACTGTCTGGCCTTGCTTAATTTCTAAAGAAATATCATGTAAAGCAACACGATCTTCGTCATAAGAGAAACGAACATGATCAAAATCAATGTGGCCTTTCATATCTTTCAACTCAATCGCATCTTTACGCTCTTCAACATTAGGCTCTTCATCCAAAAACTCAAAGATACGCTCGGAAGCGGCCATCGCCATAAGAAGCTGGTTATACATTTGGCCAAGTCTTGAGATTGGTTCCCAGAACATACCTAAGAAAGTCGAGAATGTAACAAAAGTACCTACTGTTATTTGACCATTAATGATGAGGAACGCACCATAAGAAATAAGGATAACTGTTCCAACAGCATTACTCATTTCCACGAAGGGACGGAACATCGCGCTTTTCTTAGTAGCATTACGCCATGATTCAAAGTTGTCACTATTCACCCCATCAAAATATTCGGTATTCTCATTTTCTTGTGAGAATGACTGAGTAATCCGAATCCCTTGTATACTTTCATTTAAATGGGAATTTAAACGAGACTGCTGAATGCGCACATCTTGCCACGACCTGCGAATATTACGTCTGAGTTTTGTAGAGATAAAGAACATAATTGGTAGGATGATCATAATGGCTAGTGCAAGCTTAGGACTTAACACAAGTAAGATAACAATAATACCAATTAACGTTACGACATCCATTAACAAATTGATAATTCCGTTGGTGAATAATTCTTGTAGTGAATTAATATCGTTCATTATTCGAACAAGAATCGAGCCCGCTGATCGGTTATCAAAAAATTTATGACTTAAGCGTTGTACGTGGGAAAACAAATGCTTCCGCAAGTCGTATATGACGTTCTGCCCTAAGATGTTCACCCACCTAATCCGTAATGTGTTGCCCACAAAGCTCAGCACGTACAGAATGGAAATTCCAACAACAAGTTGGATTAATAGATTAGGATCTTCTCCCTTAATAGCCAAATCAATCGCAACCTTACCAATTAAAACTGGCACGATCAGCCTTACGATTGTAGACACGAGCATAGCTATAATAGCAGCTGGTAACAGCCTTTTAGAGTACGGCTTCACATATTGAAGCATACGGCCCATTTGCTTCCAGTTAAATTGCTTCTCGATTGCCTGGTCTTGTGTATATTTAAACCTCTGTAAATGAGGACTCTTGTATTCTTGCTTTGGTGCTTTCGCCATCTTTCTCCCCCCTAACCTTGACTTGAAGCCTGCAGAATGGCTTCTTTATCCTGATATTGTATATCGTAGATACGCTGGTACGGACCTCCATTGTCTAACAACTCTTCATGAACCCCACGCTCAACGATTCGACCATTTTCTAGAACTAAAATCTCGTCCGCGTGTTTTAAAGATGATATACGGTGAGCAATGATAAATGTTGTACGGCCTTCCATTACTTCTTTTAATGCTTTTTGAATTTGTAGTTCTGTCTCCATATCAACTGCCGATGTTGCATCATCAAGCACAAGAATACTAGGATCAATTAAAATTGCACGAGCAATGGCAACACGCTGCTTCTGACCACCAGATAAACCCATGCCTCGTTCACCTAGCAAAGTATCGTATCCATTTGGCATTTCTAGAATAAATTCATGTGCTTGTGCCCTTTTAGCTGCATCAATGATTTCTTCCATTGAAGCTTCCGGATTTCCGTACGCAATATTCTCTTTAATGGTCGTAGAGAATAAAAATGATTCCTGTAAAACAAATCCGATATTACTTCTTAGTTCTTTTAGTCCATAATTTTGAACCGGCTTTCCATCCACTAAAACTTGGCCTTGTTCAGGTTCATAGAAACGAGTGATGAGCTGAGTAATACTTGTTTTGCCAGAACCAGTGGCTCCAATTAAGCCGACTGTTTTCCCAGGAGGCGCGTCAAAATTTATATCTTTCAAAGCAGAATCATCATCCTCTTCATAAGAGAGTGTCACGTCTTTAAACATCACATGGCCGTTCAGACGCTTTTGACGAATTGCTTCTGGGATCTCTTGAATATCTTCAGTTGCTTCAAGTATCTCTAATAAGCGTTCTCCTGAAGCTTTGGATTGGGAAAACAAGTTAATAACGAATCCAAAGTTCATAAGCGGCCCTAGAATGTACCAAATCAAGTTAAAGAAAGCTACCAATACACCAACAGTTACCTCACCCTGAATATACAAATAGCCACCGAAACCTAGTAAAGCTACTACACTAATATTTCCTATAAACTCCATTAGCGGGAAATATTTAGCCCAAATATTCGAGGTAGAAAGATAATTTTGGCGATATTCATCGTTTTTATCTGTGAAACGACCTACTTCAAAATCTTCTCGTGACAACGATTTTACCGTATTCATTCCACTAATATTCTCTTGAACACGCGTATTCAATCGACCAAACGCTTTACGAATTCCCCTAAAAGCGGGGTGTACCCTCTTATCAAAACGATAAACCACTACTGCCAAAAACGGCATAGAAGCCATTGTTACTAATGCAAGAGGTATAGAATAATAGAACATCACACTCAAACTAATGATAATTAAGGATACAATTCGAATAAATTCTGCAAATCCAAAAGATAAAAAGAAACGAAATGCTTCGACATCAGCTGTCAGACGAGACATCAAATCCCCTGTACGAGCATTATCATAGTAACGAAATGGTAAGCGCTGAAGCTTCTTATAGAGACCATCTCGAAGTGTATAAACAGATTTAATTCCAAACAAATCCCCTAAGTATTGTTGAATATAAGTCGCTACTCCTTTTAGTATCATAAGTCCAAAGAAAGCAGCTGCTAAATATGGTATAAGACTATAGCGTCCCGGATCTACTACATCATCAATGGTGTACTTCAGTACAATGGGATAGACCACCGTTACCCCTGTTACAATAAGCAGAAAGAATAAGGAAACAAAGAAATACCGCTTGAATGGTAAGTAATACATTTTTAACTTTTTAAACGTATCCAAAACGAACCCTCCTTTTAATGTAAAATTTTTCACGTACATATAAATATATCGAGTTCCGAAATAAATTTCTACCCATTCGACTTATTTTTTTGAAAATTTTTATTTCTAACATATTTAAAACTCTCCCCCCTCTCCTCTCCTTCCTGATATTCATTAAAGGGCAGGATTGTTGAAGACTCGAAACTGAGAGAATGTTTCCGTTTACGTTAATAGAGCGTGAGGTGGTTCGGGAAATCACTCCCTTTCCGCGGCGAGCTGGGAAGCCTCCTCGTTCGCTAAGCTCTCTGTGGGGTCTCCCCGAGGCTCCTACTGCCGCAGGAGTCTCGCAATTTCCCGAACCACCTCTGCCATATATGATGTAACGGAAACATCCATATGGGGTTACCTCGCAACTCTAACCACCCCTTAGGTGTTGGGCCGTTCGTAAAACTATAGCAGGGGTGTCTGGGGAAGGGGGGAGACTCCTGCGGGAGAAAGAGGTCGACGAGACCCCGCAGGGTGGTTTTCCCGAGGAGGCTCTAAAAAGAAAGGAGAAGTTCGACTAAAACCGTCACGTCCTGTGACAACGTCGAACGACCCCACATCGTGTGGGGCCGCCCCGGAAAGCGAGTCGTTCCCCAGACACCCCAACCACTCGACAAGCGTAACGGACCTATCTACACAAAAGTGTCTCAGCTTAGAGTATTCCATATAAGGGGGCTTATTTGGAACACCGTTAGTGTATGCGTTTCTATAAACATTTTCTATTTGATGGAATCTACCACCTTAAGGTATGATAGAAAACGTATTGAAAAATTGTGCTGTCTATGTCGAAAGGAGTATATGATGTTTGATTTTTTAAGTGATATTGACTTTGTCAAAATCTCAACGATTGCATTAAAAATTGTATTAGTTTTACTTGTTTATTTAATTGTCTCTCCTATTGGGAAGAAACTAATCCAACGCTCTCTTTATAAAGCTGGTAATAATCAAAAGCTTACAGAAGCAAGGGCTAAGACGTTGGAGAAACTCATGATTAGTATTTATTCGTATGTGTTAGGTTTCATCCTAATCGCAACGATTTTTGGCTTATTAGATATTAACCTTGCTCCATTAATTGCCGGAGCTGGTATTATTGGGCTGGCTATTGGTTTTGGTGCTCAAGGGCTTGTAAGTGATGTTGTTACTGGTTTCTTCCTATTATTAGAGAAACAAGTTGAGGTTGATGAGTATGTAACAGCTGGTGGAATGAATGGTGTTGTTGAAGAGATTGGTCTTCGTACAACGAAGATTAGAAGCTTTGACGGGACATTAAATTTCGTGCCGAACCGCCATATCTCTACTGTTAGTAACCATTCCCGCGGGAATATGCGCGCGCTTGTTGATATTGGCATTGCATATGATGAGAACATTGATGAAGCTATGCAGGTACTTCAAAATGTATGTGATGAGTTCGCTCAAAATGATGAGCGTTTCAAAGACGGTCCTAACGTACTAGGCGTTCAAAGCCTTGGTTCCTCAGATGTGGTCCTTCGGGTTCTTGGCCAAACTGAAAACATGCAACAATGGGCTGTTGAGCGTGATTTACGTAAACGCATGAAAGAAGCATTTGATGAAGCAGGAATTGAAATTCCATTTCCACACCAGGTTTATATTGAGAAAAAAGAAAGCTAATCGAGTAGGAGGAGGTGACTAACCTCCGTCCTCTCACACCACCGAGCGTACGGACCCGTACTCGGCGGTTTCCCTAAGTTTGACGTAGAAATTTATATCGATGAGATAAACTACGAAGCCCTAG
>NZ_BMIN01000014.1 GCF_014642405.1 Pontibacillus salipaludis
TCTAGGGCTTCGTAGTTTATCTCATCGATATAAATTTCTACGTCAAACTTAGGGAAACCGCCGAGTACGGGTCCGTACGCTCGGTGGTGTGAGAGGACGGAGGTTAGTCACCTCCTCCTACTCGATTCTGTTCATTTGATGGTGGAGAAGGGAGATCAATATGCTGTAGTGACATTTGAACACCAGAGTCAAACAGTTTTTCAGCAATCATTCTCCTAGCTTCTTTGGCTGCGGTCCAGTACACAAGGTCTTCGGTTAATCCGACAATCGTGTATTCATATCCTCGGTGATCTTTGTTTAAGGAGGTCATGCCGTAGACTTGGAATGGTTGAATCGGCTTCTTTGTTAAGTCTTTCTTTAAGTATTGATCAAGCTCTTCATTAAGTTGTTCACAAGTTTCCTCTAATAGCGTAAATATACGTTTTGGATCCTCAGTGAAGCTAACAGTGATCGCTTCGATGACGCGCATATGATCGATGTTATAGTTTTGAATGGAAGTTACTTGCCCATTACTAATGGTCAGTAGCTTCCCGCTCCACTGCCGTACTTTAAGAAAACGGAGCCCAATATCTTCTACAGTACCGATAAATTTGTCGTTAATAGAGACGAAATCGCCTTTATGAAGCTGCTTTTCGTAAATAAAGAAGATACCCGATAAAATGTCCTTAATAAGACTTTGTGCGCCAAAGCCAAGAATAATACCGATGACACCAGCCCCGGCCAGAATGCTGCCTACCTCTACACCATATACAGAAAGAATATAAATAATGATCCCGATTGTAGCTGTATAGGAAACAATGGAATTAATCATGGATTCAAGCGTCTTCTCTTTTCGTTCTTCTATGAAAGAAGTTCGTTCAAAGAAAGATCGAATCGATCGCCTAATGAACCGTATCCCTATAAAAACGACAAGAATCGCAACAATGACTTGAACGATTTTATATTCGAATATTTGAAGGAAAACGTCGTACCAATTCTGCAAGTTGTTGATCCATTCGTTCATAACTAAACCTCCGTCATGCCTGGTAATGGCTATATTATAGCATGAACGGAAGTGCGTCTCTATAAACACTCGGCGCCATTAGACAAATTACGACTTTTCTAATAGGATAGAGCTACATGACTTCAATTAAAAAGGAGCACATCCATGAGTAACGAAGCTAAAATTGATGAACTGAAACTACGTCTAAACACGTTTATGACAAAAGTTGATGAGTTGGACCCAGAGAAAACATCTGTCGAAGATGTGGATCGTTTAATTAAAATGCTAGAAGATTTAGAAGAACGTTTTTAAGGATAAGACACCTTTAAGGGGTGTCTTTTTTTTTATATCTATATATAAAATGATTTATGTAGTTAATGGGTGGAGCCGTGAATAGGGTTTTAGCTTTGATTGCGCACGATTTAATGAAGCTACTTTACTAATTAGATTTTTCTATAAATTCTTCATTTTTAAACATTTAGAATGGTAAAAATTCCATTTTTATATTAAGATGATAACTAAGATAGTCACAGAGAATCATTGACAATGTAAAAATGTGAAAAATGACACCTTAGAAAAGAACCTCATAAAACACCTAGAATTCTGGCATCTCACTTAAAAAACGATCAGATGTGAATTCAATCTTCTATATAAGGGGATTAGCATATGCGAAATGAAGAAACTGGTCCGATCTGTTCTTCTGAGCAATTAGAATCGGTTCGACAGCTAGTAGGACCCAACGAGCCTGCGCTGTTTACCGTGTTGCAACAGTTAACGAAAGAATATGATGAGGTTACGGCCATACAGCTAGCAAAGAAATTTTGTCTCTTGTGCCAAACCGATGAAAACAAGCGGGTTGGCTTGGAGTATTTGTATATGAATGGGTTGCTAGATGAAGTACAAGAACTAGTTAAGATAAACGAGCAATCAGAAAATCAAATAAACCGTGAGTGGGCTTATCTTTATCAATTCTTTTTGGATAGGAAGTTGAGAAATGCTCAATTAATTGATTTTGAAGCTTTCTCATCAATGTTTAAATGTTCTGATCCAGAATTAGATTGTTTAATGCTTTTTACAAAAGTTTATGTACAAGCAGATAAGCGTGATTTTGGGTTTATAGAAAGTATAAGGCATGAGCTAACTGATAAAATGTTGAAAATTAACAACACTGTTTTGAGGATTTGTTTTCAATTAAGAGAAAATGAAATGTTATTCGTATATTATTGGAGAAATGACAAGGTAGATATAGCGCGACATTACGGTTTTAATATACTAGACAATACTCTGCTTAATTATGACAAGAAATGTTATATGCTAGCTAATTTAGCTGAGACCTATACTTATGATAGTTATGAATTAGCATTGGAATATGCATACAAGGCAAGAGAAGTGGCTAAAGAATATAATTTAAGCCATTATTTTCACTTAATAAATCAAAGGATTATACCATTTATACATGCCGTAAATAATAACACTGAAGGAATAGAAACCACAGATGTGCCTGAAGCAGCACACTTAGCTGCTGTTAGAGGTGAAAAAGAAACTGCAATAAGGTTGTTAGAAAGTCTGGGGGAGCTTACCCCTTTCCAAGTATATTATATGGGGTTAGCTAAAGATGATGAAGATCTACTATACGAATCTTATAGAAGAATAATTGACGAAATTGGCGACTATTTCTTTGGAAGGCTACCACTAAGAGAGTTGAAAAAAAGGGGGTGGAAATTTAATGAAGAAAAAAATCTTTATGTTAATTAGTGCTTTCTTACTCGTTATAACCATACAGTTTAGTAATGGACAGACTCAACATGAGGATGCAATTAGTGTGGACGAACCTTCTATGAAAATTATGAATTTCAGTGACCCATATATAGATGGTATGGGGTAAAAATTTATCACGTTAAAAGGAAGCATCCCAATGCTTCCTTTTTCTATGCGCTCCATAAACAAATATTCCCACCACCCTTTTTTAATCAAGAGGGTTGATTTTTTTACGTTAGTCCTTTACCATATTAAATTGTTAACGAACTAATACAATAACGTAAAAATACAAATCTCTTGAAACCTATAGGAGGGTATAAAATGCTAGCTTGGTCAGTTGTCGTATCTGTACTTGTTATGACGGTTTTAAGCTTGCTACGCGTCAACGTCATCATTGCCATATTAGCTGCAGGGCTTACAGGCGGGCTTATGACTGGTGCGAGCTTGACGGATACATTAGATATGATTATTAATGGCATGGGGGGACAAGCGCAGGTTGCCTTAAGTTACATTTTATTAGGTGCCTTTGCTGTTACGATTGCTTATTCAGGTATTACAGGTATTCTTGTTCAAAACTTATTAAAAGTGATGAAGGGAAAACGAGTAGCGCTTCTATTCGTAATTGCAGGTGTTGCATCTTTATCCCAGAACGTAATTCCGGTTCATATTGCTTTTATTCCAATTCTTATTCCACCGTTATTAAAACTGTTTAATGAAATGAAGATCGATCGTCGCGGAGTAGCTACAGCTTTAACATTTGGTTTGAAAGCTCCTTACCTTATGATTCCTGCTGGTTTCGGGCTGATCTTCCACCAGACGATTCAAGACTCTATGAAAGAAAATGGAGTAACCGTTTCAGTGCCTGAAATTGCTCAGTCCATGCTCATTCCTGGGTTAGGAATGGTTGTTGGACTCCTTATTGCGGTCTTGTTTACGTACCGTAAACCACGTGACCCTGAGGAGATCATACAGGTAGACTCTGAGAAAGCTGAAGTAGCTGCTTCAGAAGAAAATGTAGAAACCTTTGGTCGAAAGCATGTGTTCACGATTGTTGCCATTATTGTTGCCCTTGGTATTCAATGGTATACAGGTAGCATGGTGTTCGGGGCGCTTGCTGGACTTGTTTCTATGTTTGCTTTCCGTATCGTACCTTTCAAGAGGGGCGATCAAGTTGTTTCAGAAGGTATTGGCATGATGGGTACGATTGCCTTTGTTATGCTCATCGCTTCTGGATTTGCTAATGTGATTCAGACAACGGGTGCAGTTGACGCGCTTGTTGAACAAACATCTGGTCAGCTAGGTGATAATAAGATGGTCATCGCATTCCTTCTTCTTGTCGTAGGTCTTGTAATTACGATGGGGATTGGCTCATCCTTTGGTACAATTCCGATTTTAGCAGCTCTTTATGTACCAATTTGTGTGTCAGTTGGCTTTTCACCGCTCGCTACTGTAGCCTTGATCGGTACAGCAGGAGCACTTGGTGATGCAGGTTCACCTGCGTCTGACAGTACACTCGGGCCAACATCAGGATTGAACGCTGATGGGCGCCACAACCACATTTGGGACACCTGTGTTCCGACTTTCTTACACTACAACATTCCATTGTTTGTGTTCGGTTGGGTCGCAGCAATTATTTTATAAATAAATAGATCGTTCCACCTGCCTGCTCCACCACACCGGGGCAGGCTTTTTTTATGTCTTTAAACCAATAAAGGGTGCCAGGCACCCTTTATTGCGTTAAAGGATCGCAGGGTGTCTGACACGCTGTTCCACTTTAGAGTGATGAAGGGTTGGTTGTGTATATTTTGGAGGTTGTGATGAAGACTAATATAAAAAGGTGGTGTGTGCTTGTGAGGATTTGGTTGCTTATTAGTATGGTGGCGGGGTGTTTACTCTATGCGCCAAATGTGAGTGCTCACGGAAGCTATGGGTGGGGGTTCAGTAAAGTAGGAGAAGGACAGCCTCCTGATGTTGGTAAATATGGACCGCTTTTAAAGAAATATGGCGGTTATTATATGGACCATACGGATGAAAAGGTTGTTTATTTAACGTTTGATAATGGATACGAGCAAGGATACACAGGTCAGATCTTAGATGTGTTAAAAGAGAAAGATGTTCCTGCAACGTTCTTTATAACAGGTCACTATGTGAATAGTGCTTCTGATCTTGTGAAGCGAATGGTTAAAGAAGGTCATATTATTGGTAATCATTCCTGGAATCATCCAGACTTATCGAGGGCTTCTTCAGATAAGATCAAAAAAGAATTAGACCGAGTTGAGGATGCTGTAGCGGAGATGACAGATCAGGAATCGATGCAATACCTTCGCCCTCCAAGAGGTACTTTTAGCGAGCAGAGTTTGGCTGAAACAGAGAGGATGGGCTACATTACAATGTTTTGGTCATTAGCGTTTGTGGATTGGCACACGGATGGTCAAAAAGGGTGGGAATATGCATATAGAAGTGTTCTAAAGCAAGTTCATCCAGGGGCGGTTATATTGCTTCACACGGTTTCAGAGGATAACGCACTTGCTCTTGAACATATGATCGATGAACTTCGTAAAAGAGGCTACACGTTTAAGAGTCTTGATGACTTAGTCATGAAAGATCTGTTGCCTAATCCACTGCAGTCATTATCTGGATTATAAGAAATAGCGAGGCCTCGTCTTTAGAGGTCTCGCTATTTTCGTAATGTAATGCAATTGTAGTGTGTTTCTACTTCAACCAAATTAAACTGATTCAACTTCTGATCGTTTTGGAAAAATGTTTTCTCAGGAAACCATTTTGAAGAGACGTCCTCTACAGACCATTGGTTACTGATGTTCCACTTCGTTTCTTCCCATTCCTCGTACCACTCCTCTGGGAAAAAGGAAGCTGTCTCTGAACTTTCATTAGAAGAAATGACTTTTTCACTAACTATAAGTAAAGTGCCATGTTCAGAAAGGACACGACTTGCTTCACTTAAAACTTTCGGACGGTCAAATAAATGCCAAACCCCAAAGGCTATAACCACATCAAAACTGTCCCTTTCAAAAGGCAAATGTTCAGCATCCCCTTTACGGTAAGTAATGTTTGGGTTGCGGCTTTTAGCATCCGTAAGTTTCCTAACAGAGCGGTCAAGTCCAGTAACGTGGGCCTCATGATGAAAGAGAGCATTGGTGAAGGCACCGTCTCCACATCCTATGGTTAAAACATTCTTCCTATAGAGTGTCGTACCCTGGTCTTCGCATATTTGCAAGAAGTAGTCAAACTTATGTGAGGCTTCGTGTTGGGAATCAACCGCCCCAATTTGATCGGAGCTCATATGATCAACTCCTTACTGGCTTACATGATTGGTCGAACTCATGCATAACCAATGTTCATCTGGATCTTGAAAATAAAAGACTTTTCCGCTTTCGGCTTCTTCGATCTCTGTAACGGACATATTCACTTCATGGAAGAAGTGGTAACAAGCATGAATGTCTGTTGTATAAAAATCTATGACAGGATTATGCTCGATATTCGCGTTGGAGTTTGAGAAATGTAATGGTGATACTGAATTTGTCTCCGCTAATTTGATCGTTGCTGTTCCTTTTTCTCCAAAGGAAAGATAGCACGCGTGATCTTGTTTCTCTACAGTGTGTAGTCCGAGGATTTCAGTATAAAAATCCTGAGACTTATCTAAATTTGAAACGGGTACTTCGATGGTTGCAATTTTTACAATTAATTTATCATCCATAATCTTCACCTCTTCAATTTTGTCTAAGTTTGATTAGTTTTCTTTTCCTTTTTTGTCAGCCTGATAAACAAGAAAACCATATCAAGTTAAATGTAGTGCGTTTTAGGGTAGCGTTAAAAGATATAGAGAAAATGAAGCGTATAAAGAAAGGGAGAGGCTTGATATGTCAACAAACTACAATTGGCAAGAACATGTTTATTTAGATACGTTTTATGACTTTGACTACACGTTACTCCGTTTTAGTCTCGACCCGTTGACTAAATTAAATCGGGAAGAGAGATGGGTGCAAATCCCTGTCCAAATTGGTTCAGAACAGCATGTTGTTCTGGTAGAAGGGATTGGTACAAGGGAGGAGCCAGCATTCGTTATAAAAGGGAATTCACTAGAGCGGAAGGAAGAACTGCTTGACCACATGCATGACTTATTTCAGTGGGATGTGAATCTAGAGGACGTTCATAAGCATTTCCTTCGTACGAATCTTGATCAGTTGTTTAAGGATCATCCTGCAACTCCGATCGTGAAGGACTTCCACCCATATGATTGTCTGATGAAAACGATCATTCACCAACAGCTTAATATGAAGTTCGCCTATACATTAAGCACGCGTTTTGTTCAGACATACGGTAACCAAGTAGATGGCGTGTGGTTTTATCCAACACCTGAGCGCGTAGCAACGATCCCTTATGAAGAGCTTCGTGCTTTGCAATTTAGCCAGCGAAAAGCTGAGTATGTTATCGATACATCTCAGAAGATTGTTGACGGGGAATTGAACTTGCAGGAACTTACTACGTTAGATAATGAAGAAGTTATGAAGAAGCTGACTAAAATTCGTGGGATTGGGCCTTGGACGGTTGAGAATTGGCTTTTATTCGGAGCAGGGCGTGCTGACTTCTTGCCAAAGGCTGATATTGGTCTCCAAAATGCTTTGAAACTATATTTTGACCTTGAGAGAAAGCCAAAACACGATGAAATAGAAACGATGAGTACGGGTTGGAGTCCATATAAGAGTTATGCCTCTCTGACTCTTTGGAGAAGTATAGAGGGGTGAAGAAGTCTGGTCATGTTAAATGGCCAGGCTTTTTTTATTTGATTCAAAAACCCTGGATCATGGAAAGTGGGCATGTTTGTTGTTCCTGAGCATACATTTTTCTATATGTCTTATACGATCAATCGAGTAAGGAGAGGAAAAATGAACGTACTCCATATCGCCTCAGAGTGTGTGCCGTTTTGTAAAACATATGATTTAGCCGACGTAATAGGTTCCTTACCGAAAGCTCTTCAGGAACAAGACGTTAAGATCAGCATTATATTGCCTTTATATAAATCAATTCCTTCTCATTTTCGAGCCATGATGACAACTCATACAATATGCTCATTGCGGTTGGGGTGGAGGGAGAAGGTGTGTTATTTGAAAGAAGCTGAGTTTGATGGACTGCGATATTATTTTATTGAACAAGACGAGTACTATGGATATGAGGAGGTCTATGGTGATCCTCAATCTTTTCATGAAGCGGAGCGCTTTGCTTTTTTCTGTAAAGCTGTTTTAGAAGTTCTTCCAAAGCTCCGTGATAAGCCAGATGTGTTGCATGCGCATGACTGGCAAACAGCGTTCATTCCTTATTTATTGAAAGAAGAATACACACATAATCCTTATTATGCCTCTATAAAGACCATGTTTACGATCTATCAATTGAATCAACAAGGGGTTTATCCAGCAGGAACGTTTAATAACTTGCTTGGTTTAAATGAAGACATTTGTGAGTATTATGGCAAGGTCAATCTCATGAAAGCAGCTTTGATACATGCCGATCTACTTACAACGGCAAGTAAGACCTATGCTGATGAAATTCTCCACCCTGATCACGGGGAAGGCTTAGATGGTGTGTTACGTGAACAACAATGTAAACTTGTTGGAATCTGTAATGGGGTAGACCTATCTGTTTATGACCCATATACAGATCCATCACTTGTATGTCATCCACCTCTTAAAGAGTGGAAGTCTGTGAATAAAAGGGCTCTCCAGCAACACCTTTCGCTGGCGGTAAGGGAGGTTCCTATTGTTATTATGGTTTCTCCAGTTGGATATTCAGCAGGGTCTGAAATCGTTTCCCCTGTTTTAGAAGAATTATTGGATGAAGAAGTACAAGTTCTGATCATTGGAAAAGAAAGTGACAACTTTGAGCACCGTTTAAAAGAATTGCAAAAGGTGTATAAGAGGAAGCTGTTTGTTCATAGTGAGTGGGACGAAGAGTTGGTGAGGCAGGCATACGCTTCGGCAGATCTATCATTGATCCCTTCTCAATGTGAACCAGGAGGAGAAAGGGCGGCTATGGCTTTTCAATATGAGGTAGTGCCTGTGGTGAGAGAAACAGGTGGACTTAAAGATACTGTGACGAGTTTCAATGAATTCACAGGAGAAGGGAACGGGTTTACGTTCGCCCCTTATCAAGCTCACGACTTGCTTTTTACTGTGAGGAGAGCTATCCACTTTTATGGAGATCCGTTACTGTGGTGGCGTATTGTGCAAAATATTAAATCTGAAGATTACGGATGGCATGAACCATCTAAATCGTACGTAAATTTATATAAAACGCTTCTTTCATACACTGACCAGGAGGTGCGGTTATAATGTTTCGAAACGTAGATGCTTTTAAAGAGGCTTATCTTGAGAGGCTAGTGAATATGCATGGAAAAGGTGTGGAGGAAACGACCCCTTCAGACCAGTATGCAACGCTAGGAGCGATGGTTCGGGAATATGTTAGTCGAAATTGGATCACAACGAATGACCAGTACCGGGATAAGGGTGAGAAACAAGTATACTACCTCTCCATGGAATTTCTTTTAGGGAAGTTGTTGAAGAGTAATTTGATGAACCTCGGTATTCGTGAATTGTGCGAGCAGGGGTTGGACGAATTGGGGATCGATCTGGATCGCATTGAGGAACAAGAGCCTGATGCTGGTCTTGGAAATGGTGGATTAGGGCGTCTTGCGGCTGACTTTCTTGATTCGATGGCTTCTCTTCGTCTCCCGGGGCATGGGTGTGGTATTCGCTACAAGTACGGATTATTTGAGCAGAAGATTATAGATGGCTATCAGGTGGAAATTCCTGACTATTGGCTGAGGGAAGGGAATGTGTGGGAGCTTAGGAAATCAGATAAAGCTGTTGAAGTCCGATTTGGAGGTAGGATAACCTCTCATGAAAAGAATGATCAACTAACATTTGTTCACGAAGATTATGAACCCGTATTGGCCGTGCCTTACGACATGCCGATTGTGGGGTATCGGAACCAAACGGTAAATTCTCTCCGTTTATGGAGTGCGGAGTCTGCTATTAAAGACTTTGATTTCAATCAAATGAATGATCACAATTACCATCGACTAATTGAATATAAGAAAGCGACTGAAGCGATATCAGAATTCCTCTACCCGGATGATTCAACAGAGGAGGGGAAGCGGCTTCGGCTGAAGCAACAATACTTTTTAGTATCGGCAAATCTGCAAAGCATCTTGTGTCGGTTTAAAAGAATGAATAACGACTTGTCGGAGCTCCCGAATAAAGTGGCGATTCATACCAATGATACTCATCCTGTGCTTGCGATTCCTGAGTTGATGCGCCTATTGATGGATCAAGAGGGGTTAGGTTGGGATGAGGCGTGGTCGATTACGAAGAAGACGATTTCCTACACCAACCATACACTTATGGCAGAGGCGTTAGAGCGATGGTCCGTGGATCTAATGCAAGCGCTTCTTCCGAGAATTTATATGATCATAGATGAGATCAATGAGCGTTTCTGTAAGACGCTATGGGAAACCTACCCTGGTCAATGGGAGAAGATTCACCACATGGCAATCATTGCTGATGGGTATGTGAATATGGCTAATTTAGCTGTTGTAGGAAGCTATAGCGTCAATGGTGTTTCGAAGCTTCATAGCAACATTCTTAAGAAGGAATTGATGAAGCCATTCTATGAATGGGAACCACATAAGTTTAATAACAAGACAAATGGCATCACTCATAGACGTTGGCTAATGTATGCGAACCCTGACCTAACATCAGTCATCACAGAAGCGATTGGGTCAACATGGTTGAAGAACCCGAGTGATCTGATGAATTTGCAACCCTTAACGAACGATCCATCTCTTCAACAAGCCACTGCGTATGTGAAGCGTCACAATAAAGAAAGGTTATCCAATCATATTGCGGATCAATACGGGATCTCCGTTGACCCTGACTCTATATTTGATGTCCAAATTAAACGTATGCATGCTTACAAGCGTCAGTTGTTGAATGTATTTCATATTATGGATCTTTATCGCAGGATCAAGGAAAATCCAAAGAGCAGAATTACGCCACGTACGTTTATATTCGGTGGCAAAGCCGCTCCGAGCTATCATTTAGCTAAGAGTGTCGTAAAGCTCATTCATACGATTGCAGATGTTATTAACAACGATCAATCAATTAATGATCAAATAAAAGTTGTTTTTATTCGGAACTATGGGGTGTCAGATTCCGAACGAATCATCCCTGCTTCCGACATCAGTGAACAAATTTCAACCGCAAGTAAAGAAGCATCAGGAACAGGAAATATGAAATTTATGATGAATGGTGCTGTTACAATCGGTACACATGACGGAGCTAATATCGAAATGGCTGAAGCGGTAGGGGAGGATAATATCTTCTTATTTGGCCTTAAGCCGAATGAAGTTCTATCTTATTATGAAAATGGTGGCTATCACGCCCGTGAAATGTATAATCAAGACCCGCGGTTAAAGCAAATCTTAGACCAGCTGATGAATGGAACGTTTGTGAAGGAAGACGTAGATTTTAAATCCATTTATTATAGCTTAATTGACCACGATGAATTCTTTGTTCTAAAGGACTTCTCTGCCTATATTGATACCCAGCAGCGCATTGCCAAAGCGTATGGGGATCAAAAGGAATGGAGGCGCATGAGTTTACACAACATCGCGCATTCCGGCAAGTTCTCAAGTGACCGGACCATCCATGAGTATGCAAGTGGGATTTGGCAGCTTGAACCGGTATTTATCTAATAAAGTATTTGCTTGAAATGAGGATGGCGCTATGCGTCATCCTTTTTACTTTAGTGAAAGTCTTTTAGAATCTCTTTTTTATAAACTTAGTATATCTTTGTCTATAACTCTATTTACTTGAAAAGTGAATCGTTCCTTTGGACTAGTATTAAAGAAAGAGATTGAGATATAATAGAGAAAAGGCTTCATTTTAGGAGGGGAAGAAACCATGGAAAGAGCGAAACGCTTTGTTGTCGTGCAAACCCCTGATTGCTTTTTTATATTATCTAGCTATGATCACCAAAGTTTTCAAAAAGTATGGGGCTACGTTGATGTTGTAGGAGGTTTTCCTACACAGAAACAGGCCAGGAAGTATGTGCAAAATCGGATGAGGCAAGGGAAAATTCAGGTGGATACAGAAGGTTTTGCAGTGTATCGGGATGATAAAGGAAAATTGAAATATATAGAGTTGAAAGCGGTCCAAGATTTAAGAGAGCGTTTCGGATGGTTTCCAATCGAGGGTAAATTCTCATCTGAAAAGGAAGCGCTTTCATATATTATCCATGCACAGACATCCATGGACCCGCCTTGTTTACCGCATACTTCATAGATTTAATCTCTCCCCGTTTGATATACTAGCTTAATAAGAACGTTTAGGGGAGGAGAATGGCAATGACTACTTTTACAGATAAAGTTGTAATCGAAAAGCCCCGTGAAGAGGTTTTTGCATTTACGACCAATATAGATCATTTTAAAGATGTAATGCCTAATGTAGTTCATACAGAAACACTTACAGAAGGGGCATTTGGGGTCGGTACTAAAATAAAAGAAACACGAGAAATCAAGGGCAGGAAAGGCACCTCAACAATTGAGGTAATTGAGTATGTGCCAAATGAGCGTTATTCTGTAAGAAGTGTACTAGAAGGATTAGAAACCATCTATCATTATTCCTTCCATGAAAATGGGACTCAAACCACGATTGAGTTTGAGTGTGAATTGAAGGCATCTACATTGAAGATGAAGATGATTAAACCGATTTTTAAGAAGACGCTTCAGCGTGAAGACAAAGAGCATTTGAATCTGATCAAGCAGGCTCTGGAGGAAGTCGAGTAAAGTCTACTGTATTCAATAAGGGATAAGGTTATAAAAATAGCTACGCTTAGGGTTTTTAACTCTAAGCGTAGCTATTTTTATAAGCATTTTCATAGTTAGTATATTTCCCTTTAGAAATTGGGAGTACATAGAGTAGGAAGGAGAGTATTAACTTCTTTATAATTGTTAGAAAATTTGTTTAAGTAAACGCTTTCCGAGGCCCTTATATCAAGGTTTCAGAGTTTGTGTAGATTTTTTGTAAAAACTTAAAATCAGCTGTTTACACCGTCTAGTATGAGTCTTATAATTTCAGATTGTACTACAATTTTGATCGACAATACGAAAACAATTTGAAGAAAAGGAAGATGCGTATGTTCAAAAAGGTCCTTTCCTTTTTAATTATTAATCTGGGTGTATTTTGTTTAGCGGTAAACGTCCACTTTTTCCTATCTCCAAACAACCTGGCAACAGGCGGAGTGAGTGGTCTTTCGATCGTTCTGCATAATATCTATCCCGACATTTCTTTGGGGCTTGTTATGTTAATCTTAAACGTAATTTGCTTCATACTAGGCTTTATCTTTATCGGATTTAACTTTGGAGCGAAAACCATTTATACAAGCTTTGCAGTTTCGTTCATGGTTTGGGCACTTGAGCGATTTGCTCCCCTTAGCCAACCGTTATCCGATGATATTCTGATTCAACTGATTATCGGCCAAATGATCGCCGCGGCTGGTATTGCTATGGTCTTTCACCAGGGGGCGTCTACAGGAGGAACCGATATTATTGCTATGATTATTAATAAATTCTTCTCCCTAGAACTTGGTAAGGCTGTCTTGCTATCGGATATTGCCATTGCAACATCATCTATATTCTTATTCGGTCCACAAGTCGGGCTATATGCCTTCTTTGGTGTTATTCTGAATGGAATTGTAATTGATTATGCACTGCAGCAATTTGATAATAATAAAGAGATTGTTATTATCAGTCGCGAAAGTGAAAGAGTTCAACACTTTATTGTCAATGAACTTGGAAAAGGGGCGACGATTCATACTGCTAAAGGTGCCTTTACCCAGGATTCAAAAGAAGTGATTACGACAATCCTGAAACGTAAGGATTATACGCGTCTCAAGAAATATATTGCTGAAATTGACCATACAGCGTTTATCACCGTTCACTCGATGAATGAAATTATAGGGGAGAACTTTAAACGCTTAGCCTAAATAGAGGTAAATGGAATAAACTTGTCAAAATAGAACTTGTTTATAAAGGATGAATAGTTCACCATGAGTGAGAAAAAATCAATGATTGATCGCGTTCACCAATCCCTTAAAGAAGCGATTCTTTATAGAAAGATTGCTCCCGGAACGCAACTAGTTGAGAAGACGATTGCTGAGCAGCTTAGTGTTTCTAGGACGCCTATTCGACACGCTATGATTCGTTTAGAACAAGAAGGACTCGTCACCATTGTTCCAAATAGAGGAGCTTTTGTCGTTCAACCTACAGTAGAAGAGATCAGACAAGCGTTTGTCATGAGAAAGGAACTAGAGAGTACCGCAGCTCGCTTAGCAATCAATGAGGTTACAGACGAAGACCTTGAAGTCATGAAAGAACTAGTTTCAAGAGAAAAAGAAACGTATGAAAGCGTCGATATTTTAAGATATATTCACGTAAATAAATCCTTCCATATGTATCTTGCTCAAAAAACTGGGAACACGTTTTTGCAAGACTATATGGAACGCATATTGGATCAGATGAATGTCTATCTAGTATTATATGATGTCTTCTACGATGCTGACTCATCGATGGAAGGAAGTACACGCTTCGTTGAGCATGAGCATATTATTGAAGCTCTTAGTAACCGGGATCTTGATTACTTGTTGCATTTAATCGAGCGTCATATGCAATTTAGTTTAGAATCAATGAATTTAGATAAAACCACATATCGTTCGCTAGAGAACGTACTCAAAGACTGATTTGTTGAATGGTGAGCCATTTCGCAATCAGTCTTTTTTATGAAGTGGGGCCGTTATGTTTGCTAAGTGGTTGGGGTGTCTTGGGAACGACTCGCTTTCCGCGGCCCTACACGACGTGGGGTCGTTCGACGTTGGCTATTGACGTGACGGTCTTAGTCGAACTTCCTCTACTCTACCTTTTTAACACCCTCCTCCCTCAATCCGTTCAGTCCGGGGTCTCGTCGACCTCTTTCTCCCGCAGGAGTCTCCCCGTTCCCAAGACACCCCTGGCTATAATTTTGCAAACGCCCCTACATTTTAAGGGTGGTGAGAGTTGCAAGTTTAAGACTTCCACATACGGCATGTTTCCGTTACACCATATATGGTAGAGGTGGTTCGGGAAATTGCGAGACTCCTGTGGCAGTAGGAGCCTAGGGGAGACCCCGGAGGGAGCGGACGCGACTGAGGAGGCTTCCCAGCTCGCCGCGGAAAGCGAGTGATTTCCCGAACCACCTTACGCTCAATTAAAGCTTACGTAAACATTCTCTCAGTTTCGAGTATTCAACAATCTAACCCCTAGCTAAATAATTTAATAGGATCAATGTGAAAGCACCTAAAAAGATAACGGTTTCATTTCCCTTTCAAGTAGAAAATTAAACCTAAAATGGCAAAAAATATTGTTATAAGTATTGACTCTGAAAGTGGTAGATTTTACAATTATCAATGGTTTATAAATAAAGCTCATCTTAGCCAATGGTGGAACTAAGAAAGGGGACGCTTTGTTGACATATAGAATAACGGTTTATTTATTAGGAATGTTTGTAAACTTCTTCGGTGTAGCCTTAATTGTAAATGCGGCATTAGGAGCAGGGTTCTGGGCATCTTTCTTTATCGGTCTTTCTGACTTATTTGGATTGACAGTCGGAACATGGACAGGGATCTTTCAATTTCTGATTATCTTTTTGAATGCCTGGCTCATTAAACAAGCTCCAGAATATAAAGCAGTTATTCCGGTAGTACTAGAGAGTTTAATATTAGATTTTTGGTTAGAGATCGTCTTTTCTCGAATTGATTTCACGACAGCGCCGTATGCTGTACAAATCGTTATGTTAATCGCTGGCGTCATCTTTTGTGGCCTTGGTGTTGCGATATATATCTTGCCTGAATTCCCTCGTGGACCAATGAACCAATTGTTCTTGGCGATTGGGAAACGTTTTAATGTAAGTTTAGGAACAGGACAAACCATCGTAGCTGTTATTGTAACAATTAGTGCGTACCTTATTGGAGGACCTGTGGGAATCGGAACATTAGCGAACATGTTCTTCCTTGGACCTGGCATTCAATTCTGGTACACACACGCATATCCTATGTATTACCGATTACACCCAGGGTATCAAGACGAACTTGAATTAGTATAAATAGAGAACAAGAAACCTGAACGAATGCTTCTCTGAAAGATTAAGAGAAGGGATCGCTTCAGGTTTCTTTTTTTGGGGTAGATTTGGGACGATTAGTGTATTAATTTATTTAGAATTCAGTGAATGCGATTCCAATATTCAGTGTAATAAAATTGTTAAAAAACGTTATATAATAACTGATGCACACCTATTGACCGCCTTGTAAGTGTGGGTGTAGAATGTTTTCAGGATTTTTCAATTGGCCCTACAGCTTAGCGAATAATTACATCAAAGAAAGGGGGAAATCGTCATGACTTATAGAGTAACGGTTTACCTTCTTGGAATGTTTGTGAATTTCTTTGGTGTAGCATTAATAATTAATGCCACACTTGGAGCGGGATTTTGGACGTCCTTTTTTATAGGTATGTCCGACCTGTTTGGTCTTACGGTAGGTACTTGGTATGCCATCTTTCAATTTCTTATCATTTTCGTCAATGGATGGTTAATCAAGCAAGCACCTGAATTTAGAGCAGTGATTCCTGTGATCTTGGAAGGTTTTATTTTGGATTTTTGGCTAGAGGTTGTCTTTGGACATTTAGACTTCTCAACAGCTCCGTTTTTATTACAAGTCGTTATGCTTATATCAGGTGTCCTTATTACGGGTCTTGGTGTAGCGATCTATATTATCCCTGAGTTCCCAAGAGCACCCGTGGATCAGCTGTTCTTAACTGTAAGCCGCCGCTTTAATCTAAGCTTGCGCATGGGGCAAACGGTCGTAGCTGTTATTATGGCTACAAGTGCATTTTTAATTGGAGGTCCCGTAGGTCTTGGGACATTAGCTGGTATTCTATTCTTAGGCCCAGCCATACAGTTCTGGTATATGAAAACTTATCCAATGTATTATCGATTCCATCCGAATTATCAAGATGAGGTTGAACTCATCTCCTAATAAGCACGAGGTTCATTCCTTCTATTAATAGAAGGAATGCCTCGTGCTTTTTTATATTTATCGATTGTTTCATGCGATAGTAGTAGCAGAGTTCATTCTTTTACATAAACCCCTTATATGGAAGACTTGAAGCTGAGGTGATGCTTCCGTTTGCTTCGGTTGAGCTTAAGGTGGTTCGGGAAATCACTCGCTTTCCGCGGCGAGCTGGGGAGCCTCCTCAATCGCTACGCGCTTTCCGGGGTCTCCCCTAGGCTCCGACTGCCGCAGGAGTCTCGCAATTTCCCGAACCACCTTTACCATATATAGAAGTAACGGAAGCATGCTAGATAACGAGGGAGGGTTGTTAAATTCCTGCCATTCTCGAGCTGCGGGGCCGTTCGTATGATACATGGCAAGGGGGGTCTGGGGAACGGGGAGACTCCTGCGGGAGAAAGAGGTCGACGAGACCCCACAGAGAGCGCAAGCGAACGAGGAGGCTCGACAGCTCGCCCGCGGAAAGCGAGTCGTTCCCCAGACACCCCTTAGCACTCATTAAACGTAACGGCCCTAAACAAAATAAAGTGTAGTGCGGGTGGGGGAGAATATGCCTCTTCCTAAATTGTTAGAAAATTTGGTATAATGGAGTCGATCAATTTGTTGAGAGGGGATGTCAGGATGAAACGTGAAGATTTAATTGCTCCAGAGCAGTACAATGTCGTAAGTGAAGTTGAGAAGTTTGCGAATGATCCGAATCATACAGCTCTTCACTGGGAAGATGATTCTGGTAATGCCCGTGAGATCACGTATCGGAAGCTGATTAAACGTGCAAGTAAAATTGGTAACGCTTTCTTAAGGCGAGGACTTAAGAAAGGCGATAAAGTATTAGTCATGGTTCCTCGGTTAATCGAAGCGTATGAAGTTTATCTTGGCGCACTGAAAGCTGGTCTTGTTGTAATCCCCAGTTCAGAAATGCTTCGTGCGAAGGATCTTCAATATCGAATCAAGCATGGAGAAGTTAAGGCTGTAGTCAGTTATTACCCTTATGTGGACCAATTTGCTGACGTGGATGCAATTGATCAAGTTACTAAATTTGTTGTGGGTCACGAATCAGAAGGATGGCTTTATTTAGATTATTTAATGGACCAAGAAAATGATCATCTTGAGGTCGCTCCTACTTCAAAGGATGACATGGCTTTTCTATCCTACACATCTGGCACAACAGGGAACCCTAAAGGGGTGGTACATACCCATGGGTGGGGATTTGCTCACCTACGAACAGCTGCTTATAAATGGCTTGCCATTGAAGAAGGAGATAAAGTATGGGCTACAGCCGGACCAGGCTGGCAAAAGTGGATATGGAGTCCTTTCTTATCTGTGCTTGGTACTGGAGCCACCGGTTTTGTCTACCAAGGTAAATTTGACCCTGAACGCTACCTGACCCTGCTTGATACCCACAAGATAAATGTACTGTGCTGTACTCCGACTGAATACCGATTGATGGCGAAACAGGATGGGTTAGACCGTTTTGATTTGTCACATTTACACAGTGCTGTATCAGCAGGTGAGCCATTAAATAGGGAAGTTATCGATATCTTCCGGAACCACTTTAATGTAACGGTGAGGGATGGATACGGACAAACAGAAAATACGTTGTTAGTTGGCATATTAAAAGGCATGGAAGTAAAACCAGGGTCAATGGGAAAACCGACCCCTGGTAATGAGGTTGCGATTATTGATGAAGAAGGACGACCATTAGGAGCGGGAGAGATCGGTGATATTGCCGTTCATTTGAATACACCGGCTTTATTTAAAGAATATTATAAGGACCCAGAGCGTACGAAGATGTCTTATAGAGGGGATTACTATTTAACTGGGGATCAAGCTAGTATGGATGAAGATGGGTACTTCTGGTTTGAGGGGCGGAGTGATGACATTATCATCAGTTCAGGATATACAATTGGACCTTTTGAGGTGGAGGATGCTCTCGTGAAACATCCATCCGTTCAAGAGTGTGCCGTCGTTGCTAGTCCGGATGAAATCAGGGGAAACATTGTTAAAGCGTTTGTTGTGTTGAAGCAGAACGTTCATGTTGATCAGGAAGAGCTTACGCTAGAACTGCAACAGCATGTCAAAGATCATACAGCCCCTTATAAATATCCTAGAAAAATTGAGTATCTTGATGAGTTGCCGAAGACGACATCAGGAAAGATTCGTCGGGTTGAACTTCGGAATCAAGAGAAACAATCAGAACGTGCATAATAAAATGAATTCAGGTCATTTATAAACATAGTAAAAAGCTGGTGTACAAGCCTTCAACGGCTTGAACACCAGCTTTTTTTATTTCATAAGGTCATATTCTTCTTTTAAGAGACTGTAGACAACATGATCTACATAACGATCGTATAACCACTCACATTGTCTAATTGTTCCTTCTTTTGTGAAGCCTAGACGCTCAGGAATGGCTTGGCTTTTTTTATTCCTCTTTGCACAACGTATTTCAACTCTATTAAATTCACGTGTTTCAAAAAGGTACTGCAAATAGGTCGATACCGCTTTGGTGATGATTCCTTTACCCTGGAACTTCTCACCTAGCCAATATCCAATACTCGTCTGCTTGTTTCGATGATCCAATTGATGGACGCCGATCACACCAGCTAGCTCTCCTTTATAATAAATGCCAGTTTCAAACCCCTTGTTATCAGCGAATTTTTCCATGGTTCCTTCAATAAAACGTTTTGTATCTGCTGGCTTTTCTGTGTCATCGATCCAAGATAACCACTTTCTTAAATGGATTCGATTCGAATGAACCAATTGAAATAGTCGGTCTACATCTGTTATATCTAGTAATTTTAAATGGAGTTCTTTGTTAATTTGATAGATAAACATGAATGAATCCTCCTTATTGAAGGCTATACAATATTTATATTTTATCAAAAGATTGCGAGTTACGATACGGAAAGGCAGTGAGCGGATAGTTGAAAGGTTTCATCTATTTGGGTGGGTGGAATAGATTAACATTACATAGATCATATAAGGGGGGAGGAGCATCGACGCGGAGGTTTTAGTTAATGGGGGAGGCGTGGGGGGCCTTGCATTAGCAGTGAAATTAGCGAGTCGAGGTGTGAATGTGGCGGTTGTTGAGCAATTAAGTGCTGAGTCCCCTCAATATAAAGGGGAACTATTGCAGCCTAAAACACTAGCCATTTTAGAAGATCTTGGCGTAATCGATGAGGTCGTGGCTAATGGCCATTCTTTCTCCACTCTTGAATTTATTGAGCTAGAAAGACGATCTTCTAAGCAACCCAAAAAAGTCGGAGAATCGTTTATGGATTACGGATTATTAGCAAGTCCATACAATTACGCGCTTATGATCCCCCATGAAACGTTAAAATCGATTTTATTAAATAAGGCGAAACTCTATTCAGAAAGGTTTCGGTATATTCAACCCGCTCGTTTTACTGGGTTTAAAGATGGTAAAGCTATAATCCGCCATACGAAGGATAAAACGATTGAACCAATTTTAGCCAGGTTTTACATAGGGGCTGAAGGACGGAATTCCCCCACGCGAAATGCAATGGGGCTTAAGGCGAATAATCGAACGTACAATCATCATTTCCTTACCGTTACAATCCCTAGGCCTGCTAACTTCAAAACGGGGAAAATTGTTACCACAAATCATCGATTTCTTGGTCTGTTTCCATTACCTGATAATAAGATTAGAACTGTTTTTCTAATTAAAGCAGGTGCTTATAAAAGTATGAAACAGGAGGGGATCGAATACTTTCATAAAGCGTATGCAGAACTTTGCCCTGAACTTGGTGAACATGTCACATCCCTTCATGATTGGAAAGATATACAGCTCATGATCCCGACCATGTTTCATGTTAACCGGTATGTGGTTGAGAATTTGGCCTTGATTGGAGATGCGGCTCATGCTGTACACCCTATGGCAGGGGAAGGGATGAACTTAGCTATACAAGATGCAGATGTGTTAGGTGAACTAATTGCGTGGATGAAGAAAAAAGGTACGTATGATAATCAATTATTAAAGTGGTATGAGCAAGTTCGAATGCCCAGAGCGAAATTTCTTTTAGGTCTCAGTCATCTGTCGGCATTGGCGTATTCTTTTCCCTACCCGTGGTGGAGGAGAATCCGGATGAAGAGTATTGAGCAAATGGAAAGGGATCCATCCTTGCATGTAAAGCAAATGCTGAACATCTCTGGACTTGGGAGATGGGACAACACGTTGATGGACCGTCTCATTCAAGTTGGTGCTTTTCCTAAACGAAAACGAAGCATCTCAGAATCAAAACAGCTTAAATACTTTTTTGAACGTACAGAAGATTATCCATGGGAGAAAGAGGAGTGATGGGAAATGAATATAATCCAAACCGCCTTAAAAGCAAGGAACTGGATGAAGCGGAATGAATCATTCTTACCTACCTGGCATGCCTACGTAGGATATGAATTAGACTTATTTAAGACTTTCAAGAACCCTAAAACAGTAGATGAAGTTGTAACAGAAACAGGACTCAGCAAAGAGCTTTTGCAGTGTTGGGTGGATGTAGGGGTATCCATTAAGCATTTAAGAAAACGTACAGGTGGACGGTATCGAACGTCTAAACATCACTGCGGGGAGTTTCTTGAAGATGAATCTAACAGTGTAGGAGCTCTTTTAAAAGAAATGATGGAACTGCATATTCCTACATTACTTGCTTATCCAAAGTACATGAAATCAAATGAGCGCGCGGTATTCAATCATGAGAAGTTCGGAGATGTAGTGGCGGAAACGTCTACGCTTCTAGAGCACTTCGCAATACGTCGGATTAAGAAGATGATGAAAGAACATAAGGTAGAAACTGTGATTGACTTAGGTTGTGGGCATGGAGGTTACTTAAGGAAGCTTGCGAAAGATTTCCCTGAAGTACAAATGCTTGGGGTAGATGTGAATGAACGGGTAGTCGAATCAGCGAGAAAGGCCTCAGCAGGATATGACAATATAGATTATATTGTTGCAGATGCTAGTGACTGGCGCCCTGAAGAAGGTGAAAAAGCTGATTTAATTCTATTGCATAATGTGTTTCACTATTTAGACCCTATGGCGCGCACAGAACTTTTGAGTAATTTAACGACCTGGTTATCTGAAGACGGTCGCATCTCAGTGATTACACCAGTAAACGAAACTGCGCAGGGTCAGGCATTCTCTAGTGCCTTTAATAGTTTCTTTACGGCCCACTCCAACTTATATGCTCTTCCTTCATCTGAAGATATTGAAGAGTTAGCGGAAGCTTCTGGCCTAACGTTATCAGCTTACAACTCGATCATTAAAGAAGGTGGATGGTATGCCTTTTGGTTGATGCCACAAACCGTGTCTGATCCTGAGTTAGAGAGAGAGCCAGAGTCTCGACCTTTAATAGCATCCGGGAAAGTCTGATCTACCATTGTAGGTCAGACTTTTTTTATCTCTGTTAATAGTAAATGTTGATTGCTTTCACATAAGCCGCCATATGAGGAAGACTCGAGCTGAGAGAATATTTCCGTAAATTTTAGTTGAGCGTAAGGTAGGCCTGGAAACCACTCGCTTTCCTGTGGGGAGCTGGTGAGCCTCCTCACCCGGCAAAGCCGGGCTCCGGGGTCTCACCTAGGCTCTTCTACCCACGTGAGTCTCGCAGTTTCCAGGCCCACCTTTCCGTATTGGGAAATACGGAAACAAGCCAAATGTAGATTCAATGAGGCGACAGCAACATTCAAGCAGCGGGGCCGTCCTATCACTTTTGATAAGGGGTGTCTAGAGAACGACTCGCTTTCCGCTGCCCAAATCTCAAGGGGGGAGTGAGAGTTGCGAGGTATCTGCATATGGTATGCTTCCGTTACACCCATATATGGCAGAGGTGATTCGGGAGATTGCGAGACTCCTGCGGCAGTAGGAGCCTAGGGGAGACCTCGGAGGGAGCGAATGCGACTGAGGAGGCTCCCCAGATCGCCGCGGAAAGCGAGTGATTTCCCGAACCACCTCACGTTCTAACAACGCAAACGGAAACATTCTCTCAGTTACGAGTATTCAACAATCCTGCCCTACTATTGAAGAAACGTGTAAAAATATGAAGATTAAAGTGGAGAATTGAGGGAGGGGAGACAGTCTCTTAATCATTCACGCCAATAAGAAGAGGCTCTCATTTAGTGAGAGCCTCTTCTTATATGTACCGCTTATTTATGGTTAGCTCCAAAACTGCAAGAAAAGAAGATCGTCTCCGAATACAGGGTCTGTTGATGGGAGAGGGACCTCTTTAATGTTGTGTAAGACTTCAGGGCGCTCGTTCGGATTGCCATTCCGCATATCTTTGTACTGGCCCTCTGGATAAGCACCGACAACAAGAAACTCTTTCGAACCATAAAGCTGTTTGTGACCTACACCCGCTGGGATAATGATAACATCACCAGGTGATACTTCTAATTTGCGTCCACTTTGACCGCCGAATTGAACTGTGGCTTCACCGCTTAGAACCCCTAGCACCTCATGGGCGGTGCTGTGATAATGGTGGTGGGGGAAGATCGAACCAATCCAAGTACTGTGCCAACCTTTTTGTAAAAAGATCTCATCCATGTGGTCGATATATTCGTTTAGTACTCCTGGATAAACCAATAGTGGAAGCGGACTATTTGGGATCTCTCCGTCGTCTTCAAATGAGTAGGTTTGAATCTGATTAGCAAATGCATGCATAAGACTTTCCTCCTATAACCAATTCCTTAGGAAAATACCCTCCTATAGTTATAATTAAACCATAAAATATGAAGAAAAAGGAAATAGTTAGTAAAAAAAGACTCAAGCACATGTTTGCGCTTGAGTCTTTCAGGCTTATAAGAATCATTTTTCTTGGTGTAAGGATGCTTCTTCAAGTGCATGGTAAAGCGTGCTTTTGATAGGAACCTTAGAGAAGTTGATTCCAAGTTGAATCGCCACTTGTGCCACTTTTGGATTCATTCCGCAAAGGACAGACTTTACTCCTAGAAGGTCTAGAGATTGAATAAGTTGATACAAGTGGTGGGCTACAAGGGTGTCGATGTTCTGAACGCCTGACATATCAAGGTAAAGCGTCTCATAAGGATGTTGGTTGCATTGTTCTAACGTATGCTCTTGAATATGTTTTGTACGCTCAGGATCCAAGTCCCCAATAAGAGGAATGATCGCTTCTTTATCTGTTATAGGTATTACGGGTGCACTTAATTCATTGATGAGCTGTTGTTGAGTGTGGATTTGACGAATGCTTGTTTCGTAATAATGTTTAGAGAACTGATAAATCACATAGTCTTGAGCGTCGTTAAACGTTTGACCGATATTCATCGCCTGTTCGATTCCGATATTATACTCATAGGCAAACGTCTTAAGGTGTTGCCAAATCGCTTTACGGAAATTTGAGAACTGTCCTAGTACTTCATTAATAGGAACCTGTTCTCCAACTCGTTTCTCCGAGATTTGCTCTGCCCAATCTTTTAGTTCGAGATTAGGGTCCGTTTTTTCAGAAATGAACACATTCGACAGGGATTCGATTAATTGATTATTCTCCTCCCTTAGTTGGTCTGTGCTAGCAGTGCTCTTTGTTGAAGAGTAGTAGGAAGTTAAATCATTTTCACGCATGTTTAGCCATGTTTCTGTAATATCTGACACGTTATTGTTTATGTATTCATAAAGTTTATGATTAATGTTCATTTTTTACACCTCCGGCTTAATTGTGCTCCCCCCATCATATCGGAGATGAAAGTTTAATGAAATTAATAACTGGTAAATCTCCTATATTTCTTTGTTTGGATTATTGAGAAAATAAAAACATCTTGATTTCCAAGTATTTAATGTTGCTGAAAGCATTTTCAACTTGATACATTATAGAAGGTCAAACGCCATTGACCACCTTTTACCCATAAAAAAGTCGCCAAACGCCCCCCTTTCGTTATTTTCGATTACGTCAGGTTTAAACAATATCCTTTGGCTTAATGAACTCCGTGTCCCACAAATGTTTAACCGGATTAGATAGAAAGGTTTGGCGGCTTTTTCCCTTTATGCAATTGGAGGATCTTTTACCCCGTGTGCATTGTAAAAAGACTCCTAAATTGTAAAAACCACTCCCATAAGAGAAAGCTAGCACCTTGGAAACGAGCTGCTAGCTTTCTTTTTTTGTATATAATGTTGAGCGTATGTTTCCGTTAGCTTCGGTTAAGAGTAAGGAGGGCCTGGAAACCACTCGCTTTCCTGTGGGGAGCTGGTGAGCCTCCTCGCCCGGCAAGCCGGTCTCCGGGGTCTCACCTAGGCTCTTCTGCCCACGGGAGTCTCGCAGTTTCCAGGCCCTCCTTTTTCACGTTAGAAGTAACGGAAACATGCCATGTATAATCAACAGGAATTTGGGTAGTCCTCACCATAATTAAGCAGCTGGCCCCTTTGCTAAATAGAGCAAGGTGAGTCTAGGGGGCTTTTTGATTCCTGTGCCCTTCAACTGAAGCGTTGAGGGATAACCTAGACACCATGCTTCTTTATTTGGCGTGTTTCCGTTCCTTCTACATCAGGCAAAGGCGGTTCGGGAAATTGCGAGACTCCTGCGGCAGTAGGAGCCTAGGGGAGACCCCACAGAGAGCGTAGCGATCGAGGAGGCTCCCCAGCTCGCCGCGGAAAGCGAGTGATTTCCCGGACCGCCTTCCGCTCAGTCAAAGCAAACGGAAACATCTCTCCGCTTCACGTCTTACGTTTTAGCCAGGCATATGTTACAATCAAGTAGACAAAAAATTGAATGAAAATCTGCATGGTTGATGCGGGAGAGGTTCTAGCTACACCCTCTATAAAAAACTAAGGATCGAACTATACCTTCGCCTTAGGTATGGTTTTTTTATTTAGTTCGAATTGAAGTACGGGTGTGTAGAATTCTCTTTTTATAGTGAAAGGAGAATTTTTTTTATGGATAATAAGAAAGCCCTTGTTGTGTTTAGTGGGGGACAGGATAGTACGACTTGTCTTTTCTGGGCAATGAAGCATTTTGATGAAGTTGAGGCAGTGACGTTTGATTACAATCAGCGTCATGATGAAGAAATTGAAGTAGCAAAGGAGATAGCTGAGGATTTAGGTGTAAAACATACAATTCTTGATATGTCGTTATTGAGTCAGTTGGCACCTAACGCTCTTACTAGAGATGATATAGAGGTGAAAGATGGGGAAGATGGCGACCTTCCATCTACATTTGTACCGGGTCGAAATCTTTTATTCTTATCCTTTGCATCTATTATGGGTAAACAAATTGGCGCGCAGCATATAGTGACAGGAGTTTGTGAGACAGACTTTAGTGGCTATCCAGATTGCCGTGATGTATTTATTAAATCTCTTAACGTAACTCTTAATCTTTCAATGGACGATCAGTTCGTTGTTCATACACCGTTAATGTGGTTAGACAAAGCGCAAACTTGGGAGCTTGCGGATGATCTTAATGCTCTTACGTACGTGAAGGAACGTACATTGACATGTTATCACGGTGTTCGTGGCTCAGGCTGTGGCGAATGCCCTTCCTGTAAATTGAGACAAAACGGTTTAGACACTTATATAAATAAAAAAGAAGGAGCGAACGCATAATGGCTATGGATCAATATGGATTTCGCATCGTAGAAGACTTACAGAAAATTGATCAGGATATTAAGCGTAGTGACCTTCAGTATCATAAGAAGCGTGTCATGGTCAGTAAAGAATTTACGTTTGATGCTGCTCACCATCTGCACTGTTATGAAGGGAAATGTAAAAACTTGCACGGACATACGTATCGTGTGGTGTTTGGCATTAGTGGTTACACGGATGATATCGGTATCGTAATGGACTTTGGTGACATTAAGCAAATTTGGAAAGAACAAATCGAGGTCCACTTAGATCACCGATACATCAATGAAACACTTCCTTTAATGAATACGACTGCTGAAAACATGGTCGTATGGATTTATGAGAAGATGGCGGGCGCATTACCGCAAAATGATCAGTCCCTTCGTGTTGAATTTGTAAAGCTTTATGAAACACCAACAAGCTTTGCAGAGGCAAGAAGGGAGTGGATGGAGCTTGAGTAAACTACCTGTTTTAGAAATATTCGGGCCGACCATTCAAGGAGAAGGGATGGTTGTTGGGCGAAAGACGATGTTTGTTCGAACAGCTGGCTGCGATTACAGCTGTGCCTGGTGCGATTCCGCCTTTACATGGGACGGAAGTGCGAAAGAGGACATTCGTCTACTGACAGCAGGCGAAATTTATGATGAGCTAAAAGAAGTTGGTGGAGGATCCTTTGATCACGTTACGATTTCTGGTGGCAATCCTGGGTTGTTAAAACATATGGGCCAGCTTGTCGATCTCCTGCACGAAAACGGTTGTGAAGTTGCTCTTGAAACACAAGGGAGTAAGTGGCAGGACTGGTTTACAAGCATTGATGACCTTACGATTTCACCGAAGCCACCAAGCTCGATGATGAAAACAGACTGGCAAAAGCTTGATGAAATCATTGAACAACTTGACTCTCTAACCACCAGCTTAAAAGTCGTTGTCTTTGATGAAGAAGACTTGGAATATGCTAAAGGAGTTCATAAACGCTATCCTGGTATTCCGTTCTTCGTACAAGTTGGAAACGATGATACGGAAGAGGCGGATGATACGAAGTTGATGCATCGTTTATTAGGGAAGTATGAATGGCTTATTGATCAGGTAATGGCCTCGACAGAATTAAACCGCGTCCGCGTCTTGCCTCAGGTGCATGCGTTGCTGTGGGGTAACCGACGAGGTGTATAAGGTGAAGCAGTACTCTTTTGGAGGGTACTGCTTTTTTTGTTGGATATCTCAGCTAGGAGGGTCCGTTACGTTTATGAGTGCTTGGGCTTGCTCGGGGACAACTCGCTTTCCTGCGGCCTCACACGACGTGGGGTCGTTCGACGTTGTCACAGGACGTGACGGTTTTAGTCGAACTTCCCCTTCTTTTTAGAGCCTCCTCGTTCGCTTTCGCTCTCTGTGGGGTCTTCCCTAGCTTAAAAGTGCAGGCGTGTTGCCTAGAACCGTACGGACAAGACAGCTTTTTGGAAAAGGCGTTAAGCCTTTGTAAAAAAGATGACTTGTCTCGCTAGGTTCTCCACGCCGGAACTAGATAGGCTCCTTTTCCCGCGGGAGTCTCGCAGTCCCCGAGCAAGCCCTAGCTTTTAAGGAGGGGAACGGCCCGCAGTTCGCATCAGGAGATCTGATGTCACCCTATATGGCATGTTTTCGTTCATTCTTATATGGCATAGGTGGGCCTGGAAACTGCGAGACTCCCGTGGGTAGAAGAGCCTCGGTGAGACCCCGGAAGCCGGCGTGCCGGCTGAGGAGGCTCACCAGCTCCCCACAGGAAAGGGAGTAGTTTCCAGGGCCACCTTAGACTAAACTAACGTGAACGGAAACATTCTCTCAGCTTCAAGTTTCCAACAAACTTATCTTCTATAGTATTGTTTAATACAGTTTACATAAAAAAAGGTGCTCCTTGGTGAAGGAGCACCTTTTCTTCTATATAAATAGGGGGTTAACTTACTTGAGAGTCTTCTTGTTCTTGTTCTTTTTGAAGACGTTTCTTGCGCTTTAAGCGTCGTTTGATTTGTTTAGAATCTAGATTAATTGTTTTTGGTTGGTAGTCATCTGAAGCAACGATATCTTCGTTCGAGGCTTTCATAAATGACCAGGCTAGCATGACCATTATGAATAATAATGGTGTTCCTCCGACGATACTAGCTGTTTGTAATGTACCTAAGCCACCTAAAATCATTAGGGTAAGTGGTAGTAGGCAAAGGGCGAAGGCCCAGAATAGGCGATTCCAACGTAATGGTTCTTCCTCAACGTAATTCTGTACAACTGATGCCAGTATGTAAGAACTAGAGTCAAATGTTGTTGCAAGGAAGATAATCGCTAGGACAGTAAAGGTTGTAATCATAATTGGAGCCATCGGCAATTGTGCGATTACACTAATTATTGCAGCTGGTGCTCCTTGTGTATTTAAGACGTTAATAATATCAAATTGTCCTGTAAGTTGCATGTACATACCGTAGTTTCCGATTACTCCGAAGAAAAGAACGCTTCCGAGTGTACCGTAAAGCATTGTTCCAAGAACCATCTGCTTAATTGTACGACCACGGGAAATTCTTGCGATAAAGAGTCCAACGAATGGTGCGTATACAAGCCACCATGCCCAGTAGAATACTGTCCATGATTCTGGGAAACTTGTTTCAGCAATCGAATTAAGGCCAGCAAATGACTCAGTCCATGTGGCCATGCGGAAGAAATTATCCGCTAGTAAACCAAGACTATTAAATGTTGTTTCAGAGATGAATTTCGTTGGTCCGAAAATAAATACGAAGGCAAGTAAGAAAAGGGATAACCATAAGTTTACATCACTTAGAACTTTAATTCCCTTTTTCAACCCTGAATAAGCACTAATGGCAAAAATAACAGTACAAACAATTAGTATACCCGTTTTAAGTCCGAGTGTAACTTCAATGCCAGTTAAGCTTGAAATTCCTTCGGCGATCATAGGAGTTCCAAGCGCTAGTGTCGTACCAGCACCGCCCATTAGACCGAACATAAATAGAACATCGATGATCGTACCTAGAGGGCCGTCCGCTCGTTTACCGATGACAGGTCGACAAGCTTCACTAATTTTTAATACAGGCTTTTTACGAACATAATAGAAATAAGCAATTGGTAGTGCAGGTAATGTGTAGATAGCCCAAGCAATTGGTCCCCAGTGGAAGATTCCATATACGCTTGCCCATTGGATCGCTTCTTTCGTGCCACCTTCAACAGCGAATGGAGGAGCTTGGTAATAATAAGCCCATTCGATTGTACCCCAGTATAAAATACTAGAACCAATTCCGGCGCAGAATAACATAGCTGCCCAGGAGAACGTTTTGAATTCTGGTTTTTCACCTTTGTCTCCTAATTTAACTTGACCGTTTTTACTAAATGCGACATAGAGAAGGAATAAGAAAATGCCGAGGCCAACAATCATGAAGACAACACCAAAGTTTGTGGTTATGATATCTTGAAGTTTGTCTACAATAACTTGACCTTTTTGAGGAAATAAAATGAGTGGAATTGTTACTGATAAAAGTAGGAATAATGCCCCTGCAAATGTGGGCCAATCCATAATTTTTTTATTCATCTAATCGTCCTTTCTTTAAAGTACATAGTTAATCATAATAGATTACCAACTTTTTGTACAGAACAAATTGTACAATCTATTTGAATTAATTGAAAAGAACGAGATGATCAAACTGGACAAACTTACTGATAGTGCTGGGATGAAGGGATATTGAAATTTTGTCAAAAAAAATAAAAAACCTCGATTTACTTCGAGGTTTTTAGGGAACGTTGCATAGTTATTAAAAATAATTAACGAGTTTAAGAGTTTCCTTGATCTCTACTCGGGTTCAGTCCAGTCTATACGTTGCTAAACGGGCGCTTACGCTTTTGTTAGATCCATGTTGAGACTTCTTCTACAGAGCGGCGGGGTGTTTTGGCTGGGGTCCATGCTTCTTTACCGATCGATATCAGCATTACAGGTTCAAATCGTTCTGAGATATCGAACGTTTCTTTTAGTTGATTAGCAGAAAAGCCACCCATTGCTAACGTATCATAGTCACGGGCCTCGGCTGCGAGCATAATTTGCATGCTGACAAGTCCGGCATTAATAAGAGCTGTATCATGGGCGGCTTGTTTATTTTCATAAATTCGATTAATTGTACCTGCGATATTTTCTTTCATCTCTGTGGTAATAACTTCGTTCTCTACTAGAGGGTTGAAGGCATCGTCAATATTTGCATTAGCTTCTTTATCTGCAAGTACAGCAATTGTTGCAGCAGCGTCTGTTACTTTTTCTTGTCCAAATGCAATCGGAAGAAGCTGTTGTTTCGCTTCATTGCTGTGGAAGACGAGAAAGTGCCAGTGTTGTAAGTTAAAAGAAGATGGGGCAGTTGTCGCATCTTTAAGGATGGCTTCTAGTTCTTCTTTAGAAATCGTGCTGTCTTTAGCGAATTCTTTCGTACCGTTACGTTTTTGCATTGTTTCAATCATTGTTGTATCCATTAGGAAGAACCTCCTATGTCATTTGGTTTAGCTTGGTTTCGAGATATTCGAATGGATTTATTCCTATTTCGATTAGATATTGTAACGAAATGAAATGCTTATTCGCAATGGTTTTACTCGTACATTTACATCCATTGTAGAAAAACGCTTCTTGTAGTGGATAATGTAGGAATAACGAAGCGGCTATTGTTACAAAAACGGTCCGGATTTGTTATGCTAAATGGAAGTCAAAGTATTCAAAACACTTTAAAGGAGGGCTTATATGCCTACAACACAGCAGTTAGAAAAATACGCAGAGTTAGCTATACATAAAGGAGTCAACTTACAGAAAGATCAAATTCTTATGTTGAATGCTCCTGTTGATGGTGCTGAGTTTGCGCGAATTGTAGCTAGAAAAGCCTATGAAGCTGGTGCTAAAGATGTTCATATTAACTGGGCCGATGATGTTATGCAACGCCTTTATTTCGAGCATGCTTCACAAGATGTATTAGAAACAGTACCTCAGTGGAAAGTAGATCAATATGACTATTTTGCTGAAAATGGTGCTGCAGTATTATCCATTCGTTCAACCGACCCTGATAATTTAAATGGGATTGATTCTTCTCGAATAGCTGCCGCTAGTAAAGCGAGTGGAGAAGCGATGAAGAACTTTAGGAAGTATACGATGAACGATAAGATTACGTGGTCTATCGTAGCGATTCCGAACCCGGAATGGGCTAAAAAGGTCTTTCCTAATGTATCCGAAGAAGAAGCGGTATCAAAGCTTTGGGAACAGATCTTTACGATTACACGAGTAGACCAAGAAGATCCATTAAAAGCATGGGATGAGCATAACGAAGCGTTAGGGAAGGCTCGCGATTACCTTAATAAGAAGCAATTTAAGAAATTGATCTATAAATCTCCAGGTACAGATCTTGAAGTGGAACTACCGGATAGTCATGTTTGGAAAGGTGGGGCATCTAAATCAGAGCAAGGTACCTCCTTTAATGCAAATATGCCTACTGAAGAAGTCTTTACATTACCTCATAAATACGGCGTAAATGGTACTGTATCTAGTACAAAACCTCTTAGTTATGGAGGAAACTTGATCGAGAATTTCTCATTAACATTTAAAGAAGGTAAAGTCGTGGATTTCGAAGCAGAAACAGGGTATGAAACATTAGAGCAACTGGTAAACATGGATGAAGGGGCACGTCGTTTAGGAGAGCTTGCCATTGTTCCTCATCAGTCCCCAATTTCTCAAAGTGGTGTGATCTTCTATAACACACTTTATGATGAAAACGCGTCTTGTCACCTCGCTTTAGGAAAAGCTTATCCTAGCAGCATCGAAGGTGGAGCGAAGATGGATGATGATCAACTTGATGAAAATGGTGTGAACAACAGTATTGTCCACGTCGACTTTATGATGGGATCAGGAGAACTGGATATCGATGGTATTACGCCATCTGGTGAGACGGAACCTGTTTTCCGTAATGGCAACTGGGCATTTGATTTTTCATAAAAACCTGTAAGGAGAGCTCTATTTGAGCTCTCTTTTTTGTGTTCTTATTTCTTTATCACTGTAAAGAACCAAAGGGTGCCAGTCCCCCTTTACTCTGGTAAAGGGGGACTGGCACCCTTCAGTGCTGTTCATGGTTAAAGAGGTGGGTTGTTTGGTATAATGGTGTACAAACAAACGTTCTGTTCGGGGGTAAGGTATATGGAGACTGATGGAATTTTTAATGGTTTGAATGAACAGCAAGAAATGGCGGTTACTTCGACTGAAGGAGCGGTTCGGGTTATTGCTGGAGCTGGTTCTGGTAAAACGCGTACCCTAACGAACCGCTATGCATATTTAGTAAGTGAATTAGGGCTTGAGCCTTCTAATCTTCTATGTGTCACTTTTACGAACAAAGCAGCTCAGGAGATGAGGAGAAGGGTTAAGAAACTTGTTGGTGGAGAAAGAGATACGGGATACATTAATACTTATCATGGTTTTTGTGTGCGAATCTTACGCGAAGACATCCATCATCTTTTCTATCCGAAGCAATTTCTCATTTTAGACACAGAAGATCAAAAGTCAATCTTAAGAGAAATCTATGACGAGTTTGGGTTAAAGGTGAATGACCACAAGTTTGCCCGAATCTTAAAGAAAATTGGTGAACTAAAAGCGGACACAGGTTATGTGTATGATCTTATTTCGAGAGAGAAAACCATCGATCCTGAGCAAGTAGAAGAGGTAGATCGAAAAATTATAGTAGCCTATCTAAAAAAGCAAAGACGAGTGTATGGGCTTGATTTTGATGATCTTCTTAACTTTACATTAGTGCTCTTTGGAGAATATAAAGACGTATTGGAGAAATGGCAGGAAAGACTATATTACATTCAAGTTGATGAGTTTCAAGACAGCAGTCCAAAACAATTTGAGCTCATACGGATCCTTAGTAAAGGTCATGGAAATGTGTTTGTTGTGGGGGATCCGGACCAAACGATTTATGAATGGAGAGGCGCTGATCCAAAATTTATGGTGAATTTTGATCAGTGGTTTCCTGGTTGCAAAACGGTCCTGTTAAATGAGAATTACCGCTCCACTCCTCAAATCTTAGATATCGGAAATGCACTTATAAAGCAAAATAAATTACGAGTAGATAAAGATATGTTCACGCATAACCCTAAGGGCGTTAATGTTATTCACTACCACGCTAAGACAGAGGAAGAGGAAGCCAAATGGATTGTTTCACGTATTCAAACCTTGCAAAAAGAGCGTGGAGCCTCGTTAAATGAGGTGGCGGTTCTATACCGTGCGAATTACTTATCGCGCTTTGTGGAACAAGCACTCATTCATGAGAACCTGGAGTATAGTATCTTTGGAGGGTTTAAGTTCTTTGAACGAAAAGAAATTAAGGATGCGCTTGCTCACTTAAAGCTTTTGGCTTTTGAAGATGATTTATCATTTATGAGAATTATAAATACACCTAGAAGGCAAATGGGGAAGAAGCGGATTACCTTTTTAAGAGAGCGGTCTGAAGAAGAAGGCAAATCCCTCTACCAAACGTTAGTTGATCATATAGATCATCCTATTTTCAACCGTACGAAAGCGAAAGAATTTATTGAAGTAATAGAATCCATGAAGATTAAGCGTACTGAACTCTCTGTTGCAGACTTACTTCAAGACTTATTGCAAGGAACGGGTTATGAAGCCTTTATTCGCGAGGATGGAGATCATGAGAGGTTAGATAACCTGATGGAACTGAAGCACTCGGTTGTACAGTACGAAGAAGCAATGGGAGAAGAAATTTCGCTTGAATATTATTTACAAATGCTCACGCTTTATACGGAAAATGATAGAGAGGACCAACGTGAAGCGGTGAAGCTAATGACGATCCACACCTCAAAAGGATTAGAATATCCATATGTTTTTTTAGTCGGATTTAATGAAAGAGTTTTACCTAATGAGCGATCACTGAGGGAAAGAAAAGAGTATGCCCTTGAAGAAGAACGTCGTCTTGCTTATGTAGCTATGACGAGGGCAGAACGTGAACTATATCTGACAGAATCTGAAGGAACAAGTGGACGAGGAGAGAAGAAGTATCCTTCTCGCTTCCTATTTGAACTTGAAGAATCATTATACGACAGACTCGGTATAATCGAACCTGAGTTTGAACAAGAGGCGAAGGAAATCATTCGGATGAACAATCAATTGGAGGCTACACCAACATCTGACGCTTCTTTTAAGAGGGGCGATCGAGTGATTCATCCTGTTTTCGGAACAGGGACAATTGAAGAGGTTGATGATCGTAAAAGGATGTATAAGATCTATTTTGAAGAGATGGAAGTGACTCGGCCTATTAGTTGGAACTTTAAGCGTTTAGAAAAGTCGAATGTATAAGAAACGAGGCTGCCATGTGACAGCCTCGTTTTTATATACCATTTTGTTTTCGGTAGTTGCTTGGTGATAGACCTTCGTACCTCTTAAATATCCTTGAAAAATGAGAGGCGCTCTTGTATCCGAATGTTTCAGCTACAGTCAGGATCGAGTCATTCTGTCTTAATAATGCTTTCTTAACTTCTTTCATTTTTTGTCTATGAATGTATTGTTGAAGTGTGAGACCTATTTCTCTTTTAAAGAGTTTAGAAAGGTGCTCTGATCGCACGCCTAACTCCTTCGAGATTCTTTCAATGGTAATTGGTTTATGGAGGTTAGATTGTATGCTCTCAAGGCAGGCTTGCATGAGTGGTGAATGATCCTTTTGCTCTTGTTGTTGGATTTTAGATAGATAGTCATGAAGCATCACTTTCTCCATATGCATAAGGTCTTCAATTTTCTCTTTTTGCTCAATTTCATGTATATAATAGTAAGAAGTTGATAAGGACTCGGTTTCGTCTACCCCTGCGCTAATGGCTGTTCGAGCTACTAATGTAACTGTGGAAATTAATCTATTCTTATAAGATCGAACCATATTGTCCTTTCCATACGTCGGGATAGGGTAGTACTTGGTGTGACTAAGTTCATCAACTGCAGAGGGGTCTCCTTGATGTAACTTATCCAAGAACTTTTGCTCGAGTTGAAAGGCTTGTGATAAGAACTGAGTATCTTCTTGAGAAGGCTCATTCTTCTTAGGTATGAACGTGAATTGATCAAACGTTTGATCAATGATAGGTGTCTCCCAGTCATTCGCAAGTAATGCTAGTAAAATTTGTCCGTAATAAAGAACTTGTTGCGAGTGGACGACAGGGAGTTGAGCATAGTAAGTCAGAACCTTCCTCGATACATAAATGGATTCCCCTTGCCTTTGAAAAGCTTCTTGAATGTCTTGGTTGTTTAATTCATTGTATAGAAAAGGACCTATACAAATATAACCAGCAGGAAGCGAGGGAAAAGGTTCGGTGTTTATGGCTAAAAAGTGGCGATGAAAAGGGTCTGTTACGTGGTGAACTCGTCCTCTTTGTTTCATTTTATGTTGAATCAGTTCTCTTTCTTCTTTCTCTAGACGCTGTAGAGGGCATGCAATTTCACCCATAGAAGTCTTATTCTGTGTACCGTACTCAAAAAAATAGATAGGTGCTCTAGTCGAATAATAAAAGGTGAACAGAGCGCGCAGAGAGTAATCGGTTTTGATCTCCATACTATAATCTCCTTTTAGTCTATTCGATTACATATAATAGCATTAAAACAAAAAGATGTATAATATATATGTGTTTTGTGTGTGGAAAACACTTAGTAGGGATGAGGGGTTCGTTGCATGTATTCGAAGTTGTAAAGAGAGAGGTGGCTAGTTATTAAAAACCCCCTGTAATCAAGAATTACAGGGGGCCTTACAAGTTAGATGGGTTGCTTTCTTACGCGCTATAGATTAAATAAGGGATAAATAGAACGAACAGAACGTACATCATCGGATGCATGTCCTTGTGTTGTTTGGATGCGATCATGGTTATTGGGTATAGAATAAACCCAAGAGCAATTCCTGTTGCTACACTACTTGTTAAAGGCATCATGAGAATGGTAATGAAGGACGGGATTGCAATTTCGATTCGGGTCCAATCAATCGCTTTTGCCTCGGATGCCATCATTGCGCCAACTATAATAAGAGCTGGGGCAGTAAGGGTAATTGGGACAATAGATAGAACTGGCTCAAAGAAAATCGCAATTGCGAAACATAGGCTCATAATGACAGCTGTGAAACCAGTACGTCCTCCTGCTCCAATTCCTGCAGAGGATTCTACCATTGAAGCAGTAGTTGAAGTTCCTAGTGCAGCACCTACCATTGACGCTGTACTATCTGAAAGTAAAGCACGTCCTGCGTTTGGTACTTTATTGTCTTTCATTAATCCAGCCTGAGAAGCAATGGCGATTAGTGTGCCTGCAGTGTCAAAGAAGGCTACAAATAAGAACGTAAAGATAACAGGTAAGACAGTAGGGGAGACCGCATTAGCTAAATTTTCAGGTTGCAGCGCTACACCAAGAGTTGGTTCTAAACTTGGTATGCCACCTACAATGGCGTCTGGTTTTGCGATCATTCCTGTTAGCAAACCAACGACCGTTGTAATGATAATTCCATAAAAGATGGCGCCTTTCCATCCGTAAGCCAGCATAATAATCGTAATAATAAATCCAAATACAGCTAAAAGCGTGCTCGCGTCAGTTAAGTCTCCAAATGCTACAATCGTGTCCGGATTACTCACAATCAAACTCGAGTTTTTTAAACCAATAAAAGCAATGAAAAAGCCAATACCAGCTGAAACAGCGTGCTTTAAATTTTGAGGAATAGCATTAATTATCTTTTCCCGGATTTTTAATAAACTTAGAATTGTAAACAAAATCGCTGCGATAAATACACCAGTTATGGCTGTTTCCCACGGAATTCCCATTGTATTTACAACGGCAAATGTGAAAAATGAGTTTAAGCCCATACTTGGTGCGATCCCGATTGGGTAATTGGCGATTAAACCTATCATAAGTGTACCAAATATAATCGTTAAAGCCGTAGCGGTAAAGACAGCGCCTTTATCCATTCCTGCTTGACTTAAGATTGCTGGATTAACGATCAGGATGTAAGCCAGAGCCAGAAACGTTGTCATACCAGCTATAGTTTCTTGCTTGAAGTTTGTCTCGCGTTCTTTAAATTGAAAGAACTCTTGTATGCGGTTCATAGTTGATCCTCCCTTTATGCATTAAAAAAGCCTCGGTTAGGTATCTACCGAAGCTTGAGATCTACAAAGGGATCGCGTATCACTATCCAAAAGTGGAGTTATTGATAAACGAAATCCCTTGTAGCCTAGCTATTTACGGTAGCTTAGTAGATACGTTCGAGCCCTATTCTCGAACTTATACAAGGAAATGAAGTGAAGTGTAGTGTATAGTATTAATTCATTGATGACGATATCGTCACTTAAGCAACTTTAGCAGTATAGGGTAGTAGCGTCAATACTATTATCATTTTCGAAAAATTAAGTGTTTAGTGGTGTTATTTTTTGTAATTTGTTTGGTCGGAAATGGGGCAGGATTGTTGAAGACACGGAGCTGAGATATTTGAGGCGGATAGGTCCGTTGCTGTAGAAGTGCTCGGGCTTGCTCGGGGACAACTCGCTTTCCTGCGGGGAGCTGGGAAGCCTCCTCGTTCGCTATCGCTCTCTGTGGGGTCTCCCCTAGGCTCCTTATCCCGCGGGAGTCTCGCAGTCCCCGAGCAAGCCCAGCCAATAGGTGGTGAACGGACCTCATATAATTCTTGTGCTTAAGCCCACATTCCCATATATGGAGCGTTTCCGTTACTCTCCATTCAGCAAAGGCGGGGATGGAAATTGGCGAGCCTCCTGTGGGTAAAAGAGGTAGACGAGACCCCGCAGTGTGGTTTTCCATGAGGAGGCTCTAAAAAGAAAGAGAAAGTTTGACTAACACCGTCACGTCAATAGCTAACGCCGAACGCCCCCATGTCGTGTGAGGCCGTCTGCGGAAAGCGAGTGATTTCTAGGCCCACCTTACGCTTCGTTAAGGCTAACGGAAACGACTCCTATCTCCTGCATAACAATCATCTCGACTTCAAGTCCTCCGTATAAGTGAGCTTATGTGGATAAGTTAAAAAGGTCAGCAACAAACATTAACAAGGCCAATAGTTAAATAAAAAAAGCACTGCGATATTATTGGGGATCGCAGTGCTGCTGAGTACTTCTATTCAATCTGAGCATGAAGCGTTTCGGCTTGGAGTAGTTTTTGTAATTCTGATTTGTTCTTTTTGGACACAAGGATATACAAAACGTCACCTTCTTGAATGACGGTTTGTCCGTATGGTGTAACAATGTCTCCGCCGCGTATAATGGCGTTAATGAGTGTTCCCTCTGGGAATTCAATGGATTCAAGGTTCTGTCCATTGATAGACGTTGCGGGCGTAACTTCATACTCTACAAGTTCTACGTTCGCCTTACCGATGGAGATGAGTTCAAGAGAGTGAACCGGATTGTTACGTGCTTCACCTGCAAGGTTTAGTTTCTTAGCTAGCGGTGTAATGGTAGACCCTTGGAGAAGGGTTGAAGTGAGCACAATAAAGAATACTACATTAAAGATTAACTGGCTGTCGTCCAGGTCTGCCATTAGTGGGAAAGTTGCTAAGACGATTGGTACTGCTCCCCTAAGTCCCGCCCAAGACAAGAAGAATTTCTCTTTAACAGTGAAAGGAAACGTCCCTAGAGATATAAAGACCGCAATTGGACGAGCTATGAAAATGAGAATTACGGATAGAAGCAAACCTTTTCCTATTACATCTGTTGTGAATAATTCAGATGGGAAAACAAGCAGCCCTAGAATGACAAACATGGTAATTTGCATCATCCAAGTAAACCCTTCATTAAAACGTAAAATAGAGTGGCGGTAGGTTAATTCTGAATTTCCGATGACTAGCGCTGCAGCGTATACAGCTAGTAAACCGCTTGCTTGAACCAATGAACTTACGCTGTATGTAAGTAAGGCAAAGGAAAGAGCAAATAGGGGATAGAGCCCTCCAGAGTCTAAATTAATCTTATTGATTGCCATACTTCCAAGCTTACCGATGACGACACCAACAATTAATCCAATTCCCATTTGCCAGAAGAAAGAGCCGGCAATAATGAGATAATTGGCTTCTGGTTGTTTGATTAACTCAATAAATGAAACGGTTAGGAACACGGCCATAGGATCGTTTGAGCCGGACTCAGCTTCAAGTGTGGCCTCAATTTTACCTTTCACATTTTTTCCTCTTAATACTGCGAAGACAGCAGCGGCATCTGTGGAGCCTACAATGGAACCAAACAGGAGGGCTTCTAGCCATGAGATGTCAAAAATGAACTTAGAAGCTATGCCGACAAGTGCAGCTGTAATGAGTACCCCTACGGTAGCCAAAATTAAGGCAGGTGTAGCAACCTTTTTTATAGTCCCCCATTTTGTTTCTAGTCCACCTTCGAACAAGATCACAATGAGAGCAAATGTCCCTACAGTCTGGGCAAGGCCGGCATTATCAAAGTATATAAAGCCAAGTCCATCACTACCGACAAGCATGCCAACGCCAATAAATAAGACAAGAGACGGTACACCTAGTCGGGTGGAGAATTTTGTAACTAAAACACTTGTGATTAATAAGATCGCTATTAGAAGTATCGTTTGATTAGATTGAAATAGTTCTTCGATTCTGAATCCCGTCCTTTATAACTAACACTTTAAATGAAAATCAAGCTTGAGTATTTCTAGCTTGCCCCATTTATTTCTTTATTTAATTATATAAAAAACGAAATTCAAACTCCAATCAAAGCTTTCACATAATTGTTGGATAGCTGTCCGATTGACATGAAGTAAGGCATGTATTACACTAGTTTACAAGTTTTAGAAGAGTTTAGATTAGAGAAAATTAGGCAAATAGATGTATGCAGAGTAGATTAGATTAGTATGATGTTAAATAGAAGAGATTAGTTTAGGTGAGTTGAGAATGAGATAGGTGAGTTGAGGAGTTTTTAGTTGAGATGAGTAGAGCATAGGTCCATCATATGAAGATGGTTCCCCATATATTTATCCTCAAGCCCTCTCATTCTCCATGACTTATTATGGAGAGGTGAGATCGATGAAAGACATACTTCAATTTTTACAAGAGTCGTCTACCCATAAGACGGTTCCCGTTACGTATCAGTGCTATAGTGATACGGTAACCCCCATTCAAATGTATGAACGCTTGCGCGAAGAAGCGGTCTATTTATTAGAAAGCGGAGACCATACCTCCTCTTGGTCTCGATATTCCTTTATTGGTTTACACCCATTTATTACGATGTCAGAAACGAATGGTCAAATTTCGTTTTACGATGAAGATCGGCAAGAAACAACAGAGGCAGAGTCCCTTCAAGACGGCTTTGATCAAATTTTTGATCGACTACAAGTGAAACTTCCAGATGTCCCATTGCCATTTCACGGCGGAGGAGTCGGATTTGTTTCTTATGATGCCATTTCTGATATGGAGAAGATACCAGCTCCTCGATATGACGATTTGAATATGCCTCATTACCACTTTCTGTTTTGTCGAACATTATTAGCGTACGACCATAAGTCAAATGAGCTAACCCTTGTTCGATTTGTTCGAAACGAGGATGATGATGAAGATACACTTCGTCAAAAGTACGACCAGGCAGTAAATAAGGTGAATGAGCTTTTATCAAAGCTTTCATCCACTCAAGAGGCACAGCCATTTTTAGCTTTTCACAACCATAGCAAAACAAATGGTCTTGAGGGTGTCGAGACGAACTATGAGAAGAGCAAATATAAAGAAGATGTAGAGAAGATTAAGGAATACATTCGCGCAGGAGACATATTTCAATCTGTACTATCCCAACGATTTTCAAAGAAAGTGAGTGTTGATGGACTTCAGTTGTATCGTGTATTACGGCACGTGAACCCATCACCTTATATGTTTTATATTAACTATCAGGATTATGAATTGATTGGTAGTTCCCCAGAACGCTTAATCCAGGTTGCCGATGATGAAATCGAAATCCATCCCATAGCTGGCACAAGAAAACGTGGGGAAACTGAAGAAGAAGATCATGCCTTAGCAGAGGACCTTCTGCAAGATGAGAAAGAGAAATCAGAACACTACATGTTAGTGGACTTAGCGAGAAATGATGTAGGCCGAGTAGCTTCTTTTGGAACAGTCAGAACTCCAGTGCTTTCTGAAATCATGAAGTTCTCAAGGGTTATGCATATGATCAGTAAAGTTACTGGAGACCTTAGTCCGGGGACTCATCCGATTGAAGCATTTCAGTCAGCATTCCCGGCAGGAACATTATCAGGAGCTCCTAAAATCAGAGCTATGGAAATCTTGCAAGAACTAGAGCCGACTGCTCGTAACGTATATGGCGGAGGCGTCGTTTACTTTGGCTTTGATGGAAACCTCGACTCGTGTATTGCAATCAGGACCATTCTACTTAAAGATCAAATGGCTCACGTGCAAGCTGGTGCAGGTGTTGTAGCTGATTCCGACCCTGAGAAAGAATGGCAGGAAACCGTGAATAAAGCAAGCGCGCTATTGCAGACCATTGATCAAGCAGAAGAACTGTTTGGGACGAAATCTCACGAGGAGGAGACGAACTATGCTTAAAGCAACCCTAAACCGACTGTTAAATGAAGAGACTCTAACGGAACAAGAGGCTTTTCAGATTATGGATCTTATCATGCAAGGGGAAATCGGTACAGAACAGCTGGCTAGTTTTCTATCAATCTTGCGTTTTCGAGGTGAAACGGTCGAAGAACTTCTTGGATTTACTAAAGGAATGCGTAAGCACATGAGGACGATTCAACATTCAGAAGAGGTAGTTGTGGATACTTGTGGAACCGGTGGAGATGGTTTGTCCACATTTAATATCTCAACAGCCGTTGCAATCGTATTAGCTTCAATGGATGTGAAGGTCGCAAAGCACGGGAACCGAAAAGTATCATCTGCGAGTGGAAGTGCTGATGTTTTAGAATATCTTGGAGTTCCGGTTGATACGACAGCCGAACAAGCGGCTGAAATGCTAGAGACTACAGGGATGACGTTCTTATTCGCGCCAAATTATCATCAAGCAATGAAGCACGCTGTCACAGCAAGGCGAGAACTGGGCTTTCGTACAGCCTTCAATGTCCTAGGCCCATTATCAAACCCTGCTAATGCAAGACATCAAGTAATTGGGATCTATGATACGTCACTTGGAGAGAAGTTGGCTCATACTTTACACGAACTTGGATCCGAGCATGTCCTCCTTGTAACAGGCAAAGACGGATTAGATGAATTGTCGATTTCAGATGAAACGAACGTGGTGGAATTAAAAGAAGGCGTTGTGACGAGATCAACCGTTAAGCCTGAACAATTTGGTCTGAAACGTGGGCGTTTAGAAGATATACAAGTTAAGAATTCATTAGAGAGTGCTAAACTCATACAGGCAATCTTTGAAGGAAATGCGAACGAGAGCGCAAGAGATATTGTTGCCCTGAATGCTGGTGCTGGTCTTTATGTAGGAGGAAGAGTTTCTTCTATAGAAGAAGGGGTACAAGAAGTTCAGAAGGCATTAGGGAATAAGACGGTTCATCATTATTATCAATCGTTGCGACACACATTGGAGGGAGCACGTTATGCTTGATCGAATCATTGAAACGAAGAAAGAAGAAGTGAGTACTCTTTCATTACCTGAACAAGCAGAAGTAGAGAAGCGTTCTTTTTATGAAGCGTTAAGTACGGGCGAAGATCTGGTTTCGCTCATTGCTGAAGTGAAAAAAGCATCTCCTTCTAAAGGTGTAATCCGTGAAGACTTCCGTCCTGTAGAGATTGCGGGAGTTTACAATGAAGCAGGGGCTAGTGCGATATCTGTTCTTACCGATCAGACTTACTTCCAAGGAAAGCGCGAAGACTTAACTGCGGTTAAGCAACACGTTACGGTTCCTGTCTTACGAAAAGACTTCATAATCGATGAGCTCCAGGTTGAAGAGAGTGCGCGGATTGGGGCAGATGCGATCCTTCTTATAGGAGAAGTGTTAGAACCTCGTAAGCTCTACGAACTTTATCAAAAAGCTACAGAGTTAGGTCTGGATGCTTTAGTGGAAGTTCATGCAGCGGAAACGCTCGAGAAGATTCTTAATGTTTTCCAACCAAAGATTATAGGCGTGAATAACCGAGATTTAACGACTTTTAAAACGACTCTCGAGCAAACAGAGAAGATTGCAAGCTGCATTCCTAAAGGTAGCCTTGTGGTCAGTGAGAGTGGATTATTCTCTTATGAAGACGTGAAGCGGGTGAAACAGGCAGGAGCCAAAGCAATTCTCGTCGGAGAGGCTCTCATGCGTGAGAACAATGCGACAAAACAAATTCACAACATGTTAGGACGTGTACATCATGAGTCAAACCGCGCTTAAATTTTGTGGAAATCGAAGCTTTGAAGATCTAAAGAATTCCATTCAGTCCGGTGTTCCTTACGTAGGTGTAATCTTTGCTGAAAGTAAACGTCAAGTTCTTCCGGAGCAGGTTTCAGACTGGCTAGAGCGTGCGCCTTTAAGCGAGAATCAACAAATAGTGGGGGTGTTCGTTAATCCCTCCATGCTTGAGATTGAAGAAGCCCTGCACCTGACTCATTTAGATATTATTCAATTGCATGGAACAGAGACGTTATCTGAAGTCCTTGCGATTAAAGAACGTTTTAAGAAGCCAGTTTGGAAGGCCATTCATCATTCTGAAGATGCTCTTGAAAGAATGGGCTTGTTTCAAGGAGTTGTTGATGGGTATGTGGTCGACTCTAAAGTGAAAGGACACTGGGGTGGTTCAGGTGTTCGCTTTGACTGGGGGCAGGCTCCTTTCTATATAGAAGAGGGGAGAAGACAAGGCGTGCCTTGCTTTATTGCAGGGGGCGTAACAGACGAGAACGTGAGTGAATTAGTAAAGTTAAAGCCTGCAGGTATTGACGTTTCCTCAGGGATTGAATCAGATGAAGCTAAAGATATGAATAAGATGAGTAAATTTGTAAGGGGGATCCATCATGTCAGTCGTATATCCGGATAACAGAGGTCGCTATGGTGATTATGGAGGTCAATTTGTACCGGAAACATTAATGGCTCCGTTAAAAGAGATTGAGGATGCACTTAATGAAGCTATGAAAGATGAGAGCTTTCAGAAAGAATACCGTAATGAACTAGAGCATTATAGTGGTCGTCCAACGGCTCTTACTTATGCCGACCAGCTCACGAAGACATTAGGTGGAGCAAAAATCTACTTAAAGCGTGAAGACCTAAATCATACAGGAGCTCATAAGCTAAACAATGCGATTGGTCAGGCGCTTCTTGCTAAAAGGATGGGAAAGAAAAAGATTATAGCTGAAACAGGTGCCGGTCAGCATGGTGTTGCATCTGCAACCGTAGCTGCGAAGCTTGGATTAGAATGTAAGGTGTTCATGGGAGAGAAAGATATTGAACGCCAGCAGCTAAACGTTTTTCGTATGCAGTTGTTAGGAGCTGAAGTCATTTCTGTTTCTTCTGGTGACAAGACGTTAAAAGATGCTACCAACGAAGCGATTCGTTATTGGGTCGCCCATTGTGATGATCACTATTATCTAATTGGATCTGTTGTAGGCCCACACCCATATCCGAAGATGGTTCGTGATTTCCAACGTGTCATTGGTGACGAAACAAAGCGCCAATTTAAAGAAAAAGAAGGAAAGCTACCTGATCGAATTTACGCATGTGTAGGCGGAGGGAGTAATGCAATCGGCATGTTCTATCCTTTCTTAGAGGATGACGTAGAGCTTGTTGGAATTGAAGCGGCTGGTAAAGGAATTGATACCCCTGATCATGCAGCAACTCTTCTTAATGGAACACAAGGAATTATTCACGGTTCTATGACGTATCTCATTCAGGATGATCACGGCCAAATCGTAGAGCCGTATTCCATCTCCGCTGGACTTGACTATCCAGGTATTGGGCCTGAGCATGCTTACTTGCACAGTTCCGGACGCGTTCGATACGAATCTATAACAGATGCTGAAGCGTTAGAAGCCGTAAAGACCCTCTCTCAGGCAGAGGGAATCATACCAGCTATTGAGAGTGCTCACGCCATTGCTCAGGCTGTTAAAGAAGCAAAACAAATGGATCCTAGCGAAACCATTGTAATTAACGTATCTGGTCGAGGGGACAAAGATATGAATACGATTATGGAACAATTTCAGGAGGGGTAACACGATGACGCAAATGGTTGAACAAACACGTTTTCAAAAGAGATTGAAGCGCGAAAAAAATTTATTTATACCGTTTATCATGAGTGGCGATCCAACTCCTGAAGCGACTGTTGAGATCGCATACACAATGCAGCAAAGCGGAGCTGATGTATTAGAACTAGGAGTTCCTTATTCAGACCCTTTAGCTGATGGACCAACGATTCAAGAAGCAGCAGGTCGTGCTCTATCGCAAGGAATGAACCTGACAGAAGCAATGAAGCTCGTTCCAAAGATGAGGGAGCGCGGGGTTACGATTCCAATTGTACTATTTACGTACTATAACCCTGTTTTACGTTATGGTCTTGAAGCTTTTGCGAAGGCGATGGAAGAAAATGATGTGGATGGTTTACTGATTCCGGATATCCCTCTAGAAGAAAGTGAAGAAATTCGAGAATTTACAGAACAGTATGGGGTAGAACTCATATCCCTTGTTGCCCCAAATTCAGAAGAGCGCATTAAGCGCATCGCAGAGCAAGCCAAAGGGTTCCTTTACTGCGTTTCCTCTCTCGGTGTAACGGGTGAACGAAAAGATATGAATCCTGATATTGCTTCTTTCTTAGAGAAGGTGAAGCACTATAGCCAAGTACCTGTAGCCGTTGGGTTTGGAATCTCGAGCTACGAACAAGTTAAGCTAGTCCAAGGACATAGTGACGGTGTCATTATTGGAAGTAAAATCATCAAATTAATCGACGCTCATCGTGAAGCTCTATCAAATGAAACGACTAGGGCTGGAGCGTTGCAAGAGTTACAGAGCGAAGTGGAGCAGTTAGTTAAAGGGAACGAATAATAATCCTTAGGAGCCGAGAATAGCAGAGAATAGGAGAGTAACTATGATCTTAATGATCGATAACTATGATTCTTTCACATATAACTTAGTTCAATATGTAGGTGAGATTTATGGAGATATTACAGTAAGAAGGAATGACGAGGTGACTATAGAGGAAATTAGAGCTATGGCGCCTGATGCTATCATTCTATCTCCTGGTCCATGCAGTCCAAATGAAGCCGGAATCTGTTTAGAGGTCGTTCGTCAATTTGCAGGAGTCATGCCGATCTTAGGCGTTTGCCTTGGGCATCAAACAATTATTCAAGCGTTTGGTGGGGAGATTGGTCGAGCTAAAGAGTTGTTCCACGGCAAGACCTCGCTCGTTATACATGATGGACGTAGCTTGTATAATCAAATTCCTCTTCCATTTACCGTGGCGCGTTATCATTCACTAATTGGAAGTGAAGTAACGTTGCCACCGAGTCTCGAAGTTACCGCGCGTACCCCAGAAGGTGACTTAATGGGAGTGCGTCACTTGGATTTTGCAGTAGAAGGCGTTCAGTTTCACCCTGAATCGATCTTAACGGAACATGGAAAGAAGTTACTTCGTAATTTCCTAGATTATTACGAGGTTAGGATGACGAAAAGAGAAACAGTCCAATAGATTTATGGAAGTAGTTCAGTTTTAAGGGGGGATCTCCTCTTGAGCTGAACTATTTTTATTGTCTTTTAGGGAAGCGAGTCCCCATGATGGCTTAAGTATATAAGTGATCGACTAATATAGATAAAAATTTTACATAATGTTATTAGAAAATTTAGAACAATCTACAAAATTCGCGCGCTTTTTCACTAGAAACGTTTTATAATACTTGGAAACGGGTATTATATAAATATAATTAGGAGGGTATGCATATGACAATGACAGCGAAATACCTCGAATCGGACTTAAGTTTATTGCAAAGCATTTCCCGGGCGAAACAGGAACAAGATGAGAAAGCGGTAGAGTATTTGATTACTTTTAGAAATGAAAATGTCGTACACGTGCCGAATTGCTTAATCGAATTAAGAAACGGTCAATATGTTGGAAGCGGTGACTATATTCATAATCTTGATGGTACCTTTTACTTATGCTCTGCTAATGGGTCAACGAAGATGGTTGATGCAGATTTTGTTTACGAATTTTGCAGAGGAATTGCCTATCATTTATAAAGTTTTGAGATCGTTAGAGAAGGAGTACTCGGTTAACCGAGTACTCCTTTTTTTAAGGAGATGGCTTCTAGATCTGTGCGAATGTTTCCAATTTGATTTACAATAATTGTACATCAAGAGGGGGGATTCTTGTGTTACATGTAGTTTGGTATAAACGAGATTTACGGATTCATGATCATCGTCCGCTTCAAGAAGCATGGAGAGAAAAGGAACCTATTTTACCTCTTTATGTGGCGGAACCATCTATCTGGCAAGGGAGCGAATTATCCATTCGTCATTTTCAGTTCGTGCAAGAAAGTTTGGAAGATTTAAAGGGAGCTTTTGAAAAATTAGGGGGATCGTTGTTTGTGACGATTGGAGAGATGGAGAGCGTTCTTCATACGATTTACGAATCGGTGGGTCCTTTCACATTACATGCTCATGAAGAGAATGGAACCCCACTTACATACGAGCGAGACAAGCGTGTGCGTCAATGGATGAAGGTTCGGGGTCTACTTTTTCATGAATATCAACATTGTGGCGTTGTGCGAGGAGAGAGGAGTGAGGAGCTTTTTAAGAAAGATTGGAAAGAGTTTATCGGGATGCCTGTCTTGAATGCCCCTGATTCAATTTGGACCATTGACCAGGAAAACCTCCCAAGTACAATTTCCACTAATATGGACGCGCTTTCGAGATTCAAAATAGGTGGATCGCGCATTAAATATGGGCAACAAGGTGGAGAAGGGCTGGCACATGAAACGCTTGAGAGTTTTCTTGATGAACGTTTTACAAGATACAAAGAAGAACTCGCCAATCCTCTTGCTTCAACGAACACTTGTAGCCGAATCTCTCCTTACCTTGCCTGGGGGAATATATCTATGAGGCAGGTCGTTAAGCGGACGAAGGAAGCTCTGGAGCAATGTGATAGGAGTGATGATCGGAAACAGTTAAAAGCGTTCAACTCAAAATTGGAAGAGCATTGTCGTTCCATTCAATGGATTGAGGATCACCCTAGTTCTGTTTACACCTCTGGTAATCCTACCTTTGATCAGAGTCGGGAAGTATGGCAAGAGGGCTTCGAACGTTGGTCCAAAGGAGAGACAGGGCTTCCTATGATTGATGCAGCTATGCGAGCTCTCATAAAGACTGGCTGGCTTAACAATAGATTACGTGCCATGCTTTTATCTTTTGCGTGCCACACACTTAGGATGAACTGGAAGGAACCAGCTGACTACCTTGCAGGGCTTTTCGTAGATTATGAGCCAGGTATTCATTATAAACAGGTACATTCAGTAGTATCACCTGAATCTATTAAAAGGGGGCGCTTGTATGACCCTGTCAAAGAAGGGAAAAAGTATGATCCGGAAGGGAGGTTTGTGCGTCAGTATGTACCGGAATTAAAGCATGTGCCGGATTCATACATCCATGAACCTTGGAAATATGATGGCTTCTTTCACCTGGAATACTATGGTCCCATTGTTGATGTAGGTAGAGCTAATCGAAATGTGAAGGCACGTATAGCAGAGGTAGAGAATAAAGGGGAGGGTTCAGAAAAGAAGAAAGCGGTTAAGGAAGAGGATGAACAAATCGTGTTTGATTTGTTTACCGAATAGATTGTATAAAGACGCGAAGAGTTAATCGAACTCTTCGCGTCTTTAATTGATCAAGAGTGTTATTGTTTCATCTTCGGATCCAGGGCATCCCGCAAGCCATCCCCCATTAAATTGAAACCAAGCACCGTCAGCATAATAGCAATTCCAGGGAAGATCATCGTCCAAGGGGCTTGTACGAGGTAACTTTTTGAATCTGCGAGCATTTTCCCCCAATCGACGTCTGGTGACTGTGCACCTAGACCTAGGAAACTTAGTGCAGCTACTTCAATAATTGCTGTAGCTACAGCAAGTGTCCCTTGTACAATAACGGGGGTCATACTGTTTGGAAGTACGTGATGGAAAAGGATGCGCGCATCATTCATACCGATTGATTTAGCCGCTGTGATGTATTCTTCTTCTTTCACACTCAGCACTTTTGATCGAATGAGTCTCCCGAAATTTGGTACGTTAATGACAGCGATGGCTATGAGTGCATTTTGTAAATCAGGTCCTAGTATAGCTACGATTGCAATAGCGAGTAGGATGCTAGGGAAGGCCAGGAGAATATCAAATATTCTTGAGATAATTGTATCCACCCATTTTCCGTAAAAGCCGGCTACTATTCCAAGTGTACAACCTACTAGGATGGATCCTGCAACACAAGAGAAACCAACCCAAAGAGAGATGCGTGCACCGTAAATAATACGTGATAGAATATCTCGTCCAAAGTCATCTGTCCCGAGCCAGTGCTCAGCAGAAGGGCCCTTTAATCGATTAATTAGATCAGGTTTCGTATGGTCATAGGGCATAATGAATGGGGCGAAAAGGGCTACTAAGATAAAAAAGACAACGATACTCAGGCCTGCGATAGCGATTTTATTTTTGGCAAAACTTCGCCATGCGTCACGCCATGGAGATGATGGTTTCTCTATAGAGGTGTTAGCGGGTTGTTGTAGGGAAGGTGTGGTCTGCATGCGTTTCCTCCTTTCTACTTATAATCGATTCTTGGATCAATCAAGGCGTAAAGCAAGTCCACAATAACGTTAATAAAGACGAAGATTGTGGCTATTAATAGAATTCCAGACTGGATTACAGGGTAGTCCCTGTACTGGATGGCATCATAAATGTAGCGTCCGATACCTGGCCAACCGAAGATGGTTTCGGTTAAGATGGCGCCACCTAGTAAGAGGCCGGTTTGAAGCCCTATAACAGTAAGGACAGGGATCACGGCATTTTTTAGAGAGTGCTTGTACACAACCCAGAAGTTTGTGAGTCCTTTTGCGCGGGCGGTACGGATATAATCAGAACGCATGACCTCTAGCATCGACGAACGAGTCATACGGGCAATAATAGCCATTGGAATAGTGGCAAGAGCAATGCCAGGTAAAACTAAGTGTTTAGCTACGTCTGTAAATTGCTCCATGTTTCCTTGTATAAGTGTGTCCACCAAATACAAATGCGTGATGGGATCGATTACGCTTGAAGCTTCATAACGACCGGTAGAAGGGAGCCAATCTAATTGAACAGAGAAAATATATTGCTCCATTAAACCGAGCCAGAAGATTGGCATCGAAACACCAATAAGAGCAAACACCATAGCGGTATAATCGAACCAGGAGTTATGAAACCAAGCACTAATGATTCCTGCGTTGACACCGATAAATATAGCGATGACCATAGCGACAATCGTTAATTCTACTGTAGCAGCGAGATAAGGGAAGATCTCCTGACTGATTGGAACGTCCGTTTTAATAGAAGTCCCAAGGTCGCCCTGAAGAAGACTGCCAATATAATCTACATATTGAATATGCCAGGGTTGGTCAAGTCCGAGCTGTTTCTCCACTTCAGCAATGGCTTCAGCGGTTGCTCGTTGCCCCAAAATAATTTGAGCTGGATTTCCTGGTATCAAATAAATAATAGAAAATACAAGTAAACTCATTCCAAACAGAACAGGTAAAAGCATAAAAACCCTACGAACTGCATAAGCCCCCATACGACACCTCCCGTAATAGCAAACTTTACTGCTTTATCATAAAGAAGGGTGCCAGACACCCTGCACCACTTTAATGCTGTACAGTGTGGCATGGTGTCTGGCACCGTTTACTGCTTTAATGTGTGAAAATGTTATTTGGTGAATTCTGTGTTTGTGACTGGTTCGGATCCGGTTGGGTGTGGGATGTAGCCGCTGATTTCTTTCTTAGCTGCGATGACTGGAGTAGAGTGGACGAGCGGGATCCATGGTGCGTCATCGTGTACGATAACTTGGGCTTCTTTATAAAGTTCGTTACGCTTATCTTGATCGGTTATCGTTTGTGCTTCAATTAAGATGTCGTGAAGCTCATCGTTTGAGTAATAAGCATAGTTGTTACTGCCGATGCTGTCTTTATCAAGTAAAGTGTATATGAAGTTGTCAGGGTCGCCATTGTCACCTGTCCAGCCGAGTAAGAAGGCATCAAAGTCCCCTTTGCTGGCTTTTTCAAGATACGTACCCCAGTCAGCTGTTTGTAAGTTCGCTGTTACTCCAATTTGAGCAAAGCTTTGTTGTAGCACCTCTGCGATCTTTTGGCCTTCTGGAATGTAAGGGCGTGGAACAGGCATATACCATAAATCAAACTCGAATCCATCTGCATATCCAGCTTCAGCCAAGAGAGATTTAGCCTTCTCTAAATCGTATTCATAATCTTCGATATCATCGTTGTAACCTTCGATACTCGGAGGCATAACGGTTTTAGCAGGTTCTGCTAATCCTCCGTAGAATGCTTCAATAATTTGATCTTTCGGAACAGCATGAGAGAGAGCCTGGCGAACTAGAGCATCAGCCATAGGCGTTTCACGGTTAACCGTAAAGGCCATATATCCAACGTTCATAGATGGGCGTTCTAGTAGTTGAAGAGTGTCATCTGCTTTAATGCGTTCTACATCAGAAGGGTTAACGCCATCAATGAGATCAACCTCACCTGTCATTAGAGCATTCAGGCGAGCGGAGTTTTCAGGAATAACTGTGTAAATGACTTTATTAAGCTTCGGAAGTCCTTCTTTCCAGTAATTTTCGTTCTTCTCTAATACAATACGTTCGTTTCGCTTCCATTCAGAGAACTTAAAAGGTCCTGTTCCAACAGGGTTTTCTGTGAACTTGTCTCCGTATTCTTCTAGTGCAGCAGGGCTAGCCATTCCGAATGGAGACATGGCTAAGTTTTTCAGGAATGGAGCTTGTGGACGTGTGAGAGTAAATTGAACAGTAAATTCCTCAATTGCCTCCACACTTTCAATGACGTGCCCTTCATCCCCTTTAAATCCACCAAACATCGTGTAGTAAGGGAATTGATCGGAGTCGCCGTTCATCCAGCGCTCGAAGTTATACACCACAGATTCTGCATTAAACGGTGTGCCATCATGGAACGTAACCCCTTCTTCAAGGAAGAATTTATACGTTAATCCTTCATCATAAACTCCCCAGCCTTTAGCCAATCCAGGCACAAGTTCTGTATTTGTTTCTTCATAGTTTAAGAGCGTTTCAAAAAGGTTCTCGGTAACGCGGAATGTTTCACCTTCTGTCGTTGTAATCGGATCAAGAGCTGTTGAGTCTCCACCACGAGCATAAACTAAGGTATCCTTTACTTCCGCAGTCCCCTCTTGTGAACCATCGTTCGTCGTTTCTTCTGTAGCGTCATCGGTTTGATCTTCTGTAGCAGGTTCCTTCGTTTCTTCCTCTTTCTCCTTGTCACTGCAACCAACTAGAGCCACAGATAAGACAAGCATAAGTAGTAATGATAAAAGCCAAAAACGTTTCGTCATTCTTGAAATTCCCCCTTAATTTTTAAAAAGCTTTATATGAAGGTTACGCATCACCATAAAGGTGGCACGCAACGTGATGCCCAGGACTGATTTCTTGAAAAGCAGGGCGGTTTGTTTTGCAGACGTCCATACACTCTTTACACCTTGTATGAAAGGCACAGCCTTTAGGTGGGTTGGAAGCGCTCGGAATTTCCCCTGTTAAAACTTCGCTATCTGGTTGATGGTCTGGGTCTGGCACAGGAACAGCAGAGAGGAGAGACTTGGTGTAAGGGTGAAGCGGTTCCTCGTAAAGTGTTTCACTGTCTGTTAGCTCGACCATTCTTCCTAAATACATTACGCCAACACGGTCGCTGATATGACGAACAACTCCTAAATCATGTGCAATAAAAATATAAGTGAGGTCAAATTCAGCCTGTAAATCCTTTAACAAGTTCAAAACTTGAGATTGTATAGAAACATCAAGAGCCGATACAGGTTCATCGGCGATAATGAGCTTCGGATTTGTCATTAATGCACGAGCAATACCGATTCGCTGACGCTGTCCGCCACTAAATTGATGAGGATAACGCTCGGCATGGTATCGGTCTAATCCGACGGTTTCGAGCATGTTCATAACACGTTCTCTCCGCTCTTTTTTACCCTTAATGCCATGAACAATAAGTGGCTCTTCTAGGATCTTCTCAACTTTGTGCCTTGGATTAAGGGAGGCATAGGGGTCTTGGAAGACGAGCTGCATTTCTTTTCGAATCTTTTTCATGTTGTTAGATGAGAGTGCGTGGATATCTTTGTCCTCAAAACGAATTTCACCATCTGTTACCTCTAGGAGGCGGAGTAGGAGACGTCCAATTGTTGACTTTCCACACCCGCTTTCCCCAACAAGTCCTAACGTTTCTCCTTTATATACCGCAAAAGAAACCCCATCCACGGCTTTTACTTCTCCGACTTTTCTGCCGAAGATGCCACCGGTAATGGGAAAGTATTTCTTAACCTGGTTCACTTCAAGTAATGGTAGTTTCATGGCTTGCCTCCTTTTTCGTCTCTGTGTCGTAAAGGAAACATCTTACTTGTTGATTCGTCTCCATCTTATAAAGAGGGGGATCTTCGACAAAACATCGCTCCATTGCATGTTCACATCGTTCAGCGAAGCGACAGCCCTTATCAATAGATCCAGGTTTTGGCACATTACCTGGTATGGATTGAAGGCGGTCCTTCTTGGAACGAATATCAGGAACAGATGCGAGGAGTCCTTTTGTATATGGATGTAAGGCGTGTTTGAAAAGCGTCCTAACAGGCGCTTCCTCAACAATTTTTCCTGCATACATCACGACAACTCGGTCACAGACTTCAGCTACAACCCCGAGGTCATGAGTAATCATCATAATAGATGTATGAAGTTTCCGGTTTAATTCTTTCATCAACTGAAGAATTTGTTTCTGAATCGTGACGTCTAAGGCTGTTGTAGGCTCGTCCGCAATTAAAAGTTGTGGTTCGCAAATCATGCTCATTGCAATCATAACCCTCTGTCTCATGCCGCCTGATAGCTGATGAGGGTAATCGTTTAGTAGTTGTTCAGCTCTTGGTAGCCCAACAAGCTCAAGCATCTCAATGTTTCGCTTTCTCGCTTTTTCTTTTGAACATGATTGGTGTGTATGAATGGCTTCAGTGAGCTGGTTCCCTATTTTAAAAAGGGGGTTGAGTGAGGTCATCGGCTCCTGAAAAATCATTGCAATTTCATTTCCTCTTATAGATCGCATTCTCTTTTCAGTAGCTTTAGTCAGGGATTCACCTTGGAAAAAAATCTCCCCGCCGACGATTTTTCCTGCTTGAGGGAGAAGCCCCATGATCGACAGAGAAGTGACGCTCTTTCCACATCCGGACTCCCCAACAATCCCCAATATTTCTCCTTTATGAATGCTGAAATTGATATCATCTACTGCTGGAACAATCCCGTTATCAGTGAAGAAACTTGTCCGTAATCCTTGTACATGTAAAATGTCCTGCTGCTTGCCCACAGTTCCACCTCTTTCTCTAAATCTAGTACTATCACTCTATTCATGTAACGAAATGAATATTCACGAAATGATTTTGGTAGAAAAATAGACACCTTAAGTTAATTTGCAAGAGATTATAGGGGTGAGAGGCGTTGGTTTTCCTGAATTGTACAGTCAAAGGAGGACCACCCTTCATATCTTATAGAAAGAGACAAGGAGGTGAGTATATGAAAAGGAATAGATGGAAGAGTTACCGACTGTGGGTAGCTATTGCAGCATTATTGGGGATGTTTTTACAGGATTGTGGGTTTATCAATATGGTAGATCGATATGAAATGTACGTGAGTGTGATTCTCTCAATCTTGATCTTCCTTGGAGTCATCCATTCACCTGAGAAGGAAGTCATTAAGGAAGTATTAGAGGAGGAAATTAAGTCTAAAGAAAAGGAACAAGAGTCTTTAGATCAGGGAGCCGATAAAGAAAGCTTAGAAGAAGAGAGTAAGAAGGAGGAAGAGGATGAAAGTCAAAAGTCTACCTAAACTAGTAGATTTACGGGGGAAAACGGCGCGGGATGGAGATTATAAACGGGTTGGTTTAGAAAATAAAACAGATATAGCGATTCACCATTCTCTAACGGATGAAGGAGACTCTGAAGCTTTTGCCAGGTATCACGTCCATACGAACCAATGGCCAGGGATCGGCTACCACTTTGTCATCCTGAAAGATGGAACGATTGAATGGAACCACGATTTGGATCGAATGAGTTATCACGTAGGAAATGGGAATAAACGAGCGATTGGAGTTTGTTTGGTAGGAGATTTTAGGTATTATGAGCCAAGTCTAGATCAAAAGAAGGCGTTCAAGGCCCTTCATGAGGCATTGAGGGAAGAAATGCCTCGCTATGAGCGGACGTTGGGTCACAATGAATTTCCAGGTTATGAATGGAAAGCATGTCCTAGTTTTGACTATAGGGCTGTGTTGGAAAAAGCGAAGGTGGAAGCAGACGTCAAAAGATACCGATTAATGACAGGCACATTCTCTACGGCCGAAGAACTATCGGGAGGGAAAAAGCGCTTATTAAGTCGCTTTAACTGGACGGTGTATGAACGAGCAGACCATTCAAACTTTAATCCTCCATACAGACTCATAACAGGAACCTTTGTATCAAAAGAGGAAGCTGAGCGTTATGCATCCGTACTAGAGGATGAGTTCGGATGGATCGTTTATGTAATCGATGCATAAAAATAGTGCCAACTCCTTTAGGAATTGGCACTATTCATATTTTGTGCAATGCGAGCGGCGACAGAACGAGGGACAAATTTAGCAGCAAGGGCACTCACGCGGTTTACACGACCGGGTACAATGACGCGCTGCTTCTTCATATATCCTTCGAATCCAGCTTTAGCAACCATTTGGGGAGACATGGTGCTCGAAGTAAGCTTAGAATTTTCTGCTTTTGCTGTTTTAAAGAAGTTCGTTTCCGTTGCACCAGGACATAGCGTCGTGACATGTACATTGGAGCCTTTTAATTCTTCCGCCATGGCTTCTGAGAAGGAAAGAACGTAAGATTTAGAAGCATAATAAACAGCCATTTTAGGACCAGGTTGGAATGCAGCAGTACTGGCCACATTTAAGATTCCAGCCGGCAATCCCTGATTCGCTGCCTTTTTCAAAGAAGGCAGGAAGTAATGCGTAAGTTCAGTCAGGGCTGTAATATTGACTTGAAGCATATCTTGTTGTTCTTGAAGGGAAAGTTCATCGAAATACCCATTTAATCCAAAACCAGCGTTGTTAACGAGCGCGCTGATCGTAAGGTCCTTATCCAGGACATGTTGGTACAATTCCTTTGAAGCCCCGGGTTGAGAGAGGTCTTTAGGAATGATCGTAACCTCTATGTGATTCAATTCGTCTTTCAGCTTCTGAAGTTTCTCTTCATTTCGGGCAGTTATAATCAAGTTATAGCCGTTTGCTGCGTAAAGTTTTGCGAATTCGTATCCTAAACCACTAGATGCTCCTGTAATAAGGGCAGTTGGATTCATAGCAAAAGAACCTCCTAGAATGTTTATTAGTTCGTATGTTTAAGTATTTAAACCATACATAAGTTTACCCATAAAGTCAACTTGGCTGTTTAAGCACGGAAGCGTCCAAAGACGAGAAAAATAATGACGGCAAGAACGATAACAATGGAAGATACTATAGCAAACATGGACAATCTCCTTTTTCTTATAATCTACCCGTTTCTAGTGAGTTCTAAATCTAGAGAAGGAGATTTGTGCATTAAATGGAATTATTTTGTGGAGGGATATTATGAGATTAGGATTAGCAAAGGACGAGGTAAAAATCGTTCCGCACACTAAAGAATGGAAGACTGAATTCAATAACGTTCATGCATGTCTAGTGAAGAATACTGGGTTGGAAGGTGTACGAATTGAACATATAGGGAGTACAGCTATCGGAGGCATTCATGCAAAGCCAATTATCGATTTGATGGTTGGTGTGGATGATTTGGAGAATGTGAAGTCACCCGTACGAGCTGGACTTAAAGCGTGTGGGTTTCTACAGTTGCGTGTGGAACGTCCAGGTGAAGTAGTTTTCGCAAGATTTACTGACGAGAGCTATAAGGTAAAGACACATTACGTGCACTTAATGGAATATAAGAGCGAACTATGGAATAATCTCTTGTTCTTTAGAGACTACTTGAATGAGCATGAAGATGAGAAACGAGCTTACGAGAACTTAAAATTTGATTTTATTAACGGAGACGAGGAAGGGATTGTTGCTTACACGGATCATAAAGAAGCTTTCGTTAAGAGGATCACGGATAAACGACCAAAGTAAAAGGAGGCTCTACATGAGCCTCCTTTTCTTTATTCCCTACTATGCAGCGAGTTCTTTTTTCCGGAATATCAAGACGGAGCTTATCAACAATACACCAATAAGTAAAAGAGTGATGATTAAAGTAAGCCACAGGTCTCCGCTAGTTGAGCCGTTTATGACATACTCCCTTATATACGCATTAATTTGAGGTGGGTACCCGTCAATGAATCTTGAGACAAGTCCGTTAAGGCTGTTAATAAGAATAATAAGGGCTACTGATAGAAATCCCACCAGTCCCGGTGTTTTAAAGAATACGTTCATAAAGATAGAGATGGTAAGGACAAATGTAATCCATACACTATAAAGGAAAAAGGAACCGATCATAATAGAGAATGCTAAGTCTCCGTATAGGATATTGACGTAATACCAGCTAGTTAGTAAACCAAGGAATAAACTGAAAAAGATAAGTACAAGCGTGCTTGCCCATTTAGCCGTAATGTAGGCTGTATAACTCACAGGTTTTACTAGAATTAATTCTGTAACCCCGCTCTTACGCTCTGCGGCAATGATTCCCATCGTCATAAGTAGCACAACGGCAACGCCTAGGAGGTTAAGCTGTCCGAAGCTTAATAAGAATGCTTCAGGCGGTGTGGGAGTTGGTAAGTCTAAGATTGCTCCTTCAGGCAACTCACCAGACTTTTCAAGAATGACGGGTAAATAATGTGTCGTAACTGGATCGAGGGCAGCTACAAGAATAAATGTAATCGGTACCCACAACCACTTGAAGTTCCGCCAATTTTCGAGTGTCTCTTTTTGAAATAGTGTCATCCACTGCATCACTCGTTCACCACCTTCATAAATAACTCTTCTAGGGAAAGGCGTCCGATTTCAAACGAGGTAAGAGGCCAGTGATGTTCGACGGCTTGTTGTAAAATAGCTGACCTTGCATCCTTTATTTTGTTCACTTCAACGTAGAGTGCATCTCCGTGAGGCTCTACTTGGAGCACCTCTGGTAATGAAATGAGTTGTTCAATATATTGCTCTGAATGTGATTCAAATTCTATAATGATTCTGTTTACGGCTTGAGTTGCTTGTAGTTCTTCAATTGTCCCTGAATGATGTAGTATCCCATTATGAAGAAGCAATAGTCTGTCACTCACTTCCTCGGCATCGCTTAAGATATGTGTCGAAAACAAGATCGTCGTTTCTTTCTTTAATTCTTCAATTAAATTTAGCACCTCACGACGCCCGTTTGGGTCAAGGGAGGATACTGGCTCATCGAGCATGATTAATTTGGGGCGGTGAATCATGGCCTGTGCAATCCCGAGTCGTTGCTTCATTCCACCAGAATATTTTCCGATCCTACGGTTTTTAGCTTCGTGTAATCCTACTTTTTGTAAAAGTTGATCCGCACGGCTTGCGGCCTCTTTCTTAGATAAACGAGCTAAGCGAGCAACATAGATGAGGAATTCACGACCTGACATCCAGTTATGGAAGACAGGATATTGAGGTAAATACCCAATCCAAGAACGAATGTCTTCTTTGTTGGACTTGCCTTCAAACGTAATGAGGCCAGACGTTGGCTTCATTAACCCGGAGAGCATCCTCAGGGTGGTTGTTTTGCCAGCTCCGTTTGGACCAAGTAAGGATACACACATTCCTTTCTCTAATTCAAAGGAAACATCCTCAATCACAGCAGTCCCATCAAATTGTTTCTTTAAATGTTGTACGTGTATAAAACTCATCCATCATTTCTCCTTCCTATAAGGAAGTAAAGAATAGGGCCAGGTATATTGAAGAATAGTATGATGATTAACCAGACCCACTTAGGACCGTTTGTGCTCTCGATTCTAAACCAATCCACTAAGGCGACTATAAGTAAAATGCTTTGTATAACTAGGAGAGGAGCTACAATCCCCCATGGAATGCTACTGATCACTTCAGAAAATGTTTGTTCCATTTCAATCATCCCTTCTACGTATTCACTTATATAACGTATGGGGGAGGGGAAAGGTTCATGAAAAAATAAGAAATTAGATTTTTTTGAAAAAGGATTGATTAAGATTACCATAGTACAGTATAATAGTCGTTGACTTACATTACATTCGGGGCATTAGCTCAGCTGGGAGAGCGCTACACTGGCAGTGTAGAGGTCAGCGGTTCGAGCCCGCTATGCTCCATCGAGAAAGCCTTCTTGCATATTTGCAAGAAGGCTTTTTTTATGTCTTTAAAAGTGAACAGGATAATTTCACTAGTTGAATAGACTCAGAGTAAAGAGCCCAAATGAATAAATATGTTCCGATAACACGAAGAAATCCTTCTGGCAAGGATTTCTTTTTTTTTCGAGTTGATGGACCCGGTTTCGACATTTTGTAGAAAATATGGAAGGATTATGAACCTAAGACTTTTGTACTCTTTTTGGTATTCTTGTAATATTTTAGGGTTTCGGGACTTTGGGATTAGGATACTTATGTTACCATACTGACGAAAGTTACAGAATTTAGTGATAACTGGAAGATAAAGCAGGAATGGTACATAAGTCACATTAGCTTCTTCTTGTAGTGGCTAATGTCTAAAAGTCTAAGCTGAATCAAACCCAACTCTGTAAACATACGACTTTATTCTAGGAAAAGGTGGTTTCGAACTATGCTTGAGTCCAAACGAAGGGCCATTATCTTCTTTTCAATTGCAATTGTGCTTGCTGGAACTTCAGGGTTCTTAGTACTTCAAAAAGTACAGGCACTCAATTCGAATTTAGGGACGATGGTTCAAGTCTTTGTGGCGAATGAAAACATCTCTTCTCGAGATGCCATTACACCAAACAACATTCGTACAGAAGAGATCCCTCAGAAGTATTTGCGGGATGAACATATCACAAACGAACAAGATTTGATGAATAAAGTAACAGTTGTGCCTTTATCAGAAGGAGACGTTATTACAAAGAATTTACTGAAGCAGGTGTCGACTGTGACAGAAGAGGACAATCGTTTAATTACGATAATGTCTTCAGAGCGGGTTACATTCGATGAGCCTCTTCTGGCATTAGACCGAGTCGATATCATTGTTTCACATGAATTCGAAGGAGAAAGTAAAACAGAAGTGTTTATGGAAGACGTGAAGGTAGCAAAGGTAGCAAAAAAAGACGGCGAATTTGCAGGGGTTCAGGTAGAGGTTCCGTTTGAAAAGGTACCGCGTTTGATTCATATGCAAAATTATGCAGACAGCACACGGATTGTAAAAGCCAATGTAGGTCAAAGCGCTGCAGCGGTTCAACAAGAGAAGCAGTCGGAAGAAGAACAGAAGCCGAAGGACGAGAAGAAAGAGGAACAATCTACTGAAGAAGATAAAGAAACCAAAGAGAAGCAAGATGGTGAAGAGTAATTTATTCACAAATAACCCATAGGTAAAACATGTTGATTCGGAGGAGTCCAAATGAGTAGAACCCATGACATTTTTCTAATTGGAAATAACGAAACGTTAGAACAAGCGATCACTGACCAGCTGAAAGAGGAATTTCAATTCACTCATTTGTCGTCACAAAATCTATCGTATGAGTTGAAAAAGCATGTAGTGGAACTGGCGGTTGTATTAAATACAGACAACGAATCGAGTTCTGATCTGATCCAAACCGTTTTATCAGAGTTTCCAAAAGCCTTTATTCTGTACATCGATAACGAAAGTGATTTTGATCTGTTAAGGGAGATCACGCGCTTGGGTGTGTCTGATTACCTTGTATTCCCGGAAGAAGAGAGCGTCTTTCGAGAACGCATACACATGTTATCCGAACGCCTGCAAAGCTCACGGGATCGATCAACAGAGAACTTTCGCCGGGGTGGTGGTAAGATCTTTTCCTTTTATAGCGGTCAAGGTGGAACAGGGAAGTCCTTAATTGGTTCTTCGTTTGCTCAGGCGTTGAAACTCGAGTCGACGGCAAATGTGTTATTTATTGACTTGAATACGCAGTATGGAGGAGCAGAAACGTATTTAAACGTTAGTAGCAACCGTTCTCTTATTGATTTGCTTCCGGTTATTCAAGAAATTAATGAACACCATATTCGTAATATTGCCACGTCAGAGTCTTATTCAAACTTAGATGTACTTATCAGTCCACGTGATGCTGAGTTAGCTGAGAAGATCGGGGAGGACTTTGTCGTTCGCCTACTCCGCGCGTGCAAAAGAAACTATGACTTTATCATTGTTGACTTGCCTACGTGGATGGAGGAGCGGACTTACACGGCTCTTAGTGAGTCTGACCGAATCTTTTATATGATTTCCCTTGATACAGCGGCGTTACGTATTTTGAAAAATGTTGAGGACTTGTTCAAACAGCTAGCCATTAACACAGATGAGAAGCTTGAACTTGTGATTAACTTCTCAGGGCGTGAGAACGAGCTCACTAAAAAGGATCTCGAACGATTTGTCACCTATCCAGTTGCAGCCAAGTTGCGTCGAGATATCAAAGGGGTACAGGCTGCAGTTAATCAGGGTGCCCCGCTTCGTAAAGAGGCGAAAGAAAAGAAGTTGACCCCGGTTTCGAAGGACATTCAGGGCTGGGTTCGCTCCATGTTGAAATAATCTTTAAGGGAAGAGGAGGTGCTTACGATGGCGCTATTTCAACGTAACAACCGTGATCGTTCAAGAGGTGAGACCTATGAATCGAATGTCCTGACCAATCATACGTACATTGATGAACTCGTTGATCACTATAAGGAACGTCTATTAGCTGAAACCAATCTAGATCATTTAACGAGTTTACGAGAATCTGAGAAACGGCTAAAGCTCGAGCGCCTTGTGAACCAATTCCTTTCTGAGGAAAAGGTCGTTCTACCACGGGAAGATAAGGAATCACTTCTCTCGCGCTTAATTGATGAGAGTGTTGGGTTCGGGCCGCTTGAAGCCTTGCTCAAAGATGATGACGTTACGGAGATTCTCGTAAACGGCCCGAAGGAAGTGTTTGTTGAGAAGAACGGACAACTTCAAAAAGTGAATGTCGTTTTCAAAGATGAGTCACACGTTCGGCACATTATTGATCGTGTTGTTGCACCTCTTGGGAGACGTATTGATGAAAGTTCGCCGATGGTGGATGCGAGGTTGCCAGACGGAAGTCGTGTCAACGCCGTTATTGAGCCGATTAGCTTAGGGGGCACGTTAATCTCGATCAGAAAGTTCCGAAGGACGCCGTTCACCGTAGAGGACCTGCAGGAGAACGACACCTTTACAGAAGACATGTCCCAATTCGTTCAAGCCCTCGTGAAAGCGAAACAAAATGTATTAATTTCAGGCGGTACCGGAAGCGGAAAGACAACCCTTTTGAATGCATTTGCGAAAGTTATTCCTCATCAAGAGCGATTGATCACGATTGAGGATTCTGCAGAGTTACGTCTAGATCGGGATAATGTGGTCGGCATGGAAGCAAGACCGCCAAACGTTGAAGGCAAAGGAGAGATCTCCATTCGTCAACTTGTGAAAAACTCGTTACGAATGCGACCGGATCGTATCATTGTGGGGGAGGTCAGGGGACACGAAGCCTTTGACATGCTCCAAGCTATGAACACCGGTCACGAAGGCTCTTTAACGACTGTTCACGCCAATACGCCAATGGATGCAATTAACCGCGTAGAAGGGATGGTAGTCATGGCTGGAATGGATTTGCCCACGCATATTATTCGAGAGTATATCGTCGGTGCGATTGATTTTATTATCCAGGCTGAACGCTTATCTGACGGGACTCGTCGCATTATGAACATATCAGAGATCCATGTGAAAGAAGGAAACAAAATTGAAGTAAGTGATATTTTCAAATTTCAGCGTACTGGGGTTGACCATGAGGGGACAATTCTTGGAAATTATACAGCGACAGGGGTCGTGCCGAACTGCCTCGATCATTTACGGTCACTTGGGTTAGAGTTTGATCAATCGTTCTTTAAGCCGAAGGAGGAATACGCTGATGACCATCGCAGTGTCTATACTATATAGTCTGGCCGTTCTCTCTTTCCTCCTTTTCTTGTACGCGTTTCTTGGTTACCGAAGTGCGAAGAAGGAATGGAAGCAGCGGGTGAAGACCTGGTATCCAGAAGATGCACGTAAAAGTTTTATTAGTTCCATTGGCGACCGATTTGACGCATCTGAACAAGCTCAGCCTCTAAGTGATAAGTTACGCAATGCGAATGTAAAGCTCTTGCCGTCTGAGTACATCGGCATTCTTATATTAGGGGTGCTTGTGTCGTTTGTGATGTTTGCAAGTATCTTCAATGTACCAACAGGCTTAAGCTTTGTTATTTCGGTAGCGCTCATGTTGGCCGCGCACTTTTTCTTATTTTTACTACGAAAGAACAAATACGAAGAGCGGTTTAATAACCAGCTTTCAGAGGTGTGTCAGATTCTCGGGAACTCAGCGCGATCTGGGTTAACAATCAACCAGGGGATTGAAATTGCAGCACGAGAAGTTGCAGCCCCAGCGGGGGACGAATTCCGCCGCATTGCGAATGAATTACGACTAGGGGTACCTCTTGAAACAGCGCTTCGGTCAATCCAAAAGAGGAATAAATCACGAGAGTTTAATTTGTTTATTGCTACCATTCTAATCCAGAAGAAAACCGGTGGAAACTTGGCGGTCACGATGGAGACGATGGCCACTACGTTAGAAGATCGTAAAGTTCTTCATCAGACGATTCAAACGATGACGTCAGAACAGCGGTACACGTCGTTCATTATTCCGATTTTGCCGGTTGTACTCCTTTTACTCATGAACAACATCGTGGAAGGGTTTATCGACCCTCTTTGGACAGGGCCTGGCTTAATTATTCTAGTTATCTTTATATCAGCTCTCGTGTTGAGCTTTTTCCTCATTCGTAAGATTACGACGATAAGGGTGTAGCGTATGGATGCATTAATTATAGTTGCCATCATAGGATTTTGGTTATGTGCGGTGCTTGCTTTGAAGCATTTCTGGTCATACCTTACGGCCAAACGTGATGTGTTAGGGCATGTGTCAGCTGTGACGCATATTGATGCGTTTGAGAAGAAAACGAAGAAGAAAAGCCGGCGTGCAGCGATTTTCGAGCGTGTGACTCGATATGCGGATGATTTCTCTGATATCGGCCAACGCGTCAACTTCTTCAGTGAAAGCCGTGACGTTCAAGAATGGTTGCGTAAAGCAGGCAACCCACTTGGGCTAACTGTCGAAAGGTTTCAAGGACTCAAGATTTTCCTCACCTTTGCGGGGGTATTTTTAGGAATCCTCTCGGTTGTCATGGGCCTTCCTTTGTCCCAATACACGCTCGTATTTGCACCGATTATAGGTTATTTTCTCCCGATCGTTCTCGTTCGGGGACAAGCAAAGAAACGCCAGCAAGCCTTAAAAGAGGATCTACCGGATTTTTTAGACACGGTTAGCACAAGCCTGCAGGCGGGGGTTAGTTTAGATCATGCTTTGAGGGAGGTGATACGGTATTTTGACGGCCCGTTACGAGAAGAATTCTCTCGCTTTAACCAGGAGATTGATCTTGGCGTACCAAGAGAAAAGGCGTATCGATCTTTACTCAGTCGAAACGATAATCCAGAATTTCAAACATTAATAAAGTCTTTAATACAAGGTATGAATTTGGGAGTACCGATCGCAACAACTTTTAAAATTCAAGCAGAAGATATTCGAAAGATTCAAGAAGAACGCGTTAAAGAATTAGCGGCGAAAGCTTCACCGAAAGTGACGCTTGTGACAACTTTCTTAGTCGCACCTGTTTCCATTTTAATTATCGCCGGCTTAATGGTGATGAACATGTTGTTAGGAGACAACAGCATTTTTAATAACTTTTAAAAAACTTAGGAGGTATATGATATGAATTTCTTGCAAAACTGGTTTGCATCTATGATGAATTTTGTGACGGATATGAAGGAAGATGAAAGAGGGTCTCAGACACTTGAGTGGATTGGGATTGCGGCGGTTGTTGTGATTGTGGTTGGGGTTATTTCTCAGGCGATGTCTGGGTCTGGAATTGGTAACGACGTAGTTGAGAAGTTCAGTGGACTAATTGATAACATCGGTGGAGGCGGTTGATTAGGGGAGTTAGAAATGAGAAAAAATGTTGTGGTTCTTGTGAGCATTATAGCTTTTCTTTTGGCTGCTTGTAGTAATAATGAGCAACAGTCTCAAAATAATCAAGGTCAACCTGAAGGTAATGAAGAGCAAAAAATAACAACAAACAATTCGAATGCAGATGAAGATAACGATGAAAAGGTGAATAAGACTAGTTCAGGTACATCCGCCTTAGCGGATGTGCCTAAACTACCAGCAACCACATCTGATTTGATCCATCAAGAGCCAGGGAAATATGCCGATCAAGAGCCGTATGCTGATGGGGTTGAGGAAAAAGTAATTGAAGATCTTAGCAAATTGGATCCCTTACCCCAAGATGCAGATGAAAAAACGAAGAAACTCTATTTTAGGTATATGTACTCCTTAATTGCACAAGACTTTGAAGATCCACAAAACCTGATAAATAAATGGGAGTACAGTGCATCTGGAAACCCTGATTTACCTGATTCGAAGTATCAATTCAAAGATAACTATAATGTTGAGGTCATTCTGGATGCTAGTGGAAGTATGGCAGCTAAAGTTAATGGAAAAACAAGAATGGAATTAGCCAAGCAATCTATTCAAAACTTTTTAAGTGATTTACCTGAAGAAGCAAATATTTCTTTACGTGTGTATGGCCATAAAGGGTCTGGTTCCGATAGTGACAAAGAGTTATCTTGTAATTCCATTGAGCAAGTTTACTCGTTTGATCAATATAGCAAAGAAAAATTCTCTGAGGCATTAAACCAATTTGAACCTAAAGGATGGACGCCAATTGCAGATGCTTTAAAAGCATCGCAGCAATCTATGAGTCAGTTTGATCCTAGTGCCAGCACAAATTTAATCTATCTAGTAAGTGATGGGATTGAAACGTGCGATGGAAATCCTGCTAAAATAGCTAAGAATTTTTCGGAATCAACAACTCAACCAATAATCAACATCATTGGGTTTCAGGCAGATCCAAAAGCACAAAAACAACTTAAGAAAGTAGCTCAAGCCTCAAATGGTATGTATAGCACTGTAAATAATCAAAAGGCTCTTGAAGAGGAGTTCGATCGTGCTGAAGAAGTATTAGAGGCCTGGGAAGATTGGAAAGAGGATGCTATGTCAGAAGCAGAATATGCTGAAACAGATAATTACTTTGATATATTAGGGTTCACCAATGATTGGTATTATAAGCACCTTGATCAAAGTAATAAGATCACCGCTGTTATGAATCTTGCAGAAGATGCAGAAATACTAACATATGATCAAATTTCAGAAATGGAAAAATGGGATTCTCAAATATCAGATCTAGCCGAGAAATCTTCTAAGGAGATTGAAAATCAGTTAGAAAATATTAGCGCTAAGAAGTTAGATAGATTTAAGAAGTCTATTAAAGAGAAGTTTAGTGAGAAAACGGATAAGTAAAAACATATCCTTTGAATTGATGGAAGGGTTTGCTTGGGAGGCTTTGTTTATGAAGGTATTCCGACTGATATTGATAGGGCTTTTAATTTGTTTCTTCTCAGCATGCAGCAACCAAGGCGAACAAGCAAAAGGTGAACAAAAATTAGAAAGTAATGAACAAGATGAAGAAGTGTTAAAGGATCTATCAGAATCAGAACAAGAAGCAGATAAAGAGAATCCTTCCAGCGAGGATACAGCACTTTTCGGGTCTTCACATGAATTACCAGAAACAACAAAGGATTTAATTAATCAAAAGCAAGGGAAGTATGGTCATTTAAATCCGGATTTGGAAATTGTTAAAAAGAAGATTATTGATGACCTTAATCAATTAGATCCACTTCCAGAAAATTCGAATGAAGAAACGAAAAAACAGTACTTTAGGTACATGTATTCTCTTATCGCAAAGGATTTTCCTGACCCTCAAAATACTATTAAAAAGTGGGAATATGGTGCCTCAGGAAATCCCGACCTACCAGATGCAAAGTTTCAATTTAAAGACAACTATAATGTTGAAGTCATATTAGACGCTAGTGGAAGTATGGCAGCAATGGTCGACGGGCAAACAAGGATGGATTTGGCTAAAGAATCCATTCAGCTATTTCTAAGTAAAGTACCAGAAGAAGCAAAAGTGTCACTTCGTGTATACGGGCATAAAGGATCCGGTGAAGAAAGTGACAAGGAACTTTCTTGTAGCTCAATACAGCAGGTCTACTCATTCCAAAGCTATAACAAAGAGAAATTCTCTAAAGCCCTTAATCAACTTGAACCTAAAGGCTGGACTCCAATCGCAGACACTTTAAAAGAATCGCAAAAGTCTATGGAGCAGTTTGATAGCGATTCAACTACCAATCTTATCTACCTAGTGAGTGATGGGATTGAAACGTGTGGAGGAAACCCAGTTCAAGTTGCTGAACAGTTTTCAGACTCACAAGCTCAGCCCATTATTAACATTATAGGATTTCAGGCGGACAGTGATGCTCAACAACAATTGAAACAAGTAGCTCAAGCCTCAAATGGGATGTACAGTACAGTGAATAATCAAGAAGATCTTGATGAAGAATTCGACCGTTCTCAAGAAGTGTTAGAGCGATGGGAAGCATGGAAGGAAGACGCCTTATCAGATGCTAAATATGCTAGTGCAGAAAATGGTTATGACATCACGCGATTTAAAAATGACTGGTATGCCACAGGAGTTTCTCAAGAGAGCGATATTGGTACGGTGTTATACGCAGCAGTTGATGAAGATATCATTACTTACGATCAAAGGAAAGAGCTTAAATCTTATGCAGATGAGATTGAGAAGCTAGTAAAAGAATCACAGGATCAACTAATTAAGGAATTAGAAGATATTAATATTGAAAAAGTTGAAGAGTTGAAGAAATCTATTGAAGAGAAGTTTAGTGAGAATACAAAGGAATAGTAATAACCGTAGCGTTTTTTTGATTAGGGGGCTTTCGCTATGAATATCAAGAGGCTTATCATGATTGGACTTTTAGCTAGTTTCGTCACAGCATGTAGCAGTCAAGATGAACAAACGACTAATGAACAAAAACCAAAGAACGAAGAACAAGAAAAAGTTGCTTCTAAAGATGAATCACCTAGTCAAGAAGAAGGACAGGGTGCTGAAGAAAAGGCTTCTGCTTCAAGCATAGATACGTCTATCTTGGAAGAAGCACCCGAACTACCTGAAACCACACAGGATCTAATTAATCAAAAAGAAGGTAAATATGGTGGGGAAGAACCCTATGCTGTTGAAGAAAAGATAAAAGAAGATTTAAGTCAATTGGACCCTCTTCCAAAAGATGCCGATGAAGAAACGAAAATGTTGTATCTCAGGTATTTGTATTCTTTGATAGCCATGGATTACCCCGATCCGCAAAATACCATAAAAAAATGGGAATATGGCGCATCAGGACACCCTGATTTACCAGATGAAAAGTTTCAGTTTAAAGAGAACTACAACGTTGAAGTTATTTTAGATGCAAGTGGAAGTATGGGAGCCAAGATGGATGGGAAGACAAGGATGCAATTAGCAAAAGAATCTATACAAGATTTTCTGGCTGCTCTTCCTAAAGAAGCGAACGTTTCATTACGTGTGTACGGTCATAAAGGATCAAGTGCTGATGGTGATAAACAGCTCTCTTGTAATTCAATTGAACAAGTATATTCTTTTCAAAGTTACAACAAAGACCAATTCACCGATGCTTTAAATCAATTTGAACCTAAAGGGTGGACTCCTATTGCTGATGCATTAAAAGAATCACAAGATACAATGAGTCAATTTGATCAAGAAACCAATACAAACCTCATCTACCTCGTCAGTGATGGGATAGAAACCTGTGGAGGAGATCCTGTCAAAGTGGCTGAACAGTTCTCGAAGTCAGATGCACAGCCGATTATTAACATTATTGGATTTCAGGCAGATGCCAATGCACAAGAGCAATTGAAGCAGGTTGCACGTGCATCGGAAGGGATTTATACGACCGTAAGAAATCAAAAGGGGCTTGAAGAAGAATTCCAACGTGCTAAAGATGTGTTAGAAGAATGGAAAGATTGGAAAGAAGATGCGTTATCTGACGCTGATGCAGAAGAGGTAGACAATAGCTTTGATATCTTAGAGTTCAAAAATGATTGGGCATTTACAACTTTAGGTCAAGGTAATGATATTAGTTCTCTCCTATATATTGCTGTAAATGAAGAAATTATTACGTATGATCAACGGTCTGAATTATTGTCTTATGCAGATGAAATAGAAGAGTTAGCTGAGAAGTCTGAGAAAGAGCTTATCAGCAAACTAGAAACTATAAGTGCTGACAGAATAGAAGAATTAAAGAAATCTATTGAAGAGAAATTTAGTGAGAATACAGAGAACTAAAAAGAGACGACTGAGGTGAGGGGGAAGTAAAAACAAGGGTGAGGTGACTCAGGTGAGTAAAGTGATCCAAAAGTTCTTCATTTTCTTGGCTATTGTTTTTGTCACTTTCCAACCGATCCTCGTTCCTGCCGTCTACGCCGTCGAATCATGGTCAGGTGATTCGTGGGAGGGGAACTCCTGGGAGGGCAACCCATGGAACAGTTCAGAACTCCAATGGTCAGGTGAGATATGGGAAGGGAAATCGACAAACGGAGAAACGTGGAATGGAGAAGGAACGAATGGAAACGGCTTTCAAGGCGAATATTTTAACGGCGCCTATTGGACGAGTGTCCCGTGGTACTTAGAAGGATGGAATGCCGAAGGGTGGAACCAGGCAGGCTTTAATGGATCTGGTAGTCAAGGAACACCTTGGACGAACCCTGCTATTAATGGCTATGGAAGCACACAAGGAACCCCATGGCAGGCAAATGGTTTTAATGGAGGGCTGACACAAGGGGATCCATATGTGCAGGCCGGTTTTGACGGATTAGGGACGCAAGGGGATCCATATGCGCAGGCCGGTTTTGACGGATTAGGGACGCAAGGGAATCCATATGCGCAGCCTGGTTTTCTTGATAACGGCACACAAGGCGCTCCTTATGCACAACCTGGTTTAGGTCTTTACGGGTATGGAACTAGTGCGCCAGGATCGAGTAGTCCTTTTATGTACGGGCCTTTTAGTACGGTTGGTGGCGCAACTACCAATGAAGACCCGATGAATGCTAAGTTGCCTTTTGAATATGACGCAACAAAATTCGTAGTGAACGATATAATGATGGGCCAGGCGGGGATGATGTATGATCTAGCTAACTATCAAGAAGGTAGTTCGATTAGAGCAACGCCTAGTGGGTTTTATAAAAACATTTTGATTAATGGTGTTAAGTTAACAGCAGGGGATAATTCCTATGTAAAGACTGCGGCGAATGCATATGATACTGCTGCCCATGCAAAAGGCGGATATGACGCCTTTCAAACATTTAGAGATGTGAAAAAGATTGAAAATTTTCGAAATGCTGATCTTGCCAGCAGATCTAGAACGTTGTCTGGTGTTTCTCAAACAGCTTTAAATATAAGTAACGGTGCGGTATCTAAATTTAATATTGCTGCAGCTGGGATTGGAGCAGGTTTCTCAGCTATAGAAACAGGTTTTAATACAGCAAAAGCGATTGATGTTTACAATAGTGATGCAAGTAACAGCGAAAAAATAACTGCCACAACAGATGCCACAGCTAGTCTTGGAGATACTTTAATGAATGCAGGAATGGTGGCAACTGCTATCCCTGGAGCTCAAGCAGCTGGTCTGGGAATTGCTGCAGCAGGAGCTGTCTTGTGGTTAGGATCGAAAGGTGTAAAGTTGGTTTCAAGCAACTGGAAAGGCGGTCCTATTAGAACTGCTAAAGAGATTGGAAGAAAAGCTAAAGATAGCATTGTGAATGCGTACAATAAGGTGAAGGGTTGGTTTTCATAATATCCGAGGCATATAGTTGATTATATGCCCTCCCTTTATTACACCAACTTAAAAGGAATGATAAGATGCATGATCAAAAATTTTTAGACAAAGAAGCAAAAGCTTTAAAAAAACTATTTGAAGACTTTAACATAAGCTCGTTTGCCTATAAATTGAACGGGGATCGTTATTATTATGTTGCCTATGTAAGAGGAAGCAAATTAAAAGGTCAGGCTATTATTTCTACAAAAGGGTCTGTAAGCCAAGAAGAATTTGAACATGTTTTTAATAAACTAACATTTGCGAAGTTACTGACAACTAAGATTGATTCTGTAGGGCAAAGTAGAGCGGCGATTGATATGGAGCCTTTTAAAGAAACTCGAGATTTTTTGCAAACCTGCTTAAACGGTCAGGAGTTAGATTCTGTAGCTAAGATGCATGTTACGAAAGTATTCAATGCGATTCAATCTAATATAGAAATGCAAGATGATTTAGTATCAATATTTAAACAATATGACCGGGATATGGACTCTATTATTAATGAGGTTGGTTTCTTTACTGACGAAGATTTGCAAGAAATGCTAGATGTACTAGCACAAATCGATTATATACAATATACACAGTTATATCATCAATGGAAGATAGCGGAAAATGTAGATGAACTGCTAAATCGATTACCATCACAAGATATTCCTTCTAATATTAGGGCGAATTTGAAAGTGTTGGATTCAAGTAATAAAGACAAATTAGAAAGAGATATGGCTGACATTACGTACAAAGAAGATCAATCTGAACTTACTAAAGAAGAATATACGAATCTTGTAAAAGGTAGATATAGAGGTAACATCTCAAACTTAAATCAAGAAAATATTCCACTAATTCGTAATGAAAACATAGATACTAAATTTCTTATATCTACGTAAACAGATTATATTTATGTGCTCGAAAGATATTGAGAAGGATTGATTTCATGCAAGAAATTCAGCTATTAGAAAAAAAGGCTAAAAGCGATAAGAAACTATTTGAGAAATATGACCTGAATCCATTTGGTTACAAAGTCAATCAAGCAAAACATTATCTCGTTAGTTATTTTTCTAGGAATCAACTTAAAGGTTTAGCAGTAATTTCGTCATCCGGTTCAGTAAGCCAGGAAGAGTTTGAGCAATCTTTTGAAAAGTTAACCTTGTTAAATGCCTTGGTAAATCAATTAGATAAAGAGGGTAGTAAAAGGGTTAAACTTGAAATGTTTCCTTTTGAGAAGATACGGGATTATCTTCGTATCCATATGAAATCTAGTGACATAGGTGAGGAAGAAAAGAGGTTATCCGAGAGCGTTCTATCCATGATGATGAAAAGTTTGGACATGCAAAAAGAGCTAGTAAATTTATTCGAAAACTATAATAAAAAAGTGGAAGACATCATTAGTGGAAAAGGTTATTTTGTTGATGAAGATGTAGAGGAGATCTTTGAGATTTTCATTCATTTTGACTACACACAATTTCAACAAGTTTCTATGCTTCACAAAAATACTGACACAGTAGATCGGCTTTTAGAGTCGACTCCTAGCAGCAAAATGAATGCAGAGATCAAAGAATACTTATTACAATTTTCTAGTTCTGAAAAGCAAAATATGAAACAACAGCTTGAAAAAGTTGCGTATGTGGAAAATCAAGATGAATTACCAGAGGAGAAGTATAAAGAGGTAGTCAGAACATCTTTCTTGCAAAGGGTCGAAAGTTTAAATAACAAGAATAGAAAGCTGATTAGAAACAACGTTAATTAGTTTTTTACAGCGTGTTATAAGAAAAAAAGCCTCAAATAAAAGGAGTTTGCTATGGATAAGCCCATTCGATTTACGTGGGAACTGTATACAGGGAAGATCGAACAAATCCTACTATTAGTGGTTTGTACCACGATACCTTTGTTGTTGATTCACTCATTTGCGACCAATTATATATACGCCATCACCCCTCAGCTCACACCGCTGTATTCGTTTGGGGATATCTATTATGCACTGCTGACTATATTGTTGTACCTATGGGCGCAAGTGCCATTTATCCGCCTAGCGTATAACGAATATGTTGGGGAGGAGAAAGGTGTTGGGGATGCCTTGCTTCAGTTTATGCTTCAAGGCTTTACCGTCTTTGTCTTTGCGGTGATTACAGCCGTTGTAACGACGATTGGGTTTATGCTGTTTATTATCCCTGGGTTGTTATTGTTATCGATTGCTTTTCCCATACCTTACGTGACGATGTTTGACGGCAAACCGATTCACAAATCTCTCCGTGAAGGATTTCGTCTAGGGAGGAAGCACCTCCTTAAAATCTTCGGGTTGTTGACGTTTGTTGGATTTGTGGAGCTAGTCGTAGGCATCCTGATTACGCTTTGGATCTTTAACATCACCTCATCCTTTGCAGCGCAGATGGTCACTCAAATGGCGTTGAACGTGATCATCTTTCCATTCTTTATTATTCTCATGTCCTCGTTCATGATTAAATGGCGTGAAGGACAGCGTGTCATCGAAGTGGAATCACAGGAGGCGTAGCGTATGATCAAACGATTCAACCAGTTAAGAAAAGAAGATGGGTCAGCGACAATTGAGTTCTTGGGCATCGTTCCGCTTGTATTCTTACTCATTCTTATCTTCTGGCAGTTCGCGGTCGGGATTCATGGCATCATTGTGGCCCAATCAGCAGCCAATGAATATGCAAAGGTGTACTCTGTTACAAAGAACGCTTCAGAAGCAAGGACTGCAGCTGATGAGATTATGTCAACAGCTAGTGATTCCATTAGTTACTCGGCTAACGTCAGTGGAGGTAAAGAGTTTAAGGTGGATCTGCAGCTTCAGATTAGCTTCGTCATTTTACCTGACGCATTATTCGGTGGCGGTGAACCAACTGTGTCTTACTCCACTTCAGCAAGAGGCAGGGTAATCGAATGAAACATCTAAAAGAAGAGGATGGGAGTATTACGATCTTTGTGATTGGAATCCTTGCGTTAATGATGGTGCTGTTTGTGTTTGTTATGAATCTATCAAGTGTTCTTGCCGTTAAAGAACAAGCGAACACTACTTCACAGCAAGCTAGTTTAGCGGCAACGAGTGTTCTTTATGAAGAAGTGCAAAACCTGATGGATGACTATGAAGAAGATACATTTGAAGGGAAAGTGAACTCATTCTTTGAGGAGTTTGATGAAAAAGTTAAAGAACGTAGAGACGATTTACGGCGCAATGGTTCCTATGCAGAATGGACAAACCATGAGCTGCGCTTAGAAGCCATCGATCAAGTGATTGAAGAAGAATTAGACAAGCCTGCGTCACGAGCAAAGTTACGAGAGTATTTCGATGACGAAATGGATGAGATCATAAGGAAAATGAGACAAAAAGCCAAAGCGTCTATTTCAGCTAACGGAGGTTCATTGGAGGATGCGGAGATGAAGATCGACAACAATCGCATTTATGTTCGAGCTTCCAATGAGTTTCAGTCAACTGGATTTAAAAGAGTTCTAGCTGACCTAAAAGAAAACATATTCCGGTCATCAGCTGGACCGAAAATAGATTTCCTTTCTGATATTTGGGGGAGCCGAGACAAAACACTAGGTTTATAGGAGGGCTTCACATGAGTGGTCAAAAGACAAAGAAGGAAAAGAAAATGAACCGGATTTACATTGCGTTGATGGTGTTCTTTTATGTGATTTATGTTCCTGTCTCTGTCGCTGGCTGGTTAGGGGGAGATGAAGGATTCCCAATTACTGCTGTTACGGTTGGGATTGGGTTGCCGATTATGAGGAGTACACATTTGAATCGTTTGCGCGAGCAGAGCTAGTTGTATACTACAGAAGAGAACATGAAGCCTCAACCTTTGTGTTCTCTTTTTTAATTTCTCCAGCCCTAGATGGGACGAGGGAACAATCCCTCCTGAAAATTTTTCTTGCCAAAACCGAAAAAATGCTTATAATTAAATAAGTCGGAACTCGAGATATTTTGTCGAATTCCCTGCACACTAGGCTGCCAACACAAGAGGATCCCTCTACCTGAAGCGGCTTTTTTTCTGCCTAAAAAAGTCGTTTTTAATGAATTACCTTTCCATATTTTTGAAGTTTAACTTCCGCGAGAACTCTACCCTACATTTACAGAGTTACCCTATACGAGAGAAAGACAATAATCATATAAAAGGAGCGTGGGTAAATGACAGTTTGGGATTTAGCGATTGATTTAGGTGTCATTTCCGTATTATTACTAATTGGCGTGGTGTTACGTGCCAAAGTTACATTTATGCAAAAATTATTTATTCCAGCAAGTATTACAGCAGGGGTTTTAGGACTAACCTTTGGACCAAATGGGTTTGACCTTCTGCCGTTTAGCGATATGGTTTCTTCTTATCCAACGGTTTTAATTGCCGTCATTTTTGGTGCTATTCCAATTGGAGCTGCTAAAGTTCAGTGGAAGAAAACCTTCGGACGGGTTCGGAACATGTGGGTCTACTCCATGCTACTTACGCTACTCATGTGGGGCGGTGGAGCATTTATTACGTACCTTCTGATTGCCCGAGTGTCGGATGTTCCAGATGGTTTTGGTTTAATCTTAGGTGCTGGTTTCCTTGGAGGCCATGGCACGGCAGCGGCGATTGGAGAGGCGTTTAGTGGTCTTGGCTGGGAAGAGGCGACAGACCTCGGGTATACATCAGCTACGATTGGACTTGTTGCTTCTATACTAGGCGGACTATTGTTAATTAAGACAAATACAAAGAAGAAGCAAACAAACTTCATTTCTGATTTTAGCGATCTGCCACAAGAGTTACGTACAGGGCTTGTGAAGAAGGACAAGCGTGTGGCCTCAGGTGAAGATACGGTTTCTAGCAATACGGTAGATCCGTTATTTTTCCACATTGCTATTTTAGGAGTTGTGGTATTAGGTAGCTTCTATTTAAAGACAGGTATTGAAACGTTGTTCCCGCAAGTGAGTATTCCGCTATTGAGTCTATCCTTTGTGGTCGGTCTCATGATCCAAATGGTGTTGAATGGCACTCGAACGAATGAATATGTGGATAAGCGTATTATTGACCGTTTAAGCGGGACAGCTACAGATTTAATTGTCATCTTTGGTATGACCTCTATTAACCTAGCGGTAGTAGCTTCATACTTATGGCCACTATTAGCTTTAATGGTGTTTGGTGTCATTTGGGCATATTGCATTTTCCGTTTTATCGCACCACGCGTGTTCCATCAGCACTGGTTTGAGAATGGGATCTTCGGCTGGGGCTGGAGCACAGGAACGGTAGCGATGGGAATTGCATTACTGCGCATCGTAGACCCGAAATCAGAGAGTACGACGCTTGATGATTATGCTCTAGGTTATGTAGGCATGATTCCGATTGAAATCTTAATTATTGCGCTTGGACCTGTTATGGCGATGAGTGGACTAGGACCGGTATTCTCTTTGATTTTATTAGGGGGAAGTCTTGTTATCGTGGCTATTGCTGGTAGAGTGGGCTGGCTTGTACCAAACTCAAAAGCGTATATTCCAAGCCAAGATTCAAAAGTTTCATAATATAAATGTCAGAACTTATTCAGAATGCCTCTAACTCAGGGCGTCATCTGTCAGACGAACCATTATTAGAATCCCTCGTTCTCTAAGGAACGAGGGTTTTCTTATGCTCACATTTAGTGGATTCCCTAATAATATAAGATATGAACTTTCTAGATTGGGATGTGAGCATATGCCGGCCATTACAGGCGATGAGTACCTCAGAAGAATCAATGCACTCAACAGCAATGTGTGGTATGAGGGGCAGAGGGTTACGGGGAAGATCTCAGAGCACCCTGCTTTTGCAGGAATGATTAAAAGCCAAGCAGCTTTATATGATTTGCAGCACCAGGTGAAGAATATGACTGTTAGAAGTGAGAAAACAGGGGAGGCGGTTGGCGTCTCTTACCTAATCCCTCGTTCAATGGAGGATTTGCAGAAGAGAAAAGGCATGATTCAAGAGTGGGCCTCTTTTAATGGAGGACTTATGGGGAGAAGTCCTGATTATATGAATACCGTGTTAGCTTCTTTTGCTGCTTCTCTCGAGGTCCTTAAAGGTGAGAAGAAAACATTCCCTAAGAAGTTGAGGTCTTTCTACGAATACGCACGTGAGGGAGATTTATCATTTACCCATACGTTTATTAGTCCTCAATCAAACCGATCTAAGCTCTCAGTTCTTGATGAGGAGGTTACGAATGCACGCATCGTAAATAAAAGCGATGAAGGTTTGGTTATAAAAGGGGCGAAATTACTCGCAACACAAGGGGGAATCACAGACGAGATCATTGTGTATTCCACTCCGGGGACTGCTGAAGAAGATCAATCATACCTATTTTCGATACCGAGTGATACAAAGGGATTGAAGTTTGTATGCAGGCGTTCTTTTGCCCATTCAGATACACCTCTTTCTTCCCGTTTTGATGAAATGGATACAATCGTGTTATTCGATGAGGTTATTGTCCCTTGGGACCGGGTGTTTATTTATGAAAATATAAGGGCAGTAGCCAGTTTGTATCAAGATGGGAAGTTTATTCCGTTTACCCTCCACCAAATTGTTTCAAGGCAAGTGATAAAGGCTGAATTTGCCCTTGGGGTGGCTCAATCCATCATTGAGATGATTAACGTTGGTGAGTATGAGCATGTGCAGGGGAAGATGGCGGAAATGATTCGAGGCGTTGAATCAATGAAAGCCCTTTTGTTTAAGGCAGAAGGAACAGGAACGTTAGATGAAAATGGCGTATATATCCCTGATCCTTTACCTCTGTACGTAGCAGTGAATGAATTCCAGCGTTTCTATCCTCGTTGTATGGAAATTCTTCAACAACTCGGTGCTAGCGGGATGGTGACTCTCCCGTCTGAACGTGACTTTTCCTCTGAAATAGGTAGTGATCTTAACTTCTATTTAAAAGGATACGAAAAGGGAGGGAAAGAAAAAGTCGAGCTGTTTCGACTTGCTTGGGATTTGTCGATGAGTGAATTTGGTTCAAGACAAACTCTTTATGAACGCTTCTTTTTCGGAGACCCTGTTAGACTTGCCCAAGCGGTGTATAAAACGTATTCGACTGAGAGTGCAATCCAACGGGTGAACCGTTTCTTAGAGTAATAGCCACCATTCAGTAAGTGTTTAGATGGATAGGGCCCTATTATGAGAACCAGCATCTAATGAAAGAGATACTGGTTCTTTGTTTATAAAGAGTACTTTTTCATCCATGTTGTAATATCTCTTACAGGAAGCGGCCTTGATATAAAGTACCCTTGTACTTGGTGACAGTTCATTTTTCTTAAGGTTTTGAGTTGTTCCAATTCTTCTATACCTTCAGCCACCACAGTTAGTTCTAGGCTTTTGGCTAAGTTAATCATTGTTCTCGCTATAGCTGCATCCTTTTGATTTGAATTAATATTCTCCACGAAACGTCGATCAATCTTCAATGATTGGATGGGGAAGTGTTGAAGATAGCGTAATGAAGAATAGCCAGAGCCAAAGTCATCAATTGCAATGCAACACCCTAAGTCTCGAATAGCATCCATTTGCTTCATGATTCGTTCCTGGTTTTCCATAGCTAAGCTCTCTGTTATTTCTATTATTAGAGAAGAAGGCTCGATTTCTGTTTTAGCAATGGCTTCTTGAATCACTTCAGGTAGGTTTCCTTGTTGAAACTGACGCGGTGAAATGTTCACAGAAACAGTGAGACCTCTATGTCCCATCTCATTCCATTCTTTCAATTGACGAGCAGCTTCTTGTATAACCCATTCTCCGATAGGGACAATGTGTCCTGTAATTTCGGCTAATGGGATAAAATCAGCCGGAGATATAAGGCCATGCTCATGATGATGCCAGCGAATTAAAGCTTCCATACCTACAATTTTCTTCGTGTGAAGGTCAATCTGAGGCTGATAATACAGTTGGAATTGGCCTTCTTGTAGCCCTTGCATAAGATTCATTTCAAAAATTAGGCGTTCTTTTGATTGGTGCTCCATTGAATCTTGATAAACCTGAAGTCCATTTCGCCCTGCGTGCTTTGCTTCATAAGTAGCCCGATGTGCATGTTGGATTAAAACCCCAGAATAATCTCCATGCTCCGGATAAAATGCAATCCCAAAACTACACGTTAAGAATAAGCACTGTTCGTTCACGGTAAAAGCTTCCTTAAACGCATCCTTAAAGGTTTGAATACGACGATAAAGAGCGTGTTGGTTAGAAGTAACTTGGGTTAGCAAGAGAAAGCTATCCCCATTTAAACGCCCTAAATGCTCCCCGTCTTCAAGTAAGTGATTAATACGTTTCGTAATGGCGAGAATCAGTTGATCCCCCACTTTATACCCTAGCGCTTCGTTAACTTTCCAGAACTGATCTAAATCAATATAGATGGCCGCAAATTTGTCTATCTCTTCATCTACCTGTGCTATCTTGTCTTCCATATAAGCTTCCATCTGATTGCGGTTCGGTAGCTGGGTAAACGGGTCAACATAAGCAAGGTTGCGGATCTTATTCTCAGCTTTCTTACGTTCAATATGTTCTAGTACGAAAGCAGTCAGGTCTGCAATGGAACTGACAAAAGCTTCTTCTTCAAATGTCCAGTGCCTTGGTTTCGTATGTTCCACACATAAGACTCCAATTGATTTCCCGTTACAAAGAATTGGCGCATCTAATAAGGCGTATACGTTGTTCTTGTGAAAGTAAACGTCTTGTAACTCACTAACACGAGAATCAAGAGTGGTGTTGTCTATAGAAACGGTACGCTCTTCCTCGATTGCTTCAAAGTAGGCGGGGTGCTCATCTTTTCTCAAAGGGTCTATTCTTGAATGGGACCTAGTTTCGCTCGAGTATGATGTTACATTCTCAAAGTATGACGAATGTTGATCCTTTTCTTTCAGCCAGATACTAGTACGACTAGCTCCAAGCGTATGGGCTGTGGATTCACAAAGCATTCGCATAGCGGGAACTAAATCTACAGAGTTTAGTCGTTCGTCTTTAGCGAGTCGCATAAATTCGGCTTGCTGACGTCGAACTTGGTCTGTTCGGTATAACACGCCTTCTTCTTCGACCTTGGAAGTTGGTTGCTTTTGAGCTAACATGACCCCGATTAATGTAATGAGTGGGGTAATATAATGGTCATGCTTAAAGGGTTTGTTTGAAAAGACAACAAGAGCTCCGTTTAATTGCAGGTCCTTATACTCTAAAGGAACGACAATGTGATGCGTTGCAGGCATATTCTTAAATGGTTCTATTATAGGTGAGGAAAGGGGATTGGTGTGGATATATTGATCTGAGGCATGTACTTCTTTTAGCCATGAAGGAGATAATAAGGGGAGGGGATATAGACTTGTATTTAAAATCGCTTCGTAATCAGGAAACAAACGACCGTTATGAGTTGTATATACGACAGCCCCATCACTTTGGAAAAAATGATTCATCTGCTCTAGAGCATAATAGATTGCCTCAGGAACACTGCGTTGATCCATTTCACGGTAGATAAGTTGGAGTACTTCAAATAGTTCTGGTTCAGATTGTAGCATAATCGATAAGCTCCTCCTTCAGTCTTCAAGATAAAAGTATTATAACAAAACAAAAGCCTAAAAGGGAGCAATAACTTTTACGTTAGCCTAGTAGAGCAATAAAGTGTGTCAGGCACCCTTTAGTTTGTTAAAGGGTGCCTGACATGCTTTATTGTCGGGAGTCCGGCTCTGGGTGTCCGGTCAGGATCGTAAAGCGTCGTGACTCCGTCGCAGGGTGTCTGGACGGAGGCGCTAAGTGTCGAGACGCCGGCTCTGGGTGTCCGGACGGGGGTGCTAAGCGTCGAGACGCCGCCGCTGGTTGTCTGGACGGAGGCACTAAGTGTCGAGACGCCGCCGCTGGTTGTCTGGACGGAGGCACTAAGTGTCGAGACGCCGCCGCTGGTTGTCTGGACGGGGGCACTAAGTGTCGAGACGCCGGCTCTGGGTGTCCGGACAAGGCCGCCAAGAGTCAGAACGCCGCCACAGAGCGCCCGGACCAAGCCACAAAGCGCCAGGACGCCCTCCTGAAGCGTCCTGAAATAAAAAAAACGGCTACTGGTTAGGTAGCCGTACAGAGTGATTGTTCCATTTTATATGTGCACGAAAAGGGGAGGAATCGGTGCATGTGATTGCGATAAAATTCGCTTAAATGGAACAATCTGTTATACACAGTTATATCCACAAGTGAAGTGTTATATACATGTGTTTTCCAGATGTTATCAACATAATCCACAAAATTCTGAAAAGTTATACACATTTTATTATACACAAAATGGGGAACGGATATGAAAGGTTTTTCCAAACTTGTTAACAGTGTGCACAACTGTGTGGATAACTTTTTTCAACAGGGTTAATTTTCAAAAAAATCAACTCTTCTTTGCATGATCGAGAGCTGTGTTCGCTCGTTTAAATTCTTTACGATACATCACTTCTTGAGCTTTACTTAATTTGCTTCGTCGTTCTTTGGCTTGTTGGGCTTTTGATTTCATTAGGGATGCCTCCTTTTTAGTTATAGGATAGGCGGAAAAGAGGAAAATTATACAAAAAGAGCTACTCGCTTTATTAAATACGAGTAGCTCCTTAAGCTGACTTTCATGCCTCTTGTGCTTGTTCTTCCCCTTCGTCTGTACGATAGTAATGAAAGACAAATTGATCTTTAGAGATCGCAAAGAGGTCAAATACCTCATCGTCATGATTAATCCAGTCGTAAACTTCTGGATAACTTTTGTTTGCCATGGAGCAGTATGGGAGTTTTAAAGCAGCTTTTTGAGATCTTGGATTGCTTTTGCGAATTTTCATGAAAATGGTTTGCACATCTAATTCAAAAAACAACTCTTCAAAGAAAGCTTCTTTAGCTAAACGGTTATACCCTTTACCGTGGAACGGTTTACCTAGCCAGGTTGCTAAGAAACCAGTGTTGTTGTCCATGTCAAATAGGTTAATCGTACCAATGGGTTGGTTCCATTCGTCGAGAATGGTTCTAGAAATCAATTCGCCGCGTTCTTCAGCCTCGAGGGTTTGTTTTGTTAGAAAGTAATATTCATCTGAGGAATAAGCTTTGTGGCGGACATAAGGGAAAACTTCAGGGTCAGACATCAAATCGAAAAGGTGCGGGGACTCGTGCAAATCGCGTTTTTTCAACATAAAAAATACCCTCCTGGTCATGAGGGCAGAATTGTACCGCTTGGGAATCCATACACTGGTTTCCTGGTCTCGAACCACCCTCGAATTTTTATCAAATGCTCACAAAAATCCGGGGTGGGAATCGAACCCACTAGGACCAGTCGTAACTGGTGGCTCACCATTTGCCTTCCCTGCGAAATTGTCTATTAATAATTTATGATTTCGCATCATATCTCTATCCTTATAGTACTCGATCCAAGCTTAAAAGGGAATCATTATTTTGCTCATTTTCAAAAAAATATTTGGAAAGAAAACCAGTCCACCTTTAACATGTTAAAGATGGACTGGTACCTTCTGTTAAGGCTTTAGAGAAGTATATACAACAAGACGTTCTTCATGATCTTGGATTGAATGATCAAACGTACCTGTACAAGTTAGAAGGTTGAGGTTTCTATGGTTGGATGGGCCGAAAATCTTACGAAGAGGGGCATCGTCTTTAGGATAGGCGATTACTTTGTCTACTTCGAAAGTAAGCTCTTTGCCATCTTCACCCATCAAAAGGATTAAATCTCCTTGCTCTAGCTGCTTGAGATCAAAGAAAACAGCTGGACCATTACGATCATCGACATGACCAGCGAGAATCGCGTTACCGCTATCTCCTGGCATTGTCCCAGGTTCAAACCAGCCAACATCCTCACCGTTATTAGGAACCTCCATTTCCCCACTCTTGTTCAATCCTTTCTGGACAATAGGTGCATCAACATCGATGGCAGGGATGCGGATATGAACAGGCGAGATCCCTTCTTGCTCAGGTTCTTGTAACAGGGTAGGTTGTTGTTTAGAAGCCTTCCTAGTTGCATTGACACTCGTAGAAGAAAGGTGCTGTATGGTAGCTTCAACCTGCTCCGGTTCTACAGTTTGAGTGTCGTTTGCCGTGCCTAACATCTCCTCGTTACAAGCGGTTAATAAGAGAAGAGTGAACACAATGGATAAGCGTTTCATTTTATTGTTGAGTACGACGACGGAATAACAGTAGTGCACCAGCGCCTAGTACGGCAACACCAGCAAGTATTGGTAGGTAAGATGTAGAGTCAGTAGATGCTCCACCCATACCTGTTTGAGGCATATCGTTAGGCATTAGCGTGTAGTCTTTAAGCATTAATACATCAAGATTATCTGCCATACCTACGGCAAATACGCTGTATACTGTATTTTCTTCAAGTGATGTACCAGAAAGGTCCATAACTTGTGTACCATCTTCTGTGCGAATCTCTAAATCATATGTGCCTGCGTCAAGTTCTTTATAATCCGTTACCATAGGGAATGTTGCACCGCTAAATAGTGCATCTCCACCAACAACACCAACATCTACTGTTGGAGCGTCAGGAGAAAGGTGTCCAACGCGTACTTTCGTCATTCCTTCTGTTATGTTCATAGAATCTTCTACAACTTTGAGTTCGAGATTTTCTAATGTATTAATCGCTGCTACCGTGTAAGCCATTCCAGCTTTTACAGATAAGCTTTGAGAGATTACTGGATCTTTCTCACCTTTCGTGCCAGCCGCGTAGATTTCAACAGTATGTTCACCAGCAGGTAGTTCTAAGTAGTCAGTTGAAGCTTTGAAAGAAGCACCTTCTACAACTGCATTTCCATTTACATAAACATCAACTTCAGGAGCATCAGGGGAAGCGTGAAGAACACGAACCATTGCCATATCGCTATGGTTGTCGGCAAAAACTGAGGAACCCATTGTTCCTACAATAAGCATCGTGACAAAAAGTGCTGATAAGATCTTTTTCATTTAAAAAATCTCTCCTTTGAATGTTTTTGTACAACATTTGTTCATTTGTTGTACATTCATTGTATTACCCGCTATGCAATAAAAACAACCTTCAAACTCTTCTCAATGTGCTCGACCTAAAATTCTCACTCTGTGCACCAAGTCCAGATATCCGTTTAGATGGGGAGTAGATAAAAAAAGAACGCCTTAATAAGGCGCTCTTTATATAATCTTATTTCGTTTGCGGTAGGTCTTCTTTAGACCAAGCACCAAAGCCACCGGCCATATTTGTTACATTCTTAATACCGTTTGCTTGTAGAATACTTGTAGCCATTGCAGAGCGACCACCAGATTGACATTGCAGTACAACTGGTTTATCTGTTGGAACTTCGTCAATGCGCTCTTGAAGATAACCAAGCATAATGTGCTGAGCCTGTGGGATGTGTCCATCATTCCATTCGCCTTCGTTACGGACATCGATTAGGGTTACTTCTTCGTTAGCAATTTTGTCTTTTAGCTGATCAGGTGTGGCTACTTCATAAGATTCAGTTGCAATGCCTTCTCCTTTTAAGCCAGCAATTGCAGCTGTTTCCATATAACCTGCCACATCGTCAGCTCCGATGGAACGAAGGGATTTCGTTAAATCTTCGATGTTCTGTTCGTCTGCGATTAGATAAACAGGCTTATCGTAATCAACTAACCAACCTGCCCAGTTTGCAAAGGACTTGTTGTTTGGAATGTTGATTGTTCCTGCGATGTGCTCTTTAGCGAATTCACTTGCAGGACGTGTATCGATTAGTTGCATTCCGTTTTCAAGTTCTTTTGTTAGCTCATCTGCTGAAAGAAGTGTGTTTTTAGGTTCGCCTAATTCACGAATAAGAGCCGGGCCAACTTTGTTAACTTTCTTCATGACAGCAAAATATTTCGGTGGTTCTGGTTGCTCACTGATTAATTCGTTAATGAATGCTTCCTCTTCGTCGTGGCGAAGTGCCCAGTTGGTTACTTTTTCATATCCAACTGTACTTGAAGGGATCGCACCAAGTGCTTTACCACAAGCACTTCCGGCACCGTGACCAGGCCATACTTGCATGTGGTCTGGTAGTTGTTTGAAGCGTTTCAGAGATTCAAACATCTGTTTAGCGCCTACGCGAGACGTGTCTTTTTGGCCAGCTGCTTTTTCAAGAAGGTCAGGACGGCCAACGTCACCAACGAATACAAAGTCGCCTGTGAATACACCCATTGGCGTATCTTGGCCACGATCGTAAAGAACAAATGAGATTGATTCAGGTGTGTGACCTGGAGTGTGCATAACTTCAATCTTTACGTTACCGACCATAAACTGATCTCCATCACGTACAATTTCGTGATTGATTTGATCTAGGAATTGATACGTCCAATCATTACCGCCTTCTCCAGAAAGCATAGCAATTGCGCCAGTTTCTGTTGCTAATTCTTTTGCACCTGAAACGAAGTCAGCATGAATGTGTGTTTCTGTAACGCGTGTGATCGTTAAGTTTTCTTTCTTGGCAGTATCTAAATAAGCTTGAATGTCACGGGAAGGGTCTACAACTAGTGCTTCACCAGTTGCTTGGCAACCAACCATGTAAGAAGCCTGTGCTAGTTTTTCATCATAAAAATACTTTAATAACATGAAAATCCCTCGCTTTTAATAAGTTTTTTATATCAATCTTTTATACCAGTGGAGGTATATAAATAACTAAAAAATTTTTGTCTTGCTTGCTACATTTTTTATAGTACCACATATACCCTTAGGGGTAAAGGGGTTTGTTTTTTGGCAATTAATGTTTGCGGGTTAAGATCTTGTCCTAACTAGGTTTCTTCTAAGAAAAGCCTAGAATCTCCTTCAAAATTACCGTTTCTTCACAAAACGTTAACAAATATAAAGGAATAGGATATGTCCAGTGTAACGTATGTACCCACGGAGGTAAAAAAGTATGTTTTTAAAGCATTTTATTTTGAGCCATGTGTATTTGAAAAAAAATTTGAATGTAGTGGGGGGGCACAGGTTCCCCTAATTAATAGGAACTGAATCAACAAAAACCCCTCTTTGACGACCAAAGAGGGGAGGGGTTATACAATTTTACCGTCAATCATTGTCCATATAGGCTTGGCCATAAAATCAAATGGGTGGCCATTCCACAATACAAGGTCCGCATCTTTCCCCACTTCTATACTACCAACACGATCGTCTACACCTAAGTTTCGCGCTGGAAGTATGGTAATTGCTTCAAGTGCTTTTTGTGGTGAAAGACCTTCGCGAGCAGCAAGGGCTGCACATACATTTAGATACTGAATAGGAGTGTAGGGGTGGTCGGTTGTGATGCTTACATGAATGCCTTGTTCTGTAAGTGCCCGAGACGTTTCCCAAGATTTATTCTTTAACTCTACCTTTGAGCGGCGGGTAAATGTTGGGCCGACAGCTACTTGCAGGTTACGTCCTGCTAGTTCTTCCGCAATGAGGTGCCCTTCTGTACAATGTTCAATGCGAAGGTCTAATTGAAATTCCTCAGCAAAACGAACCGCGCTCATAATATCATCCGCTCTGTGCGCATGAATGCGTACAGGTATTTCACGTTTTAGTGCTTGAATGATTGGTTTGTTCCGTGGGTCTTCAGGATATTCACACCACTGAGCGCGTATAAATGTCTCACGAAGCATACCCATGATGCCCATGCGGGTAATTGAATCATCACGTGATTGAGAGTGAATGCGTTTTGGGTTCTCACCTAAGGCAAGTTTAAGTCCGGCCGTTTCTTTCAATAACATGTTCGTAATATTCTTTCCTACCGTTTTAATAACAGAAGTCGTACCGCCAATTACGTTTGCGCTACCGGGCATGATATGAGCTGCCGTAATCCCGAATTGACGCGCGTCTTGAAAAGCACTATCGAGCGGGTGTGCGCTGTCTAAAGCACGAATGTGCGGTGTCATGGGTTCAATTGTTTCATTGGCATCGTTTCCTGCCCAACCTGTTCCTTCATCATATAAACCTAAGTGGGTATGAACGTCAATGAAGCCTGGAAACAAGTAAAGGCCTTGTCCATCAATGACCTCATCATCTGAACCTCCATCCACAGTCTGCCCAATATCTTTAACTTTTTCGTCTTCAATTAGAACTTCTCCATGTTCTATAGCAGGAGATGTAATGGGGTGAATCGAAACATTTGTAATACGAGTTTTCATGGGTTGCCTATTTCCCTTTCTTTAATCACACAAAATATCGCGCAAGGCTGGTTCAAGCGTTGCATATTTGAATTCATAGCCTAGGTCTAGTGCCTTTTGTGGATATACGTATTGTCCTTGTAGAAGGAGTATGCTCATTTCGCCAAGTGCTCCTTTTAATGCGAGAGAAGGGACTGGTAGCCAGTGAGGGCGGTTTAGTACCTTCCCGATTGTTTGACCAAGCTCTTTGTTCCGTTTTGGCTCAGGGGCAGTTGCATTCATTGGTCCAGACACATTTTCGTTGTTTAAAGCAAAGTCGACAATCCCAACGATGTCTTGGATGTGGATCCACGACATCCATTGTTCCCCGTCACCAACAGGACCTCCAGCCATCATTTTATATGGAAGGGCCATTTTAGGGAGAGCCCCTTCTTCACCGAGTATTACTCCAAAGCGTAAGTAAACAGTACGGACGTTATAATCTGCCGCTTGTTCCGCCCGCTTTTCCCATTCTGTTACGACATTTGCAAGGAAGTCATCACCTGGAGTAGTCGTCTCTTCTGTAAACGTTTCGCTTCTTGATGTGCCATAAAAACCTACTGCGGATGCGTTAACAAGTACCCCGGGTGGATGTTCCATCGTTTTGATCAGGTCTAATACTGCTTCTGTTGCTTCAATACGACTGTTCATGATGCTTCGTTTTGTTTCCTCTGTCCATCGACTGCTATTCAAATTCTCACCTGCAAGGTTCACAATCCCGTCTAATGGGGGAAGTTCTTCTTCTGGTTTACATTCATCTTTTAACCATCCTACATATTTTACTTGATCCGTATTAGGGTGTTTGTCTGGATTCCTTGTTAAAACGTAAACCTCATGACCTTGGTGAACAAAATGTCTCGTGATGTGTGTTCCTACAAAACCTGTTCCTCCGGTAATGGCTATTCGCATTGGAAACCCTCCTACAAATATAGGTAATTTTAGTTTATATCAGTTCTTTAGAAAAAGCGATAGAGGAATGTACGGGTCATTCCTCTATTCGTGATAAGATGAAACAGAGGTGAATATGATTGCCAAAAATCACTAAAATAACTACGCAAAAGAAAAATACGCAGCGCTATAACATTTTCCTGGACCGAGGCGAAGGGGAAGCCTACGCCTTTAGCGTTGACGAAGAAATATTAATTGAATATATGCTTCGTAAAGGGAAAGAGCTTGATGAACCAACGATTGAAGTTCTTGTAGAGAAAGACGGTTATCACAAAGCGTATTCCCTGGCTCTCAATTACTTAAGCTACCGGATGCGCTCTGTGAAAGAGATGAGGACGTATATGAGGGAGAAAGAATACGATGAGGATAAGATTGATTATGTGGTAGACCGCTTAGTAAAAGAGGGGCTCCTTAATGACCAGGAATTTGCGGTGGCTCTCGTTCGAACACGGCTTCATACGTCTAGTAAAGGACCAATGCTTGTAAAGAAAGAGCTGATTGAAAAAGGCTTAACAGCAAATGAAGCAGAAGATGCGCTTCAACACTATCCCTATGAAGACCAAGTGGAAAAGGCAAGCAAATGGGTAGAGAAGAAGCTTCGTTTAGATGGAAAGAAGTCTTTCAAACAGCAGGTTCAAAAAGTCCAACAAACGCTTATGCAAAAGGGGTTTCCTCAAGACGTGATTAAAGTTGTCATGGACGATGTGAAGGAGGAAAAGGACAATGATGCCGAATGGGAGGCCGTTGTTCACCAGGGAGAGAAAGCTCTTCGTAAATATGCTTCAAAGGCAGAGGGATATGAGTTAAAGCATAAAATTAAAGGGGCTTTATACCGTAAAGGTTTTCCTTTTGAGTTGATTGAACAATTTCTAGAAGAATATGTGACGGAAGAATAAAGAAAGAGCTGCCACTTGTGAGAACAGGTGACAGCTCCTTTTTTGCGTGATTCCTTAAGCTCTACTTTGGTTCAGTCCAGTCTATACGTTGCTAATCGGGCGCTTCCGCTTTTGTTTGCATCCAGCTCCAGCGCCCAGCAACTAGTAGACTTCCCTCACCTCCGGTCGATCAGTCAACATCGATTCGCTTATGCTCCTCGTGTTTCCTTGATCTCACTGCGGTTCAGTCCAGCCTATACGTTGCTAACCGGTCGCTTCCGCTTTTGAGCTTACTGATCGACTTTAATTTCTTCTCTTCCGTCGTCTTGGTTGTAAATGATTTGTGCTACTGTGGATGGGTCTTTGAGTTTTGATGGGTTACTCACATGCTCGCTTCCATCCCAAAATGGGGTGTTCATACCACCCATGTAAACAGCTGTTACGGATGTGGAGGTTTCGGCTAATTCTTTTTGTAAACTTTCTGTGAAACCTCGTTGTGCGAACTTGCTCGCGCAATAAACGGATTCGTTTACTTTTCCTCTAAGACCAGCAGTGGAGATCATGTTTAGAATTCTGCCTCCTGATTCCGTTAAACGAGGTAGAGCAGATTGAGTCATATAAATGGTTCCTTTTACATTTGTATTAAGCATTTGATTGATGTCAGATGGAGTAAGTTCTTGTACAGGTCCAAAAATACCGAGTCCTGCGTTGTTAATTAAAACGTCTAACTTCGGCATTTGTGCCATCGCTTCTTCAACGGAAGATGGATCTGTTACGTCGCAAACGACAACGTTTGCGATTCCTCCTTGTTCTTCAATTTCTCGCTTTACGGAGAGTAGTCGGTCTTCTGTTCTTCCAAGTAAATAAATCGTATTGTCATGGGCAGCGTATTGTTTGGCAAGAGCTGCTCCTAGACCTGTTCCGGCTCCTGTGATCGCTATGTAACTCATGTAATGACTCCCTTTCTTTAAATAGAATCTAGTTTCTATTGTGTCCAATCGTTGCTAAAATGTAAATGAAAGGGGTGTCAACATGGAGAAACGTTTTAGCGATATGACAATTGAAGAGTTACGAGACCGTGTGGCTGAGCTTACTGAACAAGCTAGGAAAGCTGAGCAAATGGGAATGGTGAATGAATATGCGGTCCATCAGCGAAAAATTATTATGGCAAAATCATATATGATGAACCCAGCCGAGTATCAGGTTGGGGAGATTTATGAGATCGAGGGAGACCCGGGGATTTTCTTTGAGATTGTATATATGAACGGGGTTTTCGCTTGGGGGTATCGCCTGAATCCACAAGGTGAACGATTAGAAGTTCAAGGTTCTGAGGAGCAAGAAGCGATGCCTATCTCAATGTTTGGAAAGAAGGTTCAATCATAGAAGAAGTCCCGCACAAGGAACGCCAACCTTATGCGGGACTTTTCTTTCTCGTTGACTTAAACTAATTTTTGATCATACATGGTTTCAATCGCTTTGGCTACAGAAGGAACAACGTGACTTGCTTGGTCTTTTACAGCTTGTTCAGCTTGAGACATCGCAAAACTATGCTCGGTCAAGTTGAACATAGATAAATCATTAAAGGAGTCCCCGACGCACGCAATCTCTTCTGGTTGTATTTCAAATGATTCAAGAAGGTGCTTAATTCCTGCCCCTTTGCTAATGTCTTTTGGCATTAAGTCAAGACATGCAGGATCCGAGATGAATGTGTCGAGCAGATGATCGAACTGTTCTTCAATTCTTTGTTGCATTTGTTTGAGTGAAATGTTCGCTCCGTGAAGAGAAATCTTGGACGGTTCAACGTTTGTTCCGAGCTTGTCGGCTAAGTTAGGGTCGACAATGACAGGACGGAACATTCGCTTTTTCATTGCCTCAAGGCCTTCGCTTTCTTCCTGAACATAAACATCTTTCTCTGTAGACACTGTTGTGATTAACTCTTCATGCACGGCTGCTTGGAAGATCTCTTTGACATGGGGTGGGTCAAATGTATGACTGTGGATGTGGACTCCTTCTTTGTCGTAACCAAAAGCACCGTTTTGACTAATGCGGTTGGCTTTTCCTTTTAGATCCATCATCTCTAGGACAGCTTCTATCTCGTGATCGAGGCGGCCTGTGGCAATGGTTAATTGAACACCGTGATCCATGATTTTCTTAATGGCTTCAATATCACGGGGGCTCACTTCTTTCTCAAAGTTTAAAATTGTTCCATCTAAATCAAGAACAAGCATTTTTATCATATGTAACACACCTTCTATTATATGGATTAGGGTCAAAGATTGATTTTACCATAAAATTATTTTATAATTTGCAAGCGTTTTTATACAAATAGAAAAGACTGTTATGATAAAGATAAAGAGACATAACTGGTTAAAAGAGTGGAAATGGGGTGAGGGAATGCCTGCTTCAGCTAGGGTCAAAAGAGTCCTCAACAATAATGTTGTCATAGCCATCCATCCTGTTCATGAGGAAGTCATCTTGATCGGAAAAGGGATTGGGTTTGGCAAGAAAAATGGAGAGGCTCTAAATGTGAGTGAAGTAGAGAAGACGTTTTTATTAGAAGATAAGGTGATGCAAGAAAATTACAAACAACTCTTACCCTATGTAGGGGAAGAATTTATTGGGTTTATGGACGATCTCTTATCACATATTGAAAAGCGGATGGACAGTACCTTAAATGAGCATATTCACATTGCATTAACCGATCACTTATCATTCGCAATTAAGCGTATGAAGGAAGGATTAGATTTTAACAATCCTTTTTTAATTGAAGTCCAGTCGTTGTATCCTAAAGAACATGAAGTTGCTTTAGAGGTTGTTGATATGATTGAAAGTCGGCTTGGTTTTCAGTTTCCGATAGGGGAAGTTGGCTTTATTGCGATGCACATTCACAGTGCCATCACAGATAAAGAAATCTCCCAAATTAGTCGGGACTCAGAATTAATCAGGCAACTAACGCAACTGATTGAACAGGAGCTTGCGATTGATCTGGATCGCCAAAGCATTGATTTTCACCGACTTGTTCAACACTTAAGACGTGCGATTGACCGTGTTTACAAAGGCGAAGAAGTAGGAGAGAGAACAAAACTCGATAACCTATTGAAAAATGAGTATCCCGTATGCTATAATTTAGCTTGGAAGTTGATTAAGATTATGCAACAAAAGCTAAAACAGCCTATTGACGATGCTGAAATTGTTTATTTAACAATTCATTTACAGCGTTTGCAATCATCATAAATGTTATTCTTTACGTGTTACTGACACGATCAGGCATGAGTAAGGAAAGACAATACAAATCATACTAAGGGTAACGTGTACCTTTATGAAGATTTGTGAGTCTTTTTTTACTCATGCCTTTTTTAATGTTTTAAATGAAAGCGTTTGTGAATGGGCTTACAGCTTTTGATAAACAAGATGAGGGAGGAAACGAGAATGTTTAAACAAGCTTTTGGTACATTGCAGAAAGTTGGTAAAGCCTTAATGCTTCCGGTTGCGTTATTGCCTGCTGCCGGTTTGCTGCTTGGGGTTGGGACAGCCTTTCAAAATGAAACATTATTAGAGCGTCTTCCTGCTCTTAGGGCTGATTGGTTCCAGATGTTTGCTGAAGTAATGGCGAGTGCAGGGGATATTGTCTTTGCAAACTTAGCCTTACTCTTTGCAGTTGGTGTCGCGATTGGTTTAGCAGGAGGAGAAGGTGCAGCAGGACTTGCTGCAATTATTGGTTACCTAATCATGAATGTCACGATGGGTACGATTGAACAAGTAACACCTAAAATGGCGGAGAATAGTGCCGCATATGGTCAGGTTTTAGGAATACCGACCTTACAGACAGGGGTATTCGGTGGTATTATAATCGGTGTCATAGCGGCCCTCTTATATAAGAGATTCTTTAATATTGAACTTCCTCAATATTTAGGGTTCTTCGCAGGAAAGCGTTTCGTGCCAATTGTAACGGCATTTACATCTTTATTTGTAGGTATTGCAATGGTCTTCATTTGGCCACCTATCCAAGACGGACTTAATGCTTTTTCACACTTAATGTTGAACCAAAACCGAGTTATTTCAGCATTTGTGTTTGGACTTATTGAGCGTTCACTAATTCCATTTGGACTACACCACATTTTCTATTCACCATTCTGGTTTGAGTTTGGAACGTATACAACTCAGGCAGGGGAAATTGTTCGTGGTGACCAACAGATCTTCTTTGCACAGTTAAAAGATAACGTAGAATTAACGGCTGGTACGTTTATGACAGGTAAGTTCCCGTTCATGATGTTCGGTCTTCCTGCAGCAGCATTAGCTATTTATCATACAGCAAAGCCTGAACGTAAAGCAGTTGTTGGAGGAATTATGGCCTCTGCAGCTTTAACTTCTTTCTTAACAGGTATTACAGAGCCACTTGAATTCTCATTCCTATTTGTGGCACCATTATTATTTGCCGTACACGCGGTCTTCGCTGGTTTGTCATTTATGGTAATGGAAATCTTGCAAGTTAAGATCGGGATGACGTTCTCTGGTGGTTTAATTGACTTCTTACTATTTGGAGTTCTTCAAAATAAAACCGACTGGTGGCTTGTACTACCGGTAGGGGCAGTGTTTGCGGTTATTTACTACTTCGGTTTCCGTTGGGCTATTCTGAAATTCAACCTGGCTACACCAGGACGTGAAGATGAATCTGAAGATGACGGAGATGAAATTGAAGTAAGTGAAAAACCTTACAACATTCTAGAAGCTTTAGGTGGAGAAGAAAATATCACATATTTAGATGCTTGTATCACTCGCTTACGAGTATCTGTTGAAGATAAAGGGAAAGTTGATAAAGATCGCTTGAAAAAAAATGGCGCATCAGGTGTAATGGAAGTTGGTAATAATATTCAAGCTATTTATGGCCCTGCTTCTGATTCAATAAGAGGACAAATTCAAGATATTATTGATGGAAAAGTGCCTCGTAAAGCGGAAGCGAAGCCTGAGGAACCTGCTACAGATGAATCTTGTGATACTCCAGCAGGGGAATTTAGCTTTGTTAGTCCGCTAAAAGGTGAAATTATGCCGATTTCAGACGTGCCAGATGAAGTATTTTCAGGTAAAATGATGGGGGACGGCTTTGCAATTCTTCCATCTGATGGTGAGATCGTTTCACCGATCAACGGTAAAGTACTAAATGTCTTCCCAACGAAACATGCTCTTGGTTTACAAGCTGAAGATGGAACAGAAGTACTGATCCACTTCGGAATCGATACGGTTACCCTTAAAGGTGAAGGATTCGAAGCATTTGTTTCAGAAGGTGATGAGATCAAGCAAGGTCAGACTTTATTGAAAGTTGATATTGCTTCTGTTCAAGAGAAAGTACCATCCATTGTCACTCCGATTGTGTTTACAAATCTTGGAGAAGGACAAACTGTGAAGATCAATGCAGAGGGCACTGTCTCACAAGGACAAGAGGATATTATTTCAATTTAATAAAAGGAGAGATTTTTCATGGCAGAACAAACAGTGAAAATTACAGCAAAAGACGGTGTGCACGCACGCCCAGCAACAGTACTTGTTCAAGAAGCAGGTAAATACGAAGCAGACGTTAACCTTGATTACAACGGTAAAAGCGTAAACCTTAAATCAATCATGGGAATCATGTCTCTAGGAATCCCTTCAGGCGCAGAAGTAACATTCAAAGCTGAAGGTAGCGACGAAGATGCTGCACTTAAAGCAATCATCGACGTTGTTAAAAACCAAGAACTAGGTGAATAATAACCTAACGAAAAACCAGCATCCTAACGATGCTGGTTTTTCTTATGCATTCACCCTTTACCAAGGTAGAGTATGACAGCGTGCCAGACACCCTTTAGTGCTGTAGAGGAAAGCAGGGTGTCTGGCACGCTTTAGTTGGATGAAGCTACTTTTGTATCTGCTTGTGTTGGGGGTGGGGTTTATCTACAATGGAGTTAGATTGGAATGAATGGGAGTGGGAGTATGAAAGGCTTTCAGGATGATGGGATGAAAGAGGAATTGTATAACCGTGCAACTAAACTGTTTATCGAGCGTGGTTATGAGGAAGTGACGATGAAGGAGATTGCAGAAGAAGCCAATCTTTCTGAAAAACAGTTTGTAAAGATGTTCAATTCAAAAGGTGACTTCGTAATAGAGCTTATGATGGAAGGTTTTTCTCTAGAGGAAGAGGATGCAAAGGAACTCGAGCGAATCGATTTAAATAAGGCCGTAGCAGACATTGTTTATGATTATATTATGAGGCGTTTAGATCGTTATATGGTGTTTGGTAAGAAGATGTTTAAAGAAATGATGTCCTGGAGTTTGAGCCTTATGAAGAAGAAACCAGCCCTGATGAATAAGTTTGTACAGATGGATTTCATGTTCGTTGATGATTTAATTGAGTTCTTAGATGAGTTAAAAGATAAAGGGTGCTTTGAAGACAATTTTGATTCTGTTCAAGCGGGGGAAGTTATTTATAGTGTTTTAGCGTTTGAATTCCTGGTCTATATTTATCAGCCAAATCATTCTAGGGAGCAGCTAAACAATGGGCTCAAAAAGAAATTACAGTTTATCCTTACATAAGAAAGACGAGCCGATAAAGGCTCGTCTTGATTAACATCCACCCTTTATTACTGTAAAGTGCAGCAGGGTGTCTGGCACCCTTTACTCTTTTAAAGTGTTAGAGGGTTAGGTGCTTGACCAGATTTAGTTGCGTTTTCGCATCTGGACTTGGGTGATGATTTCGGATTGAGATTGTTGGGTCTCTCCGTTTACTTGATCGAAAGCATGTTTCGCACTAGCTCGCGGAGATTGGAAAGGGTCACTGTATAAATTCTTGAAAAAACGTTTATCTTCACGTTTCTCTGATTTATTGGCCACGACAGGTCCCTCCTAGAAATTTGTGTGATCGCGTTGGGAAGATTTGCGCGCTCGTTCTTGTGGGCGCGTGTTAATGGTGCCGTTTGCACGTTTAGCTCCATATTCGGATTTAGCACGTGCTTCACCATTTGGCTTTTTCTCAGGAAATCCCACGGTTTTATTTCTTACCATTCTAATCCCTCCTGAGTCATCTCTTACACCTTTCAAAGAACAAGTTCTTTGAAGTGGTGTAAGCATAGTATGTGCATCTAATCCTAAGCTATGTGATACAATGAAGGACAGATTGTTGGAAACAAAAGAGGTGAATACCATGGAAGATATTTTTGATCGATTAGCGAATCGTCTTTGCGAAGAAAATGATAAGCTAAGCATGTACCAAGCGCGGATTTGGGTAGAGTACTTGTGGGAAGATTTCGAAGCCACAAGAGCTAAAGCCGGACGTGATTATGAAGGGAAGCAGATGACAGAGCAGATTGTTATGCAATGGATTAACAGCTATGGTTCTCGTCTTCATGACTTTATGAGTCAGAATCCCCGATACAAGCACTTATTTAATGATGATCAACAGCTGCATTAATGAAGGATAGAGAACATACATTGTTTTCGTAGACGTAAAAAAGACACGGAATAGCTATTCCGTGTCTTTTTCATCCTTTCATGTCGGTAAGATGTCTAACTTCTTCTGTAGCTTTTCTTCTGAGAAAATCCACCCGGTATAAGAAGATAAAATATTTAAATCGTCATCCAATGTCACGACAGCCACGAACGGATAGCGTTCATTCGACCGATAACGCAAGTCGATCAACCGTACCTCTGTATAATCATCGTATTCGTCAATCTCCCACCGGTATACAGGGGAGAAGGAAAGGAAGGCATCCATGTTTTCGTCTTCAATGGCCTTTTGCATGACTGGTAAATCCGGAAGTGGTTTACGCTTGAACTCATCTAGTATCTCAATTTCTCCGTTATCAGCACGACCAACATAAAACTTATCCATCGTTGTAATAGCTAGTCGCCACTTATTATATCGAATGGTAGGAGAAGTCACGATTTGCTCAACATGATCATAATGGTTCTTGATTTTATTTACCATTTCACGTTTAGTGAAATATCGTTTAAGATAATAAAGGACGAGTACAAACCAGACGATAAGAAAGGTTATTCCAGGATTAGCACCAAGCGCCCAGGCGATGATGCCAACAATATGAAGACCGAAAATGTACGGATCAAAAGTGTTAATAATCCCGTAGGCAACCCATCTATTTGAGAATGGTCTGTATGCTTGAGTGCCGTATGCATTAAATACATCGACAAATACATGCAGAATTACGGCGAAGAAAGTCCATAACCATAAATGAAGGAAATCCACCTGAGGGAAGAATGCGTAGATCAATCCTGCGATTGAAATCCCCCATAAAGCAACAGCTGGCATTGAATGGGTAATTCCCCGATGGTGACGAATATAGACTGCGTTATTGCGAAGTTTGTTAACGGTATCGAGGTCAGGAGCTTGAGAACCAGCCATTACGCCAATGAAAACTGCGTTGAATAAAGCTGGATCGCTTTGTACAGCAGGATCTAGAGTAGCTAGTCCTCCTAAAGCAACTCCCATAACAACATGGGTACCAGTGTCCATCTTAAGCCTCCTTGTAGACTCTCTTCGATTTTTTAGATAATTTTATTGTAACAAAAGGGTGAACAATTGTGAAAAATGAACCAACTTACAATATGCTTGAAGGCTTTGATATAGAAGCTTTTCGCCATGATTTAATCGAATGGTTCCGAGCTGAACAACGAATACTTCCCTGGCGTGAGAATCAGGATCCTTATCGGGTGTGGGTATCTGAAATTATGCTTCAACAAACAAGGGTTGATACGGTAATTCCATACTTTCAAAACTTTTTAGAGAAGTTTCCGACTCCAGAAGCCCTTGCTTATGCTGAAGAGCAAGAAGTATTAAAAGCATGGGAGGGCTTAGGTTACTATTCCCGTGCACGAAATTTGCAAACAGCCGTCCGTGAGGTAGTCGAATCCTACGAAGGCAAAGTGCCAAATAATGAAAAAGAACTTGGTTCCTTAAAAGGGGTTGGACCTTACACACGTGGTGCGATTTTAAGTATCGCCTATGACCTCCCGTCTCCGGCTGTAGATGGAAATGTCATGCGCGTATTGTCGCGCATCCTCATGATTGAAGAAGATATTGCTAAACCAGCGACGAGGAAGATCTTTGAATCGCTTATACGAGAGCTAATATCTAAAGAAGATCCATCTTCTTTCAACCAAGGTTTAATGGAGCTAGGAGCTCTTGTGTGCACACCTAAGAGTCCGTCCTGTCTTCTGTGTCCGGTTCGGTCTCACTGTCGAGCTTTCCATGAAGGGAAAGAAACAGAGTTACCTATTAAGTCTTCTAAAAAGAAGCAGAAACGTCTTCCTTATATGACACTGGTTCTAAAAGATCAAGAAGGACGATATGTAGTTGAAAAACGTCCTGATAACGGACTGCTCGCTAATCTATGGCAGTTTCCTATGGTGCCGATGCAGCAAGTAGACCGAGAAAAAGTCGTTGATTGGGTAAAAGACCATTATGGTTTGGAAATTGATCTAATGAACACCGTTGATCAAATCAAACACACCTTCTCCCACGTTATTTGGGATATGGAAGTGGTTACCGCTACAGCAAGCGGAGAGCTAGAATCTAAAGAAGCTCGTTTTTCTACAAAAGAGGAACTAGAGGAGTTACCGTTTCCGGTTTCCCACCAAAAAGTTCATAAACATCTATAGAATTTGAACTGCCCCTTGATAATAGGGGGCAGTTTTTTTATTTGGTTAACTTGATCTCTACTCGGGTTCAGTCCAGTCTGTACGTTGCTAAACGGGCGCTTCCGCTTTTGTATTTTGTATTAATCAACGATTGGTTTTGTTCCAGATGTCCACGTGGCTTCTCTTCTTTGGAAGCCGCCTCGATTTTGGATTTCTTGATTAATTTCTCTGAGGATGGTGGTTCCTTCAGAGTTGAGGTAAGGAACCATCTGACTCAGAGCATGTTGAAAATAAACGAGCTCATCTTCACGCCAATCGTCTTTCTTCGTCATTGTGAGTTCAGTCATATCTCGACCGATATACATTGTTGATCCCTCCCATATATATAGGATGGGCATTTGAAACGTCACCTATACCGATAGGCTGCTGTGATAAATGGATTTTAATGGAATATAAATTCTTGGAATAGCTTTTACGATTTCTGCGCAATCTAGTTGTTGCGGAGGTGATTAAGTTGGCTAAAAAACAAAACCAACAGCAGCAAGCAAACAAAACAGCATCAGGTACAAGTGTTGATCACGTGAAACAGCAAAACCAACAGTCTGCACAAGGACAAGGGCAATATGGTACAGAATTTGCTCAAGGTCAAGGTAAAACAGACGTACAACACGTGAAACAGCAGAACCAAAAGTCTGCTCAAAAGAAAAAATAACAGCAACATCATACTTGGCGGTCGTAACCCCCGAATTCTAACGACTTCCTAAAAAGAAGAGTATCCCTGAAAAGTTCTCTCCCCCCTAGTTTTCTTTGCCTAATTGGCCAAGAATCTACGGGAGAGTAGCTTAGGGGATACTTTTTTTATACATATGATAAATAAAAAATTCCTTTCTCACTCTTTAATATAGTTTTATTATTTCCAATCATCACTTGTTATCGTTATAATAATATGAAGGAAAGATATAGAATTTTATAAATAAAGGTCGTGCGAATAGAGGAGAAAGGGAGATTTCATGTCAGTCCCAAAGCCGGGTCAACATATACAAATTCATAGCTACAAGCATAATGGTCAGTTGCACCGAGTGTGGGATAGCACCACCATCTTGAAGGGTACGAATAATGTGGTGATCGGTGCCAATGATAAAACTAGGGTAACCGAAAGTGATGGTCGGACCTGGGTAACAAGGGAACCAGCTATTTGTTATTTTCATTCGAAGTACTGGTTTAACATAATTGGTATGCTTCGAAACGATGGGGTTTATTATTATTGCAACATCAGTTCCCCCTTCGTTTATGATGAAGGTGCCATAAAGTACATTGATTATGACCTTGACGTTAAAGTGTTTCCCGATTATACCCATATCTTGTTAGATGAAGATGAATACGAAATTCATCGCGAGGATATGAATTATCCGGGTGTTTTAGACCACATTTTAAAAAATAATGTGAATCATTTGCTACGTTGGGTGAGGCAAAGGAAAGGGCCATTCTCGCCGGAGTTTATAGATCAATGGTATGAACGTTATTTAACCTACTTATCGTAAGTACAAGAAATGTCCTAAAAGGGGACGGATCCCAGCAAGATTTGGGATTGTCCCCTTTTATGTTCGTTGAATGGTTTTTGAACGATCAGAATGACTACTTTGTTGATATCTTGTTCTTGGTGTGGGAGAACGTTTTTTCAACAACATAGAGAAAGAGGTGACACCATGAGTAGCGTGAAGCGCTATATGAATTTTGTGAAGCCATATAAATGGAAAATTGTATTAACGGTGTCAATCGGAATATTGAAATTTGGTATTCCCCTATTGATTCCGCTGTTATCTAAATACGTAATTGATTCAATCCTTAACAACCCTGACATGACCCAGGCAGAACAAATCGATCAACTAGTCTGGCTTATGGGAGGTGCCTTTATTGTATTTGCTGTGATTCGACCGCCTGTTGAGTATTTCAGGCAATATCTTGCTCAGTGGGTTGGAAACAGCATTTTATTTGATATTCGCGAGAAATTATTCGATCATATTCAACGGCTTAGCCTACGCTTTTATTCTAAAACCAAGACAGGGGAAGTTATATCCCGTGTCATTCATGATGTCGAACAAACAAAAAACTTCGTGATGACGGGTCTTATGAATATATGGCTAGATATGTTTACTATCGTAATTGCCATTGGGATTATGCTTTATATGGATGTCTGGTTAACACTCGTCTCGATCTCTCTCTTTCCGCTTTATGGATTCGCTATTAAATACTTCTATTCTAAATTACGAAGATTAACGAGAGATCGTTCTCAAGCTTTGGCTCAAGTACAGGGACACTTGCATGAAAGAGTGCAGGGGATGCCGGTTGTGAGAAGTTTCGCTCTTGAAGATTATGAACAAGAGCAATTCAATGTTCAGAATAGAAACTTCCTAAACAAAGCGCTTAGCCACACAAGCTGGAATGCGAAGACGTTCAGCGTAACGTCGACAATTACCGATATCGCACCCCTTCTCGTGATTGGGTTTGCGGGTTACTTTGTCATCCAAGGTAATATTCAAATTGGTACGATGGTCGCGTTTATTGGTTACATGGAGAGGGTTTATAGTCCGCTTCGTAGGCTAGTAAGCTCTTCTACTGTTCTAACTCAATCGTTAGCATCGATGGACCGAGTATTTGAATTTATGGATGAAACCTATGACATTAAGGATAAAGAAGGAGCAGAAAAGCTCGACCACGTTCATGGTGATGTGGAGTTTGATCGTATTTCTTTCCGTTACGATGAAGATGAGAGTCTTGTGCTCAAGGATCTTTCTCTTAATGTAAAAAAAGGGGAAACGATTGCGCTTGTTGGGATGAGTGGTGGAGGAAAATCGACCCTCATCAGCCTTCTACCACGCTTTTATGATGTAGAATCAGGAAGTATTAAGATTGATGGAAAAGATATACGAGATGTAGAAGCTCGCACGCTTCGTGATAAGATTGGGATGGTTCTGCAGGATAACATCTTGTTTAGTGAATCGATTGCGATGAACATTAAGATGGGGAACCCTGACGCTTCAGATGATGAAATGATTGCAGCAGCCAAAGCGGCCAATGCTCATGATTTCATTATGAGTCTGCCTTACGGGTATGACACTACTGTAGGGGAAAGAGGCGTCAAATTATCAGGAGGACAGAAGCAGCGTGTAGCCATTGCGCGCGTTTTCTTAAAAAATCCACCTCTGTTAATCTTAGACGAAGCAACATCCGCACTAGACCTTGAAAGCGAGCATTTAATTCAAGAGGCGTTAGAGAAACTTGCTGCAGATCGAACGACCTTTATCGTTGCTCACCGATTATCAACAATTACTCATGCTAATCGCATTGTATTATTAGCCGATGGTGAGATTAAAGAAGTGGGTAGTCATGAAGAGTTGATGAATAAAAAGGGTGCGTATTATGATCTTTATCAAGTACAGCAACTGGATGACGCCGAGCCTGAAACTGAATATTTAGGAACATAAAAAAGAAGGAGAGGCCCCGCACCGCGCGGGTCCTCTTCTTTTTTGTGAAATGGGGTCCGTTACCGAGTGGGGCCTAGGGCTTGCTGTGGGACAACTCGTTTTCCTGCGGGGAGCTGGTAAGCCTCCTTCTTCGCTGACGCTCCGTCCGGGGTCTTACCTAGGCTCCTCACCCCGCGGGAGTCTCGTCGTCCCACAGCAAGCCCTGACGTTAATGGGTGAACGGACCGCTTATTACAGGTTGTCTTAATTCTCTTTCCTCCCATATTGTATAGGATCACGGAAAGCGAGTGATTTCCAGGCCCACTTTACGCTTCATCAAAGCTGACGGAAATGTCATTTTAACGATGGTCAAATGAAAAGTAGACCCTATCCATGGACAGGGTCTACTTTTTAATCGTCTTAATATGCTCGCTCGTATGATAAAGCTGGTAACTTGAGAGGAGTTTTTTCAAGTGTGCCATTTTTTGATGGTAATCCATTAATTTTGTGGCTAGGGGGAGAAACATTAATTTTTCTTCTTCTGTTTCTTTCTCCTCGTATATATCAATTAGATGTTCAACGAGCTTTGGAATATTGGGTTCGCCTGCTTCTTCTATAGGGTCTGATTCGTGAAAACGGATTCTGCCTTTAATAGAGAGAATGAGCTTCTCGTGAACATGAATGACCTTATCAATTTCGTTAACAAGTGTCGTTCGAAACTCAGCGGGAACCTTATCCATTTCGTTTTCTAGACTGCTAAATGTTTTTAATACCTCGAAAGCTTTACGTGTAGTCGAGATTAAGTGTTTAAACAAAATGAGTTTGCGGGCCTTCTCGAAACGGCGTTTTTTGAAATAGGTTCGTTCTTCTTTAAACAAGCTATACGTATGATCTAAGTACACCATTGCGCCTTCTAGTCTTTCGATCTCTTCACGAAGGGCTGGGCGATCGGATAAGTGACGTGTGGTAATACGTAGCCACTGCAGGATGTCACTTGTATGCTGGTCTACTTGATTAAAGAGCTTTGTTTCATATTTTGGCGGTAAAAAGACTAAGTTTACGATGAAGGAAGCAAAGATCCCGATCATAAGTGATGAAAAGCGTAGCATTGTAAATGGAAGTAGATCCATCTCGGTTGATTCCATAATGGCAATTACAGCAACTAGGGCAAGGAGGATCGTATTCTCCTTCATGCCAAACTTCACACAAACTCCGATAACGAGGACAATGGTGAATCCCATAATAAATGGGTCGTTACCAAGGGAGATCAAAATAATATAGGCAACAATAGCACCTATAATATTTGCTTCTACCTGTTCAACAATGGATTGGTACGACCGATAAATCGATGGCTGTATTGAAAATAAGGCAGCCATACCTGCGAAAACTGTGCTGGTCTGAAAGGGGAGGGCAGCCGCTATATACATCGCTATGGCTACGGCTAATCCTGTCTTCAGCATACGTGCACCTAACTTCATTTCATAACCTTCTTTCAGAAGAAAATCCAATAAGCGAAATTGATTATACAATTGTTTTCGTTAAAAGAATAGCTCAATTTTGTAAATCTTTACTAATCTATGTGGACAGTGTCACATACTATTCACAATGAGTCTAGTATAGAGGAGGGTGGAATGCAAAAAAATACCCTGCACTTGGCAGGGCATCGTATATTATTCGGTTGATACGGAAGGATCTGCTTGAATTTTCTCAGGAACGACTTGAAGGAAGTGCTCTTCAAGGTTTTCAAGAAGAAGTTCAAGAGAATCAGCTTCTGCGTGCTGATCATGTTGTTTTAAGACTTCAATGTATCCTGTAAGCATTTCATTTACGTCTTCTTTTCCGCCTTCGTTTAGGGGTTCAATTTCGACTTTAGCTCCTTTAGCAATTCGCTTATGAAGGGCTTCTTTCGTTAATCCCATTTCTGGTTGATGACGAAGATAAACGGCTCCACCAGTCATTCCAGCACACATCCAAGGTCCTGGGTCACCAAGTACAAGACCACGTCCGTTTGTCATATATTCAAAGGCGAACCCTTTAATGCTTGAGTAACATCCGAAGTTGCCATCGTGTTCAGCAGGAAGAGGGGCCTGTAGTTGCTGCCCTATGATAATATCAGCTCCGGATAATCGAATGCCGGCTCTTGAGTCTGCTGTACCTTGAACAATGAGTCGGCCTTTTTGAGCTCCGTATCCAAATCCTTTTCCAACTGCTCCGTTAATATACCCGCCGTGAGCTCCAGGGGATTTTAAGATAGCAAGGGTTCCACCGAATGCCGTTTTTCCGACACCGTCCTGACCACCACCGATAACGGATGTATCCATACCGTCAGTGAGGTAAGCCCCGAATCCATTACCGACTATAGAGCCTTCTTTATAGTGAAGTCGAATTGGATCAAGGTCACGATAGGATCCATCAAGACGATCACGGACGCGGTGACAAGAAACGCGACTGCTAAGGTTTCGTTGTTCACTTGTTACATTTGAGAATTCCCTAGAATCAAGAAGCTGTTCTTGGTTCCCGTCTAAATATTCTGCTCCTACTGCCATAAGGAGACGTTCTTCCATTCGTTCATATTTCTTCTGATAAGCTTGGATTTCTTCAACTTCGAGTTTTTCTAGTAGAGGAGTTAAATCCATCCAATCTTCACCGCGGTACTGTTCTAGTAAATCAGAACGGCCGACCAGGTCTTGTGTCTTGGAGAAGCCTAGCTCAGCTGTTAGGCGTTTAAGTTCTTCACCAAATGTGGTAAATAGATTCATAAGCCCTGTAACAGAAGGTTGGTACTCCCTTGGAACGAAGCGGCGAAGTCCGTGTTCTTTTGCCTGAGCTTCTGTTTCAATTTGTGTGGCAATCCCAACGTGACACGTATCAAGGTGACACCCACGACATGCGGTACAACCTACTGCAATCATAGATAACGTGCCAAATCCAACGCGATTAGCTCCTAAAAGCATTACTTTCATTACATCAAGGGGACTGCGTAACCCGCCATCTGCCCAAATCTCCACAGAGTGACGAAGACCGGCTTCAAGAAGAGCGTTGTGAGCAGCTTTTACACCAATCTCAACAGGAAGCCCTACGTGTTGAAGAGCATGAATTCTTGCTGCACCTGTACCGCCATCAAAGCCGCTGAGCGTAATGAAATCAGCACCGGCTTTAGCAACTCCGACAGCAATCGTTCCGATGTTTGGAACAATCGGGACTTTTACGGTAACTTTCGCCTGATCGTTGGCGGTTTTCAGTTCAGAAATCATTTGTGCTAAATCTTCAATAGAATAAATATCATGGTTGTTCGATGGCGAAATTAAATCAGAACCGATTGTTGCATTACGTGCTTCTGCAATTTTAGCGGTTACTTTAGAGCCTGGCAGGTGACCACCTTCACCAGGTTTCGCGCCTTGACCAATTTTGATTTCTAGTAGATTAGAAGAATTCAATAACTCTGCATTCACCCCAAATCGACCAGAAGCGATTTGTTGTCCGCGTGTGTTTGGATACTTTCCAAGCATATCTTTAATCTCTCCGCCTTCGCCGTTGAAGGAAATCATATTAAGTTGATCGGCAGCTTCAGCGTAAGCGCGGAAAGCTGTCTCGTTTTGAGAACCAAAAGACATGGAAGAGATCATAAATGGCAAGTCATGTGTGCCAACTCCAAGATCTACTTTAGACGTTTCTTCTTTATGTTCGCTTGATTTTGGTTGAACGAGGTGGCGAATGCTGAGCGGATTCTTTTCTTCAAGTCCGTCAATTTTCTCCCGAAGGTCATCTATAGGGTTTCCTTTCGCTACATCTCCGATCGATTTCCAAAGACGAGGCCAAGCATGGAAGCTCTTGCCCGGACGAGCCTTTTCGTTTTGGAAATCCTCACGACGGGCGATCGAATCTTCTTTCAGTGCATTCCAGTTGTAGGACAATCCGTCACCGCCAAAGAAGTTTACGATGCGTAGCAATCTTGAGAAATCGTTGTGTAAACCGATACTCGAGAAGAGGCGAGCATATCCTCTTAATTCGTGAATACCGATTGTTGAGATTACTTTTTCAAGGCCTTTATTCAACGCATAATACAAGTTAAGAGATGGCGTTAATTCTTCCTCAGCTACAGTCGCAAAAAGTAGATAAGGATTGACCGCGTCTGCTCCTAAACCAAATACGGTTATGAGGTCATGTAAGGAGCGAATCGAAGCTGAACGCAGAATAATAGATGTGTTTCTCCGTTTATGATTCTCAACGAGTCGTTTGTCGATTGCCGATACGACAAGGTGAGGGTCTAGCCAAAGGTGGTCTTCCTGGTGGGTATCCCCATCATTTAGAACAAGAAGTTCGGCACCTTTATCTACGAGTGATTCTGCTTCGCTTGATAAGCGGCGGATGGCCTCTTCAATCGTTTCTTCATCCCGAGCTGTTATAGAAAGCGTTTGAGTAAGTCCTTCTTGGTTGAAGCGATGTAGAATTTGTTCATAAGATGGTTGCTGTTCTTGAGAAGAAATGGTCTGAGCGTGTACACCTTCTACGAGAATCGGTGATAGAAGTTCTAAGTTAAAGGGAGCTTCGTCTTTTGTTACTACATTAGGACGACGCCCTAAAATGGTTCTAGTAGAGAAGTGTTCGGCTTCACGGTCCCGGTCGATTGCCGGGTTCGTCACAACTGCGACACTTTCTTTAAAATAATCGGCTATGTTTTTACGACCCTGGTGTAAAGAAGCGAGAGGAACATCATGCCCAAGGGAGCGAATCGGTTCTGCTCCTTTTTCAGCCATTTGCTCAAGAAGTTGAATATGTTCCCTGTCCCAACCATATGCTGCATACCAGCCATTGTGAACATTTGTTACGGTTGGGTGAGGCTTAACTGTATCTGTATTACCGGGTTGGATACGAGAATGGAAGCCTTCGAAATCAAAGCGTGCGCCCATACGTCGGTATACTTCTTCTTGATAAGCAAAGTGGTCGAATACTTGCAATGTACCATCTTCGTCATATTTTACTCCAACCTTTTCCCCTGGAGAGAGAGGTTTAGGATCGCTAACGTACTCGCTATTTGCCCGAATCCCGGGTTCAGAACAGAAAAGGTGGGCATCCATTGTTTCAAGCTGCCATAGTGGTCGTAGCCCTAGAGAATCCAAACTGAAGGCAGCTTCATTTTTATGCCTGGAAATAATTCCAGCTGGTCCTTGCGCGAAATGGCCCCAAGCTTCACGCATGTAGGCATACATATCTTGAATGTGAGTAGGGTAACGCTTTAATTCGTTTAAAATAGGTGGGAACATTAAATCAAGTGCTTCAAACAGTCCATAACCTTCTCGTTTAACAAACGTTTCAATTGTTCGGTTAAGGTCCTGGGAGTCACTTCCGTTACCAGTTAAAGGGACATTGATCATTTCAGCTTCATCTCGAAGTTTAGCGATTGTGTTAATTTCACCATTATGACCTAGCATGCTAAATGGTTGCACACGAAAAAAGCTTGTAAGCGTGTTCGTAGAGTAGCGGTTGTGACCTAGTGTCATAGCAGATGTAATTTTAGGGTGGTCCAAATCAGCAAAATACTGAGGTAGCTGATCTCCGGCACCCATTACTTTATAGACTACGTGATAAGAAGATAAAGAGGCGACGTGTACATTCTCATCCTCTTCAATCGCAAGGGAAACTTCAAATAAAGCACGATCTAAATTAATGTTTTCATTGTTTGGTAAAAGGGCAATCTGCCAGAATATCGGCTCTTGTTTTTGCGCAAGAGGTCCTAAAGCTTCAGTGCGAGTTGATTGTTCGTCTTGGTAGATTAGTTGAAAGCCGTGTTGATTTAAGATGTCTTGAATGTTGGTTTTTATAGTGGTGGTTTGAGCTTGTTTATTGATGAAAAGGTGTCCTACAGTAAATTGAGAGTGGTGGGCAAGGTTTTTGTCTTGTTGTTTAGAAGTTAGTTTTTCTTCCCAAAGGGCTTTTGGTATATCCATATGAATACCAACGCCGTCTCCTTCTTGCTTAGTGAAACCTGCACGGTGGTTCATGGTCACAAGTGCATTAATGACAGTGTTAATGTTTTCTTTTGTTGGCTTGTTTTCTTTCTGAACACAAGCAACAATTCCACATGCATCATGTTCATGTTTGTGATAGTCACGAAATTCATTAGGATCCCAGTTTACGCGTCTCGATTTGGTCAAGATGACCGCACCTCCTTGAAGATTTACAAATAGTATCGACCTTAGGAAGTGAAGGACTTCCTGTAGTCGTTAAATGAGAAAAAGAAGGGCTTTCGCAATAGATTGCAAAAGCCTTGAAAAGTGTTCTGTTCAGAACAAAATCTTTCGGAGCGAAGTGAAAGATTTTTTGAAAAGGGTAAGAAATGAAAAGTGTACAATCCGATGTACAAATTTTCTGAATTATTTATTATAGTATCATACGGGGGTAGGCTTTGCAATTAAATATACAGTGATTTGTATGGCGAGGAAGGGGAAGTTTGGTGTGAACGAAGTGCTTTATTCGTTGAGACGCCTTTAAGTAAGCGTTTTCAAGGAAGTGATAAAAAATCTCCGCAAATTATCTGATTGCGGAGATGTATAAAAGGGTGTATATTTATTCGCTTGCTAATGCTTTGAATGAAGATTCAACGGCACGTAGCGTTTCTTTAATGTCAGCTTCTGTATGTTCAGTTGTTAAGAACCATGCTTCAAACTTAGAAGGGGCTAAATTGATTCCCTCTTTCAACATCAGGTGGAAGAATTTCGCGAACATTTCACCGTCCGTCGCTTCTGCTTGGTCATAGTTTTCGACTTCTACATCTGTGAAGTACACGGTTAGAGCTCCTTTTAAGCGATTGATCTTAACAGGTAGCTTATATGTCTCTGCGTGATGTAAGATTCCTTCTTCCAACATGGCACCGAGCTGATCCATTTTTTCGTAGACGCCTTCTTGTTGTAGCACTTCAAGACAAGCAATTCCCGCTGAGATGGATGCAGGATTACCAGCCATTGTTCCAGCTTGGTATGCTGGCCCGAGTGGAGCAATTTGTTCCATAATATCTACACGTCCGCCATAAGCACCTATTGGAAGACCTCCGCCAATAATCTTACCCATTGCTGTCATGTCAGGTTCAACACCAACAATATCTTGAGCACTACCGTAGTGGAAGCGGAAAGCTGTGATGACTTCGTCGTAAATGACAAGGGCACCAGCTTCATGAGCAAGATCGTTTACTTCTTGAAGAAAACCAGGCTTTGGTTCAACGATACCGAAGTTCCCGACGATTGGCTCTACAAGCACACCTGCAATATCGTCTCCGTATTTTTCAAGTGCGTCTTTGTAGGTGGCGATATCATTAAATGGAACTGTAATCACTTCTTGTGCGATAGATGTCGGGATTCCTGCTGAATCAGGTGTGCCAAGTGTTGCTGGTCCGGACCCTGCTGCAACAAGAACTAGGTCAGAGTGCCCGTGGTAACAGCCAGCGAACTTAATGATTTTAGTTCTGTTTGTATAAGCGCGTGCGACACGAATGGTTGTCATAACGGCTTCTGTACCAGAGTTCACAAAGCGGACTTTTTCAATAGAAGGAATGGCTTCTTTAATCATCTTCGCGAACTTATTCTCAAGCTTTGTTGGTGTGCCGTATAACACACCGTTATAGGCTGCCTTTGAGATCGCTTCAGCAATATGTGGGTGAGCATGGCCTGTTATAATTGGTCCATACGCAGCTAGATAATCGATGTATTTGTTTCCGTCTACGTCAAAGAAGTAAGCCCCTTCTGCTTTATCCATAAAGATAGGAGTTCCGCCACCAACCCCTTTATAGGCGCGAGAAGGCGAATTCACCCCTCCGACGATATGGTCCTCTGCTTCTCTATATAACTCTTTCGATCTATTAATATTCAACAAGAAAACCTCCATAAAAAATACTCAAAACCCATTCTAACACACACCACCCCTTTATTGCTGTGCAGAAGAGAAGGGTGTCTGGCACGCTTTCGTGCTGTGAAGAGCTAGAGGGTGTCTGCACACTTTAACATGGTGAAGGGAATTCATATTAGGTAGGGCTTGTTTATATGATAGTGATAGGTGGAGGTTTGGGGGAGTGATGGGACATGGTGTGGGTGTTGTTGAGTCTGGTGGTGTTGTGTGTATGTGGAAGTTTGGCGGGGTTTTTTCGCCGTGATCAAGAAGTTCGTCAATTATTTTCCTTTTATCACTTTTATACGCTTATTACGGTTTATGGAATCGTTATGATTGGGTTTGGTTTGATCTACTTTATTCTGGCTTCTGAAGGGTTAGTTATATTGCAAGATGAACTTCTACAACAGGACTCGTTGCTTGATCGTTTTGCTCATTCTGTTTATTTTAGCGGGGTAACGCTAATGACGGTAGGATACGGTGATATTACTCCGATAGGGTTAGGGAAGGCAATTGCTTTGATTGAGGCGATGATAGGTTATATCGTGCCCGCTGCTTTTGTTGTTCAATATATGCATCATCATCAGCAGGATGAGCCATCAGATAAGTTGTAAGTTCTCCTGAATTTGGTTACCCTTAAAAGAGATTATGTTCAGGAGGGATAGGAATGACTATGGAAATTGGTAAACCAGCACCGGATTTTGAACTCCCAGCTAACAATGGGGAAAAGGTAAAGCTCTCTGATTATAAAGGGAAAAATGTTGTGTTGTATTTTTATCCGAAAGATATGACGCCTGGATGTACAACTGAAGCTTGTGACTTCCGCGATCATCATGAAAGCTTCAAAGACTTAGATGCTGTTATTCTTGGCGTTAGCCCAGATCCTGTTGATCGTCATCAGAAGTTTATCGACAAACATGAACTCCCGTTTTTATTATTAGCAGACGAGGAGCATGCGGTCGCTGAAGAATATGATGTGTGGAAGTTGAAGAAGAATTTCGGTAAAGAGTACATGGGGATCGAACGTTCAACCTTTGTTATCGACAAGGAAGGTAACCTGGTAAATGAATGGCGTAAAGTACGTGTGAAGGGGCATGTTGAAGAAGCCCTACAGTATATAAGAGAAAACCTAAACTAAAAAACCTCCATTATGGAGGTTTTTTATGTTGATCACTTTACTGTGGTAAAGGGTGTCTGGCACGCTTTCGTGCATTAGTGTGTGAATGTGGACTAATCTTGCTTGATTTGTTGTATTTTGCGTAAGGTATTCAGGTACTCTTGTTCAAGTTCCTCTTTATCTGCTCCGGTGTCTAGCGTACTGAGTCGGCTGATCAGTTCCGATAACTTTGTTTCTAGTTTCATGAGATCGTACTTTTCTTCTTCTGGGGCAGAAGCTTTCGAGTTTCTTTCTTCCCATTGACTGTAGGTGCCATCAAAAGCGTGGATGGTATGATTCTGTAGTAACCACAAGTTGGTTGCTGTTTGTTCTACGAAGCGGCGATCATGGCTTACATAAAGCACGGTACCAGAAAAATCGTTCATTAACTGCTCTAATGCTGTAATAGCTTCAAGGTCAAGGTGGTTGGTCGGTTCATCCAGGATGAGAACATTAAACTGACCGCTCAACAATTTTGCGATAGCTGTTTTAGCCCGCTCACCTCCGCTAAGAACTTCGATAGGTTTATTCACATCTTCTCGGTGAAAGCGAAGGCGTCCAAGGATCGTTCGGATGATGTGCTCGGGTAACAAGCTATCTTGTTTCACATATTGAAGAATGGTTTGGTCTTGAGAGAGTTCCTCAATCACCTGAGCAAAATATCCAACACGCGCTTGTTTGGGCATACTCACGTAATCTGAATCTGTCATTAATTGTTTAAGCAACGTGGTCTTCCCGCTACCATTTGAGCCTATAAGTGCTGTTTTTGAACCCGTTTTTAACGATAGTCGGTCTATTCGGTACAAGAGAGTGGAAGCTGTACTGGCTGATAAATTTTGCGCAGATAGGACATGTTTGTTGCTTATTGGCTCCATTGAATGATTTGTCATTTTTAGGTCAGACCATTCAAATGGCTTTTCTACACTTTCTAATCGATCCAGCCGTTCTTGTATCACTTTTGTAACGCGCTGGATTTTTTGTTGTTGCCCTTTGGCTTTTCCTTTGTGGAGTTGCCATTCAGAATTTCCCATTCGAGAAGGCGGCTTGTTCATACCTTTTGACTGTTGTTCTTTTTGATGTATTCGCTTTGTAAGGCGCTTTCTTTCTTTTGTATACTTCTCATATGCCTCTTGCTGCTGATTTATTTCGATCTGTTTAGCCTTTTCATAAGTGCTGAAATTTCCTTTGTAATGAGAAAGCTTTCCTTCATCAAGTTCCCAAATGGATGTACAAACCTGGTTAAGCAGCTTTCGGTCATGCGATACAATTACGTAGGAGCTCTTGCAAGATAAAAGCGTGCGCTCAAGCTGTTCAATATGTTTCCAATCCAAGTTGTTGGTCGGTTCATCCAAGAATAGAAGATCAGCCTCCTTAGAAAACAACTCCTCTAATTTCTGTAGTGTTTTCTCTCCGCCGCTTAATTGATCCCAGTTTAGATCTTCTCGATTAAGGTCTAGCTGATCAAATGAAGCAACCCTACCATACAATTTTACTCTAGTCGTTGCTTCGGTCTTTCCCAGTAAATAATGAAGTAGAAGTGTTTTCCCCTGTCCGTTCCTTCCAATTAACCCAATACGGTCCCCTTTATTGATGGAGAGCTCGTTGATGTGAAGTAAAGTACGGTCTGCGATTGAATAATGAATATGATTAGCGTGTAATAATCTCATAAAAAAACCTCCCTGGACGCTCCAGAGAGGAAGGTATGCAGACGTACTTTAGCTCATCGCACACCAAATAAATCTTACCGTTCTATAGGTGAAGAAGTGTGTGTTTGCGCAAGTGGTCTATAAAAAGACATACCTATCCTGTCTGGAACGAGTCGTTTCCAATAAAATGTGCTATTGAACTCGCCTCTCGAACTAGGATTAGTACTTCATTGCGCTAACGTTCACCCTTTCCATAATATTACTTTAAATTATACGCATCTTTCTTATGGATGGTCAACTTAAAATTGGAAAATGAATACTAGCCTATTTTCAACACGCTGGGTGAAGGTCCATACCAATTCATGACGATCAGCGTATAGTACATTAAGAAACAAACCTCCCCTTATTTATATAGATCAACATGTTAAGCGCGGATACCATTCGCGCTTCCTTTTATTCCTTTAGCACTCTAGCAAAACGCAGCGTGCCAGACACCCTGCACTTCTGTACAGCAATAAAGGGTGTCTGGCACGTTGTATTACGTTAGTGTGTAAAAGTGTTATGGAGCATTGATTTCTATGATTTTTGGGGAATAGGTTATAGTATAGACAGTAGGAGTTTTAGATAGGGAGGGAATTGTTTGTTTATTTTATCGTCATGTAAGATCAGAAGGGATTTACGGGAGCGCTTAGAGGAGGCTTATCCTTCAGTTACGTTTCAGTTTACAGATTCGATCGGGGAGGCTGCTTCTTTTTTGCCGGAAGCGGATGTATTACTTACATATGGAGAAGATTTGACGGAAGAACTGATCGAGGAAGCCATCCAACTGAAGTGGGTAATGGTTTTGTCGGCTGGGTTAGAGAAGATGCCATTTAAGAAGATAGAGGAAAGGGGAATCCTCGTTACCAACTCGAAGGGGATCCATAAAGTTCCGATGGCGGAGTATGCCATAGCAATGCTGCTTCAAGTAGCAAGGAATACTCGTTTATTGCTAGAGAATGAAAAGGCGCATGAATGGGATCGTAATGTAAAGCCTGTTGAGATTACCGGGAAGACCATGCTCATCGCAGGAACAGGGGCGATAGGGCAGGAAGTCGCTCGCCTTGCTCAGGCGTTTAGAATGTACACGATTGGTATATCGAATAGTGGTAAGGCAAAGGAACATTTTGATAACGTTTATACAAAAGATGAACTAGAGGCTCACCTTCCTGAAGCGGACTTCGTGGTTTCAGTTCTTCCTAGTACAGAAGGCACTAAGAACTTTTTCAAGAGAAAAGACTTTGAAATAATGAAAGGTGACGCAGTTTTCCTAAATATGGGCCGAGGTGACGTAGTGGACGGGGATACTTTATTGCATGTAATGGAAGAAAGATTAATTCACCATGCGGTATTAGATGTGTTTGAAACAGAGCCTCTACCAGCTGCTCACCCATTTTGGGAGATGGGGAATGTAACCATAACTCCTCATTCGTCAGGAATGTCTCCTCATTATCAACCAAGGGCCATGTCGATCTTTGAAGAGAACCTACATACTTTCCTGGCTGGAGGGAAGGTATCTGTAAATCAAATTGATCCAAGAAAGGGGTATTAATGATGAAGATTTATACACGATCTGGTGACAAAGGTGATACATCGCTTATTTACGGAGACCGGGTGTCAAAAAGTGATGCACGAGTCGATGCTTATGGTACTTGTGATGAGGCAAACTCCATGATTGGGTTGTCATTAAGCTATTTAAGAAGAGAAGACTGGCCAGAGAAACAAGCCTTCTGTGATACGATGCACCGTGTGCAAACCATTTTATTCCATGTAGGTGCTGAGCTAGCGACTCCTCAAGGGAAAGAAGTGAAGTGGCAACTCACTCAGGGGCACATAGATGAACTAGAAAAGCAAATTGACAGTTGGGATCAAGAACTTGAAGCTCTTCAGAACTTTATTCTGCCATCAGGGCACGAAGCTTCGGCCACATTACACACGGCACGCACGATTGTAAGAAGAGCGGAACGTAGTGCTGTTGTTGTGAAAGATGAATTAAATAACCCGCTTGTCCTGACGTATTTAAATCGATTATCCGACTTTTTATTCGTAGCAGCTCGATTTGTTAACAAGATGACAGGTGGTAAAGAAATACCGCTAAGAGCTGATGTGTAATATATGTAAATAGGCTTGGTATCAAGCGAGTTACATTGACAAAAAGAGGTACAACGGTATACACTATTTATAAAGATTTTAATGTAATAATATTGTTTATATGAAAATATGTGAAAGCGAGGTGCATGACGGTGTCTGATCATCGACTTCGTGAGGCTTTGGACACATTAAAAGATTCTGGCGTCCGTATTACACCCCAACGTCATGCGGTGCTTGAGTTTCTCATTGATTCCATGTCTCATCCAACCGCAGATGACATCTATAAAGCATTAGAAAGCAAATTCCCAAATATGAGTGTAGCTACGGTATACAACAATCTTCGCGTGTTTCGTGAAATTGGGTTGGTTCGTGAATTGACTTATGGTGATTCATCAAGCCGATTTGATTGTAACACTTCAGAGCACTACCATGCGATTTGCAATAATTGTGGAAAGATCGTTGATTTCCATTATCCATCTCTTGATGAGGTAGAATCGCTAGCGGAGCAGGTTACAGGATTTGATGTTAGTAACCACCGAATGGAAGTGTACGGAATTTGTGAAGAGTGTAAGTCAAAGCACTAAAATGAGAGTTCTTTTAAAAGAACTCTCATTTTTTATGGATGTGTAAAAAGACCTTGAAGAGTTGAGGCTCTACAAGGTCTTTTCAATTAACCGTGATTTTACTTTTGATTTTTAGTATTTTTTTGATATCTTTTAGAATTGTACCGTTCATCGAATTCTTTTCCTTCAAGATCTTTATCTAAAGTTAAGGGCTCATTACAGTGCATGCATGCGTCAACGCGTCCTAATAGTTTTGTTGGTTTGTCGCAATTAGGGCAAACAACTTTTATCGTTTTGGTGGATAACATTCCGATCCAAAAGTATACGACTGTGCTCAGGGTGACTGACAGAAGCCCTAGGATCATAAAGATACTCATTAACCACATCGTCTCTTTAAATAAAAGGCCAACATACATGATGCCAAAACCGATAAATACTAAACTTAGCGCAAACGTGCGTATCTTGTTTATTTTGTTCGAGTACTTAACGCCCAACCTTTTCCCTCCTAACATTTTCAATTGGTAGTATAGCATATTTCTAGGAGAGAAAGCGTCGTCGAAAAAAGGATTTTCTATGAATGTGTCGAAATTAATCACTATCTTAGTATTTGGGGGAAAGTAGTATGGAAGATGTGTTACGTCCGATCTACCAAGAACGTGCTAGTCAGAAAAACACATTAGGAATTTTGATTATAGAAAAGAAAAAGCCCATTAGCCCTGTGACAGATAACTTTGATGTTATTTTATTAATTATTGTACGGGGGGCTACTCAGCCTTGGTACGTTAAACATTATGAATTTGAGAACAAAAATGCGGCCATGCACATTGTGGATGAAGACCAACTTACCAATTGGGTCGATACTAGTTCATTCCGCAGAGCTGTAGAGTGGGTGATAGAGGGCCGGGTTGTATTCGATCGAAACGAGTATGTAACTTCTTTAAAAGAAAATCTACGTAACTTCCCACAGGAAAAGCGTGATTTAAAAAAGGCGATTGAATTCGCAAAACTCATTCGAACATATGGAGAATGTAAAGATCTATATGAAACAGAACAATATATGGATGCTTTTAGTAAAATGATTCATTCATTACATTACTTAGCTCGTCTCTCTGTCATTGAAAAAGGATTCCATCCAGAAGTAACGGTATGGAACCAGGTGAAAAGGATTGAACCAGAAGTATACAAGCTCCATCAGGAACTAAGTAAAAGCAATGAAACTCTTGATAAACGAGTTCAGCTTATGCTTTTAGCTACTGAGTTTGCTATCAATTCTAGAACGATTAATTGTGCAAAACATTTAATAGAAGTAATGGGAAGTAAAGAAGAGCCGTGGGCATATGGTGAATTGATGGTTCATCCAGATATTCAACCATACGCGCTTGATCTTGGAGCGCTACTGGACTACCTTGTTGATAAAGAAATAATAGAAGCTGTACAGATCGAAACAAAAGGCAAGAACCTATATCATAGAACGTATCGGTTAAGGAGAAACGACTAGAATAAAGAAGCCTCCGACAATTCTTGAAAAAAGGGTTGCATAGGAGGCTCTTTTCTTTTACTATTGTTAAGTGGCTTTAAGAGAGCCGAACAAACCCACGAGGAAATATCAAAAGAAATTAACAAAAGTTATTGACGATGTTTTCTCAGGGTGATATAGTATTACTTGTCGCTGAAAACGACACAAACAATTTCGAGCAGCCAACAAAACGGCATCGAAAAAAATCAAAAAACATTGTTGACAAACAAAACAACGAAATGTTAAGATGATTAAGTCGCTGTTAAACAGCAGACAAACAAAAGAAACACTTTAAAGAAACATTTGATCTTTGAAAACTGAACGAAACAACATGTAACGTCAATGTCTTTAAATTATTTTTTAAAGCCAGTAATCATTTATTTGATGCTAGGCAAACTCAACTTTTATGGAGAGTTTGATCTTGGCTCAGGACGAACGCTGGCGGCGTGCCTAATACATGCAAGTCGAGCGCGTGAAACAACATGATCCCTTCGGGGTGATTGTTGTGGATCGAGCGGCGGACGGGTGAGTAACACGTGGGCAACCTACCCATGAGATCGGGATAACTCCGGGAAACCGGAGCTAATACCGAATAACCCAGTGAA
>NZ_BMIN01000015.1 GCF_014642405.1 Pontibacillus salipaludis
GAAATTTGCCTCCGGCTTCCTTCAGATTCCGGGTCACCCCGGACACCCTTGCCCTTGGCTAACGGCTACAACGACCTTCACCGTTCGGGACTCTAACCCTAAAGCTTGCGCCCATGTCGGGCACACATCAAAAAAACTCATAAGTAGAATCACTTATGAGTGTCTTTCATATATTATTTATTTCCTCTCAATCTTGAATTCAAATACGATTTCTGTTGGATATATACTATAAATTCTGTCTTGCTGACTCTTTTTAATTACTCGCTTCTTCTTTAGCGCCGCTAAACCATTTGTTTACAATAGGAAACAAATTGGGTTCTGTATTATAGTAATGCTCATTCACCATATTCATAGAAAAACCAAATGTTTTTCCATTTCCTTTATATAAGTTTACAGAATAGCGAAACCCGCTCCGCTCTTCTTGATTTTCCTGAGGTATGAACTGGATATTTTTCACTTCATCAAGGAATAGACGGACCTTCTCTTTGTCTTGTATCGTTCTGATTTCTCCTGTTTCCCCACTCATGATCTCAACACGTGTTATGTGAGACAAATCTCCTTCATACAACTCTTCCAAAGGCTTTGTCTCCAAACCGCATCCCATTAACACTAGAATAAGCATAACTACTAATATCCTCTTCATAGAATCCCCCTTCTTTTACAACTGTCGCTTCAATTCTCTTAAAGTTACATATCATCTATAAATTCACCTATGGACGGTTATTGGGGGTACGTAACTCCTTTTTGCATTAGGGACCAGAAACATTACACTCAATCTACACTAGCTTAAGAATTTGCTCTGAATTTATCTTCCTCCCCCTCAAAAAATCTCCTAATATGGTATAATACATTTACTATAAATAAAGTGGGGTTGGCTATGAATACAGAGAGAAGTCCTTTAGATTATAGCGGTGAGCGGTTTCCTGTCTATTTTGAAGTGGCCGATTTAGAAACCGCCTATAGCACACTAGAATCACTCGATTTCATCGGACAAATTGAAACGAGAGAACACGGGTATATTGTATCCATTACGATGCAACAAATACCTGAAGTCGTTCGAACACTAGCTCGTGAAAGCATCGCCATTTACGCAATTATTCCTGATGCATAAAATGCTCTAAAGTATATTTAATAGCAACTTACCTGTGCTTTTCCTTGATTCTAACCACGCATGGGCGTCAGAAGCCTTCTCAAGGGGATATTCCTCGCTTATATGTAAACTTAGTTGGTTTGTGTCTAATAGAGTGAGCACTTCACTTGCCGCTTTCCGGATAGACTCAGGTCGATTTAGCCTTGTCGTTCCGAGACTAAACCCTAATACAGACCGACAACTCTTATGAAGATCACTCGTTTTAATGTTCCCTGGACGCCCTCCTGCGTTTCCAAATTGGACAAGACGTCCGTAGTTGGCAAGACATTCCATACTCTTTTCTGAAATATCTCCAGCTACTGAATCTAATATGACATCCACCCCTCCAAATTGAGCATTAATTTGTTCAGCAAAATCATTATAGAGTAAAACCTCATCAGCCCCTGCTTCTAACACTACATCAGCTTTGTCCTTGTGACTAACAACTCCAATTACGTCCTTGGCACCCATCCATTTGGCTAATTGAATCGAAGTTGTCCCTACTCCTCCCGCCGCGGCATGGATTAGCACACGTTCACCCGCACGAACGCGCGCAATATCAGCCAACAATATGTATGATAGAATTCCTACTGTCGGACAAGCGGCAGCTGTTCGATTATCAAGTCCATCCGGTATGCCATATGTCAAACTTTCCTTCGCCACAACATACTCCGCATAGGAACCTTCAACAGGAAAAGCAATCACCCTTTGCCCTTTTTCAATACTTGTAACCTTATGTCCTTTGTCCACCACAATTCCCATTGCATCGATTCCTGGTGTAAATGGTATTCCTCCGCCTACGCTATTTCCCATACGCTTCTTGACATCAGCATAATTCACACTTGCCTTCATAACTTTTATAAGTACTTCATCCCCTTCCACCTCCGGCATGTCACAGTCAACTATATGCATTACCTCTGGCCCACCAAACTCCTGCACCTCAATCTTTTTCATGTAAGCTCCCCCCTAAATTAAATTGAAAAGTTAGCTATTTCCAACTAGTGATTTGAACCTGGCAAACGTAGTTCATTCTAGCATTCCTTCATACACATAATTCCATTTCCCTAAATCCCGGTTGTATTCATAAGCACGATACGCCACCCATCAGGGTCTTCAATGGTTGTTCCTTTCTCTTCCCAATATGGATTTTCAGGCGGGACTTCCCTATATCCCATCTCATCAAGACGATTGACCACGATATTGATTTCATAGGAAGAAGGGATATAAAAGACTAATAGATTATCCTGAGTTGGGGCAGGACAGGGACTTCCATCATCATGCTTAGTAAATTCAAGATGATACGGTGCATCTGGTAATCCCAATATAACCCCGTGATAGCCCCTATGACTCGAAAACTCTGTTAACCGGCGTAACCCTAAGCCATTCTCGTAAAAGTTTATAACTTCTTCAAATTGATCTGTTGGTCGTGCGATTCTAATTTGCGCTACTGTAAAATCATTAAATTCCACTATAACTCCCCCATTCCTTTTATGATTACTATTGTACACAGAAATTCCAGAAACAGATAATACCCATTCATTATGACTTTTGATTATGAATGCTTATCAACATGACCACGCACACTTCTCCTCTGAATGGATAAAATATAACACTAACATAGAACTGATGTCCGATTAGGAGGAGGAGAAAATGAGCAAGCGACCTTTAATGGTTCTTATCGTACTTGTTCTCATTTCAATCGCCGCTTGGGTTGTGTGGTACTTCTATCCAACACCTGTTCAACAAGCACTCTGTGAAACACAATTTACGCAATTAGTTAAAGAAAGAACTGCGGAAGCCTATGTAGAACATATGGTAAATTCAAATGAACAAACAAATATATGAAACACTCTTTTCACAAGTACTAAAAATAGTCTACATTTTAGAAACAAGAAGGACCTTTAATGACAAAGAGGTCTTTTTTTATACTTTAATTTTTCAATTTCACACATTTGTATTAAATTCATTATATTTTGCGAATTCTATTTTGCTTTTGCTAAAACTGTTAAACCAATTTTAAAGTTTCTAGCTCATCCCTCAGAAATTCCCCCTCATTATCAACTACCTGCACCAATACACAAATACAATATTTCGCACTAAATAACAAGTTTGGATATGTATGCCTTTCATACTCATTTAATAGTGATTTCTATAATAATAAAGTAACCCTAATCAATATAAAATAAATAAAATTCATCATTCTTTTGTATTAATTTTTACAATACATATAAATAACCTAAATACTTGTATATACAAATGCAACGCTTTTAAATTAGTCTATTTTACCCATGAATGGAGACCTCCCCTCACGATTGACCAGCGATTCCTCTTAACTGTACAGTTGTTGTGAAATATATAGTTATTAAAATTTTTAGAAGAGGTGAAGGGTTATGCGTAATTCTAGAACTATTAAAACATTAGCGACAGCAAGTTTAGCAACAAGCTTACTTGTCCCTGTAGCTACTCCATCAAACGTATTAGCCGTAGCAGACGTTTATCCTGAGAAGGAATTAAACAAAGAAGCTGCCGAGAAACAGAAATTGCAAGTACAAGATGTACAAAAAGTAGAAAATGGTGTTCAACTCACCCTTTCAAACAATTATCAAGCCTTCATTCGTTTAAAAGCTGCTGACCTTGCAAAGGTCTCGATTCTAAAACAAGGGGAAAAAGACGAAGCAACAGCCGCTATTAACAAGACAGAGTGGGATACTCCTGAATTTAATGTTGAGGAAGATGAAACAACCGTTACCCTTTCAACTGATGAGATCACAGTAAGCATTCATAAAGAGCCCTTCGGTGTTAAATTTATGGATGACGAAGGTAACGTTATTAACCAGGACAGCATGAAATATGGTTCCGGTTATGAAGATGGAAAGCCTTACGTATTTAAGGACACTGGGAAAAATGAGGATTTCTACGGTTTTGGTGAACAAGCCGGGAAGTTAAATAAACGCGGTGAAAGTATCGGCATGTGGAACAACGATGCTTACGACTATAGCAAAGATACTAAGTACTTATATACGACTGTTCCATTCTTTATCGGTTTAAAAGATGATAAAGCCTACGGAATCTTCTTTGATAACAGTCATCGCTCTTATTATGAAATGGCAAGTGAAAGTGATGATTACTATTACTTTTACGCAAACGATGGCCAGTTAACTTATTACTTTGCTTACGGACCTGAAATTCAGGATGTTGTAAATCGATACACAGACCTCACAGGTTCCATGCAGCGCCCTCCAAAGTGGTCTCTTGGTTTACACCAGAGTAAATGGGGATATAAAACAGCTGATGAAATTAAGAATATCGTCGATACATATCGCGAAAAAGATATTCCATTAGATGCTGTTCACCTAGACATTGACCACATGAACGGTTTCCGTAACTTCACGTGGGGAGAAGATTTCACGAAGGATCCAAAGGCTTTCAATGACTATCTAGAAAGCAAAGGTGTTAGTTCTGTCGCTGTAAGTGATCCGGGTATTAAGAAGGATCCTGGATATTACATGTATGATGAAGGTACAGAAAATGGATACTGGGCAACGAATCCAGATGGCAGTCCTTATGTTGGAGAAGTGTGGCCTGGAGAATCTGTATTCCCTGACTTCGCTCGCGAAGAAGTACAAGACTGGTGGGCAGAGAGTCACGCCACGATTATGGACGCAGGTGTCGATGGAATTTGGAATGATATGAACGAACCAGCTGTATTCGATACAGCAACGAAGACGCAGCCACTTGATGTTCAGTACGGAGATATGGATCATTCTGAATTCCATAATATGTTCGCCCACTACGAAGCCGAGGCTACAGATCAAGCATTTGATGTGAACATGGATAATACACGCCCGTTCGTCTTAACACGAGATATGTATGCTGGTTCTCAGCGATATTCCACTTTATGGACAGGGGATAATGCAAGTACATGGGAATCGTTACAAATGTCTACTCCAATGAATAGTAACGTTGGTCTATCCGGTATTCCATTCGTGGGTAATGATATCGGCGGATTCGCTAAGCGTCCTTCTGGTGAACTATTCGCACGTTGGATCCAAATGGGCATGTTCAACCCATTCTCCCGTATTCATGCTGACAACGGAAGTACAGTTGCATTTGATACAGAAGCAAAAGATATCCCAGGCCAAGAACCTTGGCAATATGGACAACAAGTGGAAGATATCAGCAAGAAATATATCGAAAAACGCTATGAGCTAATGCCTTATCTTTATAACACGTTCATTAAAGCAAGCGAAGATGGTACTCCCGTACAGCAACCACTTGTTTATCAGTTCCAAGAAGATGAGAACACACACGACATTAGTCAACAGTTTATGTTTGGTGAATCACTAATGGTTGCTCCTATTGTCAAGAAGGGCTCTACCTCTAAGGAAGTTTATCTACCAAAAGGTGAAACGTGGATCGATTACTGGACTGGCGAACAGTTCGAAGGTGGACAAACCATCACCAAACAAGCTGATCTATCCACAATTCCACTTTACGTGAAGAATGATTCCATCATCCCAGAACGTAACGTCCAGCAACACACTGGTGAGACACCGCTAGAAAACCTCATTCTTGATACGTATGTGGCTGATGAAGCAAATTATACGTTCATTGAAGATGATGGTAGTACAGAAGATTATAAAGACGGTGAATTTAACAAGACCCACTTCAACATACAGAAGCATAATTCATCTCTTTATACGTTCAATCAAGATAAAGAAGTTGAAAAATATGAATCAGATCTGAAATCTTATACAGTTAAATTACATGATGTAGAAGCTCCTCACTTTGTACGTTCAAATGCTACATTATATAAAGAAGCGAATAGCGTTGACGAAGTGAAGAAAACACAAGAGTCCTATTATTATGACGAAGAGACTAGCACTCTTTATACAAACATCCCTGCAGATGAGCAAAACAAGGTAACCCTGTTCGTTGATCGTGCAGAGAAATCAAAACAAGTTGAAAAGAAACTTGAAAAGCTTCATTCAGAAGATGACAAGTTACAGCAAAAGCTAAGCAAAGGAAATAAGAAAGAAAAAGTTCAAGAAAAGCTCAAAGAAGTGTCGAACGAAAAGAAATTAAAAATCGCTCAACAAATCGAAAAAGCTTCAAAAAAATAGCACAAAAACCCCGTCTGACTCAGTAGTCAAACGGGGTTTTCTTTACTAAAATTAATATAAATAAGAAACTATTCTGATGAAGAAGAAGCGACTTCTCGCTTCCACTTCCGTTTTATTTCCTTATCGCTCTCCAAATCTTTACTAGCAGCTTTATAAAACGATCCACACATTAGCAGAAGAACTACCGAAAAAGGTAAAGCTGAAATGATAAGGATATTTTGCAACCCTTGCGTTCCTCCGAAGTACACAATGATCCCCGCTACGAACGACAACATAAGACCCCATACGATTTTCACTGTGCTCGTCGGCTCCAATGAACCTTTTGAGGTTAACATACCTAAAACAAACGTAGCTGAGTCCGCTGATGTAATGAAGAAAATGGCGATTACAAACACAGTAATGAAAGACATCAATGTACCTAATGGATAATGTTGCAACATCCCAAACGTGGCAGTTTCAAGAGCATATTGTGATATGTCTGCTACTCCACTCTGTTCTAATTCTAATGCCGAAACACCAAATACAGCAAAGAAAATAAAACACACAAGAGACGGAACAATTAATACACCAGCCATAAACTCTCTTAACGTTCTCCCCTTTGAAATACGTGCGATAAAGATCCCAACAAAGGGAGACCACGAGATCCACCAAGCCCAATAGAAAATCGTCCAAGAATTAATCCACCCTCTATTATCCTCATTTAATGGGGCGATTCGGAAACTCATATCCACGAAATTTGTAAGGTAGTTCCCCAGTGAGTTTGTGAACATGTTCAAAATGGTTAATGTCGGCCCGACCAGGAACAATAAGATTAAAAGAAAAAAGCCAAGACCCATATTAATATTACTTAAGTACTTTATTCCTCTATGTATACCTGAATAGGCAGAAATAATAAATAAGATCGTAGAAACGCCAAGAATAATCATCTGTACACGATATGTAGATGGAACACTAAATAAAAATGAAAGTCCTTCATTAATCTGAGCTGATCCAAACCCTAATGTTGCAGCAACCCCGACTACTGTGGCAAATACAGCTAATGTATCAATCAATTTCCCCAGTATCCCCTTCATCCTCTCTTCCCCTAGAAGTGGCACAAGCGTTGCACTTATCAGACCTGGATACCCTTTGTGGAACTTAAAGTAAGCCAACACAAGCGCTACAATTCCATAAATCGCCCAAGCAGAAACTCCCCAATGAAAATAAGAATACTGGAGTGATTCTTTAATAGCTAAGTCTGTACCTAATTCTGCGTTAGGCGAACTCTTAAATGCATGCGAAATAGGTTCAGACGTAGTCCAAAAAACCATCCCCATCCCCATTCCTGCACTAAATAGCATTGCGAACCACGTTGGCAAACTAAAACTAGGTTGATCAGATTCTTTACCTAATTTCAATTTCCCAAATCTTGAAAACGTTAAATAAACACAAAACACAAAAATAACTGCAAAGAGCAAAAGGTAGTACCAACCAAACCTTTTAGATATGAACCCTGTAACCTGACTTGAAACCGCCTCTAAATTACTCGGCGCAAATACCCCCCACAACACAAATAGACCACATACTGTAACGGCATACCAGAATACAGCTGTTACATTTTTCATTACTTCCCCTCCCGTAACACCATTTCTCCATAAATTTTGGAATACTTTCACTTACCTCTTCTTTAATCAGTTAAAACCTAAAATTTTATTTCTACATAATTTTATTTTTTTGTTACTCAGTCAAACAATACTTTAAACAAAGCCCATATGTGCTGAATATTATCCAGCGCACAACCAAAACATTTTATTGACATAATTAAAAACAAGCCTCTGTTTCCTAACACAAAAAAAGCAATGAATTGTTCACTCACAATTCATTGCCCACGATCACTTCACAGCCTTATTCATTTAGAAAAACTTCTCTATTATGGAATGAACAGCTAAAAAACCAAACAAAACTATACACAACGTTAACACGACATTTGATAAAGTCTTGCTACGAAATTCAGAATCAATACGAGAAGAGTTTAATAGCCACAATAAGGTCCCTGAAAGGAAAGGCATAAACAAAGCACCAAGTGCACCATATATAATTATTAGCTCGACTGGTTTGCCAAACAGTAATAAAAGCATAGGCGGAAAGGTCAGCCATATTAGATAAGCCCGGTACGCAGAATCTCGGTCAGACACTGGAGTATTTCGTTTTTCCTCAGATTTATAAAATGGACGTACGAAATCAGCAAACAAATAAGGTATTCCATTCCACACTCCTAATAACGAAGAAAATGCAGCGGACCAAAAACCAATTAAAAACAACCAACGTAATAACGGGTTGAATTCACTCCCCATACGATCTGCTAACGTTATTAACCCTTGATCTCCGTCAATTGATATTCCAGTTCCGAATAAAAATTGACTGCCGATAATCAATAGCGCTAAGGTGAATAATGTTGTAATAAAGTAAGCAACCTTTGAATCAAGTCTCATAATACTCATCCATGAACTTCCCTTCCAGCCCTTCTCTTTAAGCCAGTAGCCGTAAGAAGCCATCGTAATCGTTCCCCCAACTCCACCAACAAGGCCTAGCGCAAGCATAAGCGATCCATCTGGAATGCGAGGTGCAAATCCTTCAATCATTAACTCGAATTCAGGAAGGAACAAAAGCGCGGTCCCAATAACGGTTACAAACATCACACCTATTAAAACCATCATCATTTTCTCAAAGAATCCATAGTGCCCCATCCATATCAATGCAAATCCTAGAAGTCCATGAATGATAGCCCAAGCCCATATAGGCAGACCAGGTAACATGGCGTTCATTGCCATTGCTGTTGCAGATGTTGCTGCAGCCCCATAAACAAATCCCCATACGATTATATAAATCCCAAAATATCCTGTAGTCCACTTTCCTAAAGAACGCCATCCCTGTAAGATTGTCTGACCTGAGGCAAGATTCCACCTACCAACACCTTCATTCAAGAAGTACTTTAATATAGCTCCAACAACAATAGCCCATATAAACGTGAGTCCATAGCCTGTCCCAGCAACAAGTGCGGCAACCAAGTCTCCGGTACCTACTCCTGTTGCAGCAGCTACAAACCCTGGGCCTACTTTTTTAAACTTCCCTACAAAGGTAGCAGGAGCCGTTATAAATTCTTCACTTTTTTGATTCACCTCGGTTTGCAATAAAAACACCCCTTTTATGTATCCGCTTTCAACTTAACTTCCATTTTCTTATAATTTTGTAAAAAATTCAATAATATCAGAAAATTTAGTCAGATACTCCCCTTTTTATGGTTTAGAGGCTATACATATACCATAAAAATAAAGGCCATTCTCCCTAAGGAAAATAACCTTTATATTTTAATACTCTCATCTATTTAAATTTCTTTTAATAAGTAATGAAGGATAGCTTTATGAACATGTAATCGATTCTCTGCTTGGTCAAAGACTATGGAATGTGGACCATCCATTATTCCAGAAGACACTTCTTCTTCTCGATGAGCAGGCAAACAATGCATAAAGATAAAATCTTCTTTTGCAGCAGAACAAAGAGCCTCATTAACTTGATAAGAAGCAAACACTCCTTCTCGCTCCTCTTGGAGGTCTTCTTGCCCCATGCTGGCCCAAACATCCGTCATCACTACATCAGCATTCTGTACGGCGAGCAAAGGGTCATGGGTAACCGACACATAGTCATTCGACAAAGCATTCATGACCTCTTCATGAGGTTCATAACCTGGCGGTGTGGCCACGCACAACTCCATCCCCATAGTGCTTGCCGCTTCGATTAAAGAATGAGCCATATTATTCCCGTCTCCAATATAAGCTACTTTCACAGACTGCAGAGGACCTTTCTGCTCTTCAATTGTCATCAAATCTGCCATCACTTGAGTAGGATGGTGCAAATCAGTTAGACCATTTATAACAGGTACAGTAGCACTCCCGGCAAATGTTTCGATCATTTCATGAGAGAAAGTCCGAATCATGACCACGTCTACGTAACGAGAGATCACTTTTGCTGTATCCTCAACGGTTTCACCACGCCCTAGTTGAAGATCATCGGAATTTAAATACAACGCACTTCCTCCAAGTTGAAACATTCCCGCTTCAAAAGAAACCCTTGTACGTGTTGAAGCTTTCTCAAAAATCATTCCGAGCACTTTGCCTTCCAAATAAGGATGAGGAATTTGCTTTTGTTGCATGTCTTTTAAGTAGTGTGCTTGCTCAAGAACGGATTGAATCGTCTCATACGTCCACTCCCCAATCGTTAAGAAATCCTTTGTTTGACTAAGCTGATCTTTTACCTCCATAATCATCCTCCTCTTATTTGATTACCGCCTTCACATTAAACTGGTGATAGTGTTGCAATGAGTGAACCTCATAATCAGGAACTTCTGGTTCTAACTGAGTAAGAGCAAGTTGATCGATGTGTGTAAAGCACGGTAAGCCATATTTCGTAGCTAACGCCCGAACGTGATACCCTAATCTCATCTTGTCTCGACCTTTTGTAGGCGTACAATATACCATTTGTATGAAACCTTGCTCTATTAACGTTTCAACCTCACTAACGTTCCTTGTTACTCGCTGTATCGGCAACCCCAACCCTTCAATATAATCCGCTGTGCCAGGTGTGCCATATAACGTCACTCCTCTTTCCACAAATGCAGTCAGGGAATGTAAGCGATCTGTTCGATCAATAGAGCTGAATGAACAAAGGAGACCTCCTTCAGTTGGTAACAGCATAGAAACGGCCTTCCCCATTGCTTCCGCTTCTGTATAAGCTAAGCCTAAGTTTTCTCCGGTAGATTTCATTTCTGGACCTAAGAAATGGTCAACTCCACCTAACTTTCCATTGGAAAAGGCCGGGGCTTTAACTGAGAAGAAGTTAGGTTCCTCTAACAACCCTAATTCATGGTGTAGGTCACTTAGCGGAGTTCCAAGTTGTACCTGAACCGCCCACTCAATGACTGGCATGCCTGTAACTTTGCTTAAGATCGGCACTGTTCTGGATGCACGAGGGTTTACCTCAAGAGCATAGACAGTCCCATTCTGTATAACGAACTGAATATTTATGATTCCTACAATGCCTTGGTCCTTCGAGATCTTCTCTGTGATTTCAACCATTTGCCTTTTTTCTTCATGAGTCACAGATATTGGTGGAAAAATGGTGGTACTATCACCGGAATGAACACCTGCCCGTTCGATGTGTTCAAAAATCCCTGGAATAATGACGTTTTCACCATCACTAACCGCATCGAGTTCATACTCTTTACCGTCTTTATATTCATCTAAAATCATCGGCCAGACTCGATCAGAAGAAACCTGCAGCTGTTCAATATAAGAAGCCAGATCTTCTTCAGATCTTAAAATATGCATGGATTCCCCACCAATGACATAAGAAGGTCTTACAATCAACGGATAGGAGAGATTCGTAGTAATGCGCTTCATTTCTTCAATACTATAGGCAAATGCTCCTTCTATAGCCGGGAGCCCCAATTTCTTCAGCGTTTGATAAAATAAGTTTCGATCCTCCATGCTAGCGATAGTATTGACGCTTGTTCCAGCTATCTTCACTCCATATTCACTCAACTCATTTGCTAGATTAATAGCAGTCTGTCCCCCGAATTGAATAAACACCTGACTGACTTTCTCTTTCTCAATGACAGACAGAACATCCTCCACAGCAAGAGGCTCAAAGTATAAACGGTCTGCAATTGAATAATCCGTACTTACGGTTTCTGGGTTATTGTTCATTACAATAGTTTTTACACCATTTGCTCTTAAAGCTTGCGTAGCATGGACAGAGCAATAATCAAATTCAATTCCCTGTCCAATGCGAATCGGGCCTGATCCAAGTACAAGCGCTTTCTCCTCTTTTTCGTATGGAACTTCGTCGCTCCCTGTCCAAGTAGAATAATAATAAGGCGTAACCACTTCAAATTCCCCCGCACAGGTGTCCACTTGTTTATAACCTGGATACACACCAGTCATTTTCCTCATATTCCTAAATTCTTCAAGGGTCATATTCAAACTGGTAGAAATCCATTGATCACTAATGTTCGCACGCTTTAATTCCCAAAGTTGAGCTACAGACAAAACACCTGACCCTTTAACACTGTTCTCAAGCCTTACAATTGTTTCGATTTTCTGTAGAAACCAAGGATCAATATGGGTTATTTCATGTAAGAACTCTATCGAATACCCTCTGTTCATGGCTTCAGCTATTAAAAACAAGCGTTCGTCCGTGGGATGGGCGACTAGCTGTTGGAGTTGGTCATTCAAAAGATGATGATAATTTTCTGAAGTCAAGCTGAACTGGTTTAACTCAAGGGAACGAATCGCCTTGTTACATGCTCCTTCAAACGTTCGATCCATTGCCATCACTTCACCAGTTGCCTTCATCTGTGTATTCAACGAACGGTCTCCATTCGTGAACTTATCAAAGGGAAAGCGAGGCATTTTGACAACGATATAATCGAGAGCTGGTTCAAATGCAGCAAACGTTCTTTCTGTAATTGGATTCTCGATTTCATCTAAGTGATAGCCAATAGCACATTTTGTCGCAATTCGAGCAATCGGAAATCCAGTGGCTTTAGATGCTAGTGCAGACGACCGACTTACCCGAGGATTCACTTCGATTACTTTATATTCATCAGAATAAGGATCTAGCCCAAATTGAATGTTGCACCCTCCTACAATATTTAAAGAACGTATGACTTTAATGGAAGCATCTCTCAACTTCTGATATTGACGGTCTGACAACGTTTGAGAGGGAGCCACTACTATGGAATCTCCTGTATGAACCCCGACGGGATCAAGATTTTCCATATTACAGACAATCGTACATGTGTCATTCGCATCTCGTATGACTTCGTATTCTACCTCTTTCCATCCAAGAATGCTTTCTTCAAGCAGCACTTGACTGATCGGACTTGCGTTCAGTCCAGACCTTACAACGTCTGCTAGCTCTTCTTTGTTACGGGCAATCCCACCCCCTTCTCCTCCTAATGTATAAGCAGGTCGGATAATGAGCGGGAAACCGATAGCTTCTGCAAATTCAAAAGCTTCTTCAAACTTATGGATCCTAGTTGATTGAGGAATGGGTTCGTCAATTTCAATCATGAGATCTCGAAATAAATCCCTGTCTTCCCCTCGCTTGATGTTGGCTACAGAAGTCCCTAACACTTCAACGGAATAACGGTCTAATACTCCTGCTTCTTTTAAATTGATTAGTAAATTTAAAGCCGTTTGCCCACCGAGGGTCGGTAAGATTCCATCTGGTGCTTCTTTCTCTATAATCTTCGTAACAGTATGGACATCCATGGGTTCGATATAAACTTCATCCGCCATTATGGGATCCGTCATAATGGTTGCAGGGTTACTGTTTACTAATATGACCTTAATCCCCTCTTCTTTAAGTGCCAGACAAGCTTGTGTGCCTGAATAATCAAATTCAGCCGCCTGCCCAATCTTTATAGGGCCTGATCCAAGTACAAGTACTGTTTTTAAATCTTCACGAAGCGGCATGTGCATTCTCCTTTACCAACTGAATAAACTCTTTGAGGATGAAGCTCGTGTCAGAGGGGCCTGCATGAGCTTCTGGATGAAACTGAACCCCAAGGACCGGCAATCTTGTATGTACCATCCCTTCTACAGTGCGATCATTTACATTTAAATGAGTGGCTGTAAATGACGTATGAACTAAACTACTTTCCATCACTTCATATCCATGGTTTTGAGAAGTTATATAGACTTTATTTGTCTTTAAATTTTTTACCGGATGATTCCCACCTCTATGTCCGTAATGAAGTTTAGTTGTAGAAGCTCCGTGAGACAGTGCCAAAAGTTGATGCCCTAAACAAATACCAAGGCAAGGGTAACTCTCACTTAGTTTCTTGATCGTTGGATAATAGTAAGATAATTCTTCCGGATTACCGGGTCCATTGCTAAAAAGGACACCATCAGGATTTAATGAAGAAATCCATTCATAAGAGGAAGAATAAGGAACAACAGTAACCCTACACCCTTCAGCTTGGAGACTAGTTCGAATTGATTTCTTATATCCGTAGTCCACAATCACAATATGAGGAGACCCCCCTTCGAAATAGACTGAACTCTTAACAGAAACCTCTTCAACTAGAGTGTGTTGCTTATGTGTAAAGAATGGCTTAGCCACCTGCTCATGGATAGAAGAAACAATTTTCCCTCTCATTGTGCCTTCTTTTCGAATGATTTTAACAAGCGCACGTGTATCAATATTCACCAACCCACTTATGTTGTACTTATTCAAATAATCTACAAGAGAACTTTGAGATTCATAGTGACTCGGGATGTCGCACGCCTCTCCAAACACAGCCCCAGATAGTGCGTGGATTTCACTTTCACCATCCACGTCATTTATTCCATAGTTGCCTATAAGAGGATAGCAAAAGACAATAATTTGATCTGCATAAGAAGGATCAGTAAGAATTTCTTGATAACCTGTCATGCTCGTATTAAATACAACCTCACCCGTCATGTCTTGTGTACTTCCTACTCTAACTCCTTCAAAAAAAACCCCGTTCTCTAAGAGCAAATATCCTTTCTCTTTCATACGCCGCCTCCTCTTAAACCTTATTCCAATCCCCTTAATATACATTTTTTTGTATAAAAAACAATTAATAACTGCTTTATTACGAATTATTATACATAATAATAAATTAATATACAATTAGTTTTCAGATTTTTTAATAACTTTTTCACATCGATTTTTATGTTAGTCCCTGTTATCAAAAAAAAGATCTAATACGAAAAAACTTTCATTAGGGGGCATAAGAGAAGCATAAATGAGCTAGCAGTGAAGAAGTACAAAAAAAGAGCACGTTCTGGGTATCAGAATGTGCTCTTTTCATTTAGCTTCCTGTAGTTGTCATCGTTGCAACACCGGCGATAATCGGAAAAGCCATTAACAACGGAAGACAAACCATGAAGAGCATACGTAACTTTTCTTTTGCTTGTTTATCTGCGTCCCCCATAAGACTGAGGTAAGTTTTGAAGACATGGCCTCCATTAATCACTGTAATGATCGCCACTAGAATGAGCGGCGTTACTGGATTAATAGTCGATTGTTCAAGATTGATAAAACCAAAGACTACTAACACAATTGGAATCACTTCAACTAAGGCAACACCTATAAATAATTTCGTTTGAATCGATTGTAGGTTACCCGGCTTTTGAGCTACATCATGAAGAGCTTTTCTTGAAATAAAACTAATCCCCCCGGTAGCAATTAATACCGCAATAACAAAGAAATAAATCGGGTCCATCCTTATAACTCCTTTCCCCTGTAAAATGTATGTATATGCTCTTTCATTATACAAGATCATTCCCATGTTCTTAACTGGAAATTAGATTAAGTAAGACAGATGAACCGTCTTATGCCACCTTATTTTCTACTATTGAAAATAGTCACAATCAAACAAGAAGTGTCACCCCCACGCACACGCTTTTTGGTAGATTTTTTACAGTTTTCAAAGGAAATAAGACTTATATTGGAGAACGTTTTATAAAGAGGCAATTTTTAAGGAGGAACTACAATGTTTCAAATGAATGGTGTATTTATTCCCGTTACAGATATCGAACGATCCAAGAAATGGTACGAAACTATTCTCGGATTAATCAAGGTAGATGAATGGAAAAATGGTTCTGACCATGGAGTGGGGTATATTTTTTCGGAAGGAAACACGGGCCTTGCTTTAATTGAAGTAGAAGAACCTCAGTCTACTTCATTTACAAGAAAAGGGGCTCACCCAAACGTCTACTTCAATTTTTCCAGTGACGATATTAAGGGAGACTATCAAAGATTACTAGACAAAAACGTTATGACTACTCCGATTCAACACTCTGAAGAGGTTAGCATGTTTGATTTTAAAGACCCTGACGGAAATTCGTTTAGTGTGGTGCAGGAAGCCCCTCAATCTCCCTATCACGAGAATCATATAAAGGAGCTCCAAAGGCAACATTCCAAGTATTAGTAAGAGCCCATCCTCCCCCGAAAAGTGGTCACAATTTATCAATGACGAACAAAAGAACTTTTTTATTTGGTGATCTTTCTATGTGTAACTCTTCTCAACCATTAAAGTTAACAAATTTGTCACTGTTCTAGACAGTTCCTTAGTGAATCTTTCGTTCATTTTCGCTATACTCGAAAATGAACGATTTATCTAAGAGAGGTTGAGAGTCTTGCAAATTGAGAAAAATTTCAACTATGTACCGTGGGTTGTAGGCCTATCCATTGCCATTAACGCCATTGTCGTAGCCCTTTTATTTATACCAAAAATCGATAGCAGCTCAAGCTTTGATATTACCATACTGCCTCTTGTAAATGCTGTCTTAAACTCGTTTACAACGGTCTTCTTGTTCGCTGCTTTATTTATGATTATCCGCAAAAATGTAAAATGGCATAAACGCTTTATACTTGCTGCCTTTACGTCAACGGCTCTGTTCCTAGTTTCGTACCTCACCTATCACTCTATGGCGAGCTCTACATCTTTTGGCGGAGATGGAATCATTCAGTACGTTTACTACTTTATCCTAATTACTCATATTGTTTTGGCAGCTGCCATCGTGCCACTGGCCTTGCTTACACTTTTCCGTGGACTTGCCATGAAAGTTGACAAGCACCGTAAAATTGCACGTTGGACGATGCCTTTGTGGCTATATGTTAGTATTACCGGCGTAGTTGTGTACTTAATGATATCTCCTTATTATTAGGCAATGTCATATAATCCTCCTTATTCACAACAAACGAAGTAGAGATATTTTAGCTGAAAGGGGCCGTTACGTTTATAAGTGCTTGGGATTGCTCGGGGACAACTCGCTTTCCTGCGGGGAACTGGGAAGCCTCCTCATTCGCTACGCTCACTGCGGGGTCTTCCCTAAGCTCCTTTTCCCGCGGGAGTCTCGCAGTCCCCGAGCAATCCCTGGCTATGAAGAGGTGAACGGGCCCGCAGATCGTACCAGGAGGTCTAAAATCACCCTATATGGCATGTTTTCGTTCACCCTTATATGGCAAAGATGGGCCTGGAAACTGCGAGACTCCCGTGGGCAGAAGAGCCTAGGTGAGACCCCGGAAGACGGCTTGCCGGCTGAGGAGACTCACCAGCTCCCCACAGGAAAGCGAGTGGTTTCCAGGCCCGCCTTACGCTGAACTAACGCGAACGAAAACATTCTCTCAGCTTCGAGTCTTCAACGATGCTGGCACAAATATTGTTTAGACAATAACAACATTAAATGTTACTAGATATTATTATAAAAAAGTCAGCTTCCTAAAAGGAAGCTGACTTTTTTATGATTATTTTTTCTGTGACTTCGGCCCGTGAAGCATTCGGTTCACTCGATGGGCGCTGTATTGTTCTTTCAGCGCCAAACGATGAAGTTCTCTTTTTAATTTTTCATAGTTCTTTAGACGTCCTTTATCAAGCTCTCCTGTTTCAATGGCTTGTTTGACAGCGCAGCCGGGTTCGCTGTGGTGTTTACAATCGCGAAACTTACACTCAGAACTGAGCTGTTCAACGTCAGAGAATGTCTTCCCTACAGTATCTTCATTCCCCCATAGTTGCAATTCCCGCATGCCGGGTGTGTCTATAACAGTCGTCCCATTTGGTAGAAGAAATAGTTCTCGGTGTGTTGTCGTATGACGTCCTCGGTCATCATCAAAACGAACTTCTTGGGTGAGCTGTTTTTCCTCGCCCATTAAACTGTTTATTAGCGTCGATTTCCCTACACCTGATGAACCAATTAGAGAAATGGTCTCATCCTTCTTCAACTCATTTTTCAACTCTTGAATACCTTCTCGTGTAAGGTTACTTACCGCATAAACCTGAACGCCGGGTGCAGCAAGTCGAAGTTCTTCCAATCGAAGGTCTACATCTTCACACAAATCTTGTTTCGTACAAATGATTGCAGGTACGGCTCCACTCTCATACACTTGTAGCACATATCGTTCAATTCGGTTGATATTAAATTCGTTCGTCAAAGCTGTCACGATAAAAACTTTATCAATGTTTGCTGCAATGATCTGTTCTCCATGTGTTTCTCCAGCTTTTTTTCGCGATAACAAAGTGCGTCTTGTTAGCACACGTTGAATAAGACCTTTCTCACCATTATCGTATGGAACAAACACGATCCAGTCTCCAACTGCCGGGAGTTCTCTTGGACCTTGCGCCATATGATAAAGGCCTCCTGAAAGGCGCCCCTCATACGTTTTCTTTTCAGTGAAAATCGTATAGTGCCCGTGCGTCGCTTTCGCTACACGTCCCACTCTTTCATCTTGCTTCAACTCGCATGAAGCTTCATTCATAAATCCGTTCATTTCATTCCTCCATTGGTTTAGAGGACGCGATCAGAGTTGATGTGCCCTCCATTGATGATTTTTTAATGATTGGTTAGATTTAAGTCGTACATTTGCCATAACACATCAACTCCTCGCATTTTAGTTCCTTTCATTATATCAGAACATTTAAATAAATCTATAACAACTTCCAAAATCTGTTGCTTGATTACATCCATATTTCACTCAACGTTCTCCTTTATACCTCGAAAAAAAGACTACTCTCAACTTCATAAGAAGCTAAGAATAGTCTTTTCACACGACAGTTTAGTTAGTAAGCATAGAATCTAATACCCCAATCACCACTTCAAAGGAGCTTATTCGTTCGCTATTTTCCAATATTCATAAGCATGAACAGCATTACCGTGATAGCTTGGGTTATCTTTAAAATGACTCTTCGTTTCGTCTAACTCTTCTTCCATAACCTGTTTCCCCTCTTCGTAGAAGGAAATGTGTTTATGTTCATCCATCTGTTGCATTTCAACAGATACAAGGAGTTCCTTGCCTAGCTCTTTTGCAAACTCCATTTCAGTTTGCGATACATCGATAATTCCATTTGATCCTTCAGCTGAATCCCTGAAAGCCATAAGAGTTGTGTGATCTAATTTACTGATGACCCACTTACTGAAGGAAATGTCATCTTCGCCTGGTGTTTTGTGATTGTCTAGCCATATCGCTAAATCTGCACTTGTTTCTAAATCAGATTCTCTCTTCACTTCGTCATTAAAGGTTTGTATGTTCTTTTTCCAAGTTGTTAGGACATCCTCAGTATTCCCGTCCCAATGCTTTAAGACATATGGTTCAATATCAAGGTGAATTCCGTCAAATTGTTGTCTAGGAGGAACGACTTTTTGATAGCTGGTAACATAATCAATAAACATGTTAAGACGCTCTTCCCCTTCTTTAAGAGCCCAATTTGGGTGGCCTCCCATAGCGTGAACCTCTATACCAGCTTCATGAGCTTTCTCTAAGAATTCCTTGTAAACTGTGAAATCTTGTGTGCGGTCTAAACGGGTGTAGAGCAAGTTAATATCATGTTCTTTTGCGAACTCTAGGATTTCATTCGGTTCCTGTATCACATTTTCAGCATGCCATATGTATGTTCCGCGAATGTTCTCATTATCAATGGGTTCAAAATTAGGATCTTCTTTGGCGTTAGACAAATACTGTTTAAATTGATTATCCATTGTACGTGCTAAAAAGATTGAGAATTGTGCACGAGTCGTTGGATCGTTAGGACGAAACGTATTGTCAGGAAAGCCTACCGATATTCGATTGGACACCACCTCACTAACATACTTACGGTTTCCACTCACGTCATCAAACTCTTTAGAAATCGGTTCATTCTCTAAGTTATAGGCTCTTGTTAACACAGCAGCCATTTCAATTCGTTTTATATTGCGATCCGGTTGAAATTCATTTGAATCGGTACCTTCAATGATACCTTCATCCACTAATGCAGCTACATACTTATAATGAGGATGTTCTGTAGAAATGTCATCAAAATTAGGATTTGGTCGATTCTCAGTCGATAACCCCAATTCTCTCGTCAACATGATTGCTGCTTCCATACGAGAGACGTTGTCCCCTGGACGGAACGTTCCATCCTGATACCCTTTAATAATTCCTTGATCCTCTAAATACTGAATCTCCTCATTCCCTGTAACTTCTTCATTAACATCCGGAAATTTTGTTTCACCATGAGCAATCGGTGCACTCCAAGCTGATACGGCAAATAAGCTTGTTAAAAGACTTGCTGTCACTTTCTTCGTAAATCCACTCACTTGTGTTCCTCCTCTTAGATCTTTAAGAGCGGCCTTTCATCGATATTGCACAATGACTCCACCCATTTTAGAATCTTCGAATAATTCATCTATTATAATGGGGGTGAAAAGGGATACATCTTCACTTAAGATGGAAAGCATAAAAAAGCCCCCCTTAAATGGAAGAACTTAGAACAAGGAGGGAGACAATTATCTTAAACAATGTCGCCTATAAAACAAAAGACCCTCCTCAACTTCACGATAAGCGAGAGAATAGCCCTTCTTTAGTACCGATCATCACTACTTTACTTATTCAACTTTAAACAAATCCTTTAGCACAGACAAGTAACACCGCATAACACAACTCTGCATCCTTATATAGATTCGTTTGTATACCCTTAATACAATCATTAACCGGTACACTCAAGACCTCAATCGATTCATGCGACTCTAATGCCTGTCCAATATGCTCAGTAACCTCATTCGTGAAAAATACATGAGTGACTTCATATGCCATCCAAGGTGCTGGCCACAATTCTCCTACATACCGCAACTCTCTACACCGATACCCGGTTTCTTCAACAAACTCTCTTTTAGCGGCCTCTTCCAAACTTTCTCCTTCTTCGACTCCCCCACCAGGAAGCTGCGTTACTTTCATTTGAACAGGTGCTCTAAATTGATTAATAAGAATAAAGGAATGTCCTGAATGAGCGAGTACGACGACTGATTCTTTACGATTTTGTTCTTTCATTAATTGCTCACACCAATCTATTTGAGACTAAAAGGTAGTCAACCTCCTGATCATACAAGAAGAGCCGCTTCCCTACTATAGATGCGGCTCTTCTTGTCGTTCATTATTTGTTATGTGGCTCTTCTGTACCCCAATCATATCCAGACTTCTTCCAATTAACAAGGAATAAAGCTGGTGCAACTATCATCAATATCGCAATCAAAAACTGCATTATTAGCCCCTTTCAATATGAAACCTCATATTATTTTCTGATTATTAGTATTATTTCAGAAGGATCTCTCTTAATCAACCATTTTATCCCATACTAACGTAAACCATTACATCTTTTCTTAGCGTCTCTTAAGTTATGTAGTAGCTTTGTCAAATCTTTTCCATTTTTGACAAATACAACTTTATCCAAATCCACTCCCGATTCATATAAAAACGTGAATCTCTGACCACTATCAAACGTTTTATTCCACTTAAACATATTACGTAAAATTTGCAGAGTGGGTTTATAATGAACCTTTTCTAGTTTTAGCTTCTGTTTAAAAAAGCGTAATAGAAGCCTGCTTCTTCTCTGATGATAGGGTAGATCAAGAAATAGGATCACATCTGCTTTTCTAAAGCTATTTCTCATCCATGGTCCTACATGCACCCCCTCCATAATCCAAGTATCAGACCCTATAACCTCTTGAACAATCACCTCCCGCTCTATCTCAGAACGCCTAACATCTCCAGAGGGCTTCCGATTCCAAACCATATTATCTAGTTCATAATAAGGGATCTCTAAGGAGTCAGATAGTTTCTTAGCAAGCGTTGTTTTCCCACTGGCTACTGACCCAAAAATATGAATTTTTCTACAGCATTGCAAACTCATGACATGCCCCCTCCCTACAACAAATTTCTAAAAAGAATGTCCATATTATAAATGGTAAATACACCAAGAGCGAGGTAGACGATCGTAATCACATATTCTTTTGACCCTTTCAAGAACATCCATTGTATGATGGCTTGAAAACCGAATTGAGCCACATAAACCCCCATCAGGTACCACTTCATTCCTGGCGCATCAGAAAAAATGGCATAACTTAATACACTAATTGCGATTAAAACAAGCATCCCTCTTCCCCATCGGTCGATGTGCTTTCCTTTTGTGTCTGTTACGTATCTACGTTCAATATTAAACTGTTTTCTAATGACAATTTCTAAGCTTAGCAACAGGATGAATAAGATAACTAATGCTCCATATTCCAATATTCTCACCCCTTACCACTTTATTATAAAGAATATTCACACTACTCGGTAGTATGTCCATTAGTCTTTTCTCGTTAGTCGCTTCGTTTTCACTCTTATTGCAGAACACTCGTTTCGTTAAAATAATAAATTTGAACATTGTAAGAACATTCCTGAAAAAGACTGTTTTTTCAAATACCCCGGAGTATAATAAAAGTGTAGAAAGATTGTGAAACAATGAGCATGATTTAAAAAATCCCATTACTTCCCCTTAGAGGAGGAAAAGAAGATGAAAACACTCGATATGACGACAAGCAGTCCACCTTGGAACGGTTTTAAAGAAGGAAAATGGCAAATCACTATTGATGTCAGAGATTTTATCTTACAAAATTACTCGCTTTATGAAGGAGATGAGGCCTTCCTAGAAGGACCTACCTCAAATACGCAAGCGCTATGGGAACAAGTGATGAAACTGACGAAAGAGGAACGAGATTCGGGTGGTGTCCTTGATTTAGACACACGCACCGTCTCAACGATTACTTCACATGGTCCGGGTTATTTAAATGAAGAACTCGAAAAGGTCGTTGGCTTCCAAACTGATAAACCTTTTAAGCGCTCTCTCCAACCTTTTGGTGGAATTCGTATGGCAGCTGCTTCTGCTGAATCATATGGGTATAAATTAGACGAAGAGGTAGAGAAGATCTTCTCTGAATACCGAAAGACACATAATCAGGGTGTATTTGATGCCTATACTCCCGAAATGAAACTAGCTCGAAAAGCCGGCATTATCACTGGCTTACCTGATGCGTATGGGCGCGGTCGCATCATTGGAGATTATCGCAGAGTCGCTCTCTACGGAGTAGATCGTCTCATTGAAGAGAAACAGAAGGATAAAGTCTTCTTTAGCAAGGTTGCTATGACTGAAGAGATCATACGAGAAAGAGAAGAAATTTCAGAACAACTAAGAGCTCTCCAAGAGCTGAAAGAATTAGGGAAAATTTATGGGTATGATATCTCTAAACCAGCTAATACGGCTCAGGAAGCATTCCAGTGGCTCTACCTTGGTTACCTTGCTGCCATTAAAGAACAAAACGGTGCGGCTATGAGCCTTGGGCGTGTCTCTACTTTCCTTGATATTTATATCGATCGAGATATTAAGTCAGGAAGACTTACAGAAAAGGCTGCTCAAGAGCTTGTCGATCATTTCGTTATGAAGCTTCGTCTCGTTAAATTTGCTCGTACCCCGGAATACAATAGTCTCTTTAGTGGAGATCCAACTTGGGTTACTGAGTCCATTGGGGGTATGACTGAAGACGGTCGCCCTTTAGTAACAAAGAGTTCGTATCGGTTCTTGCACACGCTCGATAACCTCGGCCCTGCACCGGAACCAAACTTAACGATCCTTTGGTCAGTAAACCTTCCTTCTGCATTTAAGAGATACTGTTCAAAGATGTCTATTAAAACTAGTTCGATACAATATGAGAATGATGACACCATGCGTGAGTATTACGGAGACGACTACGGCATTGCTTGTTGTGTTTCAGCTATGGCAATTGGAAAACAGATGCAGTTCTTCGGAGCCCGGGCTAACCTTGCAAAAGCTCTTCTCTACACGATTAACGGGGGAATAGACGAAATTTTAAAAGTTCAGGTAGGCCCAGCACATACTCCAGTGACTTCGGAATATCTAGACTATACAGAAGTAATGGAGAAATACGATCACACTCTTGAATGGCTTGCAGAACTTTACGTCAATACACTGAATATCATTCATTACATGCATGACAAGTATAGTTACGAGCGTATTGAAATGGCTCTACACGATAAGGATATATTACGCACGATGGCTTGCGGCATTGCCGGATTATCAGTTGTAGCTGATTCTCTTAGTGCCATCCGCTATGCCAAAGTAAAAACAATAAGAGATACAAATGGTTTAGTCATAGATTATGAGGTTGAGGGAGATTATCCGAAATACGGCAATAACGATGAACGAGTCGATCAGATCGCGGTGGATCTTGTGAAACGGTTTATGAACAAGATTAGAAAACATGAAACGTACAGAGCTTCCACGCCGACTCAATCAATCTTAACGATTACATCTAATGTCGTATACGGCAAGTTAACAGGTAATACACCAGATGGACGAAGAGCTGGAGAACCTTTTGCTCCAGGAGCTAATCCGCTTCACGGCAGAGACACAAAAGGCTCACTCGCCTCTTTAAGCTCCGTTGCCAAACTACCATACGACGAAGCCCTTGATGGCATTTCAAATACCTTTTCGATTGTTCCGCGAGCACTTGGTAAAGAGGAAGAAACCCGTTACGCCAATCTCGTTGGACTTCTTGATGGTTATATGATTAAGAAAGGTCACCACCTTAACGTAAATGTGTTTGATAGAGAGACACTACTAGATGCTATGAATCATCCAGAGCAGTACCCTCAGCTAACCGTAAGAGTGTCTGGCTATGCCGTTAACTTCATTAAACTTACACGCGAGCAACAAATAGATATCATAAACCGCACGTTCCATGAAAGTTTGTAAATCCATTGTTTGAAAAGGGGAGAAACAAAAGATGTGTACAAACCACGATACAATGAAAGCAGCTGTTGTTCATCAATTTAAAGAGAACCTTGAAGTCCAATCCGTCCCTAAACCGCATGCAGGAGACGGCCAGGTCCTTGTTCACATTAAAGCAAGTGGTGTTTGTCATACCGACCTCCATGCAGCTCACGGTGATTGGCCAGTAAAACCTAAATTGCCATTAATCCCAGGTCATGAAGGCGTAGGGGAAGTTGTTGAGGTCGGTCCTGATGTCACTCACTTGAAAGTTGGAGATCGGGTTGGAATTCCGTGGCTCTACTCTGCATGCGGTCACTGTGAATATTGCTTAACCGGACGTGAAACGCTTTGTAAAGATCAACAAAACGCTGGTTATTCCATAGACGGAAGCTATGCAGAATATTGCCTAGCAAACGCAAACTATGTTGTGACCATCCCTGACAATTTGGACTATGTTGAAGCTGCTCCCCTCTTCTGTGCTGGAGTAACAACGTACAAAGCTCTGAAAGTTGGTGAAGCGAAACCTGGTGATTGGGTAGCGATTTATGGTATTGGAGGCCTTGGACACGTTGCTGTCCAATATGCTAAGGCAATGGGATTCAACGTCGTTGCAGTGGATACGTTTGATGAAAAACTTGACCTAGCTAAAGAGCTTGGTGCAGATAAAGTCTTTAATCCAATGAATGGGGACTCTGCTGAGCTCATTCAATGGGAAATCGGCGGTGTTCAAGCTTCGATTTGTACGGCTGTTTCTAAGAAAGCTTTTGGAGAAGCTTATCGCGCTGTGAAGCGTGGCGGTAAATGTGTAGCTGTCGGCTTACCACCAGAAACAATGGAAGTCCCGATCTTTGATACTGTGTTAAACGGCGTGAGCATTGTAGGGTCCATTGTAGGAACACGAAAAGACCTGCAAGAAACCCTTCAATTAGCATCAGAAGGTAAAGTTAAGACTATTGTAGAAACCAGACACTTAGAAGATATTAATGAGATCTTCCGAGATTTAGAAGCTGGTAAAGTAAACGGAAGAATTGTATTAGTAAACAATTAATTAGGAGGTGACCTTCATGAAAGGACGTATCCATTCTATAGAAACGTGCGGTGCAGTTGATGGTCCAGGTATTCGTTATGTGCTATTCATGCAAGGTTGCCTGCTTCGTTGTCAATTCTGCCACAATGCTGATACGTGGACATTGAACGGTGGGATACAAAAATCCGTAGAAGAGATTGTGGCAGAGGTGAAAGACTTTCTCCCCTTTTTTCAAGCATCAAACGGAGGAGTTACGGTTAGCGGCGGTGAACCACTCCTCCAGATCGATTTCTTAATCCAGCTATTTAAAGCATTAAAATCGATTGGTGTCCACACCACCCTTGATACATCAGGAGGTTGCTTTAATCGCTCTCCTTACTTTCTGAAAAAACTAGATAAGTTATTAGAGATGACGGACCTTGTCCTACTTGACTTAAAACAAATCAAACCTGACAAGCACAAAGAACTAACAGGAATGACGAACACACATATATTACGCTTTGCTACTTACCTTTCTGATAGGAATGTTCCAGTATGGGTGCGCCATGTCCTAGTCCCAACAAGGAATGATAATCAAGAGGATTTAAATGAGTTATCTCGCTTTATTGGTACCCTTTCTAACGTTCAGAAAATCGAAGTTCTTCCCTATCACAAACTCGGTGTATATAAATGGGAGAACTTAGGTATTCCTTATCCACTTGAAGGTGTAGAGCCACCTTCTAAAGAACAAGTAAAGGAGGCAACACGTATTCTTCACAATCCAACAAATATACAAGTTTAGTTAAAGAACACCGAATACGTTAGAGTTCGGTGTTCTTTAGTGTGTACTTCCCCTATCCATTTATCTTTTTAGTCCACTGATTAATCAGACCACTTCTCCCAACACTAACACCATACTTACTGCAAATAATAAAAGAAATACTCCCATAATAACTAAGCCTGGTGTAACCTTTAAACGGTCACCCATTCTCATCTTCATTTTTGGAAGCGGTTGATGGGATGTGCGCCCTGTCGGAATCCATGGTGCTTTCTGATAGTCCGTTTGGAAATGATTTTGTAATCCTCTCGCTAATAAGACAAATGAACTTGTTGCTAAGACAAGTGCTACTAGTGGAACCATCAATATAAAGTGGTTTCCAAAAATATGGCCTCGTGATTGTCCAATTAACCCTGCCCACTCGTTTGTCATAGATAAATAGATGGTTGGCATTGTTTGCTTAATGGTACCCCCCATAAATAAGTGGAAAATTCCAAGCTGACCCATGACCGTCATTACGAATACAATTTCCATAACAAACATTATCAGAAGCCCTTCTTTCAACTGAGGAAAGATATGCTTCCATATAAGCCTGTTACGACGAGCACCGAGAGTTCTGGCTACTTCAACGTATTCTTTCTTCACAATTTCTCTTGTTTGTTTACGTACCGATGCGATTGCACTTGGCAAACTTAACACTGTCATCACAAAGATAAACACGAAAATAAGCTCAATAGACTTGAGACTTGGATTGATTGTAATAGGTTGAAGTACAAAATATAAAATTAAAAACACCGGAATGTAACTAACCGAGTTTTCGACCGCTTTCCAAAAGGACCATTCTGACTTAAAAGACCCAGCATAAAGGCCAATCACACCACCAAGCACCATCTTAAGTAATGCAGTAGCGACCGCAATTCCTATTGTATATTTTGCTCCATATAAAAGCTTTGTTAAGAGGTCGTATCCATACTTATCCGTTCCAAGTGGATAATCAGGAACGGTAAATGCCTGAACAGGCGGAGCCACCACAACCCCTTTTCCGTCTATCCTTTGATATTCTACTTCTACTTTATGATCTAAGGGATGTATTGCTAGGTTTGGACCTGCTACAGCAATAAAGATAAACCCTAACACCAGGAAGAAGCCTATATACAATGGTAAATTCATTTGACGAATTCTATTCATAGATTAAACCCTTTCTGAATAAGAAAAGAATAAATTTAATAATAAGAAACACGAATAAAGCAATAATGAGTAAGGCACATAACCCAAGTAACGTCGCTGGAAAATCTTTCACAGCAAATATGTAATGTGTTAATCCAATCACATTTAATAAATATTCTACGATAAACAGATTTCCAATCGTAAGCGATAGTCCCTTAGTCAATTCAGCATGTATAAATGGTTGCATATTTCGATACACATACTGCAAGTTAATCGTAGTGATATCCAACCCTTTCGAAACCGCTGTTCGAACATAATCTTCTCCACTTATTTGCAGAAAGCGAACATGTATAAGCTTTAAGAAATAAAGGGCTGGAGCAATCGATAACACCATTACAGGGAACCAAAAATGAGCCGTATTCTTATCTGGCATAAAACTCATTACACGGATACCTGTCCATTGATAGATTTGGACACCAAGGACAACTGAAAAGATAATAATGATGAAATCAGGTATAATCGCAATCACTTCAATGAGCCCACGAAATAGACGAAATACTTTAAAACGAGCAACAAATAATCCTAGCACTAGTGCAAACGTCAACCCTAATAGCACAGCTACTAGTAAGAGGATAAACGTTCTGACCATGCGTTCTATAAATGCAGCGTCTATACGATTTAGCCAATCTATAGAAGGGATACTTTGCACCAGTTCAATCATCATTCCATACTCAATCTTTACACCTTCGAATGAATTTATAATGACAAACGGTGCAGAAGAAACAAACAACAAAATAATTATCATTACCACACCTTGTATGATCGAGTTTTTCATACTCCACCTCCAATACATATATTGCCATAATATTGTCGCAATTGTAATAGTTTTCAGTAAAAAAAGAGAAGAACACATCTGCCCTTCTCTCATAATTTCTATTTATTAATCTTTTACAGGTAACACCACTATAAAAGTACTTCCTTCTCCAGATTTGCTCTCAATCCGAATCATTCCTCTATGCTTTTCCACAATGGCTTTAGCAATTGATAATCCAAGTCCTGTGCCACCTGTTTCTCTTGAACGATTCCTGTCTACCCGGTAGAAACGGTTAAAAATTTCTCCTTGTTCACCTTCGGGAATGCCTACACCAGTATCAGATATAGAAATAGTTAGATCATTGTCTTTTTGGTAAGCCTTAACGGATACCCTTCCTTCTTTTGTATAGCGAAGGGCGTTATCCAATAATATTACGAACACCTGACGCAGTTGCTCTTCATCACCCATAAGTTCGAGATCCTCATCTTTTTCTAGATTGATCTGCAAAGAGGTGCCTTCTTTATACTTTTCTACTAACAAATGAAGGATCTTTGTAATATTTACTCTTTCTGCTTTCAAGACATTGTTTTCATGTTGAGCAAGGGTGAGCATTTGATGTGTTATTCTTTCCATTCTGTCACTTTCCTCACCTAACGCTTGTAATGATTGTTCTAAAACATACTCATCTTTCTTCCCCCACCTTTTAAGCAAATTTATGTGGCCTCTGAATGCAGTCAGAGGTGTTCTTAGTTCATGTGATGCATTTGCAATAAACCCCTTCTCACGTTCTACATGTTCTTCTAGTTGATGAAGGAGTTGATTGAATGCCCCTGATAACTCTCTTAACTCCAGAGGCTCTTTTGGTTCATTAATTCTACTAATTCCATCTTTATGTTTCTCCATCTCCTTTATCTCTTCTGTTATGGACAATAAAGGACTGAGTCTTTTCTTTGTTAAACCATAAAGGATATAAGCCCCAATAAGAAGTGAGGCCAAACCAATAAAGAAGAAAACTTGAAGGATAATACCTAAGAATTCTGTTTCATCTTCTAACTGCACCCAAATATTTAAACTTCGCTCTCCTTTAGGCCCACCCATGTATAGATCCCTTTTATAATAAATACCTTCCTCAATACGAAACCCAAAAGGTCCAAACCATGTTGGGTAACCTTCTGATTCCTCTTCAAAATCCTGCCATTCTTCAGAGGTTGCTAGCACGTTCTCATTACGAGAGATACGAATGGCATAGTCCGAATAATTAGGATAAAGGAGTTCATTCAATTTGGCTTGTATACCTGATTCTTCAAGGTTTTGAAGCTTCTCTTCCAACACATTTAATTCTCTATTCGTCTCATGAAGCAAAAAATAAGTAATGGATCCACTCACGATAACTGCCATGACCAGCAAGATAGCGGTGTAACCCCAGATATATGTCATTGTAAATTGATAAAGGAGCGTTCTCTTTGAATTCTTCATAACAAATCACCTTCTGGCGCCTAATAATAGAGCATATAGCCGATCCCTCTCACGGTCGTTATTAACTTTGGCTCAAAGTCACGATCTATCTTATTCCGCAAATACCGAATATAAACATCAACAACATTCGTTTCCCCAGCAAAGTCATATCCCCATACAGCAGAAAGAAGCCATTCCCGACTAAGGGCTTCATTCTTATGCTTAATCAAGAAAGTAAGCAAGTCAAATTCTCGCTGTGTTAATTCAATATCATACCCTGCACGCGTGGCTCGCCTGCTTTTCAGCATTACGGTCATATCATGAATGTGCAAACGATCCTCTGATTCTTGTTCTGATGATGGAATACTTCTTCTCATAATCGCACGAATTCTTGCCAATAATTCTTCAATTTCAAACGGCTTTGTTAGATAATCGTCTGCCCCACGATCGAGACCTGCTATTTTATCCCCAACTTGTTCACGAGCGGTTAGCATAATAATGGGCACCGAACTTTTCTTTCGAATTCGCCTACAAACTTCAAGCCCATCTAATTTAGGGAGCATCCAATCTAGCAGAATACAACTATAGTCTTCATTCTCTTCAAACCTAGTGATTGCATTTTCCCCGTCGGTCGCCACGTCTACCTGATATCCTTCGTGCTCAAGTTCTAATTTTACGAATGTAGCCACACTTTTCTCATCTTCTACCACTAAAATTCGATCTTGCTCCAAGTCATCACCTCAATTGTTTATTCTAATATGGACGACCGTTACAATCAGCCTTTTACCACATTAGAATTTGATGAGAATATTCTTATCTAGTTCTAACCATTCTCTTCTTACGTTTTCATCTTGAAACGATACCATTAATGGTGAAATGTTAAACACAAACTCAGTTATGGAGGTATATCAAATGAAATTTATTAACAAACAGACTTTAATTATCAGCGGAATTACCCTTGGAATTGTTGGCGGAGGAATCTTATTCGAGAGTACAGATATGGTAGAAAACACCTTCGCTTCTTCTAAAGACAAAGATCAACTAATAAAAGAAGCAAATCTTACTGAAGAGGAAGCAGAGAAGATTGCTCTAGATGAAGTAAATGGAGAAATAACAGAAAAAGAAGCAGAAGATGAAGACGGCACAATCGTATTCGAATTTAATATTCAAACAGAAGATGGAATGCAAGAAGTTGAAGTAGACGGCATGTCTGGTGAAATTATTGAGATTGAGAGTGAAAATGAGGAAGAAGACCAAGAAAGCAGTGAGACTAAGTCATGAACACAAAAATCCCCTCTTTAATAAAGAAGAGGGGATTTATAATATTTTATAGTCACATTCATCAGGATTTGGGCCACTGCAAAGATATTGATTTTCCTATTATGTCAAGTCGTACTACTCACCTTCAGGTACCAATACAATTTTTCCAACTTTCCCGGATTGTTTAAAGTATGTTTGAGCTTCTTTCGCTTCACTAAGCGAGAACGTTCGATCAAGCACTGGCTTAATTTTTCCTTCAGAGATTGCTTGGAGCATTCGCTTAAATTCTTCGCGCGTTCCTAATACGGATCCATAAAATGTAAGGTGCTTTAAGTATAATGTTCTAAGATCTAGCTCAGTCTTCTGTCCCCCTGCGGAACCTGAGGTACAAAACTTCCCGCCTTTTTTTAATACATGAAGAGAAGTATTAAATAATGGATCCCCAACTACATCAAGAACGGAGTCGATAGGACCACCATTTGCCTCTACTATTTCCTCAGCTAAATTGTCTGACTTATACGAAACGACATGTGTTGCGCCAAGTTCTTTCATCTTACCTTCTAGAGCCAAGTCTCCAACAACAGCAATTACCTTTGCTCCAAATACGTGAGCAGCAATTTGCACATTTAGTGAGCCAACTCCACCGTTTGCCCCTGTCACCAAAACGGTCTCTGATGCGTTAGGCTGAATTTGCTCGACCATATGCCAAGCTGTCATTCCACTTACAGAAAAGACGGCACTCTCTATGTAATCTGTTAGTGGCATGTCGTAACACAAATCTGCTGGCCAAACGACATACTCAGCGTAACCACCATCATATTCTGATCCGATAAACGACATATCTTCTGAAATATGTTCAGACCCTTCTTCTCCACTTGAGGTGAACGGGAAAAGAACAACAGATTTCCCCATCATTGTATCACTTACGTCTTCTCCAACTTCCACAATCTTTCCAGTTATATCTGAACCTGGCGTCCTTGGAAATTGCACACCTTCCGGACGCCAACCGGACTTCGATCCAGTGCCATATGCTCCTTCTCTCATCCATATTTCTGTATTGTTGATTCCGCAAGCCATAACTTTAACGAGCACCTCATGAGATTTAGGTGTAGGTCTCTCAACTTCTCTAACCTCTAGTTTGTCTACATCTCCGTATCCTGTTACTTGAACCGCTTTCATTATAGATCCTCCTATTGATGCTCATTCTGTATTTTTAAAATGCTATGATTTGAGCTTAATTATTCATTATACCATAAAAAAAGAAGCTCCCCAATTGGAGAGCTTCTTTCTATTTCGTTCAATTACTTTTGAACGTTAGCAGCCTGTGGGCCACGGTCGCCTTCAACAACTTCGAAAGAAACTGCTTGGCCTTCTTCTAGAGTTTTGAAACCTTCTTCTTGGATAGCAGAGAAGTGAACGAATACATCGTCTTGACCTTCTACTTCAATAAATCCGAAACCTTTTTCTGCGTTGAACCATTTTACTGTACCTTGTAACATGTTTGTTGCCTCCTGCGTGGATCTAGTCCACATTGTATTACTATTATTGCTCTCTAAATTCATTCCAGACTAAAGTACTTTCTTTCGAGTAACTTTTTCTTTCATTATAAATCCGAACAAGAATAAGTAATTACTACTGTAACAGTGAGGGGCACAATTCGTCAATAGATGCTAAAAAAAATTTATTTTTCTACTCCTATCTCTAAGTCAAAATAGTATTTAAAGCTTGAAAAACCTCCTCGTTTTGTTAAAACGATCCAATTTGATCAACTTATATTCCTTTTTCATTTTTCTAACATAATATATTTATATAAAACTAGTTTTAAATGAAAGAGTGAGTGGAAGATAAATATTGTTATCTTATAAATAAGGGAAGGAGGTGAATCTGAAGTGGGTGACATTGCAGTAGGTCTAGTACCTGCCCCAGAACTGCCTGAAAAGATGGCTAAGCGATTAGCTGAGATCTTACCTGAATTGCTGGTAGATCAGATTGACGCTTCTTTAGAGTGGGAAATTGATGTGATCATTGATCCTCTAACCGGAGCAGCCGAAACAGCTGATGAAATTATTGAAGAAACCGAAATCCGTAAACAAAAGAACAAATGGGATTATGCAATTTGCCTTACAGACTTACCGATTTACGAGAACGGTAATATTGTGCTTGCAGACATTAATAAGAGTCGAGGCGTTTCTCAAATTTCTTTACCTGCTTTCGGCTCTGTCCCTATGAAAAAACGGCTTCAGGAAGTGGTGCTTGAAACCATTAGTGAACTTCATTATTATCATTATAATACGTCTCAAGAACACCAGAGAAAAAAGAAGCTTCCAAAGCTTTTCTCTCCTATTCGCAAAATAGTTCCTGAAGATGAAGAAGACAGCCTACGCTACATTGTCATTCCTAAAATAAACGGAAGACTTCGTGTATTAATGGGAATGGTATACGCGAATCGTCCATGGACGATTTTCCCTTCATTTAAGAGCGTTGTAGCTGTTGCCTTTGCAACAGGTACATACGGCTTAATTTTCCCAACTCTATGGCAACTTAGTGCAGCTTTTCAATCGATTCGTTTTATTGGTTTAATGCTGACAGCTTTATCAAGTATGATTATATGGATCATTTTAGCTCATAATTTATGGGAAAAACCTTCTCATCGCAGCAAATACAATTTAAGAAGAGTTTATAATCTCGTCACTGTTATTACGTTAAGTTTAGCTGTCTTATTGTATTACACCATGCTTCTTATATTATTCTTCCTAGCTGTTCGAGTCTTCGTCCCAGCCGAATTATTTGCGGCAGAAGCTGGTTTAGAAGGTAAAGCAGGAATGATTGATTATATTAAACTTTCTTGGCTTGCTACTTCTGTAGCAACTCTAGCTGGAGCAATTGGAGCAGGCCTTGAGAATGATGAGCTCGTTCGTAACATTACCTATGGGTACAGACAAAAACGTAGGTATAAAGAAATCCAAAATGATTCTAGTGACCACGAGGAAGCAAGAGAAACACAAGATGCGTAAGGCAGAAGCGTTTAAGCTTCTGCCTTTTGTTTCCAATATGTGAAAGAACCATTACTCTTTAGCCGAGCACCATTAGGTACTTGTGTTGAGATGAGTAAAAAATTAAAGAGGTCTACTGAAGATGCCACTCCATTTAAAAAGATAAAACCCGCTACAATCGCTGGCATCCATCCAACTATCCCTAGTACTACAGGACCTATTATTGATAAAAGAAGATATGGTGCTAAGGTGATTAGAATATACCTCCCTTTTGATATCTCTTCTTCCGTTGTCACAAAGCCTCCATAAAACGTCAGGCCAATACAAGTGGTAGTTGAAGTAATAAAGCGGGGGATAAAAATTAAATGTAGCAGTTCATGAAGGAGCAACATAAATAGAAAACCGAAAATGGTTAACAGATTAATAGTGAATGAAATTGCACCAGTCTGAGAATCAATTCCGAACTGTTCAATAGTAACGTCCCATGATATCGATAAGCTTAGAACGGCGCCCCCACCTCCCACAATCATAAAAGGGATAGAATAAAGAATGGCCTCCTTTAAACTCTTTGGCTCCTTAAGGGGAATCCAACCTTTTTCTATCAAAGATTCATGGATATCAGGGCACCATTCAGGTACTTTCTTTGCGTATCTCATTCTCTTCCTCCTAACCCCACCTTATCCCTCGTCAAAGACAACATCAGTCTCTACCATTTTTACATAAAGTCAAAGAAATACCTCGTAACGTGGAAAAATACAGGGGCTGTATAAGTTAAACTATCAATCCTGCTTAAATACTTACCTTGTAGGGTTTCAAACTTCTCCTTATCTCCTATAAGCAAATCTCGCTTCAGCACAGATACTGTCAAACTACCAAAGTATCCTGTTACGCTTATTAACACCCCAGACAACACACCGTATTGGATACCAAAGGGGGTAAAATAGGGATAGAGTACATAAGAGACAATAGTTGTTGTGAGGAAGGCACCAATAAAACCTTCCCACGATATATTAGGATTAGACGTGGGCACAACTTTATGACGTCCAAAGTAAAGTGAAATAATGGAATGAACGACATCGTTCACCTGCGTTAGAACAATAAGATAAAGTACAAGATTCGGACCATACTCTGGCGATGCCGATGAATAAAATGCCAAGTGGCTTAAACCAAAAACCATGAGCATCATGCCCCATTGAGTAAAACTCACAGAACGCAAGAAACCTAATGTTCCTTTCCCTATAATTCTGGGAACAGGTAAGAATAAGAATACATAGATGGGAATGAACACGATAAACATTCCATACCATCCTACATAAATCCAAAGAAATTGAAGCGGGATCATAAGATAAGACCATAAAAATAGTCGCCTATCTGATTTCCTCGTTTTCATCATGGAAAAGTATTCTTTCAAAGAGTAAAAGCAAAGGATCATTATGGAAAACAAAGAGACAATCGGGTTAAATAGAGTTGCAAAGCAGAAGATTACAAACATCCCCCACCATGTTTTCACACGAAACCAAATACCCGTGAAGTCTTTATCAGGCTGCTTCTTCTTAAAGCCATAAAGAGCTATGGTTGCTGAGCATAAACCAATAAAAACAACAGATAAGGTCAAAATCTTTTCTATCATAGAATCCTCCCTTCTTAACACACAAACTACATCTATTTTAAACAATTTCCTATATAATGAAAATAAAGGAAATGTAAGAAAGGGGAATCGTATAGTGGATCAACTAAACTATGTATATATTATGTTGTCTGATACAGGTACCGTCTTCACTTCGCTTATAAAAAAGTATACGAAAGCCCCCTACAATCATGCTTCTCTTTCTTTTGATCCGCACTTAAAGGATATGTACAGTTTCGGTCGTAAGTCCCCAAACAATCCCCTTAACGGCGGCTTTGTGAAAGAGGATATTAAGAACGGAACATTCAGCAAGTACCGTAACACCATGTGTGTGATTTATCGTCTACATGTGACTGAACGTGAAAAAGAGAAAATGAGGAGAATTCTTGAGGTTTTTCAAAGGAATAATCATAAATTCTTGTATAATATCCTCGGCCTTATCGGGGTATCTATGAAAGAACCTGTAGAATTCAGCAACTCTTACTTTTGTTCTCAGTTCGTAGCAGAAGTACTGAACCGCTCTGGTATTAAGCTGTGGGATAAGCTCCCTGCTCTTGTTACACCTGATGACTTCAGAGAGAACGATCAACTAGAACTCGTTTATGAAGGGCGATTGATTGATTACATATAACATTCATTACGGACTTCTATAAAATAGGCTCTGTTAAAGTTTAATGTTATTATTCTTTATAATAAGCTAGTTCAAGAATAGGGCAGGATTGTTGAAGACTCGAAGTTGAGACACTTTATTGTGAGTGGGGACGTTACGTTTATTGAGTGGTAGGGGGGCTTGGGAACGACTCGCTTTCCGCGGGCGAGCTGTCAAGCCTCCTCGGGAAACCCACCCTGCGGGGTCTCGTCGACCTCTTTCTCCCGCAGGAGTCTCCCCGTTCCCCAGCCCCCCCTATCAGAAGTCGTATAACGTCCCCTTAGCCAGAGCATGGCGGGACTTCAACAATATGCCTTCTCATATGTGGCATGCTTCCGTTCCCTCATATATGGCAGAGGTGGTTCGGGAAATTGCGAGACTCCTGCGGCAGTAAGAGCCTAGGGGAGACCCCACAGAGAGCGTAGCGAACGAGGAGGCTTCCCAGCTCGCCGCGGAAAGCGAGTGATTTCCCGAACCACCTCATTCTCAATTTGGGAAAACGGAGGCAATCTCTCAACTTCGAGTCGTATAAGGGGGCTTATATGTAGCAAAATCAACACTAAACATTAACAGAGCCATAAAATTAAAAGACACACCTTGAAACAAAGGTGCGTCTTACAGGTCTATTACTCTTTATCAAGCATTAGTGGATGGGATAGAACGTCGTACCCTTTATCTTTTAAGGTCATTTCATTTCCATCGCTAAAGACTTGTTCGAAGAAACGGTTTGCGGGTTCTGCAAGTTCCTTGTAGTAGTCACTAAAAAGGGAACCTGCGTAACTTCCATACCATTTCTCAGGTAAGAGCTCTTCTGGTAAGCCTGGGTCAATGAATAAGAATTTCCTGTATTCGTGTACAAGTTTAGTTCGTTCTACAAAGCATTCTGCATCACTCATGGCTCCACTTTTTATCTTGTTCTTATCAATGATGAATTTCTGACTGTAATGGGCAATAAATTCATTGTACTTCTCATTAATCTCACCAATATCCCAACTATTCTCTACAAGCCTCTGATTCTCATGAGGGCCATCGTAAGAAGCTATGAAAAAGTCAACATATTCTTCAATCTCATACTTCTCTATTAGGGAATAGACTTTTTCCTCTAGCTGGTTTGGTGATATCCACAGGCTGTTGGTCATCGTACCAAATCCGCTCCATACTAGTTCTTTCCGAAGTTCATCACGTAAGTTACGCTTTTCTTCTGGAATCGTGTAAAAAAGCATGCGCCATTTTCCATCCCACGTTTCAGGATTCAATTTAAAAATACGATTCCCCGCTTCTTCCATACGCTTTAAGCCTATGTCAGTTAGTGAATAGTAGCTTTTATTCCCTTGCTTCTCCGCCTTAAGCCACCCTTGCTTGCTCATACGAGAAATCGCTGCACGCACAGCCTGCTCATTATGACCAAACTCTTTCAGCAACCGAATCAAGCTCCCAATCCAGATTTTATTGCCGTAATGCCGTATATAATCCCCATAAAGGGTAAAAATCATTGATCTAGTATTCATCCCCAACATCCTTTGTCTCTTTTTTCATCGTATTCAGAAAACTATTACGATTATATCATGAATATGGAAAAAGGCACATGAGTTGAGGACGATCGACTCTTAAGATCTTTCACACTTAGTTACCTGTAAACTGAGGAGCACGTTTTTCTCCGAAAGCTTCTAAAGCTTCCACACGGTCTCTAGTCGGAATGGTAATCTCATAGGCCTTTGATTCGATCGCTAGCCCTGTACCTAGATCAATCTCAGTTCCTTTACTTATAGCATGTTTGGCTTGTTGTACAGCTACTGGTCCGTTGGCAAGCATGGACGATGCTAATTCCTTACATCGGTCTAACAAATTTCCACGCTCTACTACTTCCATAAGCAGTCCATACTTATACGCTTCCTCTGATGTGATCTTCTTAGCTGTTAAGATTAATTCTTTCGCTCTCATATCTCCAATCAAACGCGGAAGACGCTGCGTACCCCCGGCCCCTGGGATAATGCCCCAACTCGTTTCAGTAAGACCCATTTTCGTATCCGCAACAGCATAACGGAAGTCGCAAGCGAGCATAAGCTCAAAACCTCCGCCAAATGCATATCCATTCACAGCAGCAATAGTCGGTTGAGGTAGCTCAGCTACAGCTTGAAATACATCGCCTATCTTTTTTACATTCCTCCGCACTTCTGCATCTGTTAACGTCTTCCTCTCTTTCAAATCAGCTCCAGCACTGAACGCTTTCTCACCTGCTCCTGTAAAGATCACACAGCGCACATTAGGGTGTACATGTAATCGTTCAATGACATCCCCAAGTTCTTGCAACATGGCGAAGTTAAAACAATTTAAAGCTTCCGGTCTTGATAACGTTACATAAGCAATGTGATCTTTTATCTCCCAATGAATTCCTTCCATTGTAAGTCCTCCTTAAATGTTCTCAACAATCGTAGCAATTCCTTGACCTACCCCAACACACATAGTAGCAAGCCCAAGTTCTACATCTTGCTTTTTCATCTCATGGATAAGCGTTGTTAAGATCCTCGCACCACTTGCCCCAAGAGGATGACCGAATGCGATTGCTCCACCGTTTACATTTACTCGTTCAGGTGATAACTCGAGCTGCTTCATGCATTCAAGCGATTGGGAAGCAAACGCTTCATTTACTTCCACTAATCCAAAATCAGATGAAGTAACTCCAGCACGAGCCATAGCTTTTCTAGTTGCAAAGATTGGGCCAAGCCCCATAATTCTCGGTTCTAGTCCTGCTGTTGCTGACACGCGGTATTTAACGAGAGGGGTAAGTCCTAATGAATTGGCTTTTTCAGCGCTCATCATTAATAAGGCGGATGCTCCGTCATTGATTCCTGAAGCATTACCTGCAGTAATCGTACCGTTTGAGAAAAGCGGCTTAAGGGTGTTTAACTTCTCAAGTGTTGTCGTTGGACGAGGATGCTCATCTGTTTCGATAACAATTTCGTTCCCTTTTCGATCGAAGTACGTCACAGGAACGATTTCTTCGCTAAACCTTCCTGAATCCATAGCAATTTTCGCTTTTTGTTGACTATGGAAAGCAAACTCATCCTGAGCCTCACGTGTTATACCAAATTCTTTAGCAACGTTTTCAGCGGTCTCTGGCATGCTGTCTGTCCCGTATGCTTCAGCCAAGCGGTCATTAACAAAACGCCAACCTATTGTTGTATCAAACATTTCACGATTCCCACGGGAGTATGACGTTTCAGGTTTACCCATCACATAAGGGGCTCGAGTCATACTTTCAGTTCCACCAGCTATAAAAATGTCTCCTTCACCGACCATAATTGCCCTTGCAGCATAATTCACAGCATCAAGACCAGACCCACACAAACGATTTAGAGTTGTGCCTCCTACTTCTACAGGCATTCCAGCTAATAAAGCAGACATTCTTGCTACATTCCGATTCTCCTCTCCCGCCCCATTTGCATTACCAAATACGACCTCCTCCACTTCGAGAGCGTTAAGATCAGGATTTCGTTCAAGAAGAGCTTTTATGACTAAGGCTCCAAGGTCATCAGGACGAATATCCTTCAAAGCTCCTTTATACCGTCCAATCGGAGTACGAACGGCATCTACAATGACAACTTCTTTCATACAAGCTCACCATCCTTTGAGTAGTCATACACTCCGCGTCCAGTTTTTCGACCGAGACGTCCAGCACTGACATATTGTTCAAGGAGAGGAGCCGGGCGATATTTCTCACCTAATTTCTCATGTAAATACTTTAGGTTATTCAAGCGAGCATCAAGACCCACTAAGTCTCCAAGTTCAAAAGGACCCATAGGATAATTTAGCCCCAGTTTAATGGCTTTGTCGATTTCCTCAGGGCTCCCAACCCCTTCTTGCAACATATAAAATGCTTCGTTTCCAACGAGCGCGCTTATCCGACTTGTTACGAACCCAGGGAACTCGTTGACTACAACCGTCTCTTTCCCCATCTGATGAGCAACATTTTGAATCACTTCTGCTGTTTCATCAGAGGTTTCTAATCCTCTCACGATTTCAACAAGAGGCATTTTATGAACAGGATTAAAGAAATGCATTGCAATAACTTGTGATGGCCTCTTTGTAAATGAGGCAATTTCAGTCGGACTCATCGTGCTTGTATTCGTAGCGAAATAACAACTTTTAGGAGAATACGCTTCTGCCATTTCAAAAACACTCTTTTTAATATCTGCTTTCTCAGGCACAGCTTCGATTAAAAGGTCCGCCCCCGAAGCTGCTTCTTTTAGAGATGTAGAAAAATGAAGATGCGCTTGAGCTTCGTTACATGCTTCTACCGACAATTTACCTCGCTTTACCCCTTTATCAAATATGGAATCTAACTCGGACTTTGCAGCTGTTAATTGTTCCTCTTGTATATCAACGAGTGTTGTTTCAAAACCTCCACAAGCGCTCACATACGCAATTCCACGCCCCATTACACCTGATCCGACAACGACTATTGATTTAACCATTATGTAAACCTCCTCTTATTGGTTTGTACTTACATTTTTGATGAAAAGAAAAGAATGCGAGGCGCTTGTTTTTAGCGCTCGCATTCTTTAGCCTTATTCTACACCGAGTGGATTTAAAGGACGGTTGCCGTAGTAGGAAAGAATGCTCTTCGTTTCCGTATAAAGATCAAGCGTCTCGGTGCTCAATTCTCGGCCAAATCCTGACTGCTTATAGCCGCCAAACGGGGTTCCTGGGAAGGCTGAGAATGGGCAATTCACCATTACAATACCAGCTTTAATGCCATTCGCAACGCGTGTTGCTTTGCCATGATCCTTTGTCCAGATGGCAGAACCTAATCCATATTCGCTGTCATTTGCTAATTTAAGAACTTCTTTTTCATCGCTAAATTTCATTACGACAACAACAGGTCCGAAGATTTCTTCTTGAACCACTTTCATATCGTGGGTAACATCAGCAATTACGGTTGGCTCATACCAGTGGCCATTTTCAAATCCGTCTACTTTCGCTTCCTGACCACCAGCTAGGATCGTCGCTCCATCTTCTTTAGCTGACTGAACATATCCATCGATTATTTCCACCTGTTCACGGTTAATGATCGAACCAATATGCGTCCCTTTATCCATCGGATCACCTAGTGCAAGGCGCTTTGTTTTAGCGACGAATTTTTCCATAAACTCGTCGTATACATCTTCATGTACGTACATACGAGAACGGGCTTCACATGATTGACCTGTGTTATAGAAAATTCCAAATAAAGATCCGTCAACAGCAGCATCTAGGTCTGCATCGTTAAAGACAATGTTAGGTGACTTCCCACCAAGTTCTAGTGTGACACGTTTTAGCGTTTCAGACGCTTTACCCATAATGTTCTTTCCGATTGGTGTTGAACCTGTGAAAGCGACTTTATCGACACCTTTATGTTCAACAAGATAATTTCCTATCTCCGATCCGGAACCAGGAACGACGTTAACAACGCCTTCTGGTACTCCTGCTTCTGTACAGATCTCAGCCATCACCAGTGCTGTTAGAGGGGTAAGAGAGGCAGGTTTCACAATAACACTACATCCTGCTGCAATAGCTGGAGCGATTTTCCACGCAGCCATCATCATTGGATAGTTCCACGGAATAATCTGAGCACAGACACCTACCGGCTCTTTCTCTGTGTAATTATGGAATTGACCTGGTACAGGATTCACTTCTCCTTTATGACCTACAATCGCACCTGCATAAAATTCAAAGTCTTCGATAGCTTGCATAACCTGACCTTGAGCAGCGGCAAGAGTTTTCCCACTGTTTAAAACTTCAAGCTCAACAAGTTCGTTAAATCGTGAACGCATGATGCCTGCAATTTTGTTCAAAGTGCGAGAACGCTTACCAACCGGGAACTTCTTCCACTTTCCATAATCAAAAGCATTTCGAGCTGCTTCAACTGCGCGCTCCGCATCTTCTGGTGTGGCTTTTGCTACTGTTGCAAGTGGTTCGCCTGTAGCTGGGTTGTATGTAGTAAATGTTTCCCCTGAAGTTGCTTCAACCCGCGCTCCGTTAATAATCATTGAGTAGTGATCACGCTTCATTGCCATTTGTTCCATTTTCGTTTCTTGTGCAGTTGCCATTCCATCCACTCCTTCTTATTATTGTCCTTGAAATTCAGGCTTTCTCTTATTCAAAAATGCTTGAACACCTTCCTGATGGTCTTTTGTTAATCCAGCAATTCGTTGTCCATAAGCTTCTTTCTCAAGATAGTCATGGAGATCCATCTGCCAGCCGGCTTTCATATTCCGTTTGATAAGACCAATTGCTTTTGTAGGCATAGAGGCAAGTCGTTCAGCAAACGCCCTTACTTGTTGATCCCACTCTGCTGCAGGAATAACCTTAGTTACAAGGTTGAGCTCTTTAGCCTCGTCAGCTGAGATTTTTTCACCTAATATCGCAAGCTCTAGCGCTTTCGCATGACCTACAATTTTAGGCAGGTTGTATAGGTTCGCTGCATCAGGTATAAGCCCTACATGAATGAATGCTTCTAGAAAACTTGCTTTCTCAGAAGCCAAGCGGAAATCACATGCTATTGCTAGACTGAATCCAGCTCCAGCGGCTACACCATTTACAGCCGCGATAATTGGCTTCTCACAACGATCAATCTCTTTGACCATTGGGCCGTAGCTGTTCCTGAGGACTTCACCATGGTCTATGGATTCATCCACCCCGCTTAGATCTTGCCCAGAACAGAAGGCACGACCGGCTCCCGTAATGACAATGGCTCGAACACCTTCGTCTGTTGAAGCCTCTTTCACCGCTTTACGAACATCATGATTCAGCTTATGAGTAAACGCATTTAGTTTATCTGGTCGATTCAAGGTGATTGTTGCTACGCCATTTAACACTTCATACAAAATGGTATCGCTCATATTGCCACCTCTACTTCCCTTTAAATTGTGGGCTTCGTTTTTCCATAAAAGCACTCATGCCCTCTTTTTGGTCTTCTGATGAGAATAACAAGTAGAAGTTTTTCCTTTCGAACTTCATCCCTTCATCAAGAGGGTAGTCTACAGCTTTATCGACTGCTTCTTTAATGAGCCTGACTGCTAATGGAGGCTGTTTGGCAACCTTTTTCGCATACTTCATCGTTTCTTCTAGGAGGAGTTCTGGTGCGATCAGACGATTGACAACTCCAAAATGGAATGCTTCATGAGCAGACATCTTCTCTCCTGTTAGAAGCCATTCAAGAGCCTTTCGTTTCCCCATAATTTTCGTTAATTGCTGTGTCCCACCTGCACCTGGCATAACGCCAAGGTTCACTTCCGGGAAACCAAATTGAGCCGTTTCAGTCGTAAATAAAAGATCACATGCAAGCGCTAATTCAAAACCGCCTCCAAGGGCAAACCCATTTACAGCACCTATAATCGGTTTCTTAATAGATAGAATACGATCCCAATCAGCAAACTGATCAAGTAGTTCAAGGTCTATAGGAGAATCCCCGGCCATTTCATGAATGTCAGCACCAGCTGCGAAAGCCCTTCCCTTTCCTGTAATAACCATCACACCGACCTCTGGATCTCGATCGAAAGCAGTCATTAGTTCCACCAATTCGGTTACCATTGGACGATTGATCGCGTTCAGAACTTCAGGGCGGTTTAATTCAATAAGTCCTACCCCATCCACCACCGTCGCTTCAACGAATTGCAGATTATGCATCAACTTCCTCACCAATCATCATCGTGACAAGCTCTCCCGCAAATCCCATAACATCTTTACCAGAAGCTTTTGCTTCATCTGTCTTCATCGCTGTCTTTAAAGCCTCATGGCTATCGTAGTACATTTCACACATAAGATAATACTTACCTTCCCCACCCATTGGACTTCCGACGATTTTCGTCACTTTCATATCACGAAGTCCAGGGATTTTGGCCGTAATCGGGCTATGTGTATTCCAGTAATGCTCATCGAACGCTTCCTTGTCTTCCGGGTGTTTGTACAACGCGATCATTTTCACCATTTGTTCCATCTCCTTTAAGTTTTAATAGATTGGTTTCAAAGAATACTAGAATCTCGAGTTAGCCTTACATCGTTGAGACTGGCTTCATCGCTTCAAATGGATTTTTACAGGATTTGCAGTACAATATGCTTCTACAAGCTGTTGGACCAAAGATATTATCCATAGTTGTATAAGTTGAGCCACAATATGGACAATCTACATGCCATTCCCCTGTCGATTCCATTTTTGTAGGAGGAGGAGCAATACCGAAATCTTTCAAACGCTCTCTACCTTGAGCTGTAATTCGATCAGATGTCCAAGGAGGGCTGTAAATGAACTTCACCTTTACCGATTGCACCCCTTCGATTGTGAGAAGCTCATTCTTGACGTTTTTCTCGATAATCTCAAGGGCAGGACATCCCATAAAGGTTGGTAATAAAGCTACATACGCCTCGCCTTCTTCTACCTCCACGTGCTCCACCATTCCCAAATCGATTATACTGACAGAATCGATCTCTGGATCTTTCACATTTTCTAACGCCTCTTCTACGGAATTCAACACAAGTGTCATAGACTTCCCCCTCCTAATGATGCGTTTTACCAGATTGCTGCAGGGTCTTGTCGGTAAACTGCACTAAGCGTTTTGATCGCATCCGTTAGATCTTCAGTATGTTCTAACGCTCGCCCATTTCCTCGTTTCATCATTGGTTCTAATGTTACTTGGACTCCACAATCATCACACATGGCTTCAACCTCATGTAGCCAACGTTTTTTTAGAAACTCTTCTCCTTCAATTAACCCTGCTTCCGTCATCTTTTTCTCGTGAGGTCCCAGTGCAAGAATTCCACCGGCATCTTCCATTGAGCGTGAAACTGCACTAAGCATTCGCTCCCTGGCCTCTCCAGGAATCGTCATGAGCTGTTTAAACCACGTTTTCCAGTGCATCAAATGGTAATAAAGTTCCGTGTTGACTTTAATTGCAACATGGGAAAGCGGTTCGTAGGATGACGCTTGCAATGAATCAATTCGAATCTTTTTAGCTTGTGTGTAAAAGTAGTGACGTACCACAGCAAATGCCCAGTCATATCGAGGTTCTTCCAAGTAGTGTCCTGGACCATTCACCTCTTCAAGTAAAATGGCATTTCTTCGTTCCTCAGGCTTTCTAGCGTGAGCAAGATCGTTCGCAACACCTAGACCTAGGTCTTCTAGAAGTTGATAATACATCGTTGCGTGCCCCATCGTATCCTGACTAATAGAAGAAAAAGCAACATCTTCTTCAATATGAGGGGCCAGACCAAGCCATTCTGATCCTCTGTAAGCCACGATAAAATCATCATCAGCCAACTGGAGCAAAAGCTCTTTCAAAGCCTTTTCATGTCCTTGTGCTCTTACGTCCTCCGGTGTCTTCATCACTTGTCGTCCCCTCCCCATGACAATATCTCTTTTTCATCTAACATCCCTTGCTCTTTATCACGCCATTTTTTCTTTAAGTAACCATACCCTTTGGTGTTTCGATATTCCTTGTTATCCAAACGCTGCAAGGCTTCACGTTCTTCTTGATTAAACATACGAATATCAGATCGCTTCACAACCCAAATATCCACTACTGGTTCCCTGCGCATAAAGTTTTCTTGCGCCATTACTACTGCTAGCTCATGGTTCGGTGCGAGTAAACTAAATTGATGTTGAAACGGTGATTTAAAAGTACGTTTACTGAACACTTCAAATTCCTGATAAAATTCTCTTCCTTTATCCCCCACTACTCTTCCTCCTTCTTAAATAGCTTCGTTTGATGGGCTTAACGCCTCTCGTACCCATGCGTTATTCTCATAAGAAAGTTGACGTAAGCGGAGGCGTTCTTTCGATTTAGGTCCATTGTTTCGGACGATTTCTTTAAACTCATTCCAATCTGGCTGCTTGTAAATCCAAAGCCCTTTTTCTTCGTCGTATCGCATAGTCGGATCTGGCAACTCTAGCCCAAGTGATAGAACCCTCGGGATATATTTTGTAAAAAAGTCTTGTCTTAACTGTTCATTTGTTTTCGTACGAATCTTGTATTTAATCGTAGTGTCTTGCTTAGAGGAGCCTGTCGTATCAGCTGCTGCCGGCCCGAAGAACATGAGTAATGACTCCCACCAGCGGTTTAAGGAATCTTGAACGAGCGCTTTTTGTTCATCCGTTCCTTCAGCTAGTGCCATAATAATGGCTTCTCCGTGTTGAGCATGAAAGACTTCTTCTGCACAAATACGTTGTAAAGCCCTCGCATATGGTCCGTATGAGGCTTTCAACATATTGGTTTGAGTAATAATCGCTGCACCATCTACTAGCCAACCGATTAACCCTGCATCTCCCCAGGTTGGAGCTGGCATATGGAAGACGTTATGAAATTTAAGACGACCTGTGAAGAGGTCCTGCATAATGTCTTCACGATTTCTCCCATAGGGTTTCATCAAGTCTTCGGCTACACGCAAAAGAAGCTGTCCGTGCCCCATTTCGTCTTGTACCTTTGCCATAATTCCAAGTTTCCTTCTTAAAGTAGGAGCTTTAGGTACCCACTCTTTCTCCGGTAACGCTCCCATAATTTCACTAATGCCATGCATCGAAATTAATTTAATTAACGTCATTCGATATTCTTCAGGCATCCAGTCTTCTGCTTCAATCTTCTCGCCCGCTTCAATCCTTTGCATAAAGTGATTATGCTTTTCTTCATCAGATAGGCGTTCAAAAGCTGTCATCGTTGTCATTCAAGATCCTCCTTTTTCATTACGCTAGCTAAAAAACTTCCTCCATTTGTTCCTCAAAACCTCTTAACCACCCATTGCATAAATGGAAGACGAAACAAATAAAGCGCTTACAATTTACCTTTAATAAAAAATCAAATTTTACATTTGATTATATGACGAATTTTTATCGTTTACAAAAACTTCTGTAATACTATTTACAACAAACATACAGTTAAAATAGATAACTGTCAACATATTTGTCTGAAAATTTTAATTAATTAAAATGAGTCCATGGTCTTCTAGAGCCTTCTCTTGCAGGACCATCCATCCCCCGCTTTGTTTAGAGCATGGTCTATGTAAACTGTATGAAAAGTACTCGTTTAAAAAACAAAAAATGCGCCAAGCATCATGGCTTGGCGCTCTTGTTTGGGCGTGATCTGATTGTAATCACTTAATTTCCGATTCTATTCGTAATATATAGTGCTCCTTTATGAGTTCCCATCATAAATATGGCTGAGCCAATGAGATCTGCCCTTGGATGGATCAAGACTGAGTCAAGAGAGTTAAGAGGGGTCCCTTCTGGTAAACAGTAGGCAGTCGTTAAAGATGTCTCCACTCCAAACCATGCTCCCGCAATCAGAAGTAAACATGCTGGGGTTATCGCTAAGAAACTCCATTTTGCATAGAGAGGCGTTGTAGTGGACGGATGAATAAAGAAAGGGCGACAAGCATCAACAGATAGTACTAAAAGAATCCACGTAATCCAAGAGAATGATAGAATGTCTACTCCAATGAAAGGCGCAGCGTGTTGAAGAGTGAGAATGATGGAGAAAAGGGATAACGAGATTGGGGAGGTATATGCCATGTTTCTTGGGACAAATGAAGACATGCTATAAAGGATCATGGGAGGAATGACAAAATAAAGAAGACTTACCAAAGCCATATGGAGCGGGATTGATTGTACCGTGTTGTGCCCAAATATGCATCCACTCAGTATGAATAATGCCATTAACATGACGAATCCTTTAGTAGAATATAAGAAGGAAAGTTTCATAACGTTCACCCACTTTTCCTCTAATCCTACGTCTTTGAGCTTGACTCTATGCTATTCTTTTTCAAGCAATGGATTGGGCTGATCTGCTTCTATGTACTCACGCACAATCTTCCATTCTTCTTCCTCTTTCTCAAAAGTTGTGCAATACAAGTGGGCAGTTGTCGTTCTTTTTCCTTCAATAATAAGAGAAATCCAATATACGGCAACAAACTTATCTTCTGCGGTTGGTATAACGCTCTCTTCTGTGTACACCCACTCCATATCTTGACCTCTAAAGTGTTCAAACGCTTGACTCCAGCCTTCAACTGCTCCAGCGTACCCAAACGTCTCAACCTCTGTTTCTCGAACTTCCCATGCCTGCAACTTCTCTGAAAGGATCCGCTTCATGTAATCAAGATTCATGCTTTCAGCTTGTTCCTTAAACTCTACAAAGACATCTCTGCAGGATTCGGTTAAAGATGTATTCATCATATCCCTCCTCACTTTTCTACTTCAACACCAATTTCCATAATCCTTCCAAATAAATGTGGCTTCTTACAGCATCTAGACCTTCATATACTATAAAGATGCTCGCCTAAGGAGGTTTTCAGAATGAATGTAACTGTACGTCAAGGTGATTCACTTTGGTATTACAGTCAATTGTTTGGTCTTCCGTTTCAGCTGATCGTGGATTCTAACCGGGACAGTAACCCCAATCAGCTTTTTATAGGTCAGTCTGTTCAAATCCCCGGATTTGTCACCACTAATGTACGTGTCACTGCAGGTGATTCGTTATGGTCAATCGCAAAGCAACGAGGTATCCCTGTTGATGCAATCTTAGTAACAAATCCAAATATCAACCCAAACACACTACAAATCGGGCAACTTATTCAGGTACCCGTTCGAGTTACATGGCGAGTTGTAAACGGAAAGGAGAATTACACCTATGAGTTGATGATGGATGATATAAGACAGCTTGTTGCCATTTATCCTTTTATTATAAATGAATCAATTGGAAATTCTGTTATGGGGAAAACACTACCGGAACTTAGAATCGGAAGGGGTTCTAAACGCCTTCATATGAATGGATCTTTTCATGCGAACGAATGGATTACAACACCTATTATTATGAGGTTCCTTAATGAATTCTTAGTAGCTTTAACAAATCAAGGTCAAATTAGAGGAATTAGCATGCTTCCATTTTATGACCTCGTTCTATTGTCTACCGTTCCAATGGTTGATCCTGATGGGGTGGATTTAGTGATTGAAGGATTACCTGATGAGGAGCCTTACCGAACTAACGTATTAGATATTAATGAGGGAAGTACAGACTTTTCGTCCTGGAAGGCCAATATTAAAGGTGTAGATTTAAATAACAACTACCCTGCAAAATGGGAGATTGAAGCAGAACGAAAAGAACAACAACCCGCTCCCTTTAACTATCCAGGACCTTTCCCTCTATCAGAACCAGAATCGATTGCGATGGCAGAATTAACTTACGCGAGAGACTTTGCTCGAATCCTCACCTTCCACACACAAGGCGAGGTGATCTTTTGGGGATTTGAAAACTTGGAGCCTCCTGAAGCAGAGGTTATCGTAAACGAGTTTGCACGTGTCAGTGGCTATCGCCCAATTCGAGAAGTAGACAGTTTCGCAGGTTATCGAGACTGGTATATCCAAGAATACCAAAGACCAGGCTATACAATCGAACTAGGAAAAGGTATCAGCCCCCTGCCCCTTGCCCAATTTGATGAAATCTACCAAGAAGCACTAGGTATCTTCCTCGCCAATCTATACATGTAAACCCTTTATCCCTTTACAGAATCACAGCGTGCCAGGCACCGTTTAATGCACTAAAGGATTGCAGGGTGTCTGGCACGCTGCTTCTCTTTAACGTACTAAATTGCACGAAAGCCTTTACAATGCACTTCAGGGGATAATTTGTGTACCTTGTGTTACGATATGAAAGCTAGAACTTCAGAGTCAGATTGGAGCTTTCATAATGATACGTTTTGCTAAAAGAGGCTATACACTCTTTATTAGCTTATATGCTATTATGCACTTTTTTGTTTATTTTGCAGGAAACGATTCTGCTTCGACCTTGTTATCTATATTTGGACTGGTCGCATTTTTGTTAGGATATTTCTTCTTGCCTGTTAAGCAGGCATCAATTTCACTACTCCTAATTGTTATCGCACTAATCATTCACTTTACAGCTGGGACCTCTCTCATAGACGGGATTGTATCAGGGTTTGGTGTCATGAGTGGCCTTATCGCACTATTGCTCATTGTACCTCTGATTAGTTGGGTTTTAGAAGAAAAGCCTTATATTGAATCGGTCATTAACTTCGCCCAGAATCTCCTTAACACGAGTCGGAAATTTTACTTCGGGATGATGGTCATCACTCAAATCATTTCTTATTTCCTTCTATTTGGGTCTATCCCAATGGTGTACGGTATGGTGAATGACTTTCTAAGCAACCAAAAAGGAGAGGCTTGGGAAAATTATAAAGGGACTGCCATGTTACGAGCTTTCTCCCTTACAACAATGTGGGTAGTTAGCATTCCGAGCTTCATCTTTGCTGTTGATGCTCTAGGAGCGTCCTTATCCTTATCTATATTACAAGGGTTTGTCATTTCGCTTGCGGGCATTATGTTATCTGTTCTCTTCTCTTATTACCAAGAACGCCATTATGGCGTAGACCTAACAGAGGGAATTCAAGAAGAATTGAGGAAGATAGCAGAAGAGAAGAAAGATGAAACAAAAGGGAATCGAGATGTCTATGAATTTGCATTATTATTTATATCTCTTTTCGGGACGATTTTCCTTTTAAATGCGTTATGGTCTGCGGAACTACTGCTTATTATCCCTATTGTGATCGTATTTTGGGTCCTTCTGTATTTCCTTATTCGCACTAAACTGTCTGCTATCATCACAAATGCGAAGACATATATACGTAAGGATATTCCTAATAAAGGTCAGCAGTTCTCCATTCTTCTCGCAGCAGGATTTCTCATTAACTCTGTTAATCAATCTGGGTATGGGAAATACATTGTCGATGGGATCTTTTATCTAACAGATGCCGTACCTTTCCTTAACTTCTTATGGGTACTGCCGTTTGTAGTCATTACCCTTGGATTTATTGGACTCGGTCCTCTAACTGTTATTGTTCTTGTATCAGGAATTTTACAAGGAGTCGACTTACCGTATCCTCCGGAAATTGTGGTGCTTGGAATAACATCCGGAAGTGTCATATCCATTATGCTCTCGCCACTTATTCTGCCGTCGATTATATTAAGTTCCGTCAATCGATTGAGTATTATTAAGAATGGTCTGCTATTCAATTACAAATATGCCATTGCATTTTATTTTATGGTACAAATCTATTTACAACTATTTATTGTGCTATTCTTGTGAAAAAAGGTGAACCCATGTGGGGTTCACCTTTTTTAAGTTTCAAACGTTAATGTTCAATCGGAGGAAGATCATCTATCGTTGCTTCTTTTAAGGAAAACGTACAGACTCCTGTTGAGGTAAGTGCGCCATAGAAAACTCGACGTTCATCAGGGATATCTTGATGATTCATCTGTTCTCTTACCCAGCTTTCTTCCTTCCCCATTCTCCTCAATACATCCTTTTGAATGATCCCATCTAAAATGATGGGAATCTCATAGTTATTTCCTGGTTTGTGAATATGTAAATCTGCACGTACCACAGGTTCAACATAAGGCTTTCGTTTTACTGACAAGCGTCCATTAGCTTCCACTACCGCCATTTCAACATCCGTGGTATGAAAAATACCTTGTTCCCTGAGCATTTGTAATACATTATCAACTGAATATTGAATACGCTTCAAATTTGAGCGTTTCCATTCACCGTTATAGATCACAATCGTTGGCTCAAACGTCAACCATTTCCCAATCGTTTGCTTCTTTAGCTTTAACAGGACGATCGCTTTTTGAAGTATTGCGATGACAATTATAGCAACCACCGTATGTATATGATGAATGTTTGGGTCAGCAATATCTGCCCCTACAACAGAACCAAGTACAAGTACAGTTAGAAAATCAATAACAGGGAGTTCTCCAATAGACCGTTTCCCCATAAATAGCCCAATAGCAAGCATTAAAGGCAAGATGGTAACGATCCTTCCAATTACCTTCGCGGAATCCATAACAATATCCATCTGTTTCTCTCCTTTTTAAACGCTGATTTTATAAATGAATGCATAATCTATCACCAAAATATCTCATAATAAACAAAAGGTGATAAAGATGAAAATCATTGTTGATCATTTACCAAGTATCCCCGTTTTAATAGGAGCTTTATTCGCCTGGGCCGTTCCATTTGGGATCAGGCAATTTGTCATTTGGCTACAAAAAGAGTAAAAGGAGTCTTCTATGAAAAAGTTTCTTAATCGATTACTCTTTCAACATGTACAAAAGAAATCAGAATATACATCCGAACCCTTTGAGACCTCTCCCCTTCACCATGAAAGACTTACTGGGGAGTTACAGAATGACATTCAAACTCTAAAAGCTCTGCTTGGGAACAGTTTCGACCTCAAAATTGTAAGATTCACATCCGATCCATATGCGTATGACGGAGCTTTTTTATTCATTGAGGAATTAACAGATACGGCTGTTGTACATGAACAACTTAGAGCCATCAGAAGTTTGAGTGAAACCACGTATCTATCCGACATGAGTCCTGAAACTATGCGGCAAGAGGTATTGACGATTAGTGAATCTTCGATTGTCGACACTCTGCACCAGTGTAGTTCACACTTATTACAAGGAAACACTCTCATCCTTTCTGACAAATATAAAGATGGGATTATTTTAAATTCAAGAAAGATGCCCCAACGTAGCATACAAGCACCTTCATCAGAATCTGTTGTTCGCGGACCAAGAGATGGTTTTGTAGAAACCCTCCTCTTAAACATAGGTCTAGTCCGAAAGCGTTTAAAAGATCCTGATTTACAGCTAGACTACTTTAAAGTTGGAGAGCGTTCTAAGACAGATGTTGTCGTCATGTCTATAAATGGATTAACGAACCCAAAGATCGTCCAGGAAGTAAAAAACAGACTAAATAAAATCGACATCGATAGCGTGCAAGAGTCTGGTGTTATTGAACAATTAATTGAAGAAAATTCACTATCTCCCTTTCCTCAGGTTCAAGTAACAGAAAGGCCCGACACTGTTGCAGGATCTCTAGCAGAGGGGAGAGTTGCTATTATAGTGGATCATACACCCTTTGTGTTGATTGCACCACTTACCATTAATTCTTTTTACCAAAGTGCTGAAGACTACTATGAGCGTTGGGTCTACTCCTCCCTCATTCGTATATTACGAGTCGCAGCTGCCTTAATTGCGCTATGTCTACCATCTATATATGTAGCTTTGATCTCATACCACCAAGGTCTCATCCCTACTGACCTGGTTATTTCCTTAGCAGGAAGTCGAGAGGGCGTACCCTTTCCATCAATTGTTGAAGCACTCTTAATGGAAGTCACTATTGAAATACTAAGAGAAGCAGGAATTCGTTTGCCTAATCCCGTAGGTCAAGCCGTTGGAATTGTTGGAGGTCTCGTTATTGGAGAGTCCGCTGTCTCAGCAGGCCTCGTCAGTCCAATGATGGTTATTGTAGTAGCCCTAACAGCCATCTCTTCCTTTGCTTTACCTCAGTATTATGTAGGGGTTTCTTTACGCATTTTACGATTCCCAATTATGATATCTGCTGCTCTTCTAGGGTTGTATGGGATTGTAATTGCTCTTATCTTGTTATCCATCCATCTAATCCGCTTAAAAAGTTTTGGCGTCTATTATCTAGAACCACTTGTACCATACAGCCCTAAAGGGTGGAAAGATATGTTTATACGCACGCAAACAAAAAGCCTTAAATCAAGACCGGATATGCTTCATCCACAGGATAAAAAACGAATGAGCTCAAAAAACTAAGGGAGGACTACAAATGAAATCAGCTTTGAATACAAGTGAGCTCACTCAAAATCAAGTTACCATTGGCATTAGCCTTACTGTTCTAGGGGTTGGTATGATTACTCTCCCCCGGGAAGTATTCACAGCTGCAGGTGTGGCCTCCGGATGGGTAAGCGTTCTTCTAACAGGAATCATAGCAGCCGGAGTTATGCTCTTAATGATTGTATTAAATAACCGGTATCCAGGAATGTCTTATTATCAATATAATCGCATCATTGTGGGGTCGTGGATCGGGGGATTTATAACGCTCATTACATCCATTTACTATGTTACATTTGCTGCGTTTGAGACTAGGGCTATGGCTGAACTTATTCAAATGTTCATTCTAGACCGTACCCCAGTATCCTTTACTATGTTGATCTTTATAGGAACAGCTGTCTACTTAGTCCTAGGTGGATATTCAGCTATTTTCCGATTATTTGAGCTATATTTTCCGGCTATTATTTTCTTCACTTTATTAATTATGATTTTAAGTGCCAACCAATTTGAAATGAATCACATCCGCCCATTTTTTGAAGGGTTTCCGCCTATTATGAAAGGGATGAGTGCTACAGTCTTATCCTTTGTCGGGATGGAAATCATTTTATTTATTCAAGCTTTTATGAGAAAACCTGAGCGTGCGAAGAAAGCAGCTGTATATGGAATAGCTATTCCAACCGTGTTATATGCCATTATCGTTATTATGGTCGGAGGCATTATGGGCGTTGGAGAAACCATGACTCTTGTTTATCCACTAATGGAACTTGCCAAGTCAATCGAAATACGGAACTTCTTTTTTGAGCGGTTCGAAACGTTCTTTATCCCACTTTGGATTTTGTCTATTTTCACAACGTTAGCCATTGTCTTATATTTGGCTGCTCTCGGGATTAAGACTGTCTTTAACGTAAAAAAAGAGACAGCCGTGTTCTCCATCATTCCGATTATTTATATCCTAGCCATGACTCCAAAGAATATAAACGAAATGTTTACGATGGGAGTTTGGATTGGTTATAGCATGTTAGCAATTGGAGTCGGTATTCCACTTATCCTTTTACTAGTCTCTATACTGAGGAGGCAGAAGCAATGAGGACCATTTGTATTTTAATTCTCGCTGCATTTGTACTCACTGGTTGCTGGGATCACCGCGAGATTGAGGAGCTTGGCATTATTACCGGCGTTGCTATTGATCAACCTGAAGATTCTACACAGTCCCATATGCTTACTGTGACAAATCAATACGTCTTGCCACAGTCCATATCTTCACAAGTAAAAAGCGGGACCTCAGGTAATAAACCCTATGTTAACGAGACAGTTACGGCGCCATCCGTCCTGCAAACCATTCGAGATCAATCTAAGTTTGTAAGCCGCCCCCCTTACTATTACCATTTGAAGACTATTGTTATAAGTAAGGAACTTGCCGAAAGCACAGACCTTTTAAAGTTAACCTATTTCTTTAACAGAGACCATGAAATTAGAAGGAGTGTTCAAGTATTCATTTCAGACGAAAAGGCCAAGGGTTTGTTCACGATTACTCCAGAAGAAGATAAAGTCCCTTCTATATACTTAGACAAGATCACTCATAATTACGCAACAAAGACTGCTGAAATGGCTCCTACTATTTCACTTGGCGATATGTCTAAATACTTCTCACATCAAAAAAGTTTTGTTATACCATTCGCTTCACTCAAAGAAAACGCAGTTTATATAGACGGCGGAATTATTGTGAATGCCGATTCAAAGAAGGCGGTTGGCGTTCTTACAAAAGATGAAACAAGAACGTTTAATTGGATTCAAGAACGATCTCAAGGAGGAGTGATTGAGGTATTTGGTTTGAAAGAAGATCAAGAACACCCTTTCACTTTTGAAATAAAAAAAATGACCAGTAAGGTAAAACCATTTTATGAAAATGATGAATTGACCTATGACATTCACTTATCCTTCCAAGGGAAACTTGGCGAAGATTGGAGCTATGAATCAAACCAATTTAATCAAGAATATGTAGAGAAACTAGAAAAAGCAATTGAAGAAACCATACGCTCAATGGTCGTCAACTCTATAGAGAAAGCACAGAAAGAGCACAAAGTTGACTATTTTGAACTAATGGAACCTTTTCGTATAAACTATACAAAAGAATGGTACAAGGTTAAAGACGAATGGAACCAGTTTTTTACGAAGGCGAACTTCAATATTGATGTAACCGTTGTGGTAGAACATTATCAGGACGTGGGAAGAAAATTACCATTTACTCCATAAAAAAAGGTCTACTCGTCATGAGTAGACCTTTTGCTATTTCATCTGATATACAGCTAGAGTTGCAACAACATATAAACACACAATTAACAAAGGTGGTGTGATATAGAGTAGAGTTGAGCGCTCTTTCTTTCGTGTAATGCTATACAAAATAACAAAGACAACGATAATGGACGAAACACTTGTCACAATATTCGAAGGGCTCGCATGTGCTAAAAGGTTATTTTTGAAGTAGATTGCATCCGTAAATGACAGCAACATAATATTAAATGCGTTACTGCCAAGCAACGAAGTAACCCCCATACTATAGTTCCTCAATTTTAAGGCTGTGATTACACTTACAGCATCAGGCAAGGAAGTGCTTGCGCCAACTAAAAAGGACCCGACGAAAGAAGAGCCTAAACCTGTAATAGAAGCGATCTTGTCAGCCGTTATCGTTAATACGGACCCAACAATCATGATTGCTACTGCACACAATGTGAAGCGTATTACAACTTGCTTATACGTATAATCAGCATACTTCTCATTTTTTCGACTTCTTCGTTTTACTTTTTCTTCTGTTTTCCTATTAACCCAACGCACCCCTATTATATACACGAGTACAAGGATTATGGAGAAAAGACCAATATGGTAAATCTGAGCTGGTACATCAATCATTAACCCTGCTACTACAATTAATGTCATAAGGATCACAAGGTAACTATAGAGTTTACTACCTATATCCGCTTTGCCCATTATTTGTGTTTTGCGATAAATGATATCTAATATGGCTAACGCTAATAAATTAAATAGATTACTCCCTAACAAATTCCCGATTGCTAAATCAGGACTGTCTATTGAAATCGCTGTGACACTTGCTGTTAATTCAGGTAGGGAAATGGCTGCTCCAATTAGAATTCCCATAAATGATGAGGAGGTTTTATTCTTTTCACTTAATCCATCCCCAAACATTGCTAACCTACTGGCTACAAAATAAGCTAAAATAGCTGATACAATAAATAATCCAAAAATTAAAAACTGACTCATTATTCACTTCTCCTAAGTAAAGGATTCGACTTTTATCAATTCCCCTGTAGAACTCGCGTAAACTAGAAGATTTTACCCATTTTAAAGGATTTAAAATTTCAAGATATGGGAAATGGGTAAATCAGGAGGTGCACTCATGAATCCAACCCAATTAATTCTTTTACTGTTTATTGGTTATCTCGTTTTTAGCCTTGATAAAAGACAAGAAAATATCCCTGTTCCACCGGTTTTGGTGAGCATTGGAATTGGGCTCTCCTTTATCCCCTTTTTTAATTCCATAACCCTTACAGAAACAACTCTTTATGATGTATTCCTACCTGCCTTGCTCTTTACTTCTGCATATCGCTACCCGCCAAAAGCCCTTAAAGAACACGCAGGTCTGATTGCTGCATTAAGCACAATCGGCTTACTTTTTACTGCCATTCTATTTGGCGCGATTACCTTTTTTATTGGTGGGATCATTGTACCTATTACCTTGATTGGCGCTATGGTGGTGGCTTCTATTCTTACACCTACGGATCCAGTTTCTGTTGTATCCATTTTGAAGCAATCTGCTGACAACCCAAAAATCGCCGATGTTGTTGAAGGAGAATCTATGATCAATGATGGTACGAGTATTGTCTTATTCACATTCTTATCTGGAATGTTTATTCATAATGAGAATCTTTCACTAACTTCCTTTATAAATGAATTTCTTCTAGTTTCGATCGGTGGTGTCGTTCTTGGAGTCTTTTGTGGCTGGGCTGTTAGTAAAGCAGTACACTTCACTCATCACAAAGAATACCAGGTAATGCTTAGTATTATATTAGCTTACGGCATTTTTCTTACAGCTGAGCACATTGGTGTTTCAGGTGTTTTAGCTACAGTAAGCGCAGGAATTATGTTGAGCTGGGAGTTTGATCACACAAATAAAGGAGACCATTACCGAGAATCTTTAGATGGCTTCTGGGACATTGTAGAACCTACCATTCTATCAATCGTCTTCTTGCTGATTGGGATTGAGGCTTCTAGTTATTTGATCTTTGACTATTGGCATTTATCTTTACTAATCTTTTTAGCCTCTCTTCTCATCCGTTATTTCGTGATGATCGGAACCATTAAACTATTTCCTGCCTGGAGGCGAGAGCTTAACGGTAGAGAAATTGCTCTTATAAGTTGGTCAGGTATTAAAGGAACCATGTCTGTTGTCCTAATTCTTACGTTACAAGCAGAAAGCAGCGCTGAAGGAACCGACATCCTCTTGTCTCTTTCCTTTTCAGTCGTTCTGATCTCTCTCATTGTCCAGAGTCTTGGAATCTTCCCCTTGAGCCGGGCTTTGTTGAAAAAGTAGAGTTCACTTAATATTTCCTTATCGTTTAGGCTTTATTGATTTTATTTGTCTAATATAAGCCTCCTTATGCGGAAGACTTGAAGCTGAGAGAATGCTTCCGTTTGCTTTAGTTGAGTCTAAGGCGGGCCTGGAAACCACTCGCTTTCCTGTGGGGATCTGGTGAGCCTCCTCACCCGGCAAAGACGGGCTCCGGGGTCTCACCTAGATTGAAAAGTGCAGGCGTGGTGCCTAGGACCGTACGGATAAGACAGCTTTTTGGAAAAGGCGACTAGTCTTTGTAAAAAAGATGACTTATCACGCTAGGTCCTCCACGCCGGAACTAGACTGGCTCTTCTGCCCAAGGGAGTCTCGCAGTTTCCAGACCCACCTTTCCATATTAGGGGAAACGGAAACAGGCCAAAGGTAGATTCTAGCGGGCGCTACCACTCTCAAGTAGAGGTGCCGTAAGCAAAAATACAGGCTAGGGTGTCTGGGGAACGAGGAGACTCCTGCGGGAGAAAGAGATCGACGAGACCCCGCAGGGTGGGTTTCCCCGAGGAGGCTTGACAGCTCGCCCGCGGAAAGCGAGTCGTTCCCCAGACACCCCTACCTCTTAACATCATAACGGCACCATCCGTACTAACATGTCTCAGCTTCAAGTCTTTAAGATTAATACCGTCTTGAACAATCCTTTTAAAACCAATAACAACACTAAACATTAACATAGCCAAATTAAAAAACCCTCTGAGTTTAGCTCTCAGAGGGTTTACTATTTAGTACACAGAAGTGTTTTCTTTTGTCATTGTTTCTAGGATCTCTTTTACGCGAGCTAGGAAATTACCAGCTACTAGACCATCTAGAACACGGTGGTCAAGAGATAAGCATAGGTTGACCATATCTCGGGCTGCGAACATGCCGTTCATATAGACCGGCTTTTTCACAATTGATTCAACTTGAAGAATGGCTGCTTGTGGGTGATTGATCACACCCATTGACTGCACGGATCCAAATGAACCTGTGTTATTCACTGTGAAGGTGCCACCTTGCATATCATCATTGGTTAATTTGCCATTACGAGCTTTTGTAGCAAGGTCTGTAATGTCTTTTGCAAGACCTTTTATGCTCTTATCATCTGCATCTTTGATTACAGGTACAAACAGTTCATTTTCTTTCGCTACGGCGATATTTAAGTTAATCGCTTTACGTTGGATGATCTTATCGCCTGCCCATGTGCTGTTTAGCTGTGGGTATTCCTTCAATGCCTGAGCTACTGCCTTTACGAAGAATGAGAAGAAAGTAAGGCTAAACCCTTCTTTTTGCTTGAAATCTTCTTTGACAGAGTTTCGATACTCTACAAGGTTCGTTACATCCACTTCTACCATCATCCATGCATGTGGGATTTCGGTTTTTGATTTGACCATATTTTGAGCAATCGCCTTACGCACACCAGTAACTGGAATCTCAATATCCCCTTCATTAGCTGTTGGTTGAGGACCACTAGATTGTTTAGCAGGTTGTGGTGCCGGAGCTTCTTTTGTTTCTTTTGCAGGTTGTGATTCTTGAACTTGCTCTTTTTGCTTAGGCGCATCCCCTGCTTTAGGAAGATCACCAGAAGCAATGATTTTCTCAATATCTTTTCGAGTAATGCGTCCGCCACGACCTGAGCCTTGAACTTGATTCAGATCTATATCATTTTCTTGCGCCATTCTCATGACGGCCGGAGAATAACGCTTTTTCATCGGCTGATCTTCATCATCAGATGATCCTACGCCATCTTTTTCAACTGGTGTCTCTGGTTTATCGGAAGCACTTGATTCCTCCGAAGCCTCTCCAGAACCCTCTGTTTCGATATAGCAGATTAAGTTCCCTACCTCAATCGTTTCTCCTTCTTCAGCAACGAGATCGACAATTTTGCCACTAAAAGAAGATGGTACCTCTGCATTTACTTTATCCGTCATGACTTCAGCTATTGGGTCATACTTCTCTACTGTGTCCCCAACGGAAACGAGCCATGAACTAATTGTTCCCTCTGTGACACTCTCCCCGAGCTGAGGCATGTTAATCTTTTCTTTAGCCAACTGCTAGCCCCTCCTTCATTCCTAGAATTCAGCAAGATCACGCATTGCTTTTTCAACTTTATCAGGATTCATCATGAAATACTTTTCCATAGGCGGTGAGTATGGCATGGACGGAACATCCGGACCAGCCAATCGTTTAACAGGCGCATCAAGGTCAAATAAGCAATTTTCTGAGACAATTGCAGATACTTCACCGATAATACTGCCTTCTTTATTATCTTCTGTAATAAGAAGAACTTTTCCAGTCTTCTTCGCTGCTTCAATAATGGCTTCTTGATCTAATGGGTAAACCGTACGAAGATCTAAAATGTGAGCGTCAATACCTTCTTCAGCCAGTTTTTCTGCAGCTTGAAGGGCAAAGTGAACACAAAGACCATAAGTAATTACCGTGATATCTGATCCTTCACGTTTAACATCCGCTTTCCCTATAGGAAGGGTATAATCATCTTCTGGAACTTCGCCTTTAATTAAGCGATACGCTCGTTTATGTTCAAAAAATAAGACAGGGTCATCATCACGGATGGCAGCTTTCAATAATCCTTTCACATCATATGGTGTAGAAGGCATCACAATTTTCAAGCCTGGTTGGTTTGCAAATACAGATTCAACTGATTGAGAGTGATAAAGAGCACCATGAACACCGCCACCATATGGAGCACGAATGGTCATCGGTACATTCCAATCATTATTTGAGCGATACCTCGTCTTCGCTGCCTCTGAAATAATTTGGTTAACGGCAGGCATAATGAAATCAGCAAACTGCATTTCAGCCACAGGACGCATTCCATACATCGCTGCACCAATCCCAACACCTGCGATTGCAGACTCTGCAAGAGGTGTATCGATTACGCGCGCTTCTCCAAACTTATCATAAAGACCGTCCGTAGCACGGAATACGCCTCCGCGCTTCCCTACATCTTCTCCTAACACAAATACTTTCTCATCGCGCTCCATTTCTTCATGCAACGCTTGTGTAACTGCTTGAATATAAGACATTACTGGCATATTCGTTCCCCCTCCTTACTCGTCCTCAGCGTATACGTATTTCAATGCGCTCTCTGCTTCTGCATATGGTGCTTGCTCTGCGTAATCAGTAGCTTCATTGATGAGAGATTTCATTTCGTCTTCTAACTCTTTGTCTTTGTCTTCTGTTAATACACCTACTTCTTGTAAGTATGCTTTAAATGTAACAAGAGCGTCTTTCTTCTTCGCTTCTTCTACTTCTTCTCGCTCACGGTACGTACGATCATCATCATCACTTGAGTGTGGAGTCAGACGATAAGATACCGTTTCAATAAGTGTCGGCCCCTCGCCATTACGAGCGCGATCGGCAGCGCCTTTCACTGCTTCATAAACAGCAAGTGGATCATTGCCGTCAACAGTGTATCCCGGCATACCGTATCCAATGGCACGATCAGAAACTTTCTCACAGGCTAACTGCTTCTCTAGCGGAACTGAAATCGCATATTTATTGTTCTCTACCATTACAATTACCGGCAGTTTATGAACACCTGCAAAGTTAAGACCTTCGTGGAAGTCACCTTGGTTGGATGACCCTTCTCCTAACGTTACTAAGGAAACGAAGTTTTTCTTTTCCATCTTTGCTGCAAGAGCAAACCCTACAGCATGGGGAACCTGTGTTGTTACCGGAGAGGATCCAGTTATAATACGATTACTCTTCTGTCCGAAGTGGCCAGGCATTTGACGACCACCGGAGTTTGGATCTTCTGCTTTTGCGAATCCAGATAACATCAAGTCTTTGGCTGTCATACCGAAAGATAAAACAACACCCATATCGCGATAATATGGAGCAACATAGTCTTGTTCACGATCTAACGCATAAGACGCCCCTACTTGCGCGGCTTCTTGTCCCTGACAAGAAATAACAAACGGGATCTTCCCTGAACGATTTAATAACCACATTCTTTCATCAATGCGACGAGCGAGTAGCATTGTACGATACATATCTAATACTTCTTCATCTGAAAGGCCTAGTTTTTGGTGACGATTCTCAGTCACAAAAATCCCTCCTTATTATCCGTGAATTTGTTTTCCGTCAACGGCTAAAGCCGCTTCCCCCATCACTTCAGAAAGTGTTGGATGAGGATGAATGCTATGTGCAACTTCCCAAGGAGTTGCATCTAATACTTTGGCGAGTCCGGCTTCTGAAATCATATCGGTTACATGAGGACCAATCATATGAACACCCAGAAGGTCATCTGTATCCTGATCGGCGACGATTTTTACAAACCCATCAGATTTTCCGTATACAAGTGCTTTCCCAACGGCTTTAAAAGGAAACTTGCCAACTTTTACGTTGTAGCCTTGTTCCTTCGCTTGGTCCTCAGTTAAACCTACACTTGCAGCTTCCGGATTGGAATAAATACAGGATGGAACTTGCTCCATATTCATAGGCATAGGATCTTGGTCTGTCATATGTTCAACCGCTGTAATGCCTTCATGGGAAGCTACATGCGCTAACTGCATACCACCAATAACATCCCCGATTGCATAAATGTGTGATTCCTTTGTCTGATAGTATTTGTTCGTTTTGATGGCTCCGTTTTCAACAACAATGTCGGTATTTTCAAGTCCAATATTATTTACATTCGGGGAGCGTCCAACAGATACAAGCATACGATCAGCAGAATACGTCTTTGTTTCACCCTTATGTTCTGCCTGGACTTCTACACCTGCTTCTTTCTTTAAGGTTTCACCAAGAACTTTAGCTTCTGTCACAATCTTGACGCCCTTTTTCTTCATAAGACGTGTCATTTCTTTCGAGATGTCTTTATCTTCAGTAGGAAGAATACGTTCAGTATACTCGAGTACCGTCACCTCAACACCAAAATCAGTTAGCATCGAAGCCCATTCAATCCCAATGACGCCTCCTCCAACAATAACAATAGATTCTGGAAGTTCTTTCATACTTAAAGCTTCATCAGATGTCATTACATAATCTTCATCTACTTCAAGTCCCGGAAGTGTTCTTGGGCTAGAGCCGGTTGCTATTAGGACGTTTTTCGGTATGAGCATTTGGTTTTCATCCCCATTATTCATTTCAACAGAGATAGTTCCTGCAGAAGGAGAAAAGATACTTGGCCCTAAAATGCGACCGAATCCCTCGTAGACGTCAATCTTTCCCTTTTTCATCAATCCTTGTACACCAGTATGTAACGTATCAATGATGGATTGTTTACGTTCTTGTACTTTAAAGAAATTAAGAGTAGGCTGTTCTGTCTCAACTCCAAATGTATCCGCTCTCTTCGTTTGTTCGAATACTTCTGCACTTCGTAGCAATGCTTTAGAAGGGATACAACCTTTATGAAGACAAGTCCCTCCTAATTTCCCACTTTCAACAATTGCTGTTTTTAACCCAAGTTGTGAGGCCCGAACGGCAGCTACATAACCGCCTGTCCCTCCTCCAAGTACAACTAAATCATATTCATTAGCCAATGAAATTTCCCCTTTCATCCGATTGGGTTCGGATAGTGTTTCGGTTGCTCTTCTTGGCGTAACACACGAAGTGTCCCTTCATTGAGAGCTTGCAATTCATTTTCCCCAGGATAGATTAAGCAGTCAGCAATCCAGTTTACACGTTCAGTAATCATAGAAACAAATGATTTCCCATAGGCTAGGCCTCCGGTAAGCGCAATTGCATCAACTTTCCCGCCTAATACGGCACTCATTGAACCAATCTCTTTTGCTACCTGATAAGCCATTGCATCAAAGATTTGACGAGCTTCTTCATCTCCTTCTTCAATACGCTTCTCTACTTCTCGAGCATCGTTTGTTTCCAGATATGCCATGATGCCACCTTGTCCTACTAGCTTTTTCATCACTTCTTCACGATAATATTCGCCAGAGAAACACATGGATACAAGATCACCAGCCGGAACGGTTCCCGCTCGTTCAGGTGAAAAAGGCCCGTCTCCATGGAGACCATTGTTCACATCAATAACCCTACCATGATGGTGGGCACCCACTGTAATTCCTCCACCCATGTGAGTCACAATGACATTAAGCTCCTCATAGGGCTGACCAAGTTCAGCTGCTACTCGACGTGCCACAGCTTTTTGGTTTAAAGCATGAAAAATACTCTTTCTAGGAATTTCAGGCACTCCTGAAATTCGTGCAACTTCTTCCATTTCATCTACTACGACTGGGTCTACAATAAAGCTAGGAATATTTAAACTTTCAGCGATCTCGTTAGCAATAATCCCACCAAGATTTGAAGCATGCTCTCCGTTATATCCCATTTTCAAATCATCTAACATTTCTTCATTAACTGCATACGTCCCCCCTTCGATGGGACGAAGCAGGCCTCCTCTTCCACATACAGCATCTAACTTTGAACTACTGATGCCCTCATGGTGAAGGGCATCGAGTATGGTTTTTTTCCGAAATTCAAATTGATCGATGATGCGTGGGAATTGAGAGGTTTCTTCAGATGTATGGCGAATCGTTTCCTCGAAAATGCATTGGTCATCGTTAAATACTCCGATTTTAGTTGATGTTGATCCTGGATTGATGACTAAAACGCGATACGATTGTTGCAAGATGTTTCCCCTCCACTCCTACTTCGTTTCATTAACGACGGCTTAAGATATTGTGACCGTTCTGTAAGAATTTGCTTTGTGTTCTACGGCGTTTTTCAATACGCTCTTCAGCCATTCGGTCAGCTGCTTTGTATGTTGGAATGTTATCACGACGTGCAATATCGAAAACTTCCATGACATTGTCGTAAAGACCTGCTACTTTCTTCATAGCACGCTCTTGGTTATATCCGTACAGCTCATCTGCTACGTTAATCACACCACCAGCGTTAATCACATAGTCCGGTGCATAGACAATGCCCATTTCGTGAATTTGATCTCCGTGACGCTCTTCTTTCAACTGGTTATTGGCTGCACCTGCAATCACTTTTGCTTTCAGTTGAGGAATCGTATCGTCATTGATTGTTGCTCCAAGCGCACAAGGAGAGTAAATGTCACAATCAACACTGTAGATTTCATCCGGCTCTACAGCTTTTGCTCCGAAATCTTCAACTGCGCGAGCAACAGATTCTTTGTTGATATCCGTTACGATTAACTGCGCACCTGCTTCGTGTAGGTGCTTACAAAGGTTATACGATACGTTCCCAACACCTTGAACAGCAATGACTTTTCCTTCAAGAGATGGAGATCCGTAAGCTTCCATTGCAGCTGCTTGCATACCACGATAAATTCCGTATGCTGTTACAGGAGATGGGTCACCGGAAGAACCGAATGCAGGAGAGATTCCTGTAACATAGTCTGTTTCCTCGTGGATTGTATCCATATCATGTACAGTTGTGCCGACATCTTCTGCTGTAATATAACGGCCATTTAACCCTTGAATATAACGACCAAAGGCACGGAACATTTCTTCATTTTTATCTTTTTTAGCGTCTCCAATAATAACCGCTTTACCGCCACCAAGGCCTAAGCCTGCTGCAGCGCTCTTGTACGTCATTCCTTTCGCTAAGCGAAGGGCATCTTCAATCGCTTCTTCTTCCGTATCATATGACCACATACGTGTACCACCAAGAGCTGGTCCAAGTGTTGTATCGTGAATAGCTATAATCGCCTTTAGTCCTGAAGCTTCATCTTGGCAAAATACTAGTTGCTCGTAATCGTATTCTTTCATATATTTAAAAATTTCCATGGTTCATTTCCCCCTCTATTTTTCTTCAGAAGTTAATAGCGCAAGCGCTAATGAATATAATTTACTTTCAGCTGTATCAGAACGCGACGTGAGAACAATAGGTGCTTTAGCACCGCTAATGACTCCAGCCACTTTTGCTCCAGCGAAGTAGACAAACGATTTATACAAAGCATTCGCAACCTCAATAGCAGGAACGAGTAAAATGTCTGCTTGACCCGCTACATCTGATTGAATCCCTTTTTGACTGGCTGCTTCAAATGATACGGCATTATCAAAAGCCAGAGGTCCATCAACTATACAATCTTTAATTTGCCCTCTTTTTTGCATTTGAGTTAAGGATGCAGCATCAATTGTGGCAGGCATAGTTGGATTTACAACTTCCACAGCCGCAAGTGGTGCTACTTTAGGCATGTTAATACCAAGTCCTTCAGCCACTTTCACAGAATTTGATATAATTTGAGCTTTCTCTTCTAGTGTTGGCGTTATATTCATCCCTGAGTCAGTTAGAAGAATGAATTTGTCACGATTTGGCACTTCAAAAACCGCTACGTGAGATAACACCTTCCCATCTCTTAAGCCATACTCTTTGTTAAGGACAGCTTTCAATACTATTTTTGTATCGATTTGGCCCTTCATAACAACATCAGAGTAGCCCTCTGACACTGATTTAACTGCTTCAGTTGCGGTTAAGGATTGTTCTGGAACGTGCTTCAATTCTATTCTTCCATCAGAAAGGTCTACCCCAACAATTTCTGCTACTTGTTGAATTTCGTTTTCGTCACCCACAAGAAGAAAATTGGCAAGATCATATTCTAGAGCATGTTTGACTGCTGTTAATACTTCCTTGTCAGCCGCTTGGGCAACAGCTACTCTTTTCTTTGATTTTCGATCGACTTTTTTGAGTATGTCTTGCAATTTCACAAAATCACCTTCCCATTACTCTCACATTACTACTTATGCAAAAACCATGCCAACTTAATTGCTTTGAAAACGCTTTTTTATACACGTCGCCAATGCAGTGTTTTGCATACTATGAAAAATCATGCATGCTAGTTTTGTCAATTCCATACTTCTCAAGCTTATAATACAAGTTACGTATCGAGACCCCTAAGGCTTTTGCTGTCTTGGTTTTATTTCCTTCACAAGACCGAAATGCCTCTTTTATAACTTTTCTCTCGAAATCTTCAAGTGACTGCTGCAAAGTTTGCCCTCCCCATTCTTTTGAAGGTTCTTCTTTCAGCACAGGGTTTTTAGGGTGCTCAAAAAGCTCAGGCAAGTGAGATAGCTTGACTTCCTCTTCGTTCATATTCATATAAATCATAGCTCTACCGATAATGTTCTCAAGTTCCCGGACATTCCCAGGCCAATTATACTGTTCTAAATAACGCAAGGCCTCTTCCGAAATGTCACTAACATTACGGCCGTAATCTTGGTTAATCTTATGAATTAAATGGTAAACCAAAGAGGAGATATCAACATTCCTTTCTCTAAGCGGCGGAATGAATATCGGTAATCGGTTGAGTCGGTAGTATAAATCTTCCCTAAAGCTCTTATCCATAATTGCTTTTTCCATCTTTACGTTAGTAGCAGCAATTACTCGCACATCAATAGAGATCGGTTTCGTCCCACCTACACGGACAATCTCATTCTCCTGGAGAACCCTCAATAACTTGGCCTGCATAGGCAAGGACAACTCGCCTATTTCATCCAAGAATATACTTCCGTGATTAGCTTCTTCGAAATAACCCCGTTTACCACCACGTTTAGCACCTGAAAAAGCACCCTCTTCGTAGCCAAACAATTCACTTTCCAATATCGATTCTGCAATCGCAGCGCAATTCACACGAATAAATTTATTATGCCGACGATCACTTTCATTATGAATGGCATGAGCGAACAACTCTTTACCCGTACCAGATTCCCCTCTCAATAAGACCGTGGCAGGAGTTTTAGCCCCCACCTTCGCTTGCTCAAGTGCAAGAGTCATTTCTGGCGAATCTCCAATAATATCATCAAAGGTATATTTAGCTTCAAGACTTCGTATAATTTGCCGGGCTTTTCTAAGTTCACTTGTTAATGAACGTATTTCTGAAACGTCATGAAGAACACCTACACTACCTTTTAACTTTCCGTCCACAATAACCGGAGCAACATTTACGAGAACTTCTTTATTCGAAGGTCCAACACTCATCCGTACCCCACGAACGGCACGCCTCGTCTGAAGGACACGCATGTGCATACTTTCACCCTCAGATATATCAGCCGTCGCAGGCTTACCTACAATATCTTTCTCTGAAAGCCCCGTGATTCGCGTGTAAGCCGGGTTAATCATAATCCCCATTCCATTTTCATCTACCACAGAAATCGCTTCTTCAGAAGAATGTATAATAGCTTCTAACATCGTCTTAACTTCTTTTAGATCTGTAACTTCTTCAGCCAAATCCACAACTTCTGTAATATCATTAAATACCGCGAAAGCACCCAGAACTTCTTGATGAGATCCGATAATCGGTATTCTTGTTGTGATAATCTTACGCCCATTTTCGAGCTCAAGCTTTTGATTCACTTCTTTACGACGAACACGTAAGACATGAGACAATCTTGACGTTGGAATTATTTCGTGAATAGGCTTGTCCATCGCTTCTTTTCTAGTTGTTCCTAGAATGCGCTCTGCACTCCTATTCATAAATGTCACAGCTTCCGAACGATCAATCACAATCATGCCGTCATGAATGGCACTTAGAATGAGTTCTTGCTTATGAGTCTGCCTCTTAAGCTCTGACAATAATTCGTTTTTCTCTTCTAGCAGTTCTGATGTTATGTAAGCAACAGAACCAGGGATTACGACCGTTTTCTTCGACCTCGCCTGAAGCAACTCTTCAAAAACCCCTTCATCACCCGTTGCTTCAATGACAATATCAACATCCTGATTCAAATACCTTTTCCAATCTGTACCCGTTGGTATACCCTCACGCCTCGCTAATTGCATCCCAGGAGCCTGCTCTTTTGTATCTACAACAGCAACAATTTCCATCATTTCCGTGCCACCTAAGAGGGTCAAAAGAGCAGTCCCCCCTTTTCCAGCACCTACAACTAAAACTCTCTTCATCCGCATCCACACCTTGCAATTATTTGCATACTTTTATCTTAGGTGAATATGCACTTTTTAGCAAGCGTGAGGAGGCTAGGAAGACCTCAACTTCTCTGATATACTACAATTGGAAAGAGCAAAAAGGGGAGACAAACTAATGGCTCGATTTATGGCAATGGTGATTTTATTCCTTCCTGGAGCACTAGCTGTTTTGGGATTCAAACTCATGCGTGATAGCTTATTTGGAATCGTACAACCTCTTTTATTCCAGGTGTGGATTCAATTCGCATTTGGACTCCTCTTATTCTTAGGAGGACTAGCCTTTATCGGAGGATTCATTCTTTATCGCGACAAAAAATCCGGAAAGACTAAAGGACGCTTTAAAGTTTAAACATCAATAGCAACACCCATTAAGAAGACCACCCAATTTTTGGGGGTCTTTTTTTAGACGAACTTCACTTACTTCAGCTTAAGCCAGAAGTGATCAGTGCAACTAAAAGAGATGAATCTATTCTACACGCTGAAAACCTTTGATGCAACGAAGTTATGTTAGGTTTCCTCACATACCCTGTTATATTCTACAAGTTGTTTACAATTTGGTATACTCTAATGAGGGAAACTATTATTAAGGAGGGAATAGATTGGAGAAATATGTTGAAGTATTTAAACAACAATATCCATTTACAATGCTCACAGAATCACAATATGACCGTGTGTTTACTGATGCTACTGTAAATTCATATAAGAAGAATCAATTTATTTTTCACGAAGATGAAAAAGAGGAAGAAAGTGATATCTACTTTGTTCTTAACGGCCTAGCGAAAAACATCCTGCACCGTTCGAACGGTAAACAGCTTTCGATCCGCTATTACTACCCGGGAGATCTTGTGGGGATTATGATGATGCTAACGAGTGGAGAGATGAAATTTTCTGTACAAGCCCTCGAAGAAACGAAAGCCATTCGATTTAAACGGGAGCGCTTTGTTGAAATTATGTCTGAGAACCAGGCTTTCTCTAATATCGTCCTAGAAGGCATCAGCAATTTAATGAAAAGTTTATACCATGAAGTGAAATATAAAACGAGCGAGTTGGATGACTCAAGCTACGATCGTGATTTATTCAAGCAACGAGTTGTGTCCTATTCTGAAACCCCTACTATCATCCATCACAACGCATCTGTCACAGAAGCTGTTAAAATGATGAAAGATGAGAAAGCCGGGGGTCTCATCGTTTGTGGGGATGACCAAGAATTGATCGGAGTCTTCAATTATCAAGACTTAATCCTCGCCTATTTACAGGAGGATTTCAATGGACGAATTGAAGAGTACTTAAATGAAGAACCATACGCTGTTAACGACCAAGACTTTATTTATGACGCGTTATCTTACTTAAAACATAATCCCGCTGCAATTATACCTGTCCTACACAAACAAAAAGTCGTTGGACTGTTACGGCAAACATCATTTCTAAAGATGCAAAACTCTATATATTTTGACTTACGGTATCAGATCGGTAAAGCAAATTCGTTAGAAGAATTAACTAGCTTATCACCTCGATATAATAGAGCCTTTCAGCAGTTCGTAGCTCAATTGTTAGATGACAACATGTTTGCTTATGATATATGCGAATTAATCTCGAGTTATAATGACGAATTGCATAAACAAATCTTACACTTAGCTGAAGAAGACATGGTTGAGGAAGGGTATGGCACACCTCCCATTAATTATTGTTTTATCGTTATGGGAAGCGAAGGAAGGAAAGAGCAAGCTTTCAGCACCGACCAGGACAATGGAATGATTTTAGATGATTACGAACACCTTGAAAATAAGGGCGAAATTGATACCTTCTTTAAGATCTTCACGGAAAAAGTGAACTACATGCTAGAAACGTGTGGATTTCCTTTATGCAGTGGCGGCATTATGGCCAAAGAAAAAAAATGGCGTAAATCATTACAGCAATGGCACACTTCCATACAAGAATGGTTGGAAAAAATGGACGCTGAAGAGATTAGGGACTTCACCATATTTATGGATTTCAGACCTATAGTTGGTGATTTCTCTTTGGCTTATGACCTAAGGGAATTTGTTACTCAAAAAATCCAACGTTCTCTAACGTTACAGCAACTCCTTATGAAAGATACTTTACGTTTCCGTGTGCCTGTCCAGCCGTTCGGTCGCATTCATGGAACAGGACGGTCTAAAGTATTGAATTTAAAAAAGGGTGCTATTATGCAGATTGTAAATGCCGTCCGGATTTATACAATAAAATATGGAATTGATGACGTTAATACGATCAAACGCTTGGAAACCCTTCGTAAACATGAACGATTCCACCCAAGAGACACAGAGAATGCAAAGCTTGCTTTGCATCGATTACTGAGTTTCCGCTTAAAGCGAAATTTACAACAAATACAGCTCCAAGAAACACTCAACAACGATATTAGTGTTATGTCTCTTTCTAAAGAAGAAAGGAAAGTATTGCGAGAATCTCTTCTAATCGCCAAACGTCTTCAGCAAGTACTTGAACTAAGCTACAACCGAAATCGGGTGGTTTAACGTGCTACCGATTGATTTAGAGATTTTAAAATACATCTTTTTTGAGAAGCATATGTATGCGTTCAAACTCAGACCTTACTTAAATACAAATCAATATCACGAGTTATACAAAAAACTTTCTATTCAAGAACATAACGAAGATTTACTAAAGATGCCGATACAAGCAGCTCCATTTACCATATTTGACTTGGAAACCACTGGATTACTTCCTGAGTTAGGACATGAAATCATTTCTATAGGAGCGATTCGTATACAAGGGACTAGCCACGTTTCCTACAAACGATTTCATCAGTACGTTCGGCCTATACGACCCGTCCACCAACGCACCCTTAACCTTACTGGCATGACTCGCAAGGACCTTCAGGGAGGGCATACGTTTCTCGAAGCTTATGATGATTTTATGGAATTTAGTAAAGACACAATTCTCGTGGCCTATCCAGCGGCTTTCGATATGAAATTCTTGCAAACGTTACTCAAAAGGTGGAAGCTACCGATCGACACACCACCCTCTATTGATGCTCAAAAATTGGTGAAAAAAATGTATCCAAACCATAAATACCAACTTGATTCAATGATTGCATCTTTCGGTATCACCCAGCTTGAACGACATCACGCCTTAAACGATGCTATTATGACGGCTGAACTCTTCCAACATATTCTTAATGATATTGACTCTTACGGTATTAAGACTGTTGAAGATGCCATCGGTTGGATACAAAGCTAAGAGTACATGTATTCTAATACCGCAACCTACTGCATAATAAAAAAGAGCTTGGATCCCCAAGCTCTTTTTATATTTATATCCTATTAAAGACTGCCCCAACTTTTATTAATCCTCTACAAAGAAAGCCTGATATAAGGATCGAACCGCATCTTCAAGACGATCAGCCTTAATACCGAACATCATTGAAACCTCTGAGGATCCCTGGTTAATCATTTCTATGTTTACAGAAGCTGAAGCGAAAGCGCGTGCGGCCTTACTTGAAACACCAATCGTACTATCCATGCCTTCCCCTACAATCATGATCATCGCAAGATTCCGTTCTATTGTAACTGTATCTACACTCAGTTCTTCTTCAATACGCTTGACGATAACCGCTTCTTTCTCAGGAGTTAACTGGTCACTACGCATGATGACAGACATATCATCTATTCCAGAAGGTGCGTGTTCAAAGGAAATGTCCTCTTCTTCCAAAATTTGAAGCAAATGACGACCGAACCCTTTTTCACGGTTCATTAAATACTTGCTTACATATAAGCTTAAGAACCCTTCATCACTTGCAATTCCAACCACCGGTTGCCCTTTGGCGGTCGAGCGTTCAGCAGATATCATCGTCCCTTTGCGATCAGGATAATTGGTGTTCTTAATGCTCACCGGTATGCGTGCTTTAAATGCTGGAATCAAAGCTTCATCGTGAAACACAGAAAATCCAGCATACGAAAGTTCACGCATTTCTTTATATGTTAATTCCACAATTTCTTTTGGATTCGGAACAATGGTTGGATTTACACAATAAACTGAATCCACATCCGTAAAGTTTTCATATAGAGAAGCCTTCACTCCTGCAGCAACAATAGAACCCGTTATATCTGATCCTCCACGCGGAAAGGCCATTAGTTGGTCATCCTTTGTATATCCAAAGAAACCTGGTATTACTAAAATTTCATCACGTTTCCTTAATTCATACAACCGCTCATAACTTTCATCTAATACCTGGGCACGACCTGGTTCATTACTAACAATAATACCAGCTTCTTTCGGATGAACATAAGAAGAGTCATACCCTAAAGACGTTAAATATTGACTAAGTACTTTCGCTAGAGTGTCCTCACCCATTGCTTTTAAAGCATCCATACGATGAGTAAATACTGTTTCCCCTGATACGATTGAGCGTAGTTGGTCTTCTACCTCAGTTAACAATTCCTTAGACAAATCAAGGTTTGATAAAATATCCCCGAAACGCTCCAAGACTAGAGAAAGAACAGTTTCATATTCATCACCGTAATAACTTCTCTCACCTAACTGAATTAGAAGGTCAGTGACTTTTGTGTCTTCTGAATGGCGCTTCCCTGGAGCTGAAACAACAATACATTTTCGTTGTGGATCTGATGTAATAATTGATGCTACTTTTTTTAACTGTTCTGCACTTGAAACAGAACTACCTCCAAATTTTGCTACTTTCATTTCGCTTCACCACTTCTTTTTCTTTTTGGCTCTAGTGAACACTTCTATGCATTGAACCACCATTTAGGAATAGTTAAAGGTATTTTCCATTCTTACCCTACAAAAAAACATATTTGTGAACAGAGCTTAATTTTTTATATAATTTTTAATCTTATCACGAATACCAGGAAGACGTAAGATTATTTTCATATTTTTTTAATTTATTATCGCAATAATGCAGTAAAGGGTTAAAGCGAACATCAAGAAAGTATATTTTTCCCTCCACACCGTCATTTCTAACCCCAACGTCAAAAAAATCCAGTAATATAAAAATACAACAAATAAAAACGCTCTTCTCGAAAGGAGAAGAGACGCTTAATTTATACCATATATAATTATAATAAAGACTGAAACTTACACTGCCATATGCTCTAAACGTAATTTATCAGCGACCATCGCAATAAACTCACTGTTCGTTGGTTTTGCTTTTGTCATGGAAACCGTGTAGCCAAATAAGGAGGAAATGGAATCGATGTTGCCACGGCTCCACGCAACTTCAATGGCGTGACGAATGGCGCGCTCTACACGAGATGCTGTCGTATTGTACTTTTTTGCAATGTCCGGGTAGAGTACTTTCGTAATGGACCCAAGCAATTCGATATCGTTATATACCATAGAAATAGCCTCGCGTAGATACATATATCCCTTAATGTGGGCAGGTACACCAATCTCATGAATAATGTTCGTAATACTAGCGTCAAGATTTAACTTCTTCTCTGGCTTTCTTTCACGCATAGAACGGCCAGAACTTTCAAAATTAGGTGCAAGACCATACACTTGACGTATGTGATCCCGAAGATTGTCTAGATCAAATGGTTTCAAGATAAAGTAAGAAGCACCTAAATCCACGGCTTTCTTGGTTGTCTCTTCTTGACCAAATGCTGTTAGCATAATTACATTAGGGAGTTTCTGTTTACCCAATTCTTTCATGCGGCGAAGAACAGCTAAACCATCAACATGAGGCATAATAATATCTAAAATGAGAACATCTGGATCCATATCCTCTAGCATCTCTAAGCATTCCTGGCCATTATAAGCTGTACCAATGACCTCAATATCAGACTGTTCATCAAAATAGTCTTCGAGCATATTCAATAGTTCCCTGTTGTCATCAGCTAAGCAAACTTTAATTTTTTCCACGAAATTTCCTCCTTAATTTCTATTGCCCCCGCTTTTCCTACAGTAAAATTTCGACACTTGCTGGAAATATCCTCTTTTTCTCTTAAGAAATATAATCTTTTTTTCGATTTTCTTTAATTTCCTTTAATATACTCCCCTATTCGATATAATCCCACATTATTAGCAGAGATGGTTTTCATTTGTCGAATTATCTTTATATTTATTATAACACCATCCCTTAAAATGGCAATGCTTACTGATATATGAAATAAGTATACAAAATTCTATTTAGCACATAGTAAAAAGCTACTCCTTATAAAATTGTCGTATAAAAAACTCTTTTTATTTCACAAAAAAAAGACAGGATATAGTCGTTCCCTGTCTTTAACTCGCTTTTTCTTTTGGTTTCGATTTATAAATATCAATTCCGGCTTCGTGGAGCATCCATTCGATATGCACCCCGTAACCTGATGTCGGATCGTTCACAAATACATGGGTTACAGCTCCAACCACTTTTCCATCTTGAATGATAGGGCTGCCACTCATCCCTTGTACAATGCCTCCTGTAACCTTAAGCAACTTAGGATCCGTAATTTTAACAATCATTCCTTTCGTTGCAGGAAACTTTTGAGGTACAGTACTTACAATTTCTACATCAAATTCTTCTACTTTTTCTCCTTCTAAAACCGTTAAGATCTTAGCTGGACCTTCTTTTACCTGATGTGATAAAGCTATTGGCATCGGCTTGTCACGCAAACCATTGTCGACTTGCTTGTCTAATTCACCAAATATCCCAAAGGGACTATTTCTCGTAATTGACCCAATTCGGTTTTCTTTAGCAGAAAATCGTGCATGCTTTTCTCCTGGTACCCCATTACTTCCTTTATCTATAGAGGTAACATTGGAACGTACAATAGTTCCTTCATGAATTTCGATTGGCTTTCTTGTATCCATATCTGAAATCACATGACCTAAAGCGCCATACTTTTTCGAATCTGGATGGTAAAACGTCATCGTCCCTATTCCTGCAGCTGAATCCCTTATATACAAACCTATACGGTATTTAGAATCTTTATGATCATATTTAGGTGTCAAATTGGTTTCGAATGTCTCATCGTTTCGTTTCATCGTTAGTTTTAACGCTTCTTTGTCTTCTCCGGCTTTTTTAACAAATGGAGCAACATCGCTCATCTGCTTAATGTCATTACCATTTATTTTAAGTAAGATATCTCCTACTTTTATATTGGCATCTTCCCCGGGAGAAACTTTACCTGATGAAGTCTCCACTAAATGATGACCTACAATTAAAACTCCAAGTGTATGCAATTTCACACCAATTGACTGACCACCTGGGATCACTTTAAAATCATCCAGAACATTCACATTTACTTTCTTAATTGGTAGTCCCGACACTTCATAAAGGACAGAACTCTCACCAACTTCATTTCCAATTAGCGCGTTACCATCTTGACTGACGATCGTATCGCCTGCTTTTATTTTTGTTTCGGCTGATGCAAGTGTTGGAATAGTTCCTGGATGTTGATCCTTAAAGATAGTCACCTGATCGGGGATCGAAAAATACGTTTGAACAGGTTTGAAAAACGGTACGCTAACAATAGCGACAAGGAGCAGGATACCAAGTGTCTTGCGAAAAATTTCAGTTACTTTCAAATAGTTCACTCTCCTTGCTCCCAACCCATTGCTTATCATTTTATTTCTGTACTTATAATGTGGCCTTCAAGCCTCCGTTTTAAACCCTGCAAACATGAGAAAAACAAGGCATTGTTTCCTGCATTTCATTACAGTTATAGGTATAGAATTCGACAAATCGACTTAAGTTATACGTATAAAGCTTTTGTTTATTATTCACGAAAAATGCAAAAAAGAAAACTGCCGAATCGACAGTTTTATGCATGTTGCTTTTTAAATTTGTCAGCAAGATCGAGCAACTCGGTAGCATGATCTTTTGTAGTTTCCGTCATTTCTGCTCCACTAATCATGCGGCTTAGTTCTTCTACTTTATTTGGCGTATCTAATTCTTCCACTACAGTGGTTGTCCTGTCATTTTCAACCTCTTTGCGTATATACAGATGCGTATCAGCCATTGCTGCGACTTGAGGCAAATGAGAAATACATAACACTTGTGATGCAGCTGAAATGCCATGTATCTTTTCAGCTATCGACTGCGCGACTCGACCGCTCACTCCAGTATCAACCTCATCAAAAATCACACTCGTAACGCCCTGGTGCTTTGAGAATATTCGCTTTAAAGCAAGCATAATTCGAGATAACTCCCCGCCACTAGCTACCTTATGAATATCTTTCAATGGCTCGCCTGGGTTAGTCGTGATCATAAACTTGATAAGATCATATCCATTTGGTCCAATTTTAACTGATTTCCCATCTATAACTGGGTCCTGAGCTGATCCTTCAGAGCTCGAAAAATCCACTCCAAAAGCCGCTTTTTCTAGGTATAGATCTTTCAACTCTTCGTGAATTGCATTCGTTAACTGGATGGAAGCTTCTTTACGTACTTCATGCAGTTGTTTTGCTTCTAAAGCAACGTCTTCAGCCTTTTCATGGATAGATTGTTCCAATTTTGAAACGTGGGTATCTTTATTTTTAATTTGATCTATTTCCTCTTCTACTGAAGCAGCGTATTCTAAAATGTCATTTACACTTTGTCCATACTTTTTCTTAAGGCGGTTAATTTCGTTTAATCTTGATTCAATTGAATCAAGCTCTTCTTCACTAAATTCTAAACCATCAAGCTGATTGCGCACTCCATGCGCTAACTCTTCCACCATGTAATAGTGATTCGCTAATTCTTCAGCCTTTTTCGCAATTTCATCATCATAATCTCGGGCATTCTCAAGAGAGGATAAAGCAAGAGACAACCAATCCATTGCTTTTTGTTCGCCATATAAAGCATTGTATCCATCATGAAGTCCCTTATATATCTTCTCATGGTTCATTAATTTATTACGCTGTTCCTCAAGTTCATCGTCTTCTCCTGGTTTTAAATTAGCCTGATCCAATTCATTGTATTGAAACTCTAGGAGATCAAGACGTTGCGCCATTTCTTGTTCGTTTTCACTTAATTCCTTATACCGTTTTTTTAAAGCGTCAAATTCTTTGTATAAGTCTAAGTAGTCGGATTTTGCTTGACCTATTTGGTTACGATCAAATAAATCCAGTAATTCTATATGTCGATCCACATCCATGAGGGATTGGGTCTCGTGCTGTGTATGTATATCAATTAGGGTTTGGCCAAATTCACGCAAAATAGCCAGCGTTACAAGCTTCCCGTTCACACGACAGATGCTCTTCCCGTTGGCACTGATGGTCCGATTTAATACAAGCATTCCATCGTCTGCTATATCTACACCAAATATTTCTGCCTTATGGTAAGCTTGGTGGCGATCATGGTCAACATAAAACAGACCTTCAATCTCCGCCTTCTTCGTTCCATAACGAACAAATTCTGCTGATCCACGTCCACCAGTGAGCAACTGGATAGCATCAATAATGATGGACTTCCCTGCTCCCGTCTCTCCGGTCAAAACAGTTAAACCCTCTTTAAATTGAACGGAAACTTCATCAATTATAGCAAAATCTTTAATGGATAATTCAGCTAACACAAGCTAGCACCTCAACTTTTCCAAAATGATTAAAGCATATCAAGAAAACGATCTCGAATTTGTTTAGAGTCTTCTTCCGAGCGGCAAATAATTAAACATGTATCATCTCCACAGATCGTTCCTAAAATCTCGTCCCAATCCAAGTTGTCCACGAGTGCTCCTACCGCATTCGCATTACCTGGCAGGGTCTTCATCACTATAAAGTGACCTGCCGTATCAATACGCACAAATGCATCAATCATTAACCTCTTTAATTTCTCCAACGGATTAAAGCGCTGATCAGCAGGCAAGCTATACTTATAACGTCCATCAACCATAGGCACTTTTACTAAATGCAATTCTTTGATATCTCTTGATACGGTTGCCTGAGTCACGTTATACCCTAGGCTCTTCAAACGATCAACGAGATCATCTTGTGTTTCAATATCATTCTCAGCGATTAGTTCCCTGATCTTAATATGTCGTTGCCCCTTATTCATTCTATCTCCCTCTCTTCTTTCCCTGTTTCAGGAAGGATCAATCTTGAGTTCATAAGCGTCATTAACGCACCGTTAAAACCTTTAAAAAATGGGACCACAAAACGTAGCCCCATTCGTTTAATCTATTCACAAATTAATGGGCATCGTGGGCTTCACGTACAATCTGTTCTACATCAACATTTGGTTGAATCATACCCTCATTATTACCCTTCCATCGTAAATGAGCTAAAAACTCAATATTACCATCCCCTCCTGTAATCGGAGAATAGGTAACTTCTTCTACAATGTAACCTGTTTCAGCTGAAAACTGTAACATGTCTGAGAGTACCATTTTATGAACCTTCGGATCACGTACGATGCCCTTTTTACCAACTTGCTCCCTACCTGCCTCGAACTGAGGTTTAATGAGAGCTACTACATCTCCATCACTCTCAATTAAAGTCCCAAGAACAGGTAAAATTAATTTAAGTGAGATAAAAGATACATCAATTGAGGCAAAGTTTGGAATCCCCTTTGTTAAATCCTCCTGTGTAACGTAGCGAAAGTTTGTGCGTTCCATTACCGTAACCCGCTCATCGTTGCGTAAAGACCAGGCTAACTGATTATACCCTACATCAATAGCATAACTTTGTGTAGCTCCATTCTGTAAAGCACAATCCGTAAAGCCGCCTGTAGAGGAACCAATATCAATAAGGATTTTATTTTTTACAGTAAGGTTAAAACTTCGCAAAGCCTTTTCTAGCTTAAGCCCTCCCCTACTAACATAAGGAATGGCTTTCCCTTTTACCTGAATCGATATGGACTCATCCACTTTCACTCCGGGTTTATCCAACTTTATCGTTTCAGAAAACACTAAACCTGCCATAATTGTTCGTTTTGCTTTCTCTCTTGTTTCAACTAAACCTCGTTCCACAAGAAGTGTATCAAGTCTAACTTTTTTGCTCATTGCTTCAAGCCCTTTGCTTTTGTTCTGGTAGTATTTTTTTAATAGTGGATACAATATTTTCAGATGTAAGTCCGATTTCTTTGTAGAGTTCTTTCACACTACCGTGTTCAATGAAACGATCCGGTACACCCATACGGTGAATCACCTGATTATAATATTGTTCTTCCTCTGCAAACTCTAAAACACCACTGCCAAAGCCACCTTTTAAAACAGCTTCTTCAATAGTTAGAAGTGGCATCGATTGTTTCATCAAATCATGCAGCATAGCTTCATCCATTGGTTTAATAAAACGAGCGTTTACAACCTTAACAGAAACACCTTGTTTCTTTAGTTCTTCACTTGCTTTTAAAGCCATCGGAATGGTTGTTCCAAATGTAAGAATGGCTGCATCCGTACCTTCTTGCAAAACTTCCCATGATCCAATAGGGATTGTCTTGAGCTGCTCGTCCATTTCCACTCCAAGTCCATTTCCTCTAGGGTAACGGAGAGCGATAGGTCCATCATCATATTCAAAAGCTGTGTTAACCATATGTTGCCCTTCATTTTCATCTTTTGGCATCATAATCGTCATATTTGGAAGGTGACGTAAAAAGGCAATGTCAAACACGCCCTGGTGTGTCTCACCATCTGCCCCAACTAACCCTGCACGGTCTATGCCAAACGTTACATTTAAGTTCTGACGACAAACATCATGTACTAATTGATCATAACCACGCTGCATAAACGTAGAGTATATGGCAAGGAATGGCTTCATCCCTTGTGTAGCTAATCCAGCTGAAACGGTGGTAGCGTGTTGTTCTGCAATTCCAACATCAAATAAACGATCAGGAAACTCTTCCCCAAATTTCTCTAATTTAGAACCAAGAATCATCGCTGGGGTGATCGCTGCAATACGGTTATCTGTACGAGCTTTCTTGCGAAGAGTCTCACTAATGACTTCACTCCATGCTGGAGGAGCATCTGTGGGCTTAATCTTTTCACCTGATTCGATTTTATATGGCCCAACACCATGCCACTTGTCCTTCTGGTCATTCTCAGCAGGATGATACCCTTTACCTTTCTGGGTCATCACATGGACAATTACAGGCCCCTCTGTCTTCTTAGCATACTGTAAATTCTCCATCAGATCCTCGAAGTTATGACCATCAACTGGTCCATAATAAGTAAATCCAAGTTCTTCAAAGAACATTCCAGGTAGCATAAAGTATTTCATACTATCTTTTAAGCGCTCCGCTGCGTTAGCAAGCCTACCGCCCACTGCTGGAATTCGTTTCAATACCCATTCCAATTCATCTTTCACCCAGTGATATTTACTCGCACTTCTCATACGGCCAAGCACATTGTGAAGCGCACCTACATTTTGAGCAATAGACATTTCATTATCATTTAGAATGACTGTAACATTTTTCTTCTCATCACCGATGTGGTTTAAAGCTTCAAGAGCCATACCACCAGTGAGTGCACCGTCTCCGATAATCGGGAGAATAGAGTGGTCTTCACCTTTTAAATCACGAGCAATAGCCATCCCCATTGCCGCTGAAAGAGAAGTAGAGCTATGCCCTGTTTCCCAAACATCATGCTCACTTTCACATCGTTTTGGAAAACCGCATAACCCTTGATATTGACGTAATGTATCAAATTGGTCTGTGCGACCTGTGAGAATTTTATGAATATAGGACTGATGACCAACGTCAAATAGGATTTTATCTTTAGGACTGTCATACAGTTTATGTAGGGCAAGGGTCAGCTCTACAACACCTAAATTCGCCCCTAAATGGCCACCGGTAACAGATAGTTTTTCAATAAGAAAATTGCGGACTGAGGCCGCTAATTTTTCCAAGTCTTCATTAGAATATTCTTTTAAGAAGGATGGGTCCTTGATAGTATTAAGATCCATTCGGGATCACTCGCCTTCATCATGATTTTCTAGAGGATTTTTTACCTCTTGGTAAAATGGTAATGTTTAATTTTCTTTCCACAAGTGAAATGACCCGCGCCGCAAAGAAAATTATATCGGTTGAAGCATGGATTGCAAAGTATTTACCAAGCGCCTTGCCTCCAACTGTCACTGCCGCCACAATGCTTGTGAAAATCACCGAGATAACCAAATTGGTAGTTGAGTCTTCGGAATGCCCAAGAATAAACGTTAGACGCAAAACAACCATTGTTGCAGCTGTACCACTTATAACGCCAGCAATATCTCCGATTACATCATTACAAAAGCTGGCAAAACGATCAGCGTTTCGAACAATAATAATCGCCTCTTTGGAACCGTTTACTTTTTCAGCTGCCATTGCATGAAAAGGGACTTCGTCTGCAGCTGTTGCCGCTATGCCTAGCATATCAAAGAATACTCCGATTGATACAATAACGAAAACGATAATGATCCCTAACAGATAGTAAACGTCATCTAATATATAATTAGAGATAACTGTAAAAATAGCCGCTAACACAAAAGTGATAACGGCGATCCCCAAGCTAAATTTTAAAGAATTTTTTAGTTGTGTCTTCATGGATTAACCTCTATATTTTAAATTCATTCATTAAATATGTATGAAAATCAGGATGGTCACCTAAAAGATAAAAACTGCGGCTTAGGTCCAGTAGGTTTTCCCAAGCGAGTACCATGTGTTGCCACATCGGCGGTTCCCCTTTAAACTCACCTTAGCACCGTCACCGATTACTAGACTGGATTGCCACTTAGTCCGCACTATAATCCCTTTTAGGTGTCATGGAACAGTCTAGGAGATTTCCTCGGCAGCCTTTAGCCGCTCCTTAGCCTCTTTTGCAGCGCTGATTTCATATGGTCGGGTAAGCGATCGAATAGTGGCCATCTATCTCTCACTCAAAAGCCATAATCCCCTCAGAGCCACTCAAGGCAGGCTACGCTGTGGACCGTTCTTCCCAAAACAATCTCACAGGTTCATACCCCATTTCATAGCAGACGTTTGAGAACAGCCTCCTACAAATATGGGCCTCCGCGGAAGCAGGGTCAACGCCCACATGCCATTGTGGATCGCCCCGCAACCTTAACTCCCAGCATCGACCCAAGGCTGGGCGCCTCAAGCCAACACAAGGAACTTCATCGATGTGCCCTTTGGCGGATTTTTAGGCCCGCCTTCAGGAACGGAGGGCCGACTAGAATACTGCACCATCCTGTTTGTAATACTAATATATCACAATCATTAAAATCCCTCAATCCACATGCGCTGACAATTAATTCTTTCTATCACTGATAAAGTCAATTAGATCTTCCAACAGTGTGCTTTCGACGCCTGCCTCTTTCAAGGCCATTCTTGCTTTTTCAGCATATTGGTTCTTATGCTCAATGGCACCTTCTAAGCCTAACAACTGGGGATATGTACTTTTATTGTTTGTCACATCACTACCGACAGGCTTCCCAATTTCACCTTCTTCTCCAACCACATCTAAAATATCGTCTTGAACTTGGAAAAGTAACCCGATATATTTCGCATAGGATTCAATGTGATGTAACTGAGAAGAATCAGCACCACCAATAAACGCACCAGCTACTGCTGAAAAACGAATTAATTCACCAGTTTTATGTCTGTGAATGGCTTCAAGACCTTCAAGGGTAAGAGTCTGGCCCTCAGCCTCCATATCAAGCATTTGACCTGCGACCATCCCCTCAGCACCACTTGCTTTTGAGAGTTCTCGGGTTAGAAATACTTTCTCACGATCCGTAAGATGGTCGTTAGATGTCACAACATGAAAAGCTGCTGTTAGTAAACCATCACCAGCTAAAATAGCTGTTGCTTCGTCAAATTGAACATGATTCGTAGGCTTCCCTCTTCTTACATCGTCATCATCCATGGCAGGTAAATCATCATGAATCAATGAATAGGTATGGATCATTTCCACCGCACAAGCAGGAGCAATGGCTCGATTTTCGTCTCCACCAAATGCTTCATTTGCAGCTAACAATAAAACAGGTCGGATCCTCTTCCCACCCGCTTCAATGGAGTACATTATGGAATTTCTTAACGTCTCAGGGATTTGCATAGAGTAGATCTGTTGTTCCATTTGCTGGTTCAACAGCGAACGTTTTTCTTCTAAGAAGGATCCTAGTGTTTGATTCACCTTATTCTTCCTCCTCAACTGAGAAAGACTCAAATTCACCCTGATCATTCATAATTTGTTGCATCTGCTTTTCGACATTATTAAGTTTGTCATTACAAACCTTAGAAAGTTTCATACCATCCTGATAATAAGTAATGGCTTTCTCTAAAGGGACATCTCCCTCTTCTAACTTCTCAACGATTTGCTCAAGCTGCTTCATAGCTTCTTCAAAACTCATTTCTTCTTGGTTCACTTGGTCTTTTTCACTCATGTTCTTCCTCCTTTTCCATACCCCATACTTGGCAATCTAAAACGCCATCTTGTACTTTAACTTGTATAGGATCTCCTGGTTGGACGTCTGAAATTGTTTTCACCACACTACCATCTTGATCAAAAGGAATAGCATAGCCTCTTTTCATGATTTCAAGTGGGTTTAGCAAGGATAGTTTGTTTAACACCTGCGTATAGCTATTAACTTTGGATCGTTTTTCTTGATCCATCGCTCGATTCATTCGTTTTGTCAGTTGAACAAAAGTTTGTTTAGCTCCATCTAAAGATCGTTCTGGGTGTTGCTGCCGCAATCGGTTTATCATTACATCAAAATCTTGCTTCTTTCGTTCACGTGTTAAGGATGATGACTTCTTCAACCGCTCAGAGAGACGATCTAAATCTTGTTCCTTTTGTCTCATGAGTTGTTCTGGATAACGAAATGCATAAGACTTCTGTAAACGATTTAGACGTTCAATTCCTTGACGGTGTTGTACATGCAAGGCTCTTGTTAGTCTATTTTGCATTGAATGAATGCGCTCTAATACTTCTGTCTGAGAAGGAACAGCTATCTCCGCAGCTCCTGTGGGTGTAGGAGCTCTGTAATCCGCTACAAAGTCACTGATTGTATAATCCGTTTCATGTCCGACTGCTGAAATTACAGGTACAGTTGAATCGGCAATGGCTCTCGCTACTATTTCTTCATTAAAAGCCCACAATTCTTCAATTGAACCTCCACCTCGCCCAGCAATGATGACGTCAAAACTACCGAGTTCATTTACTTTTTTAATTGCCTGGGAAATAGAGTTAGCAGCGTTTTTCCCCTGAACGAGCACAGGAAATACCGCTACTTTCACAAGAGGATAGCGTCTTTTAATAGTGGTTAAAATGTCACGAACTGCAGCACCTGTTGGGGATGTAATGACTGCTATGGACTCAGGATAAGGCGGGAGAGGTAGCTTTCTGGAATCTTCGAAAAGACCTTCTGTAGACAACTTTTTCTTTAACTCTTCATATGCAAGGTAAAGAGCACCTAAACCATCAGGCTCCATATGTTGAATATATAGCTGATACTGCCCATGGGGTTCGTATACACCGATTTCCCCTTTGATCAAGACATTCATCCCATCTTCAGGTTTAAACTTCAAGCGCCGATTATTGCCAGCAAACATCACTGCATTCACCCGAGATTTATTATCCTTAATGGTTAAATACATGTGTCCACGGCTGTGGTGCTTAAAGTTAGAAATCTCCCCCTTTAACCAGATATCGGTTAAATGGGGGTCCGTTTCAAACTTACGCTTAATGTATTTAGTTAAGGCGGACACCGTCAAATAATTGTCTTGCACGGTTAAGAACTCCTTTGAGGAATCTGATTAAGCTGTTTTGCCGCCTGTATTGTATTCTTTAGCAACATTGTAATCGTCATAGGCCCTACACCACGTGGTACAGGTGTAATGTAAGATGCTTTTTCAAGCGCTGATTCAAAATCAACGTCACCAGTAAGACTTCCATCTTCGATACGGTTTACACCTACATCAATTACTACAGCGCCATCTTTAATGTCTTCTCCTGATATAAATCCGGGCTTACCGACAGCCACAATAAGAATATCTGCTTTCTGAGTAAATTCTTTGATGTTTTTCGTACGAGAGTGACAATATGTAACCGTCGCATTTTCATTAAGGAGCATCTGCCCAATAGGCTTGCCCACAATACGGCTGCGACCAAGTACTACTACATGTTTTCCTTCTAGGCTAATTTCTTTCTCTTTGAACATCGTTAAAATGCCAAGTGGAGTACAAGGTAAGAAAGTGTCTTTGCCTGCCATCATACGACCAATGCTTATAGGATGGAATCCATCAACGTCTTTACTTGGAGAAATGGCTTCAATGATCTCATCTTCATTGATATGATCTGGTAATGGTAGCTGCACAAGAATCCCATGAACTTCAGAGTCGTGATTAAGGCGATCCACTAAATCTAACAATTCTTGTTGCGTAACCTCTTCAGGAAGCTCAATAAGATTTGACTCGAGGCCAACTTTCTTTGAAGCTTTGTCCTTACCTCTTACGTAGGATAAAGATGCGGGATCGTTTCCAACAATGACGACCGCTAACCCCGGAACTACCCCTAGTTCGCGGAGATCGGCTACCTCCTTCGTCATTCGCTCTCTGATATCCTCTGCTAATTCTCGTCCATAAATAATTTCTGCTGACATGGAATCCACCCTCTCACATTTAGTCAATCATTTTCTTTAATACACCGTTCACAAAACTACCTGACTTGTCATCGCCAAATGTTTTAGCTAGCTCAATTGCTTCATTAATGGAGACCTTTTCAGGAATATCTTCTTGATATTTCATTTCGTAAACGGCAATACGAATAATTGTTTTCTCAACAGATGCAATACGATTAAACGACCATTTTTCAAGATGACTTGAGATCTGCTCATCGATCACTGCTTGGTTTTCTTTAACACCAAAAACGAGTTGATCCAGGAAGGCGTCATGAACCTGTCCATCTTCTTCCTCTAAAATGTTTTCAATCGCTTCGTTCGCATCCATTTCATTTATGTCCATTTGAAAAAGCGCCTGAAATGCCTTTTCTCTTGCTGTATGACGATTCATCATTCATTCTCCTTTATGTTTCTTTCCGTTAAGAATGATAACACGTAATAATCATAAATGCTATAAATAATAGAACGGCAGCGATTAAAAGCACTATCATAATCTTTTCGGCGTTCGGGGGATTTTATAGGAACAGCATACCCAAAACTATAGAGAGGTAACCGTGGGTGTTATAGGGTGTGCGGGGAGTGATAAAGGAGAGATCTTTTGTGTCCGGAAGTTTGGAGGTTCATTTTGCTGAGGAAGTATTTAGATACTGCTTGGTCATTATGTTGGATGAGTTCTCTGAATGTAGCGTTATTAATTGTCTTATAACCGAGTAGGAAATAGTCTGATATGGTTCTTAAATGAGCATCTGAGGAGAAAAAGTAACATCCAGAACACCTCCACCTTCTTCTCGTCCACTTCATCGGAGACATGAAGCACCTTGGACATTCTACTCCTTTATTTAAATCATCATAATGAATCCCATACTTCTTTAAAACATCTATAGGGCCTAAAGGGGTGTTAGAGTTCAATATAATCTTGTTGATATTCGAAGGTAACGTATTTTCAGAAATATTTTCTGCTTTTAAATTAATGATCTTCTGTTGGAGATTTTCTACATGAGTGATTGTGTGTTGATGAGGGTTTATTTCAGAAGCTTTTAGTACACAAGAGGGGTGGGTCATGACAACGAAGCATTTAATAGGCATAAGAAAATTATTTGAAGAAAACCAATTAGCTAATTGCCTTCGTTGCCTTCCTAATTGAGCTAGAGGGTTAGGTAAACGCTCTTCCCGCCCTTTTAACTTTCTTATGAGCTGATCAAAAGTTGAATCAAATTCGATTATACCTGATATATTCTTCACTTCTAATATGATCGCCTGGTGGTCTGTCAAAATCAAAGTATCGATTTGAAAGGCTTTATTCGTCTCAATCAACCTCACATCATGGAAAACACGATATTGATCTTGAGGTAAGAAGCTTAATGGGTAATCTAACTCCTGCTCCCCCCAAAATCCAGCCTTTCTCATTTTCAGACTTTTTATAATGGTTGGCCGTTTGGGATGACTCTTGGGCAATCTTCTTTCTAACACTTCCTCTTGTCTAATTATAAGAGGAATGCTTCTTTGCTTAACGATCATTTCTCACTCTCCCTTACATGAATATTAAATTACAAGTTCTTTGTCTACATAATTCGACTGAATGACCTGATTTCCTTTTATTGAGTGTTTTCTTTCTAAAAATTTTTTGTTCATCTGATGAGATGTTATGTGGAGAATTCCACTACACAGTTTGGTAAGTTCGGTTGGTTTTTTAAGAACTTCATTCTTACTTTAGTTACTTCTACGCCTTTTTTGGTAACTTCTCTGGCTTTTTTGGTAACTCCTCTTTACCCTTTGGTAACTTCGCTAGCCAGTTTGGTAAATCCTCTGACTTTTCAGGAAATTCATTCTCTCTTTAGTTACTTCTATCCCTTCTTTGGTAACTGCTGTCCCCTTTTTAGTAACTACTCCTCACCCTTTCGTAACTTCGCTCCCCAGTTTGGTAAATCCATTGACTTTTTAAGAACTTCAACCTCTCTTTAGTTACTTCTATTCCTTCTTTGGTAACTGCTGTCCCCTTTTTAGTAACTACTCCTCACCCTTTCGTAACTTCACTCACCTGTTTAGTAAATCCACTGACTTTTTAGGAAATTCATTCTCTCTTTAGTTATTTCTATTCCTTCTTTAGTAACTGCTCTCCCCTTTTTAATAACTACTCCTCACCCTTTCGTAACTTCGCTCACCTGTTTGGTAAATCCACTGGCTTTTTAGGAAATTCATTCTCTCTTTAGTTACTTCTATTCCTTCTTTAGTAACTGCTCTCCCCTTTTTAATAACTACTCCTCACCCTTTCGTAACTTCGCTCACCTGTTTGGTAAATCCACTGACTTTTTAAGAACTTCAACCTCTCTTTAGTTACTTCTATTCCTTCATTAGTAACTGCTCCTCTCTTTCCAGAACTTGCTCTCATACAAAAAAACCACAAAGAAGACTCTGTCTCCTTTGTGGTTCATGGAATCCCTTTTATACGCCTGGGATCTCTTCTTCTTCTTCCTCTAATTCTTCTTTCGTTGGTTCCATTTGGATGCCAACGATGTGAACGTTAATTTCTTTGATTTCAAGGGCTGTCATATTTTTAAGAGCCTGACGTGTGCTGTCTTGAATCTTTTGGGCGGTTTGCGGAATGGAGATTCCAAAGTCCATCACAACATAAATATCAATTACGATACCTTCGTCGGATAGTTCAACTTTAATCCCTTTTCCGTGATTTTTCTTGCCGCCAAGTCGTTCCGCTACACCACTTGCGAAGTTGCCTCGCATGGATGCAACGCCTTCTACTTCTGATGCTGCAATACCGGCAATGACTTCAATAACCTCTGGAGCAATTTCCACTTTACCTAAGCTGGAGTCATCTCCAACGTTTAATAAATGATTTTCACTCATTTTGGTCACTCCTTTGTGTTATTCCTCTTCCATTATAGTATAAGTTTCAAGGAATTTCGTATTAAAATCTCCTCCGCGGAAGACTTCGTGTTCCATCATGCGACGATGGAATGGAATCGTTGTATGAACGCCTTCAATCACAAACTCATCAAGAGCACGCTTCATACGGTCCATCGCCTCTTCGCGCGTGTTACCGTAAGTGATCAACTTCGCAATCATTGAATCATAATAAGGAGGAATCATCCAACCAGGATAGGCTGCGGAGTCAACACGGACACCGAAACCGCCCGGAGGAAGATACATCTCAATTCGACCTGGCGATGGCATGAAGTTTTTGAACGGGTTCTCAGCATTAATACGACATTCAATGGAATGACCCTCGAATTCAATTTGGTCTTGAGAGAATTGGAGCGATTCATTGTTCCCTATGCGAATCATTTCCTTAATCAAGTCAACACCTGTAACCATTTCAGTAACAGGGTGTTCTACCTGTATGCGAGTATTCATCTCCATAAAGTAGAAGCTATTGTTCTTTTGGTCGAAGATGAATTCTACTGTACCCGCTCCAGAATAATTAACGGCTAAAGCTGCCTTAATGGCTGCGTCTCCCATTTCAGCACGAAGGTCTGGTCCTAGTGCCGGAGAAGGTGTTTCTTCGATTAATTTTTGCAAGCGACGTTGCACAGAACAATCGCGTTCACCAAGGTGAATAGCGTTACCATGGTTGTCGGCAATAATTTGAATTTCTACGTGACGGAAATCTTCAATGAATTTCTCTAAATAGACACCAGGATTCCCGAAGGCTTTTTCCGCTTCGTTTTGTGTAACGCGGATTCCCTTTTTCAGTTCTTCTTCATTTCGTGCGACACGGATTCCTTTTCCGCCACCACCAGCTGTTGCTTTAATGATAACTGGATAACCGATTTGCTCAGCTACCTGAAGGCCATGTTCTTCGTCACGAATTAAGCCTTCAGAGCCAGGAACAACTGGCACTCCAGCTTCTTTCATCGTTTCACGGGCAACATCCTTGGTACCCATTTTACGAATGGCTTGAGCGCTTGGTCCGATAAATGTAATATTGCATTCATCGCAGATCTCAGCGAAATCAGGATTCTCAGATAAAAATCCGTAACCCGGGTGAATCGCATCTGATTCTGTTAAAGTCGCTACGCTCATAATATTTGTGAAGTTCAAGTAGCTTTCACTACTCAAGGTTGGTCCAATACAATATGCTTCATCTGCTAATTGAACGTGTAGAGATTCTTTGTCCGCTTCAGAATAGACGGCCACTGTTTCAATGTCCATCTCCTTACAAGCTCGTATAATCCGAACGGCGATCTCTCCACGGTTCGCGATTAAGATTTTCTTGATCACAGTTCCATCCCCTTATTCGGATTTCACTCGGAATAATGGTTGGCCATATTCAACAAGCTGACCATTTTCAACGAGTACTTCTACTATTTTACCATTTACTTCAGCTTCAATCTCGTTAAAGAGCTTCATCGCTTCTACGATACACACAACAGAGTCCTTCGTTACAACGTCTCCGTTTTTAACGAAAGCTTCAGCGTCTGGTGAAGAAGCTTCATAGAATGTTCCTACCATAGGAGAAACAATCTCATGATCGTAATCTACTTTTGTTTCTTGTTGAGGTTCAGGTTTTGGCTCCTCAGCTGCTGGAGTTTGCTGTGCCTGCGGCGCAGGCTGTGCTGGCTGCTCTGTCACAACGGGTTGAGCTGGTGCTGCTGGGCGCTCGATTACCTCTCCTGTATTTTTCTTCATTGATACGGTTGTTCCATTGCTCTCATATGTAAACTCATCGATTGATGATTCATCGATTAATTTAATGAGTTCACGAATTTCTTGTACTTTTAACATATTTTGCGCACCCCTTCTATATTTGAAATGCATATTATTAACTGGTACTAATAACACCTCTTAACATTTTACGACAAAGAGTAGTAAAACTTCAACCTACTAGAAAGCGCTTACTACATCTTTTCTCTATTAGAAAGGGGTTTTCCTCTCCTTTAAATAAAAAATTAGATAGAAAAAAATCAGCTTTCGCACGCATTGGAGTGCGAAAGCTGACTACTTACTTCTCGTTAGGGATGTATTCGACCACAACTGGTACTGGTCCAAATTCATCATATACAATTTGGTGAATTTGACTGACGTCTTGTTTAGACATTTCATCTGCTTTAACCTTTACTAACACTTTTTCATCTTCTGCTCTCACAAACACATCTGGATAGTCTGCCTTTGCTGCAATCGATTGTTGAGCAACCGATTCTTTTGTGCTTAGCTCACGAATCTTATCAATTTCGTTTTTTGCATCGTTAACTTCTTCAGCGGAAACTTCACTAGAAGCCATGATGTTCTCTAACTCTTCGATTTTCTTTGAACGGCTATCCATAATGTCTAATTGCATGGAAGAGAAATATTGATCAGAAGAAAGACTTGATGTAGCAGTTCCTTCCCCTTCTGTTGCAGCCTCTCCTTCTTGAGCTGTTGCATCCCCTTCAGTTGGTGTTCCAGCTGTTTGTTGATCAGCACTTTCTTCATCACCCATGTAAGCGAGTTCCCCTTCTGGTGGAGAAGTCATGTAATACACGCTTAATACAATCATCAAACTCAACATCGTTAGTAACCATACCGTTTGCTTTTTTAACATCATTCTTTCATTCCTCCTTATTTTTTCGGCATTACCGAAATGCGATGTGTAGGAACATCTAATGTTCGTGAAACTGTTTCAACAATCCACTCTTTCACTTTCATGTGATCAGCGCCTTTTGCTACAACCCCGACTCCTCTAACTGATGGTTTATCGGTCCTGATTAGCAAAGGAGCTTCTTGGTCGCCTTGTCTTGTAACCACAATTTGTTCATCTTCAGTAAAGTCTTCAATCTTTCGTTCTCCACCACTCTTATCATTTTCTGTGGTGTGTTGCTTGCTAACGGTTGTATTCTTTTCATAAACTTTTGCTTCAGTAGAATCTAAGTTCACCATAACTTCAACTTCAGAAACGCCTTGAATTTTCTCGAGGAGCTCCTTTAGCTCCTTCTCGTAATACGTTTCCACCTCTGACATCAACATGTCTGCCTCGTCCTTTTTTTGCCCAAACGTTTCTTGTTCATTAGGTTGAACACTCTCTGTTTGGACAGGAGGCGAGACCCCTTCACTACCAGCTTCATCACTTGTGAAGAAGTCTCCAACTAACAGAATAAGTAACCCTAGCAAACCAACCAGAACAACATAAGCTAGTTTAGTAGGCTTTTCTCCATCTGGTGTCTTAAGCTTAAGCAATGAAAAGATGTTATTGAATGGATTTTTCTTCATTGAACCCCTCCTTCCCATTGTAAGATTAGCTGGTCTTCAGGAATGTCCCATGCCGATGATAGATAAGATTTAACAGCATTTAGTGATTTTTTATCTTCCTGATTCTTTGGCTGCTGATTAAGGTCAATGACAATTTCCTCAACCTCATCAGTACCTGCTTCCTGATCACCACTCTCTTTCATAGTGACCGTAAGCGACTTCAACCCCTCTAGATTCATTTCTGCATCTTTTTTAAATTGGAAGGAAAAGTTTTGAATCTCTACGTTATGGTCATTCATCAGCTCCTCCTTCACTTCGTTTTCTAGCTGGACAGCCATCTGTTCTAAAATATATGCACGTTGTGAGGCTTGTATTTCTTTTTTCTTCTCTTCAATTGAATTTTTCATAGATTCGACCTCTGCTTGGTCATTCCACCGGTTCATTTCTTGTGTGAAAAACTGATCCATATTAACATCGAAAAGCTTAAAAACAGGCTGCAAAAATACAAGGATAAGAAGTAACCCTACAACAAGCTTGATGTATTTTCGAAAGGAAGATGCAGGGAGTAAAAGGTCGGTTACAAGAGCCAGCAGTAAAAAGAGAATAATTTGTGTAACCCATTCGGTAATAAAAGCCACCGATTCACCTCCTATCGAACCATCATCGTTAAGTTACTGGCAGCGACCAAAATGACAATTGCTAGGAAGAACATAAACGTTACAACTAGTAGAGCTGCAAAAACAAAGAGGATATGTTTACTAATTGTTTCCATCGATGCTATAACTGGACCACCACCAATCGGTTGCAGTATTGCAGCAGCGAGCTTATAGATAAGCGCAACCGCTAAAACCTTTACAGCTGGAAATAACGCAAGTGCTAATATAATGAGGACACCCACAATCCCGACCGTATTCTTTAGTAAGAGTGAAGCGCTTAATACGGTATCCGTTGCATCTGTAAACATACGTCCTACAACAGGAACGAAATTTCCGGTAACAAATTTTGCTGTTTTCATTGCAACCCCGTCTTGTATAGCTGAAGTCGCTCCTTGGACGGAGATGACACCTAAGAAAATGGTTAGAAATGCTCCAAGTAAACCTAAGCTTGTATTACGTAATAGTTGTGCGAGCTGGGTAACCTTGTACTGCTCATTAATAGTGCTTACAATCATTAATAAAGCTGATAAAAATAATAGTGGTAGCACAACGTTTGAAACGAGTAACCCGCTCGTATGAATAAGAAAAACAATAACAGGATGAAAAAACGATACGGATAACAAGTTACCAAATGTCGCCATTAAGCCAAGCATTAATGGTAAGAGAGCGATCATAAAACTACTCATCATTTCAACAGCATCTTTGGCATAAGAAACCGCTAAATGAAAACTGTTCAGCGCTAGCACTATGAGCACAAGATAAACGACTGCGTAGGCTACTTTACTAACTGTTTGGTTTTCAAATGCGTTTTGTAAAGACTGAAGAATCATGCAAAAGAGGGTTAGGAAGATCAGTGTCCCCAAAAGCTTTCCATTGATCAGGAACTCATAGAATAGATATTTTAAAAGACCTAATACCCAATCTTTAATGGAAAGGGAATCGCGATTTTCCATAAATTCGACGAAGCTTCCTTTCCGAATACCAGGCAAATACCCTCCATATTCATCTACCACCTGGTTCCAGTACGATTGAATCTCTGTAAAAGTAATGGGATCAATTGTTGGGCTTGTCTCCTCAGCCGGGGAGGTTTGAGCTTGTACGGGCTCTGACAGAAACAAGACAACACTACAAGCGAGTATAACGACAACAACTATTTGTTGAATGAGCTTCATTGATGTACAAGCCACCTCCTTAAAAGGTTAAGCTGGAAGAAAGCCTAAAATCGTCTCAATAACAGCGGTCAAAATCGGTATAGCTAACACTAAAATAAAGACTTTCCCAGCCAATTCAATCTTAGAAGCTACTGATCCAAGCCCAGCATCTCTTGTAATCTGAGCACCAAACTCCGCAACGTATGCAATTCCAATAATCTTTAAGATCGTCTCTACGTACATGCCGTTCACATTAGCCTTTTGAGCAATGTATTCAAGCAAAGTAAATACCTCTGCAATTTCACGAATTAGAATGAGAAATATAATAATCCCTGTAAATAAAATGAGAAAAAAAGCAATAGATGACTTCTGTTCTTTTACAATGATCGTTAGCACACTTGCTACAAGGGCAAAGGAAACGATCTGGATAATTTCCATGTCTTCACCTGCCTTATCCTTGGAATAAAAAGACAGACTTAATTTGCTGGAACAATTCTTGCAAGCCATCCATAACGATAAATAACACGATGATAAAGCCAACTAAAGTTGCCCAGTGGGCAATGTCCTCTTTTCCCATTTGTTTTAAAACGGTATGGATCATCGCCACTACGATTCCCACCCCGGCAATCTGGAATAATATATAGGCCTCTCCAATCATGTCTTTAACTCCCTTCACCTTTACATGAAAAGCAATATAATCAATAAACCTGTCAAAAAGCCAAGGCTTTTTACCATTTTGCTATATTTGTACTGCTGTTCTTCAGCTTCTTTTAATTCTCGTTCTAAGTGGGAGATAGCTAGACGGATATGTTTCTGCTGGCCCGTGAAATCATGTTGTCCTAGCGTTTGACCAAACTGCTTCATGATTTCTTTCTCCCCCTCACCAAGGGCACTCAGGGGCCAGAACGATTGTATTCGTTGTTCCCATACGTCGTAGAGAGAAGCGCTGCTTTCTTTTAGTTGCTCGCTAAACTCATAGAAAAACCATGCCATCGGCTCAGGAATCTGTCGTGCCACTTTCTCACACGCTTCAATAACAGGTGAGTGTCCATAAAGAATCTCAGCTTCTAATACTTGTAACGCATTCTTTAGTTGACGAATTTGCTTAGGCCTTTCTGTGAGCCTTCGTGCAAATTCAAATCCTCCCCACGTTGTAGCGCACAGCAGGATTAGTGCTCCGATCCACTTCATATGACACACCCCTCTTTTTTAATGAGAGTAACTGACCATGTTGATCGAGAAGCGTCCTAACAAATCCCGGTTGCCGCTTCTTTTCAAGAATCACAAATCTCTCAAAAACCTCTTGCTCAAACAACGGAGTAAGGGATGGCCTCTTTTGCACAGAATCAAACCGATCCCCGTGGACTGTAGAGATGACTGTAACGCCTGCATATAATGCTTCTAAAAGCGCCTTTACATCTGCTTCACTTCCTATTTCATCTACAATTAGAATCTCCGGGGACATAGAACGGATCATCATCATCATGCCTTCTGCTTTTGGACAGGCATCCATAACGTCTGTTCGTAGCCCCAGATGATGTTGAGGCACTCCGTGAATACTCCCTGCAATTTCAGAACGCTCGTCAATGATCCCAACCTTCTTGGAAGGTATGGAACCTGTTCCCTGGCTCATGATCCGAGCCATATCTCTTAGGAGCGTCGTTTTGCCTGTTTGAGGAGGACCGATTAAAAGAGTATTCGTATACTCACCGTCATAGAGATCTTCTACCAGTGATTGAGCTACCCCTATTTTTTCTTTAGCGATTCGAATATTAAACGAAGCAATATGTCGAATGGCCTTGACAATCCCTTTTTCGGTATTGACTTTCCCCGCTAAACCCACCCGATGGCCCCCAGGGATCGTAATATATCCCTCACGAAGCTCGTCCTCTAATCGATAAATCGAATATTCCCCGAGTTGGTTTAATAAGTAGTTCCCATCTTGCTCACTTGGAATAATAGCTGGGACCAATATACTCTTATCATCATAGATGAGTTCTAATGGCTTAGTGATTCGAAATCGAATCTCCTGAAGACGGGCCCAATCTTCCTCATTAATTTTCTGTAGCTCTGATTGAATATAGGTCGGGAAAAGCCGCAAAATCTCTTTCATAGATCTCCCTCACAATCTTTGCACTTGTTTACTGTAAATTTATGCGTGTCCACCTAATTTATGACCAGAGATAGAAAAATGAGAGAGAGCTCTATCAACTCTGTTTTACTACTTTAAAATAATAGAACATCTCCCTTTTATACCTAGCAAGCGTGGTTAATTCTCCAATATAAAAACGCCTAAGGTATGGAGCCTTAGGCGTTTCATCTAAAACATATCTTTTTTCCATATTCGATTCGTTATATGGAGAAATCGAAGTGGAGTGAATGCTATCGTTATCAGACCCTGAGCATAATCGAATAAAAAAAGCTCTCCGACTGAGTCGGAGAGCCTTGAGTCATTCTTAGTTATTTGAACGGGAAACGTATTTACCATCATCTGTGCTGATTGTAAGAACGTCACCTTCATTAATGAAGAATGGAACTTGTACAGTTAGGCCTGTTTCAAGCGTTGCTGGCTTCGTACCACCGCTTGCTGTATCACCTTTAATGCCTGGTTCTGTTTCTGTAACCTGAAGGTCAACGTTTTTCGGTAATTCAACACCGATTGTTTCCCCTTGATAGAAACGAACTTGAATTTCCATGTTTTCTTTCAGGTAGTTTAACTCGTTTTCGATTTGTTTCGTTTGAAGTTCAACTTGGTCGTACGTGTCTGTGTCCATAAATGTGTGAACGTTATCAGCAGAATAAAGATATTGCATTTTACGGTTTTCAATGTGTGCTTTTTGGACTTTCTCTCCTGCGCGGAACGTTTTCTCTTGGATCGCTCCAGTACGTAAGTTACGAAGTTTAGAGCGCACGAATGCTGCTCCTTTACCTGGCTTAACGTGTTGGAAGTCGATCACTTGCCAGATCCCATTATCTACTTCAACTGTAAGACCTGTCTTAAAATCGTTAACTGAAATCATAATTGAATTTCCTCCCTAAATAAGCTTAAAGCGTAATTAACTCTTTTGAAGAGTGAGATAAACGCTCATTACCTGTCTCGGTTACAACTGTATCATCTTCAATTCTACAGCCACCTACATTTGGAACGTAAATGCCCGGCTCAACTGTTACAACCATTCCAGGTTCAAGCTTTTGCTTGTCGTTTCGGAATGACAAACTAGGTCCTTCATGAACATCTAGTCCAACTCCGTGACCAGTAGAATGACCGAAGTATTGTCCATACCCTTGTTCTTTAATATAATCACGAGTCAAATCGTCGGCTTCTTTACCAGTAATGCCGGCTTTTATTCCATCCATTCCACGCAGCTGTGCTTGTAAAACTGTATCATAGATCTTTTTAAGCTCGTCACTAATCTCACCAACAGCAACTGTTCGTGTAATATCAGAACAATATCCTTTATATAAAGCACCAAAATCTAACGTGACTAATTCTCCAGATTGAATCTCTTTCTCAGAAGCCACACCGTGTGGTAAAGCAGATCGATAACCTGAGGCTACAATAATATCGAATGAAGAAGAAGTTGCACCTTGTTTGCGCATAAAGAATTCTAATTCATTGGATACGTCGATTTCTTTAACTCCTGGCTTTATGTAGGACAGGATATGCTCAAATGCATCATCTGCTATCTTAGTTGCTTCCTTTAATATCTTAATCTCATCATCAGTCTTAATCAAGCGTAATTTTTCTACGATACTTGATGTCGGAACAAATTCCGCTTCTAATACAGATTGATATTGTTCAAACACACTGTAAGTCACATGCTGTTTTTCAAAGCCAAGCTTTTTCAGACCAAGCTCTTTCGCTTGATTTGCTACTTCTTCATGCATAGGTGTTTTATGTTCTACGATTGCGAAGCCTGTAGTTTCATTAGCTGCTTGCTCTGTATAACGGAAGTCCGTAATGAATAGCGCTTTATTCGCTGTGACTAGTACTACTCCAGCTGTTCCTGTAAACCCAGTTACATAACGACGATTACGATCACTTGTAATAAGTAAGCCGTCTAACCCTTGTTCTTCTATACTACTTCTTAATCGTTTCAATGTATCCATATAATCCTCCCCCTAAAATTGTTCTATAAATGTTTGTGCTGCTAGCTTGTACCCGAATGAACCAAGACCTACAATCTGGCCATAGCATACTGGGGCAAGCAGAGATGTGTGACGAAATTCCTCCCGTTTATGAACATTTGATATATGTACTTCAATTACAGGGAGGTCAACTCCTGCAATAGCATCCCTAAGTGCTATGCTCGTGTGCGTATAAGCTCCAGGGTTAAATATGATTCCCACATCTTGCCCTATAAACCCATGAATCTTATCAATCAGTTCCCCTTCATGATTGGATTGGAAAGCTTCAAACTCCCATCCATTTGCCTCTACCATATTTTGAATGGAGGCTTCGATGTCTTGCAAGGTGCCTTTTCCATACACTCCAGGCTCCCGTTTTCCTAATAGGTTTAAATTGGGGCCATTTAATAATAGGATTTTTTTCACCATAAGATCTCCCTTCCTGATTGATTAAGGGAAATATTCCGACTCTTTTTAGGATAACATAGACGATGCAACATTTGGAGTGATTTAGCTAGGCTGGTTGTTTTGCTGATAATCATAAGAAATGGAATACCCGATAAACGTTCCATATAAAATAAATAAACATAAGCTAGTTACAATCGTATCACTATCTAGTTCACCTAACTGCGGCACTGCTGAAAATACAGGTTGGAACAAGAAAAACACTATAAACCAAAGCACTACACCAAAAGCCATTGATGGCCAGAGTCCTTTTGTATTTTTTAATAGGCCGAAATACAGAATAGCGATTAAAAGCGATACGAGACCTACAGCTAATATAGCAATCAGTTCCCCTAGCCAGTTGCTGCTCCATTCATTTTGTACAAAAGAGCGAATGACAAAGCTTCCTGCTGAAACCGAAGAGAAATTAAAGAAATATGCAATTGTACCAACAAAACTCCATAAGACTCCACCCACGAAACCTGTGACTAGTGATTTGCTGATCACAGACATTGGGGGTTCTTTTTGGTTTTGCTCTAATTCAGGATTTTGTTTTTGTTCTTCATTTTGTTTTTCTTCTTGATTCTGTTGTTCTTGATCTTTTTGTTCTTGTTCAGACATCTCCATCACCTCACAGTTTAGCATGACCAAAATCGAATAATTCCATGCTTTTATTTAAGAGGACTAGAGGTGAGCGCATTTTTCTAGTAAAATGAAGGAAATAGATAATCATCAAGAGGATGGTGTGGCAATGAGCGAAAAAACTAAACCAGCTTACGGAGGGCAAGCCGTTATGGAAGGCGTTATGTTTGCTGGCCAAACGAGTTATGTCACGGCTGTTCGTCGAAAAGACGAATCAATTGAATATTTTGAGCTAGAACGGAAAGAATCTAAAATAGAGAAGCGTTTAAAGAAAATTCCATTCATTCGAGGTCTTGTCGCTTTAGTGCAAGCAAGTGCAAATGGAACGAAACACTTAAACTTCTCTAGTGAACGTTACGATGTAGATCCAAAAGACGATGAGACCATTAAGAAGGAAGCAGAGTCTTCTAAACTGGCAATGGCAATTGGAGTCGGAGCTGTAGGTGTCTTATCATTCTTATTTGGAAAATTGATATTTACCTTAACTCCTGCTCTTGTAGCTGAGTTATTCCGTTTTGCTATCCCAGGTAAAACTGGACAGGTTCTATTAGAAGGGTTAATCAAATTTATCTTTCTACTCGCATATATTTACCTTATATCCCTCACTCCTATGATTAAGCGAGTCTTTGAATATCATGGAGCTGAGCATAAGGTGATTAATGCTTATGAAAACGGGAAAGAGTTAACTATTGAAAACGTACAAAATCAATCCCGTCTTCACTATCGATGTGGCTCTAGTTTTATATTGTTCACGGTATTTGTTGGGATTCTGTTTTATTTACTGCCGTTCGTAGCCACGGAACCGATGTGGTGGCGCATGGTAAATCGTATTCTTTTATTACCATTTGTCATCGGCGTCTCATTTGAAGTGTTGCAGCTAACAAACAAAGTGCGAAACGTACCTGGACTTAAAGCACTTGGATACCCTGGTTTATGGTTACAGCTATTAACAACGAAAGAACCTAAAGATGATCAGGTTGACGTTGCGATTCATTCTTTTAAAAAAGTTCTAGAGAATGATAAAAACGCTTCTAAAAGTGGTATACAAGGTAGTAAGGTCATCTCATAATTAAGGATGGAATGCTGAAGGGAGGAAAAAAAGTTGGCTCACAAAATTATTAAACCTCTTACTTATTTTATTATGGCGTTAGCTTTAATTGGTATAGTTGTTCGATTATTTACAGATACGACTAGCTTTTTAATGGATATTCTCGTCACAGTCTTATTTGCAGCAGTCATCATCGGAATTGTTTACTTTATTTTCTCAAGGCGTAATGGTGGGACTTCGAATGAAATGAAGCAATACCGAAAGGCAGCCCGACAATCGAAACAAAAATACAAACAACCGACGACCTCTTCTAGCATAGCGAAAAAAATGAAGCCTTCTACCATTAAATCTAAAGTGAGTAGTAAGAAGCAAAAACAAAGAAAAGAAGCCCCTCACCTTCGTGTGATTGAGGGGAATAAAAGTAAAAAGAAAAATCGAGCTTCCTTCTAGTAGAAGCTCGATTTTTTTCTTTATCCACTCCAATTTCTCAAGAAAGTAGCTGCATGTTTCTCTCCTAGAGAAATTAGTTTATTAATGGAAGCCTCACTTAAATCAAAATCTGTCGTCTCCACATCTTCAACAGGAATGAAAATAATATCTACTGCATCCGCTTTATGAATATACCTCGCATCATGAGCTTGTTTCATGGTTACAAATAAAGCTTGAAACATCTCAATAGCGTTTTTAATCTTACGAGCTGGCAGCTGATCATTTCCATTACTCAGCTTCATACCAAGGATCGGCCTCGTTCGTCGCTCTAAATTTGAGGTGAATACCCAGAGCGGAAAATTACTTAAGAGCCCGCCATCCACAATAAGACTTTTCTTATGATCTTTACTGATCATCGGTTCAGGTATAAAGAAATAAGGAAGCCCTGCACTCATTCTTACGGCTTTCGCTACAGTAAACTCATTTGGAGAAATCCCGTAAACCCTTTCCAAATCATCCGGAATAACTACAATCCTTCCTAAGGTTAAGTCCGAGGCAATCACTTTCAAAGATCCTTCAGGAAGATCTCTAAAGGTATACACCCCTTTTTTCCCCAACATTTCATACACCCATTCCTCAAGTTTCTTACCTTTATATAAACCCATTCGAAAATATAAAAAAAGCCAATTGGAAAAAGGAAACCAAGTTCCTACCTTAGGAGGATCTAATAATTTCTTGAGGTGCAGCTCACGGAATAGATGATGAATTTGCTTACTTTTATAACCAGCAGCAAGAAACGAAGCTATAATAGCACCAGCAGAAGTCCCTGCTACTCGCTCAAATTGATATCCTTTCTGTTCGACAACTTCAATCGCACCTATAAAAGCAATAGCTTTCACACCCCCACCTGAGAAAACGCCGTCAATCTTCATAAGACGTCCCTCCTTCCCCCTTTATGACTATCTATAATCACGAATGACATGTCCTAGACCAGAAACAGTAGCATAAACGCCCTCATTTGTAAGATTGATATCGTCATTCCCCCATGTTTTTAGACGTAGCATGATCCTTTTTGGTCATTGTGAACCGGCTTTCAACATACAGATGCCCTTTTACGTCACTGCTCGTTCAATTTTGGTCATACCTAAGCTCTTATTAGTCATTCCTTCTTACCTTTATGAACAGTTCTTTTTAGCTTTGAGCACTTCGTGAACGCTTTACGACATTGCGACTTATGCTTGAACAGTCTTGTGCTCAAATCTAAGAAACAGACTAATAATTCATAAAAAAAACACCTGAATATTCAGGTGTTTAATCTTCTTTCGCTTGTTCTTCATTTTGTTGTTGAACGAGTCGTAATTGTTCGATGCATTGAGGGTTTTCTTCGAAGAATTGAACTAGATCACCAATGCGATCAATGGAATTCCAGCTCATATGGTGTTCAATTCCCTCTACATCTTCATATATATTCTCTTTATTAACGCCGATAATTTGTAAGAATTGCTCTAATAGCTCGTGACGGTACACTAGCCGTTTGCCAACTTTTTTCCCTTTAGAGGTTAACACAAGTCCCCTATATTTTTCGTAATTCAGATACTGATCTCGGTCTAGCTTTTGTACCATTTTCGTAACAGATGATGGATGGACTTGAAGATTTTCAGCGATATCTGAAACTCGTGCATAGCCTTTATCCTCTATTAGCATATATATTTGTTCAATATAATCTTCCATACTTGGTGTTGGCATAAAAATCCTCCAATTCTGCCTCAGCCTACTGTTAAAAATGATACACTAGATTCCTTTCGATGACAAGATTGTCTTACGTGAAATAACTGATCTTACTATTCGGAAAATATTCGTTAATGTAGGCTTCCATCGTCTTTTTAATATCCTCTTGAGTTTCAGTTGGATAGACGTATTTGCCAATGCCATAACGACCCCATTTATATTTTCGCTCTTCTTCATCCATTTCAAGCTTTGACTTAGGATAACGCTGGAGGATCACGCGCTTAGCTGGCTTTGTGAAGCGATGCTGAATGAGTTCAAATGTTAAATCTTCCTCATCTACAGAAGATCCTTTCAGCTGCTCATGGAGATGCGCAAACATTTTGTGGTACCCTTCTTTCCACGTATCATCATATAAATAGATTGGGGCCACAATAAAACCTAACGGATACCCTGCATCAGCTACTTTTCTGGCTGCTTCTAGTCGCTTATCTAATGAAGAAGTGCCTGGTTCAAAGTTTTTTATGACATAATCAGCATTTATGCTAAAGCGAAAACGTGTGTGACCATTGTGCTCTGCATCTAATAAATGATCTACATGATGGTATTTCGTAACAAAACGAAGGCGTCCCTTTTTCTGATCCCCCATAAATTCAATGGTCTTCTTTAATGAGTGAGTTAGGTGATCAATTCCCACGATATCTGACGTACACGCGGCTTCAAAACGGGTTGGTTCATCACGTTCTAAGATGTATTGATGAGCCTGATCAAAGATCTCTTCTAAATTAACGTATGTTCTGATATATGGCTTTTTGCCAAGAGTGGTTTGTAAATAACAGTAATGACAGTGACCCATACAGCCTGTCGCTAAGGGAATTGCATATTCTGCTGAAGGCTTAGAGGTATCAAATTTAAGTGTCTTCCTAACTCCTAGGACGAACGTATTCTTAGCGTTAGCATACTGTCGTAATTCATTATCTCCTGGAATTCCTCGCACTTGGTTATGGGAAGTTGTCTCTCTTATCTCAATCCCTTGGTCCTTGAACTTCTGATAGAGATCTTGTGCTAACTTATACTCCATCGCTCGTGGTTCCACGTATACAAGTTTAGGCATAAATGGTTTCATACAGTTCACTCCTTTATGCCTTAGTATCACCAACTCTTGTGAGGTATTGCTGGTAATGAATGTATCTTAAATGACTTTTTTAATGTTGTTATTACAACTATTTGTTCAAGAACAAGGCAGGTTCAAACAGAGACACTTTGTTGAGTGTGGGCCCGTTACGTTTATTGAGTGATAGGGATGTCTTGGGAATGGCTCGCTTTCCGCAGGCGAGCTGTCGAGCCTCCTCACTCACTATGAAGTGGACCCTTGTTTTTGGTCATAATCAAAAACAGGAGGTGCGATGGTGAATACTATTACATCAGCTATGAAACAAGACATCGCGGTACGCTATTTGAGTGAAATGACGACTTATAAA
>NZ_BMIN01000016.1 GCF_014642405.1 Pontibacillus salipaludis
TCTAGGGCTTCGTAGTTTATCTCATCGATATAAACTTTTACGTCAAACTTAAGGAAACCGCCGAGTACGGACCCGTACGCTCGGTGGTGTGAGAGGACGGAGGTTAGTCACCTCCTCCTACTCGATTGTGGCTAAATGTAGAGCATTTTTTATAGAGTCTACATTTTTATAAAAGAATGTTTGATACAAGTGTTTTGGAAGCGTTCCCAAGCATATACATGTACCATTAAAGGGGGAAAGACATCATGAAAAATGGTAAACGAACTCCAAAGTACTTGATTCTCTCACTTGTATTGGCTCTTATTAGTATGGTGGGTGCCTATTTCGTGCAAACATCTGGAACGGATGTTGAAGTTAAAGATTTACGATGGGAAACTCCATCAGGTCACTTAATGAGTGCATTACTATTTAAACCTGAGGGCGTTTCTGAAGAGTCAAAAGCTCCAGGAGTCGTGACGAGTCATGGCTGGTATAATAACCGTGAGATGCAGGATTTGAACAATGTAGAACTTGCTAGAAGAGGTTATGTTGTCATTTCCATTGATATGTATGGTCATGGAAATTCTGACCCAGTCGAGCCTGCAGAATGGCCAAATCGAGGGACGGGGATGTATGACGCGGTTGAATTAATGGCAGATCTCCCTTATGTGGACCGAGATAAAATTGGTGTCACAGGACACTCTAATGGCGCAAGAGCTGCTAACTGGTCTGTGCTTGAGGACAATAAGAAGCCCGAAGAAGAGCGATTAATTTCAACTGTCCTACTCGTTGCCAATGATGCGATGTACACGAACGATCCAGGAGAACCTTTGTACTGGTCTATGAGGAACGATGATCAAGAGTATACAAATATGTATGGAACACGAGATGTAGGGATCATAGCTGCAAAATATGATGAATTCTTCTTCCGTAGTATTGGGGAAGCTGGAAGCGTTACACCACCGAGGGATTATATCGATACTAAGTATGCTCAGTCGTTTCTTCATTTTGGAATGGACCCAAGTGAGGTAAATGAGGAGCGTGACAGTTACACCGTATATAAACAGGAAGTAAATGGGGAAGAGGCAATGCGTATCATTTATAATCCAAACCAGATTCACCCCTGGAATCATTTCTCTCAGAGTGTCGTCACGAGTTTATTAAACTACTTTGATGAATCTATAGGTTCACCTAAAGAGATTGATTCTTCTAATCAAATCTGGCAGTGGAAAGTATTCTTCAACTTCCTAGGTTTAGTAGCATTCTTTATGTTTGTGGTAAGCTTTACCAAAGCGATGTTAAATACAAGCGTATTTTCATCATTGAAAGCCAACGAGACTGCTGTAGCAGGTCCAGCACCTCGGGGAGTAGGTAAAGCATGGTTTTGGGGTGGGCTAATCGTTAGTGCTCTCATATCAGGTTGGTCTTATTTAGCTTTATTTACGTGGAGTGCAACAAATCGTCCAGAATTTTTCCCACAAGCACCTGTTTATTATATTGGTGTCTGGTCGGCTGTCATGGGCGTGGTAACACTTGTGATTTTGTTCGTTTCCTATATATTCTTCTCGAAAAAAGACGGATTAGACCTTCGGGCATCTGGAGTCATTATTAATTTGCGAACATTGTGGAAGACGATTTTACTCTCTTTGCTCGTAACGACGAGTGCGTTTGGATTAGTCTTTATAGCAGATTATTTCTTTACGACAGACTTCCGGATTTGGGTACTCACTATTAAAGCATTTACACCAGATAAACTATTGATTGCGCTTAAGTATGTACCATTCTTCTTACTCTTCTATGTAACGAATTCAATAGCGGTTAACTGTTTCAACTACGTTTCAAACGGAAAGAAAGAGTGGTTAAACACGGCATTAATGGCGCTTTTTAATGGCTTGAGCGCTATTGTAATTGTCGCCATTCAATATACACACTTTTTTATAGAAGGAGATGTGTTCTTTACAAACATCTCAAACATTGCAGGTATCTGGTTGTTCCCAATTATTGTTATTATCCCACTAGCAGCAATCATCACACGTAAAATTTACAGAGTAACGAAAAACCCTTACCTTGGTGGGATTATTTACGCGATTATTGTGACCGTTATGATGGTATCAAATACACTGACACAGTTGTAATGAAGAAACGCCCTGAGGATGAGCCTATCCTTGGGGCGTTTTTTTATGAAGAGCATTAAAAAAGGATAGGTTGACTTCCTATCCTTTTCATTATTCTTTCTTAAGCATCTCTGGAATTTCCGTAAGGTCGATCCCCCATGCGATTGGAAGCCAGAAATAAACAGAAAGCGTTACAATGATAATACCTGTCAGATTAAGGGCAAATCCCGCTTTGGCCATATCGGGTATTCGTAAATAATTAGAACCGAAAACGACTGCATTGGGCGGGGTGGCTACAGGGAGCATAAAAGCAGATGAAGAAGCCACGCCTGCAGCAATCATAACGGCGTATGGGTGAACACCTAGAGCCACAGCTAGAGAAGCCATAATCGGGTACATCATATTGGCTGTCGCTGTATTTGATGTAATTTCGGTTAAGAAAATAACCATTGCAGAAACAACAAGAAGCACCACAAATATATGGATTCCTTGTAAAACAGTTAGTCGATTTCCAATCCACTCAGATAATCCAGATTCAATGAATCCTGTTGCTATGGCAAGTCCTCCGCCAAATAGTAACAGAATACCCCAAGGCAATTTTACTGCTGTGTCCCAGTCAAGAAGACGGTCACCTCTTGTGGTTCTTGAAGGGATTACAAAAAGAATAAAGGAGGCTGTTAATGCAATCATGGCGTCTCCGATATTCTCATTTACATAGGGTTGTAATAGAAAGGAACGGGTTACCCAAGAGAAAGCGGCTAGCGTAAAGACGAGTAAGATCACTTTTTCTTCAAAAGATGCGTTACCAAGATCGTCTTTTTCATTTTTGATAACCTCACGTCCACCAGGAAGTTCACTGATTTTAGGAGGATAAGCGACTTTCACAAGGTAAAACCAGGCGATAAATATAAACACCCAGGCAATAGGGACCCCAAACAACATCCAACGAGCAAATGAAATTTCAACTCCATATAGGTTGCTAATAGCAGCTGCCAAAGCTGTATTTGGGGGTGTTCCAATGAGTGTCGAAATACCTCCAATCGAAGCAGAATAAGCAATTCCTAACATCAGAGCCTTTCCGAACCCGAAGTTCTCTTTAGCGGTATCAATCGAGTCATCATCTTTTAGCTGTTCGGAAACCTGGTATATAATCGCGAGACCAATTGGCACCATCATCATTGCAGTAGCCGTGTTAGATATCCACATCGATAAGAAACCTGTCGCGACCATAAATCCTAGAACGATTCGTTTCGTATTTGTTCCGATTGCTAATATGATTGTCAGTGCTATGCGTTTATGTAGGTTCCACTTCTCCATGGCAAGTGCAATCATAAAGCCGCCCATAAATAAAAAGATGGTGTCATCACCATAAGATGAGGCTGTCTGGTCCATATTCAGACCGCCGGTTAATGGAAATAGCACAATGGGGATAAGGGAAGAAACTGGAATAGGTACGGCTTCAGTCATCCACCATACCGCTACCCAAATGGTACTAGCTAATACTGCTTTTCCTTCATAGGAAAGGCCTTCAGGTTGAAAAAAGATAAAAGTCAGTGCAAACAACAGAGGCCCTGCAAACAGCCCGATTAACTGTGCTTTCTTAAAACTCCTTCCTCCACCATCACCTCCGCCAGAAGATTGTTGTGAGGAATGTTTTTTTGTAGAGGAGGCATTTTCATCTGGTTTTGCAAAAAAACGCATTAAATCTTTAGCCTGCTCATGCTTCTCCCATAGCCAAGTCCATCCTTCTGTAATCATGAAATCTCTCCTCTATAACATAATGTTCGTTAGGAAGTTCCCTTGTATAGAAGTGGTAAAACTATGAAATTCCATCGAAATTGTAGTAATCTTTGTATTAAACTGTAGATCGATTTACATAAAACTGTAAGATTAATAGCTTCTCTATCGTCTAATGGATAGGCTCTGCTAAAGTTTGCTTTTTTCTTCTTTACAACAACCTTGTCCAAGAATAGGGCGGGATTAGTGAAGGATTGAAACTGAGATACTTGGTTAGGGGAGGTCCTTTACCAGAAGAGAAGTTGGGCAGGCTTGGGGACAACTCGCTTTCCTGCGGGGAGCTGGGAAGCCTCCTCAATCGCTACGCGCTTTCCGGGGTCTCCCCTAGGCTCCTTACCCCGCGGGAGTCTCGCAGTCCCCAAGCCTGCCCTGACGCTAATTAGGTGAACGGACCCATTTATTTAAGTTGCTCTCCCCCCTACCTCACAAATTTTGTGTGTTTCCGTCTCTCCCCATTTGGGAGAGGTGGGCCTGGAAATTGCGAGACTCCTGCGGGAGAAAGAGGTCGACGAGACCCCGCAGGGTGGGTTTCCCGAGGAGGCTCGACAGCTCGCCCGCGGAAAGCGAGTGATTTCCAGGCCCACCTTACGCTCTATTCAAGCTGACGGAAACGTCTCTATCTATCGCAATGCAGATCCAAGATCCTAGTGTTCCACATAAGGGGGCTTATATGGAACAAAATCTAAGCATTAACAGAGCCAATGGATAAAGAATAAAGGAGGAGGGTGTATGGATCAGGAAGATCAGGTAAAGGAATGGTACGAATTATACAGTCAGCATGTGTACCAGTTTCTCGTGTATTACAATCGAACGGATGATGTAGATGATTTAGTTCAAGAAGTGTTTATAAGAGCTTGGAAACATGCTCCTTCATTTAAGGGGAAAGCTTCACCGAAGACGTGGCTCTTCTCAATTGCGAGACGCGTTTCTATTGATCGATACAGAAAGAAAAAATGGGAAAGGTTGATAGATAGAGGAGAAAGTCATGATGTTGGTTTGAGTCCAGAAGATATAGTATTAAATAAAGAAGAAGATCAGCGATTGTATCAGGCGATTAATAGTTTAAAGACGAAATATCGAGAAGTCGTCATTTGTAGAGGAATTTTAGAGTTAAGTACTAGAGAAACAGCGGATGTGTTAAGGTGGAGTACTTCTAAAGTGGATACGACTTTTTATAGGGCTAAAGAGAAATTAGCGAGTGTAATGGATGAGAGGGGGATGAAATATGCGCGATCACAATAATATGAAAGAGGATATGAAGAAGCTTCCAACATTTGAGATGGATGAGAATCAGAAGGAGAGAAATTGGCAGAGTATACAGTCCATAAAACAGAAGAGAAAGCGTGATTGGTTCTTATATCCTGCATCCGTTGTAGCTTTTCTCCTCATGATTACAAGTGTAACGTTGCTATTAATGGAAGAAGGCCCCTCCACACCAGCTGAACAAGAATGGACGGCAACTCAAGAATACTTTAAAGGGGTGGAGCCGATTTATTCTGATTTTATACTATCTACATCTCTTAATCTTCCAGATAGAAGGGTCGCATTAGGCTATCTCTATAATGCTTCAATATTTTATACACCTGAGGCTAAGAGAGTTAATCCCCTTCTCAATCGTAAGAATGTTTCTGCTTATTTCCAATACACCGAAGAGGAAATGCAGAGTTTGGAGTTAGAGCCTAAGCTAGGAACGTGGAAGTCTAACGTAAAGACAACATGGGTATTTTTAAGTTCAGCAGAACAGCTAATCCAAGAACCAAAATTAAAGGAACAAATCTCTGATCTCATTACAAGAATTTCTTATATTCATAACTCAAATCCTATCTCTGAAAACCTTGCAACGTATAGTGAAGTTAAGGAAGAACTAGCGTGCATCGTTAGGGAAATTGATGCCACGGCCAATGATACTTCTATTTACAAGGGGGAAAGTGAGAAATTTGAGTTTACCATTCAGAAATTATCTGAGGAGGAACATTTAGCTATCCTTCGTGTTCTAGATATGGAAGCATTAAATGAGGAAAAAGTAGGCACAGTATCTTTATCTTTAGTACAGCCGCGCACTACATTTTCAATAAAGGTTGTTGGGAGCTCAGGGTATAAAGGAGATCTGAAACTACCAGATTCACTAAAAGGACAAGAAGAAATTGAAGTTGTTATAGATGGCAATGAAACCATGGAGTTATCGAAAGTTAAAAGTCCATATAAAATGAAAGGAGACTAAGTCGAATGAGACTTAGTCTCCTTTCATAAGAGGGGAATTTTTTATCAGTTTGGATATTTATGTTAAAATTCAGTTATTACTCTTATCTATAATTTTTTGCGCTTATATAACTAGTGAAAAGTAGGTGGATTAAGTGACAATTGGGAAAGCATATTTACGTATTGTTGAAGACCGATTTCGACGTGTAAAGGAATTAGGCGATAACACGTTCCGGCAATTATCCAAAGAAGATTTTCATCAAACATCTCAAGAGCAGTCAAACAGTATTGCTATCATCGTGAAGCACCTGAGCGGGAACATGAAGTCCAGGTGGTCGGATTTATTGACTAGTGATGGAGAGAAACCTTTTCGAAATCGTGATCAAGAATTTGAAGACCCCCATATGTCGAAGGAAGCCATTCTCGAAAGTTGGGAAGAAGGTTGGAGCATTTTGTTAACAGCTATAGGAAGATTAACAGAGGAAGACTTACTTAAGACCATATATATAAGAAGTGAAGGCCACGTTGTACTAGAAGCGATTGAGAGGCAAATGGCTCATTATGCTTATCATGTAGGACAAATCGTTTATATTGGGAAAGAGAGTAAGGGTGAGCAATGGGAGAGCTTAAGTATACCCAAAGGTAAATCAAAAGAGTATGAAAAAGAAATGAAAGAAATTCATCAAGATCGTGCATTTTAGTTATAAATAAGGGGAGAAAGACAATGAATTGGGCTGTGTTGAAGGATTGGAAGACTAACATCGGGTTTGTGTTAGGAATTTTACTGAATATCGTTGCAATAATTCTTGCTGCAAGTAATATTGGATACTGGATTTTGTTTCTGTTTTCGGGTCAATTGGTGACGGTGGTTAGTACTTTTAGAGCGGATCGATTAACAAGGGGATCCTCTTAGTGATAACTTCTGTTCCAAGTTTTAAGAATTAAGCTCATACTATTAGGTGATACATAAAAAGCCCAGAACCCCAAGTGTACTGGGCTACTTTTACATTTGCGAGCTATTTGCCCGAACGTTTCTGTAAAGGAAAAAGTCTTCCCTTCCTCCCTTTTTCCACTTCCTTTTTATAGTGATCTAAAAGAATTTGCAATCCGTCTCGATCGATGAGGGTTACCCCATCTCGCTGTGCTGACATTATGGCTGAACTAGAGAAATTGCGATTTGTTAGAACCACCTTACGATCAGCTTTCCAATACTCTGCTCCTCCGACTACTTCATTAATTGCGTTAACCCCAACCTTCTTATCGCTTCCGTAGCACTTTGTTTGAATAGCTGTTTTTACTCTTTTTTTCACTGTTAGAATGGCTGCGCCGTAATCCCCTGTTGCAGGATTAAGTTGAGTAGTATATCCGAGGCCTTCATATAGTTTAGAGACAAATTGTTCAAACTCAGTCCCGCTCATTTGATCGATTTCACGCATGGCAAAAGCGTCATGCGTGGTTTTACTTTTGGAGAATAAAGTGTCGCTGTACTTATGCATGAGCAACAGAGCTAAAGCAATAGAGAAGAGATAATATACTTCCCATGAACCACTCGCTCCCATTGTAATCAACGTTACAAAAAGGTATATGCTAAGCCTTAGTTTCTCAATTAAAGACCATGTGCGTATCCTTCTTGATCTTTTATAGGTTAGGTGAAGTGCTAAGGCTTTAGCAATGTAACTATTCATACCAAGGAGTAAGGCGCTTAAGACCCACCTCGTTTGTAAGTCTTCCTCGCTAATGCTGACACTTAGTAATAGTGCTATAAATATAAAGCAACTGATGATCAATCTTGATTGTAAAGCTGGACTAAGAATAGAACTCTTTGGTTTACGTTCGTTCATTCAATCACCCTTATTTATGTTATAAAGCTATCTTTTCCATTTATAGGATTGTTATAAGGGGATTTCAGCCAATTATATTACAATCTCCTATCATTATTTTACGGTTGTATGAATTTGTAGTTGGTACGGGTTAAATCCATTATGATGGGGGAACGAGGGAAGAGTACTTTCTAAGAATGTGAGGGGATCCATCATGAGCCTTTTTGGTTACATTAAGAAATATGGTTCCATGTCAAGAAGACAGAGGAAAACAGAACTGAACTCTACTCTTTGGTTTATGCCTTTATGGTATATTGCTGGCGCTATTTTATTATCTATATTTACGTTTTATTTAGACTATATATTAGATGTCGGATCGTATTTACCTGTTGGACTAGGATTTAGTGGAACAACACTTCAAGTGTTACTGAGTGCACTTGTTGGTGGGGTGTTGACACTTAGTGCTTTTACCATTAACTCATTGCTAGTTGCATTAACAACTTTTAGCGGTCAATTCTCCTCAAAGATGCTTGTGAACTTTGTGAGTGATAAGATGACCCAGCATGTGTTGGGGATTTTTAACGGTAGCTTTATCTATGTGTTATTAAACTTCCTATATGTTACGCATGAGAAGGAAGAATATATATTTGCAACTCCAATTCTTTCGATCCTGACTGCGATTATTGCAGCATTAACATTTGTTTACTTTATTAATCATACGACAACATGGATGCAGGTACACAATATTAGTTTTAATATGAATAAGAAATCAAAATCTGTCCAAGAATCACTCATAAAAGAAGAGGAACCTTTCATTCTCGATTATGAGGAAGGTCGTATTCAGAAATTACCTGATGAAGAAGGTCGTAACCTTCATGCTCAGGAAACTGGTTATGTGCAACTTGCTGATATTGCCCAAATTGTTCAACAAGCAGAACATGATGGGGTTACTGTAAAGCTTGAGGCAGGCATAGGGGAATTTGTCCTGAGCGAGGCACCATTATTAACAATATGGTCAGAAGATAACCCAATTGATGATGAGAAGTATTTAGGTTTCATAGAGATCGGTGAAAAGCAAACAGAAATTCAGGACCTTGAATACGGTGTGAATAAGCTTGCGGAAGTGGCCATTAAAGCGATTGGCAACAATGATCCTTTAACCGTATCAAATACGCTACATCAGATCACAGATTTATTAAAAAGCATTGGAAAACAATCAAATTTCTCTCCGTACTTGGGAGATAAAGATGGGAAACTTCGATTTATACTCGATCAGAAAGATTTCAGCTTTTATCTTCATAAAGGATTTGCTCACGTGCGGGAATACGCGAATAACAACACGGCTATCTTAGCAGAGATTTTAAGAATGACGGCTCTGCTAGCAAAGGTACTTCCTGAGAAACTAAATAAGGACCTTTGGCAGTTCGCCTACGAAACCGTGTTAGGTCTTCAAGATTGTCAACTGCATAGGCAAGATTGTTATACGTTACTTGATCCCCTGTATAAGATTTCAAGAGACACAGGGGAGGTTGATGCTTTCCAATCTGTGAAAGAAAATCTCTTGTGCACCATTCGTGTAGAGCCACAATTTGGCTAGATCATACGAAGAGACGTTACCTCATATTATAGGTAGCGTCTTCTTTTATTTGCGTGTGTTACAATTTTAGGTAAAATCATTATTATTCAAGACTTTATCATTCGGAAATATGGTAAAATGATGAATGAAATTTTATGATGTAATTCATTCTGTAAGAAACTGATCATACGAAATGACATCAAACACATCTATATAGATTTGGGGAAAGAAGGAGAATGAAAAACCTTTTTCGGATTATTCTTACCTATTAATCAATCTTTTACTAGTTCAATAAAGGAAGGGCTTTTTTGAGTAAATAGACTCTACGAACAAGGCAATGGATAAATGCTAGGAGGGGAGCGAGCTTTTGAAAAAATACATAGGAGCGTTAGCCTTTGCTCTGTTAGTTGGATGTCAAAGTGAGGCTGCCACGCTTAACACAGATCATTTAAAGGTTTATGAGAATGTACTTAAAACAGAAAAAGAGCAACCGACAATGTATGAAGCGAACTCAGTAGAAGAAGCTGTTGAGTCACTTCCATTTCAATTGAGGATCCCGACTGACCTTCCAGAAGCCTATGGTTCGTTCGATGATGTGCTCATTAGCGATTTTAAAGATCCTGATGATCAACAAGATATCGGTATAGCTCTTACAGCTTCTACAGAAGGAAGGGATAAAAAGAGTATCGCGATTTTTGCTGCAGATTTTGAACTAGTAGATTTTGAACAACTTATCAAACATAGTAATGAGATTAAGCTTTCGGGGGGGCAGAAGGCCTACTACTCAGCTTCTTCCAATAAAGAGGGGGAAGATTTTCAATCTCCGAGCGTGTATTGGATGAAAGATGGAGTCCTACATGAAATTTCTCATGCAGGAAGTGGAGATAACTCCGAACAGATCAAAGAATTACTGATGGACCTAGCAAGTCAAATGGCCCAAGGTGACAGTGGTTAATGATTCTTAAACTAATAAAGTGTCATGTCCCAGTAAATCTAAAAAAATCATTTCAAGAAGCTCAAACTTATTGGAGTGATCTTAGTGAAATGGATGGGTTTAGTGGCCAGTTTGGCGGTTGGGATACGTCTGAATTAGAAACGGCTTATATTTTTAGTTTTTGGGAGGACCTCTCATCGTATCAAAAATTTATGAGGAACAAGCATGATCGATTGGTTCAAATTAATGGTCAGGAGAGAACTTATGAACGTATTTCGATTACCTTATATCACCGAGAAGAACCCATGGTCATCCCGCCTATAGATCAACTAGTAAAATGCACTATTTCCCCAAAATCCGATTTGAAGAGTAGTTATGTGTTTTCTTCTATTGATCACAAGAGCCATACAATGCGTTTGACATTTAATACCAATCCAAGCTCCGAAGAAGTATCCATACAATTAGAGAAAAGTTGGAATGTTGAAAGATTATAAATCATGGAACAAATAAAAATGAACAGAGCTAAACAAAAGGGGGAGGGCGATTTTTTTGAATACACTTAATAAGAAACTACTTTTAACTATTACGGGAGGAATAGCTGGAGTTCTCCTTGTAGGGTATCTAGCCCTGAACCTATTCGTACAAGCGAAATTCCACAGTGTGAAGTCGGAAGTATTAGACCATAATCCTGAAATTACTTCTATTGAAAGCATTAATAGACTGGGAGGATGGGGTGAGTTCTTCAGAGAATATGCCCTAATTGTTAAGAAAGGCTCTGATACAGAATATAGAGTTTGGACATTCGGAAATGGGAAGGTCACTGATGAAGAGGTTGTAATAGAATAACTTAGAATTATATTATTGAAAATTGTAGGTAATAGGAATAATGATCGATAGTTTATCATCCATATAATAGGGGAAGAAAAATAGATAAACAGAGGTGATCGATATGAATAATCTTATCCAGAACAGAGGGGCCGACTTGTTACCGGACCAAGTTGAAATTGTGAATAATTATTTAGCTGATTTGTTTGTTGTAAGAGGGAAGTTGGATATCTTTAAAATGGGTGATGATGAACAACAACTTCCATATGAAGAGCTAAAAGATTATGTGTCTGATGAAATGGAATTGCTAACAGATCGGTTGAAACGCAATGGAAATGATCCTGTAGGGTCTTCTGAAGGAGTATTCCAACGTTCAGCTATTGAAGTAAATGAATCTTTTTTATGGGAAGATTTAAACACTTTGGCAACAGAACTGCGCGATAATGATTTATATTTACTCAATGATGCAATTGAAGTGTACGAAAATTATAGTGAACGGCTGCGAACTTTAGAGGTATAAAAAAAAAACCCACATGAACATGGCATGTGGGGTTTTTTTGCTTATTTTTCTTGTAAATAAAAACCGATATATTCAAGTGCCCCCTCAAGGTTCTGGACGGTCTTTGCCTTCAGGTCTTTAATATGCTGACTACTTATATTATGAAGTGCAGCTTCAGGTGTAATCCCTGTAATAATCGTTTCTGCGCCAATTAATTGAAGTGACTGGACAAGCTTCACAAGTAAAGTCGGAAATACATCATCTACAATGACAAGCCCCGATAAATCAATAATGATATAATCGATTTGTTTACTAGAAGTATGTCGCAACACTGTATCCATAATTTTGCTCGCTCGATCATCGTCGATTACTCCTTGGAGCGTTAGAATGGATACTCCGTTCGTAATTGGAAGGATAGGGACATTGAGAAAACCCATATTAAACTTGGTTTGATCGAGTTCGATTATATGTGAGAGTAGGTCAGCCATAGACTTTAAGTATTCTACGTCCTCGTCGCTAAAGACTTTTTCTTCCCTGTCCATTACACATAACGTTCCAAATACAGTTCCTTCAGTATCTGTAAGGGTAACACCTAAGTAGCCTTTTACACCAAGTTCAGGAGTGACGGCTAAGTCCCTAGTCACATGGTACTCATTGACATCCGGTGTGTGCATCTCTTGGTTTTTATGGTTAATAATATGTCGGCAATAACTACCGCCATAATCTACCTCGTACCCCTCTGGAATGATTTCCTCATCTTTGTTAAAAGAACTAAGTACAGTCATCGCAGTTTCTCCACGTTTGGCTACATAAGCTGTATTAACATTTAAACGAGTGCTAATCATATTGAACATCTTCTTAGAGGCGGTTTTCAAAGATTGAAAGTCCGTTGAGTTCAAATTGTACTCTTTTCCCATTAATTGGTTTCCTCCTCTATTGGTGACTAACTTCACCTATCCTTCTATTGTAAGGGTTATAATCCTATTAAGTAAAATAAAGAATATGTACTAGAAAAAGGAGTCCATTACACATTTACGAAAAGCAGTGGGTAAGAGTCTAAGTTTGCATGGTCGTGTGTAGCCTCTGAACAAAAATAATGATGTAGCAGACTAGTAGTTTTTACATCTTGTTTACGTGAATGGAAAGCATACTGCCGAACTTTTGAATGAGCGTTTTTCTCTGTTCTGAAGTGATGTAATCGATGAGGAGTTCTAAACGATTATTTTCCATATCATAGCGTATTTGGTAATTGTTTTCTTTGTCTTCAATTAGTGCATCTGTTTCTTCGTACACCATAGGTACTTTGCTCATAAGTGTATTCATAGAATAATTAACGGTTTTCCATTGAACATTCTCATTAGGAATGGTTTCTAACACTTTCTTTTTAAATTCTTGGCCATGATCCTCTTGTTCAATGAGTCCAATTACAATTTTTTGTTGTTCTCGATCGAGGTATGTAATTCCGTATTCGTTTATACCGTTTTCATCCCCAAACATCTCCTCTTGAAGATCTGCTAATGTATGAGTATAAAGATATTGAAGATCTTTCGTTTGTTTGATCTGGTTATGGTATTGAAATTCATTCAGAGAAGTAGAGAGGGTGTTTTCGGTTTGTTCTTGAATCTCGAGTTGTGAGTGGTTTTTTGAAGCATCACTTACAATATTTCCTGTCACTCCCCAAGCGCTAAGCAGCAAACCTATTGAAAGAGCCCCTTTGTATATAGTTTTTGATTTCATTAGATATAGGTCCCCTTGTAAAGTTGGTTCAGTAGGTTAGACGAACGTGGGAGGGGGAAGTTTCAGATAAAGGCTAATAAGATATGTTTTATGTATTAGATGCCAAGTTCTCGTTCGAATGTCTTATGTAACGTATAGTATTGAAGTCCTTTCGAATTCTTTTTGGCCTCTTCCGCATAAAGGATTGCCTCATCTAAATGACCTGCCAACCTCTCACGTTCTGCCATTAGAGCATTTTTCATCCACGTGTTCTGAGTCTCATCAATTATACGATTAGCTTGAGCCAGATCTCCCTCTTCGAGACGTATAAAACCTTCATAATACGCGCGATAAGCAGGTGCTGTAATATAACTTAGTTCTTCATTAGCAGCTTCTAGATCTTTAAAGTGAAGGGCTTCGCCAATTTTGTAAAGAGCTTGACGTGAACGATGCTTTGATTTTGAGACTAGTTTTTTTGTAGTCGATTGAATTTCCTCGTCTAGCCCATTGGCGAGGGCATATACCGTATAAAAGGTAAGGTTTTTTTTATTCTTTAACAGAAAGCGTTCGATTTTGGGTATATCCTTCTCCCATAATAAGATGTTAAGAGTCGGGAAGATCGCAAAGACTACCAGGAGCACCCCGAAGAGAGCAATAAGCCATAGGTTAGTAATCTCAAAATAGTAAAGGAAGAAAAATCCTATTCCACTTACTATAAATGTAGGTAAGCTTTGCAAAACAATCCCCCATTTCTTGGGTTAATTATAGCATGGAAAAAGGTGGAGCGGGTGCCCTTTTATGCTTTAGTTGCAGAAGAGGATTCGATAGGGTGGGTTCTGACCTGTTTTTCATTTAAAAGAAGTAATGTGAAAGCAATCATACATAAACTTGATGGAATAATGCTCCATACAGCACCAAACCTATCTAAGGCAAATCCATAAGCCATCATCCCAATAGGAGATAAACCCTGCGCCATCATTTCCATAATGCCAAACACTCGTCCTTTTACGTCTTCTTCAATGACCCTCTGCAATAGTAAACCAAGAGGGGTGTTAATAAAAGATATAGATAAACCATAGAAAAGCCCCATTATAATATAAAAGCTCACGTTTGCTGTATAACTAAGCGAAATGAGCATTGGTAAAGTGGTCAAAGCCATTAGAGAGCTTGCTACAATTATTCCCCATCTTGTTAATCGAAGAGGGTTAAGAAAAGTCTTTTGAATAGAAAAGTATAGTGAAGCTAGAAGCATACCGCTCGCAAATGTCCCTTCTATAATTCCGAAATGACCAGGTTGGATATCAAGTCGCTCAACCGCCATATAGGGTAGACCAATAGCCAGAGCTACAGCGAAGAAATTTATAAGTAAAGACACAAGAAATAAATTTAAGAGTAATGGGTTATTCTTTACGTATTGCAATCCTTGTATAAGGGAGGTGGTTAAAGTTGAAGATTTAGTTTGATTGTTTTTTCTGTAAAGAGAGAAGTTCATAGTGGATTGTAATAAGATTGAAAGGATATAGCATGAAATGTAAATGAATAAGAATGTTCGCATGGAAACCAGGCCAAATAAGGCTCCTCCAAGAACAGGTCCTCCGATTGTCGATAGAGAGATGGATGCTTGTTGTAAGGAGATGGCCTTTTGAATTCTTTCTTGATCAAATAGTTGAGTGATCGCTGAGGTCAGAGTGACGCTATTAAAGGTTGAAAAAAGAGAGAGGAATGTCGTGGCTGTATAGATGGCATAAATATTGAGGTCAGAAATAAACGTAAAGGTTAGTAAGCCTGTGACAATTAGTGTTGCCCCTCCTTGAGAGAAGAGGACGATTTTCTTTTTTGATAGTCGATCAGCAAGCGTTCCGGCAAATGGTGCTAGGATTGCTCTTGGGAGAGTATGACAAACCAAATTGACGGCAAATCCAATGGCTGAACCTGTTGCTGTTAAGATATACAAGCTAATTCCAAACCCATACACGCTGCTTCCAAAAGATGATAGAAGCTTACTGAATGCAAATGTCCATAAATGATAGGTTACACGTTTTTTCACGTCCAATAGAATCGCTCCTCCAAACAATAAGTTTAATTAAATTAAACAAATCGTAACATAGAACGTTCTTTCAATAAAGGGGGAAGTTTAATATAATTAAACATATTGAGGGGGTTAATCGTATGGGATCCTTAGGACTACGTATTAAAACGCTTAGAAAGAAGAAAAAGTTAACGTTACAAGGATTAGCTGGTGAGCATATGACTAAAGGGATGGTTAGCTTAATTGAAAATGATAAAGCCAAGCCATCAATGGAAAGTCTCCATTACATTGCAGAGCAACTAAATGTAACTGTAAATGAGTTACTTGAGGAAGTCAGTATAACAGAGATACGTGAGCTTCTAGCTACTATTGAAACTTACTTTAGAGAAGGAAATGATGTGGAAGTTATAAAATGTGTTTCTCTCGTTCAAACTGAGCACTTACCCTTGTGCTATGAGTCAGCAAAAGTCTTAGAACTCTACGGTAAAAGCTTATATAAAACAGGTGCTACAAACTGGGAAAATTATTTAGATCTTGCCGATCATCAGTATATGACATTAGCCCTTTATGAAAAGTCGGCTACTATTACTTTATTTCAATCATGGAGTAAATTGAAATGTGGACAATATGAAGAATCCCTTCATTTATTAAGAGAAAAGCATGCGCTAATTCAATCCCATGGGGCGGAACTTGAAACGTTAACCTTTCTGAAATACCAGACTCATGAAGCTTCTTTACTCTTTGCAATTGGTCAGAACAAAGAAGCGGAGGAAGTTCTACACTCTGCGATATCGTATTCAAGAACAACGAAGGTCTTTTATCAAATTGAAGAACTGTACAGAATTGCTTGTCTTTATTCGATTATGATGCGAAATAATGAGGAAGTATCGTATTTTTTAGAAAAGCTTGATTTATACAGCAAGTTTGTAGATAGTACAGACGCAAAAGCAGCGGTTCTATTATTGCGGTCCCATTATCATAATGAAGCTACGGGAGAATACGAAGAAGCGATCCAAGACATTGAGGCTTTTAAAGACATAACAGGAGGTTCAGTGAATTCGTATTATGTAATGGAAAAGGGGAAAGCTCTATATCATATGGGTGATATAGAGGGAGCGTTAGAGTTGTTGGATGAATTTACAATTATTCCAGAATGGGTGCATCCATTTGATCGTTCCATGATTCACCAAGTGAAAGCCTATCAAGCTCTCTGTCTTAAGGATCTAGGAAAGTGGGAAAAGGGGAAGGTGTATGCAAAAGAAGCTTACGAAGGGGTCAAACAATTACCTGAAACCCCTTACCAGGCATTTGTGTACGAAACTTTAAATCAATTTTTATAAAAAATGGTCAACAGACTTGTTCTGTGATTAAATAGAAACGAGAAAGCAGAAGGAGGAAACGCCGTGAAGAAAAAATTAATCACGACTATTATTGTCAGCATCATTGTAATCACGGGATTATCGTTTTACTTGAATACGAAAATTGCCCATCACGAGACGCTACATGATGTTAAAGTTATTGAAAAACATGATAAAGAGATGGAAAAGTCCCATAAGTACATAATCAAGGTAGAAGGCATGGAGAAAGAATTAAAATTTAAAGACAAAATGACCTGGAACCTTGTTGAAGTCGGAGAGACCTATGATATTGAATATGAATATTCAAAAGCTCATCCTCCCACAGTTAAAGCTATTGGTGATCTTGAAGGCCATGGTGGCGGACACTAAATAAAAGACTTATGATAAAAGTAGTTCAGTTAGTAAAGAGGTATCTCTTCTTTTAGCTGAGCTACTTTTTATTAATAAGGTCAAATGAAATTTACTGAATAATCGTGATACACTTTCAATACAGAAATCCGATGAGTGTTCTTGAGAGTTGAGAAATAAGGAGGCGAATATGTTAAAGAAGCTTATTTACTTCTATTTATTTATGACCAATTTGGTTTTCGTGCTTAGTGTTGTAGACATTGTCTCTGGTAGGATCGCAGCCGGTATCCTAGTCACCTTTACATTTAGTTTAGTGATTTTTATAGAAATAGCTAGTAGAAAGGGAAGGCTTAAGGATATTGAATAATGATTCTTTAGAGGGGGGATTAGGTGGTAGTAAGAGAGGTTGATACAGAAGAAGCTGATCGTTTCAAAAGTTTAATAGAAAGCGTAGAAGGTCATTCGCAGTACATGCTTATGGAAGAGGGCGAAAGACAAACTACCGTAGAAGGACACCGGAAACAAATTGAAAGAATGAAGAATCAGGAAAATTCAACCATACTAGTAGTTGAAGAGAACGGCAATCTAATAGGTTATGTGATCATATTTGGTGGAACCACTAAACGGACCAATCATGCAGGCTATCTTGTAGTAGGCCTCCGTAAAGAATACCGAGGAAAGGGAATTGGTACATCCTTGTTTCAAAAAATAGACGAGTGGGCATTTCAAGTTGGACTTATAAGAATTGAACTTACAGTAGCTACAGTAAATACTGCAGCTATAAGTCTTTATAAGAAAAGCGGCTTTGTGATAGAAGGGACAAGATCAGGGTCCCTGTGTATTGATGGAATCCTTCATGATGAATATTACATGGCTAAGCGCTTCAAGTAGACAGCAATAAGTTTAGTATTGTGATTTCTTATAATTTGTTTCTTCAAGAATAGGACAGGATTTCTGAAGACTCGAAGCTGAGACATGTTAGTGTAAATGGGGCCGTTATTTTGTTGAGAGCTTGGGGTGTCTGGGGAACGACTCGCTTTCCGCGGGCGAGCTGTCGAGCTTCCTCGGGAAAACCGCCCTGCGGGATCTCGTCAACCTCTTTCTCCCGCAGGAGTCTCCCCGTTCCCCAGACACCCCTTATCAGAAGTTGTAGAACGGCCCCGCAACTCTAGTATGGCGAGGCTCTAACAATCCGACCGCTTATGAAGCGTGCTTCCGTTCCTTCAATATATGGCAAAGGTGGTTCGGGAAATTGCGAGACTCCTGCGGCAGTGGGAGCCTAGGGAAGACCCCACAGAGAGCGAAAGCGAACGAGGAGGCTTCCCAGCTCGCCGCGGAAAGCGAGTGATTTCCCGAACCACCTTATTCTCAATTTGAGCAAACGGAAGCATTCTCTCAACTTCAAATGTCCATATAAAAGGGCTTATATGGAACAATAGCAATAACATTAGAAGAGCTGATACATAGGAAAAGGGAGTATGAATCAAATCATACTCCTTTTTGAGTTATCCTGTATTTTTCTTCAACCGAGCTGTATACGACATAGCCTGATGGAGGGGTACATTTTCCTTGTATTCACCTTTATCGTAATCCATGGCTCCACCTGGTATAGTGTGATCTAATATAAGTTTGCTTTCTGCAAGTAAAAGTTCAAGATCGGCTGGGGAATAACAACGAAGAGACTGAGTCACGGCCTGGCTTTCGTCGTTAACGGACCACCATGTATCAATCATGCGACAGTGATAAGGGTCAAAGTCATACTGTCTCATAATGTCATCTAAGCTCATCTCTATTCCGGCCGTATACGCCCAATACCAAGGTGTGTAGCAATCAATGAGAGCTAGACTACCTGAACTTAACCATCCTTCTATTAGATGTAGAAGTTTCGATTGGTCCTCATCTGAGCCAACCCCGAATCCATCCCAATAACAAATACAATCAAAAGGATTGTTAAATTCTGCTTCATAGAAATCCCCTTCTATTATATGAAGCTTATCCTCAACTTCATGCTCTCTAGCCAAGGCTTTTATCTTCAAAACCGCTTTTGGAATAAGTTCAATAACGGTTACGTCATAGCCTCTTTTCGCTGCAGCAACAGCAAACTGTCCTGTCCCTCCACCTAATTCGAGAAGGTTGGTTGGCTTTCCTTCAAATAGTTCCTCCATCTTATCAACTAAGTCATCCCGTAGTATGTGATTCAACGGACTATCTGTTAACAGTTCATACTGCCTATTATAAAATTCTTTAACCCATTCCATGTGTAAGTCCTCCTTTAAATAGATGGATGTTGGATGAGAACTTCACAAAGATCAATAGTAAAAGAGCACAGTCATCCTCCTAATTTTCCGACAATTCTATTACTATTGTAGGTTAACAACAATATCTTCTCAACAAAAATTTCCAAATGATTCTTTCATGAACCCTTTGGACAGGCATAGGATGAAAGAAAGAAGATCTTTCGAAGTGGGGAGCGTCGTTTATGCCATCGAAAATTGCTGCCTCTTTCTATGCTACTTTATCCATCACGTTTTGGGGCGTTTCTTTTGTCTCGACAAAGGCTGTTTTAGATAAACTAGATCCTTACACGGTACTGGTCATTCGATTCGGGATCGGGGCCATCTTCCTGTTATGTGTGCTGCTTGTTATGAGATATCCTATGAAATTATCTCTCAAATATATACCATCTCTAATTGTACTCGGAATATTAGGGGTATTCGTTCACCAAATCATTCAAGCAACAGCGCTATTAACGATTGATGCTTCTCATGCAGGATGGATGATTTCATTTTCTCCTGTGTTTACTGTTTTCTTATCCATGATTTTTCTACACGAGAAAGTAACCCTTTCTAGAGCTGTTGGTATAGGAGCAGCTATAGCCGGAGTCATTTTGATTACGACCTCAAGAAGTGGCCAGGGGGTCGCATTTGCCATCGATATCGGATATCTCCTCATGCTTCTTAGTACATTTAACTGGGCGATATATGGAATTTTACTAAAGCGTTTATCAATCCCTTTGCCTTCACTTGTCATTACCTTCTATATGAGTGCATTGTCTTTCTTTCTCACATTACCCATTCTTTTGAAGAATCAAGGGTGGAAGAGTTTACCGACTTTGTCTGCCACAGAGTGGGGGCACCTTATTTTTCTTGGGGTCTTCGTCTCAGGCATTGCCTATTGGTATTGGGGCAAAGCACATGAAGTGCTGGAAGCCTCGCAAGCGTCTGCTTTTATGTATTTAGAACCACTGGCTACATTGCTGGCAGCTGTCCTGCTTCTCAATGAGAAAATCTTTTTCCAAAGTGTGGTGGGTGGCGTCATTATTATCGTTGGTGTCGTTTTTGTGAATGGTCAGGTGTGGAATCTTATCGGATTACTTAGAAAGAGGAGGACTTAATATGGAATGGAAAGATCGATTAGAAAATGTACTTGGAAGGCTAAAATCACCCTCAAAAGAAGAATTAAGGCAAGCTCTCAGCAAGCTTAATACAAAAGTGGAAGATGTAAAAGAACAACTTATGGACCCCGGGGGGAAGCCTTATTACAGAAAGGTATTGTTTCATAACGAAGAGGTGGAACTGCTCGTGATGAACTGGTCAAACCTTGTATGCGCCCCTCATGACCACGGCAACTCGTATGGGTGGATACATGTACTGAACGGTACGACTAAGCATACGATTTTTGAGGTAGAAGACGGACGAATTCCCCGTGCCTTATTTGACGAACACAAAGAGAAGGGGGAGTTTCTATTCGCTCCTGTAAAAGGGGTTCATACAATGAAAGATGATAAGAAGAGCGGGTTAATCACTTTACATCTATACGCTCCTCCAATAAAAGACATGATGGTGTATGACTTGGAGGCGTGCGCGGCTTGTGTTGTGTCTGAGGATTGTGGAGCTTGGTGGCCGGAGGATTTGCGGCAACGTGTAAAAGAATTAAAGTTAAAGGCTTGAGGATTGTTGTCCTCAAGCCTTTTTGTGTGACCAGGTCGATCAGTCAACATCGATTCGCATAGGCTCATCGTGTTTCCTTGATCTCTACTTTGGTTCAGTCCAGCCTATACGTTGCTAAACGGGCACTTTCGCTTTTGATCGTCTAGCTCCAGTGCCCAGCAACTAGTAGACTTCCCTCACCTCCGGTCGATCAGTCAACATCGATTCGCATAGGCTCATCGTGTTTCCTTGATCTCTACTTTGGTTCAGCCCAGCCTATACGTTGCTAAACGGGCACTTTCGCTTTTGAATACTAGCCTGTACAGATCATAATAATATTGCCATCGGGGTCTTTAATTGTAAAGAAAGAAAGGTCTTCAAAACGTGTGATGTTAGAGGTAATGCTATATTCTAATTCCTTTATATATTGGTACGAAGCATCAATATCATCCGTATGGAAGTTAAATAGAGGATGAGCTGAGGGGGTTACTTTTTGTTTCTCGTCGGGAGGTCCGGAATCGAGTAGGACGCCAGTGTAGTGATCAATTTTCATATTGTAGACTGGTTCCTCTACTTCAGAAGGGTTAAACTCCTGACCTAGTAGATCAGAGTACCATTTAGCGGAAGTTTGTAAGTCACTTACGGGCACAAACATGGTGTTTACACTGTTATGGATGGGGCTTTTAGTCGTTTTCATTTCATCGCTCCTTTAAAGTTGTTATCTACCATTTCTAGAAAATTGGAAAGAATCCTCTTTGGGCGATACCGTTTTTGGTTAATTGTGGTACGATAATGGATGGTTAAATTGTAAGGTTAGTTGCTTACTTAAAATAAGGGTAGTTCCTTTTTATCTGTAACGCTATACATATTACTCTAAATAAAGGAGTGACGAAATGAAACGAATGATTGTTTTTCTTTTCCTTTTAGTTATACTTGCTGCTTGTGCAGAAGAGGAGAAAGGAAATGAATCTTTAACCATTACACCGATTGAATTAACAGAGCGGGAGAAAGAACTTGTATCGGCAACAGGAATTACCCATACAGAATACTTTGAAATGAATGGCAGTTTAGGAGAAGGGGAGGACCTAGTTACGAAATTCACCTATTATAAAGATGGTGAATACTTAAAAGGCGGCAGTAAAATGTATGGTGCATTAGAAACGACATATGAAGAAGACCTTTTATCGTTTGCCATGCTAACAGATGATGATTTAGCTCACCTTTATATGGGGAATGCAAATGGACTGGGAGGTAGTAAGGCAACTATTCCTGAGGATCTCGGGATGTCTACTTATGCCGGACTATCAGAGAAACACACGCTAGTAAAAGGGGAAGAAACGTATGTCGCGTATTGGGTAGCATCTGGAGGTAATTCCATAAGTAGTGGTGGGATTGGAGATCCTACTAAACTTCCAGAAGTGATCAAAGAGGAAGATTACGCTATTGTTATGAGTGTTGAGGTTAAGGACAAAGAGGATATAAGTCATTAATTTAAAAGCACCTTTTCTAAGAAAGGTGCTTTTTCTATGCGGAGATGATTGAGATGTCCAAGGTATTTGAACAATCGACCTAAGCCTCCTAACTCAAAAAAGAACTGAGCTAAAAAGCTCAGTTCTTCACCTGAAACTCCTGAAACAACTTAATCACTGATAATGTTAGTCCTGAAACAAAGCATCCAAGTGTTATCATCCAGTGAAAGAAAAAGAAGGAGATGAGAGTAGATAAGACTGCCCATAAAAACCATAAAAGCCAAGGTTTATTGAGCATTTACTTCCATATCGCCTTTATACATTTCACTAAACACTTTGGCAAAAGCCTCTACGGTTTTCTTGATTTCTTCATTATTGTTGGCATAGCCACCGATTTCAATTAGCAACGCTTTCTCAGATAAGTCTTGATTATAGAGTCCATTTCCTTGAGCTTTGCTCTTCTGGAATACGCCTCGGCTAATGCCTGGGTATTCTTGATTTAGTTTTTTGTTTAATTCGGTTACGAAACGAAGGTTTTCTTCATAGAATTTGTTCTCCTTACCCACGATGAAGAAGAGACGGGCGTAAGGTTGTCCGTTTATGGTTGTTGTCGTGATCTTTTTATCAACGGAATCACGATGAAGGTCAAAGATATATTCTACTTTATCATTTTTCGCTAGGGCTTCTGTGGCAATTTCTCTTGAGGCTTTATAAGAATCAGGATATGACCAGTTCCTTTCTTTTAACTCGGTTGCAACGTTATCTTTTACATGTTGAGATTGAATATTGTATTTTAATAACTCCTCTTTCAACATGGCACCTACATTGACAATATTCTTCGTCTCATCGTGACTGACTGCTTCATTAGGTTTTGTTGCACCGCTTAAATTAGGCAAGAACGCTTCCCACGTATGGGTATGGTAAATCAATACAGAAGCTTCTTCTGGTACTGTATCTTCTTCAGGTGGTGTGTCCTTTTTATCCTCAGCGCTTGAAAAGAAGTCATCAGGAGGTGGAGATTCGTACGGAAGTGTAGTGTAATCTGTTCCTTCTCCAGCTATTAAGATTTCTGTGTGGTATGCATCTAATCCGGGGATTTCGCGTCCGAGTAGACTGCGCGCATCCCCAAGACGAATATCGGTTAAAGCATCGACTACAAATTTTGAAGTAGATAAATCTGGTACCTCTTCTTCATATTCTTGTAAAAGAGGGGGCATCTCTCTCCCCATTACAGCTAATAATACTTCCGTGCTTTGAAATGACTTTAAGGCATTTTCAATTGTTTGAGATGATAAGAATGTTTTGCTATAAGAGGTAGCCGTCATAATTGCGATCATGATAAATAGTAATCCATAGATTACTAGATATCGGCTTATGAAGGTTACCTTCGATTGTATAGAAGCTTTTGATATTCGTTGCAAACTTGACCCCTCCCTCACTCTATCTTTATGAGAGAGGGTGGGAGAATATTAAATAAAAATAGGTTTTCTATCAAATCTCTTAAAGATAAAAGAGATGAAAGTCTAAAACGTGGAATCTAACCCATGTGATGTAAATGGCATCTACTTGTCGAAAAATATGTTTTTATGACATGTTTTGTCATTTAATGGATGAAGTGTCTCTCTCTAGAAGGATTTATTCTGAATTTGTAGTAGAAGTGAGTAAGGAGGGAGAGATGTATGGATTTTCTTCGACGTTGGACAGGAGTAGCTATTTTAGTTTTACTTGCATTACTTTCGTTAAGTAAGGGTTTGAAATTGTGGGCTCTTGGAACACAAGTGGATGGGAATGGAATTGGTATATATTTTTTTCTTATCGAGATTACTGATCTACTTCCAGCAGAAAGAATTCCATCGTATGCAGTGGGGTTCTTTATTTTAAGCCTAGTTTCCCTTATCATCTCAATAGCAATGATTCGTGAAAACCTCGTAAAGGTAGATGCTAGTCAGAGAACTCATTTTAGTGAGTAACAATCTTCCTGCTTGCCTATTCTTCATACTCGAGTATACGATTAGCAGTAACACACATATGGTAAACAGAGGTGAGCTGAAAGGGGGATCATATGAAAGTACGTTTTATACCGATGAAACAAGAAACGTTCGAGGATTATTATTTAGAATCAATACATGAATACGCAATGGAACATGTTATAGCCGGGAATTGGACAGAGTCAGAAGCCCTTATTAATGCACAAGAGCAGTTCGAGAGCCTTTTACCTAATGGTCTTGATACGAAGGAGCATGAGTTGTTTACGATTGTAAATGAAGAGAGAAATGAGGTGGGCATGATCTGGCTTCATCATCAACATCGTCTTGAAGAAACCCATATTTTTATTTATGATATAAAGCTACATGAAGCAGAGCAAGGAAAAGGGTATGGTAAGGCAGCTATGAAAGCACTTGAGGTGTATGCTGAATCAATGGAGATTAGTCAAATTGGACTTCATGTCTTCGCTCATAATAAAACAGCCCTTGGGCTGTATAAGAAAATGGGATATGAAACGACCGATCTTGTGATGAAGAAAAGACTGATATAGCTAATTATAGGCTTTCTTAAGGGGAATGTCGGACGGCTCTTCATAGCCGTCCGCATTTTTATTTTTCTTCCTCTTGTTTTTCTTTAGCTTCTGGCATAATCTCATCGGCAAATTCAGCAAAGGCAGCTCCTGTTGGTCGGGAGTCTGCACGCTTCATATACTCCTGAATTTTACCGGCATATTTACTCATCGGTTCATTCTGATTCGTGTCTTCATCTTGGCGACCGCGGGCAATGCCGTAAAAGGCAGCGCTAACCATTGTAGCCATTACACCTAAAACTGACATAACCATTGGGCCGCGACTTCTCTTACGCTTACCAAACAGTCCCATCCACATGGGCCTTTTTCTTGTATTAAACATGGACCACCATTGATTGTTCTTCATCGAAACATCCTCTCTTTAAGCATGGTACTCCTTACTTAGTGTTTCAAGAAAAAGGTGCTTTATGAGGGGAATAACAATCCAAATCTCAACAAATTCTACCTTTATATCCTTTAAGATGTGTTATAGTGGCATGCATAAACCAAAATAATGAGGTGAAAGAAAATAATGGATCCAAATGAGTCTCTACATAATAATCCTAATCGGTTAATTCATGAGAAATCCCCATATTTGCTTCAGCACGCATACAACCCCGTTGATTGGTATCCATGGGGAGAAGAAGCCTTTCAGAAATCAAGAGAAGAAGGGAAGCCTATCTTTCTTAGCATTGGATATTCAACGTGTCATTGGTGTCACGTAATGGAACGAGAATCCTTTGAAGATGAGAAGATAGCGACGCTTTTAAACGAGCGGTTTGTATCGATAAAAGTGGACCGCGAAGAGCGACCAGATCTTGATTCAATCTACATGACTGTTTGTCATATGATGAATGGAATGGGAGGATGGCCTCTTAACGTGTTTCTCACCCCTGATCAGATCCCCTTTTATTCAGGTACATATTTTCCAAAAGAAAGCAGGTACGGAATGCCAGGCTTTCGCGACGTAATCTTGCAACTCTATCACAACTTTAAAGAGCAACCTGACAAAGTGAAGAACATAGAGAAAAATGTACAGAATGCTTTAAATCAGGCATTTAAGATGACGAATTCCACAGATTTAACAAAAGATGTTCTTCAACAAACTTATGATTCATTCCAAAAAAGCTTTGATGAAACATATGGAGGTTTTGGCGGGGCTCCAAAATTTCCAAGACCACACACGTTAATGTATTTGTTGCGTTACTATCGTTATTCTGGAGAAGAAGAGGCTCTTAACATGGTCCAAAAAACCTTAGACGGACTGGCGGCGGGAGGGATTTATGACCATATCGGATACGGATTTGCCCGTTATAGTGTTGATGAGAAATTTTTGGTACCGCATTTTGAGAAAATGCTGTATGATCAAGCTCTCCTTGCGATTGCTTATACGGAAGCCTATCAAGTAACTAAGGAAGAACGGTTTAAGGAAGTGGCAGAAGAGGTTATTTCATATGTTCTTCGTGAATTAAAACACTCAGAAGGAGGATTTTACTCTGCTGAAGATGCGGATTCAGAAGGTGTAGAAGGAAAGTTTTACGTTTGGTCACCTGATGAAATAATAGAAGTTCTTGGACAACCTCTAGGCGATTTGTTTTGTGACGTATATGACATTAAGGACCAAGGGAACTTTGAAGGGAAAAGTATTCCGAATTTGCTTCAATCTGACCTCAAATCCTATGCATTACGAAATGGCTTAAAAGAGTACAGCCTTAGAGAGTCCCTTAAAGTAGGGAGGGAGAAGTTATTTAAGGCAAGAGAGGAGAGGGTTCGTCCATTTAAAGATGATAAGATTATCACCTCATGGAATGGAATGATGATTACAGCTCTTGCAAAAGCTTCTAGAGTGTTTGGAAACAAAACCTATTTTGAAGAAGCGGAACAATCCCTTCTTTTTATAGAACGGCACCTATTTGTAGATGGCCGCCTTATGGTACGGTATCGAGATGGTGAAGTGAAACATTTAGGGCTCATTGATGATTATGCGTATTTATTATGGGGTTATATCGAAATGTATGAAGCAAGTTTTAACCTTGACTATTTACAAAAGGCGAATATACTTAGCGAGCAAATGATGGCTTTATTTTTAGATGGAGATCAGGGAGGTTTCTATCTATATGGTACCGATCATGAACAGCTTATAACCCGTCCTAAAGAAGCTGCGGATGGAGCGGTGCCTTCTGGGAATAGTGTAGCTTCCTTACAACTTTTGCGACTAGCAAGATTAACTGGCGATGTTAGTAAAGAAGAAGTTGCAAATCATACAATTGCTTCTTTCACAGATGACTTAGTGAAGTATTCAGATGGGCATGCGTACTTTTTGCAGACGTATTTGCTTATGCAAAGTAGCGCTAAAGAAGTTGTGGTCCTTAAAAGTGAAGGGGATGACGGAATGGATGAACTACTGCGTTCTCTTCAAGAAGATTTCCACCCTGAATTGACTTATCTCGTTGGTAATTCTGTAGAAAGACTTGCAAGCCTTGCACCTTTCACAGCAGATTATAAAAAAATTCATAATCGTTCGACTGCCTATATCTGCGAAAACTTTTCTTGTATGCCTCCTACTACAGAAGTCGCAGAAGCGATCCGCCATATAAAAGCATAAGAAGAAAAAGAAAAGCATTTGGCTTCAATAGCCAAATGCTTTTTGTCGATCTATTCATTATAAGAACATACCCGCTCCAGCAAGTAGTGATGTTAATAACATCGTTACAATCATTAGGTACACAACAAATTTTTGACGCTTTTCACGCTTTGATGGTTTACGTTGTTGTGTTGCTTCTGATTGTTTCTTTTGTGTAGTTTTAGATGCCATAGTATTGACCTCCTTCGTCCCCGATACTAGTCCCATTTTAACCCGAATTCTGAAAATGAACAAGTCTCCTTTTCATACACTTCTGTTGATTTCTCTTCTGCTGAGAAAGGCTTTGTTAAAGTTTAAGGTTGTTATTAACCAAGTTTATTCAAAATAGGGCAGTAATTATGAGGACTCGAAGCTGAGGTATGTTAGTGAGACTGGGCCGTTATGATGTTGAGGCTAGGGGTGTCTGGGGAACGACTCGCTTTCCACGGGCGAGCTGTCGAGCCTCCTCACTCACTTCGTTCGCTCCGGGGTCTCGTCGACCTCTTTCTCCCGTAGGAGTCTCGCCGTTCCCCAGACACCCCTTGCCAGAAGTAGTGGAACGGCCACAAAAATCGCTTGTGGTGGGGATATCCATAATTCTGGTACTTTATACAGCATGCTTCCGTGTCTTCTACATATAGCGAGTGATTTCCCGAACCACCTTACCCTCAATCTGAGCAAACGGAAGCATTCTCTCAACTTCGAGTGTTCCATGTAAGGGGGCTTATATGGAACAAATAATAAAAAACATTGAGCCTAGAGGCTAGGAAGATATTAAGAAAGATAATGAGTAATCGTTCATTTTCCACCTTTATTCATGATACAATTAAATTGTCGAAAAATTGAAAGGGTTTTCTTGATGTTTATCGAATAGTATTCAAAATGACAAGATTTCGATAAAAGGGGGGCGTTCGTATGGGTTCTACCTATAATGAACATAAGAAAAAGTGGGAAGAGCAGACCAAAAAGGCTATTGAACGATTTCCAGAGCGTAAGGATACGTTTGAAACGAGTTCTCACATTGGGATTGATCGTTTGTACAGCGGTGAAATAAATGAGAAATATGTCGAGAATATAGGGTTTCCCGGGCAATATCCATACACTCGAGGGATTCAACCAACAATGTATAGAAGTCGTTTCTGGACGATGCGCCAGTATGCGGGATTTGGTTCTGCCCAGGAAACGAACGAACGATTCAGGTACTTATTAGAACAAGGACAGACAGGTTTATCGGTAGCATTTGATCTGCCAACGCAAATCGGATATGACTCTGATGATCCCATGGCAGAAGGAGAAGTGGGAAAAGTAGGGGTGGCCATAGATAGTTTAGCCGATATGGAAACGCTATTTGACCAAATTCCACTTGATAAAGTGAGTACATCCATGACGATTAATGCACCTGCATCAGTTTTACTGTGTATGTATATCGCTGTGGGTGAAAAGCAAGGTGTTCCTAAAGAGAAATTAACAGGCACGATCCAAAACGATATCTTAAAAGAATACATTGCTAGAGGTACATATATTTTTCCTCCGAAACCATCCATGCGTCTCATTACAGATATCTTTGGTTATTGCCAGGAGTATCTGCCTAAGTTTAATACAATTAGTATATCTGGATACCACATTCGGGAAGCAGGTTCGACTGCTGTACAAGAGGTGGCCTTTACGATCGCAAATGGATTAGCGTATGTAGATGCTGCAATTGAATCAGGTTTAAAAGTTGACCAATTTGCTCCACGCCTTGCGTTCTTCTTTAACGCACACAATCAATTTTTTGAAGAAGCAGCTAAATTCAGAGCAGCTCGTCGGGTGTGGGCAAAGATTATGAAAGAGCACTATAAAGCAGAAGATCCAAAAAGCTGGAAGCTCAGGTTCCATACTCAAACAGGAGGATCTACCCTTACAGCCCAACAGCCCGATAACAATATTGTTCGAGTGGCCTTACAAGCTCTGTCTGCGGTTATGGGAGGAACGCAGAGTTTACATACAAACTCAAGAGATGAAGCGTTGGCCTTACCGACCGAAGAGTCTGCCCGTATTGCACTAAGGACTCAACAGATTATAGCGAATGAAAGCGGCGTTGCAGACACGGTCGATCCGCTAGCTGGCTCTTATTATGTAGAAGAACTAACTGACAAAATTGAAGAACAAGTCAATCAGTACTTAGAACAAATTAAAGACATGGGGGGCGCCGTCCAAGCGGTTGAAGAAGGATACATGCAGAGAGAGATCCACCATGCGGCTTATGAAACGCAGAAGAAAATTGAGAGCGGTGAAGAAGTCATCGTTGGTATGAACCAGTATAAAATTGACGAAGAAGTGAATCAAGAATTATTACGCGTTGATGAAGCTTTAGAAAAGGCGCAAGTACAGAAAACAGAAAGCCTCCGAAACAATCGAGATCAGGCTAGAGTTGAACAAGCGCTCAATCGAATTAAAGAAGCTGCTCAAGATCAGACGGATAATCTAATGCCACATATTTTAGAGGCAGTGAAAGCCTATGCTACTGTAGGTGAGATCTGTCATACATTGCGAAGGGAATTTGGAGAGTATATTGCACGCTAAACTCGATAGGGGGAAAGGTTATGAATCGAAAAATTCGCGTACTTATTGCAAAACCTGGACTTGATGGGCATGATCGGGGTGCGCTCGTCATATCTCAAGCATTACGAGACCATGGAATGGAAGTGATATATACAGGGCTGCGTCAGTCACCTGACCAAATAGCTCAGGCTGCCATACAAGAAGATGTGGATATTGTCGGATTATCTTCTTTATCAGGAGCCCACAGGTCACTTTTTCCTAAAATTGTTGATACACTAAAGAAATATAATGCCGCGGACATCCCTGTCTTTGGAGGTGGTGTTATTCCTCCTGAAGATATTCCATATTTAGAGGAGAAAGGTATTAAGAAGATCTTTACCCCTGGAAGTTCAACAGATGAGGTAGCGAAGTACATTAGGCGCCTTGTGGATCCGGACAAGTCAGAAAGTGTGAAGCCTCCTGAGAAAATTGCTCATATAGGAATAGCGGTTCATCATATTGAACAAGCGCTTCCTTTCTACACAGATACGTTAGGTCTATCTTTGAAGGATGTGGAAGAGGTGCAAAGTGAGGGAGTAAAGGTGGCGTTTTTGCCGATTGGCGAAACACAGATCGAATTATTAGAGCCTCTTAATGAAGATTCTCCTATCTACAAGTTTATAGAGAAGAAAGGAGAAGGGATTCATCATATTGCTTTTGAAGTTTCAGATATTAAAGACCGTTTGAAGAATTATAGAGAAGACGGCGTTCCTTTATTAAACGAAGAACCAAAAAAAGGAGCCCATAATGCAGATGTTGCGTTCCTGCACCCTAAAGCATCTCATGGTGTTTTATATGAGTTATGCCAACACGGAGGTGAAAAGTCGTAATGGATATCTATGATAAGATCAATGAATTGTATGATAAACGACGTGCTGTTGAGATGGGAGGGGGAGACGAACGGATCCAAAAGCAACGCGATAAGGGTAAAATGACAGCTCGTGAGCGTATTGATTACTTACTTGATGAAGGAAGCTTTGTAGAGTTGAATCCTTTTATTGAACATCGCGGGACTGACTTTGGCATGGGAGGGAAAGAAGCTCCTGGGGAAGGCGTTGTAACCGGGTTCGGTAAGATTAAAGGGAATGATGTGTATTTATTTGCCCAGGATTTTACCGTTTTTGGCGGCGCTTTAGGAGAAATGCATGCTAAGAAAATAGCAGCGGCTATGGACTTAGCTGTAAAGAACGGTGTTCCTTTCATCGGCTTAAATGATTCAGGCGGAGCTCGTATACAAGAAGGAGTTACATCTCTTGATGGATATGGTCAAGTTTTTTACAGGAACTCGATCTATTCTGGTGTCATTCCTCAAATATCTGTCATAATGGGACCTTGTGCAGGAGGAGCTGTGTACTCTCCTGCTATTACGGATTTCGTTATTATGGTAGAAGAAACCTCGCAAATGTTTATTACAGGACCTAAAGTAATTGAGACCGTAACAGGCGAGCAAATCTCTTCTGAGGACCTTGGTGGTGCGCATGTACATAATAGTAAAAGTGGGAACGCGCACTTGAAAGCAAAGACTGAAGAAGAAGCGTTAGATCAAGTGCGATCCTTAATTGATTACCTTCCTGCTAATAATAATGAGAAACCACGCCAAATTGAAATGGATGACGAGGATCACTATCGTTCTAATTTAACGGATTTAATACCGTTTGATCCAATAAGGCCATACGACGTTCGGACAATACTCAATGAAGTAGTGGATGAGGACTCCTTTTTTGAAATTCATCCTGACTTCGCCAAGAACATCGTTGTTGGGTTTGCTCGTATAAAAGGAAAAACGGTGGGTCTTGTATGTAACCAGCCAAAAGTCATGGCAGGAGGACTTGATATCGATTCTTCTGATAAGGCCTCAAGATTTATACGTTTTTGTGATTCGTTTAATATCCCTCTCATTACTTTTGAGGATGTGACTGGATTTTTCCCTGGTGTCAAACAAGAACACGGGGGTATTATTAGACATGGCGCCAAAATTTTATATGCATACTCAGAGGCAACGGTTCCTAAAATCACGGTCATTACCCGTAAAGCATATGGTGGTGCGTATGTTGCATTGAATAGTAAATCAATTGGTGCTGACCTCGTCTATGCATGGCCAAATGCCGAAATAGCCGTCATGGGGCCAGAAGGAGCAGCGAATATTATTTTTGCTAAAGACATTAAAGGAAGCGAGAATCCTGAAGAAACACGCCAAGCTAAAATCGATGAGTACCGGGAGAAGTTTGCGAATCCTTATGTCGCAGCTGGACTAGGCATGGTGGATGATGTTATCGATCCAAGAGAAACTCGAATCTCACTTATACAAGCCCTTGATATGCTAAAGAATAAACAAGAAGATCGTCCGAAGAAAAAGCATGGAAATATTCCATTATAATAAACATCGTTTGACACTTGAGATGGCTTTCGCTAACGTACTAATAGAGAGTCATCTCTTTTTTTACATAATTGAAGGAGGCAACAAACATGCTTACAGTGAATCGCGAGCGTTTGATTGAAGAATTTCTGGAATTGGTACAAATCGACTCTGAAACCGGAGACGAAGCGAAAATAAACGAAGTATTAAAAACCAAGTTTACAGACCTTGGTGTCGAAGTATTTGAAGATAATGCGAAGGAAGTAACGGGTCATGGAGCAGGAAACTTAATATGTACGCTTAAAGGAAATAAAGAAGGCGTTGACACTATATATTTCACTTCCCATATGGATACAGTCGTTCCAGGCAACGGCGTAAAACCAACTATTAAAGATGGGTATGTTGTTACTGACGGGACCACGATTCTTGGAGCGGATGATAAAACAGGCCTGGCTGCCATTTTTGAAGCGATTAAAACCCTTAAAGAAAATGAAGTAGCACATGGCGATATTCAATTTATTATCACAGTCGGAGAAGAATCTGGTCTAGTTGGAGCTAAAGCGCTAAAGCCTGAGCATTTAACTGCGAAATACGGTTACGCTCTTGATAGTGATGGGAAAGTCGGTAATATTGTAGTGGCTGCACCTACGCAAGCGAAGCTGAATGCTGTCGTGAAGGGGAAAACAGCTCACGCAGGAGTTGCGCCTGAAAAAGGAATCTCTGCCATTACACTTGCAGCACGTGCTGTTTCCAAAATGCCATTAGGTCGAATCGATGAAGAAACAACTGCTAACATTGGACGTTTTGAAGGTGGTCAGAAGACAAATATTGTGTGCGACCACGTTGAGATCTTAGCAGAAGCACGTTCTCTTGTGCCTGAAAAAATGGAAGCGCAAGTAGAGAAGATGAAGAAAGCACTTGAAGAAACTGCAGATGAAATGGGTGGAAGTGTTGATATCGAAACAGAAGTCATGTACCCAGGGTTTAAGCATAGTGAAGGAGAAGAAGTTGTAGAGGTTGCTCGTCGTGCAGCGAAGACAATTGGACGCCCTACTGAACTTCTAACTAGTGGTGGAGGAAGTGATGCGAATATTATTGCAGGCCACGGAATTCCTACGGTCAACCTTTGCGTAGGGTACGAAGAGATTCATACGACGAATGAACGTATGCCTCTTGATGAATTGGAGAAAACAGCTGAACTTGTAGCAGCGATCGTACAAGAAACGGCTAATAATTAATGCAAAAGACTTCTATCCTTAAGGATGGAAGTCTTTTTTTGTCTGGAATTAAAATGATTTTCATATTGTGACGTATGGACTATGTTAGACATCTGGTTTAGTGGCTCTATTTAGTGGGAACTTACGCCCTCTTACTGTACATAGAACTTTATTATAAGTGCACACTAACAATTGATTCAATTTACAGGAGGGGTTTCATGCAACAGCAACAACAGCCAAATCCAAATAATAACGGAAAAACAACGGCTCCATCTACAAATCATGGAGGCCATGAACTATTTGACGCGCATGAAGTAATAGCTTCTGTTATTAGTTTAATGGATCAATACCAAATGTATGAGCAACATATTCAAGATCAGAGGTTAAAGGATATTCTAAATCGTCAATATACGTTTATCGAGACCATGTATAATACAATCGTTGAGAGCTTCACTACCGGGAATAAGCCCTCTGTTTCAACGCAGGTGTATAAAATGGAAGAAGATCATACAACCGTATACGGGTTAAAACCTGGACAGCCTAAAAAACCGAATCAATCTGTACAGGAACTATCAGATAAAGGGTTATCCGCATACATGTTAGGTCAGACAAAATCACTTGCCACTTTGTTCTCCATGACTGCTTTAGAAATGACCAATCCAGTACTAAGACGTGTTATTGCAGACAGTGTACCGAATTTAATTGAAATGTCTTATGAAATTTTCCTATATCAAAACAAGCACGGGTACTATCAAGTCCCTCAATTAGCTCCTCAAGATATGAACCAGATGCTACAAAGCTATGCTCAAACAAATCAACAACAAATGCAATAATGAGTAAAAAAGGATCACCATATAGGTGGTCCTTTTTTTGTTCATAAAAATATTACATCTTCACCCCTTGGCAATTCTAAATTGTTACCTCGAAGTACCTATACTACAAGAAAGTACGTACTTTTTTCTTTTACCCTTACACGGCATAATAGCAATTGTTGCAAAGGAGGTAAGCCAATAGGCAAAGCGCAACCATATGTCTTATGTATGAAACAACTACAGTTACTTTTTAGTACCTACCGTACTTTAAAGTACGTACTTCCGTAATGAAAATGTACATTGCATAATGTGGTGTACACGTTCAAAAAGGTAATGGCGCCTTACCTTTTAGTTGAAAACATTTTAAAGGAGGATCTCTTTCATGAGTTCTAACACACAATCTGCAAATCAAACTCAAAATAAAGGAGGCACTCTGGCGCTCTTAGCGCTAGCGATTAGTGCTTTTGGTATTGGAACTACAGAATTTGTTCCCGTAGGACTTCTCTCATCGATTGCTGATGATTTATCAATATCGATTACGTTGGCAGGCTTATTGATTTCTGGTTATGCTATTGGTGTATCGATTGGTGCACCGGTTCTTACCGCATTAACGTCGAACATGAATCGGAAAACGCTTCTCATGTCTTTAATGGTTTTGTTTATAGTTGGTAACTCAGTAGCAGCGTTATCAACGAGTTTTACAGTCTTATTTATAGCTCGTTTTATTACAGCTTTCTCGCACGGAATATTCTTCTCTATTGGGGCAACAATTGCTGCCGATTTAGTTCCGCAACATAAGCGGGCCAGTGCGATTGCCTTCATGTTCACAGGGCTGACAGTTGCCACTGTAACAGGTGTTCCGCTTGGGACCTTTATTGGACAAGCCTTTGGTTGGAGAGCAACATTCTGGGGTGTAGCGTTACTTGGACTAATTGGTGTTCTTTCTAGTGCCATATTAGTTCCGAAAAACCTTAAAGAAGCACCACCAGCAAAATTTAGTGAACAGCTTAAGATCTTAACAAATGGTAAATTAATATTAGCTTTTGTTATTACTGGCTTAGGATATGGAGGTACGTTCGTTGCATTCACGTATCTATCTCCAATATTAGAAGATATTACTGGATTTAGTGCAAACTGGGTAAGCATGATCCTAGTTCTTTACGGCCTTGCAGTTGCAATAGGTAACACAATTGGTGGGAAAGCATCTAACAAGAATCCACTTAAAGCACTGTTTTGGATGTTCGTATTCCAGGCTATTATTTTATTCATCTTAGCGGTTACTGCGCCATTTAAAGTACTTGGTTTAATCACGATTTTCTTCATGGGTCTCTTTGCATTCATGAATGTTCCTGCATTACAAATTCTAGTCGTAAACCTAGCTGAAAAGTATGTACCATCTGCTGTCAACGTTGCGTCGGCATTAAACATTGCAGCCTTTAACGTTGGTATTGCGATCGGTTCTTTCGTTGGTGGGTTAGTTGTAGACTCGATCGGCCTTGAGCACACTCCATGGGTCGGTGCGGTCATGGTAGTAGGAGCTATTCTATTAACAGCTGTTCTTCGTTCAATGGAACGTAAAGAAGAATAGTGTTGCATCGGAACGAATGATGTGAGCTACAAGTATGTAGATAAAGAGCTTAAACAAGAATGGTTAGAGCGTTCCTATCTTCACTTCACATCATCTGCTAATAGGCAGACCAACGCCCAGGCTTTGAAGAGCCTGGGCACTTTTTATTGCATTTTGCTCCAATTTATGGATAAAATTGGCCTGGGGGTGAGCGTTGGCTGTGGATCAAGAGAAAGTTAATCGTCCTCATTATCTTTTTATTGCTCTTTATTTTGTCAGTTTAGGATTCCTGATTTGGGCTCTTAAAAACATCTCGTTGAGCAATGCTTTGAGGTACGGGGCACCGTTATTAGTGGTAATCTCAAGTATTACATACATTCGTTCTAATAAGGTTCAATCTTATGTACATAACTATTTGCAAGAAAAGGGAGCCACCCGAGGAATCCTTTTTCCTATCATAACAATCTTGCAAACGGTTTGTTTTATTGTGTTTCTCTATCAAGATCATGGAGCGTATGTCGTTAATGGTCAAAGTCGGTACGATGATTATATGTTTACAGAATTTAAATCGAAAACAGCTATTTCAGGCATATTCTTTTTGATGGGCATTCGAACAATGATCACAGGGGGGCTTGAAAAAAATAAAGCTTCGATATGGGGTGGTTTAGGTATCATTTTAATTTCTTTGGTCATGGTATATAGACTAGGGATAAGCTATCACATATGGTAAGCTGTTGAATAGCATTAGATGGGGGAGCATTGCCGATGTGCTCTCCTTTTTAATGTCTTTTAAAAATAGGCGGATATATCTAAAGGAGGTAAAAAGGCTATGTCTAAAGGTACATGCGTTCGCATTTAAAATAGTCTTTTGACCTATTGAAATGTGACAACCTATAATGCTATAGATTCAATTGTTCCAAAAATGATTGAAAATTCTAACAATAATAGTATTATTAGGTTAACACTATAGAGAAGGGTGATGATATGGATCAGGTTTATTCACTAGTCGAGCTTTGGGACATCTTTAAGTTGGCGATTTTAGTAAGCTTAGTGGGTGCTTTAATAGGTCATTATAAGAGGAATGCTTGTATTTTACTTCCGATTGTTAGCATTGATTTCAAGTTCAAGGGGTTTGAGGAGTGGAGCCGTTCTTCCCACCGTGGGTTGATCAAGGCGCTTATGCTGGTTGTTACGATTGTGAATGCGTGCATTAGCTTCCTGTTGTTTTTAGTGGGAATTCGGTACGGAGATAATAAGAATACCGATCCAATCTTATTTGAGCTAGGAGTAATAGGAGATCTAATTATTGGGGTTGGCGCTGGTATTATTGCAAAGAGTACTGTGACGTTGACGGGTACAGAAAATCAGCTATCTATTATTGTGACGTCGTTATTAGCAGGTTATGCTGGGTTATCGTACATTCAAAAGTATCAAAAAGAATCTCTTGAAAATGCCTGTATTGATTATGAACAAAAATTAGCCTGCTCAGAAGAGGATCGAAGCCCGCATGTGTACCGTAAGAAAGACTCTTCCGATGAAATTGCGGCAACAAAGGAACCATAAATACTACTCCACGGAAAGAGGTTTGTTATGAAAGTCCGATTAACTCAAGAAGAGAGAGAGCAACTGGAATCATATTTACAGGTCTTGCAAAATCCTTTTGAATCCATTGCAAAACGAAGACTTGCGAAAAGTAAGTTTGATATGATTTACAATCGAGCAGCCGCAAGAACCGCGAACTCGCTAGGTTCTTGTATAAATAAAGAAAACCAAGCTGCTTGCTCAAACGAAGGGGAAGAAAATCCTTCCAACCTGTAGAGAGCAGATCCAAACTCCCTATAGTTGGAAGGGTTTTTTTCTGCTTAATTGCTTTACTAAGCTAACGCGTGCCAGACACCCTTTACTGAGGTAAAGGGTGTCTGGCACGCGTTTGTTCTTTACTGTATTAAAGAGTAGTATGGCAGGAGAGCGTAGTAGAGGCATATATGTTACAATACATATAGAACGAATGTTCGTTAGAGAGGAGGTGTTCTGATTTTGTCGAAGTGGTATCCAAAGAACGGAAGAGTCATTTTTCATGTAGATATGAATAGTTTTTATGCGTCTGTAGAGATGGCCTATAATCCGGAATTAAAAGGGAAACCTCTTGCGATAGCGGGGAATCCTGAGGAACGAAAGGGAATCGTTGTAACTGCAAGTTATGAAGCCCGGGATAAAGGTGTAAAGACGACAATGCCCTTGTGGCAAGCGAGACGTCTTTGTCCGAATATGATTGTGATGCGTCCCAATTTTGAACGCTATCGTAAGGCTTCAAGGGAAATGTTCTCGATACTTTCCCAAGTTACACCACTTGTACAACCTGTTTCGATTGACGAAGGATATATGGATATAACTGATTGCGCTGATCAGGGCACCCCTCTAGAGATTGCGAAATGGATTCAAGATACGGTTATGGAACAGCTTGAACTTCCTTGTTCAATAGGTATTGCACCTAACAAGTTCTTAGCTAAGATGGCTTCAGATATGAAGAAGCCAATGGGAATTACTGTCCTCAGAAAGCGTGATATTCCTAATAAATTATGGCCCATGCCAGTGCGTGAGATGTATGGTGTTGGAGAGAAAACGGCTGAGAAATTAAACGCTAGTCATATCCAAACAATTGAGGATCTTGCTAAAGCTGATGTTTATGTTTTAAAAGGGAAACTTGGGATTAACGGTGAACGACTTCAAAATCGTGCAAATGGTATTGATGATCGTTTGGTTGATCCTGATGCAGTGAGTGAATTCAAAAGCATTGGAAACTCTCAAACATTGCCTCATGATACAACGGATGATAATGAGATTACAAAACTACTGCGACAGTTATCTCAAAAAGTAGCAGACCGGATGGAAAATAAAGAAGTTGTTTCGAGAAACATCCAGTTAATGATTCGTTATCATGATCGTAAGACGATTACGAGAAGTAAGCAATTACCCGAATATATAAGTAAGGTGGAAGAGATCTATCAGTATGCAATGAAGCTATGGGAAGATCATTGGAACGGTGATCCTATAAGACTAATGGGCGTTACAGCGCAAGACCTTAGTGAAAAACAAGATGCGACTATGCAACTTGACTTATTCACATATGAGAGCGAAGCGAAAAACGAAAAATTGTACTCTGCTATAGGAGAACTTACTGATAAATATGGTACGAATCCATTTAAGAAATTAAAAGCCAAACCAAAGGCAACGCCCACAACAAGTTTTCAGAAGGACTTTCTAGACGATTTCAAAAAAGTAAACCGATCTGACCATGAAACAAACTAGCGTTGATAGCTAGTTTGTTTTTTATTGCTTCACAGTAAGAAAGCGTGCCAGACACCCTTTAACCAAGTAAAGGGTGTCTGGCACGCTTTTTCGCTTTATATAACTAAAGGGATAAATGTTTTGAAATGAAATGGTTTATTTAGTTCAAAAAATATTGTCTTCTGACATATACTGAGGTAAGATGAAAAGGAAGAGAAATGAAATGATTTTGTGTATATATTTCAAATTTTGAAATGGAGATGAGCGTATGAGTATCGTGCTATGGAATGTAAACAGGATTTATCAAAGTGGTGAAGTAAACGTTCATGCGTTAAAGAATGCCTCAATTGAAATTCCTGATAAGCAAATCGTGGCTATTCTCGGTCCATCAGGTTCTGGTAAGTCTACGTTACTCAATGTAATTGGAGGCATTGACCGTCATGATGAAGGAGAAATTACGGTTCATGACCATGATTTGACTAAAATGAAAGATAAGGAACTTACAGAATACCGAAGGAACACCCTTGGCTTTATCTTTCAACAGTATAATCTCATGCCAACCTTAACAGTTGAAGAAAACGTAGAGGTAGGGAAAGAGTTAAGTCAAAACCCTTTAAATATGAAAGATACGTTAGAAAAAGTTGGCATGTGGGACAAAAAGGATAAGTTTCCTTATCAATTAAGTGGGGGAGAACAACAGCGTGTTGCCATCGCGCGAGCACTTATAAAAAACCCTCGCGTACTTCTGTGTGATGAACCAACTGGCGCTTTAGATGAGGAGACAGGGAAGAAAATCCTTAGTCTTTTAAAATATGTAAATGAGACATATGGTACAACTGTTTGTATTATTACTCACAATAACGGTATCGGAGAAATGGCTCATAAGGTAGTTAGAATGAAAAGCGGTGAAATTATTGAGCACTATTATAATGAGGAACCGGTTGATCCAGAGAAGGTGAAATGGGTATGATCCTTAGAAAAAGTATACTTCGTCAATTTAAGGAGAAGAAATTTCAGTATTTTGGTGTAATCATTCTTCTACTATTATCTATTATGCTGTATGTATCCATGTCAATGGGAATCTCGACTTTGGATAACCGAAATGATCAATTTAAAGAAGAATACATGCAGGAAGATTTCCATATGATTTTAGCTAATGAAGTGTCTTCAGATCAACTTGAAGAATGGGAAAAGAATTATAATTTATCTTTAGAAGAACGACTTTACGGAGATATTCCTTACAATGGGAATGGAACAACTCTTAGGCTATTCTCAAATACAAATAAGATCAACATCCCTTACGCCTCGGAAGGGAAACTGCCTGAAGAAGCAGACGAGATCGCTCTATCTCCCGTTTTCGCTAAAGCTCATCATATTACCGTTGGAGATGAAATCGATGTAAAGGGCCGAACATTAAAGGTAACAGGCTTAGTGTATCTTCCGGATTATATTTATGTTCTTGAACGTGAAAGTGATCTTCTTAGTGATCCGAATACGTTTGGAATCGGGATGACGACTGAACATACCCTTCAATCTATTGCTGATAAAACAGTAACTCAAATTTTAGGGAACGAGGCATCAGAAGAAGAAAGGAATGCCTTTAAATCCGCTGTTACGGAAAACTATTCTTTGTTGAAATGGATGAACCAAGAAGAGAATCCTAGAATTCAATTTGTAGAATCAGAGATTGAAAGTTCAGAGACGATGATTACAACACTACCGCTATTTATATTAGCGTTATCTGTTTTTATGGTTCTTATGATTATGAAGCGACGGTTAGAAATGCAACGAAAAGAAATTGGAACCATGAAAGCGTTAGGCTATCGGAACAGTGAACTGACAAAGCATTATATGATGTATGCGACTATTATTGGACTCGTTGGGTCTATTTTAGGCGTGACAGCTGGTGCAGCTTTATCGATTCCCATAACCGACCTATATTCCAATTACTTCAATCTACCTAGCATTTCATACTTTGATTGGGATCCTAGAGTACTTGTAATTGGCTTCTTCGTGCCAAATATAATATTACTCATCATGACGTATTTTGTTATCAAAAAACCGTTGCAACAGTCTCCGCTCGATTTATTACGGCCAAAGGATACATCAAAAGGGAAGAAGTCATTATTAGAACGATTGCCGATTATTAACAAAGGGAGCTTTATTTCACGCTTTCGTATTCGACTGTTAGCCAGAAGTAAAGCAAGAGCTGTTTACATTCTTTTGGGGGTTATGTTTTCAAGTATTCTATTGATCTTTGGAGCTACGATGTACAAAGGAATGGACGGAATTGTGGATTCAACCTATAAAGATATCATGACATATAATTACGCTGCTCATTTCAAAACCTTACAACAAGAAGAGACAACTAAAGGCGAAAGTCCCTTTACAGTAGCTGAAGCAGATATTATCGAAATAAATGGAGAAAAAGCCAAGGAAATTGAGCAACAGTCTATGATTTACGGGATAGAACCTGACACTGAACACATTCAGCTCCAAACCGAAGATGGGAAACTACTTCATTCAACACTTAAAAATGGAGTGGTGTTAAGCGAACCGTTTGCAAGTGCGCTAGGTCTTTCAAAAGGGGATACGATTACTCTTGAAAATGCGTACAACAACAAGACGATAGAGAAAGAAGTCACAGGAATAGCTAAGGTTTATATTGGTTTTTCTATTTATAGTGAGCGAAGTGAAGTCAACGAATTTCTTGGCTATCCAAAAGGGGTATATACGGCCAAATGGACAGAAGATAAGCCAGATAACTCGGAAGACGTATTATTTATAGAGAATAAGCAAGATATTATAGAGAACTTCGAATCAACGTCTTCCTTAACCCGTTATTCTGTCTTTGGAATAGCAGGTTTCGCATTCTTAATTGGAGTTATTGTCTTAACACTTATTACGAATCTAATTGTAGAAGAGAATTCGCCTTCTATTTCTCTGTTTAAAGTTATGGGGTACAAAGACCAAGAAATTTCTAGGCTAATGATTAACGTTTATACGCCAATCGTCCTTCTAGGATTCCTTTTATCTGTTCCTATTGGAATTCTTAGCATTGAACAGCTTATGAATTCAATAGTTGAACAAACAGGATTTGCAATGCCTGTTCAATTGAGCTGGTTAATGATTCTGATTAGTCTTATGATCATCCTATTCACGTATTACGTCTCGCTTTTCTTATCTAGAAGAAAACTAAAAAACGTCTCTCTTCAAGAAGCTCTTAACAAACAACAAGATTAAATTTGATAGACTTTATCACAGTAAAGGGTGCCTGGCACCCTTTACTCATTTAGAGCATTCAATAACAAGGGGTTTACAGATTTGTATCGTTTTGGTAATGTTGTAGCAATTATAATATAAGCTATGAAGAGAAGAGTAGATCATATCGTTTCTTTCAGAGAGCTCTCGGTTGGTGAAAGAGGGTAGAAGCGCCTGATTGAAACAAGCCTCTGAGCTGCGCATGGGAACTAGTTGTGGGATCATGTGCCAGGAGCTCCTGTTACAGAGCTAGGGTATAAGCAAAGAATGCCGTACCTGAAAAGGTTAATATGGTGACATATTAACGAATTGGGGTGGCACCGCGGAAAAACCCGCCCCCAAGATGAACAAATCTTGGGGGTGGGTTTTTTTATGTTGAAATTAATACAGATTCATTCTTCCTAAATCACATCTAATCTTGCTGGAGGAGGGAAATGAATGAGTCGAATGAAGAAAGACAAACGGTGGTCTGCTTCAGTATTTTTGCTAGCGGCACTTGGGATCTCTACGATTGGTGACTGGGTTTTCCTGATTGCTTTGAATTTGATGGTATTGAATAAGACGGGATCCCCTTTTGCCGTCACGATCTTATATTTATTAAGACCTGCTGCCATGGTCGTGACTAATATATGGGCAGGTAGTTTTGTTGATCGTATTGATCAGCGAAATACAATGTTATGGTTAGACCTTTTTAGAGGGATGCTTGTCCTCTTCATCTCAATAACAACGAACCTATCACTGATCTATGGCCTTGTCTTCCTAATTTACATGGGAAGTTCAATAAGTGAGACAACAACTTTGTCTTATATGACAAAACTTGTTCCAGTAGAGAAAAGGAAACGTTTTAATGCCTGGAGAAGTCTGTTGGATTCAGGTGGATTTGTACTAGGTCCTGCGATTGCGGGTTTATTATTTATAATTAGCAGTTTAAATGTTGCCATTGCATTAAACGGATTATCCTTTATTATATCTGCTCTTATCGTTTTAAAGCTCCCTAAAATGAGCGTATGTAAACCTGAAATAGAGGAATTCGAGAATATGTCGTTAGACTTACTGTTGAAAGACTTCAAAGCCGTCTGGCATTTTACGAAAACCTCTCGTAAAATTATAGTGACATACTCTTTAGTCGCTTTATTGATGATTGGGGCTACTGCTATTGATTCTTTAGAAGCGGCATTTTCGAAAAATGTATTATCTCTATCTGATAAAGAATATGGATTTCTGGTAAGTATAGCGGGCGCGGGGTATGTTTGTGGTGCTCTAGCTATGATTGTCTTGGCTAAACGCTTAGAAAATCGTTTAGTAGTATGGGGAGGGTCTATTCTTGTATCTTGTGGGTATATAACCTATGGATTCTCGACGATCTTCATTCAAGCTGCAGCAGGATTCTTTCTCCTTTCCTTCTTTATGGCCTGGGTCCAGACTGGATTTAACACATATGTACAGCAATCGGTTCCAGCGCTTATGATTGGCAGGATTTCAAGTATATATGGTTGGATCGAAGCACTACTTACACTATTAGCGACTATTGTTATAGGAATGACAGCTGAAATCGTTTCTATTCAAAGTTCTGTAGCGGTTGCTACCCTTTGTGTGTTGGGAGTCATTGTTATTCTCCTTTGTGTTTCCCTATATCCAAAAGGTTCTTCCATCAAGCAATCGGATACCAATATTGAATAAAAGAGGCTCTCTTAAACGAGAGCCTCTATTTAGAGGTAGATGGTAATTCATATCTCTTACCAATCGTAATTCCATCGATTAAAGGAATCTCTTTCTCAACAATTTGTTGAATGGTTTTATCCGTTAATTCACCTGACTTCTTCACCGTTATACTTCTTGTTAAATAAGTGACTTGATCAGCTTCAATACTTAGGGGTGGCTGTGTCCCTTCTTTGTTACGAGTGATGTAACTTGGGTACATGAGGCTGACAAAGCGTTCGTTTTGGGTACCATTTCGTATTTCTAAATTGATAGTGAATGTAATTTTCTCCTCGTTCTCGTTTGTTACATGGTAGGAAAAGTTTTGAATGGTAATTGGTTCATCTGACTTTTGAACCGTTGCACAAGAAGAGAGAAGAAAAGTAAGGATAATAAACGCTCCCAGCCATTTCAGGTGCATAGAAAAGACTCCAATCTGTTGATCCTTATTATGGTATGATGAACCCTCACTAGGAGGATATGAATGGTATTATTCAAGTGCATCCACCTCACTTATATGAAAATCGGCATCATTTAAACTATTATCTATTTCTCAGTCTGGCCACAGGGTTGATAAGGAACTTGGATGTCAACGCTTTTGAAAATCATGCATAGATTAGCTTAGGCAATTTGAAAGGTTGAGTCAAGTTCAGGAAAGGCTAAGTGTTTATAGGTTTTACTTCCATGCCAGCAAAACAGGTTGGTAATAACCGCTTTCTTCTGGAGACTGCCAAGAAACATTACGAAAACCAGCTTCTTGAAGAAAGGAAGTCAATTCGGTCTGTAATATGGCCCTATAACTTGTAGAATATTGTTTCGTCTTCCATATATCCTTCGCTTTTTGCATGATAAAGTGATGGAGTGTATAGGTTCGCCCGTCTTCTTTCCAGTCCCACAGTTGGAAGACAATTCGATTACCACCATCAAAGGTTCTTGGCTTAGTAGAGGCAGGTTTTTCTTTTAAAATTTCTGTATAATTCCTCATGGTAATGATTAGCATGCCGCCTGGTCTCACTTTTGTATAGAGCTGGTTAGCTGTTTGGCGTAAGTCATCTTCCGTTAGAAGATGTGGAATTGAATTATCAGCTGAGAGGACGACATCATATGTACCTTTAATATCTTTGTTTAATGTACGAAAATCAGAGATACCAAAAGAGATCTTGACTCCGCGCTTATTTGCTTCTTTTATTGCTCGTTCTACTGAAGCTAGGCTAATGTCTGTGGCGGTTACATGGTGCCCTTTTTGCGCAAGTCCTATAGATTGGGTGCCAATTCCACATGAACAGTCGAGTATGGATAGTGTTTTAGAGTTTGGAAGAGAGGACAATATGATATTATTTATAGTATTTCCTTGAAATGCTGAGGAATCCTCCCAGTTATTAAAAATGAAGTGATAATCCTCTGCTAATTGATCGTAAAAGTTTTCAGCAGTGTCGCTCAATTTATCCCTCCTTAAAGAGTTCCAATCCTTTATTTAGCGTTTCCTAGAAGTATAGCATATGTAGGTGTTTAAGAAGCTGAAGTCACATACTCCTAAACAAACTATTTAAAAGTGCTAAAAAGCTCAAAGTTACTATAACTTTGAGCTTTTTCTTCATTTATTGAAATTGATGAACGTTGTTATAGGACTGTTGAAAAATAGTAATAAAATCTTCAATCATACCACTCGCAGTGGACGAGGCCCCTGCTCCTGGACCGGATAATGTTAAGGGTCCGGCCAAATCGGTATGAATGACCACACCGTTTTGGACGCCATCAATCGAGTAAAGAGGATGGTGTTCTGTAAGAGAAATGGGTTGAATGGATGCTCGAACATCCCCATCTTTCCACTCAATTGTGGCCACGTGCTTTATTTTTTTATCCATGAATGAAGCTTCGAGGATTTGAGTAGGGTCAACTCTATCAATTCCTTCTACATATACATCGTCCCAGTTAGGTTGCTTTCCATAAAGAAGCTCGCTGATATTCATTAATTTATAAAAGGCGTCGTATCCTTTTATATCATTGGTTGGGTCTGCTTCGGCATATCCTTTTTGTTGAGCTTCTTTAAGAGACTGCTCAAAAGAAGTTCCATCTTGTCTCATTTTGGTTAAGATGAAGTTCGAAGTTCCGTTTAAAATTCCTTCCACTTTTTCAACCTGATTCACTTGTAGCAGCTGTTGAAGAGTACGGATAACAGGGGTTCCTGCAACAGTTGTCGATTCATACCCTACAGAGACTGAATGTTTACTTGCTAATTCTTTTAACTCTTTTCCGTGTATCGCGTACATTTCTTTATTGGCTGTAACAACGTGCTTGCCTTGTTCAATCGCTTTTTTACAATAGGTAAAGGAAGGCTCTTCCCCAACAATTGCTTCAAGAACAATGTCTATATCTTGAAGCAGTAAACGGTCAAAATCCGATGTGACAAGAATAGAAGAAGGGATCTCACGTTTCTTTTTTAAATGTTGTACTAGCACTCCCGTGACTTCAACGGGTTCTCCAAGTAATGCTTGAATTCTTTCTTGATGAGAATGAATAATTTCTATAACCCCTTTTCCTACTGTTCCGTAACCTAGTAGTCCAATTCGTATCGTCATGATGAGCCTCCTTGATCAAGTGGTGCGAAATAATACCTTATCATATTCTTCTTTTACACTTAACGTCCGAGTATGAATAGTATCTTGATATAAATGGTCTGTTTGAAGTAATGAAGCATCTTGGTCTTTGATTGATTGTAATTGATTCTCGCTAAGTGTGTTGGATTGATAGGCAATGAGCTTTGTATTTGGACCTATTTGTATCGGAGTGTCTAGTTTCTCTGTCACATAGACAATATCAGCCTCGTGAATAGCCTCTTGTTTAAGTTTAAATCCTAATCGAGACAATTTTGAAAGTTCCTTTTTAGAAGCACCGTTACCAATAATGGCGATAGTCTTAGGCCGAACGGTCGTTTCATCCCTGTACAAACTTGATTGTAAGATAACAGAGGAAGATGGTACCGATGGGGCTATGCTCGCTAAACCTGTAGCTTCTTGGATCGCTTGTTCTAAGTCCTGAATCAGATCATTGGTTGATTCAAGTCCAACTGACAACCGAATTAAATCTTCTGTTACCCCTGTTTTCAATAGATCTTCGTCATTCAGCTGCTGGTGAGTCGTCGATGCGGGGTGAATGATGAGTGATTTCGCATCTCCCACATTCGCTACATGAGACCACAAGGTGATCGTATCAATCACTTTTCTCCCTTCCTCGCGACCACCTTTAATTCCAAAAACAATCATTGATCCTGCGCCTTGACCTAAGTACTTCTCTGCTAGTTGATAGGATGGATGTGAAGGGAGTCCAGGGTAGGAGACCCATTCAACACCGGGGTGGTTCTCAAGATAGGTGGCGATCTCTTTAGCATTTTGAACATGGCGTTCAATGCGTAAGTGCAGCGTTTCAAGTCCTTGCAAGAGATGGAAGGCATTGTGTGGACTTAAGCAGGCACCGATATCTCTAAGTAGTTGAACTCTTAATTTGATAGCGAATCCTGCAGCTCCCACGTCAACTCCATACCTTAGTCCGTGGTAACTAGCATCTGGCTCAGTAAAGCCCGGGAATTTTTCATGATTCCAGTCGAAACGACCTCCATCAACAACCACACCTCCAATAGAAGTTCCGTGGCCTCCAATCCATTTCGTGGCGGAGTGAACTACAATATCCGCACCGAATGAAAGAGGCTTGCATAGGATCGGCGTTGCAAAGGTGCTATCCACAATAAGGGGGATGTGATGTTCATGTGCGATATCAGCAACTGACTCGATATCTAGTACGTGCAAGCTAGGATTACCAATTACTTCAGCAAAAATTGCTTTTGTCTTTGTTGTGATGGCATCACGGAATTGTTCAGGATCTGTGCTATCGACAAAGGTAACATTAATTCCATACTTAGGAAGTGTTACGGCGAAGAGGTTGTAGGTGCCCCCGTAAAGGTTCGTAGAAGCCACAATTTCATCACCTGCACTTGCGATATTCAAAATAGCAAGTGTAATGGCAGACATCCCAGATGAAGTTGCAACTGCTGATACTCCATCTTCTAAAAGAGCAACGCGTTGCTCGAAGACATCAACTGTTGGGTTGCCAAGACGCGTATAGATGTTGCCTGGTTCTGCTAGTGAGAATAGGTTTTGAGCGTGATCCGTGTCGTTAAACACATAAGAAGTGGTTTGATAAATGGGCACAGCACGAGAACCAGTTGTTGGATCAGGTTGCTGCCCTCCGTGTAAACTAAGTGTTTCCTTTTCAAATAAATGGGGGTTATAAGTCATAACAATTCCTCCTTGGTAATTTTAGAGTCTAGGAAAAATTGCCATACAGGTGAGGGGAAGAAGAGGACATATAAAAAACCCTCTTCATAAGAAGAGGGTGTATGTAACAGTCCTCATCTTATCTTCCAGATCCACAGACCTGTAGGATGTAGCACCACTCAAGCACAGATTGCTTGAAGGTTGCCGGGCTTCGCAGGGCCTAGTCCCTCCGCCACTCTAGATAAGATATTCATTTTGTCTTTCATCGTATGAGCTTGTTATGGATTATAGAACAATTTATGAGAACCGTCAATACATATTCAGACCATTTTTTATTTTCTGAATCCTAGTTACTTTTACATATTTTCCATTAAGCGCTTAGCGATTCGCCTATAATCATCTGCGTCAACTCCTGGGGCAAATTGTTCTGGGATATCGTCCAAGTCAGGGACAGGTGCTCCTTTAGGGGAACCTTCAATGACTTTTAAAGGTGCCCCCGTTTCTGGGTTACTTCCTTTCCAAATTTGTTTGACATCTTTGTAGTCTGTATCACTAAATGTGTATAAAATATTATCTAATCCTTGTTCTTCATATTTTCTGGCATAATCGAATTTGGAGTTATCAAGATTTGGGACAGGTAGCATTTTCGTTACATCTACACCTGTTGCGATTTCTAATGCTTTGGCATAGGCAACGACATGAACTCCTCCACGAACGAGTAAATAACCGATCATTTCTCTAGCTGTGGGGTGATCTGTCATCTCATACACTCTCATTTTATGAGTTCGTGCCCCGAGTTCTAAGAAGAAATTGTGTAAGAGATCTAACACTAGATTCCCGCTGTTAAATACATTATCTCCTGTCCAAGCATTCCCCATTGAATCTCCTACTAACGCCGTTTGGGCAGTAGAAATAAACTGGTACGTGTTACGAGCATCTTTGCCAGCTTGCAGGGGTGTAATATCAGGGGGACCAGGGAACGTATTATCTTTTGAGAGCAGGTTAATGGATGTTGTCACTAGTTCTACGTGTCCCATCTCTTCGGCAGTAATGCTTGCTACTAAATCGTAAAAGGGTTTTAACTTTTTCTTTCCACGAAAGTTAAAGGATTGGAACATATAGTTATTAAGTGTCGACATCTCACCGAATTTACCGCCTAATAACTCTTGCACAGCTGCCATTGCGTTTGGATCACCGTGTTCTGGAATAGGTAGTTCTACTAATATACGATTTTCTCGTTTAAACAAAAGAACGCCTCCTTTTTCAGTTTAGGAAGAGGGGAATACCCAAACGATTTGCTGAGTTCGAATGAAAAACGGGGTATTATTCATTTCTACTACGATATGGTCTGGGAGTACGTTTGTCAGCTTCCCTCGTACTGAACCTTGTGTGGTCTGAACGGTAACCTGGCTCCCTGTGACGGATTGAAGAGTTTGGTATACATAAGGGTCATAAAACGATTGTAAATAAGAGGAGTTATCCATATGCTTCTCTCCTTTGTTGTCATCTCTTCATCACTTTATGCCTGTTTAGGATTGTCCTATCACCAATAGTGAGAGAAGAAAAGCTTAGTCTGTTCTTTTGTGCTTTACCTTGCTACAATAGGACATAAATCTAAGAAGAGTAGGTGAGCCAATTGGGAAAAACAATACTATTTGATGTTGATGGTGTTTTATTAAGTGAACACAGGTATTTCGATGCTTCAGCGTTGACGGTGTGGGAGCTTGTACATAGTAAAAATTATTTAGGGCTTCAATCTGACCGATTCCATACAGATGTAACAGAAAGTGAAGTAGGAGAGCTTCGAGCGGAAGTTTTTCAGGATGATGAAGTGCTTTATCTTATTAAATCCAAAGGGATTAATGCAAACTGGGATATGGTGTACTTAACGTTTTCATTCCAACTGATTCGCTTGTTGTCGCAGTTAAGCGAGACAAATGGGGAGTATGTAAAAAAAGTGCTACAAGATATGACTCTAAATCGCGAGACACTCCAAGAGATTGGGGAAGAACTTTATAAAGCTGGAATAGAACCAGACTATAAAACGTTCGTCCCAGTTATGAAAAAGGCAGAAGCAATGCGAGGTGAATTACTCACTTACTTAAACTATGTCGCTTACGAAATGACAGGTATTGAAACGATGGCATTTACGCGTAACAGTGAACTTTGGGAGCTTGGCAGAGAGACTTTCCAAGAATGGTATGTTGGTGAAGGGTTAACGGAGAAGTCTATTGGACGTCCGGCTTATCAGAAAGGGAAAGAAGGATTTATCCATATCGAAACCCCGCTGGCTACAATGGAAGAACTTGATGAACTATTTACAAAGCTGAAGGAAGAGGGCCATACTCTTGGTATTGGAACAGGCCGACCTGCTCTTGAAACAGTTGAGCCTCTAGAGAATCTTGGTATTCTCTCTTACTTTGATCGTAACCGCATGGCGACAGCATCTGATGTGTTAGAAGCTGAAAAGAAACACGGAGACAAAGCCCCGCTAGCTAAGCCAAATCCGTTTACGTACATGTTCGCGTGGTTAGAACGTTCAAGTATAGAAGAAGCGCTTCTGTATACATTTACTGAAGAAGAGAAGGACTCTGTTGTAATTGTTGGAGACTCCTTAGCAGATGGTCTAGCCGCACAAAGCCTTGGCTGTCACTTCGTAGCCGTCTTAACCGGACTCTCAGGTCAAAAAGCAAGACTTGAATTTGAACAAAATAATCAGCACAACATTATCAATAATATCAAAGACCTTTACGAAGCATTATAACTTAAATGCTTTAACAAAGTAATGCAGTGACGCGTGCCAGACACCCTTCAACGCTTTAGTGAAGTAGTGGGTGTCTGGCACCGTTTAATGCTCTAATTTGATAACGGGATAAAGTGGTGTTTAATCATAGGGATGATAGAGTAAGTTTTCTTATTGTAGGTTATAGAGATTAGAAGGTGTTCATAGGATAATAGTGGAGGGGATTCTATGCTAGAGTTATTCTTATGGACATTGGCGAGCTTTATCGTGGTTATGGTAAGTTCGGCGTTCGGTATGCGAGAGTTGTTTGTAAATGAACGTTGGTGGTGGCCGTCTGTTACTCTCTTATGCCTAACGCTATTGTGCGGAGCTATAGCAGCACTAACTAGCCTTTTTGCGTCGCAAATTATAGAACTAGACAAGCCTGCAAAAGGTTTATACTACACCGTCCGCATAATGTTTGCTCTTAGTATTTCTAGTTTTACGGCATATTTAATCCTTATGTTGAAGGGGAATAGGGAGAAATTCAACTTACCGAAGAAGTTAAGGCTTGTTGAAAACCGTCAGCAAAAGAAAGAGGGTGCATCTCAATAGATGCACCCTCTTTTTTTTTATTAACAAAATTGGTCGTATGCGTTGGTCAAGTTTGCTACAATCTCTTCAACTTCATGATCCTCAATTTCTTCACGAGGAATAAAGTGAACAACTTGGCCTTTTTTCATTACAGCCATAGAAGGGGAGGATGGTTCGAAACCCTCTAAATATTCTCTCATTCGATTTGTCGCTTCTCGGTCTTGTCCGGCAAAAACAGTCACAATATGGTCCGGGCGTTTTGTATGGGTAAGAGATTCTTTCGCGGAAGGTCGTGCCAAGCCAGCTGCACAGCCACATACGGAATTGATAACCACAAGAGCAGTTCCTTCCATTTCACTAACGAAGGCGTCTACCTCTTCAGGTGTTGTCAGTTCTGTGAAGCCCGCGCCTGTTAGTTCGTCGCGCATTGGTTGAGCTACTTGTTTCATATATTCTTCATATGGGTTCATTTTTTTATTCCTCCTTAAGATCTTACTGTTCTTTTCTTGCCTGTGTCATTTGATGCCATACAGAGCCTTTTGCTTCTTCTCCGCCTTCAATGCGTCGAAGTGCCATTTTAGCCTGCATGCGTACTTCAAATTCTGAATCTTGAATCGCTTCTTGTAAAGCGGGAATTGCTGATTCATCACCTAGTTCGTATAAAAACATAGCCGCTCGCCATCGTACAAGTTTATTTTGATCCGATAATGATGCAATCATTTCAGGCATGGCTTCCTTGAATCCTAGATCAGATAAACAATCTCCGGCTGTACGGCGTACAGTTACTGATTTATCTTTTAATGCTTTATATAGATAGGGAAGTACTTCAGGTTCTTCAATCATCCCCAAATATGCGGTTGCCAGGCGGCGGATGGAAGCCTTCTCATCTTCTAGCGCTTTATCTAATACAGGGAGATCATTATACGTTGGATTCATACGATCGAGTGCAGCATAGCGCACTTTCCAATCTGTTTCATCTAACGTTTCAAGTGTTACTTGTTTTGTCTCTTCTTGTCCTGTTTGAATATCACCCGCGCCATCTTCAAAAGCATGTTCTACTAATGACGTTAGACGTTCCTCGTCGTAGCTTGCTGAAAGTTCTTCGGCAACATCTTGGCCAACTTCTTCAGCGTCGCCGTACCGAGGATTTTGTTCTACCCATTTTCTTTCCATGACCATATTAGGTGAGGCAGGTGATGCTTTCATGGCTGCGTTCATAAATCTTTCTGGAAGTCCTACCCGTTGCTCATTATCGCCTTCTTGAAGCTTAATTTGCATCGGAATTCCTCGAAACATTTGTACATAAACGTTTACTTCTCCAAAAGCTTCTGCATTTGGTGTTTCTTCATTAGTCTCTTCCATAGCTGGTTGTGCGACTGAGCCAAATACAGAACGCACTGCAGGTAGAATGTTTTCCCAGGCGTGCTTAGGATTTCGATCTAGTGCAATAAAGTCTGAAACATGATACAGATTTTTAACCCCTTCAATTGCGAAAAGTTGTTGAATGTAATCTGGCGCATCTGATAGATCATCGGTTCTCTTAAAATTTCGTGATTCTCCGTCGGCTAATTGTTCATTCAAGTTGATCTTCATTGAATTGGGGCTTGGTGTCGGTTCAATTGACATAATATTCAATTTAATGTCCCCCTTACACGTATACTCTTTGTTGATTTTAACAAACACAGCTTTGGAGTTCCATTATTGCGTTTGATTCTATGGGAAAGAAGATGTTTATTGAGGCTTACATGCTTTAAATAACATTATTGTGGCTAGTAATAGGCTGATCACGGTTGAAGGTGGAAGTCGCACGTCTAGAAAGAGTAGGAGCACGGCCGAAAAAGGGAGATGCACGGCCAGAAAGAGTAGGAGCACGGCTGAAAAAGGGAGATGCACGGCCAGAAAGAGTAGGAGCACGGCGGAAAAAGGAAGACGAACGGCCGGAAAGAGTAGGAGCACGGCCGGAAAAGGGAGATGCACGGCCAGAAAGAGTAGGAGCACGGCTGAAAAAGGGAGATGCACGTCTAGAAAGAGTAGGAGCACGTCCGAAAAAGGGAGACGCACGGCCGGAAAGAGTAGGAGCACGGCGGAAAAAGGAATTCGCACGGCCAGAAAGAGTTGAAGCACGGCTGAAAAAGGAATTCGCACGGCCAGAAAGAGTTGAAGCACGGCTGAAAAAGGAATTCGCACAGCCAGAAAAGCCCCGCATTCCCAACAAAACAAACAAAACGGCCCTGCTTTTATATAAGCAGGGCCGCCTCGATTATTTTTATAAATCTATATTTTTTGCAGAGTGAATATGGTCAACTTGAAGCAGTTCTCCTAATACTTCCTCAGAGAGAGCTTTATCGATCGTTAACATCATAATCGCTTGACCACCAACTTGTTTACGACCAACTTGCATGGTTGCGATGTTGATCTCATGTTTGCCTAGTAAGCTACCAACATGCCCTATGATTCCAGGAACGTCTGTATGTTGAATGTAGAGGAGACGATCTGTTGGTGCGATGTCGATTGTATACTGATTCACGTGAACAATACGTGGCCCTAAACCATCAAATAAAGTTCCGGCTGCGCTGTATTCTCCCTCATCAGTTGTTAAAGTTACACTGATTAGACCAGAATAGCCTAGACTAGCTGTTGTATTCTCGACAGAGTAGCTCAAACCATATTGCTTGGCGAGGTGAGTTGCGTTAACTATATTCACCTTTTCTCCTAGATAATGGCTAAGCAACCCTTTTACAAAGGTGCGGGTCACAAGCTCAGTATTAAAATCAGTCAATGTGCCTGCGTAGCTGATCTTGATGTGTCTTGGAGGTTGTTTCGCGAGTTGAATCATCATTTCTCCAAGTTTCTCACTTAATAAGTAGTAAGGCTCAAGAATCTTTCTTGTTTCGTCGTTAACAGCTGGCATATTAACAGCGTTTTGGAACGGTTGATCGGAAAGAATATTTAAGATTTCTTGACTTACATCTTCTGCAACATACAGTTGTGCTTCAGAGGTGGACGCCCCCAAGTGCGGGGTAACAATGACTTCTGGCTTGCCGACGAGCGGGTTATCTGTTGGTGGTTCTTCTTCAAATACATCCAGAGCAGCTCTTGCCACTATTCCTTCATCAATGGCTTCAAGGAGAGCGGTCTCATCGATGATTCCTCCGCGTGCGCAGTTTACAATACGGACGCCTTTTTTCATTTTTTGGAATGCGCTCTTGTTAATTAAGTGATGAGTTTCTTTAATGAGCGGCGTGTGGACAGTGATGAAATCTGCATTTTCATAAATTTTATCCAGATCACCTTTTTGAATGCCAATTTGAGAGGCCCGTTCTTCTGTTAAGAAGGGATCGTAGCCAATTACATTCATCTGAAAAGCTTTTGCCCGTTTGGATACTTCTGTTCCGATTCTTCCCATACCGACTATACCAAGCGTCTTTCCTTTAAGCTCAACGCCTTTATACGTTTTTCTATCCCAATTACCCTCTGTTAATGTTTTATGGGCTTGAGGGATGTTTCTTGCCGATGCCATAAGCATAGCGAAAGTGTGTTCACAAGTGGAAATTGTATTTCCGTTCGGTGCGTTGACTACTATCACTCCGTGTTCGGTAGCAGCTTCAAGGTCAATGGTGTCAACACCAACGCCAGCACGACCAATGACTTTTAACTTTGTCGCACATTCTAGAATCTCTTTTGTCACCTTTGTTTGAGAGCGTACAATCAGACCATCATATTCTGGAATCGTTTCCTTTAACGCCTCAGGCGAAAGATCAGTTTTTTGGTCTACTTGAACTTGGTCAGAATCTAGAAGCGCTCTGATTCCATCTTCACTAATTGGATCACTTACTAATACTTTAAACATGTTTAACATACACCTCCTGGGCTGCTTTAACGCCTGCACCTAGCTCAATATCTACACCAAGTTGTTGCAAGCCAATTTCAATCATAGATAGCGTAGTTAGGACATCCGCTGGAGAGCAGTATCCCATATGACCGATTCTGAATATTTTCCCTTTTAATTCTTTCTGGCCGCCAGCTAACGTTAATCCGAATTGTTTAGAGAGAAAGCTCCGAAGTTCATCTGGTTTAAATTGTTCTGTTTCTTTAACAGATGTCACGGTAGGGGAGGCATCCTCTTCGTTTGTCAGAAGCGGTAACCCAAGCGCTTTAATACCTTCCCGTGTCATTTCTTTCATAACTTGATGGCGGTGGAAGACATGGTCAAGCGTTTCTTCCTCCATCATTTTACTTACTTCCTGAAGTCCATGGATTAAAGAGACAGCAGGGGTATAAGGAGTCATACTGTTCTCAAGCTGCTTTTGATAAGCTTTTATATTTAAATAGAAAGATGGATTCCCTTCTTCAAGCTTGGCTTCAGCTTTTTTACTTAATGCAACAAATGATAACCCTGGTGGTAGCATCATTGCTTTTTGGGAGCCAGTAACAAGCACATCCAAGTTCCATTGATCCATGTTGCCTGGTACTCCTCCTATACAGCTAACTCCATCTACTAAAACAAGGGCATCACTGTATTGGTGAACTGTTTCAGAAAGCTGTTGAATAGGGTGTATAACACCAGTTGATGTCTCGTTATAAGTTAACAGAACTGCTTTTGCATCCTGATGTTCCTGAAGGGTTCTCTTAAGTTCTTCAGATGTAACAGAGCGACCCCATTCAATTTCTAATCGATGAGTGTTGTAACCATTATGTTCACACACGTTTGCGAAGCGGTCTCCAAATGCTCCTGCAACAACAACGATTACCTTCTCACCTTGGGCGACAGTGTTCGTAACAGCAGCTTCTAGTGCTGCTGTTCCGCTTGCCGTCAGTGTATAGACAGGTTGAGATGTTCCGAAAATAGGCTTTAGACGTTCGCTCGTATCCGCGAATAGCTTTGCGAATGAAGGAGAGCGGTGTCCAATCATAGGTTGGTTCATCGCGTGTTTCACGCGGTCTGGAATCGGTGTTGGTCCTGGAGCTCGAAGAAATGTTTGATCTTGTAGCATTTGAAAATCCCTCCTGTGTATTTAAGGTAAAATAAAAAACGCCCCTTGCTAACGTATTGCTAGCAAGGGGCGTTGTCATTAACGCGGTACCACCCTTTAATAAACGACAAGCGTCGTCCTCTCATTTGGTAAAATTACCAGTCTGATAACGGTTGACGCCGAGTGTGCCTACTTTATATTTCGGACACTAGTTTAGAAGGGCTACCCATAAACTGTGCCGTCGATTCTCACCTACCATCGACTCTCTGAGGGTCACAAATTTATGTTGGTCTTCATCATTACTTTTCCTTATTTTTTAGAAGTTTAGCACGTTAAATTGTTCATGTAAACAGAAAAGTTCTACTATTTACATTTATTCAGGCGGTCTTGATATTGGAGCGCCCATATCCTGTGCAAGTAGTACAAGGGACTGGTTGATGCGCCAAATGTAGTAAAGTTTGTATACGAAGATACGTTTTGATAGATCGTTGTCCTGATCAGGATAACGTTCGATGCGCTCACGATCGTGTTCTAAATCATAGATCGTTTGATGTCGTTTCGTACGTAACATTTCACTAATAGCTGCGATATTATGATTGACATGAGCTTGGATGTGATCGATTGTTTCTTTTAAATCAGAATCAATGTTAGGTTCATGCCCTCTCGTGGCATTTAAGTGTTTGGCATAGTAATTCGTCGCTACAAGGATGGTCAACCATCTTTCAATATCAGACCTTGAGAATCGTGCGGGACGTTTTCGGATAGATTCTGAATCAATTTTGAATTGATGCAAAGACTGATCAAGGTCAAAAGCTATTTCAGTCAAGTTTTCGGTTGTGTTCTTCCCTTTTAGGCCCATTAAATAAGTCTCAATGTATTTAGACAAGGAATCTAAAAATGAAAGAGTCGTATCCGTTACTTTTTCTCTCGTTTTGTTCGGAAGTACTAATGCAGCTGAGAAGAATCCAATATAGGCCCCAAGGAACGTATCTAAGACACGTGCTAGTAATAGGTGATACGTAATGCCACCTAATAAAAGGTCGTATAGCATAGCGATAATCATAGTAATCCAGAACATGGCTAAAGAATAGGAGACGTTAAACAAGTAAAAGGCCATGAATATGCACAAAAATATAAACGCAACCTGCCATGTACTTTGACCGGTTAACACTAAGGAAACTCCAAATCCAACAATCGCGCCAGCAATGGTACCAATCGTACGTTCATTCGCTTTAATAAAGGTGCGTCCTACTGTATCTGTTCCCATGAATACAATAAATGCTGAAAGTAATATCCAGTACTGGTGTGTAGGGGTTAATAAATAACCAAGCGCAATCGAAAGTGCCCCTGCTAGGAGAGCCTGGAGTGCTTTTTTGGTCGTAGGTTCAAGTCCTTCTTGTTCTTCTTCTTGAGAGGGTTCATCGGGTGCTTCTTCTTTATTTGTCCGTTCTATATTCTTGTGACGAACTTCATGAAGCTCAAATGCACCTTCTATAACATGGTTCGCCATCGTATTCAGTCGGCGTAATAGGAATAACCACTCATCATACTCTTGTTGGTTAATTTCTTGAGCAACTGCTCGAAGTTGCTGTACGCTCTTTTCAGCTTCTAGGAGCTGGTCTACTACATTATGATGGCGTAATACCTTAACGTCTCTTGTTGATTGAATGAGTTGAACAAGGGCCTTTTGCACGTCGTTATGACTAAGTGCTTCTTGTTCCTTAAGCTGCTTAATTGTAGGGGTTAACGTTTCCATTAACATTTGCACATCAAATACATACAGACGAAGTTGATTTGCTGTTATTCCTTCCCATACATCATAAGGGTCCACATCCCCAAGTTGTGCTGCAATATTTCGAGCATATTCATTCAACTTTAAAACGTTGCGGTTTAAGTAGCGTAGCTGACTTTCATCCTCATAAGGGTGTTGAATAATATGAATGACTCTAGAGAGGATCAGGTTTGTTTGTATGTGAAAGGAAGTCATACTTCTTTTTAGTACATTTTCTGGTTTATTCTTTAATAAAACAAACTTATAGAAATATGCATAAAAGACTCCTATGGCTATACCGATAAAATAAATCGGTAAATCGTTAAATTGAACACCTAAGATTGTTGAAAAGTAAATCGAGATAAAGCCGATCATATTTAATGAGAAGTAACGGGAGCCGTAACGAGAAAGATAAAAAGCTAAGAATACAACGCTCAATATTGCTACATCTGATAGGTGGAAATAAGAAGAGGTCCAGGCTCCAATGGTAAGTGTTATTCCACTTGATAGAGCAAGGAGTAGCGTTGTGACCTTTTGCTTTTGACTCGTGTCGTCAAATACAGCAAAGACACCTAAGAGTCCTACAATTCCAGAGAAGATCGGTACGGTAATTAAACTGTAATCGAGCCAATCTAATAGAAGATTTGTAGTGAGTACAGAGGAGATCACACTTAGCGTGGCCTTTGTTGCATTGAGTAGGCGGGTCAGACCAGGGTCTGCAGCCGTAATTCGTGCAAGCCAATGTAGTAAGGTTTGATAGATAGTCTGTTTCATTTTCATATTTTTATCATAAACGATTCAGTTCGCATCATCCAATCCAAATGCCCTATTCAGTAGAATTCTATCTATTCTGTGAATTCGCTGAATTCTTTCCAGCTCCCCGCAGGAAAGCGAGTTGTCCCCGAGCAAGCCCAAGCACTCATAAGCGTTGGCGGCCCCTTATATGGTATAAAGCCCATACCAAACATTAAAAAGACATTGCTTTGCACAATGTCTTTTTGAGGGGATCGTATAATCAGTCTTCATCGATCGTGGTTTGGGTTGGGTGTGTGGCTTTTTTCATTTCTTCTTTTGACATTACATTATCTTGGGCACCAAGTGCGTCATTATAAGGTTTTCCTTTTTGGCTACCTTGTTTTTTTCCTTGCTTATTCTTATTCGACATCGTAACGCCTCCTTTACGACCTTTAGTGTATCTCTATAGGGGAAGTTCTATGCTTCAAAGTAAATATGGTAGTGCAGGGCGCACCCTTCATTCCATGCATGATTACAGTTGGGGCAGGTGAAAGGGGCTTTTAAATACGTATTGATTGAGAATTGTGACTGACAATGGCCACAGAGTATAGCTGCTTCTTGGAACTTTTTCTTAGGCCAGCGACGAATAGGATGTTCACAAGCTTCTTCATGACATTTATAACAAGGATAGTATGTATGGCAGCAATAAAATTTAATCGCAATAACGTCTTTAATTGTGTGATAGTGCACACACCGTGTTTCTTCATCAATGATTTGTCCAAAGATAGTAGGGGGTACGCTCATAGTATAGACCTCCTTATTCATATAGTGTACTGAATGATTGAAGCATTGAACATCTTTTTCTCACTACCTTGCATTATTCAGTACCATAAGGTAAGATGACATTAATTTAGAGGAAACTTTTTCCTGACTAATGAATATTATTTAGTACTGAACAATGTTGAATAGGAGGTGGATAAGTGAATGTTCAATTTAAGAAAGGAGCACTAGAGTTATGTGTGCTCGTTATGATTGCGTCTAAAGACCAATATGGCTACGAGCTTGCTCAAAATGTTTCTACTAAGATTCAAATTGCAGAAGGTACTCTTTATCCCTTGCTACGACGCCTCACCAAAGAAGAGTATTTAACTACGTACTTTGCCGCATCTACTGAAGGGCCATCTAGAAAATATTACTCCATTACGCCTAAAGGAAAAGCCTACAAAGAGACACTCATCCAAGATTGGAACATGTTCACTAGTGCTGTGACAGAATTGATTGAGGAGGAGAATAAAATTGAATAAAGATCAGTTTATGAACAAGTTGGAAGTACAATTGAGGAAACTTCCTGAAGATGTTCGAAAAGAGCTTCTATATGATTATGAAGAACATTTTGACACTGGGATTATGAAAGGTCATTCAGAAGAGGAGCTTGCGAATCAGTTGGGTGACCCTAGGAGAATTGGCAAAGATTTATTAGCTCAGTACAGGCTTGAACGAGCACAATCTGAGAAGTCCGTTAAACATATTTTACAAGCTATATTCGCTACCATGAGCGTGAGCTTTTTAAATTTAATTCTAGTCCTCGGTCCTGCAATAGGTGTAATTGGTCTTTATATAGGGTTGTGTTCTATGGCCATCGGCCTGGCAATAACACCTTTCCTTTTCATCGGCAGTATGTTCTTGGGAACTGTTGAGCCATTCTTCGTTAACTTATTCATTTCTATAACACTAGGTAGTGGTGGTTTATTGATGAGTTCCGGATTATTTATAGTTGGAAAATGGCTTTATAAGCTAACACTTTCTTATATCCGTTTTAATATAAGAATTGTAAAGGGAGAGAATGCGGCATGAAGGTTTTTATAAAATGGGTAAGTTTAGTTTTTATTATTGGTATCTTAGGTACTCTTGTATCGCTTCAAGTTACCGGGGCCTTCAGTCAGGAGATCGTTGATGTATTTGAAGAAAAGAAAGTAAAGGGATCTTCAATCAAGTACCTTAGTGTTGATACTTCATCCGCGGACATTGACATTGTACAAAGTCAGGACGATACGATTTACGTACAATGGGGCGGTAAAGCGAGTAAAGGTGTATGGGAGGATTATGAGTTGAACACTACAAAAAAGGGGGATGAACTTTCTGTAAAGCTTCGCCAAAAGGATATTCTAGGTTTTCAATTTGGGTTCATTCAGAAAGACTTAAAGCTTACAGTACGTCTTCCCAAAAAGCTTTATGAAGGATTAACTCTTTCATCTTCTTCGGGTGATATTAGGGTGAATGATCAACATTCCAATACTGTAAGCATAAAGACTAGTTCAGGTGACATGGAACTAGCCAAGATCAAGATCTCTGAAGAAATTAACACTCGTTCATCTAGTGGAACTATTCGTTTAAAAGAGGTCTATGCGAATCGCTTCCTAACTGATACGAGCAGTGGGGATGTAGTTGGAGAAACGATGGAAGTGGCACAAATAATTGGTGATTCATCATCAGGTACAATTGATTTTAGTGAATTAATGCTAACTGGTGACTTGGAGATCAAAACGTCTAGCGGTGATGTTTACCTCCAGTTTGCGCAAGTACCTGACTCCTTTATCATTGATTATGAATCAAGTTCAGGTGATGAACGAGTCAATCTAGATGGAATCGACTATGAACGAAAAGCTGAACATGAGGTTAAAGGACAAAAAGGGAGCGGAGATCAACGTATCGAAATTCGCACAAGCTCTGGTGATTTCCGCGCTCAATAAGGATGTAGTATCTGGCGTGGTTCAGGAGAAATGGGCATCTCTGTAAGATTAGCACTACGTGAATATTCGAAATTGAATTCGTATTAATGAGAAGATTAGCTGAAGTGAATTTTATTATTTCAGGAAGTTTAGGGGAAGGAATAGAAGATTTATATCGTTATTTTAAGAACTGTCACGCCCTCTTATTTAACACTAGACAATAGAAAAGGCAATGTAGGATGGCAAAGGTCAACTTGATGGAATCACTTTTTTAAATGGCCCGGCTGACCTATCAATTTACGAACCTATTCTGATGTGTAACAGGTGATAAGAGTCACCTGTTTTTTTATGGAAGAAAAAAACTTATGCAGATTTGAATCTTTAGGTTTTTAAAGAAGCTATTTAGGTAAAACAAAAGTTAGACCGAAGCTTTAAGTAGTGTTCTAAGCACTTTTAGCAACAATTTGGCGTTGGCTAATGGCTTTAAGGATCGATAACTTATCTTGAGGTGTTAACATTCTCCAGCTGGCTGCTTTGATTTTCATATTGAATCTCCTCCTTTTTGATTGGAAAACAAACAAAAGCAAGGGAAACTATTCAACTATGCATGTAAGCATCTGATCATTTAGTAGTTTATACCGTCATTCAAACAAAATTAAACAACAAAAATTTCTACAAATTTTGCGACATTTGGGGTTTGAAGCCCCTCAGAAGGAGGAATTATATGTGGTTTAAACATCCATTCTTTAAATATGCAACTGGAACTGTCATTGTACTTATTGGTCTTTATATCCTTGAGTTATTAGGTTTTTTTGGTCCTATAAAAACCATTCTTAAAACGCTCTTTTATCCTATATTAATTGCGGGATTCTTATTTTATATTTTAAGGCCGATTGTGTCGAAATTAACTAGAACAAAAATTATGAATAAAACAACAGCCATACTTACTGTGTTTCTTTCCATTATTACGATCATTTATGCGGCTATCTATTTTTTGGCGGGTACAATTCAAGAACAAGTGAAAAATATTAGCTCTAAACTGCCAGAGCAATTAAAGAAGTCAGCTGAAGAAGCTCAGAAAACAATTGAGAAGAATGACATGGGAATGGTTTCTGTACAGAACTTGAGACAGAAGGTAAGTAGTGGAGCCTCGGAGGTCCTGCAATCATTAGGTGATAACGTGATGCAGGTTGTATCAGCCATTACAGGGGCTACAACTGTTCTAGTTATTGTGCCGTTTATCTTATTCTATTTCTTAAAAGACGATCATAAATTCATTCCTTATATGCTTCAGTTCATACCAGATCGTCATAATTCGAAAGGGAAAGATGTTCTTAGAAGGATTAGTGAAACGGTGTCAGCATATATTACAGGTCAGGTAATCGTTGCACTTGTTGACGGGGTGTTAATGTATATTGGTTACCTCATTCTTGGGCTAGATTACGCTCTAATATTAGGTATATTTGTTTCTCTAACAGCTGTTGTTCCATTTTTCGGTCCGATTATTGGTGTAATTCCAGCAGTTATCGTTGCTTTAACGCAAGATCCAGCTATGGCTCTATACGTTATTATTACGCTTATCATCGTCCAACAGTTAGAAGGGAATTTGGTGGCTCCTCTTGTGTTAGGGAAGCGTTTGAATATCCATCCAATCACAATCATTTTACTTCTAATCGTTGCTTCTGCTCTATACGGGTTCATTGGCATGCTTATTGCGATCCCGCTCTACTCCGTTGTTAAAGTTATCTTTAAAACGGTATCAGAAGAAGTAGACAGAGAATGGCTTTTCAGAGATGTGTTTAAGACTAAAAAGTCAAAATCGTAAAATTAGCTAGTCCCTTAGCTGGGGCTAGCTAATTTTATGTATAAATAGTAGTATTTTACTTTTTTACATAAATTTTGAAGAAATATATAGAATAGTTTGTTATAGTTTTATCGAAACTTGTATTAAAAGTTTTGAGTTTATTAACGGATACGGAGGATGTTGTGATGAAACTAATATCAAAACTAATATTACCATTAATCTTAATTATTGTGGTAACAGCCTGTAGTAGTGATAACCAATCTGTAAATGATTCAAATGAACCATCAGACGATGTTGCGAAGACGAGTACTGAAGAAGGGGAGGGGCTACTTAGTGTGGGAGAAACCCATCATTTTAAAACTACGATAGGTAATTTTAAGATGACCCTTGATCGTGTAGAAGATAAAAAAGCAGTGGATGGCCAAGAATCCTTGAATGGGGAATTTATAATTCCTACGTTCACAATTGAGAATACTGGGGATAAGTCGGTGAAAGTTGAATCCATATTCTCCACAATTGATATAAAAACACGGTTATTCATGATAAACCAATCAACGGTTATAGGCGAGCAGGAAAAGTGGTGGAATAAAGCAATCAAACCTGGAGAAACAGTCAGCGGCAAAATCTATTATGATATGGACCCAGGAGAAATGTATGAAATTAAATCAAGGTATGTAACTGCAGATATGCAAGGTACTAAAACTATTGGTTGGGAATTTTTAGATGGTGAAATTAACTAGTTAACATAATATTTTTGTTAAAGGAGGAGTTGCAGCAATGCGGGGTGTGCTAAACGTCTTGATAACAAGTTTAATTCTTTTAATTATAGCATCGGGCTGTAGCGATGATATTGATGCAAATCCATCAGATGAAAGTGACTCAAATCCAAAAGAGGGACTCTCTAAAAATGATACTAATAAAGATGTATATTATTCAATTGGGGAAAGTCATCATTTTAAGACACCTATAGGGAATTATAAAATGACGTTAGAGAGTGTAGAGTTTGCAGAAAAGATAAATGGTGAAGTAGCGCAATCAGGTCTTTTTGTTATACCAACTTTCATTATCGAAAATACTGGTGATTCTTCAATTTCTGTAGAAGATGCGTTTTCTACATTTGACCTCTTAACTAAAGTAAGTAAGAAAAGTTCGATTATACAGGTCGGAGATGAGGATATTTGGTCCGAAACTATAGAACCTGGCCAGATAAGGACAGGCCAAGTATATTATGTTATAGAAGGAAAATCATATACCTTGCAATCTGACTATATTACTTCTGATATGAAAAATAAAAGGGTAGGCTGGAAGTTTAGCAGAGAGAATTGAAAGCAAGAAGTCGAAAAAATAAGAGGAGAGACTCCTCTTATTTTTTATGATCACCTTGCATGCCATGCTTCGAATTACGGTTCGCTCCACGCTGCATATCTTCTTGACTTTTTGCCTCATCCGTAAGTTCTACATTAGCCATGCTTTCAGTAGGAGTTGAATTGTTCTTTAAGGCTGCATCTCTTGTTACTTTACGTTTTGTCATCAATCTTTCCTCCCTTCCTAATCATTAGTTTTTACATTACGGAACATATCATTCATCAGTTTTAGACCGAATCGCTTCGATCATCTGATCATACTTCTCAGGATGGACAAATGCATCCTTGTCCCAGTTCTGTTGAATCCAATTAAGAAGCTCGTAAGCTGAATTAAAGATTTCTCCGCTGGTATCCGCTGAACGAAGCATATATCGTCCATTATCAGGATCGACTGTAACTTGGTTTGGATAAGCTCCTTCATGAGTTTGTAGTTCGAACTCCATTACAAACCTCCTTAAGATTTGGCTTTGTTAACGCTTAATATTGATTTTGTTCCATATAAGCCCCCTTATATGGAAGACTCTAAGCTGAGACACTTTTATGTAGATAAAGGTCCGTTACGCTTGTGGAGCGTTTGGGGTGTCTGGGGAACGACTCGCTTTCCGCGGGCGAGCTGTCGAGCCTCCTCGGGAAACCGGCCCTGCGGGGTCTCGTCGACCTCTTTCTCCCGCAGGAGTCTCCCCCGTTCCCCAGACACCCCTGCTATAGTTTTCCTAACGGCCCCACATCTTAAGGGGGGGAGTTGAGAGGTTTCCTCATATGGCATGTTTCCGTTACACCATATATGGCAGAGGTGGTTGGGGAAATTGCGAGACTCCTGAGGCAGTAGGAGCCTAGGGGAGACCCCGGAGGGAGCGAATGCGACTGAGGAGGCTCCCCAGCTCGCCGCGGAAAGCGAGTGATTTCCCCAACCGCCTTAGTCTCAAATAACGCAAACGGAAACATTCTCTCAGCTTCGAGTCTTCAACAATCCTTCTCTGTTCTTGAACAAGCTTGTTTTAAAGATTAACAACAACAAACTTTAACAAAGCCTAAGATTTAAATGATTAAGATAGCCCCATCCTGGGAAACGTGTAATAGAAGGAATACACAACAGGAGGGTAAAGTCATATGACTAACAAGAAACGACATGAAGATCACCAAATGTCTGAAGCATTTACTGCAAATAGTAAGTTGAGCAAGGCATTTAGCGGTGAGGACCAAGAGGATAGAGGTATGGAAGGGGAGAATTTATCCCAGTATTACATGAACAATAACACACCTGCTATCGATATTGATCCACTAGAAGATACAGACCATGACACAGAAGATCAGGTTAAGAATAAAGAGTAAAAGCCTTGCCCTATGGCAAGGCTTTTTTAGTCCTCATCGACGTAACTGTCTCCTTCATGATAGGGAATATCACCCATTATCGACATCATACCATCTTCATCCAAGTCTTCTTCATACTCTTCATGCGCCTCATTTGGGTAAACTGTGACGTTTTTCCCGTATAGATCATTGCCCGTGAAGTTTTCGTAATCTTCAACATAGCTTACAGGTTCATCTGAATTAATGTACGTGTCATCATAATCTGATATATCCTGGCCTGAGAAGTCAGATGGTGTTTCTGAAGTTCCATAACGTGCTACATCTTGCCATGAGTCTTCTGAGTCATAAAAGTTTGATCCCGCTGCTTCGTCTGAGTGTCTTCTAAAGCCGGGTTGAAGAATTTCTTCTTCTACTGGACGTTCTTCATGCTCATGTTGATTTGGACTATGTTCGATACAAAACGTAGTGGTGGGTAAGGCCTGAAGGCGGTCCTTTGGAATGTCTTTTCCGCAAGATTCACACTGACCATATTCACCCTTGTCCATTCTTTCAAGGGCATGATTTAAATCTTTTAATTCTTGTTCTGCGTGCTCATTTAACGCAATATCTTTCTCTCGTTCATATAGAAACGTTGCCGTATCTCCTGGGTGGTTATCATAATTGGATAGTTCAGAAACAGATTCTTGATCTGCTTCTGATTCAAGATCGTAATGATCATTGTGTTCTAGGTGAGCTTCTAGCTCTTCCTTTTGTTTCATCAATTTGTGACGAAACGTTTGTTGCTCTTGTGATGAAAGCATACGATTCCTCCTAACAAACGTTATTAAGGATAGTATTAGCGGTGCTTCATGAAATCATGCTGTATATATGTAGGGGATTTGTTAAATGATACATTTGAATTGAAACCGCTATATAAACTGAATATTCCGAATTTATGTTTTTTCCTTAACAAATAGAAGTCAAGGGTCTATACTTGTATCCATCAAGAGAAAACACGTGTTCACCTGAGGAGGACAAAGCATGAAAATAGGATTATTACCACGACTCTTAATCGGAATTGCACTAGGTATCATTAGTGGGTTAGTACTTCCTCAATGGGGAATTGAACTGTTCGCTACTTTTAATGGCTTGTTTGGGAACTTTCTAAACTTCATTATTCCGCTTATTATTTTAGCATTTATCGCACCAGGAATAGGTGAATTAGGAAAGGGTGCAGGTAAGCTTGTAGGCTTAACAGCAAGTGTTGCATATGGTTCAACGGTACTTGCTGGACTATTAGCATTTGTTGTTGGAAGTACTGTGTTTCCTAACATATTAACTGTGGGAAGCTTAGGCGGGAACTTTGAAAATCCTGAAGAATTTCTACTCGAAGGGTTTTTCCAAGTTGAAATGCCACCTGTTATGAGTGTTATGACAGCGTTGATTCTAGCTTTCGTAATTGGGATTGGTCTTGCTTCTATTAATGGGAACGCACTTCAAAAAGGATTTGAAGACCTTAGAAGCATTATTGAAAAAGTCATTCAGTACGTTATTATTCCTTTATTACCTATACACATTTTTGGCATATTTGCCAACATGACTTACGGTGGTCAAGTTGCAACGATTATGTCAACTTTTATCAAGGTATTTGCTATTATTATCGTCTTACATTTAGTAATGCTTACATTGCAATATACAACCGCTTCAGCAATTTCAAAGAAAAATATCTTTACATCCATTAAAAATATGGTTCCTGCTTATTTTACAGCACTTGGAACACAATCATCTGCTTCGACGATTCCTGTTACGCTTCGTCAAACGAAAAAAAATAATGTGAAAGATAAGATTGCAGATTTTGTTGTTCCGCTATGTGCAAACATTCATCTTTCTGGTAGTACCATTACAATCGTAAGTGCTGCCATGGCCGTTATGTTCTTGAATGGAATGGAAGTTACTTTTGTTGAAGTATTCCCATTCATCCTTGCACTAGGCCTTACAATGATTGCAGCACCTGGTGTGCCAGGCGGAGCGGTTATGTCTGCAATTGGACTCCTTCAATCCATGCTTGGGTTCAATGATGCAATGCTTTCCCTAATGATTGCTCTTTATTTAACACAAGATAGCTTCGGTACAGCTACAAATGTAACAGGTGACGGAGCGATCTCAATTGTGGTGGATAAACTAATGGGGAATCAAGTGGAAACTGAAGAAGTAAACGAACAAAAATCAGCATAGATTGCATATAAAAAAGGGTGAAATCGCAAATGATTTCACCCTTTTTTTATACATAATTAGGTGAAATATCATTCTATTTGAGGACGTGTTCCTTTCATTTTTTTGCTACACTTAAGACAGAAACAGTAGGAGGGGAATGAGGGTGAAAAGGTTAATTTTAAATGATGATCTAATTCGAGCAAAGGTCGTAAATACTGAATATGAAGGAGCATCTCCTAAAGCAATTAAAGAGTGGCTAAAGGATCAATGTGCTTTGTCAGAAAGAGAAGTCGATATAACCATCTATCCCTCTTCCTTTACTACAACTGAACAAGATACGGGGTTTGATGGGACGGTGATTCACTTCTACAATCCACATAATGGAGTGAACGAGATGTACACCATTTTTCGTGGTAGTGAGCATGTAGAGGTTTCAGACTGGAGGCCAAAAGACTGGGTTTATAACTTGTTAGGGATTTTTGTAGGCCAAGGAATATCGCAATATCGATCGGCAAAAGCATTTGATGAACTTCTTACAGAATATATCCAACTAAAAACGAACGTTCCATTAAGAAAAATTGGAATGGGTTTCTCTTTAGGTGGTAACTTAGCTCAAACCCTTCATCTTATTGAAAAACCATTTGAAGCTGTATACACCTTTAATGATGCGAAGCCAAGTGTTTACCAGATGGCAGCAATTGACAAGGGATTTCAGCTTTCTATTGAGGAAACATTCCTTCAACCATTAGTACCTTTTTCTGGGATTTACGCAATTCCTATTAATCAGCTAAAAAAGGTAGCAAGTCAACGATATGACCTGAATAATGGCGATATTTACAAAGTTAGCCTGACAGGAGATCTGTTGTATGCCTTTCACCAAGTTCCTGGGTTTTTAGACACTGGTCACGAAAAACTCGTTCAAAATGTCAATGAGAATCGTTTACGCAGCGTTGTAGAAAACATCCCCCCATCATTCTTTCGCGAACTAAGGGAAACTCTTTCTTACTATAGTATGTTATATGAAAAGGAGGGGTTTGACGCACTTTGGGAAGAAGTGACGGGGCTTGATGCAACGATTGTTGAAGGTATATTTAGGGCAATCGTGGACTATAGGGAAGAGGGGTTTCACTTTGGATTACTTAAAAGACTGCTGAAGGTCCTTAAGCAAGGGTTTCTTAGTTTTGGAGAAGTATATGAACGACTTCCAATATTGTCAAAACTATTGATTCGTATATATAAAGATTCTCCTAGTTTAATAAAGTTATTAATTGAAAACGGATATTTAACACATCAGGAACATATTCAATGGAAAGAAAACCTCCATATAATAGAAGAATCAATGAATGATGGCGGATATGAGGCGAGTCTTGCTGATATGAATGAGGATATCCGCCTTTTGAGAGCAATCTTAACAGTATTTCAGTTACTTGAGAAGGTGGTTCATTTGCTATTGGAAGATATTGAAGTAGGTGTAGAGTCTCACGATTTAGATCGTCTCATCTATTACTTACAAAAATATGATAAAATATTTTTATAAAATTATTCGATTAGTCTTGCTAAATGGAAGATTTTACGGTACTATTTGATTCATAAGTTGCGAAAACGTTTGCACAAAACGTTTTCATTTTTTACATAATTGTGAAAACGATTCCAGATGATTGAGATAAGGGGAGTGGGAACATGTCTAAAATTAAGCAATTGCCGATCTTTTCATTTGATTTTTGGCAAAAATTCGGGAAAGCATTGATGGTTGTAGTAGCCGTAATGCCAGCAGCTGGTATTATGATCTCGTTAGGGAAAGCACTCGATATGGTTGTTGATGACCTTGCATTTATGCAAGCGTTTGCGCGAATTATGGAAGATATCGGTTGGTCTATTATTGGTAACCTTCATATTTTATTCGCCGTAGCTATTGGTGGATCTTGGGCTAAAGAGCGTGCAGGGGGAGCATTTGCTGCGCTTCTTGCCTTTATCTTTATTAACCGAATTACAGGAGCAATATTTGGTGTAAACTCGGCCATGTTGATTGAAGGCGAGCAAACCGTAACATCATTTTTAGGTACAGAAATGCCTGTCGGGGATTATTTTATTAATGTCTTAGGTGCACCAGCATTAAACATGGGGGTATTTGTCGGAATCATTTCAGGTTTCTTAGGAGCTAGTCTTTTTAATAAATATTATGCTTTTGACAAATTACCAGATGCATTAGGTTTCTTTAACGGAAAACGTTTTGTACCGTTTGTTGTAATGGTAGGTTCAGTATTTGTATCCCTAGCATTGGCGCTTATCTGGCCTCCTGTTCAAACCGTTCTTAACAACTTCGGTGAATGGATTGCAACATCTCGTGATTCTGCACCAATCTTAGCTCCATTTGTATATGGCGCTATGGAACGACTAATGCTTCCGTTTGGTCTTCACCATATGTTAACTGTTCCAATTAATTATACGGAACTAGGCGGAACGTACATTATTCAAACTGGAAAAAATATAGGACAAGCAGTAGCTGGTCAGGATCCGCTATGGTTGGCTTGGGCAACAGATCTTTACAACTATATGTCTCAAGGCAATATGGAAGCTTATAATGAATTGAAAGAGAACGTTACACCTGCTCGTTTTAAAGCAGGTCAGGTTGTGACATCAACAGCGGCTTTAATTGGTATAGCCCTTGCTATGTACAAAAACGTTGACGAGGATAAGAAGAGTAAGTATAAATCTGTATTCCTTTCGGCTGGACTTGCGGTCTTCCTAACAGGGGTTACGGAACCAATTGAATTTATGTTTATGTTTGCTGCACCTTTATTATACGTTGTGTATGCGATCATGACAGGTTTAGCCTTTGCTGTTGTAGACTTAGTAGATTTACGCGTCCATGCATTTGGTATGGTTGAATTAATTACTCGTACACCTCTTATGATTAATGCAGGGATTGGGCGAGATCTAATTAACTTTGTCGTAACATGCCTTGTATTCTTTGGACTGAACTTCTCCATTGCAAATGTTATGATTAAAAAAATGAAATTACCAACTCCAGGGCGTAAAGGCAATTACATTGATGACGGCGGAGAAGGAGATCGTACGGCAGATTCATCTATGAGCGAGAACGGAGAAGATCATTCTCAATCCGGTCAAGTTATTGCATTACTAGGTGGTAAGGAAAACATCTATGAAGTAGACGCTTGTATGACACGCTTGCGTGTAACAGTGAATGATTTAGAGAAAGTAGCTAAAGAAGATGAGTGGAAGCGTAATGGAGCTATGGGACTTGTTGTGAAAGATAGAGGTGTTCAAGCAATCTATGGCCCTAAAGCAGATGTTCTAAAATCTGAGATTCAAACAAAACTAGGAGCTTAATAGATGAAACTACTGACATTGAATGTACATGCATGGCAGGAAGACAATCAAATGACTAAAATTAAACAAGTTGCAGAGAGAATTCATAACAGCCGCTATGATGCCGTTGCGTTACAGGAAGTAAGTCAGCATAAAGAGGCTCATTATGTGTACGACCATATCAGAGATGATAACTATGGTTACTTAATACAACAAGAATTGAATGAGCTAGGCAGCGCAGATTATCAGTTAGTCTGGGATGTTTCCCATTATGGATATGATGTCTACGAAGAAGGGCTTGCCCTTCTTGTAAGGCATCCCATTCATACATCAGAGTCATTTTATGTAACTAAGTCTAGCTCAGTAGACTATTGGAAATCACGAAAGATTGTATCTGCAATGTGTGTGATTAATGAGGTACCTGTAAGCCTCTACTCTTGCCACCTAGGTTGGTGGGGAGATGAAGACGAACCTTATGATTCTCAAGTGGATGTACTTATGAATCACATGAATGCTGAAGGACTATCTTTCCTTCTGGGTGATTTCAACGCTTCTGATGACCGTCATGAGGAAGGGTATGATTATATCCTAAGAAAGGGATGGATTGATACACATAAAGTAGCTCTTGAACAAATTGGTGAGGAAACAATTGAAGGGAAAATTGCCGGTTGGGATCAGAACAAAGAAGGAATCAAGATCGATCACATCTTTTGTAATCAACATGTGAATGTACAGAAATCTGAAGTTGTATTTGATGGAAGAACAACTCCTATTGTTTCTGATCATTATGGCTTGGAGGTTACGTATACAATCGGTTAAAGAAATGAGGGATTGATGATGGAAAGAGTATGGTGGAAAGAAGCTGTTGGGTATCAAGTGTATCCCCGAAGCTTTCAAGATTCGAATGGCGATGGTATTGGTGACTTACAGGGGATGATTAGTCGGCTTGATTACTTGAAAGATTTGGGTATAGATTTTATATGGATTTGTCCAATGTACAAATCACCTAAAGATGATAATGGTTATGATATATCAGACTATCAAGATATATTAGAAGAGTTTGGTACAATGGAAGATTTTGATGAGCTTTTACGTGAAGTACATAAACGTGGGATGAAGCTTATAATTGATCTTGTATTAAACCATACGAGTGATGAACACCCTTGGTTTTTAGAATCGAGGTCCTCTATAGAGAGTCCAAAACGAGATTGGTATATATGGAGAGATCCTAAAAACGGTGAAGAACCAAATAACTGGGAAAGCATCTTTGGAGGATCAGCATGGGAGTACGATGAAGAAACTGGTCAATATTATATGCACTTATTCTCTCGGAAACAGCCTGACCTGAACTGGGAGAATGAAGAAGTTAGAGAAGTTTTGTACGATACAGTAAACTGGTGGCTTGATAAAGGTATCGATGGCTTCCGTATTGATGCAATTAGTCATATAAAGAAGCGCTCAGGTCTTCCTGATCTTCCTAATCCTAAGAAAGAGAAGTATGTATCCTCTTTTGATATGCACATGAACCAGGAAGGCATTCACGAGTTTCTTCAAGAGTTTAAAGATAAGACTTATGGAAACTATGACGTTATGACCGTGGGTGAAGCCAATGGTGTAAGTGCTGATGAAGCGCACCTTTGGGTTGGTGAGGAAGGAAAGATGGATATGGTCTTTCAGTTTGAACACTTAGACCTATGGGACCAAGATGCGGATCAAAAGCTAGATGTATTAGCTTTGAAGGATGCTTTGACTCGTTGGCAGAAAGGGCTTGAAGGAGATGGTTGGAATGCTCTCTTCATTGAGAACCATGACAAAGCGAGAAGCGTTTCAACATGGGGGAATGATGGTAAGTATTGGCGCGAGAGCGCTACATCTTTAGGGACTATGTATTTCTTCATGCAGGGAACGCCGTTTATCTATCAAGGGCAAGAAATAGGGATGACGAACTTTAAATTTCCTTCAATTGAAGATTTTGATGACGTTGCTGCTAAGAATACGTATCAAAACATGATTGAAGAAGGGTACACACATAATGAAGTCATGGATGTATTATGGAGTACTTCAAGAGACAATAGTCGTACACCTATGCAATGGAGTCAAGACAAAAATGCTGGTTTTACGAGTGCTACTCCATGGATGAAGGTTAATCCCAACCACGACACGATTAATGTAGAATCCCAACAGCATGAACAAAATTCAATCTTACACTACTATAAGACGATGATTCAGTTGAAGAAACAATATGATTTGTTTACGTATGGGACATATGACTTGGTAAATGCTGATGACGAAAAGGTTTATGCTTATACAAGAACATTAGGGCGAAAGAAGGCTTTCGTGATTGCAAATCTCACAGAATCTGAAGCGGAATTCCAATCTCCTATGTCCGTAAGTCATGGTTCTCTTGTGCTTAGTAATTATAATGGGGACCAGGATCCAAGTGATACAGAATTAAAACTGTATCCATATGAAGCGCGTGTCTATATTTTCTCTTCCTGAATATTGTTATGAAATAATTGAGGACAATGGCCATAATGGTTTTGCCCTCAATTTTTTTATTATTGGACTTTATAATAAAGCGCTCAGAGTTCATTCTGAGCGCTTATTTGGGACTTTATTGATATATGGTTTTTAAAAGCTCTTCTTTTAATGGTTCAAACTTATTTTGATTGTGTGTGTTCTTAGTGACTAATTTGAGGTTGTCAATAAGGTAATAGCAATCATTCTCAAATAGACTACAACCGTTAAGTCCTTTAACCGTTTGGAAAGCGAATTCCCATATATCGTCATGGAACCTCTCATCCATACCTTTAGCCATTAAAGAAAGCATGGACAAGATTTCAGTAATGATCGTGACATTATGGTGGCTATATTCTCGTATATTGGCAAAGCCTTTGTGTAGGTAATATTTAAAATCTTCCTGACAAAGCATCAGTCGTAGATTACCTTCTTCATCATATAGATAAGGGGAGAAGTCAGTAACGCTACCAACTTCCTGAAGTAGTTCTGTGATTTGATGAAGGGTGTTTGTAACGGTTAGCGGGTCATCATTTCCAAGGGCTCTGATGGCTACTTCAGCAAGTTTATTAACCCCGTATTCAAGGTCTTGGATTTCTGTTTGTTTTTTACCTAGGACAACTAATTTTAAGTATTTCTTCTTATTAAATTTTTCGCCATCTCCCCAATAACTAAACAGTGGCGTGTTACATAGAACGAACTCTCCTATACGCGGGTGCAGTTGTATAATTAAGTTGTCTTCTTTTGCTTTATGGATGAGTCGTTGAAAATCTGCTAACTGAAGATAACCAGAGCTTTCTGCATTAATTACAGTTCCTTTTTCAGCAGGAAGATGTGCGGTGGTCTCCTTTGGGTCTTTACGAAATGGTTGTATTTCTTTCATAAGAGAGCTTTGAATAATACTCTTCGAATTTTCTTTCATACGAGCGGTAATGTTGTGAACTTGTAGCCAAGTAGTAGTGTGGTTGATGAAATAAACGAATGTAATGGCTGCAAGAAAGACGGTCGCAATAGAAAGAAACGGAATGGCTAGAAGGAATTCTATATCTTCATTAGAAACATAGAGGAAATTTAGTAATACATAAATGAAACTTCCGTTGAAAATCCCCATAACGTGCTGTGTGTTTCGGTCGCTTATGTAATTTAAAAGCATTTTAGAGGAAAACTGTCCACTGAATGTAGTAAGGGCAACCAGAATAGAGTTGATTGTGAAGGCACTAAGCGTTAAAACCCCTCCAACTAAGGAACCTAAAAGTGTTTGAGTTGTACTTGCGCTGAATGCTACAAGCTTAGGGAAATAAGATGCTATATCTAGCTTATAATCTAATATAAAAGTTAAAGCAGAGAGGCATATGGCAGCAATAATATACCACATGGGCATAAACCAAAGTGTAGACTGTAGTTCATTCTTTCTTTCGCGCTTTGACATTGATAAATATCGTTTTATTATATGGAACATCAATTTGTACTCCTTTATTCGTTATATATATTCATTCCTTTAAATTGGCTTCGTTAATCTAAAAAATAAAATATTGTCGTAAAAATTCTTTTGAATTTCTATACGAATAAAAGTATAATTATTCTTATTATTCAGAAAAAAGCAGCTAGTTATGAAGTCAGGTTAAGGGAGGGGTACTGATGGGGGACTTAATTAAAAACAAGCGAATCGTGCTAAAAATAGGCAGTAGCTCACTTACTAGTGCACAAGGTGAAATGAGTCACCGAAAGCTCGAACGGGTCGTGAATGAAGTAGTTTCATTGAAAGATGCCGGGTTTGAAGTATTGCTTGTATCTTCTGGAGCAATCGCAGCAGGGTATCGTAAACTGGGATGTTTAACTCGTCCAACAACTTTAGCAGAAGAACAAGCAGCTGCTTCTATAGGACAAGTGGAACTTATTCGGACGTATGCTGACTTATTACTAGAACATGGGTATGTTGGCTCCCAAATACTCCTCACCAAAAGCGATTTCTCTAACCAAGGTCGCTCTCTAAATGCAAGAAATACGATAAATGTATTATTAGAACGAGGAATTATTCCAATCATTAATGAGAACGATACCGTATCTATGACGTCTCTGAGGTTTGGGGATAATGACACTCTCGGAGCTGAAGTATCATGTTTGGTTACCGCAGATTTCTATATGATATTGTCTGATGTAGATGGACTTTTTAGAGGGAATCCACGAACTGATCCAGCTGCTACATTAGTTCACGAAGTGTTTGGAATTACAGCTGAAATTGAAGCTCTCGCTGGAGGGGGCGGAAGTAATAGGGGGACAGGGGGGATGAAATCTAAAATCGAAGCGTTTAAACAAACATTAGATCACGGTATCTTATCTTTCTTAGGGGATGCATCTGTGTCAGGGATTGCTATTCAAGCTCTTGCTCAAAAAGCAAAAGGGACATATTTTTATCCTGAGAATCTACGGACTCAAGAAGACGCAAAAGAAGTGGCATTTTATATGCAACCAAAATAGAACTTGTTAAAAGTTGAAGAGCCTAAGTGGTAACCATGGAATATGTGAAATAAGATTAGATAAAACTGAAATTATGGGAATATTACGAAAATATAAGAAGTTTTGAAAACAGCCTTTCCATAATCTTCATAAATCGTTCTGAGAAGAAATAAGACCTCGTGAGACGTCACAAGAAGTGAATAAGACGGAATGGAACCGTTTACATTAACTATTTCGCCTCTATGCACCCCATTTATCCGAAAGCCCTTGCATATATTTTTTGGAATGTTACGATAATCTTCGTTGTAACAAAAGCGGAAAAAAGGGAGCGTGTTAACGTAGTGACACAAACGATTGCTTTTTTAGGAGCCGGATCTATGGCTGAAGCGATGATATCAGGAATGGTTCAGTCAGACCTGGTCACTCCAAGTCAAATTATTGTATCAAACCGAAGTAATACGAATCGTTTAAACGAGTTGAAATATAAATATGGCATTCAAGCTCAAAAGCGAGAAGATTTGGACTTTGCAACGATTGACTTATTTGTATTAGCGATGAAACCAAAAGACATTGATTCTGTATTGGAATCTTTACGGCCTCATTTAAACCCACACCAAACCATCATTTCTGTCCTAGCAGGAATAACAACTTCACACATGGAGAGTCACTTACCTGAGAAACAGCAAGTGATTCGAGTCATGCCAAATACTTCTAGCATGATCGGGGAATCTGCAACGGCGATTGCACCAGGAGCCCATGCCCCTAAAGATCGAATTTACCTTACAAAATCATTAATGGAATCCTTTGGAGAAGCTTATATTATTGACGAAGCTCATATGGATATATTCACTGGGATTGCCGGAAGTGGACCTGCTTATTTTTATAACCTCATGGAGCATATGGAGCAAGCTGGCATTGAAGCAGGACTTGATGGAGAGCTTGCAAGGTCCATCGGTGCGCAAACCATACTCGGTGCAGCTAAAATGATTCAAGAGAGAGAAGAAACCCCAACTGAATTAAGAGAAAATGTGACATCACCTAATGGAACAACAGCCGCAGGGCTTAATGCACTTGACCTTCATGGAGGTGGAAAGGCAGTTTCTGCAGCTATTAAAGGAGCCGCATCGCGTTCTAAAGAAATGTCCAAACAAGCGGAACAACCACTAGTAGCAACTAATTAATAAGAGACAAATTAACGAATTGCAGGAGGAACGTATGATTACAGAAACCGAATCGAAACGTATCGTCATTAAAATTGGAAGTAGCTCTCTAACGAGTATGCACGGTGAGATTAGTCGTCGTAAGCTCGAAAAAATCGTAGACGAAGTCGTTCGCTTAAAAGATGAAGGACACGAAGTATTGCTTGTATCTTCTGGTGCAGTAGCAGCTGGGTACCGAAAGCTCGGTTGCCTTGAACGCCCAACAGATCTTGCAGAGAAGCAAGCGGCAGCTTCTATTGGTCAAGGACTTCTTATTGAGTCGTATTCTGATTTATTCCTTTCACACGGGTATGTAGGGTCACAAATACTCATTACACGAAGCGATTTCTCCGATGAGGACCGTTACAATAATGCTAGGAGTACCATCAACGTTTTGCTTGATCGTGGCATTATCCCAATTGTTAATGAGAACGACACGATTACGATGGATTTTCTGAAATTTGGAGATAATGACACGCTATCTGCAAAAGTAGCGGGGCTTGTAGATGCAGATCAGCTCATTATTCTTTCAGATATCGAAGGACTTTATGAAGAGAATCCGAATGATAATCCAGACGCCAAACTTGTAGAGCATGTACAAGAAATTACTGATGAAATTGAGGCCTCTGCAGGAGGATCAGGAAGTTCTGTTGGCACAGGAGGCATGAAGTCTAAGATTGATGCCTTTAAGATCGCGATGGCATCTGGGATCGCTTCTTTCTTAGGGAAGGCTTCCACTGCAAACATTGTATATGATGCAGTTCATCATCAAGCAAAAGGAACGTACTTTACATCCAAACCAGACACAACGAATCTAGACCAAAAGAAACAATGGATTGCCTTTAATTCAGGGCCTGAGGGTGAAGTGATTATTAGTATGGATTCCAAGGACTTGATTGTTCAGCAAAAGAATAGCTTACACCCTGCACATGTTACAAAAGTTCATGGTGATTTCGACAAGGGAGCAGTCGTTCGTGTTATAGACGTTTCCGGAGAAGAGGTAGGACTTGGTGTAGTGAACTATTCTTCAACAACCTTTAAATCTTTTATAGGTCAACCGATTGACAGATTATCCGAATACAAACAAGCAGCAGTGGAACGTGAAGATTTTGTATGTCATCTCGACTTTACATTACCAGTAAGTGTTTAATATAAGGGAGGAATTGATACATGGTTACAAAAGAACAAACGAATGTAGAAGCACAAGCAGTTCAAGCAAAGAAAGCATCCAAGACACTATCCATACTAACTACAGAAGAAAAGAATAAAGCGTTATTTGCCATTGCGGATCAGTTAGAAGCGAAATGGGAAGAGATACTGAAAGCCAATGAATTAGACTTGATCAAAGGTCGTGAAGCGGGTTATGAAGAAGCTTTTATGGACCGCTTATCGCTTACAAAGGAACGGGTTTTTGAATTTGCAAATGGCTTGCGGGAAGTGGCTTCTCTTGATGATCCTACCGGTATCGTACAATCAGATTGGACACTTGATAATGGCCTTCAAGTTCAAAAAGTGACTGTGCCTCTTGGTGTAATTGGAATGATTTATGAAGCTCGTCCAAATGTTACAGTAGATGCAACAGGGCTTGCTTTAAAATCAGGTAATTCTATTGTCTTAAAGGGAGGATCTTCAGCGATTGAATCAAATAAGAAAATCGTGGAAGTCATGAAAGAAGGTTTATTGAACACTAGGATTCCTAAGGATGCCATTCAATTTATAGCTAGCACTGATCGTAAAGCCACTAATGCATTGTTTACCATGAAAGACCACATTGATGTATTAATCCCTCGGGGCGGTGGGTCTCTAATTCAAGCAGTTGTAAATAATGCAACGGTTCCAGTACTAGAAACGGGAGTAGGAAACTGTCATATATACATTGATCAAAGTGCAGAAGTTGACAAAGCAATCTCGATTCTAATCAATGCAAAGACCGATCGACCTGCTGTATGTAATGCAGCAGAAACGTTAATCGTTCATGAGAAGTGGTTGAAGGACAATAAAGAAGCGCTACTATCGGCGTTTCATGAAAACGGAATTTCTGTGCATGGAGATGACTTGGCTGTTGAGGCGGTACCGGGTGCAATGAAAGCTTCAGAAATTGATTGGGCAGAAGAGTATCTAAGTAAGCATATTGCAATGAAGGTTGTATCGGATGTTACAGAGGCAATAGAGCATATTGAACTTTACGGCACAAAGCATTCAGAAGCAATTATTTCAGAAGATATTCAAAATGTTGAACTCTTTATGAAACTTGTAGACGCTGCAGCACTATACCATAATGCATCTACTCGGTTTACTGATGGTGGAGCACTAGGGTTCGGTGCAGAAATTGGCATATCAACTCAGAAACTCCATGCACGTGGACCTATGGGGCTGCCGGCTTTGACGACAATTAAGTATCAAATGAGAGGTACTGGGCAAATCCGCTAGATAACGCTATGTGTTAAAGCTTATATTGATTTAATGGAAGGGATCCAATAGCTTGATTGGATCCTTTTTATTTTTTGTTTATAAACTTTAGAGTATGAGCAATCCAAATTTTGTTGAGCTGCTATAGGGTTGATATAATGGCTATTATAGTAAAAAGGAGAGAAAGAATGAGAAAAATGGTATGCTTTGGAGACAGTATCACCGCAGGACATGGGTTTACTCAGTCTCCATTAACGAAACAGCTTCAAGAAGAGTTAAGGGATATGGTTATTGTTAACAGAGGCGTGTCAGGTGATACGACTGAAGATGGAGTGAAGCGATTTGAACGAGACGTTTTAGCTCAGTCCCCTTCAATGGTAACGATCCTCTTTGGTTCAAATGATGGGGCGGATCATCGGAAGGTACCACTAGAACAGTTTAGGAACAACTTATTACATATGATAAAGCGTTTAGAGGACACTAGTGTGCTTCTAATAACGCCTCCAGCGGTAGATGAAGAAGCCCAACAAAAACGAACGAATGAGAGGCTACGCTCTTATGCGAATGTTGTTCGGGAAGTTGCTGAAGAAACAGGTATCGAGTGCTTCGATTTATTCGGAGAGATGGTAAAGATGAAGGATTTTAAGTCTTTAGTCGATGGTCCCGATCATGACGGTCTTCATTTCTCTCTCGAAGGGTACGATTTCTTAACATCAAAAATTAAAGAGTTTGCAAATCGTCATTAATTCATAAATAAGGCTCAACTGCTAACACTATAATTGACCTAATTAAGTAGGAGGGATTGGTGTTGAAAAAGCGATTTACTTATCAAACGCCCAAGCTTGAACCATTTATTTGTGAATTTAAAACCCGAAAAAGAGAGCGGGAACTAATTGAATTTGCGCGTTTCTCTAATCATAACCTCGCCTACAGAACGGACCCAACGAGATTTAATTTTAAATAGTAAAAGCTAACCTTTGGTTAGCTTTTTTTTATGTATTGTTGTCTGCCAACCTGCTTTTTCTTTTCTTGAAAACGTCATTCAACCTATCCCTTTTAAGTCGAAAATACAAGGTACTAATGATTTCACTAGTAAGAAAATTCGGTCTTTACAAATTGGGGGAATAGGTCTATTCTGTTTTATTAAGACCGTTTAGAGGGGGAGAGACATGAAGCAGTTTACATATTCAAAGGCGCTAGAACGATTGCCTGAGCAATTCTTTGCTAAATTAGTAGATAAAGTAAAGAGAGCCGAAGCAGGTGGGAAGGAAATGATTAATTTAGGACAAGGAAATCCTGACCAGCCGACACCTTCGTTTGTTACAGAATCCTTAAAGCGAGCAGTTGACAACGAAACCTACCATAAATATTCTCCATTTAAAGGGTTTCCTTTTTTAAAAAAAGCAGTAGCAAACTTTTATAAAAGAAAGTATGACGTTGACCTTGACCCAGAAACTGAGGTAGCGATTATGTTTGGCAGTAAAACAGGCCTCGTTGAGGTGAGTCAATGTTTTCTCGATGAAGGAGACACCGCCCTTGTGCCGGACCCTGGTTATCCCGATTACTGGTCTGGGGTTGCGATGGCAAATGCTAGTATGGAGAAGATGCCTCTTCTAAAAGAGAATCAATTCCTCCCACAATATGATCAGATATCTAAAGAAACACTACATAAAGCCAAATTAATGTTTTTGAACTACCCAAATAACCCTACAGCTGCTACAGCCACAGAGGAATTTTTTGAAGAAACGATTGATGTAGCGAATAAACATGATATTTGTGTCGTCCATGATTTTGCCTACGGGGCGATTGGTTTTGATGGGGAGAAACCGCTTAGCTTTTTACAGGTCCCTGGTGCCAAAGATGTTGGTGTAGAGATGTATACAATGAGTAAGACATTTAATATGGCAGGGTGGCGTGTCGCATTTGCCGTGGGGAATAAAAGTGTTATTAAAGCTTTAGAACTCGTTCAGGACCATTATTATGTAAGTTTATTTGGCGCGGTTCAGGAAGCTGCCGCTGAAGCATTAGATAAAGGTGAAGATTCTGTTAAGGAGTTAGTTGAGCTCTATGAAGCAAGAAGGAACCTACTAGTAGAAGGATTTCTTGAAATAGGTTGGAACGTAGAGGCACCACAAGGATCTTTCTTTATGTGGCTCGAGGTTCCTGCAGGCTTTACATCTGAATCCTTTGCTGATTACCTAATAGATGAAATTGGTATCGTAGTGGCACCTGGTGTAGGTTTTGGGGAATATGGTGAAGGATTCGTGCGAATTGGTTTACTAGAACCAGAAGAGCGGTTAAGAGAGGCAATCGATCGTTTTCACACGCTCTCATTTACAAATCAATAAAATAGAGCAAGCTCACTTTTTTAGAAGTGAGCTTTTTATTTATACTTAGTAGTAACTCCGAATTGATAAATAACAAAAAAAGAAAACCCACTTCAAGGTAAGGGGTTTCGGGAGTGGCGCTTCTTTACACGTTTTTTAAACTGTTCTACTTTGCGTTGACATATCCGGAGTTCTTTCCATGTCTGGGCTCGGTCTAATAGATCACGAAGTTCCCTAAATTCGATTGATTCCTCCTGTGTTAGTTTAATCTTAGGTTTCGGAAAAGGAATCACATCTCCCATGCTCACATCACCTCACTTCTAGGCTGTCCCTTTAGTGTATGAGCGTTGAGGAAGGGAATATGCTTTTTCGTTTATAGAAAAAGCAGCTACTCGAAATAATCGATAGCTGCTTGGAAACTAATTTTGGATATAGCGCTCAAATACGTCTCCAAAATCCTTTACCGTGTATTTTTGTTTACTTTCAACTAACCAGTTAAACGCTAACTGATTAATGGACTTGAATTCCTCAAATACACGGTTGTCTTTAATATCTGCTCGATGCAAAGTATTAGATGCATAATCAAGACTCTGCTTTGTAAATTCGTAATAAGCATCATTCTCGCTCATAATCTCAGCTATTTTAAGGAGGGCTTTATATAGGTCTTTCAGTTCTTCGATGTTCTTCTTGTGAACGTCAATGGAGAAAGACTGATTTCCCATTGAAAATTTAATCTCAACATCTAAATCAACGGTACCTGCGGTTTCAAGGGCAACATTTGAAATCGTATGTTTGTAATAATCGTAGCGATGAAGCATACGTTTTTTACTTGTTGCGCTAGTACCATCTAAGTGAATTAAAGCTTTGTTCGTAAAGCAATACTCATCAGCAGCAGATTTAATTAGGAAGAAGATCTTCTCCCCATCTTCATGCATTACATAATCGTCTGCATCGACTTTATCATAGTCCTCTGGAAGAATAACTTTTCCCACATCACTTAAGCCAAGGGCATCAGAAGCTACCTTTTTAAACATATTAACTTCACCTTCCTGTCGTTTTGTATAATGCTTGTTTCATCATTTAGATATTAGTAGCCTACTTCTACAGAAGCATTGACGATATACATTAAATCATTTTTGTCTTCCTTTTCTTCTAAGTGAATGCCACTAGTCGTAAGCATGCCACCTTCCATCACTTCAACTGTGACAGTACCATAAGGAATGGCGCTTCGAACTTCTTCAATATCTAACTTTTCGTGATCACAAGGTGCTGCTAGTTTTATGTTAACGACCATGTTGTCTAAAGACTGTTCGGGTAAAATACTTTTAATACCAGGCATAGAGTTGGTATGTATGGCGTTTTTTACAGCACGAACAGCTGCTTTTGTGACATTCTGACCGTGAACATCAACGCCCATACCTGTTTCAATAAATACGAGTTGTTCCATTCTATCGCTCCTTTCTATAATCATCCCTATTGTAGCATATGGTCATTTTCTTGTGGTAAATGGTCTCTTTATTCAATTGGTCTTATTAAAGTTTTAATGCTTCCTTGTTAATAAGCTAACTCAAGAATAGGGTGGTATTGTTGAACACTTGAAATTTAGAGAATGTTTCCGTTACCTTTAGTTTAGTGTAAGGTGGGCCTGGAGACCACTCGCTTTCCTATGGCTCACCTAGGCTCTTCTGCCCACGGGAGTCTTGCAGTTTCCAGGCCCACCTTTGCCATATAAGGGTAAACGAAAACATGCCATATAGGTTGACATTAGAAATCCTGATGCGAACTGCGGGATCGTTCACCTTATTAAAGCCAGGGCATGCTCGGGGACTGCGAGACTCCCGCGGGAAAAGGAGCCTAGGGGGGACCCCGCAGAGAGCGTATGCGAACGAGGAGGCTTCCCAGCTCCCCGCAGGAAAGCGAGTTGTCCCCGAGCAAGCCCAAGCACTCATAATCGTAACGGCCCCTTCCAGCTTCAATTCTTCCGCATAAGGGGGCATATAGGGCATATAAAAACAACCAGCCAAGATGGCTGGTTGTTTTAAATCGTAGAATGAGTGTAGATCAAATAGCTTGATGCTAAGTAAATCAGCACAATTAACGTAGAAGGGATAACGTACGTTAGTGAATTGGCTGATTTCTTTCGCAAAATGGCATAAAGAGTAATTGCGATTAAGAGCATTGATCCAATTATGGAGTATACATGAGCTTCGTTTCCTGCTTGGAGAAGAGGGCCATCTCTGAAAAAGATATCTGTCCCGGCTAGAATGAGCAGGTTAAACAAGTTGCTTCCAAGTATCCCGTTCATCATTAAAGAGTAATTTCGCAATCGAATAGCGATAAAAGATGATACAGCTTCGGGTAATGAAGTGCTTGCAGCGATTAGTAATGAACCAACAAATGTAGATCCAAGTCCGCTAATTTGCGCAATGCGATCTCCAGTTACCGTAAGAAGACTTCCTGCAAGTATTGTTCCTATTGCAGCAAGTGCGAAGTAGAGAATGGCTTGGTTTAAGCTCGTATCTTTAATTCGTTGTTGGTGTCTTGCATTCGCTTCTTCAACAGGGGTTTCTACCTCATTTGAGGTGAACTGTGATATAACTCTAATCCCAACAAGGTAAAATGCAATGATCATGATTGAATCAAGTCCAACTCCCCAGAAGGAATACGGAAGGGAAATGATAAAGGATAATAAAATAACCATCGACATTAATAGACCAAGTCCCGCTGTAGCTGCATGTTCATTTGTTGAGTAACGCAATAGGCGAGACCTGCGGTAATAAAGATCAAATAACGCTAGTATAAGTACGTTAAAAAGATTACTACCCAATAGGTTTCCTAAAGCTAGGTCTGGATTATCTATGGTTACAGCGGTGATACTTGTTGTGATTTCTGGCAAGGATGTTGCGGCACCAAGCAAAAGCCCAATCATGGCACCTGTAGCAGCTGATTTCTTTTCAATGATATCTGCATAAGTGGATAAGTTTACAGCTAGTAAAAAGGTAACTATAGCAGCTATCGTAAAGAGAATATAGGTCAAGTAAAATACACTCCTGTGTTCATTGTTAAAATGTTCGATTCCTGTGTTTAAGAAAGGTGATGAGTTTCATTGTAGGTTGTGATTTGCCAAAGTTCATTTAGGTGTTCAATGTTACTGATACACGCATTCATTAACTTCGTCTTACCTGAACCAATTTCTCCTTCAGATAGGACGGATAATATGGCATTAATCACAGCACCATGAGCAACTAATAGAATCTTTTTGTCTTGAAATTGTTGTTGAACTTCGTTGAGGCCATCAAAAATTCGTTTTTGGAATGGTTCCCACTCCTCTTGTCCCTGATAATCGCGATTAGGGTATCTCGCATGGATTTCATCATATGTTAACCCAGATCCTTCACCGAAAGCTCGCTCTTTGAAGTTCTCCATCTCCACAAGATCAATAGGTTGGTTGAGATGGTCTAATATAATAGTAGCTGTTTCTTTTGCTCTTGATAGAGGACTTGTAATGAACACGTCCCAATCGTAATGTTGAAGGTGTAAACCGGCTTCCTTTGCCTGCTGACGTCCTGTATCATTTAAGTGGATGTCTTCTTGGCCTTGTAAACGCGATTGTTTGTTCCACTCGGTTTCACCATGTCTTACTAAACATATGGTTGTCAAGATATCTAAATCCTTTCTTATGAAGAAACGTGCTTAACTGTTTCGATTATTGGGTCACTATTATTGTACATAAGCAGCGGGTAAGGAGCAACGAAAAACGTCTCTCAAGTATGTCAGATGATCTCGCCATTATAAGTATTAGAAGGGAGGGTATGGAAGTCGTAAGCGATCAAGTCCTCTAATGAATGAACAAATGCTCTTCCTGACTCCGCAATCATAAGATTCATAACGGTATCCTTTTCAGTATAAACAATAATGGGGATGCGATGTGCATAAGCAAACCCCATTTCCCACATCGTGCCGGAATCCGGATAGGGTTTATCACCACTATCATGGATGGCGACCATTACATCTGACTCTAAAATGTGTATCACATCGTTTGAGAAGACGGCTTTTCTCCATCGTTCTTCTCCAAACTCTAGAGGTTTGAACTGGTTTTTCATGGGGATAAAGACTTCTAATCCCTTGATATCTTGTAGAACTTCAGCAATTTCTCGTACCCGTTCACGTTCTTCTTCGTTAAAGAAAGGACCTGCTAAGAAAACTTTCATCATATAACCACCTTTAGGAAGGAATGAGAAAATGAGAATAATCGTTATCTCTGATACACATATGCCAAAGAAGGGGGAAGCATTCCCTGAATCTTTAATACAAGAGTTAAGGCACGTAGACTTAATCATTCATGCAGGAGATTGGAGTAGTAGAGGGATTTACGAAGCACTAGTTTCTTATGGAGAGGTAAAAGGTGTTCAAGGGAATGTTGAAGAAGATGAAATTCGAGAACTTCTTCCTGAAAAGTTACTTTTAGAAATCGATGGATATAAAATAGGTGTTGTTCATGGACATGGGGAGAAGAAGACTACTGAAAAACGTGTGATTGAAGCATTTGAGGAAGAGGAAGTCGATCTCATTATCTTTGGCCATTCACACTTACCACTCACAAGATGGGTGAAAAAGACACTCCTATTCAACCCAGGATCTCTAATGGACAAGCGTAAACTTCCATATGGATCTTACGGAATTATTGATACCTCAAATGGATTAAGATGTACTCACCGTTATATTACATAGGTCTTAAAACTAGGCTCTGTTAAAGTTTGCTGTTGTTATTCTTTAAAACAAGCTTGTTCAAGAATAGGGCAGTATTGTTGAAGACTCGAAGCTGAGAGAATGTTTCCGTTTGCTTTAGTTGAGCGTAAGTTAGGCCTGGAAACCACTCGCTTTCCTGTGGGGAGCTGGTGAGCCTCCTCACCCGGCAAGCCGACCTCCGGGGTCTCACCTAGATTAGAAAGTGCAGGCGTGGTGTCCAGGACCCTACGGACAAGACAGCTTTTTGGAAAAGGCGATAAGCCTTTGTAAAAAAGATGACTTGTCACGCTAGGTCCTCCACGCCGGAACTAGACTGGCTCTTCTTCCCACGAGAGTCTCGCAGTTTCCAGGCCTACCTTTTCCGTATTAGGGTGAACGGAAACAAGCCATATGAGAAGAAACAAAATTACTTTGTGTGATTCCAGGACCGTTAACCTAGTTAACGTAAGGGCTAGCTCGGGGACTGCGAGACTCCCGCGGGGTAAGGAGCCTAGGGAAGACCCCACAGAGAGCGTTAGCGAACGAGGAGGCTTCCCAGCTCCCCGCAGGAAAGCGAGTTGTCCCCGAGCAAGCCCAAGCACTCATAATCGTAACGGCCCTTTCCACACTAAAGTGTCTCAGCTTAGAGTCTTCTATATAAGGGGGCTTATATGGAAGACTCTAAGCATTAACAGACTTAAACTAAATTCCCCACTCTTAAAAATAAGAGTGGGGAGTGTTTATTTGAGTAATTTTTTTATAAGTTTTAGACCGTGTTTACGGCCAGGATAGCGAATGGAAAGGTCAAACTTCGTCGTTTGTTTAACGATTCCTTTTGAATGAGTGAAGGCATCAAAGCTTGCTTTACCGTGATAGCTACCTACGCCACTTTGACCAACGCCTCCAAAGGGGAGGTGAGGATTAGCAACGTGGAAGAGGGTGTCATTTATACACCCACCCCCGAAAGATAACTTAGATAAGATATCTTCTTGTTTCTGTTCATCCTCAGAAAAATAATAGAGAGCAAGAGGTTTTTCGTGGTTTCTCACTTCACTTACAACTTCTTCGATGTCATCGAACGTTAATACAGGTAAGATGGGCCCGAAGATCTCATCCTGCATGACCGCATCATCCCACGTAATGTGATCAAGAATAGTTGGTTCGATTGAATTTATGTCCTCGTCACGCTCTCCGCCAGCAATCAGTTCTCCATCGTTTAAGTACTTACATAAACGATCGAAATGACGTTTATTGACGATATGACTGTACTCCTCATTATATAGAGGGTCTTCACCGTAGAGGTCTTTGATGGCTTGTTTTAATTTACTTAGCAATTCAGGTTTAACAGACCAATGGACATATACATAATCAGGGGCAATACACGTTTGACCAGCGTTGGTGAACTTACCCCAAGCAATCCGTTTTGCAGCTAGGTCGAGATTTGCATCTTCCTCCACAATTGTTGGACTTTTTCCTCCTAACTCTAATATGACAGGCGTTAGATGTTGGCTTGCTTTTTCCATTACGATTTTTCCAACTGGGACACTACCTGTGAAGAATATTAAATCAAAACGCTCTTCAAGTAACTTTTGGCTAACTTCAGCATCTCCTTCAACTACGGCAAGTACAGCAGGATCAAACCATTTATCTATCATTTCTTTCAATAGAGATGATGTTTCAGGTGTGAGTTCTGATGGTTTTAGAACAACTGTGTTTCCAGCAGCTAAGGCTCCAATAACTGGGGCAAGTGCGAGTTGAAAAGGGTAATTCCACGGAGCAATTATGAGCGTAACTCCGTAAGGTTCTTGATATAAGTAACTTTTAGATCCTGCGTGTGTAAAAGGCGTCTTCACCTTTTGAGGTTTCATCCATTCTTTAAGATTTTTTATAGCAGAGGTGATCTCACTATATAAAAATCCAATTTCAGTTGTATAACTTTCAAATTCTGATTTATGCAAGTCCCTATAAAGGGCATGAATAATAGATTGCTCATTTTCTTCAATCATGCTCCTGAGTGTGTTTAATTGTTCTTTTCGAAATGAGTAGGGCTTAGTAGATTCTGTGTAGTAAAATGTTCGTTGATGTTCAACTAACTCATTGATCCTCAACTCAAAACCTCCTTAATCGCGTACCATGAAGTGCCTCAAGTCGGCAGCGATTTCTGTATTAGAAAAATAGCTTTTTGCCTCATTTAATAATTGTTCTACGTCGTTGTCCTGATAGCGAGAAGAAATATGGGTAAGAATTAGTTGTGCTACTCCTGCGTCTCTTGCTAGTCGAGCTGCCTGAGCTGTTGTGGAATGATAGTAATTATAAGCTAATTCATCTTCATTTTCAGCGAATGTTGCTTCATGAACTAAAACATCTGCACTTTTTACAAAAGGTATAAAACGCTCATGATACCTTGTGTCCCCGAATACACAAACTTTTCTTCCCTTTTTAGGTGGCCCAACATAATCCTCACGGTTAATCATTGTTCCATTCTCTAGCATCACGCGAGGCTGATCTTTAATTTGCTGATATATAGGTCCAGGTTGAACGCCTTTTTCTTTTAATCGCTCCACGAGTAGTTCACCAGGTTTATCCTTTTCCTCAAAAGCATATCCATAGCTCATAATTCCATGGTCTAACTTTTTACAAGATATTACGAATTGATCATCTTCATAAATCTTACCTTCTTCGATTTCATGAATATGTATATCGTAGGTTAACCTCGTTGAACTAACAGAAAGTGCCGTTTCAATAAACGTTTTTATACCACGAGGGCCATATATTTCTAAAGGTGAAGTTCCCCCTTGGAAAGAACGGCTTCCTAAAAAACCAGGCAATCCGAAAATATGATCTCCGTGCAAATGAGTAATAAATATCTTCTCAATTCTTCTAGGCCGGATAGAGGTGTTTAAAATTTGGTGTTGTGTGGCTTCCCCGCAGTCAATAAGCCATGTGCTACCTCTTTCCTGTAATAACTGTAAAGCGATGCTTGATACGTTTCGTTTCTTCGAAGGAACACCTGCACCTGTTCCTAAAAAGATAAATTCCATGATGGTCCTCCTACTCTATGCAATGCTCTTCAACTTCTGCAATCAATTGTTTTAATAAGTCAATTCTGTCTTCAATAGTCAGGAAATAGTACCGTTTGGTTCCTTCCTTCTCAATGGATACGATACCTGCATCACGTAGGATCTTCAGATGGTGAGATACTGCAGGTCGTGAAAGGGGAGATTTATCGGCTATTTCGTTTACACTTAACCGTTTATTTTGGTCTAACAATAGTATTATATCTTGTCTCGCTGTATCTCCCAATGCATGAAACGTTAGAGTGTTCAGGCGAAATAACTGTTCAAATTGAGTAGACATGCTTCCATTCCTTCTTTCTGTTCGTTAGTTTAAAAGTTTAAACGAAAGGTGGTGTAGAAGCAAGTTTAAATACATGATTTCAACATCTGTCTAAAGGTGAATGTGAATGGTATAAATAACTTAAGATTTAGAGAACCATAATAGCTATAGAAGTAGCGCATTTTTTTGAGCATCAAAAGACCAGTGTTTCGGTTACCTGAATAAGCAAAATTTTTTGAAGACTATTAAATGTTTAATTGACACACCCAACTTAGGAAGGGTATGATATGTATCATCAAAAAAATTAATACTTATAAGATTAGTTGGTATTAAACATCATAGGAGGTTGACGACATGAAGAAATTCTTAGCTGTTATCTCAATTACTTTACTAGCTTTGGTTATTGTTGCATGTGGTTCTAATGAAGAAGACAATAGTCAGCAAGCTGCAAATGGAGATAACAAGAATGAAGAGGAAAGTACATCAGAAGAAAGCACTAATACCGATCAGGATTTATATGAACAAATTAAAGAGGAAGGTGTTCTGCGGGTAGGAACAGAAGGGACGTACCCTCCTTATACTTTCCATGACGAAAACGATGAGCTGACGGGTTATGATGTGGAAGTGGCACGTGAAGTAGGAGAACGCCTTGGTCTTGAGGTTAAATTCATGGAAACAAAATGGGATTCTATGTTTGCTGGGCTTAACTCAAAACGCTTTGACATGATCGCAAACCAAGTTGGTATTAAGCCAGAACGTAAGGAGAAATATGATTTCACTACACCTTACACCATTTCAACTGCTGTACTTGTTGCTAAAAAAGGGAATGACAACATTAACAGCTTCGAAGATCTAGAAGGGGTAACAGCTGCTCAATCTTTAACAAGTAACTTTGCTGATATCGCTAAAGAATACGGTGCAGAAGTAACAGGTGTTGAAGGATTCAACGCTGCTATGCAGCTACTAGCTTCTGGACGTGCAGATGCAACTGTGAACGATCGTCTATCCGTTTTAGATTTTATTAAAGAAAAAGGCGATAACGCTCAGGTAGAAATAGTGGATCGTGAGGATGAAGCCTCTGAGAGTGCGCTTATGGTCCGTAAAGGTAACGATAAATTAGTCGAAGCAGTTAATGGCGCTCTGAAAGAAATGAAAGAAGACGGCACATTAGCCGAAATTTCGAAAGAATGGTTTGGCGAAGATGTATCTACTAAATAATGTATTGTACTCTGCGGTATTCGACGCAGACCGATATACCGATATTGCACAGAGTTCCTTTCTCCCGTTGGTGAAAGGAGCTCTCTTCTATTCCATTCCAATGACTCTTATATCGTTTGTTATTGGGATTATGTTAGCCATTACGACTGCTTTATTTCGTATATCTGGTATAAAATTGCTTAGCGGGATAGCCAGGGTATACATATCCATTATTCGAGGAACCCCGCTACTTGTGCAATTGTTTATTATATTCTTTGGGTTACCATCGATAGGCATTAAAATAGACCCCTTCCCAGCTGCTATTATTGGGTTCTCATTAAATACAGGGGCATATGCATCTGAAATCATTCGCGCAGCTATTCTTTCCATTCCTAAAGGGCAGTGGGAAGCTTCACAATCAATCGGGATGTCGTATGGACAGTCATTGAGGCGTGTCATTTTGCCACAAGCAACTCGGGTATCTATACCACCCTTATCGAACTCATTTATTAGTCTGGTAAAGGATACTTCTCTAGCTTCGACGATTTTAGTAGCTGAGATGTTCCGTAAAGCTCAAGAAATTGTAGCAAATACCTATGAACCACTTCTTTTATATGTGGAAGCCGCCTTAATCTATTGGATTATTTGTTTTATATTATCTCTTGTACAAGATCAAATTGAGAATAAACTAAACCGCTACGTTAGTTGAAGTTAGGAGCTTGTGTATGCTATCCATTCAGAATTTGCACAAACAATTTGGCAACCTAGTGGTCTTAGATGGGATTGACCTAAACGTTGATAAAGGGAAAGTGGTTGTTGTAATTGGACCATCTGGTTCTGGAAAAACAACGTTGCTACGTTGTTTAAATGTCCTTGAGACACCAACAAAAGGAAATATTTCTATCCAAAAAGCTCACTTAAACTTCGGCGGAAAAGTAGCTAAAAAGGATATCCAAACATTGCGCAAGCAGACTGGGATGGTGTTTCAAACATACAACCTCTTTCCTCATATGACTGCTCTTGAAAATGTAATTGAAGGACCTGTTACTGTTCAAAAGGTCAATAAGGAAAAAGCAAAAGAGAAAGGCATTCAGCTATTGCAAAAAGTTGGACTTGGAGACAAAGTTGATTTTTATCCACATCAACTTTCGGGTGGACAACAACAAAGGGTAGGGATTGCTCGTGCCCTAGCTATTGATCCTGAAGTTATGTTGTTTGATGAACCTACCTCTGCTTTGGATCCAGAACTTGTAGGCGAAGTATTACGTGTTATGAAAGAGCTTGCCAATGAAGGCATGACGATGGTGGTGGTCACTCATGAGATGAGCTTCGCAAAGGAAGTAGCTGATGAAGTACTTTTCATGGACAAAGGGCAGGTTGTCGAACGCGGTCATCCAGAAGAGATTTTCACACATCCTAAACAAGAAAGAACCCGTCAATTTTTAAACTTAATAAGTGAGTGAATGCCCATCTATAACAGACCAACTAATGATAAAGCTAAATGAAAAGGAGTATGAAACGTTTACGTTTCATACTCCTTTTTTTGTTGAAATAGAAGTGGACCGTTTTGGTTACATCCAGCCTCGTTTGTACTGAACTGGACCTTCAAGTTCCACTCCGAGTTCATCGGCGGCAGCTTTAGGCCAATAAGGATTTCGTAGCATGGCACGTGCAACGAAGACTAAATCTGCTCTTTTGTTACGAATCACTTCTTCAGCCTGAAGACCGGAAGTGATCATACCAACTGCACCAGTTGCAATTGATGCTTGGTTACGAATTTGCTCTGCGTACTGGAGCTGATACCCGGGATACACTTCTGGACGAACGGGTACAACTCCGCCAGAACTACAATCAATTAAATGGATTCCTAGTGCTTTCATACGCTCTGCATAGTAAAGGAAATCCTCCATTTGATTGCCATTCTCATCGTGTTCATTAGCTGAAATGCGTACAAAAATCGGACCATCCCATGCTGTTTTGACTTCTTCAATCACTTCTTCTAAGAAACGGAATCGTCCACTACGGTCTCCACCATATTCGTCAGAACGTTTATTTGTTAAGGGAGACAAGAACTGACTAATTAAATAACCGTGAGCCCCGTGTAACTCAATAATATCAAAGTGTGCTTCTTTGGAACGTCGGGCAGCTTCCTTGAAGGCCTCTATTGTTCGTTTTATATCCTGATTGGTCATTTCAGTTGGTGTCTTCATGTCTTCTTTGAAAGGTATAGGACTTGGTGCAAATATATCTTGATCTAATATGGCCTTACGACCGGCGTGTCCTAATTGAATGGCTGACCTTGCTCCATGACGATGTATTCCTTCATTAATTTCTTGTAATCCTTCAATATGTTCGTCGCTCCATATACCGAGGTCTTGTGGAGAAATTCGTCCCTCAGGTAATACTGAGGTTGCTTCAATCATAATAAGGCCTGCCTGGCCTGCAGCGCGGCTTTCATAATGGGCTAAATGAAACGGAGCTACTTTGCCGTCTTCTGTGTGTGAAGAGTACATACACATTGGGGACATAGCGATCCGGTTTTTTAATGTTACTTTTCCAAATGTAATAGGGGAGAATAAACTAGATTCCATAAGAAAGTGTGCCTCCTTTACCTTTATGTAAGTACGAATATATTATTTCATAATCGAGACTTCTTTACATGTTTAATGCTTGGGGTTTGAGTCTTTTTTATGAGCATGCTTCAATTCTTTTAAGGAATAGAATGTTCCGCGCCACTCTATTCCGCCTTTTTTTATGGTGAGTGCCACGGCTCGTGCAATGGTATAGACAAACAATAGAGCAGAGTAGGGGAGAGTGAGCGCGTAAGAAATCTTAAATTGCGTCAATTTCTTAGTTGTTATGGCCATTAGAGTACACATAAGTGTTATAGCAATAAGACTCAATCCTCTATTAGTGTTTGTTGTAACCATCAATGTTATGAAAGGCAACACTTGCGAAATAAAGGTCCCTATAACGGCAACAAGGCTTAATAAAACCGAATAGTTCAAACCAGCAAATGTATTTTTTTCTAACCCTTGAATGGCATCCTTTAAAGAGGGATACCATTCAACTGATAAATCTTCCATTCCTGTAGCAAGACGCTGCTTATACCCCTTAGACTTAACCTTCTGTCCAAGATATAGGTCATCATCAGGCCTTGTAGCAATCATTTCATGAGTCCCGATAGCTTCATATGTTGAACGGTTTAACATATTGAACGCTCCAATCCCCATCCCCCCTTTTTTGGAGTTGTCCTTATTAGCTGTCCAGGGTCTCTTAAAAAAGCCAAACCCAAACATGAAATAAGCTATGAAAGCTTTAAGTCGTTTACTCTTTGTGACTAAATTAGGAGCAACAGTTAGGTGATCAACTTTTTCCTTCTCAAATAACGACAGCGCTCGTTCGATTGCGCTTTCTGAGAATTGTATATCTCCGTCTGTAAAAACGAAAACATCACCTTTCGCTTTTTGGTATCCTTTATAAAGTGCGTGATTCTTACCTAACCAACCTGTAGGCAAAGTTTCTATGGTAATCGTTTTTACTCGTAACGGTGACTCATTCGCCCATTTCTTCATAATAGCCCCCGTGTTGTCTTCTGAACGGTCGTTTACAGCAATGATCTCAAGATGCTTATGTGTTTGTGCTACTAGTGATTGAAGCGTATTGTCAATTGCACGTTCTTCGTCTTTGGCAGCTACTATTACAGAAACCAATTGCACTGAACTTTGTCTTTTGATGTTCCTCAGATCTTGAATAGAGCGTAAGCCCCGCCATCCATCCCATAGAGCGAAGACCCAAAACATAATGGTTATGAATAAAAGAATCGTCATATTTTACCTCCGATCTTATGAGGTTAACCATATCATATTTATATTAAGGTAACGATGCTCAATAGTCTTTTTAAGAGTACCCTAAAACGTTGTCTTTACAAAATTTCTCCTTTTGTGTAGGGGACCCAAATCAAGCTATAATAAGAAGGTTAATACTATTACATAAAAGCGGTGGTAAGAATGATCGTCATGATCGATAACTATGATTCATTTACGTATAACTTATTTCAATATATCCAAATGGGAGGTTATGAGGTAGAGGTCTTCCGAAATGACCAAATCACTATTGAAGAGATTGAGGAACTAACACCAGAGGCCATTGTACTGTCTCCGGGTCCTGGTTCCCCAATAGAAGCGGGAATTTGTTTGTCCATAGTTCGGCATTTCTTCAACAAGATTCCCATACTTGGCATTTGTCTTGGTCACCAAATTATTGTGGAAGCTTTTGGTGGAGTCGTTGTAAAGGGGAATAGACCTATGCATGGAAAAGTAACAAGCATCCATCATGATAGACAGGGGGTATATAAAGCTCTTCCGTCACCAACTGCTGTGACGAGGTATCACTCATTAGTTGCTCAAAGCAAAAGTCTGCCGAGTGAACTTGTAGTAACTTCTCGTTCAGAAGACGGTGCTATTATGGGGGTTCGTCACAAAAAATACCCAATCGAAGGTATTCAATTCCATCCTGAAGCGATTCTAACAAGTCTGGGGTATGATATGTTACAGAACTTTTTTGCGGTAAAGGAGGTTGCTTCTTCATGATTAGATTTCAATTTAATTTTGCAGATCAGCAAGGTGTTGTTGAGCCATATGTATTTACGAATCCCGAATACGTTATTGAAGCAAATGAAGTGCAAGACATTGAGCCTGCTTTTAAAAGGATAGAAGAGGCAATTGAGGAAGGGATGTATGTGGCTGGCTATGTATCCTATGAAGCAGCACCAGCTTTTGATGACCGTTTTAAGGTTGCATTGAATCCTGATATGCCTTTACTGAAGATGGGGGTTTTTCGAGACACTAGCGCAGTCCCCCTGGAGTCAACTACAAACGATTATGAAGTTTCTAACTGGAAACTCCAATCTAATTATACCGAGTACCAGAGAGGGATTCGCGCGATACATGAGGCGATCGAAAAAGGGGACACGTATCAGGTGAACTATACAGCTCGTTTAAAAGCTGAGTTTAGTGGAAACGATCACGCCCTATTTAATGTTTTATCTCATAATCAACGATCGTCCTATAGCGCTTATTTACATTTTGACGATTACTCGATCCTGTCTGCCTCTCCGGAATTATTCTTTCGCAAAGATGGGGGGCTTCTCACAACAAAGCCTATGAAAGGGACAGTGAAGAGAGGGAAAACAACTATAGAAGACGAAGAATTGAGGCAGCACTTATCCCATTCAGAGAAAGACCGTTCTGAAAACGTAATGATTGTTGATTTGCTTCGTAATGACCTTGGTCGTATTGCTAGACCAGGAACCGTTAAGGTACCTCGATTATTTGAGATAGAAACGTATCCAACCGTCCACCAAATGACTTCTACTGTCCAGGGTGAAATAGCCCAAGAACTACCTTTTTTTGAGGTGTTTCGTGCTTTGTTCCCGTGTGGTTCGATTACAGGAGCTCCTAAGATCCGGACGATGGATTATATATCTTCATTAGAACAATCACCCCGAGATGTATACTGCGGAGCTATTGGGATGATCACACCAGATCGAAATGCGGTCTTTAACGTTCCTATACGTACTGTTTGGATTGACCATAATTCCAGGATCGCTACATACGGTGCTGGCGGAGGAATAACGTGGGAATCTACATCGAAAGGGGAATATGACGAACTTTGGGTGAAAGCCAAACTCTTAACCGAGAAGCGCCCCTCTTTTCATCTTCTTGAAACCATTCGTTTAGAAAATGGTGATTATTTCCTGGTTGAGAAGCATCTGAAGCGTATGGAAGCTAGTGCCACCTATTTTCAATACTCTTGGCCAGAGACTGCTATTTATAAAAAATTAGAGGAAATAAAGGGGTGCTATTCAAACGGCCTTTACAAAGTAAGGCTTTTACTAAATAGAGAAGGCGAGATCACGAGTGAGGTTGTTCGAGAAAAGGAACTTTTACGTGCTGTGAGGTGTAAGGTAGCGGACACATCGGTTAATAAGGAGGATCCTTTTCTATATCATAAAACAACGCATAGAGATGTATACAACGAGCACAAGGACTCTGAATATTTTTCTGTTCTTCTTTGGAATAAAAGAAGAGAGCTAACCGAATTCTTGATTGGAAATGTTGTTTTGCTTATAGATGGTGATTATGTAACACCACCTATAGAGAGTGGGTTATTATCTGGTACGTATCGTGAATATTTAATTGAGGAAGGGATCTTACACGTGCGTACACTTTATAAAGAAGATTTAGAACGTGCTAGTGAAGTATGGATGATTAACGGTTTGAAGAAATGGGTGAAAGTTGATCTCGTTCACTAAAACGTTAGACAAGGGAGTTGAAGTTTGGCATAGTGGTGTCGAACAAGATTTTTTAGAGACAGGAGCGAGGAAATGGATATTGTTTGGTGGCTTATCATTATTTTAAGCTTTATTTTCAGTTATGTTGGGCTGGTTTATCCCGTCTTACCAAGTCCATTATTTCTTTGGATTAGTGTACTTGTATATCAATTCGCCGTAAATGGCAGTGAATTAGGTTTATGGTATTGGATTACAATGGTGGTGTTAACCATCGTACTACTTATCTCAGATATTATCATTAACAGTAAAGCTGTTAAGCACTATGGGGGGACAAAGTGGGGAGAGCGCATGGCTGCAATTGGTGTAATCATAGGCTCATTTGTATTCCCGCCATTTGGTGTAATTCTTGTGCCATTTATTTTTGTTTTCATTACGGAATACATTCAGAAAGAAGACTTGCAAGAAGCCCTACAATCATCAAAAGGAGCTATTATTGGGTTCCTCGGAGGAACTCTTGCAAAGTTCATTATTCAAACGTTTATTATAGGTTGGTTTATTCTTAACGTAACCCTTTTGTAAAAGGGTTACGTTATAGATGTGTGCCCGACATGGGCGCAAGCTTTAGGGTTAGAGTCCCGAACGGTGAAGGTCGTTGTAGCCGTTAGCCAAGGGCAAGGGTGTCCGGGGTGACCCGGAATCTGAAGGAAGCCGGAGGCAAATT
>NZ_BMIN01000017.1 GCF_014642405.1 Pontibacillus salipaludis
CACTTCAAGATGAGATTTCCCATCACTTCGAGTGAGTAAGATTCCTTGTAGACGACAAGGTTGATAGGTCGGAGGTGGAAGCGTGGTGACACGTGCAGCTGACCGATACTAATAAATCGAGGGCTTAACTAACAAAAACGCAAGCGACTGCCCAGACCCGTACGGATAAGACAGATTTTCGGAAAAGGCGATTAGCCTTTGGAGAAAAGATGACTTATACGCTAGGGTCTAGGAGCTGGAGTTAGACGTGATCAGGCACGATGTCTTAATTCTTATCTAGTTTTGAAGGTACTCCTTCAAACAAAACAATAGTATGGCGGTTTTGGCGAAGAGGTCACACCTGTTCCCATGCCGAACACAGAAGTTAAGCTCTTCAGCGCCGATGGTAGTCGGGGTTTCACCCCCGCAAGAGTAGGACGCCGCCATGCACTTAAAAAATAAACCCAGAAGATTTAATCTTCTGGGTTTATTTTTCGTCTAAAGACTTAATTTTAATTTTGTTCCGTTTTCCTTCTTCTTGAATCATACGATGTAGTTGGATAACGACAATGCCATTGCGGTAAGTTGCCTGCATGCGATCTCCTCGTACAGGGTAAGGAAGCTCTACTTTTCGTTCAAACGTGCCCTGGAGGATTTCTTCTTGTATACACTGTTTCTGAGAAGTTTGTAGAGAAATGAGGCCCTTAATTTCTAGTATAGAGTAATCAACAAAGATATCTAGGTCATCTAGGTTTTCTAATCCTGGCACATTAACCAGTAGCAAAAGTTCATTGTCCGATTTGTACATATTGATTTGAGGTATGGTTGGTTTTAGAATGCCTTCAAATTCTCCCCAAAAATCTTCACCAAAAAATCGGTCCATGTTCTGACGCCAGTTAATCATGTTTTGGAAAGGGTCCATCTTAACTCGCTCCTTTTGGATATACTAATGATGCTTTACGTGCTCCTTCTCTGTCCTTTTTCCATTTATAACAAAAAGAAAGTAGAAATTAATTGAGAATTATTAATGGATTGCGCTATAGTGTATGCATAAGATGTAATGTGGGTGAATGTCCCGTATTTGGGGAATAAACAATTATTAGTTCCAAGAGAGGAGTCGGTCTCGTTTTTATGGAGAATCTATTAGAGAACAGCTGGGCAATGGTGTTGATTATTTTAGTAGTCAATATCGTATATGTATCGTTTTTAACGATTCGAACGATTTTTACTCTAAAAGGTCAGCGTTATTGGGCAGCCTTTATTAGTGTATTTGAAATTACAGTTTATATTGTAGGACTTGGTCTTGTGCTTGATAACCTCGACCAAATTCAAAATGTCGTTGCCTATGCTTTAGGATTTGGTTTAGGTGTTATTGTAGGAATGAAAATTGAAGAAAAGCTTGCTCTGGGGTATATTACGGTAAATGTCATTTCATCTAATCCGGATATTGAGTTTACTAAACAATTGAGAGACAAAGGATATGGTGTAACGAGTTGGTTTGCTTACGGTATGGAAGGCGATCGTCTGGCCATGCAAATCCTTACACCTCGTAAGTATGAATTGTCCTTATATGAAACCATTAAAAATATTGACTCTAAAGCCTTTATTGTCGCTTACGAACCAAAGCAAATTCGGGGCGGTTTCTGGGTGAAACAAGTAAGGAAAGGAAAGCTGAACAAAGATGGGTAAACAAAAGAAACGGTTTACAGTAGAAGAAGGCGATACTATTGATTCTGTGCTCAATACAATGAAAGAAGAAGGCTATACACCTATTCGCCGTGTAGAAGAGCCGATCTTTCAGGAACATATTGAAAATGGTGAGAAGAAAGTAGAGCCGATCGGAAGCAAGATCGTGTTCGATGCTGTAAAACAAAACTAATGCGAACAATAAAACAACAATTGAATAAAACGTTCGGGAAATGTTGCTTTTTTCCCTGACTATTGGTACTATACGAATAGACAGTCATGGTTTGTCCGGGAGGTAGGACAAGCTGAGAACGTGACAAGTGAGCCTATTATCTTTTTATCTATGGATAATAGGCGCTTTTATTTAATGGGAGGATGATGATTGTGATCGAACGTTATACACGACCTGAAATGGGTGCCATTTGGACGGATGAAAATAAGTATAAAGCATGGTTAGAAGTAGAAATCTTAGCATGTGAAGCATGGAGTGAACTAGGGTACATACCATCAGAAGATGTTCAACGACTTCGAGAAAATGCCTCATTTGATACGAACCGTATACTAGAAATTGAACAGGAAACTCGTCACGATGTTGTGGCCTTTACACGTGCTGTTTCCGAGACTCTTGGCGAAGAGCGTAAATGGGTTCATTATGGTCTAACTTCGACGGATGTTGTTGATACCGCCTTATCTTATTTGTTAAAACAGGCGAATGATATTATACGTCATGATCTACAGACTTTTATTGATATCTTAGCTGATAAAGCGAAAGAGCATAAGTATACTGTTATGATGGGACGAACTCACGGGGTTCATGCAGAGCCTACTACATTTGGATTAAAGCTTGCTCTATGGTACGAAGAGATGAAACGCAATCTAGAACGCTTTGAGATGGCTGCTCATAATATTGAATTTGGGAAGCTCTCAGGTGCTGTTGGAACTTATGCGAACATTGACCCATTTGTTGAGGAATACGTTTGTGAGAAGCTTGGATTGACGCCTGCCCCTGTCTCAACTCAAACACTTCAGCGAGATCGTCATGCACACTATCTATCTACGCTATCCTTAATTGCGACATCTATTGAGAAATTTGCAGTCGAAATACGTGGTTTACAAAAATCTGAAACCCGAGAAGTTGAGGAGTTCTTTGCTAAAGGACAAAAAGGATCCTCTGCAATGCCTCACAAGCGAAATCCAATTGGTTCTGAGAACATGACGGGCCTTGCAAGAGTAGTGAGAGGTCATATGCTTACAGCTTACGAGAACGTTCCTCTTTGGCACGAAAGAGATATCTCGCATTCATCAGCTGAGCGCATTATCCTTCCTGATTCTACAATCGCACTTAATTATATGTTGAATCGTTTTAGTAAGATCGTGAAGAACCTAACCGTTTATGAAGACAATATGAAAAAGAACATGGACAAGACATACGGGTTAATCTTCTCTCAACGAGTCTTGTTATCTCTTATTGATACAGGGATGTCTAGAGAAGAGGCCTATGACATTGTACAACCAAAGGCTATGGATGCTTGGGAAAGAGGTGTGCAGTTCCGTGAACTTGTTGAAGAGGATGAACGGATTACTAGCGCTTTAAGCGAAGAGAAGTTGGATGAGTGTTTTGATGCAACCTATCATTTGAAAAATGTTGACCATGTATTTGAGCGAATTGGCTTAAGCTAAAACTCCATAAAAGCCAAAATAGATACAAAAAAGCTATGGCAGTTGCCATAGCTTTTTTTGTACTTATTTTTTGATTTTGGCTTCTTTTGCATCCTGATTTAAGGCTATCAGTAGGGACCAGCACATAAACAGGAGTATAAAGGCGAACGGGAAGGCGGAAACAATAGCGGCTGTTTGTAGCGCACCGAGGCCTCCTGCTCCTAGTAGTACTGCTGCAGTAGCTGCTTGGATAACACCCCAGCTTAATTTCACAACGTTTGGTGGGTTTAAGCTACCATTTGTTGTTTGCATTCCTAGAACGAATGTTGCTGAGTCAGCAGATGTGATGAAGAATGTGCTGATTAAAAGAATAGCAACGATTGTCAGGATAATACCCATTGGCATTGTTTCAAAAGTACCGAACAGTGCTTGTTCTGTGCTTAAGTCTGTTAAGCCGGTGTTCTGCCCGCTTAGTTCTTGTTTAAGGCTTGTACCACCAAATACTGCGAACCAGAAAGCACTGAAGATACTTGGTCCAAGTAAAACACCCATGATAAATTCACGGATTGTACGTCCTTTTGAAACACGTGCAATAAATGTACCTACGAATGGAGACCAGGAAATAAACCAAGCCCAGTAGAATACGGTCCAACCTTGGATCCACTCATTCTGATCCGTGCTAAGTGGTGCCATTTGGAAAGTCATCATTGGTAAGTTCTGAACGTAAGAACCTAAAGTTGATGTAAATGTATTCATGATAAATACAGTAGGTCCTAATATAAGGGTCATTGCAATTAAACCAATTGCTAGAACGATATTCGTATTACTTAAATACTTAATACCTTTACTTAAGCCACTCCATGCGGAAATCATGAAGAGTACCGTTACAACTGCAATAATGACAAACTGAGTTAATTTATTATTTTCTATTGGTGTGATGAAAGCAAGTCCACCAGCGATTTGTGTTGCTCCAAGTCCAAGAGATGTGGCAACACCGAAAATTGTTGCAAATACAGCGATTACGTCAATCGCGGTACCAAGTGCGCCTTTTGTTGCTTTCTCCCCTAATAAAGGTTCAAAGGTAGCACTGATTACACCTGGTGCTTTACGACGGAATTTGAAGTAACCGATCGCAAGAGCAATTACAGTGTAGATGGCCCATACGTGGAAGCCCCAGTGGAAGAATGCGTAGCGAAGAGCTTTCTTAGCTGCTTCTGCTGTTTCAGCATCCCCTGTAGGCGGAGTTGCATAGTGTGCTAATGGTTCAGCTGATCCCCAGAATACAAGACCAATCCCCATACCAGCACTAAATAACATAGCAAACCATGTAATAGTTTTATATTCTGGCTTTTCGTTCGGTTGCCCTAACTTTAGTTTCCCAAATGGGCTGACTACTAAGTAAATTGAGAAGATGAGAAATATAGCTACAGTTAGTAAGTAGAACCAACCGAATTTGTCGGTAAGAAATCCTTGGATCTCTCCAGAAACAGCTTGTAAGTTACTTGGCGAAATCGTTCCCCAAAGAACAAAGACGGCTGAAATAGCGAGTGATATCCAAAAAACAGGAGTTACCTTATTCATCGAATCCCCTTCCTGATACAAATGTAATTATTTGTTTAGTTTAAACTGTACATTTGGTATAAACGTTTTGTTCCGAATATAAGTGTAACATTTTTTTAAGAATCGTCAATAAATAATTACTTTGCTGGTAGTCTACTATTAAAAATTGAAAGAATTGGAAGTTGCCTTTGCGGGTCAGGGATGGCTGTATGATAAACATACCCCGCCCCAGAGAATGTAAACCCCCACTATCAATATTATTAAACGTTACGCTCAACTAAACCTCACGGATCACAGTGTCTCAGTCTTGAGCATTAAAACCTGTCATATTTTTAACCACAATATAATGAGATAACTAAATAAAGTAAGGATGTAATGAAAGCGAACGAAAAGGTGTTATTTAATTTAAATGTTCGTGTATTGTTGATTTATTTGAGGAGTATTGTTAGAGTATAAGTATAAATGAAAAGAACGACGTACCTCATATAATCTCGGGGATAAGGCCCGTAAGTTTCTACCTGACTACCTTAAATGGTCGGACTATGAGGGAAGATTGGACACAAGTGTACCTATTACATATAGATGTGATTGGACCCATTCGTGCGCCTATTATCTTCTCTCAAGTTGAGATGAGATAATAGGCGCTTTTTTTATAGGTGAAAACTAGAGAGCAGAAGTAATAGTTACTTTTATATAGGAAAGGGAGATTAGAGATGGCTGATGTCGGCGTAGTGATGGGCAGTTTATCAGACTGGGAAACGATGAAACATACTTGCTTCATGTTAGAACATCTTGGTGTGTCGTATGAGAAAGGAATTCTGTCAGCTCACCGTACTCCAGAAGATATGTTCGAATACGCGGAAGGGGCGCGGAGTAAGGGACTAAAGGTTATTATTGCTGGGGCTGGGGGAGCGGCGCATTTGCCAGGCATGGTAGCTTCTAAAACGACCCTGCCGGTTATTGGAGTGCCTGTTCAATCGAAGTTAGATGGTTGGGATTCGTTGTTGTCGATTGTTCAAATGCCAGGAGGAATCCCTGTAGCTACTGTGGCTGTAGGTACGGCTGGAGCAAAAAATGCAGGCATTCTGGCCGCTGAAATATTAGCGGTATTTGACCATGGACTAGCGAACCGATTGAAAGCTTATCGGGATGAATTAAAAGAAAACGTTGAAGAGATGAGGGGGCAACTCTATGAATCAAGCAATCTTACCTAACGCTACTATTGGCATACTTGGAGGAGGACAGCTTGGCCGTATGATGGCTGTGGCTGCAAAGCAAATGGGGTATAGAATTGCGGTGCAAGATCCTGCAAAGAATGGTCCTTGTGCTCAGGTTGCAGATATCCATATTCCTTATGCATTAGATAGTCTTGAAGGAGCAAAGAAGCTTGCTGAAGTGAGTGAGGTTATTACGTATGAATTTGAAAACGTCGACCTTTCGTTAGCCAAGTATTTAGTTGAGCAGGGAAAGCTTCCTCAAGGTGTTGAAGCACTAGAAGTTACACAGAATCGTGGGAGGGAGAAGAAGCGGCTTGAACAAGCAGGCGTTCCTGTAGCTCCGTATCGACTACTTGATGAAACCGATGATCTCCAAGAAGCGGTCGATTCGATTGGTTTTCCTTGTGTAATTAAAACCGTTGAAGGTGGTTACGATGGCAAGGGGCAGTTTCGTATAAGGACCAAGGAAGCCGTGAGTGAAGCACAACGATTCCTTGAAGATCATGGAAGTTGCATATTGGAAAGCTGGTTACCGTTCGATCAAGAAGTTTCTGTCATTATGACAAGAGGGATGGACGGTGGTATTGCCGTATTCCCTATGCCCGCTAATCTTCATGAAGATCATATGCTCAGGGAAAGCATAGTACCTGCGTCTGTCTCAAGCGAAGTGTTGGATAAAGCAAGGACGTACGCGGTGCGTATAGCTGCCTACTTAGGTGTAGTCGGAACGTTTGCTGTCGAGATGTTTGTAGTGGGAGAGGATGTTTACGTTAATGAGATGGCACCTCGCCCTCACAACTCGGGGCACTTTACGATAGAAGCATGTAATGTATCTCAGTTTGAACAACATATTCGGGCTATATGTGGATTGCCTCTTCTAAACATAGACACACCCTATGCGGCAGTGATGAGAAATATTATTGGGACAGAGGCAGAAGGTTATGGGAAGAATACTCATCTCTTTTTAGATTGTCACGTTCATTTGTACGGGAAAGACCAGGTTAAACCGATGCGAAAGATGGGTCACGTGACAGCGATCGGTAAAACGGTTGAAGAAGCTAAAGAAAAATTAGACCAAGACCAGGTTGTTCCTGGCACCAGGGGGTAGCGAAATGAAGGGTTCATTGCTATACGAGGGAAAAGCGAAGAAAGTGTATTCCTTAATCGGAGAAGAGTATGAATTGATTCTAGAGTATAAAGATGAAGCAACGGCATTTAATGGGAAGAAACATCAGACATTTCGAGGAAAAGGTCGTCTCAACAATTTAATATCAGCCCATGTATTTTCCTATTTAAAATTAGCTGGAATTCCGACACATTTTATCCAAACGCTTTCAGACACAGAACAGCTTGTGAAGCAGTCGCAAATTATACCGCTAGAGGTCGTGGTCAGAAATGTTGCAGCTGGTAGCATGACGCGTCGACTTGGTTTAGAGGAAGGGACGGAACTCCCTGAGCCCATTGTAGAATTTTATTATAAAAGTGATGACCTCGATGATCCATTTATAAATGATGAACATGCACGCTTCTTAGCGAAAGTAGACCAAAGTGATTTGGACCATATCAAAGCAGCTGCCCATAAGATTAACAACCATTTGCAAGTCATGTTCGGTGAGATTGAGCTTCGATTAATCGACTTTAAATTGGAGTTTGGCCGCCTGCATGACGGTTCCATTGTGTTATCTGACGAAATTTCGCCTGACACGTGCCGCCTATGGGATCAGGATACGAACCGAAAAATGGATAAAGATGTGTTCCGCAATGATATAGAGGATCTTGTTGAAATCTATGAAATTATTTTAAAGCGTTTGGAGGCGATCGTTCATGTATAAAGTGTATGTTTACGTAACGTTGAAAGAGGGAGTTCTCGATCCGCAGGGGAAGGCAATCCAGGAGTCGATGCATTCATTAGCTTATGATGAAGTTGAGAGCGTTCGAGTTGGGAAGTATTTTGAACTGACAGTAAAGGATACAGGGGAGATAGACAAACGTGTAAATGAGCTATGTGATCGATTGCTTGCCAATCCTGTCATTGAAGAATACCGCTATACCTTAGAGGAGGTCGTTCCCAATTGAAGTTCGCCGTAATCGTGTTTCCAGGATCAAACTGTGACCGAGATATGTTTGATGCAGTACGGTCTCATTTAAAAGAAGATGTAGAGATGGTTTCCTCTTCTACAACTGACTTGTCCAACTTCGACGCGATCCTTTTGCCGGGTGGATTCTCTCATGGAGATTACTTACGCTCAGGTGCAATGGCGAGTGTTGCTCCGGTTGTTCGGGCAATTAAAGAAGAAGCAGATAAAGGAACCTTTATTCTAGGCGTATGCAACGGATTTCAGATCCTTTTAGAAGCTGGACTACTTCCTGGAGCCATGCTTCCAAATCGTGACCTAGCTTTCATATGTAAAACAGACCTTGTTCGTGTAGCGAACAACAATACCGTATTCACGAACCTTTATGAAGAAGGAGCGGCTCTGAAACTACCGATTGCTCACGGGGAAGGCAACTATTATTGCGATGAAGCTACTTACCGTTGTCTCGTAGATCATCATCAAATTCTATTTACTTATGAAAACAATCCAAATGGCTCCGCCTATGATATAGCCGGTATTTGCAATGAAAGAGGAAACGTTCTTGGTATGATGCCACACCCGGAGCGTGCGGTTGAAGCACTTCTTGGTTCAGAAGATGGTTTGAAGTTATTTCAATCAATGGTAGCGAATTGGAGGGGATCCCATGTACAACACACTTGATTTGAGTCCATCACGCATTGAAGAAGAACAGCTTTATAAGGAAATGGGACTAAGTGATTCTGAGTTTGCCCTAATGAAAAACGTGCTTGGGCGTGTACCGAACTACACCGAAACAGGTCTTTTCTCTGTCATGTGGTCGGAACATTGCAGTTACAAAAACTCAAAGCCATTATTGAAACACTTCCCAACGAAAGGTCCACACGTTTTACAAGGGCCTGGTGAAGGAGCCGGTGTCGTTGATATTGGTGATAATCAGGCTGTTGTGTTTAAGATGGAAAGCCACAATCACCCTTCTGCTATTGAGCCTTATCAGGGGGCAGCAACAGGTGTTGGTGGTATCTTGCGTGATGTGTTCTCCATGGGAGCTCGTCCGATTGCCCTACTGAATTCTCTCCGGTTCGGAGAACTAACAACAGAGCGGATGAAGTATTTATTTAAGGAAGTTGTGCACGGTATAGCTGGGTATGGAAACTGTGTTGGGGTTCCTACTGTCGGTGGAGAGGTTCAGTTTGATCGCTGTTACGAAGGCAACCCACTTGTGAATGCGATGTGTGTTGGATTAATTGATCAACAAGACGTTCAGAAAGGGATTGCGGCAGGAGTTGGAAATACGGTGATGTACGCCGGTGCGCCAACGGGTCGAGATGGTATTCACGGAGCAACGTTTGCTTCAGAGGAATTATCGGATGCTTCAGCTAGTAAACGCCCATCTGTTCAGGTCGGTGACCCTTTTATGGAAAAGTTACTCATTGAAGCGTGTCTAGACGTCATCCACTGTGATGCTCTTGTCGGTATACAGGATATGGGCGCAGCTGGGTTAACGTCTTCTGCTAGTGAGATGGCTAGTAAAGCTGGTACTGGAATCCGAATGAATTTAGACGACGTTCCACAGCGCGAGGAAAATATGACGGCTTATGAAATGATGCTCTCAGAATCTCAGGAAAGAATGCTTCTCGTCGTTGAGAAGGGACGTGAAGAAGAGATAGCGGAGATCTTTGAACGGTACAGCTTACATGCAGTTTCGATTGGTGAAGTCATTGAAGAGCGTGTGTTACGTCTAGAACATGAAGGTAGAGTCGTAGCTGATGTTCCTGTAGATGCGCTAGCTGAAGAAGCTCCGGTCTATGTGCAAGAAGAGGTTGAGCCTGCTTATATTGAAGAATACAGAAATATCATGTATCGCCCTGAAGTAGAAGATATGGGCGAAACACTAATGACGCTACTCAAGCAGCCTACGATTGCAAGCAAGGAATGGGTGTATGAGCAGTATGACCATATGGTTCAAACGAATACGGTTGTCGCGCCAGGATCTGATGCAGCCGTGGTTCGTGTGAAAGGGACAGGGAAGGCCTTAGCGATGACAACGGACTGTAACTCTCGCTATATTCATTTAGATCCGCACCTTGGAGGACAAATTGCAGTGGCTGAAGCGGCCAGGAATATCATTTGCTCAGGCGGCCGTCCGTTGGCACTAACAGATTGCTTGAATTTCGGCAGTCCAGAGATTCCAGAAACGTACTGGAAGATGAAGCAATCCGTACTTGGTATGAGCGAAGCGTGTACGACGCTCTCTACACCTGTCATTAGCGGAAATGTATCCTTGTACAACGAATCAAATGGCGTATCTGTTTACCCTACTCCTGTTGTTGGAATGGTTGGATTAATTGAAGATCTTTCGCACATTACGCGTCAAAGTTTTCAAGAGCGTGGAGATCTGATCTATGTAATTGGTGAGGCAAATCTAGAGTTTAGCGGAAGCGAACTGCAAAAGGTGTTAGAAGACGATTACTTTGGACCTTGTCCGAAGCTTGATTTAGAAGTGGAGAAGAGAAGGCAAGAAGAAGTGCTATCTGCTATTCAACAAGGACTCATTCGTTCTGCTCATGATGTTGCTGAAGGGGGACTTGGCGTGGCACTTGCTGAATCATTATTTGAACACGACCTTGGTTGTGACGTCTCAATAAATGGAGATCCGCTTACGGAACTCTTTAGTGAAACGCAATCTCGTTACGTCGTATCTGTACCTGGAGAACATCAGAAGGCGTTTGAATCAGTAGTTAGTGATGCAGTCTATCTCGGTGTTGTAACGGATCATCAACATTACTGTGTGAAACGTGAGGGAGAAGACGTGATCTCTTTATTTACGCCTGATCTTAAGAAAGCCTGGAAGGAGGCTATTCCGTGCCAACTGAAATCAAAGGATTAAACGAAGAGTGCGGTGTATTTGGTGTATGGGGCCATGAAGATGCTGCGCATTTGACTTATTACGGCCTTCACAGCCTTCAACACCGTGGACAGGAAGGTGCTGGCATCATTGCTACAGATGGTGAGCAACTTCGTCTCGAGAAAGGGCTTGGCTTGATTACAGAGGTGTTTGAAGAGAAGCAATTCGATCGCCTAGAAGGTCATGGTGCGATTGGCCATGTTCGCTACGCGACACAAGGGGGCGGTGGATATGATAATGTCCAGCCTCTTGTTTTCCGATCTCAGACAGGGAGCCTTGCTTTGGCGCATAATGGCAATCTCGTTAACGCTCATGCTTTAAAGCACCAGCTAGAAGCTCAAGGCAGTATTCTGCAGACGACATCTGATACAGAAGTCGTTGCCCACCTTATTAAGAGGAGCGGTCATTTGCCATTAAAAGAGCGCATCATGCAAGCTCTTGCCATGTTAAAAGGTGCCTATGCGTTCGTGATGATGACTGAAGAGAAGCTATTTGTTGCTCTAGATCCAAAGGGATTGCGACCTTTATCAATAGGCAAACTTGGAGATGCTTATGTTGTGTCTTCTGAAACTTGCGCTCTTGATGTGGTTGGAGCTGAGTATATAAGAGAAGTCGATCCTGGTGAATTGATTACGATTGATAAAGATGGACTTCACTCCGATCGTTTCTCAGAGCCCCTTCAGCGGACGCTTTGTTCAATGGAATATGTCTACTTCTCTCGACCTGACAGCAACTTAGATGGTGTGAATGTACACTCAGCGAGAAAGAGGATGGGCAAGGAACTTGCGAAAGAAGCCCCCATCGAAGCAGATGTTGTGACAGGAGTACCTGATTCTAGTATCTCTGCAGCGATTGGATTTGCTGAACAGTCAGGGATCCCTTATGAACTAGGACTGATCAAGAATCGATACGTAGGTCGCACATTTATTCAACCGTCTCAGGAATTGAGAGAGCAAGGTGTGAAGATGAAACTGTCCCCGGTGAGAGGGATTGTAGAAGGGAAGCGCGTCGTCATGGTGGATGACTCGATCGTGAGAGGAACAACGAGTCGTCGTATCATTCAAATGTTGAAAGACGCAGGCGCTAAAGAGGTCCACGTGCGAATCGGTGCTCCTCCACTTAAGAATCCTTGTTATTACGGCATTGATACGTCCACGAAAGCTGAGCTTATTGCAGGGCACCACAGTGTAGAAGAGATCCGTGAGATGATTGGTGCAGATAGCCTTGCCTTTTTGTCAGTAGAGGGGCTGCAGGAAGCGATTGGATCGCCTAAAGATTCTCTTCGACACGGACAATGTCAGGCGTGCTTTACCGGAAGTTATCCGACTGAGATCTTTCCAAATACGGTTCATCCATATGAGAAAGTATAACGAGGTGATGAAATGAGAGAGTTATACAAAGAAGCGGGCGTTAATGTGGAAGCGGGATATGAGGCTGTAGAAGGAATGAAGCAACATGTAGCCAGAACGAAACGTGCTGGTGTAATGGGAGACGTTGGTGGATTTGGTGGACTGTTTGACTTAGCCAAGACGTCTTATCAGAATCCTGTTCTCGTCTCAGGCACAGACGGAGTGGGCACAAAGTTAAAACTAGCGATAGATTTAAAGCGACATGATACGATAGGAATAGACGCGGTGGCAATGTGTGTAAATGACATTATCGTGCAAGGTGCTGAACCATTATTCTTCTTGGATTATATCGCCTGTGGTAAGAACGTTCCTGAGCGGATTGAGGCTATTGTAAAAGGAATTGCAGATGGGTGCGAACAAGCTGGGTGTGCACTGATTGGCGGTGAGACTGCCGAAATGCCAGGCATGTATAAAGAAGAGGACTATGATGTGGCAGGATTTGTTGTAGGTGCAGTAGAGAAAGAAGAACTTATTACAGGTGAAGCGATTCAAGAGGGGGACCGGATCATTGGCCTTGCTTCGAGTGGAATTCATTCGAATGGTTACTCCCTCATAAGAAAGTGGATCGAGAATCATGACTTAGACCTTTCCGACCACTATGGGGTTTTTCCAGTGTCCCTTGGGGAAACACTGCTTACTCCGACAAAAATCTATGCTAAAGCGATCAAGTCTTTGAACACTGCAATTGAGGTTAAAGGGATGGCTCATATTACAGGTGGAGGCTTTGAAGAGAACATACCAAGAATGCTTCCTGAAGGGTTTGGTGTATCTATTCAAAGAGGATCTTGGACGCCTCCGGTGATTTTTGATTTCCTAATGGATAAGACCTCTGTATCGTCTGAAGAAATGTACAGTGTATTTAATATGGGAATCGGGATGGCTGTTGTAGTAGGTGAGGGTGATGAAGAGACGGCTCTTGCGCAATTAGAGGAAGCCGGAGAAGAAGCTTGGGTGATTGGGAGCGTGACCAAGGGAGAAGGAGTGGCTTACAGATGATGGAGGGACCAATTTCAATAGCAGTATTCGCTTCTGGAAGCGGCTCGAACTTTGAAGCGCTTGTTGAGCGTGCTGGTGAAGACTCTATCTATGAAGTGGGCCTGCTTGTATGTGATCAACCTGAAGCAGCCGTTATCGAGAAAGCTAGACGATTTGGCATAGACGTATTCTCTTTTTGTTCCAAAGATTATCCTGATAAAGCTGCATTTGAATCGGTGATCTTGCAGAAGCTGAGGGGTCAATCGATTGAGTGGTGTGTGTTAGCTGGATATATGAGATTAATTGGACCTACTCTTCTGAGAGCATACGAAGGGAAGATTCTCAACATCCATCCATCACTGCTTCCGGCATTTCCAGGGAAAGATGCGATTGGGCAAGCCCTAGATGCAAAGGTGAAAGTAACCGGTGTAACCGTGCATGTTGTCGATGAAGGGATGGACACGGGCCCGGTTATTGAGCAGATTCCTGTGCGAATAGAGGGTGATCGAACACGGCTTCAACATGATATCCAGCGCGTTGAACACGAATTGTACCCAACCGTCGTCAAACAATGTATTAAAGGGGAGAAAGCAACATGACAGAGAAAAAGCGTGCATTATTAAGTGTATCGAATAAAAAGGGAATCGTAGAATTTGCAAACCAACTTGCAACTATTGGGTATGAACTTGTATCGACAGGAGGCACGAAGCGTGCGTTAGAAGAAGCGGGGCTGTCTGTTCGTTCTATATCCGAAATTACCGATTTCCCTGAAATTATGGATGGAAGAGTGAAAACCCTTCATCCAAATGTCCATGCTGGTCTGTTAGCGAAACGGAACCAACGAGAGCATCTCGAGCAGCTGGATGATTTACATATTGGTTTAATTGATCTTGTCGTTGTGAACCTTTATCCCTTTAAAGAAACGATTTCGAAAGAAGGGATAACAGAAGAAGAGGCGATCGAAAATATTGATATTGGCGGACCAACCATGCTTCGTGCTGCTGCGAAGAATTTCGAAGGGGTTACCGTTCTTGTGAATCCAGATGATTATGTTGAAGTACTGCCTTATCTAAAAGAGGATGAAGTTCCATACAATGTGCGCAAAAGTTTGGCTGCCAAGGTGTTTAATCATACGGCAAGTTACGATACGTACATCGCGAACTATTTCAATGAATTATTGGAAGATGAAACGCCAGCTCAACAAACGAATACGTATGAACTTGTTCAATCGCTTCGATACGGAGAGAACCCTCACCAAGATGCCTCCTTCTATAGAGACCCTCTTTATAAAGGTGCATCCATTGCTAACGCCGAACAGCTGAATGGAAAAGAACTTTCCTACAACAACATACAAGATGCCAATGCTGCATTATCTATGGTTCTCGATTTCACGCAACCGGCTGCCATTGCTGTGAAGCATATGAATCCTTGTGGAGTTGGGGAAGGTGACACCATTTATTCTGCGTTTGAGCGTGCTTATGAAGCAGACCCAATTTCCATTTTCGGTGGAATTATCGCGGTTAACCGTGAAGTTGATCGGGATACAGCGCTACGTATGAAAGAAATCTTCCTCGAAATCATTATCGCTCCTTCTTTCTCGGAAGAAGCACTAGAGGTATTAAAAGAGAAGAAAAACTTACGCTTGTTGAAACTTGATCTTAATCAAGAAAGTGGAGCATCGAAACTTGTCACAAGCGTTCGCGGCGGTGTGCTCGTACAAGATACGGATGAGGGAACTCTTAATGATGTATCCATCTCCATTCCAACTGATCGTCGCCCGACAGATCAAGAATGGGAAGACTTGCAGCTTGCTTGGAAAGTTGTGAAACACGTGAAGTCAAACGCGATTGTTCTTGCCAGAAATCACCGTACCGTTGGTGTTGGAGCGGGTCAGATGAATAGGGTTGGAGCAGCGAACATAGCGATTGAGCAAGCTGGCGAGCACTGTCACGGTGCAGCACTTGGGAGCGATGCATTCTTCCCGATGCCGGATACGGTAGAGGCTGCGGCTAAAGCTGGTGTAACAGCGATTATTCAGCCTGGTGGATCTAAACGAGATCAGGATTCCATTGATGCCTGTAATGAGCATGGCATTACGATGGTCTTAACAGGCATGCGCCATTTCAAACACTAAAGAGGGGTGAGGTCATGAATGTATTGGTTATTGGTCGTGGTGGAAGAGAACATAGTATTGTTCGGAAGTTAGCGGAGAGTGAACGAGTGGATACAATCTTTGCAGCCCCTGGAAATGCCGGGATGACAGAAGCTACGCCTGTATCGATCTCTGAACAAGACAGTGAAGCTCTTATAGCGTTTGCTAAGCAAAATGAAGTAGCTTGGACAATCGTAGGCCCTGAAGTTCCTTTGCTAGAAGGTGTGGTCAACGCTTTTAGGAAAGAGGGGCTTACCATTTTCGGCCCGACGAAAGAGGCGGCGCTTATCGAGGGAAGTAAGGCATTCGCGAAAGAAGTTATGGCGAGTAGCGGTACACCGACTGGAGCTTACCGCACGTTCTCTGATGAAGAGGAAGCCATTTCATATCTTGAGTCAGTAGATTTCCCAATTGTAATTAAAGCCAATGGACTTGCTGCTGGTAAGGGAGTCGTCATTGCAGGAGATGAACAAGAGGCTCAACAAGCCATTCGCGGAATGCTTGGAGGAGAGCAGTTTGGTGATGCTGGGAAAACGGTCGTTATTGAGGAGTTTCTAGAAGGCGAAGAGTTTTCACTAATGGCATTTGTAGATGGTCGAGATGTGTACCCGATGATTCCTGCTCAAGATTATAAGCGGGCATTTGACGATGACCAAGGGCCTAACACAGGTGGAATGGGAGCTTATGCCCCTTCTGAGAACATCCCCGCGAGTGAGGTGGAACGTGCGGTTGAATCCATTCTCAAACCCGTAGCTGAAGCTCTGGTTGACATGGGTCGTTCTTTTACGGGGATCCTTTATGCAGGTTGTATCCTGACCGACGAGGGTGCAAAAGTCATTGAATTTAACGCCAGATTCGGTGATCCTGAAACCCAAGTCGTTTTGCCGCTATTAGAGAATGACTTGATCCAGGTGATGGAGGATGTCGCTGGTGGACGTGATCCAAAGATTCGATGGAAGCAAGCAACTTGTGCTGGAGTGGTTGTAGCGTCTTCTGGGTACCCAGGTTCTTATGAAAAAGGGCATCCTCTGCCAGAATTTAAAGAAGACCCCGCTTCTTTCTCCATTTATGCAGGGGTAAAAGAGGGTCAAGGCAACCTCGTTTCAGATGGGGGACGCGTTATGCTCGTTGGGTCTGTTCAACCTACCCTAGAGGAAGCCGCGGCTCATGTATACAAAAGTCTCAAACCGGTCACAAGTCCGTATTTCTTTTACCGAACAGATATAGCACGACATAAATCTATGTCTTCTTCTTCTTCTTCTGAATATAAATAAAGAGAATGGCGACAATACTGCCGATAATCGTGGCGATTACAAACGTCATATCGGTTAGGTATTCCATGATATTCATGACACTTCATTCCTTTCAATAGTGTATATTGGTTAGCCCAGGCGTCTTTTTAGCCTGGGCTTTTTGTATGAAAAGCGCAGGCGGGGTGGTTAGGGCCGTACGGATAAGACAGCTTTTCGGAAAAGGCGTTTAGCCTTTGGAGAGAAGATGACTTATCTCGCTAGGCCCTCCCCGCCGGAGCTGGATCTGGACGTGAGCGCCTAGGATCTGTCCGTAGTAGAGCAGAATTTGGCCGTTAGGGCTCAGGATTCGGCCGTAGCAGAGCAGAATCTGGCCGTTAGGGCTCAGGATTCGGCTGTAGTAGAGCAGAATCTGGCCGTTAGAGCTCAGGATTGGGCCGTAGTAGAGCAGAATTTGGCCGTTAGGGCTCAGGATTCGGCCGTAGCAGAGCAGAATCTGGCCGTTAGGGCTCAGGATTGGGCCGTAGTAGAGCAGAATCTAGCCGTAAGCACCCCCCTGCGCTTTTCATGAGATCTAGCTCCGGCGGGGAAGGGCTAGCGAGATAAGCAATCTACCTCCAGTCTGCTACGCAGACTTACAGTAGCTTGCTTATCCGGCCCCACACGAGGTGGGGTCGTTCGACGTTGCCACAGGACGTGGCGAACTTAGTCGAACTTCCTCTTTTACTTGACCAACCCGCCTACGCTTTTCATGACGGATTGAAAGTGCTCTCTTCATCTTCTTTATCCTGCTGGTTGTTCTTTGTTTCTTCCATCATGGCTACGACTGGGCAGTAGCGGACGATGCCTTCGGCTACTTTCATGGATGCTAACATGATCATCATCCAGTTGCCGTCTCTCCATGGTTTTCGTACCATTTTTGCAGTGGAGAAAGAGAGTAGTGTTAAGCCGAGAGTGATGCGAATCATTGCGTTGATAATGCCGATGTTTGGACGTACCATTTTTTTACTCATTCCCTTCAAAACGTTAATGCAGTAAATGTTTGCGTGTGTTACGATAGTAAAAAAGATGACAAGCTAATACATTCAAATAGATGGAGTGATGCACGATGAATGAACACCGTTACCGATGGCGCAATCGACAACTCCGTGAACATGTAGCAGTAGTAGATGGTGCGCATGCTCCGTCGATCGTGTTAACCAATGCCACGTATTTAAACGTTTACTTAAAACAATGGATGGAAGCAAATATATGGATTTACGACGATCGCATTGTCTATGTGGGTGATGCACTTCCTGAGTCTGATGAAGCTACCGAAGTCGTGGACTGCACTGGGCAGTATCTCGTTCCGGGCTACATCGAACCACATGCCCATCCTTTTCAGTTATATAATCCCCACCGTTTAGCTCAATATGCATTACAAACTGGAACAACCACGTTAATCAACGATAACTTAGTGTTGCTTTTTTTATTACACAAAAAGAAAGCGTTTTCTTTATTAGAGGACTTGAATGATGTGCCGGCTTCGATGTACTGGTGGAGCCGTTTTGACTCTCAGTCAGCTCTTCAACGAGAGGATCATTTCCTTAGTGATGAGGATGTTCAGGATTGGCTTGAGCATGATGCTGTTATACAGGGCGGCGAACTAACGGGTTGGCCGAGTGTATTAAAAGATGATGATCGTGTATTGCATTGGATGCAAGAGGCCAAGCGCAAACGAAAGCCTATAGAGGGGCATTTTCCTGGAGCATCAGAGAAGACGCTTACGAAAATGAAGCTCCTTGGAACCGATTCCGATCATGAATCAATGACTGGGGAAGAGGTATGGAATCGAATTCGGCTTGGGTATATGACGGCTCTTCGCTATTCTTCCATTCGTCCTGATCTTCCACAGTTGTTAAAAGAAATGAAAGACTGGAACATCCGTGTTTATGACCGTCTTATGATGACAACCGATGGTGCGACGCCATCCTTTTACGAACAAGGAATTATGGATCGCTGTATCGAAATTGCTTTAGAAAACGATGTGCCTGATTATGAAGCCTATAGTATGACTTCCTATAATGCTGCTAAACACTTTGGGATCGATCATCGTGTGGGGAGCATCTCACCTGGGTGTGTGGCTCACATTAATATCCTTAGCGATAAACATACGCCAACCCCAACCTCGGTTATAGCAAAAGGGGCATGGGTAAAGAGGGATGGGCAAACGGTTGAACAGTCTAATCCATTCGATTGGGATAAGCATGACTTAAGTCCTTTAGAGATTGACTGGGATTTAACAGAACGGGATTTACAATTCTCGATTCCTCTTGGTTTGGAGATGGTTAATGAAGTGATTCTGAAGCCATACGCCGTTCAGTCTGAACGATCAGGAGACCGGGCAGGTACGGAAGATGAAGCGTTCTTAATGCTAATGGACAGGGAAGGCAAGTGGAAGGTGAATTCAATGATTAAAGGATTTACGAAGACACTTGGCGGACTTGTGAGTTCTTACTCAAATACAGGGGACTTCATCTTTATAGGAAAGAACAAGCCAGATATGGAGATGGCTTTTAACCGTATGAAAGAGATTGGGGGAGGGATCGTGCTAGCTCACGAAGGTGAAATTGTGTATGAACTTCCTCTACCTGTTGCTGGAATGATGTCTGACGAAGAGATGGGGACAATCATTTCACATGAGCAACAAGTGAAGCGCATTTTAGGGGAACACGGATATCCGTTTCAAGACCCCATCTACACACTATTGTTTCTCTCATCTATGCATCTTCCTTTCATACGAATTACACCTAAAGGAATTATGGACGTTAAGAAGAAAGAGGTACTCTTTCCTGCAATAATGCGTTAAAATGTAAATAGGGTAAAGTAATAAAGCAGTTTAGGAAAAAGGTGTGTATGAACATGCGTAAGTCGTTAGGCTGGGTGTTTTTACTCATGCTCTTTATCGTCTCGGCTTGTTCCGTCGATCAGATTGCGAACAAAGCCAGCGCAGAAAAGCCTGCAGAAGGTGACGTCAAAGAGCATTCAAAGAAAGAAATGGAACAACCAAAGGAAGAAACGCCTGTAGTGGAACAAGAACCGGAATTTAAGAATATGTATCCCTTAACAGGTGAGAAAACGAATGACGATGTCAGTCATCGTATCATGGCCGTTATGGTCAATAACCATTCCTACGCCAGACCGCAATCAGGCTTAAACGATGCGGATCTCGTTTACGAAGTACTGGCTGAAGGAAGCATCACAAGATTTGTAGCGTTTTATCATAGTAACCAACCTGAAGTGGTCGGCCCTGTTAGAAGTGCTCGCGAGTACTACTATACGATTGCAAAAGGGTACAATGCGATTTACTTGTATCACGGAGCTGCTGAGTATATTGAGAATCAGCTAAAAGCAGGCGCAATTGATCATTTGAATGGGATGTACTATGATAATGATCGGAATTTATTTAAACGGGAAAGTTTCCGTAGTGCACCACATAATTCGTATATTCTTCTTGATGCTGTCTATGATATAGCCAAACAGAAAGGCTATGAGGTAACGAACAACCATGAGCCTCTTCCATTTTTAACAGAAGACGAGATCCAATCCTTAGATGGCCAAGAGGCATCGAGCGTAAAGATTACGTATTCGGACACACCACAAGAAACGGTTACGTTCAAGTACAATCCAGAAGAAGAAACCTACGCGAGGTTTAACGACGGAGAAGCAACTGTAGATTATCATACAAAAGAAGCCACTACGGTGGATAATATCTTTATTGTAGAAACAGGTCACCGTGTAATTGATAGTAAGTTACGCCGTGACATCGATTTAAATTCTGGTGGGAACGGGTACTTGATTCAAAAAGGACAAGTACAACAAGTGACATGGAAGAATGAAGATGGCAGAACCTATCCTTTCAAAGATGGCAAAAAGCTAGGCTTCGTTCCAGGGAAAACGTGGGTCAACGTCGTCCCTGAACAACCAGGCATCAGCCAGTCCGTTTCAATCAACCCGCAATAATAAAAGGAGTGTCACACATGCAAATTGATAAACTAAGGGGTAAAGAATTAGATCAGCTATTTAAAGCAATCCTTACAATGGAATCAGTAGAAGAATGCTACAAACTATTTGATGACCTGGCAACCATGAACGAGGTTCAATCCCTTGCCCAGCGCTTAGAAGTAGCCCGCATGCTTCGTGAAGGATTCACGTATCACAAAATCGAAAACGACACAGGCGCATCAACAGCCACAATCTCGCGCGTGAAACGTAGCCTAAACTACGGAAACGACGCCTATGCAATGGCTCTAGATCGCATTCAAGAGTCTGAAAAAGAAGACTAATTTTAAGTGAGAAGACTGCCCTTGTGGGGCGGTCTTTTTTTATGGAATTTTTAGGGGGAGGTCAGGTTGAACTGTAAAACCACTGCTTCTTAATTCTTTGTGGGGGGAGCGCTTGAGTCGCTTTCTTTTAACTTGAGCGAGCCACTTCGGCAGCACTCGAGCCAGTCTCGGCGAACTTGAGCCAGAAAGTCGAGACCCGTTCACATCTAGGAGGGAACTTGAGTCAGTATTTCTGAAACTTGAGTCAGAACCACGTGACTCGAGTCGGTTTTGCTAAACTTGAGCCACTTTCCCATGGACTTGAGCCGTAAATTTGGCCACTTGAGCCAGTAAACGGAAAACTAGAGCCACTTCAGCTAAGACACGAGTCGATTTTCTTTAACTTGAGCCAGTACGCCAGCGCTTGAGCCGGTCCGGGCGCACTTGAGCCAGAAAGCCGGAATCCCTCCACATCCAAGAGGAACTTGAGTCAGTATTTCTGAAACTTGAGTCAGAACCACGCGACTCGAGTCGGTTTTGCTAAACTTGAGCCGCTTTCCCATGGACTTGAGCCGTAAATTTGGCCACTTGAGCCAGTAAACGGAAAACTAGAGCCACTTCAGCTAAGACATGAGTCGATTTTCTTTAACTTGAGCCAGTACGCCAGCGCTTGAGCCGGTCCGGGCGCACTTGAGCCAGAAATTCGAAATCCGGTCGCATCTGGGAGGAACTTGAGTCAAAACCGCGCGACTCGAGTCGGTATTGCTACACTAGAGCCGCTTTCCCACGGACTTGAGCCGTGAATTTGGCCGCTTGAGCCAGTAAACGGAAAACTAGAGTCACTTCAGCTTAGACTTGAGCCGCTTTCCTTTAACTTGAGCCACTCCGGCAGCACTCGAGCCAGTCTGGGTGAACTTGAGCCACTCCGGCAGCACTCGAGCCACTCTTCCAAAACCTCCACCCACTAAGTAGACAACCTACCAACCTAACCCATCTCACTGGAAATTGTTTCACGTGTAACTTTTTTAACATTCAAAATATCAATGAAAGCAAGAAACTAAGAACATTTTGACAAAAATAGTTAATACCTGATCGTATTCGATTATCTAAACAAAAGAAACCCACATGTCGACTTCAATCGTCAGCATGTGGGTTTCTGAATGCATTTTAGTACGTTAATTGATCTTCAATGAAGCTGCGTAGGTCGCTGATGTTTAAGCGAGTCTGTTCCATTGTGTCACGGTTACGTACGGTAACTTGACCGTCTTCTTTGGAATCGAAGTCGTATGTGATACAGAATGGTGTACCGATCTCGTCGTGACGGCGGTAACGTTTACCGATGGAACCAGCGTCGTCATAGTCGACCATGAAGTGCTTGGATAATTCAGCGAATACTTCTTTCGCTTCGTCACCTAGCTTCTTCGAAAGTGGGAAGATCGCTGCTTTGTATGGTGCAACAGAAGGGTGGAACTTCATTACGGTACGGGAAGACCCATCTTCTAATTCTTCTTCTTCGTATGCGTCAGCTAGGAATGCTAGAGCTAAACGGTCTGCACCAAGGGCAGGCTCGATTACATAAGGAATGTAGCGCTCGTTTGTTTCCTGATCGATGTACTTAAAGTCTTCGCCAGAGTGCTCAGCGTGTTGGTTCAGGTCGAAGTCTGTACGGGAAGCGATGCCCCAAAGTTCGCCCCAGCCCATTGGGAACTGATACTCAATGTCTGTTGTTGCATTACTGTAGTGAGACAATTCATCTTCACCGTGCTCACGAAGGCGTAGGTTTTCGCCATCAATGCCAAGTGACATTAACCAGTTGTGGCAGAAGTTCTTCCAGTAATCGTACCATTCTAGTTCTTCGCCAGGCTTACAGAAGAATTCCATTTCCATTTGCTCGAATTCACGCGTACGGAAGATGAAGTTACCAGGTGTGATTTCGTTACGGAAACTCTTACCGATTTGGCCGATTCCGAATGGAAGCTTCTTACGCATAGAGCGTTGAACGTTTTTGAAGTTCACGAAGATTCCTTGTGCCGTTTCAGGGCGAAGGTAGATGTCATCTGTTGCGCCTTCTGTAACACCTTGTTGCGTTTGGAACATAAGGTTGAACTGGCGAATGCCTGTGAAGTTCTTCTCGCCACATGTTGGGCAAGCGATGTCGTGTTGCTCAATTAGTTTTTCCATTTCTTCAAATGGAAGGCCATCAACGACTAGTTCATTTCCTTCCGCTTCTAGCTTGTTCTCGATTAGTTTGTCTGCGCGGTGACGAGACTTACATTCTTTACAGTCGATCATCGGGTCGTTGAAGTTGCCTAGGTGACCAGATGCTTCCCACGTTTTCGGGTTCATTAAGATCGCTGCGTCAAGACCAACGTTAAGCGGGTTTTCTTGGATGAACTTTTGCCACCAAGCGCGCTTTAAGTTGTTCTTTAACTCAACGCCAAGTGGACCGTAATCCCATGTGTTCGCAAGGCCGCCGTAAATTTCAGAACCTTGGAAGATAAAGCCGCGATGCTTTGAGTGTGATACCAATTGATCCATTGTTGCTTTCTTAGACATTTGAATGTCCTCCTTTATCACTTGAACTTTACTAAACAGATTGTGAAGTAGCCCCAAAAGCCATAAAAAAATCTCGCCACTGGGACTATGCCCAGGGACGAGATTATAACCCGCGGTTCCACCCTGATTGATGACTTGCTCGGTTGGCAAGCATCCACTTTATGTGTGCATACTCAGGAACGCCGTTTCTTTAAACCATTCTCTGAGCTCGCACCGTCCTCAGATCGCTAGGGGGAAGGGGGTTTAAATACTATTTTTCCGTCATCATATGATATAAACTTTTTGTTTTCTAATAGTAGCATAGCTTGTTTTTGTTCACAAGTCTACCCGGAAAAAGCCGAACTCCCTTTCGATTTGAAGGGGGTTTTTTGCTATAATGGATAAATGGAATATGGTAAACGGAGGCTAGTGCCATGTACGATATGAAAAAGTGGGAGCATGTGTTTAAGCTCGACCCTAACAAAGAGATTTCAGATGAAGATTTAGAACGAATATGTGAATCGGGAACAGATGCTGTCATTGTAGGTGGGACAGATGGTGTGACGTTAGATCAAGTCTTGTCACTACTTGCAAGCATTCGCCGTTATTCGGTTCCTTGTATTTTAGAGATATCCAATTTAGAAGCCATTACACCTGGATATGACTATTATTTTATTCCGATGGTGTTAAATAGTTCTGAAAAACGCTGGATGATGGATGTTCATCATGAAGCTGTGAAAGAATATGGAGATATAACAGATTGGGATGAGATGCTAGCTGAGGGGTATTGTATCTTAAACCCTGAGTCGAAGGCGTTTCAGGCTACGAACAGTGTCATGCCTGATGAAGAAGACGTGATTGCTTATGCCAGAATGGCTGAGCACTTGTTCCGCCTGCCGATCTTTTACCTTGAATATAGCGGTATATATGGTGATCCAGCGTTAGTTAAGAAAGTTGATCAAACGCTTGATCAAACCTTGTTATTCTACGGAGGCGGTATTGAGACGCCAGAACAAGCCAAGGAAATGAAAGCTTTTGCCGATGTCATTGTTGTAGGGAATGTCATTTACGATAATATGAAACAAGCTTTAAAAACGGTAGCAGCCGTAAAAGAACGAGAATAAAGGAGTGTCGCTCTCTTGAGCCCGTTAACAAACGACTTGCTAAAAGGATTGAACGAACAACAACGTGAAGCTGTAAAAACGACAGATGGTCCCTTGCTTCTAATGGCCGGAGCAGGTAGTGGGAAGACGCGTGTGTTAACCCATCGTATTGCTTACTTATTAGGAGAGAAAGAGATTGCACCGCGTAACGTATTAGCGATTACGTTTACGAATAAAGCAGCGCGTGAGATGAAGGATCGTGTAGGTGACCTAGTGGGTCCGGAAGCACGCGATATGTGGATCTCCACGTTCCACTCGATGTGTGTGCGCATTTTGCGTCGTGATATTGATCGCATTGGGATTAACCGTAACTTCTCCATTTTAGATACCACGGACCAGCTTTCTGTCATTAAGCAAGTACTGAAGGACTTGAACTTAGATCCGAAGAAGTTTGACCCTCGTGCCATGCTTGGAGCTATTAGCACGGCGAAGAACGAACTGAAAACGCCTGAAGATTTTAGTAAAACAACAGGCAACTACTATGAGCAACAAACAGCGGCAGTTTATGAGAAATACCAGAAGACGCTTCGTAAGAACCAGTCTCTAGATTTCGATGACTTAATTATGCAGACACTAACGCTTTTTGATCGTCTCCCTGAAGTATTGGAGTATTACCAGCGCCGTTTCCAATACATTCATGTTGATGAGTATCAGGATACAAACCATGCGCAGTATCAGCTTGTCAAAATGCTTGCGAATCGTTTTGAGAACTTGTGCGTAGTTGGAGACTCTGACCAATCGATTTATCGTTGGCGCGGAGCGGACATTGCGAACATTATGTCATTTGAGAAAGATTATCCAACGGCGAAAGTGATTATGCTTGAACAAAACTATCGTTCCACGAAGCGTATACTAGATGCGGCGAACGAAGTGATCCAGAATAACTCTGGTCGTAAGCCGAAGAACTTATGGACAGACAATGATGATGGCGAGTCGATCTTCTATTACCAGGCACCGACTGAACGTGATGAGGGTCTTTTTGTAACGAACAAGATTGAAGACATGGTGCGTGCAACGAAGTTTAAATATAAAGACTGCGCTGTTCTGTATCGTACGAATGCTCAGTCCCGTACGATTGAGGAAACGTTTGTCAAAGCGAATATTCCGTATCAAATCGTCGGAGGCACGAAGTTCTACGACCGCAAAGAAATTAAAGATATGCTTGCGTACTTGCGCCTTATTGCGAATCCAGATGATGACATTAGCTTTGGGCGAATTGTAAACGAACCGAAGCGAGGCGTAGGCCGTACGTCCCTTGATAACTTACAGATGTATGCCGCTCGTCATGATCTTTCCTTATATGAAGCAGCTGGTGAAGTCGAGCAGGTTGGACTTAGTAAGCGTGCAACGAATGCGATTCGTGATTTCCACAAAATGATCCGTAACTGGACGCAGCAACAAGATTTCCTATCGGCAACAGATCTTGTAGAAGATGTGCTAAAGATTACTGGATATGAGGATATGTTAAAGAACGAGAATAGCTTAGAAGCACAGAGCCGCCTTGAGAACATTAATGAATTCTTATCTGTTACGAAGAACTTTGAAGAACAAAATGAAGACAAGAGTCTGATTGCTTTCTTAACGGACCTCGCGCTTGTTGCGGATATTAACTCGGCTGATGAAGACCCGTTCGCTGATGACAAGGTTACTCTTATGACGCTTCACTCAGCTAAGGGACTTGAATTCCCGGTTGTCTTCTTAATTGGCATGGAGGAGAGTGTCTTCCCTCACAGTCGTTCCCTTCAAGATGAAGAAGAAATGGAAGAGGAACGTCGCCTTGCTTATGTAGGGATTACTCGTGCAGAGCAGCAGTTATTCTTAACAAATGCGAAGATGCGTACGCTGTTTGGGCGTACCAATATGAATCCTGAGAGTCGATTTATTTCTGAGATCCCAGCTGAATTGATTGAAGGGCGAGGGAACCAAGGTGGTGGATCTCCGTTTGGCGGAGGATTCCAGGACCCTGCACCATCTGGATTCAGTACAGGACAACCGAAACCACCGAAGCGTAAAGCGACAACAATGAAACAAAAAGCAGCGTCTGGTGGAGATGGGGCCGATTTTGCCGTAGGTGATAAGGTATCCCATAAGAAATGGGGCGAAGGGACCGTCGTCAAAGTTCAAGGAGAAGGGGATTCCAAAGAGCTAGACATCGCATTCCCTGCGCCAAATGGCATTAAGCGTGTCCTGGCCAAATTTGCTCCTATTACTAAGCAATAGCTTTGAGGTGAACGTATGAATAAGGAAGAAGCAAAGAAAAGAATTGAAGAACTTCGTCGTGAGTTAGAACAGTACAACTATGAGTACCATACACTCGATCAGCCGTCTGTATCTGACTACGAATACGATAAGAAGACGCGGGAGCTCATTGACTTAGAAGAAGAGCACCCAGAACTTGTCACACCAGATTCACCCTCCCAGCGTGTCGGTGGGGCGCCGCTTGATGCATTCCAAAAGGTGCAGCATGAAATTCCAATGCTAAGCTTAGGCAACGCCTTTGATGAACAGGAACTTCGAGATTTTGACCGTCGTGTGCGCGAGGGTGTAGACGGTGAAGATGTGAACTATGTATGTGAACTTAAGATTGATGGACTGGCGATTTCGTTAAAGTATGAAGATGGACTTCTCGTGCGCGGTGCGACACGTGGTGACGGGACAACAGGTGAAGACATTACACAGAACCTGAAAACCATCAAGAGTATCCCTCTTCGTATTGAGCAGCAGGAGCCAATAGAAGTACGAGGAGAAGCCTTTATGCCTCATCGTTCATTCTTAGCTATGAACGAAAAGCGCGAAGCGAACGGGGAAGAACCTTTTGCTAACCCGCGTAATGCGGCAGCAGGTTCTCTTCGTCAGCTTGATCCAAAGATTGCAGCGAAGCGTAATTTAGATATTTTCCTATATGGTGTTGGACAGTGGGAAGCTGGTGAGCTTGAGTCTCATAGCGAGCGACTTGAGTATATGAAGACACTTGGATTTAAAACAAATCCAGAATGGAAAAAGTGTAACGATATTGAGGAAGTCATCGACTATGTTACCAAGTGGACAGAAGAGCGTCCTAATTTGAACTATGAAATTGACGGGATAGTGATTAAAGTAGACAGTCTCGACCAGCAGGAAACGCTTGGCTTTACAGCTAAAAGCCCTCGCTGGGCGACTGCCTTTAAGTTCCCCGCTGAAGAAGCGATTACGAAACTAACGGACATTGAATTAAGTGTAGGACGTACAGGTGCCGTAACTCCAACAGCGATTTTGAATCCTGTTCAGGTAGCGGGCACAACGGTAGGGCGCGCTTCTCTTCATAATGAAGATTTAATCCGTGAGAAAGATATCCGTATCGGGGATACCGTCGTGATTAAGAAAGCGGGAGATATTATCCCGGAAGTAGTACGCGTTGTGACGGATGAGCGCTCAGGAGATGAAGAACCTTTTTATATGCCTGATGTGTGTCCGGAATGTGGAAGTGATTTAGAACGGTTAGAGGAAGAAGTGGCGCTTCGCTGTATTAATCCGAACTGCCCGGCTCAGCTTCGCGAGGGTCTGATCCACTTTGTATCTAGAAATGCGATGAACATTGATGGACTCGGCGAAAAGGTGATTGCTCAACTTTTCCGTGAGAATCTGGTTCATACCATTGCTGATTTGTATAAGTTGGATAAGGATGAATTATTGCAGCTTGAGCGTATGGGGGAGAAGTCAGCAGATAACCTTCTCTCATCCATTAATGTATCGAAAGAAAACTCGTTAGAGCGCTTGTTATTTGGACTTGGTATCCGATTTGTCGGCTCAAAAGGTGCCCAAACGCTTGCTGAAGAGTTTGAAACGATGGAACGCTTAATGAAGGTAACCTATGATGAATTGGTGGCTATTCACGACATTGGGGAAAAGATGGCCGATTCGATTGTTCGTTACTTCGAGAAAGAACCGGTTGTTGAATTAATTGAGGAATTAAGAGACCTCGGTCTGAATATGGAGTATAAAGGCCAGAAGAGAAGCGAGCAGCCTGAAGATTCTCCGTTTGCAGGAAAGACCGTTGTGATTACGGGGAAAATGGAAAACTATAGCCGAGGCGACGTAAAAGCACATGTGGAAGCGTTAGGCGGTAAAGTGACAGGAAGCGTGAGTAAGAACACAGATATGCTAATCGCAGGGGAAGATGCCGGTTCGAAATATGAGAAGGCAGAGAAGCTTGGCATTGATATCTGGGATGAAGCGCGCTTCCAATCTGCGTTACAAGAATAGGGAGAGTGGAGACGGATGAAACGGATCGCATGGATAGTAGGCCTTGCCATTCTATTGGCAGGGTGCGCTCCGGCCTATGATAAGCAGGAAGAAGAATTAATGAAAGAGACGCAGGAGAACACTCAGAAGGAAAAGGCGATTGTGCCGAAGCATAGCATCTCTGATGAGTATTATCGTCCTCTTGTAAATAAGCAGGATAAGTATGAGCCGAGTGAAGCGCGAGGCATCATCGTGCGTCAAGTTGATAATCGCTTGGATATTGAAGAGATGGAAATGGGGTTACGACGTCATTCGAAGGAGGTTTATGATCCTAACGAATACTTCTTTCAGGACGGTCAGTACTTATCAACGGATATTCTGAATGATTGGCTCGATCGAAAAGTGAATGCTGAGGAATCGGATGGAACGCCGAATGGTCTAAATCCTTCCCTTCCTTTAGGGGCAACTGAAGAGCAATATAGAGAGAACCCTGTTTATCTATCTCATATTCTCGAGCAGAATTTCTTTAAGAAGACGGATGAGGACTCTGTTGAATTAAGCGGAATCTCTATAAGTCTTGCGATGAAATCAGAATATGAATTCCAAGTAGAGAAGTGGGGAGCTTCGTACTATGAAGAGATTAGTCGGGATGAAATGCTCACCCAAGGAAAGAAAATGGCCCAAACGGTATTAGAGCGTCTTCGTGGAATGGAGAAGCTTGGGGATATCCCGATTATGATCACGATCTATCAACAAGAAGCCAAGTCTTCTGTAGTGCCAGGTAATTTCTTGGCGAAAACGACCGTTGAGGGAAAAAATAATCAGATTAATGAATGGGAAACCATTGATGAGAAGTACGTACTCTTCCCTTCAGATGAAGCGGAACAGAACTATAAGAAAGAGTCTGAAGACATGGTGGACTTCCAAAACGATGTTGCCAACTACTTCCCGAACTACATTGGGGTTGTTGGAAAAGGGTTCTATAAAGATGATGAATTAGTCAATATGGAAGTTACCATTCCTATTGAATTCAAAGGGAAAGCCGAAATCGTCTCTTTAACTCAGTATGTCTACTCGCTCATTATGGAAAACTTCCCGAACTACTTCGGAATTGAAGTGAAAATTGAATCACACGAAGGGCAGGAAAGTCTCATCGTCCGTAAACCAGGCGAAGACAAACCATACGTCCACATCTACGACAAATAAACAAAAGGACAGCGCTAACTGCGCTGTCCTTTTTTGCGCTTTAAAGGAACAACGCGTGCCAGACACCCTTAAGTGCTGTGCAGTAGAGCAGGGTGCCAGACACCCTTCAGTGCTGTGCAGTAGAGCAGGGTGCCAGACACCCTTCAGTGCTGTGCAGTAGAGCAGGGTGCCAGACACCCTTCAGTGCTGTGCAGTAGAGCAGGGTGCCAGACACCCTTTAGTGCTGTGCTGTAATACAGGGTGTCTGGTACGCTTTACTTCTTTAATTTGGCCACGTCCAGCTGCAGCGCCCGCTTTTGAAATTGGGTGTATGCCCATTTACTTTACTTCTACAAATGTGTTAGAATTTTTTATACAACTAAAACCTGAGTAAACTGATGAGGATTGTCTATTTTAACACCACGAGGTGAAGGGTATGGGAAGAGAGTTTATAGATTTATTTGATGGTTGGGCATCGTCTTATGATCAGACCGTGTCTGGTGAGGACGTTGAATATAAAGAAGTATTTGCGCATTATGACGTGATCTTAAACGCTGTAGTTGATTATACAAAGGGGCCAAATGTTATTGAGTTTGGTGTTGGAACGGGAAATTTAACGAAGAAGTTAATTAACCGTGGGCATTCGGTAATGGGTATTGAGCCTTCGTCAGAAATGCTGAAGATTGCTCAGATTAAAGTGCCAGACGTTAAAGTACATGATGGAGATTTTATTGATTTTCCAAAGCCACAGGTTCCGGTTCAATCGATTGTGAGCAGTTACGCATTTCATCACCTTACAGACGAGGAAAAGGATATGGCGATTGGTAAATATAGCAGTATTCTAGAAAAAGGAGGCCGGATTGTTTTCGCGGATACCGTTTTTGAAACAAAAGCTTCAAAGCGGAGAGCAATTGAAACAGCCATTGCTTCGCACTATAACAATCTAGCTGATGATTTATCAGTAGAATACTATTCCGACATTCCAACCCTGCAAGCAATCTGTAAGAAATATAACTTTGAAGTACTGTTTGAGCAGAAGAATAAATATGTTTGGGTAATGGTAGCAGAGAAAAAATAATTTAAGAAAAAAGGGAGAGGGTTATCCATGCCAATGAACGTAGAAAGTTTTAACTTAGATCACACAAAAGTTGCAGCACCATATGTACGACTGGTTGGAATTACAGAGGGATCAAAGGGAGATAAAGTTTACAAATATGACCTTCGTATTAAACAGCCAAATAAGGATCACATGAACATGCCGGCTCTTCACTCATTAGAGCACATGTTGGCAGAATTCAGCCGTAATCATCACGATCATATCTTAGACATTGGCCCGATGGGATGCCAAACCGGTTTTTACATTGCCGTATTAAATGATGACAGTTACGAAAACATTTTATCTGTTATTGAAAATGCGCTGAAAGATGTCTTAGAAGCGACAGAAGTACCTGCTTGCAATGAAGTGCAATGTGGCTTCGCAGCTAGTCACAGCTTAGAAGGGGCGAAGGAGCTAGCTCAAGAACTGCTAGACAAACGAGACGAATGGACAGAGGTTTTCGCTGAACAACAATAAGGAGCGAACGATATGCAGTACGTGACAAACATTCAGCAACTGATCGGCCACACCCCTCTAATGGAACTCCAGAATGTTGGAGTTCCTGAGGGAGTGCGCCTTTTTGCGAAACTAGAATATTTTAACCCAGGAGGCAGCATTAAAGATCGACTTGGGCAAAAGCTTCTTGACGACGCCATTCAGTCTGGACATTTGAAGCCCGGAGGAACCATTGTTGAGCCAACTGCTGGGAATACAGGAATTGGATTAGCTCTCGCCGCTATAGGTCGAGGGTTTCGAGTGATGTTCGTTGTACCTCAAAAATTCAGCATGGAAAAACAAACACTTATGAAAGCGCTCGGTGCTGAAATTATAAATACCCCCACAGAAGAAGGCATGCAGGGAGCGATTGATAAAGCGACTGACCTTGCCAAAGAGTTAAACGCTTTTTGTCCTCAACAATTTGATAACGAAGCCAATCCACAGACCTATTACGAAACGCTTGGCCCTGAAATCTATGAATCTCTAGAAGGTGGAGTGGATGTGTTCGTAGCAGGTGGCGGAACGGGTGGTACATTTATGGGAACCGCACGCTATCTGAAAGAGAAGAATCCCTCTATTAAAACTGTCATTGTCGAGCCAGAGGGTTCGATTTTAAACGGGGGTGCAGCGGGCCCTCATAAAACAGAAGGTATCGGGATGGAGTTCTTGCCGAAGTATATGGATACGGATTATTTTGATGGGATTCATACCATCTCAGACCAAGATGCGTTCTGTGCGGTAAAGCTTTTAGCGGAGAAAGAAGGATTGCTTGTCGCAAGTTCCTCAGGTGCTGCGTTTGTGGCAGCGATGAAGGAAGCGAAGCAAGCTAAGCCAGGCACAAACATTGTTACCATTTTCCCAGATAGTAGCGAACGATATTTAAGCCAAGGAATCTACGAGGAGTGAAAATATGAGAAGGAAAACACAGCTAATACACGGTGGCATAACAGGTGATGAACAGACTGGAGCGGTTTCTGTCCCGATCTATCAAGTAAGTACTTATAAACAAGATGGTGTTGGTAAGCACAAAGGCTATGAATATTCTAGAACAGGCAATCCAACTCGTCATGCGCTAGAAGAATTGATTAAAGATCTAGAAGGCGGCTATGCTGGCTTTGCCTTTGGATCAGGCATGGCTGCAATTACATCCATTCTCATGATGTATAAGAGTGGTGATCACCTTATCATTACAGATGACGTGTATGGAGGCACCTATCGTCTTCTTTCTGGTGTGCTTAGTCGCTTTAATCTTGATGTAACGTTCGTGGATACGTCTGATGTTGATAACATTGAAGAGGCGATTCGCCCAAATACAAAGGCTGTTTATGTTGAAACGCCTACAAATCCTTTGCTAAAGATCACAGACCTTGAAGCTGTAGCTCGTCTAACGAAAGAAAAAGGATTCACATTTATCGTAGATAACACGTTTAGTACCCCGTATTGGCAAAATCCAATCGAACAAGGAGCTGACATCGTGCTTCACAGTGCGACGAAGTACTTAGGTGGGCATAGTGATGTGGTGGCAGGACTCGTTGTTGTGAACTCACAAAGCTTGGCAGAAGAACTCCACTATGTTCAAAATTCGGCAGGAGCTGTATTAGGACCGCAGGATTCTTGGCTTCTAATGAGAGGGATTAAGACACTTGGGATCCGTATGGAAGAAATCGAATCGAATACTCATTCATTTGTGTCGTTCCTTCAGGAGCATCCGGAAGTCACTACCATCTATTACCCTGGCTTAAACGATCATGCAGGTCACGATATACATGCGTTGCAGGCAAGGGGAGCAGGTGGCATGATCTCCTTTGATGTCGGAAGTGATGAGAATGCAGAGAAACTATTGAAGAATTTAAAGTACTTTACGTTAGCTGAGAGTTTAGGAGCTGTAGAGAGTCTGATTTCAGTTCCGGCGAAAATGACCCATGCTTCAATTCCAAGTGATCGCAGAGCGGAATTAGGGATTACAGAAGGACTTGTCCGAGTATCGATTGGTCTTGAAGACGTAGAAGACCTTAAAGAAGATTTCGTTCAGGCGCTAAAAGGGGAATAAATAGGAAAGAGGCTCAGAGATTTCTCTGGGCTTCTTTGTATATAAAAAGAAGTTTAGTTTTATTTGAAATGGGTAATAAAAATAGTTGTGAGAAATACACATGCTAATGTTAGGATTTTTTTCTAAAAAAAGTTAAAAATGACAAAAGTTCTAGATTTAATTTTATAAATTATGATGAATACATATAGGCGATTCTATTTATATTATTACAAATGCAACATTTTGATGTATAATAATACAAAATAATACGAAGAAATTAAATTACACAATGTTCTGATAATTTCTTTATGTTATAGTACTTGTTGTATATCAAATGCAAATCTTTAATACGTACCATACATAACTTGTCAGAATTATAAGAAAAATGTATGGTATTGTATATATAATGCATCGAAAAGGAGGGGGCGTCGAATGTTAACAACTGCAACATGGATGTGGCTCTTTATTCCCATGCCATTATTAATTATCCTATCAACCATCACTTTATTTACTGGAAGGAGAGAGTAGAACTTAATGAGTATAGCTACGTTAATTACGTTTATCGTTTATTTACTTGGAATGCTTTTAATTGGTGTTATTGCTTCAAGAATGACAAATGACCTATCAGATTATGTGTTAGGTGGTCGACGCTTAGGACCAGGTGTTGCTGCGTTAAGTGCAGGGGCTTCTGATATGAGTGGTTGGCTATTACTTGGTTTACCAGGTGCTGTTTATGCTTCAGGTCTATCTGCAGCATGGATTGGAATCGGGCTAGCGATAGGTGCCTATTTAAACTGGCAATTCGTAGCACGTCGTCTTCGTGTTTACACAGAGGTTGCGAATGATTCCATTACAGTACCAGACTTCTTAGAAAATCGCTTCCATGATACATCACATATTTTACGTGTGATCTCCGCACTTGTAATCTTATTCTTCTTCACCTTCTACACATCCTCAGGTATGGTAGGTGGAGCGAAATTATTCGCGGCATCATTTGATATGGGGTATAACCAAGCCCTTTGGATTGGTGCTATTGTTATTATTTCTTATACATTCCTAGGTGGTTTCCTAGCAGTAAGCTGGACGGACTTCTTCCAAGGAATTCTGATGTTCGTTGCATTACTTGCTGTACCACTCGTTGCGATTAGCGAACTTGGTGGCTGGAATGAAGTCGTTACCATGGTTAGTGAAATCGACGCAACTCGTCTTGATATGGTCAAAGGTGTTGGAGTCTTAAGTGTTATATCATCCCTCGCGTGGGGACTTGGTTACTTCGGACAACCGCACATCCTAACCCGTTTCATGGCGCTTCGTTCTCCGAAAGACGTGCCGAAAGCTCGTTTCATCGGTATGACATGGATGATTCTTGGTCTTTACGGTGCAATCTTCACAGGTCTTGTTGGTGTCGCTTATGTAGCTAACGGCGGTACGGCGGGAGAACTTGCTGACTTAGGTGTGAAGATTGTTCAGCAAGGTGGCTACAATGTAATTCCGGATTCTACAGAAGCTGAGAAGATCTTTATTGCGTTCTCTCAGATTTTGTTCCACCCAATTATTGCAGGTATCTTACTAGCAGCGATTCTATCTGCGATTATGAGTACAATTGACTCTCAGCTACTTGTATCATCTTCTGCAGTAGCGGAGGACTTCTACAAAGCAATCCTACGCAAAAACGCTTCAGAGCGTGAACTTGTATGGGTTGGTCGTTTCTCAGTAGCGGCGATTGCTCTACTAGCGATTGCACTTGCATACGGTGCACAAAGCTCTGTACTTGAACTTGTAAGTTACGCTTGGGCAGGATTTGGTGCCGCATTCGGACCAATCATCATTTTGAGTCTATTCTGGAAACGCCTTAGTCGTAATGGCGCAGTAGCAGGAATTATTGTAGGTGCTGTTACAGTCGTCATTTGGGGCGATCTGTTAAAACCTACAGAAGGTCAAGATTGGACGAATATCTTCGGTTTATATGAAATCGTACCAGGCTTTATCCTTTGTACAATTGCAGCGGTTGTTGTAAGTATGATTGGCAAAGGCCCTTCTAAAGAAATTCAAGCTGAATTTGATAAAGCGAATAGCTAAGATTTGATGAGAGCCTCTTCTTTTACGAAGGGGCTCTTTTGTATAGCTCTTTCCTTTATGGTGGGGGATGTAAACGTTTTGGGCTCACACGAGGTGGGGGCGTTCGACGTTGGCTATTGACGTGGTGAACTTAGTTGAACTTCCTCAACCCACTTGTACTTTTATGAGATCTAGCTCTGGCGGGGAGGGCCTAGCGCGATAAGCAATCTACCTCCAGTCTGCTATGCAGACTTACAGTAGCTTTCTTATCCGTACGGCCCTGGGCACCCCGCCTGCGCTTTTCTTGGTGTCTAGCTCCGGCGGGTAAGGGCTAGCGAGATAAGCAATCTACTTCCAGTCTGCTGCGCAGACTTACAGTAGCTTACTTATCCGTACGGCCCTGGGCACCCCGCCTGCGCTTTTCTTGTCTAGCTCCGGCGGGTAAGGGCTAGCGAGATAAGCAATCTACTTCCAGTCTGCTGCGCAGACTTACAGTAGCTTACTTATCCGTACGCCCTTGACCAACCCGCCTGCGCTTTTCGAGTTGCTTTTCTTTGCACCAACGTTGATTATATCCCTTGTTTTTTGGTATTATCATTATTATGTGATGTTCGATACGAATGGAGGTTAAAGGATGTCTAGAATTAGTGAAGAGCAAGTGAAGCATGTGGCTCATTTGGCGCGTTTGCACGTGTCTGATGAAGAAGCAGAGCGTTTTACGAAACAGTTGGATGATATTATCTCGTTTGCGGAGCAGTTGAACGAGTTGGATACAGAGGGTGTTGAGCCTACGACACACGTTCAGGATCTTAAGAATGTGATGCGTAAGGACGAACCGAAGAAGTGGATTACACAAGAAGATGCGCTTAAGAATGCGCCGGAAACGCAAGATGGTCAAATCCGTGTACCATCTATTTTGGAATAGGAGGGTGACGAATGTCTCTTTTTGATTATAAATTATCAGATCTTCAAGAAATGCTACATAAGAAAGAGATCAGCGTAAATGATCTTTTAGATGAAGCATATAATCGAATCAGCGAAGTAGACGGAGACGTGAAAGCCTTCATTACATTAAATGAAGAAACTGCTCGTGCTCGTGCGAAAGAATTAGATGAACTACGAGGTACGCCTGAAGGACGCGGCCTGTTATTCGGTATGCCAATTGGTGTGAAGGATAATATTGTAACAAAAGGCCTTCGTACAACGGCTGCCAGCCAAATTTTAGACAATCTAACAGATCCGCTATATGACGCAACGGTTGTGCAGAAGCTTGATGCAGCTGAAGCGATCAACGTTGGTAAGTTAAATATGGACGAGTTCGCAATGGGCTCTTCTAACGAAAACTCAAGTTACTATGCAACACGTAACCCGTGGAACACTGACTATGTACCAGGTGGTTCTAGTGGTGGTTCGGCAGCGGCAGTTGCAGCAGGCGAAGTACCGTTCTCATTAGGTTCTGACACAGGTGGTTCCATCCGCCAGCCAGCAGCTTACTGTGGTGTTGTTGGACTAAAACCTACTTATGGTCGTGTATCTCGTTTCGGTCTAATTGCCTTTGCATCTTCTTTAGACCAAATTGGTCCATTAACTCGTACGGTTGAAGATAATGCGTACATCTTAGAGACGATTGCAGGCCTTGATCAGATGGACTCTACATCTGCAGACATTGAAGTGCCGAAATACACAGAAGCTCTTACAGGTGATGTGAAAGGTCTTAAAATCGCTGTGCCGAAAGAATACCTTGCTGAAGGTGTGTCTGACGAAGTAAAAGAAGCCGTTCAGAAGGCTCTTAAAGTATACGAAGATATGGGCGCGACGTGGGATGAAGTAACGCTTCCTCACTCTAAATACGCATTATCAACGTATTACCTACTATCTTCTTCTGAAGCGTCTGCTAACCTTGCACGCTTCGACGGTGTACGCTATGGTCGTCGTTCTCCGAATGCTGAGAACATGCTAGACATGTTCAAGCTATCCCGTAGTGAAGGCTTTGGTGACGAAGTGAAGCGTCGTATTATGCTTGGTACATTTGCGCTTAGCTCTGGTTACTACGATGCGTATTATAAGAAAGCGCAGCAAGCTCGTACACTAATCAAGAAAGACTTTGATGATGTACTAGCGGATTACGATGTGATTATCGGACCAACAACTCCAACTCCTGCCTTTAAAGTAGGCGAGAAGACAGAAGATCCACTAACGATGTATGCGAACGATATCCTGACAATCCCTGTAAACCTTGCAGGAGTGCCAGGAATCTCAGTGCCATGTGGATTCTCAGGAGAAGGACTTCCAATTGGTCTACAGATCATTGGTAAGCACTTTGATGAAGCAACGGTTTACCGTGCAGCACATGCTTACGAACAGGCGACTGATTTCCATACACAAAAGCCAAGCCTGGGAGGTGCGAAGTAATGAACTTTGAAACAGTTATTGGTATTGAGGTACACGTTGAGCTAAAGACGGCGTCTAAAATCTTCAGCCCGAGTCCGAATATGTTCGGTGACCAGCCGAATACGAACGTGAACCCGATCGACTTAGGGTACCCAGGTGTACTACCTGTCCTAAACGAAGAGGTTGTCAATTACGCAATGAAAGCTGCGATGGCACTAAACTGTGACATTGCTACACATACAAAGTTTGACCGTAAGAACTACTTCTACCCGGACAACCCGAAAGCGTATCAAATCTCTCAATTTGACCAGCCAATCGGTGAGAATGGGTATATCGACATTGAAGTAGACGGCAAGACGAAGCGCATTGGAATTACTCGTCTTCACATCGAGGAAGATGCGGGTAAATTAACGCACAGTGACGACGGCTATTCTCTAGTCGACTACAACCGTCAAGGTACGCCACTTGTTGAGATCGTTTCTGAGCCTGACATCGCTTCTCCAGAAGAAGCATACAAATATCTTGAGAAACTGAAGAATATCATTCAGTACACAGGCGTATCTGATTGTAAGATGGAAGAAGGTTCTCTTCGTGCCGATGCGAACATCTCGATCCGTCCAATCGGTCAGGAAGAATTCGGTACGAAAACAGAGCTTAAGAACTTAAACTCCTTCTCCTTCGTTCAAAAGGGGCTAGAGTTTGAAGAGAAGCGCCAGCAAAAAGTACTAGAAGCAGGTGGCGAGATCCTTCAGGAAACGCGTCGTTTCGATGAAGCTACGAAAGAAACGCTTCTTATGCGTGTTAAAGAAGGTTCTGATGACTACCGTTACTTCCCAGAGCCAGATCTTGTACCACTATACGTGAGTGAAGACTGGAAAGAGCGCGTTCGTGCTGAAATTCCAGAGCTTCCAGATGCTCGTAAAGCTCGTTACATTAACGACCTTGGTTTACCTGAGTACGATGCAATGGTTCTTACAAATAACAAAGAGCTATCTGACTTCTTCCAGGAAACAATCGATGCAGGTGCTGATGTGAAGCAGGCATCAAACTGGATGATGGGCGAAGTATCGGCTTACTTGAACAAGCAGCAAAAAGAACTAGCAGACGTTGCGTTAACACCTGCCAATCTTGCAAAAGTGATCAAGCTTATTGAAGACGGTACGATTTCTTCTAAGATTGCGAAGAAAGTATTCGCTGAAACAGTTGAGAATGGTACAGAGCCAGAACAATACGTGAAAGATCAAGGCATGGGTCAGATTTCTGATGAAGGACAGCTTCGTGAGATTATTACAGGCATTCTTGATCAGAACCAACAATCCATCGAAGACTACAAGAACGGTAAAGACCGTGCACTAGGCTTCCTAGTTGGTCAAACGATGAAAGCTACTAAAGGACAAGCGAACCCACCAATGGTAAACAAGATTATCGTTGAAGAAATGGATAAGCGCTAAAGAGATAGAACCTTGCATGAAAGCACGCTGCTACAGCGTGCTTTTGTGTGGGTTATAAAATGGAAAAAGAGCCTAATAGGAAAAACTTTTCAAATGGATGAAAAAGGTTTATGATGATGTAAGGAAAAACAGGCTTGGATGGGGGAAGGACCTATGAAACGTGCTCGAATTATTTACAATCCCACGTCAGGCAGGGAGGCTGTAAGGAAAGAGCTCCCTGATATCATGCAACGCTTTGAACAAGCAGGATATGAAACATCTACACACGCAACGACGTGCGCTGGAGATGCAACCAATGCAGCCAAAATCGCCGTAGAGCGAGAGTTTGATGTGGTGGTTGCAGCAGGTGGGGACGGGACGATTAATGAAGTCATTAATGGTCTCGCCGAACATGAATATCGCCCGAAACTGGGGATTATTCCAGTTGGAACGACGAATGATTTCGCTAGAGCACTTTGCGTGCCGCGGAATGTGAAAAAAGCTGTTGATGTGATTCTGGATGGATTTTCAAAAGAGCTTGATATTGGCCGGGTGAACGACCAGTACTTTATGAATATCGCCGGTGGCGGTAAATTAACGGAACTAACGTATGAAGTTCCGAGTAAATTAAAAACGATGCTGGGCCAGCTTGCTTATTATCTGAAGGGCGTTGAAATGATCCCTTCCATCCGTCCAACGACTGTTGAGATCGAATATGACGGGAAGTATTTTGAAGGCGAAGTGATGGTATTTCTAGTGTCGAACACGAACTCTGTGGGCGGATTAGAGAAGCTAGCACCAGATGCTGAGATGGATGACGGCATGTTTGACCTGCTTATTATTAAGCGCGTCAACTTGGCTGAACTCATTCGTCTTGCTTCACTCGCGATGAAAGGGAATCACATCAGTGACCCAAACGTCATTTATACGAAAGCAAATCGCATCAAGGTTCATACGAACGAGAAGATGCAGTTAAATATTGACGGGGAATATGGCGGATTATTGCCCGGGGAATTTGTCAATTTATATCGCCACCTGGAATTCTTTCTCCCAAGAGATCGATGGGACGAGAAATAAGGAATGAGAACGGCTCGGATTTTGTCACAGAGGCAAGATTCAGAGTCGTTTGTTATTCTGTTTAGGAAATGGCAACACTACTAGAAAAAGAGCTGATTTCACTCAGCAATCTGAACGGCAAAGGAAGATGTGAATGTCTAAGCCAGCACCACCGGTCCAGAAGAATGACACAATTGAAGTGACATTTGAAGACTTAACGCACGAAGGGAACGGCGTCGGTAAAGTCGATGGTTACCCATTATTTGTCCCTTATGCATTACCGGGCGAAACAGGAAAAGTCAAAGTCATTAAGGTAAAGAAGAACTTCGGATTTGGAAAACTACTAGATGTTACAGAAGCAAGCCAAGACCGCGTAGACCCTCCATGCCCTGTTTACGTGCAATGCGGAGGCTGCCAGCTTCAACACATGAGCTACCAAATGCAGCTAGATATGAAACAGAATCAAGTGAAAAACGCCATGCATAAAATCGCCCACTTAAGCGATGTGCCTGTCCACCCGACAATCGGCATGGAAGATCCATGGTACTACCGCAACAAAGTCCAGATCCCAGTCGGACAAGACGGCGATCGCCTGAAGGCCGGATTCTACCGCAAGCGCAGCCATGACATAATTGAGATGGACACGTGCATGATCCAGGACGAGCACAACAACCGCATGGTCGAAGCTGTTCGCCGCATTGCGGAGAAGTACGGCATTGAAGCGTATAATGAAGAAAAACACCGCGGCGTCCTTCGTCACATTATGGTCCGCACTGGTCAAACAACAGGCGACGTTATGGTCGTGATGGTAACCCGTACAAAGCAGTTGCCACACGCCGAACAAATTGTCGAAGAGATACGAGAGACATATCCGAATGTGAAGTCAATCGTCCACAACGTCAATTCAAAGAAAACAAACGTCATCTTAGGTGATAAAACCACCGTTCTTTACGGAGACGACTACATCGTCGACCGCATTGGCGATATCGAGTTCAAGATATCACCAAAATCGTTCTACCAGGTCAACCCTGTTCAGACGAAGAAGCTATACGATCAAGCTCTAGCTTATGCAGATCTAAAAGGTCACGAAACAGTCATCGACGCCTACAGCGGCATCGGCACGATCTCGCTATTTTTAGCCCAACAAGCGAAGAAAGTATATGGCGTTGAGATTGTGGCCCCAGCTGTGACGGACGCGAAGAAAAACGCGAAGCTAAACGGCATGGACAACGCTGAATTCTTCGTCGGTGAAGCTGAAAAAGTATTCCCATGGTGGAAGAGCCAGGGCCTCGACCCTGATGTCATCGTCGTCGACCCTCCACGTAAAGGGTGCGACGAAGAGTTATTGAAGGCTATGATTGAGATGCAACCAGAGAAAATTGTGTATGTATCCTGCAGCCCATCAACGCTAGCCCGCGACCTTCGTATTTTAGAAGACGGCGGTTTTGAGACACAAGAAGTACAGCCAGTGGACATGTTCCCACAAACCGGCCACATTGAGAATGTAGCCTGGTTAAAAAGAAAATAATACAAAAGACAAGAGTCCCGAGAGTTTGTCCTAATTCTCGGGACTTTGCTTTATAAACGAAGGTGGTCCATATAAATGATAAATAACGATCGATTAATCCGATTACGATACGCACTTGATTTAAAGAATGACGAAATGGTCGAGATCTTTGAACTCGGCGGTATGACGGTAACAAAAGAAGAAGTGGGCGAAATGCTCACTAAACCAAATGACAGTTACAGCGATGACCTAGAGGAAGCGGAAGAGACGGTCGATGATGAAACGGTAGAGCGCTTTTTAAATGGATTGATTATTTATAAAAGAGGTAAGCAAGAGCCGAAGCCAGGACAGCCTGAGCGCCCAGAGCTCTCTGGTGATGAGTGGATTAATAATGTCTTGTTGAAGAAGTTGAGGATTGCTCTTAAGTTGACGAGTGAAGATATGCTTGAGGTGTTTGATCAGGCGGGAGTTCATGTGACGAAAGGTCAGTTGAGTGCTTTGCTTAGGAAGAAGGGGCATAAGCATTATAAGGATTGTGGGGATAAGTTTGCTAGGAGTTTTTTGAAGGGGTTGACGGTTAGGTATAGGGGATAGGTTGTGAAATGATGATTCTTTCTCTAACGGCTCATGGAGGAACTTAAGTCCTCTAAGTGTATAAGACAAGACACATCATATTTAAAGGATAATGCAGAGACTCTTTGAGGGTGTCTGCTTTTTTTATGCTTATCAAATCAAACTTTATAAGAGCCTCTCAAAATACAAAACAATGTAAATAGGTGGTAAAATGAAACTAATTATAACAAATTACGTTACAAGGGGCCTATTAGATGAAAAAAATGATAGAGAAGATTATAGAGTTTAGAAACGAAAGAGGTTGGGAGTTATATCATAATGAAAAAGATTTAGCTATTTCTATTTCGCTAGAAGCAAACGAGTTACTAGAGAACTTTCAATGGAAAAGTAGTCAAGAGGCGTTGCTAGATAAGAATCAGAATACCAGTGAAGAAATGGCAGATATCTTGATCTATCTTGTTCAAATGGCTGACAAAATGAATGTTGATTTAGAAGAGGAAGTTTACAGGAAGCTTGATAAAAACGCACTTAAATATCCAGTTAAAGGGGATGGGTAATAACTATGATTATCTATAATGAGACTTCCTCAAGCTTTGTTAATCATATAAAAGAGAATAAAATTGGATATGTCTTAAAGGAAAACGTTTTAAACAGAATGAATAAAGCAGTGTCATCCAACGAGTTAAGATCATGGGAAAACTCTTTGCCTCAAATGGCTAAAGTTATAAGAGACTCTGGATTAGAAAAAGATGCCCATGTTCTATTAGAATATAAGCTTCCCTCTACAGAGAAAAGAATTGACTTTATCATAGCAGGCCGTGATAAAGAGAATAAAAAGAACGCTATGATTATTGAGTTAAAACAATGGCAGAAAGCTAATCTCGCAGATGGCAATGGTATTGTCACAACTTTTTTAGGAGGGCGTGATCGAGAAACGGTTCATCCCTCGTATCAAGCATCTTCTTACAAAAAGTTTTTACTTAATTTCAATGAATCACTCTACACAGATGATTCGATTCAGTTGTCTTCTTGTGCTTACTTACATAATTATATCCAGAACCCAGACAATGAACCTTTGTTAGATCTGCGATACAAAGGGTATTTAGATGAATCTCCTTTGTTTTTTCAATTTAGTGACCGAGACCTTGCTAAGAGAATTAACTATACTGTTTCAGAAGGTGGCGGAGGTGAGATTGCTGAGGCAATCGAACATGGAAAGATAAAACCTTCTAAGAAACTAGTAGAAACAGTAGAATCCTTAATAGATGGTAATGAGGAGTTTGTGTTGTTAGACGAACAAAAGGTCGCTTTTGAGAAAGTATTAAGTATATATAATCGAATCAGTCCAGAAACGAATCAAAAGCATTCAATCCTTATTAAAGGCGGACCCGGTACTGGTAAGTCTGTTATAGGATTGAACCTTATGAGTCAGTTATTAAAGCAAAACGCATACGCCGAGTATATTACACCCAATCAGGCATTCAGAGAAATCCTCCGTAAAAAACTAATTGGTTCAACTAGTCATGTAGAAGTGCGAGATTTATTCAAAGGCTCGGCTTCTTACGTTCACACACCGGTAGATTATTTTGATGTGTTAATTTGCGATGAGGCTCACCGTTTAAAAGAACAAGGCCATATGAAGAAAAAGATTGAAGGGGAGAATCAGGCTACCCAAATTATTCGGTCTTCTAAAGTGAGTGTCTTTTTTGTAGATGACGAGCAAGTAATTTCTAAAAAGGATATTGGAAGTGAAAAGGTCATTAGAGAAGAAGCTGCTAAACAAGGTGCTACAATGCATACCGTAGAACTCGATTCACAGTATCGGTGTTCGGGTTCAGGGAATTACATTGAATGGTTGAATAGTGTATTAGGTTACACCGATGGAGAGGTTGATCTAGAAGGTGATTTTGACTTTAAAGTGGTTTCGAATCCCCATGAATTAACAGAAGAGATTGTCAATAAACGTTCAGGAAGGTTATTGGCAGGATATGCGTGGGATTGGGATAAGAACTCAAAAGGGGGAGAACTTCCACTTGATGTAACGATACCTGAACACAACTTTGCTCTTCCTTGGAACGACCCAAATCGTATCGATTGGGCAATTCACCCTGACTGCGCGGAGCAGGTTGGGTGTATTCATACTGTCCAGGGGTTAGAGATGGATTATGTAGGTGTCATTATTGGAAAAGACCTAGGATATGACCCGGAAACGGACTCCCTTATTGTGCGAAGGGAAGAATTTAAAGATAAAGGCGCCAGACCTCGGAAGCCTAAAAAAGGAGAAGATGATCCCTTGTTTGATTTGGTGCGGAATACGTATAAGACGCTTATGACTCGGGGGATGAAAGGGTGTTACGTTTATTGTTGTGATGAAGAGTTAGGTGATTATCTTAGAAGGAAGTTGTGAAAAGAAAGGGGATTAGGCTGATTACTTAATTTAATCATACAAAAAGAAGCAGCTAAAAGCTGCTTCTTTTTTATTGTATGGCCCATTCCATTCTACTTGTTAATGTACTTCTGTTTAGCTCACCTGTTAGATTAAAGACTTGAAGATTGAACTTTGGATCTTTCATGTTTGAATACTCTGTCCATGTTTCAGCTACGTATTTCAAATCTGCTGCGTGAATAATAGCTACATCAGTATCTTCTTCTGAGAACGCTTTGAGTTTTTGAGCTTTGGATATAGCTTCGTTGGTATAATCAGAAGTTATAATAAGGAATAGTGTTACTCTGGTTTTATCCGACCTAATATATCCTAAGAATTGATCGAAGTGGGAATCAGGGAAATTATAGGGTTTCTCAACACTCTTATTATCCCAGAGAATTGTGTCTTTCTGATTTAAGTATAATTTCCCGTCAGCATGCTTACTGCCATCCATATCAACAAGTTCTAGACCTAGCTTCTTTTCAAAAATATATTGGGTAGCTTCTTCAAAATACTTTTCTATGTCTAAATCTTTATCAATTATTTTATTCACCCTCAGAGGTTTATAGTTTCTTGAAGCTAATTCTTCATAAAAATCATATAGACGAGAACGTGGGTCGGTAGGATCAGAATCATTTACTGATGTAAGATTTTCATAGTAGTCAACGATGTTTCTGATTCTTTCTTCTTTTGTGCCACTTATCCGAGCTCCATCTAAGGAACGAAGCACATCTTTTAGTTCAGAGTTATTCAAAAAGTTTAAAGCCTTTGTGGGTAGAATGTTATGTTTGATAATACGTTCAATTAGTGTGCTTTTGGTACCGCTGATATTGAGGCCAATAGGTTGTAAGATATTCTTTAATTGATTTACATTTAAATCATTCAATAGACTCATGTATGTTTCATTTCGTAATTCACTACCTAATTCGTATCTGATGATGCTTGCGATTTCACCTGGGATAATATAATATGCTTCGTTTTCCTTAAAGCGTAGGATTAGACCTCTGGATTGAAGGTCCTTTAAAGATTTTTCTATCTGTCTTACAGTATGTAGTTTGTTGCCCTTTTGAGGAAAGCGTCCTAAAATACTTTCAAGTAAATAATGGTCTCTATTATTTAATCCTAATTCCTGCCTTAAAACATTCAACATATTAATCTCGTGTGCATTAAGGGAGTCGTCTTTTTTCCAAGCGGCTTTGAGTACTGATGTATAGATTCTATATGCATCTTCAGGAATGGATATCTTGATAAAATCTGCGTCATTACTTTCATCTAAAATTTGCTTCTCCAAACTCTCCACCCAAGTGAAAATATCTTCCTCAGATAAAACATAACCTTCACGTTCCATAAGAGACATTAATATCATTTCATTAACTAATGCAACATCTCGATCAGCTTCTAAAAAGTTCAAGTTACGCTTTACTCTCTCGCTATTTTGAAATTCTTCAATGTTTTTTAGAATTACTTCTCGCATCTCTTCTTCAGTTTTTAACCTCACATCTTTTAAAAAACTTTCTACAACTCTTGATAGATAAAGTTTAGACATCTTTGGAAGGACGTCGGCCATTTTCATATATAGCACTCCCTTATATAGGTGATAACAACTAATCGTTAACTAAATGTAATTTTATAGCAAATTACTCTTATGCGCCATTAATTATTCTAAACTTTCTAAAATCACAATATTGACTATAACCGCATTTGTTATTAGAAACGAATAAAAAGTGAGTAAAAGGTCTGCTATCTAGCTAAGTGATGGTCTAACATGGTTAGAGAAAGTTGTAACGTAAAAATCGATGAGTTTAAGCCACGCTCATTATTGAGAGCATTGTTCTAATACTGTTGCCGAAACATATAGGTATATAAGGGTTTACATAAATTAAAGAGGAATTAAAAATTTATCTAAGGATCTAAATTAATCAGAAATTTTGGACAGATAAAGAGGAGATAAAGAATGGTATTAAAACCTTTACACTATGCTGCTATTATAATGGGTACTATTGTCGTCATTTTTTTGGTGCTTGGATTTGATAAATTGACTCAGTATAATAATCCAAATAGTGATGAATTATTCTCGGTTGATGGTGAGGCAGTAAATGCTTATGTAGGTGGGGACGCTTATAACTATATTATCAATGGGACGAGGGCTACTGCTTATTTTGTAGTAAGTGGCTCAGCGCTTATTGCAATGGTCCTCTTACTGATGCTCCAAGCTCAATTTGATACCCAACAACTAATACGAAAGCGGTTAGAAGATGATGAAAATAAAAGGATAGAAGATATAGTACACTCTTAAAAGTCCTCGATTATTTAGAGGGCTTTTTGGTTTGTGCACTTTCCATACTCAAGGGTCATTTATTATGATGATTTGGAAGCAAACTATATGTGATCTCCCCCTAATTCCAAAAACTCTATTTAACAATTGGGAGGATTTGGTTATAATTAACTATAGTACAAAGAAAAGAATTAACCCAAATTCACCACATAATTAAATACGGGGGAGAAAGTATTGAAAATTTTATATAGTGGTATTACTATTTTGATGATTGTAGCTGTGATGTTTGTCTTTCAGAATCACAAAACTACTAAAGCAAAAGAAGTTGTTGTCTATCAAGCGTCCTCACATAGCAGCAAACCTACTATTTCTTCAAGTCCTCTAACACCAAAACTAGAATCAAAAGTACTCGTAGATGCCCCTCATATTCAACAATTACCAGAGTTACCAAGGGGATGTGAAATGACATCTCTCGCGATGTTACTGCAGTATGCAGATGTTGATGTAGATAAAATGAAGCTAGCTGAAGAAATCCCGAAGGTACCTTACATAGCAAATGGAGTAAACGGGAATCCGAATGACGGGTTTGTGGGTGATATGTATGATTACTCAAATCCTGGTCTTTCTGTCTTTGCAGAGCCTGTTGTAAACTTGGCCGAAACGTATTTGCCAGGTGAGATTCACAATTTAACGGGTGGCTCATTTTATCAAATTCAGATGGCGCTCGATAATCAGAAGCCAGTATGGGTCATTGTAGCGAGTACATTTGGAGACATTGATCCTGAGCACTGGGAAACATGGATCACTAATGAAGGAGAGCTACGTATTACGAACAAGATTCATTCTGTTCTCATTACGGGCTATGATGAAGACCACGTCTATATAAACGATCCACTCTATGAGGAAAAGGATCGTAAACTACCCTTATCAGATTTCGTAGCTGCTTGGGATACATTTGGTAGACAAGCTATTACATTAAACTAATCTCATCACTTATAGATGGGGGCACAGGAGTCTGTCTGTGACCTTTTCATAGATTTGAAACGACAAAAGGTAAGAGATGCGCCTAGTCTCTTACCTTTTGGTAGTTTGAGAGGCCTAAAGGGTAAGAGATACTCTTAATCTGTGCCCTTTTCCTAGTAAAAATTCATCAAAAGGTCAGAGATTCACCGCCTGCACCAGCTCTATTCAAAGTATGTCCACTGATTGTGACTTTTCATTGTAAAATGCTTCTGAAGTACTCTACGAATTCTTTTATCACTTCCAAGCTTCCCACACCACTCATAAACGAGTTGAGTCTTGAGCTTCTCTTCGGGAAACAGCAACTTGAATTCATCAACACTTCGTAGAACCGCGTCGCCATAGGCCTCAATGGCCCCGCAACTTCCGCATAAACAATGGTGACCTTGCACTTGAATAGAAAAGGAGAAGCATTCCAAGCAGTTTATTCCTTTTTTCAAAGAATCAAATGCATAGGTTGGTATTTCAGTTGAGTGGGATTCGGTGAGGTGCAGGGCATTTAACTCCTCTGCTAGTCTTTCATGGTAAGGGGTAAGTGGGAAGGAAGGTTTGAGTTGATCTAGAAACGGCTTAATTTGTGTAGGAAATATGAGCGGAGGTGTCAGCGGAGCCTGATAAAGGTGAAAGTGGGGGTGTATGAAGACGACGTATCCTTCAATCGGTAAAGTGTGTCCCAGGGGTTTCAGTAGTTGACCGAGTAATGCAGTAGCTCGTTCTAATTGATGGAGAGGGTTGAGAATTTCTGTGTTCGGTAATCGATAAAATTTATCTTCTTTGTAGAGGAAATCACCTTCATAGTTTTTGATTTCAAAAAGGTAGATCTTCTCAGATGTGATCATAAGCGTGTCGATTTGAAAAGTTGTATTTTGCTTTTTTAACAACAGGTCGTTAAGGATGTACGATTCTTCGGCGAGTAGCTCGATCAATTGATCAAAGCGTTGTTCTCCTTCATAGCCTTTAAGCCAACGGGTATAATCGTTACTTGATTTCGAGGGGATGAGCATTCGTTTTTGCAGGTTTTCTAGAATGGCTAAGTGGGGCGGCTTTGTTCGAGGTTTGTATAGCGGCATAGCTTCATTCCTTTCTTTTCTTGAGGATAATTAGAGTATAGCATAAGGTTTCGGGTGTGCAATCTGTGACGTTTTGGCTGATTGATACTCCAGAAAGGTAAGAGATCTGGGTGATCTGTGACCTTTTCATAGATAAAATTGTTCAAAACGTAAGAGAACCAGACTATCTCTGACGTTTTACTACATAAAGCCATACAAAAGGTAAGAGAAGACCCTAATCTCTGACCTTTTCCTAGCAAAAAGCAATCAAAATGTCAGAGATCCACTTGCCCCTGCCAACCTTTATAAAAAATTGATCAAACGTTTGATCAAGACGACCTATCCTTTGATTGCAGACGCCGCGCTATTCCGTTATAGTCAAACTAAAGAATCACGAAACATTTCTTACTCTCAATCGTATAGTTAGGTATAGAGAAAAAGGAGGCGTTGGTTTGGATAACGAGACGAGTAACGTCAGAGGGTTTCCCTCTGGTGGAAATAAAAAGATGAAAAAGTATGGAGGATGGTTTGGGAAGATAGGGTTTGTTGTCATTGCCTTGTTGGTTCTCACTCTTTTGTCCTTAAACTGGATTACGGAATACATATGGATGGGGACAGTGGGATACCAGGATTCCTACATGACGATTCTGACGAGCAAGTTTATGCTTGGGATTGTTGGCTTTATCCTCTTCGCCGTTTGTACCTATATTACGTTTAGTTGGGTGCGGAAATCTTATCTAAGACACTTTAATGAAGGGCAGTTACCAACCCTTGTGACGAGTAAGAAGTGGAGTCGATCGTTGGTACTTCTTTTGGCTCTATTCATTGGACTGATCGGAAGTACAATCGTACAAGGAGTGGGCTGGGAGCCATGGCTTAAGTTCTTGAATTATGAGCCTTTCGGTGTAAGTGATCCACACTTTGATCGCGATGTATCCTTCTATATGTTCGTACTACCATTTATAGAGTTCGCGCTATCGACTGTACTAGGTCTTGCGATTTTCTTCTTGTTTGTGGAAATTGGATTGTATTCCGTTTTCACGATGTATCGCACAAGTCGTACGGCACAATTGCATCTAGGTACGACGCTAGCGATTATTGGGATATTATTAGCAGCGCAACATGTACTTGAACCGTTTTATTCACTACTTACCAATCAGGTCAATGTGGCGCAACAAAGTGTTGTACATGGCTTGAGCTATACGGATGATGTGATTAATAACCCAGCCTCATACGTTCTGGCTGGTGTCGCTTTACTCGGTACAATCTGGGTGATCATTTCTTTATTCCGTGGTAATTGGAAGAGCATGATTCTGCCGATTATTCTTTATATTGTCGTGGGGATTGTGGCACAAGGTGCATCCATGATTGTACAAAACTTCGTTGTGTCGCCAAATGAATTTTCTAAAGAACGTCCTTATTTGGAAGAGAACCTCTCTATGACAAGAACTGCCTATGAGCTTGAGGATATGACAGAGGCTCAGCATCCTGGAGCGGATACGCTTGATCGTGAGATGGTAGAACGAAACCAGGATACGATTAATAATGTACGCATTAATGATAGTCGACCAATTCTTGATGTGTACAATCAGCTGCAAACGTTCCGTACGTATTATGAATTTAATGATATTGATATTGATCGTTACAACATTGATGGTGAGTACCAACAAGTCTTCTTGGGAGCTCGTGAATTGAATACGTCTGACTTACCTTCACAAGCACAGACGTGGGTGAACCAGAACCTTCGTTATACGCACGGTTACGGGCTTGCGATGAGTAACGTTCATGAGATTACACCACAAGGACAACCGGAGTATATGGTTCAGAACTTGCCTCCTCAAGGAGAACTGGAGATCACACGACCGCAAGTTTACTTCGGTGAAGAGCAGTATGACACGGTTGTTGTAAATAGTGGAGTCGACGAGTTTGATTATCCTTCTGGGGATGAGAATAAGTCGAACCGTTTTGAAGCGGATACCGGCATTCCGCTATCTGGCATTAACCGGGCACTTTTTGCTCTTGATGAAGGGTCGTTCCGATTATTTGTTTCGGACCAGGTAACGGGGGATAGCCAAATGCTTCAGACACGAAACATTATGGATCGTGTTGAGCGCATTGCGCCATTCCTTTCGTATGACGAAGATCCATATATTTTCGTCAGAGATGATGGTACAATGGCTTGGATGATTGATGCGTATGTAACAGAGAGTAATTATCCTTACTCTGAGGCCTATGAAGGAAATAAAAACTACATCCGCAACTCGGTGAAAGTAACCGTAGATGCGTATACAGGGGAAACAACATTTTATGTGGTAGACCCTGAAGAGCCATTGCTTGGGACGTACCGCAATATCTTCCCGGAACTGTTCACAGAAGAAGTACCTGAAGATGTTCGCAGTCACTTCCGTTATCCGATCGATCTGTTCAAGATCCAGTCTAATCTGTATCAGACGTATCACATGACGAATCTTGAAGTCTTCTATAATCGTGAGGACTACTGGGAGATTCCAACGGAGAAATACTTTAACGACGATGTTACGATGGAACCCTATTATGTGACCATGCGTCTGCCTGAAGCAGAGGAAGAAGAATTCGTCCTCATGACTCCATTCACTCCGCGTAATCGTCAAAATATGATCGCCTGGATGGGCGTTCGAAACGATGGCGACAACTACGGGGAGATGATGGTGTACGAATTCCCTAAACAGGAAAACGTATACGGTCCGCAACAAATCGAGAACCGAATTAACCAGGACAGCGACATTTCGCAGCAATTGAACCTGTGGTCTCAAGGTGGATCTGAGGTTATCCGAGGAAACTTACTCGTTCTTCCTATTGAGGATACGATCCTTTATGCGGAACCAATTTATATTAAATCTTCTAATGAAACATCTTTACCAGAAGTCAAACAGGTCATTGTTGCCTATCAGAACCAGATTGTGATGGAACCGACCTTTGACCGTGCTTTAGAAGTCTTGCTATCCCGCATTGATCCTGATAGCGAAGCGCCAGAAGGAGATGGAGAAGGAGAGCAAGGCGAGACACCTGATACAGGAGAAATGCTTGAATCAAGTCAAGTGCTTCAAGAAGTATCCGATCTATTTGATCAGTATCAGGAACAAACGTCAGAAGGAAACTATCAAGAAGCCGGACGTATTATGGAGGAGATTCAGTCCTTGTTGGAAGAAGCTCAACAAGAACAACAACCTTCCCAGCCGGAGCTTGAAGGGGAAGAGGAGTCTGAAAATTCCTCTTCTGATACTGAAGAATAAATATTAATCTGCCCGCCCTTAATTGGGGCGGGCTTTTTGTTTGTGGGAAGGGGGGACAGGTACCTTGTCCCACTTTTTCGGATAGGGAGAGTACAGGTGACTGTATCTGTGACGTTATGAGGTAGGAGAAATGAAAAAAGGTCACTGATTCAACCGATCAGTGACCTTTTAATAGATTTTTGTACTTAAAAGGTAAGAGAGCGAGGCTATCAGTTACCTTTTTACAAGTTGTAAAGCTTGAAAGGTAAGAGAGTGTCGCTTTCTGTGACCTTTTGCCGTGAGAAAGGATGCAAAAGGTAGTAGATGCCCCCATGGGGACAAGGTACCTGTCCCCCCGGCCCACTAAATACTCCACAAATCTTCCGCGCCCCATTCGTAAGGAGTCTCCTGATAAACGCAGTAATTCAGCCAATTCGAGAACAGCAGATAGGCTTGCGATCGCCAGCGATTGAGAGGTTTCTGGTCAGGGTCATCGTCTGGATAGTAGCCGGATGGAACGTTAACATCGAGTCCTTTTGCTACATCGCGCTCATACTCTTCTGCTAGTGTGGTGGATTCATACTCAATATGACCTGTAATCATTACATGCTTCTCATCGTTAGACATCATCAATAGTGCCCCGGCTTCTTTTGATGAAGCCAGTAGTGTTAATCGGTCGTTCGCAAGAATCTCTTCTTCTGATACATCGGTGTAGCGCGAATGAGGGGCCAGGAACGCATCATCCATTCCGCGAACTAACTTATTCGTCTCATTCATAATACGATGTTGAAAAACACCCGATATTTTTTCAGGCAGTTCATACTTCTCAATCCCGTAATGATGATACAGAGCCGCTTGTGCACCCCAACAAATATGAAGCACAGAGGTGACGTTTGTTTTCGTCCATTCCATAATTTCCGTTAGTTCTTCCCAGTAGGCAACTTCTTCAAATGGCAGCTGCTCAACAGGGGCGCCCGTAATGATCATCCCGTCATAATTTTTTCCTTTTATTTCATCATACGTTTTGTAGAACTGACTTAAGTGAGATTTGCTAATATTTTTCGATTCGTATGTAGACGTATGGATGAATTCTACGTTGACTTGTAATGGTGAATTGCTTAGCAGACGAAGCAATTGGCGTTCGGTTTTCTCTTTCTCTGGCATTAAATTGAGAATGAGGATATTCAGTGGACGAATATCTTGGTTATTGGCGCGCGGATCTTCCATGAGAAAGATGTTTTCTTTCTCCAAAATGTCTTTAGCCGGAAGTTGCTCAGGTATATTAATAGGCATTCACATTCACCCCTTTTAAACTTTTTCAATATTTTATCTATTATAACAAAAGTTTACGATCAAACCACCCGAAAAATTTTAAATATATCCAGGAAAAGGATGATAGGGAGGAGGGATTGATCAAACGTTTGATCAATAAAGAATAAGAAAAAGGATACCAGAGGAGCAGTTAGGGACAAGGTACCTGTCCCCCCAGTCCCACTATAAACTCTCACAAGCTAGTCCGTCTTCATCTGATCCGTCTAAGCGATGGGGATCCTCTTCTGGCCCTCCAGCAGCTTCAAAGAATGCCTGGGCCGTTTCGTGAGAGTCGAAATCGCCACAGTCACGATCGGGTCCATCCGGGTCATAGGGTAAGCCAGTTGTTCGGTTTTGTTCTTTAGTTGTTTCTTGTTGTTGCGTTTGTTCTTCGGCACTTTCTGAAACTAGTACTTCCTGATGGAATCCATCATCTTGAACATAGTTTCCTTCTACACTCCAAATGCCTAGGTTTTGAGATTTGGCCTGATTCTGTGCTTTCATGAACGTCTCGTAATGGGTATAGGGAGGATCATACCTGTAAGCTAATCGGGCATACCCATTTTCAAGTAACGCTTTATTAAAGTTTTGTCCATCTACCCAAATGTAAGCAAGCAGTCGGTCATATTTATCGCGTTTCGGACCGTCAAACTCTAGCTCTACCTTTGTTCCCGGTGTTAACATTTTCTTCGCATAGGTAGATGCCTCTGGCCCGAACTCTTGCACAGGCTTTGATGGGTGTTTCACTTCAGGAGTGTCAACAAGCAATAGGCGTACGTCTTCTGTTGTACCATTGTATGTCACTTCGATGGTGTCTCCGTCCACTACCCTTGAGACCGTTGCTTGTTCATAAGGGGAGTCTTCTTTTTCTTTGGAGTCGTTCTCTTTAGAAGGAGCCTTATCTTCTTCTGAGCTTTTTGGTTCTTTATCGTTTTCTTCTCTACTAGCCACGTTTACTTCTTCAGAGGAGTCCTTACTCTCTGTTTGCTCAGAGTCCTCTGAACTTTTCTTCTCGTTATTCTGATTCTCTTTAGACTCTTCGCCGCTACTAGTAGGCTTTTCTTCTGTCTTTTCAGATGCCTCTTCTTCCACTGTATCCACTTCGTCAGAGACAGCAGGCTGCTCTTTCTCCTCTTCAAGGGGAGGAGCGGTAAGGGCACCCAGAATAAAGCTTATGGCGAAAATGGCTGGATAAATCTTTAATATTTTTTTGCGACTCGCCTGATTCTTGTTCCAGAAGATTGCTAGTTTAGGTGCAATTAAACCTACTATCAATCCAAACAAAGACAAGAGCACGAGTATGATGAATACATTATTCAAAAAAATCCTCCAAACGTTTTTTTACATTAGCATTTATTATAAAACACATGACGTTGACGGATCAAAACCCATTGAGGCAATGGAAGAGTTTCTGAGGACTTAATCGATGACATTTAAAAGAATACATAATAAAAAGGTCACTGATTTAGCAGATCAGTGACCTTTTCTTAGCATGAGCGAGGAAACAACATCAGCTATGTTGCTGTCTCTTGGACACAATGAATAGATACGTACCTACCAATACAAGAGGGAGGATGCCTGAAACGATGAGCTTTGTATTGTCTTCAATACTTGTCATATTAATAAATATCCTTGGCAGGAACAGAAGAATTGGAATAATAATCGTTACCCATGACTTACTCCATAGAGTGATTCCGATAAGGGTAGCTATGGCAAAAGCGACTGCTACCGTGACACCAACGTTTCCAAATTCGATCGAAGGGGTTTGAAAAGAGCGATCTACGTAATAAATAACGATAAATAGGGATGTAGGGACCATTCCAACCAGGGATAATAATAGCCATTGCTTGGTTTCGGATAAGGAGGAGATTGCTAAATATCTAAAAGCGATTCTGAACATAATAAAAAGGTTGATAAAGAAAATGAAGGGATAGCCGATGAGTTCAAGCAAGGAATATTCCATAGTCCCGCGAATCGCGTCATCTATTAAAATAAATGAAAAGGCACCTATTAAGATAATCGGGATATACTTTAACACTCCTTTAAGATCAAGCGGCATTTCATCCGCTACCTGATTCATGTACTCTTTTGGGGATTGACCGATAATATCTTCTACATCTTTTCCGTTTCTCTCAGCCTCATATAAATGATCTTCTAGCTCTTCAACGATTTCATTAATTTCTTGTTCATTCTTCCCGCTGGATAATAAGTAGATTCTTAGGTTATCTAGAAATTGCTGACTTTCTTTAGACACTTTCATTTCATTACCCTTCCTTTCTTAATAAAGAATCAACACTACCTGAAATAGCACTCCATCTCTTCTTAAACTCTTTTAGTTCTTCCTCGCCCTTTGGGGTTAACGAGTAATATTTACGTTTCGGTCCACCTGAGGGCACTTGTTTTTGAGTCGTTGCTACAAGCCCTTCTTTTTTCATTCGGAGTAATAGGGGATAAATGCTACCTTCCTTAACCATAGTGAACCCAGAGGCATGTAGTTTTTCCATCATTTCATAGCCATAAGTTTCTCCTTTACCAATAATCGAGAGAAGACACCCTTCTAGAATGCCTTTTAAAATTTGACTTGAAGACAATCATGTTCCTCCTTTTAACAGGTTAGAATTCGGCAACTAACTTGTAATGCAATATAGTTGGCCAAAAAAATAACCAGAAAACTCAACTACTTTGTTATACAATGTAGTTTAAAGGTAATATACAGTAGATGGAAAATCAAGTGTTTTGTTAATTTATGGGACAAGGGACCTGTCCCTAAGTCCCTTAGTACTTTGAATGTTACAATGTGGATAACAGATGAATAAAAGGGTAGGGGGTGATCTAATTGAAATCAAATGTGGTTTATATAAGGTCTTTTACAATGGAGGATATAGAAAGCTTGCTTCATCTCCAACAAGAAAATCGAGCTTTTTTTGAATCCACCTCGATGGCGAGAGAGCCTGATTTCTATACATATGATCATCAACGTAACAGGATTAAGAAGTTTATAGAATACCAAAAGCAGGATCAAAGTTATAAGTTTGGTATTTTCTTAAGAGAGAATGATGAGCTAATTGGAGAGGTGAGCTTATTTGAGGTGAAGCGTGGTGCCTTACAAAGCGCCATGATCGGTTACTCTTTGGCGCATGCTCATAACGGAAAGGGATATGCAACAGAAGCAGTGGAGTTAGTCGTTGCATATGCGTTTACTGTTTTGGGACTCCATCGTATTGAAGCAGGTGTCATGCCTCGGAACAAAGCTTCTTGTCGTGTGTTAGAGAAAGCAGGTTTTCACAAAGAGGGATTGGCAATTAAAAATGTAAAAATTAATGGGACATGGGAAGATCATCACATGTATGCGGTAATTAATCCGAATGACCCATGATTGAGGTGGGTTCCTTTAAGGGATGTTCTCTGACATTGTAATGTAGTTATGGACTAAAAAGGTCACTGATCCATCTGATCAGTGACCTTTTTCCAGTTTAATGGGTACAAAAGGTAACAGATGCGCCCAGCGGGACAAGGGACCTGTCCCCTAGTCCCGGTTATTTATAAGTGAGGTTCTCTTTCAATAGAAACTCTTCAACCACTTGTGCAACGCCATGGTTCACATTCGTATCTGTTACAAAATCAGCAACCTCTTTAATATCCTCAGGTGCATTTCCCATTGCGACGCCAAGACCTGCGAATTCAATCATTTCCTGGTCGTTATAGCTGTCGCCAACGGCAATAATTTCTTCGCGCTTCACGCCAACTTCTTGAATTAGTTTCTCAATGCTCGTTCCTTTAGTAACGCCTTTATCTGTGAATTCAAGGAAGAATGGCTTAGAGCGCATGACGCTAAATTCGTCCCCTAGTTCTTCTTGGAGTTTCTTTTCAACGACTTTAAGATGCTCAGGTTCTCCCACCATTAGCACTTTCACAACGGGTTCAGTCACACCATCTATAAAGGAATCGACTAGTTTAATCGGAAGACCTGTAAGATCGGATTCGATTGATGTGTAAGGGTTGTCCTCTGCTGTGACAATCTCGTCCCCGACGTACGTGTGGATCTGAACGCCTTCTCGCTGGCTGATTTCGTTTAGTCGACGAACGGCGTCTACACTTAACGTCTGACTAAAGAACTCTTCATTGGTTTGGCAGTTAATAATCTTTCCGCCATTAAAGGAAAGAATGAAGCTTCCGTATTCGGCAAGGGAAAGCTCCTTGGCGAAAGGAACCATGCCATAAGTCGGTCGCCCTGATGCGAGTACTACTTTTCCTCCTTGATCTTGTACTTTCATTAAGGCCTCTTTATTTCGTTCTGATATCTTGTGGTCATTGCCAAGTAATGTATCGTCTAAGTCTAGAATGATCATTTTGTAAGACATGCGTGCATAATCCTCTCTTTATCTAGCTTCTTTTTATATCTATTGTCATTTTACTAGAATTCTTAACAAATGGGGAAGGGTCTTTCATATGAAGTAGAGGGATATTGTGGATAAGGACTTATTTAACAGCTCTGGTTCCCTTAATAAAATATTGAGGTTGGCGATTATTTCGCATTTCGAAACAAATAAATTGACCATACTTTACTAGAAGCGTATCTTTATATGCACGCTCCATTCTTTGAATAATAGAAGCAACGAATCTAGAAAATTTATTAAATAGAATACTCATTTTGATTGAGACTTGATAAAGGAGAATCAATGATGGAAAACTATCAAGAACTAACGCAAAAGCAGAAGTCATTTTTCCGTACTGGGGAGACGAAACATACACAATACCGTATCGATACTTTAAATAAATTGAAAGATCTTATGACAACCCATGAACAGGATATTCTAGACGCTCTTAAAGCGGATCTGAATAAACCAGAAGGGGAAACAAAGCGTGCCGAGATTGGTCTTGTCGTAGCGGAAATCAATTATATGGTTGAGAACCTAGTGAATTGGTCCACACCGGAAGAAGTAGACACGCCATCAACACATGAGGGGGCTACAAGCTTTATAACACCTGAGCCTTATGGTTCCGCCCTAGTCATTGCCCCGTGGAACTATCCGGTTCAGCTTGCGCTTCTTCCGTTAGCAGGGGCAGTGGCGGCTGGAAACACAGCGGTCTTAAAACCATCTGAATTAACGCCAAACACATCCAATCTATTAGCAAATATGATCAATGACAATTTCTCAAGAGAGTATTTATGTGTCGTTGAAGGGGAAGTCGAAACAAGTACAGCTCTCTTAAAAGAGGACTTTGACTATATCTTCTTCACAGGTAGTACAGGTGTAGGGAGAATCGTTGCAGAAGCGGCGGCTAAGAACTTAACCCCTACAACACTTGAGCTAGGAGGAAAAAGCCCTGCCATTGTGCATGAAGATGCGGATCTTAATGAAGCAGCAAAACGTATTGCTGGCGGTAAATTCGCCAATGCGGGTCAGACTTGCGTAGCGCCAGACTATGTTCTTGCTCATAGCCGTATTAAAGATTCATTAATCGCTAAAATCAAAGAAGCAATCACAAACACGTATGGAGAAAATGTCTCTGCAAGTGACTATAATCACGTTGTGAGTGAACGACATTTCGATCGTCTGTACAACTTCTTGGATAATGGAGACATGGCTGTAGGAGGAAGATCAGATCGATCTCAGCTGTTTATTGAGCCAACGGTGTTAGACAATGTTTCTTTTGAAGATCCTGTCATGCAAGATGAAATCTTTGGCCCGATCCTTCCAGTGTTGACGTACGAAGAGACTTCGCAAGCGATTGATACAGTTGCGAATCGTCCAAAACCATTAGCGCTATATCTTTTCTCTGATGATCAAGAGGTGCAAGATGATGTACTGAACAACATTTCCTTTGGTGGTGGTGCGATTAATGACACCATTAATCACATGACGACGCACTACCTGCCATTTGGCGGTGTGGGTGATAGCGGCATGGGCGCTTACCATGGTAAAGCGAGCTTTGACACATTCACACACTTTAAGAGCATTCTTAAGCGTTCAAATAAATAAGGTATAAAAAGGGCTAGGAGATCCTCCGTATCAAGGGGAACTCCTAGCCTTTATTTTTTGAAAAAGTTCTATTCTATTGCTCTTTTGCCATCATCTTATAATACTTATAAAGCGCATGAGTCCCGTCATTGTCCCCGCCAGCTTCACTCAAACGGTCATATAGGTCCTTAGCGAGTTTTAAGCCTGGTACGGGTAACTCCATTTTATCAGCTGAGTCGATGGCAAGGTTCATGTCTTTAATGAAGTGCTTCACGTAGAAGCCCGGTTCAAAGTTTCCGTCGATCATACGAGGGGCTAGATTGGATAGGGAGAAGCTGCCTGCTGCTCCGTATTGAATACTCTCTAGAACCGTTTTGGGATCGAGTCCTGCTTTTTCTGCATACGTAATGGCTTCAACAACGCCCATCATCGTAGAGGCAATAGCAATCTGGTTACACATCTTCGTATGTTGCCCTGAGCCTGCTGGGCCTTGCAAGACAACATTTTGGCCCATCGCTTCAAAAGCCGGGAGAACGTCTTTGAAGTATTTCTTATCTCCGCCAACCATAATCGTTAATTTCCCTTGCTCTGCGTAAATGTCGCTACCTGATACAGGAGCGTCGAACGCGTGAAGGTTATGTTCTTTTGCTGTGTCGGAGATTTGTTGAGCCAGCTGAGGTGAGGAGGTGGTCATATCAATGAGATGAGAACCGGATTTGGCATGTTGGATAATACCGTTGTCCCCAAGATATACTTCTTCCACATCACTTGGGTATCCCACGATTGTGATCATAATATCTGAGCTTTCAGCGAGTTGTGCCACATCGTCTTTCCACGAAGCACCCTCAGCAATTAGGTCTTCTGCCTTCGCTTTTGTCCTGGTATACACGTTGACGGAAAACCCTGTTTTCATTAAGTTTCGTGCCATGCTTTTCCCCATAACGCCCGTTCCGATAAAGCCAATTGTTTTGTTCATATGTATTCACCATCCCACTTTTTAATCTACGTTTAGTATAGCAGGTAGGCGGTGGGGGTTACAGGAAATGGGGCTGTGGCATACGTACTCTACTGTTTTACATAAGACTTCCCATAATCTCTAATTCGAATGTACTTCCGTATTGAAAACATAACCACCGTTAACCAAGCTGCAACAAGAATACCGTAAATCATATAAATTAAAGTTGTATCTAAATCAACCGTTAAGAGTAACGTCCGTAGGTTGGTTAAAACGATAAACCCACCTGCTAACACACCCAAGATTAATGCTGGAATCACTTGAACAAGCCAGGCTGCAAGGGGAGCGGCGATTACGCCTCCAATCACAAAAGCCGTAACCCATAACCAGTTAAATTCCTCCCATCCGAGAAATAAAATAAATCCCAGTGTCGCTGAGGTTGTAATGGCGAACTCTGTTGTGTCGACTGTACCGATTACTTTCCTTGGGGTGGCTCCTTTTTGGGACAATAAGATCGGAGTGTTTACAGGTCCCCAACCACCTCCACCGATGGCATCTAGGAATCCAGCTACGAACCCAAGCGGATAGATGAAACGCTTTTTAGGGGAAAGGGTTGGTCTTGGTTTCGAACGCTCAACATTAAGTAGTAAGAAGCGCACGAGTATATAGACTCCGAGTAGGAGCAGGAAGAATGAGACAAATGGCTTAATAACATCACCAGGGAGACTGCTTAAGAAAGCCGCCCCACAAAAGGCGCTAATCGAGCCAGGTATGATGAGTGGCAGGATTAATGACTTATCAATGTTCTTAAATTTGTAATGGGAATAACCAGATACGGCCGTTGTGGCAATTTCAGACATATGTATAGATGAAGACGCCACTGCAGGAGCTACTCCATAAGCTAGCAAAAGCGAAGAAGAGCTTAATCCGTAAGACATACCTAAAGCACCATCAATTAACTGAGCAAAAAAACCTACAAAAGCAAAGATTAATAGTTTCCTCAAAGTTCGTTCACCCCTAAATGTATTATTCTTATCTTTTTACTCGGGATTAAAATAAAAAAATAAAGCTAAGCGAGTATAGACATAAAAAAATCCCCTTATGTAAGAAGAGGTGAATAGTACCTTCTCCTTATCTTTCAGAACTGTTTCTGCTGGACTGAGCACCTTCTTCATAAGTAAGAGGTTGCTGCGGGATCGTAAGACCAGTTTCCTCCCCCGGCTCTGTATAAGGACTTATTTAAATTTGAATAGTTCCTAATGTAAAATACGCCCAGTAAATTGTCAAGATATTAATAAAATTATAAAAATTTAAATAAATCGTTGACATATTCTTCTATGGAGCATAGTATTTTGGATAATAAAATATTCAGCAAACGATAACCGAATTTCTTATCCTGAGAGGTGGAGGGACTGGCCCTTTGAAGCCTCGGCAACGGGTCTGATCATCAGATACTGTGCCAACTCCAGCAAGTGAAGTACTTGGAAGATAAGAAGATGGGTCACTGTATAGAGTGAACCTCTCTTCTTGTCTTCAAGAAGAGAGGTTTTTGTATCGATTGAAGCAAGGAGGGAGGAGCTTATGACACAAGAAGTCGTAACGTATGAGCAGTTCACAGGCGATCCATTCGCCTCTTATCGGCCAGATAATGAAGTAGAAGGTGCTTTAACCGTGTTGAAATGGGCATATGAAACCTACGGGGATTCGATCGTGTATGCTTGTAGTTTTGGAGCTGAGGGGATCGTGTTGATTGACTTGATTTCCAAAGTAAAACCCGATGCGAAGGTTGTTTTCTTAGATACAGGTATTCATTTTCAAGAAACGTATGAACTAATCGATAAGGTGAAGGCCAGGTACCCTCAGTTGAATATTGAAATGAGAAAGCCAGATTTAACACTAGATGAGCAAGCTGAAGAATATGGATCAGCTTTGTGGAACAAAAATCCGAATCAGTGCTGTTACATTCGAAAGATTAAGCCACTTGAAGATACGCTAAGCGGTGCCACAGCCTGGGTTTCTGGGTTGAGGCGTGAACAATCAGCAAGTCGTAAGAACACAAACTTTGTTAATAAAGATGAACGATTCCAGTCTGTAAAGGTATGTCCTTTAATTTATTGGACGTGGGATTTTGTATGGCAATATATCCGACTAAACGACTTGGATTACAATGTTTTGCATGATCAAGGCTATCCGAGTATTGGATGTATGCCGTGCACATCTCCTGATGAAGGAGACGGACGATCAGGCAGGTGGAAAGGATTTAATAAGACAGAGTGTGGACTTCACACGACAGGAAACCAAGATTAATCAATTTTTGGGAGGAATGAATATGACAGTTATTGCACCGCACGGAGGAACATTAGTGAATCAGTGGAGTACGAAAGAGGATGCCCCAGAAGCAAATGTGAGCATCTCGATCGATAAGATGGCGTTAAGTGACTTGGAGCTATTGGCCAATGGCGCTTATAGTCCGTTAACAGGGTTCTTGAGTAAAGAAGATTATGAATCCGTTGTGGACCGGATGAGGTTATCAGATGGAACACCTTGGAGCATTCCGATTACGCTACCAGTTGATGAGGAGAAAGCAAAACAGTTGAGTAAAGGCGATGTAGCCGAGCTGAATTTAGAAGACACGGTGTATGGCTATATTGAGGTCTCAGAGGTGTACCAGCCGAATAAGACAAAAGAGGCAGAGCAAGTGTACTTAACGACTGAACTTGAGCACCCAGGAGTGAAGAAGCTCTTCGCACGCCCTGATTATTATGTAGCTGGTGAGATTGTTCTTATAGAACGCTCAGAGCGCGAGCACGATGAAGGGTTTTATTTAGATCCAGCCCAGTCTAGACAACGCTTTGAAGAGCTCGGCTGGAGCAAAGTCGTCGGTTTCCAAACGCGTAATCCTGTGCACAGAGCGCATGAATATATTCAAAAGGCGGCACTTGAAACAGTGGATGGCCTTTTCCTAAATCCTTTAGTCGGAGAGACAAAGAGTGATGATGTTCCAGCAGACGTACGGATGGAGAGTTATCAAGTGTTACTGAAGCATTACTATCCTGACAACCGAGTCGTCTTAGCGGTCTTCAGTGCTGCGATGAGATACGCAGGGCCTCGGGAAGCCATATTCCATGCTCTTGTCCGTAAGAACTTTGGCTGCTCTCACTTTATTGTTGGCAGAGATCACGCTGGTGTTGGTGACTATTATGGTACGTACGACGCTCAGAAGATCTTCTCCCATTTTGATGAAGAAGAGTTAGGAATTACACCTTTATTCTTTGAACATAGTTTCTATTGCAAGGCTTGTGAAGCGATGGTATCTGGCAAGACTTGTCCTCATGGAAAAGAAGAACATGTCATTCTTTCTGGAACTAAGGTCCGGGAACTGCTTCGAAATGGAGAGCGACCGCCTAAAACCATTAGTCGTCCAGAAATTGCAGATGTGCTTATAGAAGGACTTAGAGCAGATTCTTCTGTTCAATCTTAAACGGAAAGGGTGATGGATATGGGTTCAAATCTTACATGGCACGACGCCTCCTTGCAGGTTGATCATTACCGAAAGCGAAACGGGCACCATAGTGGAGTGATCTGGTTTACCGGTCTATCTGGTTCTGGAAAGTCGAGTGTGGCTAACCGCGTGAATGAGAAGTTATATGAGAAGCACCTCCAATCGTATTTGCTAGACGGAGATAACGTAAGGCACGGATTAAATCAAGACCTTGGCTTTGCAACTCAAGATCGAGAAGAGAATATTCGTAGAATTGGAGAAGTTGCGAAATTGTTTACGGACAGTGGCACGATCGTGTTAACGGCGTTTATCTCTCCCTATCAGGAGGATCGCGACCGAGTTCGGAATCTGCTTCCTGAAGGGGATTTTATTGAAGTCTTTATCGACTGTCCTTTAGCAGAGTGTGAGAAGCGAGATCCAAAAGGGTTATATGAGAAAGCGAGAAGCGGTGAAATTAAAGGATTCACAGGAATTGATGCCCCCTACGAAGCGCCAACTTCCCCAGAGTTGGTTCTACATACACACGAGCGGGATATTGAAACCTGTGCAAATCAAGTGATCGACTATTTAGAAGAAAAAGGCTGGGTGTAGAAGAAAACGTCCACTACATGAAGGAGTGAGAGCTGATGGCGAAGGTGTATATCGTAGGTGCAGGTCCAGGGGATGCTGAACTTATTACGGTGAAAGGATTACGAGCGATACAAGAAGCAGATGTGGTCTTATATGATCGTCTTATAAATGCAGATTTACTGAAAGAAGCGCGTCCGCATGCGGAACTCATATACTGTGGCAAAAGCCCTGATCATCCTTCTTTATCACAGGAGTCGATTAATGACTTGATGTGCAAGTATGCTTCTAAAGGGAGGACGGTAACCCGGTTAAAAGGGGGAGACCCGTTTATCTTTGGAAGAGGCGGTGAGGAAGCAGAGGCGTTAGCATCTTCACGTATTCCGTATGAAATTGTGCCAGGCATAACGTCAGGGGTGGCTGCTCCTGCCTATGCAGGGATTCCATTAACTCATCGGGATTACAGTTCTTCTGTTTCCTTTATCACAGGCGTCACGAATCTCGAGGAAGATGAGTACTGGGAGCATGTGGCAAAGAGTTCTGATACATTGTGCATTTATATGGGCGTGCGGAATCTTCCAAAGATCTGTAATAAGCTAATCCGTCATGGTCGACCTGCTGATACACCGATCGCTCTCGTGCACTGGGGCACAACAGAAGAGCAGCAAACGGTAACGGGGACGCTTCAAGATATTGTCGACGCGGCTAAAAGTATGCAAAATCCTTCCATGATCGTGGTTGGAGAGGTCGTAAAATTACGAGAAGAGTTGAAATGGCTTGAAAGCCTGCCAGCTATTGAACCTCTTGTTGTGGGATAGAAAGGAAGAAGATGATGGAAGCTGTTCTGTACGTTAGTCACGGAAGTAGAGTAGAGGAAACGAAAGAAGAAGCAGTTTCCTACATTCATCAAGTGCATCAAGAAGTGGCTACTCCGTTATTTGAAATCTGCTTTTTGGAACTAGCCGAACCAACGATGGCTCAAGGGATCAAGCGTCTTGTGGAGAAGGGGGCAACAGACATCACAATTGTCCCTGTCTTATTGCTAAGTGCTGGTCATTACTATCACGATATACCGGATGAAATACAAGCAGGTGTAGCTCTTTATCCGAACATTCGCTTCAAGTACGGGAAGCCCCTTGGCATACAGAAGCGGATAACGAGAGTTCTAGTCGACCGGATTCAGGAGGTCGCATCTTTACAAGAAGATCTTCACCTTGTCCTTGTTGGAAGAGGCAGTCGAAATCCTGAAACAAAGGCATCTATTGAACAGATTGCGAGCTGGCTAGGTGAAGGAATAGGCGGAGCATCTGTTGATGTATGCTATCTGGCTGCCTGTTCTCCTACTTTTGAGGAGGGAATCCGTCGGGCCGTCCTCTCAAATAAGAGAACGGTTGTGATCCCATATTTATGGTTTACTGGGAAGCTCATTCAAACCATGAACAAGAGAGTGGAAAGTCTTCAACAAGAAGGGGTCCCGATTACAATGACACATTACCTCGGTGACCATCCGATTATGATTAAGGCACTGGCAGACCGTGTTCACGAAGCTCTTGTCAGTGAGGAATGGGACCAACAAATGAGAGTGACATAGGAGGGAGCACACGATGAGTCAACTTCCTTTAATGGTCGAAATGACAGGCCTTTGTGCTGTCGTTATTGGGGGAGGAAAAGTCGCTTGGAAACGTGCTAAAGCCCTTGTTGAAAATGGGGCTATGGTTACCATCGTCAGCCCGCACTTGACGGACTCCCTTCAAGAGTTGGTTAGCCTTGGGAAGATTAAGTGGCTTGATAAGCTGTTTGAAGCAAGCGATGCTCGCGAGGCGTTTCTATTGGTTGTGGCGACAGATGACGAAGAGGTGAATGAGAGAGTACTTCAGGTCGCTGCTCATATTCCACTTATTAATGACGCAACAAATGCTGAGCGAGGGAATATCACCTTTCCGGGATTATTTAGGAGAGGGAAGCTCACCATATCCGTCTCAACGGCTGGGGCAAGTCCTGGACTCACCTCATCGATTTTATCAAAAATCAGGGAGCATTATGACGACTACGGACCGTATGTGGATTTTCTATATGAATGCAGGCAACAGATTAAGCATTCCTCTATGGATGAAGGGGAAAAAAGAAGGCTTCTTCGCGAGATTGTAGAGGAACGGTACAAGGATGAAGAAGAACAGCATCAATTTAAAGAAGCAATAGATCGAAGGTGGTGAGAACGTGTCGGGATTAAAGGGTAAGGTCGTTGGCGTCGCAGCTGATCGACAATCAGAAGCAATATGTACGCTCCTTCAAAAGAAAGGAGCGGAAGCGGTGGCTTACCCATCACAAGGGAAGCAGCAGTTAAACCAAGATATTAGCGCGGAAAACGTACGTGATTATATCCAGCTAGAATTTGACTGGGTCATCTTAACGACCGGTATAGGAGCTAAAACGTTAGAAGGTGCTTCGATTGAACATGGTTTCAAACAACACTTTATACAGAAGCTACAGAAAGAATCCCTTGCTATACGTGGGAGTAAAACGTTGCGGTGGTTACAAGAAAAAGAGCTACAACCAGCGCTAGTCTCAGAAGATGGAACGATGGAAAATCTCGTCGCAGCTCTTCCAAGAGGCGAGGAGACTTCACGTGTCTTTCTCCAGGCCTATCATCAAGATGACGCCTTGTGGCAAGAGACGTTAGAGGGGTTAGGGTACGACGTATACGTATCAAAGCCTTATGCTTTTGACCCTCCGGAACAAAGCGTCACGGATCGGCTACGTGAATCCATCATCGCTCAGTCACTTGATGCTGTTGTATTCACTAGTAAAACACAAGTTCTTAACGTTTTCGCTGAGCAAAATCATGAAATGGTGCAATCGTTTAACAGTGGCGTTATAGCGGTGGCAGTTGGTAAGGTCACTGCCGGTCAATTACGAGAGCAAGGAATTACATATGTCGTTGAACCTGAGGTACAGAAGATGGGGGCAATGGTCGTTGAATTAGAACGCTATTATCGAACGTCTCAAGAACAACGTTTGGAGGTGACAACAAGTGTCATTAAAGGTAACGAATAGTCCATTTAACCAGGAACAAATAGATCTACTAAATCGCCTTTTTCCTACGCTTACGGAAAGTCAAAAGATTTGGCTCAGCGGGTACTTAGCCTCAGCTCAAGTCGGCAATCAAGAAGGAACAGTAGAGGCGAAAGATACCACCAAAGGAAACACACCACAAACTCGAAAAGTCACGATTCTTTATGGTTCTCACACAGGAAACTGTGAGGCGCTTGCTAAAGAATTTACGGAACAACTGCAAGCCGTCCATTTAGAGGTAGAATGCTTATCAATGGATGATATAAAACCAAAAAATATCAAGAAAGTAGAAGACCTCCTGATCGTTACAAGTACTCATGGAGACGGAGATCCGCCCGACAACGCTCTTTCTCTGTACGATTTCCTTCATAGTAAGCGAGCGCCAAGCCTTGAAGGTGTTCGTTTCTCTGTCCTTTCTCTAGGTGACAGCTCTTATGAATTCTTCTGTCAGACGGGGAAGGACTTGGATAAACGTTTGGAAGAATTGGGAGCTAGTCGGCTCTATAACCGGGTAGACTGTGATTTAGATTATGAGGAACCAGCGCAAGAATGGATCCAAGCAGTGAAACAGGAATTAGGCCAGGAAGCCGTTTCCTCATCCGCCCCTGCCTCTGCTGTGATTGAAGAGCAAACAACGTATTCTAAGAAAAACCCATTCAAGGCTGAAATTTTAGAGAATCTAGATCTGAACGGTCGAGGTTCCAATAAAGAAACGCGTCATCTTGAACTTGATTTAGAAGGGTCCGGGATTACCTATGAACCTGGGGATAGTCTTGGCATCTATCCTGAGAATGACCCGGCACTCGTAGAGCAGTTGCTTCAAGTTCTGGAGTGGGATGGGGACTTAACTGTTCCAGTTAATAAGCAAGGTGAGGAACTGTCGCTCAGAGAAGCTCTTCGCTCAATCTATGACATTACCACTTTATCAAAACCCCTTCTTGAGAAGACATCTTCCTTAAGTGATTCATTGCAAAAGTGGTTAGAAGAGAATGACTCTAAAGCGATACAAGACTATGTTTATGGAAGAGATTTGGTTGATCTTGTTACCGATTTCGCGCCTTGGAAAGGGGAGGTCAGCGACTTTGTAGCACTACTCCGGAAAATTCCGGTTCGCCTTTATTCTATAGCTAGTAGTCAAAATGCGAATCCTGATGAAGTTCACCTGACAATCGGAGCCCTTCGTTATGAAGCACATGGAAGGAAAAGATCAGGTGTTTGTTCTGTACAGTGCTCGGAGAGATCAAGTATTGGAGATCACCTGCCTGTCTTTGTCCAGAAGAACTCCAACTTTAAGCTGCCTGAACAGAAAGATACGCCTATTATTATGATTGGCGCCGGAACAGGGGTTGCGCCTTATCGGGCTTTCTTGCAAGAGAGAGAAGAAACCGAAGACAAGGGGCCATCATGGCTCTTCTTTGGCGAACAGCATTTCGTTAGTGATTTCTTGTACCAGACAGAATGGCAGAGCTGGTTGAGTGATGGTGTACTAACCAAGATGGATGTCGCCTTCTCAAGAGATACCGAGGAGAAAGTGTACGTTCAGCATCGCTTACTAGAGAACAGTAAGGAAGTCTATGAATGGTTAAAAGGTGGCGCATATGTATACGTATGTGGGGATGAGACGTATATGGCGAAAGATGTTCAAAATGCCCTTTTAGAAATCATTCAAAAAGAAGGAAACTATACGGCTGAAGAAGCAGAAACGTACTTAAATCAGCTTCGTAAGGAAAAGCGATACCAGCGAGATGTCTATTAATAGAAGAGAAAGGGGAGGAGATCATGGGAAGAGATGAAGGGAAGCAGTCAGGAGGCGCCCCTAGTGCAATGGAACGGATTAAGCAGGATAGTAACTTCTTAAGGGGATCTCTAGTTGAAGAGTTCGGTAATCGGATTACAGCCAGTATCCCAGAAGAAGAAACGAAGATCCTTAAGTTTCATGGTAGCTATATGCAGGATGATCGAGATGTTCGTCAGGAACGAAAGCATAAGAAATTAGAACCCGCCTATCAATTTATGATACGCGTTCGCTTGCCTGGGGGAGTGGCGACACCAGAACAATGGCTGAAGATGGATGAACTAGCCAATACGAATGGCAATGGAACAATGAAACTGACGACTAGGCAGACATTTCAACTGCACGGCATTTTGAAATGGAATATGAAACAAACGATTCAAGAAATGGATCAGGCGTTAATGGATTCCATTGCAGCGTGTGGAGATGTGAACCGGAATGTCATGTCGACAGCGAACCCTTATCAGTCATCTGTACATAGCCAAGTCTATGATACAGCTAATCGAGTGAGCGAGCACTTGTTACCAAAGACAAAAGCTTATCATGAAATTTGGCTAGATGAAGAGATGGTGTTAGACGGACGTGATGAGGACGAACCGATTTACGGCCCATTCTACTTACCGCGGAAGTTTAAGATTGGCGTAGCAGTACCTCCTTCGAATGATGTGGATGTCTTCAGCCAAGACTTAGGTTTCATTGGAATTGTCGAAGATGGGGAGCTTGTTGGTTACAACGTGTCTGTTGGCGGAGGTATGGGCATGACCCATGGAGATACTACTACGTATCCTCAACTTGGACGCGTAATAGGATTCTGTAAAGTGGACCAAGCGACAGATGTTGCTGAGAAGGTCGTTACGATTCAACGGGACTACGGAAATCGATCTGAGCGTAAGAATGCCAGGTTTAAATACACAATCGATAAGAGAGGACTCGATTGGTTAAAGAACGAGTTAAACGATCGACTAGGATGGTCTTTAGAAGAAGCTCGCTCTTATTCATTTGATCATAACGGCGACCGGTACGGCTGGGTTAAAGGAGATGGGAAGTGGCACCTGACTCTATTTGTGGAAAACGGTAGAATCAAGGATGAAGAGAACCATCAGCTTATGACAGGGTTAAGAGAGATTGCTAATGTGCATAAAGGTGAATTCCGCCTCACTGCAAGTCAGAACTTAATTATTTCTGGTGTAGAAGAGAATGAGAAAGAAACGATTGAGCAACTTGTGGAGCAATACGGATTGTCTGATGGACGGTATAATTCTGCGCTTAGAAGGAATTCGATGGCGTGCGTGGCCTTCCCTACATGTGGCTTAGCGATGGCCGAGTCTGAACGCTACCTTCCGTCTCTTGTGGATCGGCTTGAGGATATTATAGAAGATGCGGGATTAAGAGATGAAGAGATTGTGATACGGATGTCTGGCTGCCCGAATGGATGCTCTCGCCCTGCGCTAAGTGAAATCGGATTTATTGGCAAAGCCCCTGGTAAGTACAATATGTATTTAGGAGGCGGGTTTAAGGGAGAACGTTTAAATAAGCTGTATAAGGAAAATATCGGTGAGGATGAGATTTTAGCATCGCTTAAACCAATCATTCACAGCTATGCAAAAGAACGCTTAGAAGGGGAGCATTTCGGAGACTATGTCGTTCGAGCGGGATACATTGCTCCTGTCGAATCAGGGCTTGATTTTCATAATTAGTACAACGTGCGGAAGGGGCCAAGTAGCGTCCCTTCCGCTATTTATATGGGTTAAAGGGCGGGGGAATAAAGACTTATGAGATCGGCCTCATGTAAAATTATGTCGAAAAAATTCACTTGAAAGGATCGGAATCTATGATACTATTAAAGCAATTAGAAACCGCTTTCATAGTTATTAATTCGAAACCGCTTTCGAATGTTCGGTTTGCTTTAATGAATCCATTGAAAGTATTTTTTATGCGAAAAACGAAACCGGTTTCGTAATCGAATGCGAGTGGTTTTCAAAATCTATAGGAGGCTGAATGTATGAAGAAACTTTTCGTGTTTTGTCTATTGGTAGCTTTAGTAGTAAGCGGTACAGTTCAAGTAGAAGCAGCCAAAAGCAAAGACGTTGAGGTAGAGTGGCTGGAGCAAAAAGACTTTCACCCTACTAACGTTGAAGCAGCAACATCAAGACTAGCTTTTGCAAATGTGTTAAACCAAATGGTCGGTTATTCTGATGAAGAAGAGGAGATCTTGAACCTAGCAGGAAAACTAGGCTATTGGCAAGATGATGAGGGAGATGCGGATTCAGCTATTAAGCACGGGGAAGCTGTGAAATTATTAGCGTATTTCTTCCCAAATCAAACATGGGATGAGAACGATAAGTCTAACAAGCCTGTGAAATGGGGACAAGCCGTTACTTACATTCAGTCTCTTGCAGATACGGTGTTTACCTCAGGTACATACGCCGACGAGACGGTTGAGGGCTCAGCTCTAATTACTCAATCGGACGTTACTCTTGAGAATGTCACGATTAAAGGGGACTTACTCTTAACAAAAGGCGCTAGTGATGCGGAACTGAACAATACGAAAGTAGAAGGCAACGTTTATATCGAAGCGTCTATACAAAATACCGTCAAATTTATTGAGTCTGATATTAATAAAGCGATTGTCTATACTTTCGGACAAGAAGCATCTGACTGGACGCTTGTTTGGAACGATGAGTTCTTAACAGACGATATAGATCCAGACAAATGGACGTACGACATTGGGAACTGGATTGTGGATGAGGATGGAGAAGGAATTGCTGCTGGTTGGGGCAACAATGAGAAAGAGTACTATACCGATTCTTCAGAGAACTCTTATATTGAAGATGGAAATCTAGTTATAGAAGCTAAGAAAGAAGAGGAGCCTATTACAGACCAATTTGGCTCTTACGACTATACGTCAGCTAAGTTAAAAACAAAAGGCTTATTTAGCAAGAAGTACGGCAAATTTGAAGCGCGTATGAAGCTTCCTGAAGGACAGGGCTATTGGCCAGCATTTTGGATGATGCCAGAAGATAGCGTTTATGGCAACTGGCCTGTTTCAGGTGAAATTGACATTATGGAAGCAGCAGGTAATGACACAAGTACGGTTGGCGGAACGATTCACTATGGTGAAGAATGGCCGAACAATACGTATACGGGTGATGAATATCACTTCCCAGAAGGGGAGGATTACACTGGTTACCACACTTACTCTCTAGAATGGGAGCCTGGTGAACTGCGCTGGTATGTAGATGGTGAACTGTACCAGACGTTAAACAAGTGGTTTAGTAAAGGGACAAACGAAGCAGCGAACTACACATTCCCTGCACCATTTGATCAGGAATTCTACATGATCCTAAATCTGGCTGTTGGTGGCTGGTATGGCGGTGACCCGGATGAGACAACAGAATTCCCTGGCCAGATGGAAGTAGACTATGTGAGGGTGTATGAACTCACAGGCCGTGATTATAAGGAAGCTGTAGAACCAAGCGTTGACATTGAGCCACTTCCTGAAGATGCGAAGCAACCGCAAGAAGATGGAAACCTTATTTATGATCAGGCGTATGAAAAAGAGATTACAATTGTTGATGAAGTTACAGATGCAATGGATGAAACGTACTGGAACTTCCTTACTCTCCCAGACTTTGCTGGAGAAGGTAATATTTCAAAAGAAACCTTAGATGGTACAACCTTTGCCAAGACAGATATAAAGAATGCTGGTAATGCACTATGGGCTATCCAATTGATTCAAAAACTATCAATTGGAGAAGGTCGAACCTATAAGGTGAGCTTTGATGCTAAATCGAATGCGAATCGTACAATGATGACGAAAGTATCTGGTGGTGCTGAACGAGGATATGCGAACTATTCAGGTGAAAAGACGATGGACTTGACTGATGAAGTTCAATCATACGAATATACGTTTACTCACAACCAAGATACAGATCTTGCGGCACGATTAGAATTCAATCTGGGTGCTGCGTCAGCAAACCCTGTTTGGATTGGTAATGTAAGAGTAGAAGACATTACAGGACAAGTTGATGAATCAAATCAAAAAGAACCGCTAGCCGATGGAAACCATGTGTATAATGGAACATTTGACCAAGGCGACTTCAGCCGACTTGTTTACTGGGAAACCGTAACGCAAAACGGTGCAGAAGCTGAAGCTTATGTTACAGAAGAAGAGCGTTTTATGCATATGAATATTGCAGATGGCGGATCTGATATGAAAGATATTCAGTTTAAGCAAAACGGTCTCCAATTCTTGAAAGGAAGTACCTATGACCTCACATTCCGAGCGAAGGCTGATCAAGATAGAGAAATGTCCGTTAGCTTTGTGAATGAGGATGGATCAATGGTCTATCAAGAAGCTGAGGAGGTATCCTTAGGAAGTGATTGGAATACGTATACCGTTTCCTTTGAAATGACGAAAGATATGGCTGATTTAAATGGCCAGCTAATCTTTAACATCGGTGGAGCTGCGGCAAACGTTTATATGGATGACGTTCGTCTAGATCAAACTTCTACTTATGTTGATTACAGCGATGTTGATTTGAGTCCGTTAACGAATGGAGATTTCTCAGAGGGTATGGATGGATGGGGAGCTTACATTCACTTTGATGCTACTGCAACTGCAGAGGTAGTAAATGAAGCATTACTTGTTGATATTGAAAATGCAGGTAATGAAACATGGAGTGTCCTTCCAGAATATGCAGGGTTGGAATTAATTAAAGGTCTAAAGTACGAGCTGTCCTTTGATGCTAAATCCTCTGTACCACGCGATATCGAGGTTACGTTAGAGAATGGCGGTTATTACCGTTATCTTAGTGAGAAAGTTTCGTTAACGGAAGACTATAACACTTTTACGTATCAATTTGAAATGACAGCTGATGACACAGTTTCTCTAAAATATTTAATGGGCCAATTCGCTGAGGCTCATGCCATTGAAATTGATAACGTAAGTCTAGAAGTCGTTATACCAGAAGACGCAAATTAATAATAAGACATCCCATGATATTAGGGTGAGAATCAAAAAAGGCAGGAATCGCAAATCGATTCCTGCCTGTTTTTTTATGTCTACTGTTAATTGTTATACATTAACTAGAACAGTTTTGTTATAATAGTAGTAGAACAGAATGGAGGTGGGAGGATGTATATTCAGATTGAGCCAGACTCGGATATACCGATCTATTCCCAGGTGAGCACTCAGGTAATGGAAGGGATCATTCGCGGAGAGCTAGAAGCTGGTGAAGTGTTGCCTTCTGTACGTGGCCTCGCTTCAGACCTTGGTGTGAACATGCATACAATTAATAAGAGTTATCATGATTTGGAGGCAAAAGGGGTTATTACGATCGTTCCGAAATCAGGTGCTGTTATAAGCGTAGACCCATCAAAAGGTGTCCCTAAAGAGCAAACAGATCTATTGTCTGAGAAGCTACGACCTACTGTTGTTGAGGCTATGGTTTCAGGGATGGATGATGATCATATTCACGCGCTTGTTGACTCAATTATGAGAAATGTAAGGGAGATGAAGTAAATGGAAGGGATCATTTTATTCTTATCGACGCTGATCGTGAGTGTGATTCAAGTTTCTATTCCTTTCTTGGTTAAACGGACTGTTGTGTTTGGTGTGACGGTACCGATGGAACATACGAATCACGCGGTGATTAAGCGATCGAAAAAATTATATTCTATTATTACCGGGGTTTTGGTCCTTGGTGTTCTCATAACATTCTTAGTCTGGAGCATGAGAACCACACCAACGGATGTCCAAATGGCTCTTATGGGGCTGATGCTGCCGCTTCTTGTTATTGTTACCTCACTTGTCCTTTACTTCTATTTCCACATTAAGATCTCTAAATTGAAGAAGGAACAGCGCTGGTTTGAGGGGAAAAAGCAAGTGAAAATCTCTGACCTTAACATCAGGGCCAAAGACGAAATGCTACCTTGGTATGTGGTCTCTTTACCAATCCTATTAACGATCGGATTAATGGTTTTTACAGTAGCGAACTATAGTCAGTTCCCAGATCAAATACCGGTCCATTGGGGAGCAGATGGAAAGCCAGATGCTTATACAGATAAAAGTGCCTTGTCTGTATTATCTCTTCCGCTCATATTGCTCGTCCTTCAGGGCATGTTTCTTGGTATCATAGAACTAACGAAACGTTCAGGTTTTAAGATCCGTCCAACGAACACACAAGCCTCCAAAAAGAGGCAAATGAACTTACGTAAATACACAAGCTGGTTACTGCTGCTCGTCTCTTTGTTACTGACCATGCTATTCTCGTTTCTGCAAGTCATGACGCTGTACGGAAACATGTTTAGTGACATGATGGTTATGCTGGTACCTCTAATCTTTATGTTTCTTACATTAGCAGGGGCTGTAGTCTTTGCCATTAAGGTTGGGAAAGTAGATTCTGACTTAGATGAAGTTGTGGTGACGGATCAAGATGATAAAGTAGAGGAGTATGATGAAGACAGGTACTGGATCGGTGGCATGATCTACTTTAATAAACAAGATCCTTCTGTCTTAGTAGAGAAGCGGTTTGGTATAGGAATGACGGTAAACTTTGCTCGTCCAATGGCCTACATGGTTTTAGTGGTTCCAATTCTGCTGATTTTATTACTATCTTTCCTTTAAGAGTATCTCATCAATACTCTCTAAAACCCCTTGATATCGAAGGTGATGAGCCATTGATCAAACGTTTGATCAATAAGATATCGCTAAAAAATAAGACAGGGACCTAGAGCCCTGTCTTATTTTTGTATATTTCAACTCTTAATTAGATGTCGCATCCTTCATCTGTGCATACTTCTGTGTCTTTACCACTGATCGATTCGAAAGCAGGTGCTTGTTTCTCTTCTTCATAAGCTTTCTGCAAGCCTTGTAAGAAGACCTCTTTCGGCTGGGCGCCTGATATAGCAAATTTGCGGTTGAATACGAAGAATGGAACGCCTTGAACACCGATTTGTCCCGCTTCTTGTTCATCGCTTCTTACAGCTGTTGCATATTTCTCATCCGTAAAGGCAGCTTTTACGTCTTCTTCTGATAGACCAGCTTCAAGGGCGATCTCTTTCAAGATGGAACGGTCGCCGACGTGTTTGCCTGCTTCAAAGTAAGCGTGGAATAAGTGCTCAGATACTTTGTTGCCGATTCCTTTTTCAGAAGCACGTTGGAATAAGCGATGAGCATCGAACGTATTTGTTGGAATCGTGCGATCGAAGTCAAAATCAAGTCCCTCTGCAGCAGCTTGCTGAGTCATATTGGCTGTCATTTCTTTTGCTTCATCTAACGTCTTACCGTATTTTTCAGCGAGTTTTTCATTTGTGGTCTGATTGCTATTTACAGGAGCATTCGGATCTAATTCAAAGCTTTTAAACTGTATATCAATCTCTACTTGATCCGCTTGTTCAAATTCTTTAAGAGCCGACTCTAAGCGACGTTTTCCAATATAGCAAAACGGGCAGACTACATCTGACCATACTTCAATTCTCATGATACATACCTCCATGTCTCTTTCGTGCCTCTATTATAACATCGGAAAGACTTGTAGGCATGTGAGGTGATTAGGGCTAACTTAATTCCCCCCAAGGAGAAATTACACTTATCTAGAAATAAGGTATACATAAGGTAAAATAAAACCTCATCTAGGAGGAACGCGCATGGGTGTAGAACTGATCGTAGATTCAAAATCAAGGTTAGGAGAAGGACCAAGCTGGGATCGTGAAAAGGGAGTCCTTTATTGGGTGGATATTTTGCAGCAACAACTCCATTGTTATAATCCTGTCGAGCATAAGAATATAACGGTAGAGCTTGACCAAGCCCCTGGAGCGGTTGCGCCAAAAAGCTCTGATGAAGTCGTGCTTGCGCTTGAGAATGGGTTTTACTTTTATAATTGGAAGCTAAATAAACTGGATCCGATTATGAATCCAGAGGAACATTTACCTCGTAACCGTTTTAATGACGGGAAGTGCGATCCTGCGGGAAGATTCTTTGCAGGAACGATGGATAAGGAAGAGGAAGAGAGAAGTGGAACACTCTATTGCCTTGAGGAGAACTTGTCTGTAAAAGAGAAAGTGACGGGTGTTGGGATTTCTAATGGGATCGCTTGGTCAGTAGACCATACACACATGTACTATATTGATACCTTTGAAAATCAGGTCTATCGGTATGACTACAATCGAGACACAGGGGACATTAGTCACCCTGCTTCTGTCATTTTCTTTTGAAAATGAAGAGGGGGCTCCTGATGGGATGACGATTGATGACGAAGGGATGCTTTGGATTGCGCACTTTGGAGGTGCGAAAGTGTCTAGATGGAATCCTGATACAGGTGAAAAAGTAGAAGAAATCCCGGTCCCCGCCCTGAATGTAACATGCTGTGTCTTTGGCGGCGTAAACATGAATGAATTATTCATTACCACAGCTAGGAAAGATATGAGTGAAGAAGACTTGCAGCGCTATCCACATGCAGGCGGCCTCTTTAAGGTAACAATGAACGTTAGCGGATGTGAATCATACCGTTTTAATGGAACGTTTAAATAAAAAAGCTTACATTAAATAAACTAGTAACATATAAATGATAGGCGAAAAAGCAAATGAGAAAGGAATGAACCGTGTGAGAGTTAACCTTCAAACCATTGCAGACAATGCTGAAATAAACGATGGGGATTGGAATATATACCTCGACAAGGAAACAGGACAGATCATCACAATTACTCATGATGAGATCCGCGATGCAAAAGAAGGAAAACCGATTGGTGACTTACCAACCAGGCAGAAAGAAAACCGTAAATGGGCCGATCTATTTGTCGCGGATGAGAGTAGTCGTTTCGTGGAATTGCCAACGCCACGCGACTTGGACGAGTATAGAGTAATGGAATCATTCGCTCATTCGTTAGAGGATGAAGAAAAGGGAAATAAGTTACTCCGGGCGATCCGGGGACGAGGAGCTTTCCGCCGTTTTAAAGATATGGTGGGAGACTTGGGTCTCGCAGAAGATTGGTACGCTTATCGAGAAACTCAATTTCTTAAAGTCGCCAAGAGATGGTGCGAGGATAAAGAAATTCCTTACGAATCATAAATTGATCAAACGTTTGATCAAGGAAAAGAGGGAGACCGTTAATGGTCTCCCTCTTCTTCATTTTCTTCTGCTTTTGTGGCACCGCCAAAGGCTTCAGGCAACATCTTAAAGCCTTCGATCTCCGCGTCTTCTTCTAGCTCAATCATAAGATAACGTCTGCCGTCGAAATTAACTTGTTTGACGTGTTCTAAGTCTTGCGGGCTAATCGAAATGTTGGCGAGCTTCGTGTTGATCTTAATGGATTTTGACTTATATTTCGGTACGATACTACTTGCTTTTAGTTCGTAATTATCGTTTTCTGTGTACCTTTTAAAGGATTCTTTGATTTTCTCGGAATCAATTTTCTCCTGTTCTACACCGCTCATTGTCAGTACACGTTCAACGTCTCTGTAATCAAGCTTCGGCGGTTCTTCGCCTTCTTCATGGTCCTCGACAACTTGATTGACCTCACGATAGACGTTACCGAGTGTTGAGGGGTTCATTTGGTCACCTACAACATCCCGAATCACTTCTTCAAAAACGGCTTTATCTTCCATAGCTGTCATTGGCTCTTCACCGTTCAGCACTTCTTCTACAAAATGAAGGTCTGGCTCATGGGCTTTCCCAGAGGCGTAAAGAATATGGTTCACATCGGCTGAGTGATTGGTGAACGTAGGGAAAAGGAAGCCGCCCATTGGCGTATTCAGATCTACAACAGGGTCGACTTCAATGTTGTATTTAAACTCTTTCTGCACATAATCGAATTGATATTCCTTCTTCGGATCTTGTGTTTTATTCACGCTGCAGAGAATGAAGGGGTGGGAGTAAACGGTATCCCGGTCGCTTTCTTCACATTCTGAACTTCCTCTACGCGTTGGTTTCAGATATTCTGCGCGGACGAATGTAATAACGACATCGTGTTCATAAGGGCGTTCTGCAATCATTTTCTCCGTCATATAGAGCATTTCTTGCATCCAGTCCTGAACATTATTGGTTAACAGGCCTTTATGTAAAATAAGCTGCGTGTGATTCTCGGCCTCTCGTTGGAACTTTAGTTCAAATAACTTCTCATCGAGCTTTCCTGTTAGCAATTTCTTGAAGTTGTTCATAAACAGTTCTTGCTGTTCTCGTTCAAGCAATTCAAATGGCTGGCTCTGATGGTGGTAGATCTCTGTTGTTTCTTTCATGATATAGACGTTAAAGATGTTCTGGATTTTTAATAGATCGTTATCAACTTTTAGCTGCCGGCGAATTCCGGCGATATCCTTCTTATCCATCGGTCGTTCACTCCTACGTGGTTGTGCTTATAATAGTTTATTTTAACATAGCTTTCCATCTTAAAAGAGGTAGAATATCATAGAGATAGAAGATATAATACGAGTAGGACACAGGCAGAGTCATGTCATGAAAGAAGAATAGATGGAAGAGGGGTGCTCGGACCTTCTTCCATCTATTTTTGTTCTGTCGATCGATAAGGAAAGGGAGAGGCTTTAATGGATTTCTTTACAAGAATGGAAGAGGCGACAGGGGTTCGGTTGAATGAGGTGCAGCAACAGGCTGTGTTGCATACGGATGGGCCGCTCTTGTTGCTAGCTTCACCGGGTTCAGGGAAGACCACAACACTTAATATGAAGATCGGATACTTGTTGTTAGAGAAGAAGGTTAGACCGGATCGTATTATGGCGATTACCTTTAGTAAGCAATCTGCTCAAGATATGTCCGAGAGGTTTGATGAATTCTTCTCTGACCTCACGAGTGATAAAGTTCATTTCTCAACCATTCACAGCTTTGCCTTTAAGGTTGTTCGTGAGGCTTTAAGGAAAGAAGGCCAAGACTTTCAGCTCATCGAAGGACAAATTAATGAGGATGAGTGGAAGAAAGGATTCCAGGGGGAGCATGTGCCTCTTCACAAGAAGTTTATTTTAAAGAAGCTCTTTGAAGATGAGAACGGGACGCAAATCTCAGATGATGAGATGGACGAACTGATGACGTATATCAGTTTCGTGAAGAACCGGATGCTTAGTGGGAAAGAGCTTCATAAAGTGAAGGCGAATGTAAAGAATGCAGCATCAATTTATCAGTCCTATGAACGTTTTAAGAAAGAGTATACCAACTCTTTACTGCTCGATTTTGACGATATGTTGACCTATTGCCATCAGAGCTTGTTGGATGACCCTCAAATTCTGCATCGATATCAGCAGCAGTTTGAGTATATATTAACGGATGAGAGTCAAGACAACTCCGTCGTTCAGCATGAGATTGTTGAGCTTCTTGCTAAGCCTCAGAATAATTTGTGTGTCGTAGCCGATGATGACCAGTCGATCTTTATGTGGCGCGGCTCTGATGTGACGAAGCTTCTTAAGTTTGAGGGTACGTACCCGGACGCGACTGTCCTCACAATGTCGCAGAATTACCGGTCCTCAGTTGAGATTGTTGAAGTCTCCAATCAGTTTATTAAGCGAAACCAGAACCGATTTCATAAGGAAATGTTCACCGAAAATCCCTCATCCAATCCGATCGCCATTAAAGCTATGCGAAGCTATGAGGATCAGTTAAAGTACGTGACGGATCAGGTGAAGCAAAGTGGTCCAAAGGAAGAGGTAGCTGTTCTGTACCGGAATAATGCCTCAGCCGTGCCGCTTGCGGATAAGCTCAGTAAAGCAGGAATTGACTTTTACATGAAAGATATTGATGCAAAGTTCTTCAAACACTGGATTGTTGAGGATGTTTTGAATTTTATGAGGCTCACTTACAATGATCGGCGCGTGGATATATTAGAGAGAATTCATACGAAGTTTAATGCGTATATCACGAAAAGTCAGATCGCGTTTCTAAGAAGTCGTCCATCTCAAGAATCAGTCTTTGATCTTCTCCTTGAAACCGATCTTCCTTCTTATCAGAAGAAAAACGTGACTCAGGCAAAGAAGCTATTCGCTGAGATGAATAAGATGGAACCAGCGAGAGCGATCCGTGTCATACGAGATCGGCTTGGATACGACAAAGCAATTCAGAAGATGGTAGAGAAATTCGGCTTTAATGGTGAACATTTGTTTACAGTTTTAAACACACTTGAAGAGATTGCAGAAGGACTCGGTTCGTTAAAAGGTTTTGCAGACCGGCTGAAGGAACTTGAGCAATTGGTTCAAACGTCTAAATATAACAAGCAATCGTGTTCCCTTACCTTAACAACGTTCCACAGCGCCAAAGGCCTTGAGTATGACAAGGTATATATGATTGATCTAATCAATGGTGTTGTGCCTTCGAAGGAAGACATGGACAGTTATCGGAAGAAAGAATATGGCCCGATGGAAGAAGCGGTGCGCCTCTTTTACGTAGGGATGACTCGGGCGCGCACTCATTTAGAACTGTTGACTTATGGATACAAAGGGGATGAACGTGTGTCTGAGTCACAGTTCGTCACGAATGTGCGCAGAATTGCCAAGTTCCCTGATGAGAAGAGAGCCGTAACACGACGTAAACGGCCGGCTCCCGATTTATCTGATGAGAGTTTGCTCGGATGGGATGAGATTGAGGTTGGACGAGAAGTGGAGCATCAAAAGTTTGGTGTTGGCGTTATTAAAGAGTATGGGGGCGCAGCGATCGCCATCGAGTTTGAAGAAGTGGGTTATAAAGAGTTTAATGCGGAGATCTGTATTGATAATGGGATCTTGCGTAAGAAAGAGTAGGACTTCCTTATGAGGAAGTCCTTTTTTTAGTTTTGTTCAGGATTCTTGGATTTGCGAGCGCGTTTAGCTGATTCTTTGTGCGCTTTGTTCGCAGCGGCACTTCCGAATTCGCCTGTTACTTCTTGTCCAAATTCAACGTCCATCTTCTTTGGATCAAATCCTTTTTTGTGCTTTTGTTCTGCGTCGTTTTTCTTTGTTTTCTTTGCCATGTGAATCCCTCCTTCTTATCAAGTTTAGTATGTTTCTGCTCGGAAACATTTATTCCATTTCCATTTCGTTATCCGAGCTTGGAAAGGCTTGATGTTTTTCATATCAATAATTAGCTTACGTATTGCTTAAGATTATTCATTTCGGGGTATGAGTTTATTAGAAACGATTGACTGGAAATGATTTAACGGAGGGTGAAGAGATGAAGAAAATGAATCGAGGCATTCTAACAGCTTTAACATCAATAGGAATCGCACAAGGACTAAAGATCTTAACCCATAAGAAACTTTCAGGTAATTGGGACTGGAAGCAGGTTGCGACGACAGGCGGTATGCCAAGTTCGCACTCCGCTGGTGTATGTGCATTAGCTACATACTTAGCCTCTCATAAGGGAGCGCGTCACACAGAAACAGCGCTCGCTACGGTTTTTGGAGCTATTGTGATGTATGATGCTCAAGGCATAAGGCGTCATACCGGTGAGATCGCACGACTTGTAAATGAGTTAGAAGACAGTTTTGCCTCTTTAGCTGGTGATTTCCCAAGTTTTGAATTTGTGGAACGGGAGAAAGAATTAAAGGAACTACTTGGACACCAGCCAGTGGAAGTATTAGGCGGAGCCATATTTGGTTGTGCTCTAGGGTTTGCTTCAGCGAAGCTCGAGAATAACTAAGGAGTATCCATTGTTTAGAAACCCCTCTTGAATTAAGAGGGGTTTCTTTACTGGTAAGAACCTTATTACATCATGTTGTCAACTTAAATTTAGAACGTAAACGTTACCAATTTCTATATATTACAAATTAGTGATAAAGGTTGCGATCCTTCCAAGACAGGCATATGATTAAATGTGAAAAGGTTCACAAAAGAGGACGGATGGTGATTAAGTTGGAGGAAAACACAATAAACCAAACTGTACAAAAAGCTTTAGGGAAGAAGGAAATGGTTGAAGCGAACCCAGGCCATTACCTGATTCGAGCTGCTTTAGCTGGGATTTATATTGGATTTGCTATTATATTATCTTTTAAACTTGCACAACCTTTTTACGAGCAACATGCAGTGTCAACCTATCTCTTGAATGCTTTGTTCTTTGGAGTTGCCTTTTGTTTAATTATTTATGGTGGATCTGAACTCTTTACGTCAAACACGATGTATTTGACTGTATCCTCTTTAAGGAAAGAGACAACCTGGTTGGATACCGTGAAGGTATGGAGCTATTGCTATGCAGGTAATGTAGTAGGAATCTTATTTTTTACAGGAATCATTTATCTCACCGGTCTTCTTCAAGCCATTATTCCTGAAGAGTCGTTTCTTATTGCTGCTGCGGAGAAAAAGATGAATGTGCCGACTTCACAGCTTTTCTTTCGAGCCATCCTAGCAAACTGGCTCGTATGTTTGGCAGTATGGATTCCTATGCAAGTGAAGGAGGATATCTCGAAGATCATGCTAATGATGCTTCTTGTGTTCACATTCTTCATTTCAGGCTATGAACATAGTATTGCAAACGTCGCTTTGTTCTCACTAGCATTATCCTCGCCTCACACAGCTTTAGTGAGTCTGGAAGGATTCATGCACAACATCATTCCTGTTACACTTGGCAATATTATCGGCGGAGGCTTCTTTGTAGGAGCTGTCTATGTTTACTTAAACCAGAAAAAGCAAGCTTCACCTGTTTCAGTGAAAGGACTAAAGCCATTGAAAGGTCAATCCTCTAAGACTTCTCAAATATAAGTGTGACTTTTGATTTCGGACTAACTCAAAATAACGGAAACATTTAACATTATTATTTAAAAATAATGTCAGACGCGTTATAATTACCGTGGGATAGATGAATAAACTTCTTTCCTACAATAGAAACCACAATTACTGTCTACCGAAGCCATCGAAGGTCAGCCTTCTTTGGCTTTTTTGAACGCTTCTTAAACGATTTGTTTAGCTTGTTTTCTTAAGTGGTAAGTATATCTATCAGATGATAGTAGAAACTGCGAGAGAAAAGGGTTGAGAGATATGGAAGAGAAGTCCGTTCAAGCTGAATTAGCGAGTTATACAGGAAAGCTTTTACGAGAGCATTATGGCAAAGGGCCAGCTTCTGTCTATGTGTCGATTAAGCATCCGTTTATAACATTTTATCTTCGTGATTTCCTCACACCCACAGAGAGTGTCCTTCGTAGCCAAGGTCACGATCAGAAGGTGGAAGAGACACGGGACCTTTTAATGAAAGACGTTTTACATGAACTGAAGGCCACGTTAACGGTTGTGGCGGACCTTCAAGTTGATAACTTATATTATGACTGGTCGTTAGAAAACCGTACGGGTATCATTCTCGGCGTCCTGTCAGAAGATCAAGCAAACAAGGATGAACAATTTTATGAATATCCGGCCAAAGGGAAGCTGCATGAAGAGATTAACCGTGTAAGCCGACAGGTGGAGAAAGAGCCGGAAGAAACGAATTCACTTTATTTGAATGATCGAACCCTCGTTATTCAGCGTAAAGGAATCCTAGTTGATATTGAGAAAGAACTGATTCGATCAGGGTATGAGCAACCGCTGCGCTTAAGTAAGCGAAGGTTAGAGAAAGACATGCTCGACCGTCGACTCTATGAATCTATATTAGGTGTCTCGATTACCGATCTTTTTGTAGACTGGGATTTTCAGTTGGATCAGAGTTTTATAGTATTAATAATTCAAAAGAATAAACCGATGTAGGTGGAAATGGGCTAGACTATAGAGCTAGACATAAGCCGAAAAGACGTCATGTGACGTCTTTTCGGCTTTTTTTTGTGGATAAAAGCGAAATGAAAGAAAAGGAGAAAGAAAACATGTTTGGATTTGCAGGTGTAATTAAACTTATTCTATCAGCATTTATCATATTGCCCGTTGTATCCATTATAAGGGAAGGGGGCTATTTAATTGCGAGTCATTTATTGGGGGCTAGCAGTTCTAAGGTAACAGTAGGATGTGGTCCGAAGGTATTTAATATAGGAGTCTTTGAAGTGCGACGTTATTATTTTATGTACAGCTGGTGTAGTTACGATTCTTTAAAGTTTGATAAGAAATGGGCTCATATCATCATATATTCTGCGCCCATATTAAGTAATATCATCGTAGCAATTGGAGTCAATGCGCTTCTTGCCGTAGATGGTATTCCTATGGAATCGTTTTGGACCCAATTTATCTTCTATGCGTTTTACTTTGTCTTATTTGATTTTCTTCCTGTGTATTACCCTGATGGTCAGCCTAGCAATGGAAGGGTAATCTATGACCTGGTTCGTCATAATAAATTCCCCGATTTCGAAAAAGAAGGGGAATAAGACATTTTTTCAATGGACGACCTCTAATCCTCACTTCTTGGGCATATCATGTATAGATGAGTTGAGATAGGAGGGACATCAATGTGGAATCAGAATGGATATCATATGTATCCTTATTATCCTTTTCAAACTCCTTATTACGATGATGCCCGATTTGCTGGACAGGGAGGCTATGGAAACGAGCAGCAACCTGTATATTATGATGCGGCGCAAGTTCCATTATCATATGCCGATCAGCCTATAGTACAAGATGGGATTGAACCAGCCTATCGAGCCAGTTGGAAGTCATGGGAAGACCTTGACTCTCCACCGGGGGGAATGAAGGGAGCGCCAGCAGTGGCTTCTTGGCAGGCCAATCGATTGGATTGTTTCGTACGTGGGGACGATAACGCGATGTGGCATAAATGGTGGGATGGTTCCCGATGGAGAGAGTGGGAGAATCTTGGTGCACCGCGAGGAGGTCTTAGAAGCTATCCAGCTGCTGTTTCATGGGGGCAGAATCGCATTGACTGTTTTGTTCGGGGCCGTAATGAGCGAATGTGGCATAAGTGGTGGGACGGTTCACGCTGGAGCAACTGGGAGGACCTTGGGACGCCACCAAGAGGCATGAAAGGTGCTCCGGCTGTAGCATCATGGCAATCGAACCGATTAGATTGTTTTGTTCAAGGTGAAGACAACAACATGTGGCATAAGTGGTGGGATGGTTCTAGGTGGAGTGGGTGGGAAGATCTTGGTTCTCCTCAAGGCGGCCTACGCGATGCCCCTGGTGCTGTGTCATGGGGGCCAAATCGAATTGACTGTTTCGTACGTGGTCGCACGGATCAGCTATGGCATAAATGGTGGGATGGTTCCCGCTGGAGCAATTGGGAGAACCTTGGTGCTCCTCGTGGTGGATTTGAAAATGCACCAGCAGCTTCATCATGGTCTCCTAACCGAATCGATTGCTTCGTTCGAGGTGATAACAATAGTTTATGGAAGAAAACATGGAAAGGGACGAAGTGGAGTAATTGGAAAGACCTTGGTGCCCCCCAAGGTGGTGTCCGCTCAAGCCCGGCGGCCGTCTCCTGGGCAAGGAAGCGGGTGGATTGTTTCGTAAGAGGGCGAAACGACAACATGTGGCATAAGTGGTATTCATAGAAAAAGCCTGCATCTCTTATAAGAGGTGCAGGCTTTTCGTTGTTGTAATTTGGCCATAGGTCAATAGGGATGAGCATTGCTCAAAAGCAGATGCGGACGGGTAGAAAGTGAGCGAGCACGGCTAGGAAGCCATTGAGCACGGCCAGAAAATGAGCGAGCACGGCTCAAAAGCGTGCGGGCACGGCCAGAAAGCGATCGATCACGGCTCAAAAGCGATTGAGCACGGCTAGAAAGCGATCGAGCACGGCTAGAAAATGAGCGAGCATGGCTCAAAAGCAGATACGCACGGCCAGAAAACTTATTTTGCTTTTCTAGATCTGCCTCAAATCGTCTATGGATGATTAGTTATCATGTATAGGGATGATTTGTCCCCTGATCTCACCTGCAAGGTTTTGTTCTGTATGCACATTTACATACGTTAATTCCTTTTTCATGCAATCGAGAAGGTCAGCAATGGAGTGAATGCCGACGTCGTTCTTCACAATGTCTTCATCTCTTAGAATGCCAGTTACTACACCTTTATGAGTTGAGATACCGTTTTGGTTTGGTAATGTATCAAGATCTGCTCCGAACAAGAAAGCTACAACAGGACCATTCTGGTCACGATTGCCAAAGTGGATATGGGCTTGAACGAAATTTTCGATATCTTCCACTTTTAGTACGAATTTAATTTTAGTGTCATGCTTATTTGCAACAAATTTTGCGAAGCCAGATGCTTGAGATTCAACTGGTGGAACTTCGTTTTTTCCTTTTAAGCGTGCTTTAAAATACTTTTCCATATCATCGCCTCCTGTAGTGAACGCTCTTATCTTATTCACTGGGCTCTGAATGGTGTTTGTATATTTAAGTGGATGTGAGAGTTAGTGTGAAGGGGCCATTACCATATGGGGTTTAGGGCTTGCTCGGGGACAACTCGCTTTCCTGCGGATAGCTGGAAAGCCTCCTCGTTCGCTTTCGCTCTACAGGCCCGCCTTACGCCCAAACTAAATTAAAGGAACCTTGACATCTCGCCCTTGGAAAGCGAATCGTCCCCTAGAAACATTAACTACTCAACATATGTAACGGCTCCATTTACACACAAAGTCTACTAACTTCGTCTCTTCTTATAGTAAGATCTTTTTGAGTTTATATACTCTGTAAAAGCAGATCCACTTCTTCTCGTACGGCTGCCCATGCTTCTGTTTTTGTGTCGATCAACATAAAGTGTTCGGCTTCTGTAAGTTCTACAAACTTCACAAACTCAGCCAGTTCTTCAGCGATGCGCTGGTAACGTGAGCTGATTCCAATAGGGACATGTATATCAAGTGCCCCGTGAATGAGGACGTGTGGAACGTTAAAAGGAAGCAGTTCAAGTGGTGAGGCAGCTTTTAGTCGTTCGGCTACATCTTGAGGGCTGCCTTTTAATAAATCGGCAACTGGGTTGTTTGGTTCTGCTCCTATAGACGTATCTCTGAAATGGTGAACGTCGTGCATCGTTTCAAGATCGACTACACCTGCAAGGCTCATAGCTCCTGCTACAGAATGGGGATGTTCTATATAAAGATCGCTTGTCGCCTGAATCTTATGACGGCCTGCGAGCCACATTGCTAAATGGCCGCCGGCTGAATGACCAATGGTAATGGTTTTGGTGGTATCTAGATTATATTCTTTGGAAAGCTCAAGTACGTAATCGAAAGCGGCCCCTACGTCTAAGAGGGTATTGGGCCAAGCACCATCTTCTTGTCCAACGCGACGATATTCTATATTCCAAGTAGCGAAGCCTTGAGCTGTTAGATCTTCTGCAACATCATGCATAAGATCCAACTGGAACTGTTCTTTCCAGAATCCTCCGTGTATAACAACCGCAACGGGATGAGGTCCTTCTCCTTCTGGGAGTCTTATTTCTCCAAATTGGTCTTTTTTGTCTCCGTAAAAAATCTTCTTCATCGTAACACCTCATTACTCTTTTTCTATAAAGGTATTATCTCATAGATGAATAAGCAAAAGGAAAAGTGTGTCCGGTTTAAAAGATTTAATTTTCTGATTACTTGTTGACTTTCCTTTTCTTTCAAGATAAGTTAGTAAGTAGATGATATAACGATAAAAATAAATCCGATAATTTAGTGCAATACGTTTTGGTTCTGTCTGCCTGGTTTTAGGAATGATTCTAAGCGAAAATGGGGGAAGATGTATGATTTTGCACAAAAATGAAAGCGCTTCAAAAAGTGATATGGAACAAGTGCAGCTAGCGGGTCTTAAGGATACAGTGAAGCGGGTGTACGACCATGTTCCGTTTTACCGGGATCAATTTGATGCAATGGGCCTGAAGCCGAGTGATATACAAACCGTTGAGGATGTCCAGAAGTTACCTTTTTTGCAGAAGAAGGATCTTCGTGCTCATTATCCGTTTGGTTTATTTGCAGTAGATCGAAGTGAACTTGTACGTCTACACGCTTCTTCTGGGACAAGCGGAAAGCCGACGGTTGTCGGATATACAAAAAAGGATATACAAATGTGGTCTGATCTTGTCGCTCGTGCCATCTCTTTAGCGGGTGGGAAGAAGGGGGAGATCCTCCACAATGCTTATGGGTACGGTTTATTTACAGGTGGACTTGGTCTCCACTTTGGGAGTGAAGAGTTAGGGATGGCTACCGTTCCTGTCTCAGGGGGCAATACCGAACGTCAGATTACGTTAATTGAGGACTTCAAGCCGACGGTGATCTGTGGTACTCCTTCTTATATGTTGAATATTGCAGAGCGCATGGAGCTTATGGGTAAAGATCCAAGAGCTACGTCCTTAAAATACGGCATTTTCGGAGCCGAGCCATGGTCTGAAGAGATGAGGCGCACTCTTGAAGAGAAATTTGATATTAAAGCGTGTGATATTTACGGTCTAAGTGAAGTGTTGGGGCCTGGGGTGGCTATGGAATGTCATGAAGCTCAAGATGGCCTTCATGTTGCTGAAGACCATTTCCTTGTTGAGGTCATTAATCCTGAAACGATGGAGCCAGTGGCAGATGGGGAAGACGGAGAGCTTGTTTTTACTAGCTTAACGAAAGAGGCCTTTCCTGTTCTTCGTTACCGTACAGGTGACATCGCTTCGATTACACGTGAACCTTGTGCTTGTGGACGTACGACAACGCGCATGTCCAGGGTGAAAGGTCGAATCGATGACATGCTTATTATAAGGGGAGTAAACGTATTTCCTTCTGAGATTGAACATTTTCTATTACAGGTAAAGGGGATTGTTCCTCATTATCAGCTTCATTTAATGCGTAAAGGAAGTATGCAACAAGTTGAATTGCAGGTCGAAGTCGATGAAGCGTTCTATGGAAGTATCGGAGAGAATCTAAAGCATGAGAAGTGTGACACCTTATCAAAGCAGATCAGAACCATCATGAAGAATAACTGTCTCGTTTCTGTAGATGTTCGTGTGAACAAACCAAATTCCATCCCTCGTTCTGAGGGGAAAGCGGTTCGGGTTGTAGAGCAGATGATGAGTTAGGAGTAGATTCTATTAAAAAGCCTAAATCGTTATTACGATTTAGGCTTTTTGGATGTGTGCCCGACATGGGCGCAAGCTTTAGGGTTAGAGTCCCGAACGGTGAAGGTCGTTGTAGCCGTTAGCCAAGGGCAAGGGTGTCCGGGGTGACCCGGAATCTGAAGGAAGCCGGAGGCAAATT
>NZ_BMIN01000018.1 GCF_014642405.1 Pontibacillus salipaludis
AAGGTTGATAGGTCGGAGGTGGAAGCGTGGTGACACGTGCAGCTGACCGATACTAATAAATCGAGGGCTTATCTAACTAAAGTGAAAAACGGTTATGTCTTAATTCTTATCTAGTTTTGAAGGTACTCCTTCAAAAAAACAATAGTATGGCGGTTTTGGCGAAGAGGTCACACCTGTTCCCATGCCGAACACAGAAGTTAAGCTCTTCAGCGCCGATGGTAGTCGGGGTTTCACCCCCGCAAGAGTAGGACGCCGCCATGCTTTGTTTATATTATTATCGTCGCGGGGTGGAGCAGTCTGGTAGCTCGTCGGGCTCATAACCCGAAGGTCGCAGGTTCAAATCCTGTCCCCGCAACCAAATTAAATTTGTTCAACGTCGATTTTACTTCGTTGAATTACAAATGACTGTGTACCTTTAGGTGCAACCAATTTAAATTTGTGTTACGTCGAATACACTTCTTCGAATCACAAATTGTTGTGCTTAGATTAATCAAATTAGAAAATGGTCCGGTAGTTCAGTTGGTTAGAATGCCTGCCTGTCACGCAGGAGGTCGCGGGTTCGAGTCCCGTCCGGACCGCCATTTTTGTTTTTGATTACATATGATTGTTTATACAAGCCTTAGGAAAACCTCCTAAGGCTTTTCTAATGCATTTTTTTAGGGGATCTGAGGGATTGCTCTCACTCTGATCTTCTACTTTTTACTGATATAGATAGGTTTTTTTCTTTTTGCCCCCTTTTTTGCTATGATGGGAATTAGATAAGAATCGATTCGTTAGACTGGAATAGGAAGTAGGTGTTTCGCATGAATGAAAGCTATACCATTCATACCCGCTCTGCTGAAGAGACGAAAGAAGTAGCTGAACGTTTAGGTGCTCTTTTAGAACCGAATGATCTTCTTACGCTTGAAGGAGACCTTGGCACAGGCAAGACAACTTTTACAAAAGGGATGGGCAGCGGACTTGGTATCACAAGAACCATTAGCAGCCCCACATTCACGATTGTTAAAGAATATGAAGGGCGTATGCCTCTTTATCACTTAGATGTTTATCGTCTTGAAGATAGTGATGAGGATATCGGATTTGATGAGTATTTCGAAGGTGAAGGTGTGTGTGTTGTGGAGTGGGCCCAATACATTGAAGACTATCTTCCGAAAGAACGGTTAGATATTCATCTTTTCTATAATGGGGAAGACCACCGTACGATACAATTAACCCCTCGTGGGGAACGATATGAACGATTATGTAAGGAGTTAGTCAAATGATTGTATTAGCTATCGATACGTCGAATCAACCGATGACGATCGCCGTTATGAAAGAAGAACAGCTCTTAGCTGAATATACAACGGATATAAAGAAAAACCATTCGGTACAACTTATGCCTGCCATTAACCAACTGTTAGCAGATTGTAAGATGACGCCACAAGATCTAGATTTGATTGCCGTTGGCCATGGCCCAGGATCGTTTACCGGCGTTCGAATTGGACTCACGACAGCTAAGACATTAGCTTGGTCATTATCAATCCCTATTGTGGCCGTATCAAGCTTAGAGGTGCTGTCATACAATGGGGTATTCTTTAATGGTCTTGTTTGCCCGTTCTTTGATGCAAGAAGAGGACAAGTTTATACAGGTCTGTACCAAGCTGAAGGGTACGAGAAAATGGTTCCTGTTAAAGATGAAGTTAACGTGCTTATGTCAGATTGGCTAGAAGTGCTACGCGGTACAGAGGAATCCGTTTTATTTATTAGTTCTCAAGCTTCTATTCATAAAGAAAAGATCCAAGAAGTATTAGGTGAGAAAGCTGTTTTTTCTTCCTTACCGGTTCATTTGCCAAGTGCGGGGATGCTTGCGAGTATTGCTCTTACGAAGGAACCAACCTCTCTTCATGAACTAACGCCAAATTATCTCCGTCTTGCAGAGGCTGAGGCCAAATGGCTCGAGAGCCAAAAGGGGCATCAGCAAAGTGAGTAAAGCGATCGTTCGCCAAATGACAGAAGAGGATATAGATCGAGTTCTTCAATTAGAAGAGGCATGCTTTGCCACTCCATGGACCCGGGATGCTTTTGAGCACGAGCTTCAAGATAATCCTTATGCAGTTTATTACGTTCTTGAATTTGAAGGCGTATTAGTAGGGTATTGTGGGTTATGGGTTATTATTGATGAAGCTCATATTACAAATATCGCGATTCTACCTGAGTACCGAGGCATGAAACTTGGTCAAGCCTTGTTTGAAGTGGTGATGGAAAAGGCACGTTTAGTTGGGGCCATTCAACTATCTCTAGAAGTAAGGGTATCGAATATTGTGGCCCAGCGTCTATACCGTAAGTATGGCCTGGTACCAGGCGGAATCCGTAAAAATTACTATACAGATAACCAAGAGGATGCTGTAGTTATGTGGGTGAAATTATAATGGATCAATATATTCTAGGAATTGAAACGAGCTGTGATGAAACGGCTGTTGCGATTGTGAGAAATGGGACAGAACTTATTGCGAATGTGGTTGCTTCTCAAATTGAGAGCCATAAACGCTTTGGTGGCGTTGTTCCTGAAATTGCTTCCCGTCACCATGTGGAACAGGTGACGCTCGTTTTAGAGGAAGCTTTAGAAGAAGCTGATATGAAGATGGAAGAGATCGATGCCATAGCGGTTACTGAAGGCCCTGGCTTGGTTGGAGCCCTATTAGTAGGGGTAAATGCGGCTAAGGCATTAGCTTTTGCTTATCAAAAGCCTCTAGTGGGCGTACAGCATATAGCCGGGCATATCTATGCGAATCGTCTGATGAAAGAGTTCGAGTTTCCATTGCTATCTCTAGTCGTTTCAGGAGGACATACAGAGCTTATTCTTATGAAGGAACATGGCTCATTTGAAGTGATTGGAGAAACGAGGGATGATGCAGCGGGGGAAGCCTATGATAAAGTGGCGAGGACGCTAAAACTTCCTTATCCAGGTGGTCCTCATATAGACCGACTGGCTCATGAAGGTGAGGTAACCATAGACTTCCCTCGAGCTTGGCTTGAGAATGATTCCTTTGACTTTAGCTTTAGTGGATTGAAATCCTCAGTTATTAACACTTTACACAACGCCAAGCAAAAAGGAATCGAATTAAAGCAAGAAGATATTGCAGCAAGCTTTCAGGAAAGTGTTGTCGATGTGTTATCCACAAAGGCTTATAAAGCTGCAAAGCAATACGGTGTGAAGCAAGTTATTGTAGCAGGTGGTGTAGCTGCTAATAAAGGATTACGAGCTCGTCTTGAAGAGAAGTTTGGTTCAGATGAAGAACTCGAGCTATTAATTCCACCACTACACTTATGCACAGATAATGCAGCGATGATTGCGGCAGCGGGAACGGTTGCTTTTAACCAGGGTCATCGTGCTGGATGGGACCTGAATGGAAATCCTTCCTTATCATTAGAGCGTTATGCGAAGCGTTCCGTAACGAAATAATACACAGGTAGAAAGCGAAATCATGTATTGGTTTCGCTTTTTTATGTGGATCATGAGTCTGAAAGTTCGAATGATTCTTCCTAGAGCTCATTTTTCCACAGCTTAAAATCATACTGTGCATAAAATTTGTAGAATGCTGTCATAGTAAATAATCGTTTGTGAATAAAAGTTGTGGATAACACAATGTAATTCTGTGGATACTGTGTATAAATCTGTGAAAAACTGTATTTGTAAGGAAAAGTTATGTGGATATCATTGGGGATAGCTACAAAGTTCGACAAAGGTTATGAAAGCGCTAAAAAAAGAGGGGATATCTTGTGGATATCCCCTCTTTTTAGTCCTCTTCATGAAGTTGTTCCCATTCTTCCATTAAAGACTCGATTTTTGATTGGGATTGTTCATTTGTTTCTGTGAGTTCTAAGGACTTCTCATGATCCTGATAAATCTCTGGTTCACAGAGTAGGGCATCATTTTTTTCGATCACTTCTTCTAATTCTACGATTTCTTGTTCAATTTCTTCAATGCGACGCTTACGCTTTCTAGCTTCGCGTTGTTCTGCTTTATTTTGTTCAAATTGATTTTTAGAGTCCTTAGCTTCTTTTTGGACAGTAGGATTTTGTTGCGCTTCGTATTCAGCGATATCCTTCTCTTCTTGCTTCTTCTCTAAATAGTAGTCGTAATCACCGAGATAAAGGTGTGTGTCTGTCCCATCTAACTCCAGGATCTGTGTGGCAATCCGGTTAATAAAGTAACGGTCGTGGGAGACAAATAGAATGGTACCTGGATAATCCATTAGGGCGGATTCTAGTACTTCTTTGCTATCTAAGTCTAAGTGGTTAGTCGGCTCGTCCAATACAAGGAAATTGGATTTCTCAAGCATTAATTTAGCCAAGGCAACTCTTGCTTTCTCGCCACCACTTAAAGAGTTCACGCTCTTTAAAACGTCATCTCCGGTAAATAGGAAGTTCCCCAGTACAGTTCGAACATCTTTCTCATCCATCATCGGATATTCATCCCATAGTTCGTGAAGAACAGTTTTGGAAGAATTTAATTGAGCCTGTTCCTGGTCATAATATCCGATTTGAAGGTTCGTTCCATATTGAATCGTGCCTCCGCTAGGGGAGAGTTTATCAATAATGTTTTTGAGAAGGGTGGTTTTCCCGACGCCATTAGGTCCAACGAGTGCTAAGCGTTCTGTTCGATTTACATCAAAGGAGACGTTCTCGAAAACTGGTTTTTTACTGTCTTCATATTGGAACGAAAGGTCGCGCGCTTTTAGCACATCGTTTCCGCTTCTTCTGTTGATATCAAATGTGAATTTAGCGGACTTTTGATCTCCTTTAGGCTTATCAACCTTTTCCATCTTCTCAAGTTGTTTCTGTTTACTTTGAGCTCGTTTACTAGTAGAAGCTCGAGCCATATTTTTTTGAATGAAGTCTTCCATTCGTTTCATTTCGGATTGCTGTTTCTCAAATTGCTTGAGATCGCGTTCGTAATTGGCGGCCTTTTGATCTAGATATTTGCTATAGTTCCCGTAGAATTTCTCAGAAGAGCGATAAGAGATCTCATAAACGACATTTACGACTTTATCAAGGAAATAACGGTCGTGAGAGACGATAACGACAGCCCCTGGGTAGCCTTGCAAATAGTGCTCTAACCAGTTAAGTGTATCAATGTCTAAGTGGTTGGTCGGCTCATCAAGTACTAAAATATCGGGTTTAGATAGTAAGAGTTTACCGAGTGCTAGTCTTGTCTTTTGGCCACCACTAAGGGTCGCGATTGGCGTGGTTAAATCAAAGTCTCCAAAGTTTAACCCGTTCAATACCGCTTTAACGTCTGCTTCATAACGATAACCGCCGTCATTCTTGAAGCGAAGCTGCAGTTCATCGTAGTCTTTTAAAAGCTTCTGGTATTGTTCCTCTTTAGCTATAAGATCAGGATCTGCCATTTTTTCTTCCATTTGACGGAGTTGTTTCTCCATAGCTTTTAAATGGTCAAATACGGCGATCATTTCATCCCAGATGCTTTTATCTGATTCGAGTCCAGTGTGCTGCTCTAAATACCCTAATGTAGCCTCTTTTGGCTTGTGGAGCTCACCTTCCTCATGCGAAAGCTCACCGGCCATAATTTTGAGCAAGGTCGATTTTCCAGCTCCATTACGTCCAACAATGGCAATTCTGTCATTGGTGTGTACTTCTAATTTAATATTCGATAGAATAAGATCAGCGCCGAAGCGTTTTGTAATATTATTCATTTGCATAAGAATCATGGTCGTTCACCTCAATGAGTTAAGTGTATCTTAAGAAATGCGTGCTAAGCAAGGTTCGCACGTCGAAGTGACCCAGGTTCTTGTGGAAAGTCTGAGATGTTTGTGAAATTAGAAACATTTCTTTACAATTATGCTGTAAGGACAATCCATCATAAAGAACAACAAATAGAAACGTAGAATTTCATTCATAACAGTACGAGGATGATCTTTGTGATCTTCCTGAAGTAGTGGTTATAGAAAATGGAAGCGTTAACGGTACCAGGATCGTTCCTTTACGGACTTGATCTGGTGTACGGTTACGGTATGAAGTGAGGGGGATATAAGATGGAGCTAGATCAGGCAAAAATACCACAAGCGACAGCCAAGCGACTGCCCTTATATTATCGTTTTATAAATAATCTGCATAGCCAAGGTAAGCAACGAGTCTCATCAAAAGAATTGAGTGAGGCAGTGAAAGTCGATTCAGCTACAATCCGTAGGGACTTTTCGTACTTTGGGGCTTTAGGTAAAAAGGGGTATGGTTACAATGTGAATTATTTACTTACATTTTTCCGTAAAACCCTTGATCAAGATGAAGTCACGCGCGTTGCTTTAATAGGGGTCGGGAACCTCGGAACAGCTTTCTTACACTATAACTTCACAAAGAACAACAATACGAAGATTGAGATGGCTTTTGATGCGCAGGAAGAGAAGGTTGGTAGTGATATAGGTGGGGTGCCTGTTTATCATATTGATCAATTAGAGGAGTACTTATCAGAAGAGATTTCCGTTGCCATCTTAACGGTACCAGCCAATGAAGCACAAAAAATAGCTGATCGATTAGTAGAGGCTGGAATTCTTGGTGTATTAAACTTCACCCCAGCTCGAATATCCGTTCCAGAAGGTATACGTGTGCATCACATCGATCTAGCGGTAGAGTTGCAAGCACTGGCATACTTTCTAAAACATTATCCTCTCGATCATGAAGAGAGCACCGAAGAAGAACCAAAAGAGGCTGAATAAGCCTCTTTTTTGTGTGTAGGAATTGGTTTTGGCTAGTGGATTATGTGATATAGTAGAAAACGGTTCGTAAAACGAAAGAATTAGAAACGAAAGAAGGGACGCAGCATGAGCAAATTATCGAGTAAGTGGCTTGTCGTTGTATCCGTCTTATTTGGAACATTTACAGTCATATTAAATAACAGCATGCTAAACCCGACGCTTCCGCGCTTTATGGAAATATTCGATGCTGATGCTGTAAGTGTAGGCTGGATGCTGACGATCTTTATGGTAGCAATGGGAATGACGATGCCGTTAACAGGCTTTCTCGGAGATCGTTTCGGGAAGAAGAAAGTGTATGTGACGGGGCTTGTCATCTTCTTAGTTGGCTCTGTTTCAGGGTCCGTTTCTCCTACCTTGAACCTTGTTATTCTCTCAAGGGCCGTTCAGGGGATTGCCGGTGGTTTAATGATGCCGATTGCGATGGCGTTAATCTTTAACGCTTTCCCGAAGCACGAGCGTGGCCTAGCCGTAGGCGTATACGGAGTTGCAGCTATGGTCGCACCTGCGATTGGTCCTACAATTGGTGGGGTAATCATTCAGTTCTTTGATTGGCCATTTTTGTTCTTATTTAATATTCCATTTGGACTGATTGGAATTATTCTATCTACTAAATATTTAGTCGAAACGGAAAAAAATCCTTCTCTTAAATTCGACACCATTGGCTTTATTCTTGTGACGATTGGTGTCGGAGGAATCTTATTTGCCCTTGGACGAGGGAAGGAACTTGAGACCCTTCTTACAGTCAGTAATATAGGTCTGATTGTCGTTGGGATCTTATCAGTAGTAGCATTTGTGTTTGTGGAAAATCGCAAGTCGCAACCCTTACTAAACTTATCTGTCTTTAAAGTTCCGACGTATGCCGTTTCTGTTGTTGTCACCGGTGCGGCATCGATTGGTCTCTTCTCAGGGATCTTCTTATTGCCGTTATTGATTCAGAATGTATATGGATTGAATGAAGTGATGACAGGGTTACTCTTCTTACCAGCAGCGGCATTAAGCGGTGTATCGATGTCCATTGGGGGAAGGATTTTGGACAAGAAAGGTCCGAAAGCTGTTATCCCTATTGGATTGTTCGTAATGGCTGCTGCCACAACAGCTCTTGGCTTTCTTGAGTTGTCCACTCCTTACTGGGTGATCCTCGCTCTAAATGCAGTACGTGGTGCTGGAATGGGTCTTAGCAATATGCCAGCCACAACAGCTGGAATGAACGCCATATCGGATGAACTGGTCGCTCAAGGATCGGCGATGAATAACGTCCTTAGACAAATGACGTCATCATTCGGCATTGTTTTCTTCTCGATCTATTATGAAACAAGGCGCGCTGTCATCTCGGCGGGTGAGGCCAATATGACAGAGGCTACGCTTCAGACATTAAATGAGGCGTTTCTCGTATCAGCTGTGGTCATCGTTCTGGCGATTCCGTTTTCCTTTATTATGAAGGGAGCGGGGAGCTCTTCTGAGGAGGAAGAGGGCGCATAGTTACGACAGTTCTATAAAAATAAGCGGCTATCCCCGTATGGGGGAGCCGCTTATTTTTTGTTGCCTGTGTTCATTTTTAGAAACAGCATAAAAAGTCGAATTGCGACGGCGAAATTTACTGTCGCAACGAAAGAGCAAACGAGCGTAATCAAGTTCCAAATTGTCTCTTCTACACTAAGTATGGCGATATACGTAAATAAAATCCCCATAATAAAATAGAGGAATGCCATAAAGAATGGCGAAGTTTTCATAATAGGGTTAACCTCCAAACAGGATTGTCTGTACGTTCTGCTCCAGTTGTTCTACGTCTATTGTCATCTGGGCAATAATGACGAGAGAATTCATAGTTGCGTGCGTGATGATCGGTACGATAATGCGCTTTGTTTTCTCATATAAGTAGGCAAAGACTAAGCCCATCATTGCATATTTCAGTAGGTGCTCTGGTTCCCCATGTACAATTCCGAAGATACTGCCTGATACTAGCGCAGATATAAGAAAGTTCGTATATTTACGTAATGTTCCAAATAGAATCTTTCGGAAGATGATTTCTTCTAAGATCGGTGCCACAATGGCAATGATGAGGATGAAGATCGGTGTTGCTTTCGCAAGAGCCGATAAGTTTTGCGTGTTCTCTGAAATGGGATCAACACCAAAGACGAGAGACTCAATTACGGTAGCGGCGTACTGACTTAAGAAAGCAAGTAAGATACCAAGCAGTCCCCACTTGATGTAAGACCCGATCCCCATATCGTAATCCTGACGCAGATCCTTCTGTATATCTGGCTTTAAGAGCCATGTAATAATGAGAAGGCCAGCAATAAAGGAAGAGATCGTCCAGGTAATCAGCCAGGTTTGAGGGTTCTCAAGATCCAGAGAAAGGATGAACTGTCCTACTAACCCACCGGATAATTGAACAAGCGTATATGTTAAGATGACATACCAATAGCGCCTTGGCATTCGGCAACGACTCCTTTTGAGAATTTATACCTTTATCTTACGTATTGTAACACATTTAAAGAAGTGGAAAGAAACGTTTAAATCGGAAAAGATGAGTCATAATGTGTTGGGGGAGTGAGCTCATTTTTTTGAGGAAATTTTTATGAAGAAATTAAATGTTTTCGCTTGCAAAATATCGTGAGATTCATTATTATAAGAATTGTGTTAGCACTCGAGAATAGAGAGTGCTAATAAAATCAAAACAAGCATAGTTTTAAACCATTTGAGGAGGGTGTCTGATTTGTTAAAGCCATTAGGTGATCGTATTGTAATTGAGGTAGTACAACAAGAAGAAAAGACCGCGAGCGGTATTGTTCTTCCTGACTCTGCGAAGGAGAAGCCTCAAGAAGGTAAAGTTGTTGCGGTAGGTTCTGGTCGTTTGGCGGAAAATGGTCAAAAGGTTGCACTTGAGGTAACCACTGACGACCACATCATCTTCTCAAAATTTGCTGGTACTGAAGTGAAGTACGAAGGTAAAGAATACTTAATTTTACGTGAGAATGACATTTTAGCAGTCGTTAACTAATACAATTAATGTTGGACAATCATAAACGGTTAGAAGAATTTTTTAGGAGGGTATTTATTCATGGCTAAAGATATTAAGTTTAGTGAAGACGCACGTCGTTCGATGCTTCGCGGTGTAGACCGCCTTGCTGATGCAGTTAAAGTTACACTTGGACCAAAAGGACGTAACGTCGTTCTTGAGAAGAAATTCGGTTCTCCACTTATTACAAATGATGGTGTAACGATCGCGAAAGAAATTGAATTAGAAGATCACTTCGAGAATATGGGCGCGCAGCTTGTATCGGAAGTAGCTTCTAAAACAAACGAAATCGCTGGTGACGGTACTACAACTGCAACGGTTCTAGCACAAGCGATGATCCGTGAAGGTCTTAAAAACGTAGCTTCTGGTGCGAACCCAGTGGGCGTTCGTCGCGGTATCGAGAAAGCGACAGAATTAGCCGTTAAAGAACTGCAACAAATCTCTAAACCAATTGAAGGTAAAGATTCAATCGCACAGGTTGCGGCGATTTCTTCAGCGGATGAAGAAGTAGGTCAACTAATCGCAGAAGCTATGGAGCGCGTTGGTAACGATGGTGTTATCACAATTGAAGAATCTAAAGGCTTCAACACAGAGATGGAAGTTGTTGAAGGTATGCAGTTCGACCGCGGATATGCATCTCCTTACATGGTTTCTGACCAAGACAAGATGGAAGCGGTTCTTGAGAATCCTTATATCCTAATTACAGATAAGAAGATCACAAACATTCAGGAAGTTCTTCCTGTACTTGAGCAAGTGGTACAGCAAAGCCGTCCACTTCTAATGATCTCTGAAGACGTTGAAGGCGAAGCACTAGCAACTCTTGTTGTGAACAAACTTCGTGGTACATTCAACGCTGTATCTGTTAAAGCACCTGGTTTCGGTGATCGTCGTAAAGCAATGCTTGAAGACATCGCAACCATTACAGGCGGACAGGTTATTACAGAGGACCTAGGTCTAGATCTTAAGAACACAACAATCGATCAATTAGGTCGTGCGAACAAAGTTGTGGTTACGAAAGAGAACACAACAATCGTTGAAGGTGCTGGCAACCCTGAACAAATCTCAGGCCGCGTAAGCCAAATCCGTTCTCAATTAGAAGAAACAACTTCTGAATTCGATAAAGAGAAACTTCAAGAGCGCCTTGCGAAACTAGCTGGCGGTGTAGCAGTCATCAAGGTTGGTGCAGCTACAGAAACAGAGCTTAAGGAGCGTAAACTTCGCATCGAAGACGCCCTAAACTCTACACGCGCAGCAGTAGAAGAAGGCATCGTAGCCGGTGGTGGTACAGCACTTGTGAACATTTACAAGAAAGTAGCTGCACTTGACCTTACTGGCGACGAAGAAACAGGTGCGAAGATCTTACTTCGTGCACTTGAAGAACCAGTTCGTCAAATCGCTCACAACGCAGGTCTTGAAGGCTCTGTTATCATCGAGCGTCTTAAAGGCGAAGCCGTTGGCGTTGGTTTCAACGCAGCAACAGGCGAGTGGGTAAACATGGTCGACACAGGTATCGTGGACCCAACAAAAGTGACACGCTCCGCACTACAAAACGCAGCATCTGTAGCGGCTATGTTCCTAACTACAGAAGCGGTTGTAGCCGATCACCCTGAAGAAGATAATTCTGGTGGCGGTATGCCAGATATGGGTGGCATGGGTGGTATGGGCGGCATGATGTAATAAGTGCCCTCAACCCTTGCTAGTAAAGGGTTTTGATTAACACGGGTTATTTATGCTCATGTTTTTGCTCATGTCTAGTTAAGTTATATATTGAAGACCTTCATTTAGTGGCACTAAATGAAGGTCTTTTTTGTATAAAAAAGGTGTGTTTGTTCGGTCTAGTGGTAAATAAATATGGAGTTGTATAATTCAAACATAAAATTCGAATAAAGATAGTAATAGTAAGGCTTATATCTTGCTAGTTAATAAATAGTACATAAGATATATGTAATTTGTTTCTATATTAAGGAATATGAGGTAAAATATTGGTAACAATCTTGATGTGAGCGGAGGGGAAACATGAATTGGGAAAACATTTATAATATCCTTGATAAATATACTCAATATAAGCATTACCAATTGTTATTTGAAAAGTTTAATCTACCAAAAAAAGTTTCTAGAGATGAAATGCTAAAAGTTTTACATACAGCAGTTGTTCAGGAAACACTTCTCGAACCAGAATTACCGAGGGGAGCACTAGAAGAGTGGTTATCACTACACCAGATTGATGGTAATAACTACACTTTTGTTTATAACTTACAAGAAGATTATGATAGAAGTAGCTTAGCAGAATTATATATGAATAGAGAAGAGAAGATTGACTTAAAGCTTTGGGATATTAACCCAGCGAATGATTCAGAAGATTTGGATACAGTTATGCCAGAGTTAGATGATATAAAGCTTATAGGAGTTCATAGGAATGATGAGAAAGGAACATATACCTTATCATTTGTTGCGCCATGTGTAGTGACTGGATCTGGAGTTGACGGTGCTACCAGAGTCTACAAAAAGCTATTCTTCACCCACTGCGTTTGCATTGATGGATCTAAAGATATAAAAGTAATATTTAATCCAACAAGTAACTTACTGAATGTGAATGGTACAAAAAAAGGTAAGAATCACGACTGGACTCCTATAGCAAATATGTTTTTTAGTAAAGTTAAAGAATATATTGGAAATGTATATATCTATGCGCCTAACTGGATACCACGAGCATTGTATCAATTTGCGGAAGATGTTTCATACCACCATAATGATGAAATAACGGCTGCATCATTTAATGCTGAAGAAAAGATCAAAGAATTTTCGGGAAAATTACTTAGTGAAGCAAATATTGATCCTGATCAAGAACCTGCTTTATTAACTAGGTTAATACAAGACATTCAGCTTTCTTATGAAGCTCAGTTACTTGAGATACATGGTGCTAATGAAGAAGATAATAAGTTTAGGGTATTCAAGCAACGGTCGGATGGATTCACTCATGTAATTAGTGTAGAATCTACTCAAGAAGGACTCTTGGGATCAGGTGCTCAAGCTGCTAAGCGTTCTAGGCAAGACGGTAGTATTGAATTATTAGGTATTACTTATAAAGCAAGCGACCGAATGTATAAATTTCTTGTTGAACAAGGAACTGAGGCTTACTTAATCAGAGGGACAAATACCTTTATAGAAGAGGAGGTAGTTGACATTGTTATCGGTAAACTTAACGAATATAGAGAGCAAATACAATCTCTCCCCCACAGTGGTAAAGGGGGTGCAGACGGAACTTCTAGATCTGAGGCCGACTGATGTCTTAACAAAAGATAAACTAGCGAGAAAAACTAACTTACATCCAGACATTGCTGAAACTATTTTAATCGACTTGTTTAAAGACAAAGTTTTGCAACTTTATATAAGAGTTTACTGTAATAATGAGGACTATGCTCACTTTGTGTGGTTTAACTCTTTAAAAGAATATTATAATGCTGATGAAGACTTTCGTTGTCCAGAGTGTGGAAGTTCCCTTAACTGGAAAAATGCAAGAGTTGGGTTTAAAAGGGGAGTATTTAGATGACCTCTAGAATGTCTATAAATTCTTTTACGGAACTTTCAAAAGTTCTTGCCAATGTTTCAGATGATATGTTTTGGGAACCAATAGAAACTGATGAGGATATTGTGCAGTTTAAAGATTATATCAAGCACATTGAAGAAAGTCAGTCTTGGGATAGAAGCCGAAATAAAGATAAAGGTGAACTTTTGGAGGAATTTACAATGTTCCTCTTTAATAGGTTTCAGGATGTACGAGTTACCAAAAATAAAAGACCAGCTGATAATGAAACAGATATAGAGGCAGTTATGAGTGAAAAAGCACAACCACCATTTATTACGCAAATAATAGGCCCAAAAATAGTGTGTGAGTGTAAAAATAAAAAATCTTCATCAATTGATGTTGGAATGGTAACAAAACTGGCGGAGATATTACCCACTAGAGGGTCCAGTTTTGGTGTGTTTATATCAATTAATGGTATGGGTGGATATGCCTGGAGATATGGAGAAGGTAAAAGAAAAAAGATTATGTATAAAGATAGGTTACCACTTATCTCCTTTACAGTTAAAGAGCTAGAAGTGTTACTGGAAGGTAATAATTTCTTAACAATGATTAAACAAAAATACTATCAGTTACTTGATGAAGTAGACGATGAAACTGCCGATATTCCCGAACAGCCAAATATCGAATACACTAAGAGGTTGAATGAAGTTATAATACACTTGGAGAAATGTGAACTTATGAATAGCGATATGGCTTTAGAAATCAAGGAAAATATAAGATTAAAATACGGTGAAATAAATAATGATTAAATTACAATCTAACAATATTGTTAAGAAGTGACACTTATTGAGTGTTATTTTTTTACTAATTTTCAGGAGATGAAGAATTGATGTTTGGTCTCTCAGATAATTGGACAAAGATTGTGTCAGCATTGATTATTGCGTTTATTACATCAATAGTTACTCACAGATTAGCAATTGCTAAAGAAAGAAGGTTACAAACAGATAAACAACGGTTTGAAATACTAAACAACGTATATATTCCTTTATATAGAGCCTTTATAAATAAACAAATTAAGGACATAGGTAAGCCTTTTGGTTATTTAGGCATCGATGAAGAATTGTTCCATGAAATTAATAAAATTTATGAAGACAATATACATTTAATTGATCCTGCATTGGAAGCGAGAATTTGGGAACTAAAAGACCATTTCTCTGAAGAACAACGAAGAATGGAAGAGATGGGTGACAATACTCCTGTTCAGGGCGATTATGAATATAGGATGATACGTTATGTTTTTTACCATTATAACAAGATGAGGAGAAGGTTAAAGTTACCTTATGAAAAAACATATCTTAAATATCATGACATATATGAAAAAATAATTAATAATACGATAAATTACTTTAAGGGTAGAAAAATTAAAAGAGATCTAGAGAAATATAGAAAAAAAGAATAGCATTATTAGTAACGCTTATTAGTGGATTTATAGCTATTATTCAAAGTGCTCAGGCAAGGTTTCCTTTACATATGCAACTTTTAGAAGTTTTGTAGGGCAATTTTATCTTGCTATAATATAATTAAATAGACATCCCTTCTCTATTTGTTTATTAAGGATACATAGATTTAGACCTCACTTCACCTTTTGCAGAAGAGTTAGGGGATCTATTTTTGTTTCTATATTCGAAATATCAATTACTGATTCTGCTCAAACGAACAACCCTAATGGTCTACGGTTGTTCGTTTTTTCATTAGGATTCTGATAAGAAATCAGTACAATTTCTTATTAAGTTACTGAATTTGTGCGAAGCTTCTCTTTTTAAGTTATTGGTCATGAAAGAAGCATGGGGACGGTTCCTGTGTTACCTTTTTTTTGCCTTATTCGAAATATATGAGTGATAGTATTAGCTTCTCAACAATTGAATAAACTTTTGGAAAGTCTCTCTAGTTCTTTTGACCACGAATATATATCAACGTTTCCGTATGGGGCATCACCTTCATATAGTCAAGAAGCGTAAGCTTTTATAAATAGGAAGCGCTAGAACCGTCTCTGTGCTTCTTGTAAGCTATTATTCCAGCAAAAGTTTCTTCAAATTTTAGGAAATGGTTCTGTATATACATTAGTAAATATATGATGGAAATTTGTAAAGAAGCAGCTATTAACCATTTCTTAAAAGAGTCACTGTAGGCTAGAAAATAAATGTTGATAGTTGGATTATTTTAGACTTTTAAAAGTTTTTTCATCATTTTAGTAATCGTAACTTACAAACCTCTATACATTGCATTATAATGGAAATGGAGTTAAACTATTCTAAAGAAGCTCATGAAATAGTAATTATACATATTCTAATTTCATAAATTGTTGTATGTTTGGGGAATAGCTATGAATAATACAAAGTTTATTGGTTATCATGGAACAATAAAAGATAAAGCGGATAAGATTAAAAGAACTAATTTTACAGTCAATTTTAAACATGTAGGTTGGTTAGGAACTGGAGTTTATTTTTTTGATGAGGATTATGATTTAGCTTTAGATTATGCTAAAAGGGTTCATAAAGGTCGTATTACTAAAGTACTCAGAGGTGAGCTAGATGTTCCGCCTGGTGAGGTTTTTGATTGCACCGATGACAATTATAAGAAAGCTTTTCATAAGTATAGAGAGAAGTTGCAAAAAGATCTCATTGAGAAACATAATGTAAATCTTAAGGTAGGAAATAGTAATGATTTCGATGGAAAAGTTTACAATTTTATCTATCGTAAAAAAGGGTATACTTTATTTAGAGCGGAAACTTATACTTTTTCAGAGGTGGATGATAATTATGGTTTCCCTCCTTCAAGAGTACCGAATGGCATTGAGTTATGCTTGAAACAACCTAGATATATAATAAAAAAAGATATTGTATAGTTATTATTCTTATTACTCAAAGGAGAATGCTATTATGAGTGATGAAAATTTAAAAAATATTGATGAAGAGTTGGAAAATTTGTCTAGAGAAGAGTTTATAGAATTGTTAGAGTTATCTGGGTTTGAAGTTGAAGACGGAGATGGAAAAGTAATATATACAGATATAGAAAAGAATGATAAACACAATAATGATGCTGGAACTTTTGTGTTAAATAAACAAGAAACTATCCAGTACAATTTAAATGAAAAAAAATATTATCATAAAGATAGCGATGTAGGAATTAATTACTTTCCAACAGCATACGTAGCTTGTTAATCTATTAAAATATTTGTTTTGGGGCGATTATTATGGAAGAATCTACCGAGAGCGCTTTGGTTTTTAGAGATTACTTTATAAATTCATTCGATTATAAAAGAAGTGAGCATGCTCATTTTAGTGATGATACAGCTATTGAATTATCTTTTGATTTAAGTGCTCATGCTGGAATGAATGAAGAAAAAGATAGTCTAAAATTATTAATTGGATGCACAATATTTGAAGAAGAATTTTCTCAAGGGAATGCACCTTTTTATTTAGAAGCTAATATTACTGGTTTTTTTGATTGTAAAGGAAGTTTTGATATAGAAAATTTTGAATATAATGCAATTGCGATCTTATTACCATATTTAAGGTCATTTATAACAAGTTACACTTCACAAGCAGGGATTGCGCCCGTGATACTTCCACCTATAAATGTGTATAATGCATTTAGAAAAACATAAAAAGAGGCCATTATGGTCTCTTTTTTAGATGGCATAAAAGAGCAGCCAGAATTTTTAAGGGTTTATAGGAAGTAATGCCGTTTGTTTTTAATTACTTTTGCTCATTTTCTTTTTTTATATGATGATGTAATCATAGAAACTGTCTAGCTAATTTTTCATTTCTAGAAACATTAAAGTTCTCAGGAAATTGATATTCTAATTGTATTTTAGTGAAAAAATTTTTAACAACCTCAACAATCTTCTCGGTGTCTATTAGATTTTTATAGGATCATAGTTTTCTCTTCGAAAACTCGATTTTATCACCGAACTCTCCAAAAGCAGGAGTATAGGTATTAGAAGCGCTAGGACAGTTGTGCTTCCTATAAAATCCCCAACAATCTGAGAGGGATCTCAAAAGTTGTAAAAGAAGCGTCCCCCGCGCTTCTCTAAGCACTATTCCTATATGTTATCGGACCCCTAAAATTATTAACTACTGTTTTCTATCTCAATTATCATCATTCGGCTGATTTTTTCACTCACGTCCACGTTCCGCATAAAAAAGGGCTAAATCTTGAATATCTCTTGGAATGGAGGCAAAAGATTTATGAAGCAGACGGGCCTCTTTTTGAGGACCAGAAATGAAACCAATTACTTGAAGATGATACAAATCTTTAATCACATGAAGCGCGGGGACGGTTCCTATGCTTCCTCAAAAGTTCTAACAATATGAGTAATAAAAGAGAGTTCTCAATAGTTGGATAAACTATTGAGAACTCTCTTTTTCTTTACTATTAGACTTATGTTGGATTTTTAGTTACAAGTTGGAGTCGCTTTTGTAAATAGGAAGCACTCGAACCGTCCCAGCGCTTCTACAATGTTGTTTTACAACGGTCAGCTAAGTGGTTATATGGGGGAGAAGAAGGAAATATTGAAGTCAAAAGGAGAGCCCATAGGATATCATGCTATGATTTATTGAATTTACCTTGGTGCCTGCCCCCCTACGTTAGCGTAGTGGGGGGCAGGCACATTGTTTTTTCTACTAAAGATTGCTTTCTGAATGATAGAAAAGCCCTGGGGTAGACTTCCAGAATGAATGAAGTTAAAATCATAGTTCAACAACCAGAAGAAGAAGGTGTTCATCATTTTACATAATCCAACAGGGAAAGAAAGAATAGGGCTAGCGTTTTTACTAGGAATGCTTGGAATACTAGGACCACTCAACATCGATATGTATCTCCCCAGCTTTCCGGGGATTGCATCTGATTTAGAAACGAGTGCGTCACTTGTGCAGCTCAGCTTAACGACCTGTCTGATCGGACTTGCTGTCGGTCAAATTGTCGTGGGACCCATCAGTGATTCGCAAGGGAGAAAGAAACCGTTAATCATCTTCCTATCCCTCTTCGCGGTGGCGTCCTTTGCTTGTGCGCTTGCGCCGAATATCTATGTACTCGTCATCGCTCGTTTTATCCAAGGGTTTACGGCTTCTGCTGGTGTCGTCCTTTCCAAGGCGGTCGTACGAGACGTATTTATAGGAAGGGAATTGACGAAGTTCTTCGCCTTACTGATGGTGATCAATGCGACGGCTCCGATGATTGCGCCGATCACAGGTGGGGCGATTTTGCTGTTACCGTTCGCCACATGGGAGACGATCTTCCTCTTCCTAAGTATCGTAGGGTTCGCCATCGTGTTCACCGTAGCAGGCAAATTACCTGAGACGCTTCCGGTAGAAAACAGGATCCCGAGCTCCGTGAAGGAATCGGTTCGGACCATTGGCCGTCTGTTGAAGGACCGATCCTTCATCGGATACGCCTTAACGATCGGGTTTGTCCACGGCGGGAGTTTCGCTTACGTTTCTGGAACGCCATTTGTTTATCAGGGAATCTATAACGTATCTCCTCAGGCGTTCAGTTTCTTGTTCGGAGTGAACGGCCTTGCGATCATTACGGGTAGTTTTCTAGTCGGCCGTCTTGGCGGCATTTTTCACGAGAGAAGCTTGCTGAGAAGTGCTGTACTGATTGCGGTTAGTGCGACGGGGGTTCTATTAGTGATGACGCTTCTCGAAGGACCATTGTATTCCATTGTCGTGCCGATCTTCATCTATATGACAGCGATGGGGATGGTTTTGACAAGTACGTTCACTTTAGCGATGGAGCATCAAGGCCACAGAGCTGGGAGTGCCAGTGCTGTGCTCGGCATGCTGCCACTATTGTTTGGCGCGGTTGTTTCGCCACTGGTCGGTCTTGATGAAACGACGGCTGTCCCAATGGGAGCTATTCTATTTACGACGGCCTCGATTGGTGCTACGTTCTTCTTCACGTTGACGAAGAAAGACGCAAAAAAAGCATACGCGGGATAACATGAAAGCTCTGCTCGTCCGGTTGGATGAAGCGGGGCTTTTATAATGGATGGAATGAAGGGAAGCACGGGGGACGATTCCTGTGCTTCCTTTTTACTTAGAGTTTAAGAATAATAAAACTATAACTATCGAATCTATCTGGAAAGACGAAACCTGGTTTATAATAGAATCAATTAACTAAATTTTTGGTAATTGATCGAAAACGATGAGGATCGAAGGGGGACTGGGTAATTTGGATTCGAAACTATTAGACTTATTAGCGCAACGGTACGATAGCGAGGAAGAAATAGTAACAGCCATCACAAACCGGGAAGCGATTTTACATCTACCAAAGGGAACAGAGCATTTTGTTAGTGACTTGCACGGAGAATATCACGCCTTTCAGCATGTGTTACGAAATGGTGCGGGGAAAGTTAAAGAAAAGATACGAGATATCTTCGAGGGTGAATTGTCGGATCAAGAAATCAATGAATTCTCCTCATTAGTCTATTATCCGGAAGATAAAGTGAAGTTAATCAAGGTCCGTATGAACAATGCACAGGAGTTGAATCAATGGTACACCGAAATCATCGACTATATGATTCGACTGCTCCCTTACGTTTCTTCCAAGTACACACGTACGAAGTTACATAATGCATTACCAAAGCAATTTGCCTTTATTATTGAAGAGTTATTGTATAAAACGGGGGATCATTTCAATAAGGAGCAATACTATACGAAAATGGTTCAACAGATTATTTCTCTTGGGCAAGCGGAGAAGTTGATCGTTGGTCTTGCGTATACGGTTCAAAGACTCGTTGTTGACCACCTGCATGTAGTAGGGGATATCTATGATCGTGGTCCTGAGCCGGATAAGATTATGGATACACTCATCGATAATCATTCCGTCGATATTCAATGGGGAAACCATGATGTATTGTGGATTGGTGCGTTTGCTGGGTCAAAGGTGTGCCTTGCTAACATCATCCGTATTTGTGCACGATACGCGAACCTGGATATTATTGAGGACGCGTACGGCATTAATCTTAGACCCCTTGTGAATCTTGCGGAGAAGTATTACGAAGATAATCCGGCATTTAGACCTAAACTACACAAAGACGAAGAAATGTCTGATTTTGAACAAATCCAAATTACTAAAATCCATCAAGCCATTGCGATCATTCAGTTTAAACTAGAGAGCCCGATTATTAAGAGGCGACCCGATTTTCAAATGGAAGACAGGCTTTTGCTTGAGAAGGTTGATTATGATTCGGATGAGATTACGCTCCGTGGAGAGAAGTATCCTCTCGAGAATACGTGTTTTGCAACCGTTGATCCAAAACAGCCTGCAGCGTTGTTAGAGGAAGAGATCGAAGTGATCGATAAACTTCTGTTTTCTGTCCAGCATTCAGAAAAGTTGGCAAGACATATGAACTTCCTCATGAAAAAAGGCAGTCTGTATTTGAAGTATAACGGCAATTTGCTCATTCATGGCTGCATTCCGTTAGATGAAGAAGGGAATATGGCTGAAATGAAAATAGGGGATCAAACCTATGCGGGGCGAGAGTTATTAGATGTCTTTGAGAAGTATGTCAGGCATGCTTTCGCCCATGTTGAAGAAACAGATGACCTGGCAACCGATATCATATGGTATTTGTGGGCTGGGAAGTATTCTTCCCTCTTTGGGAAAAAAGAAATGACCACCTTTGAAAGATATTTTATTAAGGACAAACAAACGCATAAGGAGATCAAGAATCCTTACTATTATTTACGTGAGAAGCAAGAAGTTTGCCGTGACATCCTAACAGACTTCGGATTAGACCCTGATCAAGGACACATCATTAATGGCCATACTCCTGTTAAGGAAATTGAAGGGGAAAATCCTGTGAAGGCAGATGGGAAAATGATTGTCATTGATGGTGGGTTCTCAAAGGCTTATCAGTCCACGACAGGGATCGCCGGTTACACCTTACTCTTCAATTCATACGGCATGCAGATTGTCGCTCATAAACAATTCACCTCCAAAGAAGATGTCTTAGAAAATGGGACAGATGTATTGTCTGTAAGAAGGTTAGTTGATAAAGAACTAGAGCGGAAAAAGGTGCTTGAAACGAATGTTGGGGAAGAATTACAGCAGGAAATCTCGATCTTAAAAAGTCTTTTGGAGTATCGGTATAAGAATTAATATTCTTAAGGTTTGCTAGGGTCATGGTGACGAGCATCCCATCAGCTCTTTGGATTGTTATTAGAAAGGAGGATACCTGTATGAGTGCTTTATCTTTAAAGAAAAATTTAATAATCGGATTAGTTGGGCTAGCTATCTTAATTGCGCTATCTTTATTCGCAACTCAATCATATTTCAATAAAAAAGAAATAACTGCTGCAAATGAAAAGTGTCATGAGGTTAATGGTAGTCCTGTAGTACATACATCGAAATTTAATTTGAGCTATTCTTTCGAGTGTGAAAATCCGGGTAAGTAACTTAATGAACGTTAAATTAAGGACGTTCCTCATCTAAACCTGCTGTTTGTTCAAGGTTAAGAGAGGGGAAATAGGTAGTAGACGATCACAACTTAAAGAAGAGGTGATGGGCATGTCTGTAGTATTGAGAAGGATCTATGAAGAGGACAAAATCTTAGGTGGCCATCGGGTACTCATCGATCGAGTATGGCCGAGAGGAATATCTAAAGAAGAGGTACATTTAGATGAATGGATCAAAGAGATCGCGCCTAGTTCTTCTTTACGCAAATGGTTTGATCATGATCCTGATAAGTTTGAATCCTTTAAAGAATCCTATCAAAGAGAACTTAATGAGAATTCCGAGGCGAGCCATAAGCTGAATGAGCTAAAGGAAATAGCCTCTGATAATAGGGTCGTTTTACTCTTCGGTGCTAAAGATAAAGAGCACAATCACGCAGTAGTTTTGAAAGAAATGATCGAGAAGTAAAGAAATCGGACGGAGCTTGTTCTTCTGCTATCTGCTATACGTTTAACAATAGGAGTCCTAAAAGGGGGTCTCAATAGGTGAACAACCTGTTGAGGGTCCTCTTTTTGTTTTTTATGACCCAGGTGATTAAAATCGTGTACGCGTGCGAGCATTTCCTGCATCACGTTACGTATAGGAAGCGCTAGAACCGTCCCCGCGCTTCGGGTTATTTCTAAAATTGAAATTTTATTTCAGAAATTGTGATATTATCGATTTAATATTTCAATAGCGTTATACTTTCTGTAAGCGCTTAAACAATCTGATCTCAATTGAGGTGTAGCATTTTGAATGGAGTTTTATATAGAGTCAGAGAGTCCATTGGAGCGGTAAAGCAAACAGAGAAAGTCGTAGCCCAGTACATATTACAACATCCTGAAGAAATTGTATCGATGTCGGTCCAGCAAGTTGCAGCTAATTGTTATTCGAGTCCTGCAGCTGTGTTGAGGTATTGTAAGTCGATCGGATACGAAGGTTTTAAGGATTTTAAGCTGAAATTAGCCGGTGATTTGTCGATCATTAGCTTACATGATTTAGAGAAAGAGCCATTAGAACCAGGAGCTTCTCTTGAAAATATCATGTCGGTTATTACAAACAACAATGTTCAATCGTTGTATGAGAGCTTACAGCTACTTGATAAAGAAGAGCTGACCAAAGCATACCGACTTTTGGTCGACGCAGAAAAAATAGATTTATACGGAGTTGGCTCTAGTTATCTTATTGCCTCAGACGCCGTGCAAAAATTTATGCGTATAAACAAGGTGTGTACAGCCTATAGTGACTTTCACATGCAGCGGGTATCGGCTGTGAATCTGAGAGCGAACGATGTAGCGGTAGCCATCTCCTACTCAGGTGAAACGAAGCAGGTCATTGACTGTATTAAAGTAGCTAAAAGTCAAGGAGCAAAGGTCATTGCGATTACGAAGTACGCTGACACGGCGATTAGTTCGTTGGCAGACGCAGTGTTGTTTGTAGCGGCGAAGGAAGACGAGTTTCGTAGTGCTGCTATGACGTCAAGGATGGCAACACTGAATGTCATTGATATTTTATATACCGCCTGTGCCCATGAAGAATATGATGAGGCGCTACTCCATTTAAGAAGAACCCATGAAATCATCCAACAGAGCGGTGAAAAAGGAGGAAGTAATTCTTGATACAGAATCTTACCACAGAGACACGCAACCAACATACGATGGATCTAGATGATATGAGTACCCATGATTTTTTGAAAGTAATGAACGAAGAAGACCATAAAGTCCCTCAAGCTGTTGAACAAGAAATAAGCTCTATTGAAAAGGCCGTTAACCTTGTAGTGAAGTCCTTTCAGTCAGGAGGTCGCCTCATCTATATAGGGGCTGGAACTAGTGGCCGTCTAGGTATTCTGGATGCCGTGGAATGTCCACCAACCTTTGGGACGAGTTTTGAGAAAGTACGGGGATTAATTGCTGGTGGTGAACGCGCCATTATGAAAGCTGTAGAGGGCGCAGAGGATAATAACGAGCTTGCTGCTGAAGATCTAAAGAAGCTTGGCTTAACTAAAAACGATACGGTAGTCGGATTAGCAGCAAGTGGCAGAACTCCTTATGTAAAAGGGGGGCTTGCTTATGCAAAAGATATCGGGGCTCATTCAGTAGCTGTTAGTTGTAATAAAGGTGCAGAAATTAGTCAATTTGCAGATGTTTCAATTGAAGTGATGGTCGGACCAGAGGTAATTACGGGGTCGACTCGATTGAAATCAGGAACTGCCCAGAAGTTAGTAGTGAATATGATTTCAACGGGAGCAATGGTCGGCATCGGCAAGGTGTACGGCAACCTCATGGTAGATGTGCAATTAACCAATCATAAATTAGTAGAGCGTGCGAAGAACATCATTGCGTTAGCAACAGGGGTCCCTTATGAAACAGCCGAGGAATACTTGAAACGCTCCGGAAGTAAGCCGAAAGTTGCAATTGTGATGATCGAGAAGCAATGCGATAAAGATGAGGCAGAAGCTAGCTTAGAAGCTGCAAATGGGTTTGTACGCCACGCAATCAACTAATAGAAGGGTAGGGGAAGGATATGAACAATCGTGAGCTTGCCGGTAAAATACTTGAGCATTTAGGCGGAAAAGAGAATGTTACTAGTTTTGCAAATTGTATAACCAGACTACGAGTTAATGCGAAAGATCATTCTCGCATCAATACCGAACAGCTTAAACAATTGGATGGAGTCATGGGTGTTGTGGAAGATGAGACCATTCAAATTGTGCTTGGTCCAGGTAAGGTAACCAAAGTTGCGTATGAGTTTGGTGATTTAACAGGGATTGATGGCGGAGAAGTCGATCAAGATGAATTTGATGTAGCATCGGATACAAAGGCTTCGTACAAGGCGAAGCAAACGACGAAAGTACAGCAAGTACTTCGTCACATCGGTAATATTTTCATTCCGCTTATCCCTGGTTTTGTTGCTTCTGGACTCATTTTAGGTATAGCCAATTTAATCTTGAACCTTGCCAACCCAGAAGCAGGTGTCTTAAACCCTGCTATTCTAGAATCTGATTGGTACATTCTATTACAATCAATTGGTGGATTATTATTCGGAAGCTTAGGGATATTTGTAGGTATTAATACGGCTAGAGAGTTTAGGGGGACCCTAGTTCTCGGTGGGATAGCTGGTCTTATTATTTATGCCCCCGTCTTAAGCGATATTGGCACGTTGCAATTATTAGGACTAGATTTAAAGGTTAGTACAGGACTAGGTGGTCTGTTAGGTGTTATCATCTCAGCTTATATTTTCGTGAAAATAGAATTATTTATCAGAAGACGCATCCATGATAGTCTCGATTTACTTGTTACGCCTCTCATAACGATTCTGGTTGGTTCCTTATTTACTGTTGCTGTTATTCAGCCAATCGCCGGATTTATCATGAGTGGTATTACTTGGTTCTTGGTAGACGTTATGCTTGAGGTAGGCGGAGTTGTTGGTGGCTTTGTGCTAGCAGCGACCTTCTTGCCACTTGTTACTCTTGGCTTACACCAGGGATTAATCCCCGTGCATCTTGAATTAATAGAAAGTATCGGCGCCACTACATTGCTTCCGGTTCTAGCTATGGCTGGTGGTGGACAAGTCGGGGCTGCTGTAGCCATCTATCTTAAGACAAAAGATGAGCGCTTACGCAAAACCATTGCAAATGCTTTGCCTGTAGGAGTTCTTGGGATAGGGGAGCCACTCATTTACGGTGTATCCCTACCACTTGGGCGTCCATTCCTAACGGCTTGTCTCGGAGCAGGATTTGGTGGAGCATTCTTAGCTCTTACGAATATTGGGGCTATAACGGTGGGCCCATCTGGTGTAGCGTTACTCCCTCTTATATCTGACGGGAAGTATGTAACTTACATTATTGGATTGTTGATTTCTTACATCGGTGGCTTCGGGCTAACCTATCTATTCGGATTTAAGAAAGAAATGGTCAACAAGCTTTATAATCAAGAAAAAGCAGCTTAATAAGATTAAAAATGATCTTGCCTAATTAGGTAAGGTCATTTTTTTGTCTGGATAGAACTATGTTCTTTGTCCATCCTGTTAGTGGGACTGATTGAATCTACTTGGAGAATGATAGTATAGAGGCTTATAATTTAGGGACAACTTAAATAGAAAGGTGCCTATGTGATGTTCAAATACACAGTTTGCTTTGTGAAGAGGAAAGATAGAATCCTGATGCTTAATCGAGAAAAAGCTCCTATCATGGGCGTTTGGAATGGAGTCGGCGGTAAGGTTGAGAGAAATGAATCACCTGATCAAGGTGCTTTACGTGAAGTGTTTGAGGAAACGGGCATTAGAGTAGAAGCTTTTTATTCTAAAGGTACGGTGACCTGGGAAACGAACAACGGTGAACTGGATGGGATCTATGTTTACTTATATGAGATTGATGAACATTTTACATATGACACTCCCTTAAAGACACGTGAAGGTATTCTGGAATGGAAGTCTATTGATTGGATACTAAATCCTCAAAATCTTGGAATTGCAGGAATGGTTGCTCAATACTTACCAGTTCTATTGACGGAAAAAGGTATTCATTCATTTACATATAAAGATGGACATATTACTGTTTCTTAAATAACTCACTTCATTTTTTTGAATATAACTGCAACCGTATTCATTCAAGGAGCATGGGGACGGGCACCTTTGCACGAAGGTTAGCAGGTTCAGGGAACATGACCCTGTGATTGTCGAAGTGTGTTGCCTCTGGTTACACCCTATGCTAGAATGAGGGCAATTAAATCAGCATTCCTTATATATATGTGGAAAGATGGCCCACACGTTTCTACCCAGCTGCCGAGAAAGCTGGACTATAAGGAGAGAATCGCGCGGTGCGACCTCTTTCCTTTTTTATTATGGGAAAGAGGTCTTTTTTTTTGATCGTGCACACAACGAGAGGTGGAGATGGATGATGAAGAATGTATATTTAAACCATGATGGTGGAGTCGACGATCTTGTGTCGCTTTTCCTTTTATTACAGATGGATGATGTGAACCTGACAGGGGTGGGCGTTATTCCTGCCGATTGCTATTTGGAGCCTGCTGCTTATGCGAGCCGTAAGATCATTGACCGGTTCGGACATGGGAAGTCGGTTGAAGTTGCGGCATCGAACTCGCGCGGGGTTAACGCGTTTCCGAAGGACTGGCGCATGCATGCGTTCTATGTGGACGCGCTGCCGCTGTTGAATGAAAAAGGGAGCATTGATGCACCGCTTGCTTCAGTTCCGTCTCACGAGCATTTGATCGAGACGCTCCGTAAAACGGAGGACCCAACGACGCTTGTATTCATCGGACCGCTTACGGATCTAGCCCGCGCACTGACTAAAGCGCCGGATATTGAAGATAAGATCGAGAAGCTGATCTGGATGGGCGGGACGTTCCTTGAGGTTGGAAACGTTGAAGAACCGGAGCACGACGGAACTGCGGAATGGAATGCTTTCTGGGATCCTGAAGCGGCGAAGCGTGTTTGGGACAGTTCGATCGTCATCGACTTGGTCGCTCTCGAGAGCACGAACATGGTTCCGTTGACGCTCGACGTTCGTCAAAAATGGGCATCACAGCGCGAAGATCTGGGAATTGATTTTCTAGGTCAGTGCTATGCGATGGTTCCACCGCTTGTCCATAATCAGACAAACTCGACTTACTTTTTGTGGGACGTGTTGACGACGACAACGGTCGGCAATGAAGGGCTCGTGAAGAAAAAAACGGTAAAGAGCATCGTCCACGACTCTGGGGTGAGCCAGGGAAGAACGGAGTTGTCTGAGAACGGCCGTAATGTGAATCTCGTGTATGAAGTGTCCCGTGATGCGTTCTTTGAATACGTGACAGAGTTATCAAGACAAGGATGATTATTTTTATTAATAAGGGTATGGGCGACAGGATGTAATAACCGATCAACGCCTTGATAGATAAAGGGCTTTGAACAATTTTGCTACTATTAGAATAGGAATAGAGGCTTCTCATTCGTTGAATTAACGTTTGAGAAGCCTTTTTTATATTAATGAATCTCGATCATTCTCCTTCATCTTGTTTCGAAGCGGCGTTTCTATTGGAAATAGGAAGCGCCAGAACCGTCCCCGCGCTTCACGAACAGGCGGAAATCTTAAGGCTTCTGTGACCTTTTGGAGGTATGGGTAGGTCAAAAGGTCATAGATCACGTGTTTATCTTACGTTTTGGTTCGTATAATCAAAGAAAACGTCACAGATGGGGCTTGTCTCTGACTGTTTGAGGACAAAACACTAGCAAAATGTCATCGATTGCTTTGATCACTTACCTTTTTAAGCTTTAAATCTAGCGAAATGTCAGAGAGGGACAATGTACCTGTCCCCATGGCCCTGAGCTTCCATTTGGAATCGAAAGTAGCTGTTTACAAAGAAAGAGTATTCATTTATACTTATTAAATCGTAACGATTACGTTTTGTTTGGTTGGTGTTTATCAGCAACAAAGCTCTACATTGTCAGGCTTTTGGTAAATAGGTGAAACTAAGTGCCAAAAGGGAGTTTGTTGAGGTTGAAAAATGACTACTAAGAAAGAGATCTCAGTTACGATTATAACGGTTTTTCTTAGTGCAGGTAACTTATGTCCAAGGAAGATAGTGAAGTAAAAACGAGACCAAGAGAAGTGAATTGATTTTTATTGGAAAAGGAATAGAATAACATTTAAATCGTAATGATTACTATTTAAAAGGAGTTTTTTACTATGGCAAAAAAATCTATGATTGCAAAACAACAAAAGAGGCAACAAATGGTGGAAAAGTATGCTGAAAAGCGTAGGGAATTAAAAGAGAAAGGGGACTACGAAGCACTAAGAAAGTTACCTAGAGATTCGTCCCCTACTCGTTCCAATAATCGTTGTGCGGTTACAGGAAGACCTAAAGCGTATATGAGAAAATTCGGCATGTCCCGTATAGCATTCAGAGAGTATGCTCATAAAGGTCAAATTCCTGGCGTGAAAAAAGCGAGTTGGTAAGGATCCTTTTAAGAGAAGGGGAATGCTATTGTATAAATTAATTGTTATTGGTGGAGGAGTACAGGGGTCTACAATTGCCACCTGGCTCCTCCGCTTCAATAGGATAAAAGAAGAAGATTTATTAGTCATTGACCCTTATGATGATCCAATGCATAACTGGATGACTACAACAAGAAAGATTGGGATGACTTACTTACGTTCGCCTTCTGTTCACCATTTAGACCCCGACCCATACAGCTTAAAAAAATATGCCAAAGAAAAAGATTATACGCAAGGATTTAGAGGGTACTACAATCGACCTCAACTACAAATGTTTAATAACCATTGCAAGGATATATTTCAAACCGTTGGCCTGCAAAACTGCTGGAAACAAGGGTGGGTGAGAGCTCTCCGGTTTCATGATGAAAGGTGGCATGTGAAGCTTTCGTCCAATGAGTGGTATCAAGCAGAAAATGTTGTTGTAGCTATTGGGGTAAATCATCAACCTTTTATTCCAGAATGGGCGGAGAGTTTAAGGGAAGCTTTACCACAATCCATCACGCATGTCTTTCAAGAAAACGAGGAGAGTGCTGACATGGATTCAGGCGCTGCTGTTGTTGTAGGAGGATTATCAGCTGCTCACATGGCAGCGACATTGGCTCAAAAGGCTACCGAACCCGTTACACTGATAAAGCGTCATCCTTTTCGAATAGAAGATTTTGATAGTGATCCAGGCTGGATGGGCCCTAAATATCTAGATCGTTATCATAAAGAATCCTCTTATCAAAAAAGAAGGCAATGGATCCAACAAGCTCGACATAGAGGATCTGTAACCAAAAGTATGTACACAACATTAAGATCCTTAGAGCAACAAAGCAAACTGACTATTGTTACGGATGAAGTGGAAGGAGCCCATCATGATGATGGGAACATCTTCCTCAAAATGAAAAATACAGAGCAAATCATAGCCAATCATCTATTCTTAGCTACGGGTGCGAAAGCTGGTTTGCCGGGTGAAAGTTGGTTGTCGGCGACAATCAAGGAGCATCATTTGCCTTGTGCCCCCTGTGGATTCCCCATCGTAGACCAACAATTAAAATGGAGTAAGGGATTATATGTATCAGGAGCTTTAGCAGAGTTAGAGGTTGGTCCTGTGTCTAGAAATATAGCTGGGGCTAGAAAAGCGGCTGAACGAATTTGCAAGGCTTTTCCTGTTTTGGAGGTGAGTAGATGAATAATAAAATACCAGTAACTGTACTTAGTGGTTATTTAGGAGCTGGAAAAACAACGCTCTTAAATCATATACTGCATAATAAAGAAGATAAGAAGATTGCAGTCATCGTTAATGACATGAGTGAGGTCAATATAGACGCAAGTTTGGTGAAACAGGGTGGATTCAGCAGAACAGAAGAAAACTTAGTGGAGATGCAAAACGGTTGTATTTGCTGTACATTACGAGAAGATTTAATAGAAGAAGTCAATAAACTAGCTGAATTAGATATCGATTATATTGTCATAGAATCTACCGGAGTTTCAGAGCCTATCCCCGTTGCACAAAGCTTCACCTATAAAGATGAAGCATTAGGGATCGATTTAGGAGAGAAATGCCGTCTAGATACCATGGTAACCGTAGTAGATGCTAATCGCTTCTGGAAAGACTACGAGTCTGGAGATCGTTTATTGGATCGCAAACAAGCTACAGATGAGGAAGATGATCGCGATGTAACAGATTTGTTAATCGACCAAGTAGAGTTTGCGAATGTCCTTGTCGTAAACAAAACGGACTTAGTTCCAAAGAAAGAAGCAGAAGAGTTAAAAGCTATTCTATCGCAGCTGAATCCCACTGCTTATATAGTTGAATCTCAATACGGAAATATTCATCTTTCCCATATATTAAATACACATCTCTTTGATTTTGAAAGCGCTAGTCAAGGTGCGGGTTGGATAAAAGAATTAAATGAGGAACACATACCAGAGAATGAAGAGTATGGCATTACATCATTTGTCTATCGCAGAAAGAGACCATTTCATCCGATTAGATTTATGGAATTCTTGGAGAATTGGCCCAAGAAGATTACTCGCTCAAAAGGTTTCTTCTGGTTGGCGAGTAGAAATGATCACGTTGGGCTATTATCTCAAGCTGGCTCTTCGTTGTCGGTACAAGGCGCAGGGGAATGGGTGGCAACACTACCTGAACAAGAGCAAGAAGAACAGTTTCAAGATGATCCAAGTTTGTCTTCTAGATGGGATCCGGTTTATGGTGATCGCATGAACGAAATTGTTTTTATAGGTATTAAAGTAGATCGTGAGCAGCTAGAGGAACGATTGGATCATTGCTTGTTAACTACGGAAGAAATGGAAGAACGGTGGAGCGACTTTTCCGATCCCCTACCTAGTTTTTTCTAATGTTTATGGTATAACGTTTGGTCAAAAATGATGGTATTGAAACGTTCTTCTCTTAAAGCTAATACATTATCGGATAATGAGAAAAAATCTCTAATGTAGGGGTTTTCTTCATTTGAATTGTTAGTTATAGTATCGACCACATAGTAAGTGGGGTGAAACCATGAGTGATTATTTAGTTAAGCAACTGACCGATAAGATTGTACGTGCTTTACCCAAGGAAAAGAAAGACATCTACAACTATGTGATGAGAATGGAAGATGACATTGAAAAAGAAGTTGCCACTTCAGCGGAGTTTCTGGATTATCTAAGAAGTGAAGCTCCTCATAAGCTGGCAGCGGAACATTTTGAACTCACACTTTCTGAACTTTTACAAATTATGAAAGACGTGGAGATCGATATTGACCAGCAATTAACTTCAATGATGAACGAAGTCAAATGGGTAGATTGCACGGATTTTTTCTATTCTGCATCAAAAAAGAATCAGAAAGTGTTTTACGTATCGTTACCAAAGTAATGATCTAGTGTCTTATTTTAAAAACCCTTACTTGATCAAACGTTTGATCAAGTAAGGGTTTTTTGCGTGAAAGAGGTCCTTAACAAGGGAGGTCTATTCTGTTTAAGGCTTCTGTGACCTTTTGATGGTATGGGTAGCTTAAAAGGTCATAGATCACGTGCTTCTCTTACGTTTTGGTTTGTTTGATCAAAGAAAACGTCACAGAAGGGGGTTATCTGTGACTGTTGGAGACCAAAACACTAGCAAAATGTCATCGATTGCTTTGATCTCTTACCTTTTTAAGCTTTAAGTTTAGCGACATGTCAGAGAGGGACGATGTACCTGTCCCCATGGCCCACAATGTAATAAGGGCGCATCATTTCATAATCTTCATGTTCAAGGATATGGCAATGCCATACAAAAAGGCCTGGATAGGGGCCGAATGTCATGATGATCCGTGTGATCTCATGTGGGTTGGCGCGTACGGTGTCTTTCCAACCTCGCTCGTTTAAATCGGGAAGGGTGCGTGGGCCAGTAGGGACGATTCTTCCGTCTTTTTTATAGATGTCAGCATCGAAAGGCTGGCGATCGACTATTTGAAATTGTACAAGGTGCAAATGGATCGGGTGAGTGGCGTTTGAAATATTGATGAGTGTCCATATTTCCGTGTTGCCTAGGGAGGGTATTTCTGAAACCGAATCTGCCCACACCCGATTATCTAACAAGTGGATCTCACGTCCATATGGATCAGGCCTCATATTGAGGAGTAAGTTCCGATTTTTCTGGTAGGTCAGGAGCTTAGGAATAGCGGCTAAATGAGCTGGAATCGAACTTGTGTCCGGACATGTAAGAGGTTTGTTTACTCGAAATTCCATCACGGGCCCTTCTGGATTAGGGTCTCCAGGAGGGAAAGGTGGCTCGGGATTATTCTCCATAACAATGGATTGTTGAAAGCCATTTGAGAAGTCGATGATTACATCTGCCCGCTCGGCAGGGGCAAGTAGGAGTTCAGGAACGAGAATGGGCTGTTCTAACAATCCTTGATCTGTACCTATTTGAATAAAGGAAAGCCCATTGGAAAGGGATAATCGATAGATTCGAGCATTCGATCCATTTAAGATGCGGAACCGATAGCGTCTAGGTTCAACATTCATAAATGGCCACACCTTACCGTTAACCAAAACGGTATCCCCTAAAAACTCTGGTACCACGGAAGGATTCACATTAGGCACAGGGGGATTCGGTTGAGATGGGTAGTAAAGGCTGCCATCAGGGTTAAAAGAACGGTCTTGAATGAGTAATGGAAGATCATAAGGGGCTTTGGGAAGGTTGAGATAAGTTTCTGCTGGATCATGAATGATGTACATACCCGCGAGACCGGCGTATATATTCAGGCGGGTAATCCCCACGGCGTGATCATGATACCACAAAGTAGTGCCTTGTTGACGATTGGGATACGTGTATAGTTGGTGTGTGAAATAAGGGCCGACTTCTTGAAAGCCATTTGTAAACCAAGCTTCAGGATAACCGTCACTGGTGTCAGGTGTTATCCCTCCATGAAGATGGACGACGGTACGGACCTCAGGCACATCATTCCCTGCACCATGAACAGTGGTATCAATAGGAAGGAAATGTTTCTTGGGAAGTTCATTTTTCCATAATACATGGACCGTTTGATTTCTTTGCACATGGAAAGTAGGGCCTGGGTATTGGCCATTATATCCCCAAACCTTAGTCGGGGGGAGATCCCGGTGTAGCTTTTGATAGGTCTCTCTCATCGTTACTTCATAAAAGGGTGCTTGATGATAAGAACGAATAGGAAGAATCTCGTCTATTATCGGGAGTTCATCTACAAACTTTTCGAGCATTAGCATCTCTCCTAACATACATAACGTTCTTCTTCTAACGTATTAAGAGGAGAGGCGAATTAACCCACTAAATTACATGTTTCATTTCTTTAAGAAGCACTAGAACCGTCCCCACGCTTCACTTGATCAAACGTTTGATCAAATAAGGGTTTTTTGCGTGAAAGAGGTTCTTAACAGGGGGGATCTATTCTGTTTAAGGCTTCTGTGACCTTTTGGAGGTGTGGAGAGGTCAAAAGGTCATAGATCACGTCTTTCTCTTACATTTTGGTCCGTATAATCAAAGAAAATGTCACAGATGGGGCTTGTCTCTGACTGTTTAAGGCCAAAACACTAGCAAAATGTCATCGATTGCTTTGATCACTTACCTTTTTAAGCTTTAAGTTTAGCGTAATGTCAGAGAGGGACGATGTACCTGTCCCCATGGCCCACGAATCCGGTTATCTCATGTATAATAAATACATAATGTAGGAAGAGTGAACCAGTACTATAATCCAAGGGGGACAAAGAATGAGAAGGATCATCTTATCAACCGAAAGCGGTGCCGACTTGCCAAGGGATTTAGCTGAAACGTACGATGTTCAAGTAGTGCCCATGCACATTATCATGGACGGCGAAGATTATTTAGACGGTGAGCTTCCGGTCCAGGATATTTATGACTACTACGAACGGACGAAGAAGATTCCCTCTACGACCTCCACCAATGCTCACGAGTACGAAGAGTTCTTCACCAATATAAGAGAGAAATTCCCGGATTGCATCATTGTACATATAGGATATACATCAAAAGCGTCTTCTTCTTTTCAAAACGCTGTTATTGCAGCGGAAGAATTTGAAGACATGTACCTCATTGATGCTCTGAACGTTACGGGAGGATTAGCTGCGATTGTATTGTACGCCGCTAACGTATTAGAAGAAGAACCTGACATTGAACCGGAACAGTTAGTTGAAAAAATAGAAGCCGTTGTTCCTAAATCAAGGCTTTCTTTCATACCAGGCAGTCTTGAGTTTCTAAAAGCGGGAGGACGAGTCAGCAATATGGCCTCTTTGATTGGAACACTCTTAAAAATAAAGCCATGCATAGAGTTGAAGGATGGAAAGCTTATGTCCACTAAAAAGTACCGTGGGAAAATGAGTGGAGCTACGGAAAAACTCTTTCATGATTACCTAAAAGAATTCAACATCGATCGAAAGCAACTGTATTTTATCTACTCCATAGGGCTTGATGAAAAGATCAAGCAGCGGATGGAAGAGGTCGCCAAAGAGAACGGATTCGAAAATGTGAGATGGATTCAAGCGGGCGGTATGATTTCGACCCATTCTGGACCCGGGGGATTTGGGGTAGCGGGATTAGAGCAGTAGTATAAGGCGGACTGCATGAACACGACGGTGTATATAACAAGAAGAGACGATCCTCTTTTTAAATGCTTGGGGGAGTTGTGATGAAACTGGTCGTAGGTGTGACCCTTATTATGATGAGTATGGTTCATATCATTTATGGTGAAAAAATGCAGGTGGATGAATTAAAGAAATTAAAGGCTAGCCCTCTATTAATTGGCTCTTTTAGGGTCATGTCCTTACAAGGTGGGATGATTCTATTTACAGTGGGTGTCGTGGAAGTTTTAACTTTTTACAGTCTAGTTGTCTTAACGGGGGTTGCAGCCTTTATACCATTAGGAATTCTTTGTTTGAATGTACTATCAGTTTTTATCGTTTCTTTCATTAAACACCAAGAATTAATCAGAGCTGTAATTCCTCAACTTCTCATTTTTTTGATCATCATAACCCTTGAATTGCTGACTGTTATATAACTTTCATAGTGGATTTAGATCAGTCGCTATCCTTATACATTCCCTAGCCAAAATGTGAAGCTGGGTCTGAAAAGATAACAAGAACCGCCTCTCTAGTTACGATGAACTAGGGAGGCGGTTCTTATTTTGCTTAACAGGGTAATCTGTTTTGATTCGATAAGGAAAAAGACTAGCCGCTAGAATGAAGTAAGGGAAAGAAACTAGGAGAAATTAACTTTTCTGAATTTTTTAAAATTTATTCTTTACACGGTTTATTATCGTATTGTATAGTTATCATACAAATTATGATAGCGCTTTCTTATAAAACATTCGGGGAGGAATGAAGGTGTCAGCATGGGAGTTAGCCATTGATGTTGGATTGATTTCGGTTTTATTGTTATTTGGTGTCATATTACGAGCGAAGGTGCAATTCGTACAAAAGTTATTCATTCCAGCTAGTATCATTGCTGGGATATTGGGGTTAACTTTAGGGCCTAATGGTTTTGATTTGCTTCCTTTTTCTGATCTTGTCAGTGCTTATCCTACAGTCTTAATTGCTGTGATTTTTGGTGCTATTCCAATAGGGGCTGCCAAAGTAAATTGGAAACAAACTTTTGGGCGCGTGAGAAACATGTGGGTGTACTCAATGCTCCTGACCATGCTTATGTGGGGCGGGGGAGCAATGATTACGTACATACTTTTAGCAAATGTTTGGGATATTCCGGTCGGTTTTGGCTTGATCCTAGGAGCAGGTTTCCTTGGAGGACATGGTACAGCGGCTGCAGTAGGAGAAGCTTTTAGTGGCCTTGGTTGGGAAGAGGCCACGGCACTTGGCTACACATCGGCTACCATCGGCTTGATTTGCGCTATTCTCGGCGGACTTTTGCTCGTTAAGATGAACGCGCGGAATAACCAAACGAATTTCATTTCAGACTTTGAAGATTTACCAAATGAGCTACGTACTGGTCTAGTTCCTCATAAGAATCGTAAATCATCAGGGGATGATACAGTATCGAGTAATACGGTAGACCCTTTATTTTTTCACATTGCCATACTCGCTGTAGTTGTCATGCTCAGTTACTTTTTACAGACAGGCATTGAATCGCTCTTTCCACAAGTCAGCATTCCATTACTGAGTCTCTCATTTGTTGTTGGTTTAATTGTGCAATTGGTGTTGAATGCGACTAAAGCTAACGATTATGTGGACAAGCGGGTAATTGACCGTTTGAGCGGAACAGCAACAGACTTAATTGTAGCTTTTGGTATTACGTCTATTAATCTAGCTGTTGTGGCTGCTTATGCATGGCCCCTTTTAGCGTTATTTGTATTCGGTGTCATTTGGGCATATTGTATTTTCCGTTTTATTGCTCCGCGTGTCTTCCATCGGCATTGGTTTGAGAACGCCATCTTTGGCTGGGGTTGGAGTACTGGAACAGTTGCAATGGGAATTGCTCTATTAAGGATTGTGGATCCTAAGACCAAAAGTACTACGTTGGATGACTATGCTTTAGGATATGTTGGCATGGTACCTGTTGAGATTTTAATCATTACTTTCGGTCCTATTATGATGATGGGAGGGGCCGGCGGTATATTCTCTCTCATATTATTGGGCGCAAGTGCTGTACTCATATTCATTGCTTCGAAGTCAGGTTGGCTGACTTCTATTCAAGAGACGAGAAACTATAATAGAGACTCTAATGTCTCTTAATAGAGAGGAACGTAATTTTTATGAAAATAGAACGAAAAAAAGTGTCAATGCAGGTGTTCGATCGCATTAAGGAATACATTCACGAGGAGGATATGAAGCCTGGTGATCGGCTTCCTACAGAAAAACAACTATCAGAGATGTTCGGCGTCAGTCGTACTCCTGTACGAGAAGCATTAAGTGTATTAGAAGCAAGCGGGTTAACCGTTTCGAAGCAAGGAGGTGGCAGTATTGTCCAAGCGACTTCTCTTACAAATTTAATGGAACAAACACAGTTTGAATTTGTGGATACAGAAGAAGTTTTAAACTTACTAGAAACACGTATCATTCTAGAATCTGAAGCCGCTCGATTAGCTGCAGAACGTGGAACGGCTGAGGATAAAGCAGTCATTAAAGAAAAGCTAGATGAGATTCGTAGTTCCCAGAATAATAATCTTGTAGGGGATAAAGAGGATATTGCCTTTCACAATGCGATTGTACAGGCTGCTCATAACCCGATACTGCTTCACAGTGTGGAAAACATCGCGACTCTTTATGAAAAAGCTATTCGTTTTTCCCTTAAGAAAAATATGGGGATCTCTGAAAAGCGTGCCCAAGTATTAAGTGAACATGAACGGATCTATACAGCCATTCGCTTAGGCAATGGAGAGCAAGCTAGAGATGAAATGTATAAACATTTAAATAATGCGCGTAAGAAATTCAAACATTCATTTGACCAAGCATTGAATTCTTAATAAAAAGGGAGAGAGACAAAATGATTGAAAAATCCGTCCAGTTTTACAGTGAAGGGTATAAGCTACAAGGGGTACTATACTTGCCAGACGATTATGAAAGTAAGGGAAAACTACCAGCAATCATTGCCAATTCTGGTTATCAAGGTGTAAATGAATTCTATCCCAAGATGTTTGCCGAGGCGCTAACGCAAAAAGGGTATGTATGCTTTGGCTTTGATTATCGAGGCTTCGCTGATAGCGAGGGGGACCCTGCACGTGTCATTCTTGAAGAACAAGTAGCTGATATTCGTAATGCTTTAACCTTTTTACGTGCGCAGAGTGAAGTCGATCACGAGCGAATTGGCTTAATTGGATGGGGAATGGGCGGATCGAATGTTGTCCGTGTAGCGGAGAAAGAGGATGTAGCAGCTGTTGCTGCTCTAAATGGGTTTTATAATGGAGAGCGCTGGTTGAAGACGATTCATTCTTATGAAAACTGGTTGAAAGTATTAGAAGAAGTGTATGAAGACCGGGTGCGCCGTGTCACGACCGGAGACTCAAAACCTGCAGACCCGTTCTTACATTATCCGTTAGATCCGCCTACACGTGCATATGTAGAAAAAGAGTTGGCTTCTAGGAAAGGTTTTGGAGGGCGCACACGTGTTCAATTCACAGATTCGATTCTGGAGCTAGATACAGAAGCAGCTGCTAAGAATTTAGGTGATACTCCATTATTTGTAGCGCATGGAAAGAATAATGTTCTCCATCCGATTGAAGAATCTGTATCTCTATACAATAGTGTGTCGTCTCCGAAGGTTTATTACGAAATAAACGGAATGCATAATGATTTCATGTATAGCGATCACCCTGAGTTTCAAGCATTGGTAGAAGAACTTCACCTGTTTTTTGGAGAGGTATTTAGTTATGAATTATCGAAGTGATGTACAAGACCAATATCATCCATTACTAAAGGGAGCTTATGAACTTCATGTTCATAGCTCTCCTAGTGCTTTTCCGAGAAAACAGACAGATTGGGAACTGGTAACGGAAGCTAGAGAAGCTGGGATGGAAGGGTTAGTGATTAAAGCTCATGAAGGAGCCACCTTTGGTCGAGCTGCTCTTATTCGCCAACAAATGCCGGACATGCAAGTGTATGGAGGTTTGGTTTGTAACCTTTTTACAGGTGGGCTTTCTCCTCATGCTGTTGACATGGCGTTACGTATGGGGGCTAAGGTAATCTGGATGCCTACTATTTCGGCAGAACAGCATGCCAAATATTTTGCTGAAAACCAGCAGGAACGATTTTTTAATAGTAAAACCTCTTTGGATGATTCTAATTCCAATTTAACGATCCTAAATGAGCATGAAGAAATAAGAGATGAAGTAAAGCGAATCCTTTATTTGATAGCTTCCTATGATGCCATCCTTGCTACTGGTCACCTTTCGCCTTACGAAGTAGATATCTTGGTGGAAGAGGCACGGGCAATTGGAGTTGAGCGGATTTTGATTCAACATGCTGATTTAGGAATTGCCCAGATTCCAATGGATTTGCAAAAGAAATTAGCGGATCAAGGGTGTTATATTGAGAAGTGTTTATTAGCTTGTGGGGAAGACTTTAATAACATTACGATTCCTCAGATGGCTGAATCTATTAAAACCCTGGGATCGGATTCATGTATTCTAGTCACGGACTACGGGCAGCCTCATAATCCAACACCGGTAAAGGGAATGAGCGAGTTTGTCACTGAACTTATAAATGAAGGAATAACTGAAGATATGGTAAGAGAAATGATCACAACGAATCCTAAATCGTTATTATTTGGGTGATATGTGGAAGGGAAGGAGCGCAAATAAGTGAGTAATTGGATGGAAGCTCTAAAAGAGGAAATACCAGATCATCAAATAATGACTGAAATTGCAGATCGATATAGTTATAGCTTTGATGCTTCCTTCGGTGAACATCTTCCTGACGTGGCCATTCAAGCTAAAAGTAAGAAGGAAGTTGTACATATCGTTAAAGTAGCTAATAAATATCAAATCCCTATTTATCCCCGTGGGCAGGGGACATGTTTAAGCGGGGGGCCACTGCCAGTCTATGGAGGGATTGTACTTGATCTCTCCCAATGGCCTGAAAAAATCGATGTAAGTGCTGACGATTTGACGGTTAAAGTATCCCCTAGCGTTCTTACTGCCCGCATAAACGAAGAAGCTGAGAAGCATGGACTCATGTATGCACCAGATCCAAGTAGCGCCCATGTAGCTACAATAGGAGGTAATCTTGCCGAAAATTCAGGAGGGCCACGTGGTCTGAAATATGGTGTGACGAAAGATTTCGTATTAGGCCTTGAGCTTGTGACTCCTGAAGGGGAAGTCATTCAGACGGGTGGACAGACGATTAAGAATGTCACAGGGTTTGACCTGACGAAACTGATTGTCGGTTCTGAAGGAACGCTTGGAGTTATCACAGAAGCTACATTGAAACTTGTACCGAAACCTGCAGGTGTCCAAACCATCATGGTTGAGTTTACCGATGTCCAGACTGCTGGAAAGGCAATATCGCGCACATTGACTTCCGGTATTCTACCTTCAAAAATGGAGTTTATGGATCAAGCTTGTATCCGAGCAGTTGAAAACTTCAAACCATCAGGCTTGCCTATTGATGCAGAAGCGATTGTAATCATTGAGTTAGACGGCCACCCAGAAGCTCTTAAAGTTGAAACGAAGTTGGTTGAAGGAATTATGCAAGAAATTGGAGCTTCTAATGTCAGTATCCCTGCAACAAGCGAAGAAGCCACGAAGATCTGGCAAGCAAGGAAACAGGTCTCTCCTGCAATTGCTAAAATCAAGCCGACAAAGGTATCGGAGGACGCAACCGTACCACGAAGTAAAATTCCTGAAATGATGGATCGTCTCCATATGATTAAAGAAAAGTACCAGGTGGAGGTGGTTGTATTCGGCCATGCTGGTGACGGCAACCTCCATCCTAATATTTTATGCGATAAGCGGGATCAAGAAGAAATGGCTCGTGTCGAGCAAGCCGTTGAAGAGATCTTTCAGGCAGCCATTGATCTTGGTGGGACATTGTCAGGAGAACATGGAATCGGTACGATGAAAGCTCCCTTTATGGAACATGAGCTTGGAGCTGTAGGATTGGAAATGATGAAACGGATAAAGGATAGCTGGGATCCAAATGGTATCATGAATCCAGGGAAGATCTTCCCTGAGAAAGGTCAAAAGCTGGTGTTACGAAATGAGTGAGCTTCAAGCCCTACAACAGAAAATCAACTACGATAAGACGTTTGATTGTGTCCAGTGTGGTTATTGTCTACCAGCTTGTCCAACCTATGAAACGATGGAAAGAGAGACTCATTCTCCAAGAGGACGTATTAATCTGGTTAAAATGGTTGCTGAAGGTAAAGCGTCGGTACAAGATCTGGAGAAACCTATTGAAAAGTGTCTAGGGTGTATGGCTTGTACGACCGTTTGCCCAACGAATGTCCAATACGGGGAGATATTAGAAGGGGCAAAAGAAGTAATCGAAGATCATCAAATCAAATCCACTTCCAGAAAGAAAATAGAAGATTTTCTTTTCGGCTCCTTCTTCCCCTCCGGAAAGTGGATGAACACGCTTGGCAACTTAACATGGTTTTATCAAAAGACCGGCATCCAAGCTCTTGCCAATAAATCACGTCTGACAAAGTTGGCACCACTTCATTTGGATAAATTTGAACAAGTGATTCCTCAGCAGCCATCTCCTAAAGAGCGTTCAAAACGGGCGAAGCGCTATAAACGAAAGAGACCTGCGCACGCTAAAGTAGCCTTCTTTACAGGATGCGTGATGGACAGTGTATTCTTTGAAACAAATCAAAACACGATTGAATTGCTTTTGCGATTTGGTTTCGAAGTGGTGCTACCTGAACAGCAAACCTGTTGCGGTGCGCTACATGCACACTCTGGAAAGGTAAATGAGTCTGTAGAGTTAGCGAAGCGAAATATTAAGGCATTTGAGGAAGAAGAAATTGATTATATCGTCAACAACGCAGGAGGATGCGGGGCTCGAATGGTGGAGTATCATCATTTGTTTGAAGAAGGTACTACATGGCGGGAGCGAGCGGAACAATTTGTTTCTAAAGTTCGAGATATTTCAGAAGTCCTTGCAGAGGTAGATGACTTGGTCTTCAATAAATCTGTTGATCGAACCATAACCTATCAACCCTCTTGCCATATGACCAATGTTCAAAAAGTGAAAAATCCACCACTTCAGCTAATTAAAGATGTTCCTGGTATCACATTAAAAGAATTGGACCGTCCTGATTTTTGCTGCGGTTCAGCTGGTATTTATAACATCGTGAATTATGAAGATTCCATGGATGTATTAGATGTAAAAATGAAAGATGTGTGTGGGACCAATTCAGAATCGGTTATAACCACAAACCCAGGATGTTTGTTGCAGATGAAACTTGGAATAGAACGTGAGGGAGTTACACACACCATGGATGCTGTGCATTTAGTTGATCTTCTGTTGGAGGCTGATCCTCAACAAAAGTAAATTTTCCTTACACATCTTCCTAGTTCATTATGAAACACAATAGTTTAGAAAAAGACTATTTCCTTATTTGGGAAGTAGTCTTTTTTGAATATAAAGAAGAGTACTACAGGAGTTCCTGTTATTCTCTGGATGCTTAATTATGCTTCTATCGGTTCAAAAGTTTTGCAATCTGTTTCTTGTTGAGAAGAAGCGGTTTTGCCAGTTTCACTAATGATGAAAATGGACGTTGCACCACATTTTTCTCCACCTTCATTATGGACACAGTTTTTCACTTCACATAGTACGTCTAGAGCCAAGTCAATCACCTCCTAAAAGTTAGTTTTCTTCATAAAGACCCCTTTTACACGTGTTAATATTTGTACTCAAAAAAAGCCTTCCTTAAGAAAAGGGAGGCTTTTAGTATAGATACTTATTTCAAATGTATGTTCTAGTCTTTAAACTGCTCTTCCTCCGTAGATCCCTTCAACGCAACAGTAGAAGACGTCCCGCCAGAAATTACTTGAGCCACTTCATCAAAATACCCTGTTCCGACTTCACGCTGGTGGCGCGTAGCGGAATAGCCGTCCTTCTCGCTAGCAAATTCTGCTTGCTGGAGTTCGGAGTAGGCTTCCATGCCTCTTTCTTTGTATTCTCTTGAAAGTTCAAACATGCTGTGATTGAGAGCGTGGAATCCGGCTAGTGTGACGAATTGGAACTTGTAGCCCATCTTACTTAGTTCTTGCTGGAACTCAGCAATGGTGTCATCACTTAATTTCTTCTTCCAATTGAAAGAAGGGGAGCAGTTGTAAGCGAGCAGTTTACCAGGATACTGTTCATGGATCGCCTCTGCAAATTGTTTGGCTTCATCTAGATTTGGTTCAGAGGTTTCACACCATACTAAATCCGCATAAGGGGCATAGGAAAGCCCGCGTGCAATGGCTTGATCAAGCCCTGCGCGTGTTTTATAAAATCCTTCAGCTGTTCGTTCACCTGTGAGGAAGGGACCATCCGTTGGATCTATATCGCTCGTAATTAAGTCAGCAGCATTGGCGTCTGTACGTGCGATAATGACCGTCGGAACGCCCATTACGTCTGCAGCAAAGCGGGCAGAGATTAAATTTCGTACGGCGGTCTGAGTAGGGAGCAATACTTTCCCGCCAAGGTGCCCGCATTTCTTCTCTGAGGAAAGTTGGTCTTCAAAGTGAACAGCAGAGGCACCGGCCTCAATCATGCTTTTCATCAGTTCGAAAACGTTAAGCTGCCCTCCGAAACCCGCTTCTGCATCGGCAACAATGGGAGCAAACCAGTCTATATCGTTGTTTACTTCCATATGATGAATCTGATCCGCCCGTTGAAGCGCTTGATTAATACGCTTCACAACTTGAGGGACACTATTTGCAGGGTAAAGACTTTGGTCCGGATACATGTGACCAGAAAGGTTCGCATCCGCTGCTACTTGCCATCCGCTTAAGTAGATGGCCTTCAGTCCAGCTTTCACTTGCTGCATTGCCTGATTACCAGTCAGGGCACCGAGTGCATGAACGTAGTTCTCTTCATGTAATAAACGCCAAAGTTTCTTCGCTCCTTGGTCAGCAAGCGTGTACTCGATATCCATTGACCCTCTTAACTTAATAACATCTTCTGCTTCATATGGACGTGTCACATTTCCATAGCGGCTTTCGTCTTTCCAATCTTTCAATAGTTTTTCGATACGTTCGTTTGTCATCCCTGTAATCCCCCTTAAGGTAAGTGTTTATAAGCTTGGAGTGTTAAAAACTCAGCAAAATCGTCATCACGAATGAATTTCTCAAATAAGCGATCTGCTAGCTTATACGAACCATTCTTAAAAGTTTCTGATCCAACCTCTTGTTGAATAGCTAGTAATTCCTCCTGCTTCCATTGCTCCACTAATTCAAGCGTGACCTTTCTGCCGTCGTCTAAAATTCCTTTAGGGTGACGAATCCACTGCCACACCTGAGCACGGGAAATTTCTGCAGTTGCAGCGTCTTCCATAAGGTTATGGATAGGAGCAGCGCCTCGGCCTTCTAGCCATGAAGCTAGATAGTGAATACCGACATTGATATTCGTACGAACGCCTGCTTCTGTTATAGATCCTTCAGGTATTTCGAGTAAGTTCTCCTCTGTAACCTGAAGATTTGTAATTAGCCTGTTGATTTGGTTCGGTGTCCGCATGTGCTTGTTAAAGATATTCATAGCCGTTTGGACCATCGCAGGGTGAGCGACCCATGTGCCGTCATGGCCGTCATGTACTTCTCTTTGTTTATCAGCTTTCACTTTCTCAAAAGCTTCTTTGTTTCGCTGGTCGTCGTTTTTCACAGGGATTTGCGCTGCCATACCTCCAATGGCTGGTGCACCTCTTCTGTGGCAGGTCTGGATTGTTAGAAGAGAGTAGGCTCTCATAAACGGACTTGTCATGGTTACTTCAGAGCGATCAGGTAGGATAACGGATGGGTCATTTCGAAATTTCTTAAGGTAACTGAAGATGTAATCCCATCGCCCGCAGTTCAAACCAGCTGAATGTTCTTTTAGTTCATACAGAATTTCATCCATTTCAAAGGCGGCCAAGATCGTCTCTAATAAGACTGTTGCCTTAATGGTTCCGGTCGGGATATTTAATGCTTTTTGCGAAAATAAGAAGACATCATTCCAAAGTCTTGCTTCTAAATGGTTCTCAAGTTTCGGCAGGTAAAAGTAAGGGCCCGAGCCTTTCTCTATGAGCTGTTTGGCATTATGAAAGAAATAAAGTCCAAAATCGATTAAGCTAGCTGAAGCGGCTTCACCATTTAAGGTCATATGCTTTTCTTCAAGATGCCAGCCTCTTGGGCGGACCATAAGAGTGGCCGTGTCTTTTTTTAATTCATAGACTTTGCCTTTGTCATTTTGGAAAGAGATCGTTCCTCGAATGGCGTCTCTTAAGTTGATTTGTCCTTGTATTGTATTGGCCCAAGTTGGCGAATTGGCATCTTCAAAATCCGCCATAAAGACCTTGGCACCAGAATTCAGTCCGTTAATGACCATTTTTCGATCAACTGGTCCTGTTATTTCAACTCGACGATCCTGCAAATCATGAGGGAGGGGAGCAATGCGCCACTCTGTTTCTCTGATAGAGACAGAATCTTTAAGGAAAGATGGTTTCGTTCCTTGGTCTAATTGTTGTTGAAGCTTTTTCCGCTCTGTTAACAACTCCAATCTTCTCGTGTTAAAGCGATGATGAAGCTGTTCTAAGAAAGCTAAAGCATCTGGGGTCAAAACTTCAGCGAAGGAAGGAGAAACGTCTCCTTCCACCACCCAGTTATTCGTTTTCATTTCCACGTAATCGCCACCTTTTTTATAGATAATAAACAGTCTGATTCCTGATCTAACACAGGGGCTACAATGTTTACTCGTCTTTCTTAGATAGACAACGATCACATTCCATCATGTACGTATATACCTGTGATTTAACTTCTGTTCCACATTGGGGGCAAGAAACTGTACCTTTTTGATCTGACTTTTTCATGAATGATTCGCTCCTTTTATATAACAAAAAATAATTTTGTTAACTGTTATGGTACAGATTACGCAAGAGGGCTTGGTTGTGTAACCATTCCTTTTAAGTTTTTATATGAAGAATTTTAATATCACTCCAATATCCCTTGTTATGGAGGGGAAGTAAGAGGTTTCTGATAAAAATTTTAAGCGCATTCATTATGGAAAAATAAAGCTATCTTTTTTGAAGAAGTAGACTTATACTATTCTAGAAATTAACAATTGAATAGTAGGAGGAAAACTGGTGAGAGGTCTTTTATTAGTGGTGTTAGTCGGTTTTTTGGTTGCTTTGTTTCCTGCTGTAAGTTCTGCAGCACCTCATTCTGTTGAGGTGGATAGCTTAGTAGAAGAGTTGGGGTGGACGGTTCAGGATTTAGAGGAATATCTTGATTTTTACGATCTAAGTCTTGATGAATTTGAAGACATAGATGAACTTACCGAATTTCTAGGTGAGCCATTGACTGACGAAAATTTAAATGCACTGCTTGATGACTACGGCTTAAGTTTAGAGGAAGCTTCTCAATTATTAATGGAGAATGGAGAGTTGGAGGAGGGTCAACGCATTCTTGATGTCTATACTTTTTTAGATGACCTTGATATGGACCTCTCTTTTTACAATTTATCTCCTTTAACGGATGAGGCTCTTAAACAGCTCCTTGAAGAGTATGAATTAACTTACGAAGAACTTCTTGAGTTACTTGAACAAAATGATGATTCCATTGAAAACTATGAATATATCGATGATCTAGAGTTGGCGATATGGAATTACCTATATACGAATGAAGACATGGATTATGAAGATATAGAAGCTCTTTTTGCAGAATTAGGTCTAACTGAGGAAGAATTGGAGCGATTATTTAATCACTTCATTCAACTGGATTTTGAGGATTCAGCTAAGGTAGACAGGTTGGATCAGATTGCTACTCGAATGATGGCTTTTAGTGAGTTTGAGGTGGCGACACAGTTATCAGAAGAGCAAGTAGCGGAATTGCTCGATATATTCACGCAGTTGATGCAATTGCTAGAATTAGACCCCTCTTTTTACTTAGTAAAGGATGGAGAGAAGGAAGCCGTTTCGATTTCCTCGATTCTGAGGATGGCCTCATCAGATGGTTACGACTTGATGGTCGTACTCAATACGGCTAAGGGTGAGTTCCTCGCTGATATAGTGCTGACAGCAGATATGTTCAGTTCAGAGCTTATTAGGGACACCGGGAAGGATTTGGCACAGGTTGGGGAGTTAAAGAATCAAAGTGAAAGTAAGCCCCCTGAACCTGTAAAACCTCAGTCGCCAAAGTCTGGTACTGAAGGAGATCCGGTGGTCTTCCAAACGGAACGAGGGGGCAAACTGCCAGATACAGCTTCCTTTGCTGTAGAGAAAACAGCTATTGGACTTGCTGTAATGGGTTTAGGTTTGTTCATTTACCGCAGGTTCAAATATGAAAGGGAATAAAAAAGGCAGGAACTATCTAGCTTTGTGTGCATATGTAGTCTTGATGGCTGGTGGTTGGTGGCTCACAACAACGAATGTATACACTTTGGCCAAAGGGTACTTTCTCTTTAAATATAACGTTGCAGCTGAAGAGGAGATACAAGGAGATGTAAGTGTTGTCTCCCCTCAAATAGAAAGCAATGAAAAACCCTTATATTCAGAACGTCCAAAAGAGGGCGAGAGGATAGGCGATCTATATATTCCAAAATTGGATGCCACATTGCCTATCTATCACGGAACAGATGAAGATGAATTAGCCAAAGGTGTTGGGCATTTTGCAGGAAGTGTTCTACCTGGTGAAAAGGATAACTCCGTTCTTTCTGGGCACCGGGATACGGTGTTTCGAAGTCTAGGAAAAGTTGGTATGAATGATCTCCTCATGGTTACTACAGATGCTGGTAAATTCACCTATAAAGTAAGGAAAGTGCGGATCGTTGATGCGGAAGACCGAACGGTTATTGTACCAAAACCAGAGGCGACCTTAACAGTAACTACATGTTATCCATTTAATTTTATCGGATCTGCACCAGAAAGGTACATTCTAGTGGCAGATCTTAAAGAAGCTGACTATTATTAAACCAAAAGCCTTGCACCCTGGACGCCGGGAGCAAGGCTTTTTATTGTTAGAGATGATGTCTTCATGTACATGGATAGATGCCCGGTCATAGTGCTACAGAGAGCTAGAAAATTTTGTTCACAAATTTGTGAAATGTTTCACAAACTGTAAGCGCTGTCAGGTGATATGATGTATTCAACCAAAGAAAACAAGGAGTGATAACCATGATCCTCTGCGAATGGCAAGACTTCACCACTGATACTGAGACCTATACACTTGAGTTGTTTGAACAAAGTTTAGGAGATAAGTTTAAAGCAATGATGTTGGAGGATGGTCAAGAAATACCATCATATATCTGGACCACAAATCATGTTGTGATGATTAAACAAAACGCACGCATGTATAAAGATATTTCCTTTGTTAAGATTCCGCGTAACCCAGCTTGTGCTTAAGAAGTAGAAAGTCATTTTTTAAATAATCATGTGAAATGTTTCACAAACTAATGGGAGGGTTTAAAATGGCTGTTGAAGAAAAGCAATTAAAAGTTGAAAAAGCATCTAAAATGGTTGATGCATTAGTGGCGAATGGGAAAAAGGCTTTAGTGGGAATGAAGGAACTGAATCAGGAACAGATTGATTTCATTGTGAAGGAAATGGCTCTTGCTGGATTAGATCAACATATGCCTCTTGCTAAATTAGCGGTAGAAGAAACAAAGCGTGGCGTTTATGAAGATAAAATCATCAAAAACTTGTTTTCAACGGAATATATCTATCACAATATTAAATACGATAAAACGGTTGGCGTCATCAATGAATTAAGCGAAGAAGGTATGGTAGAAATTGCAGAACCAGTAGGAGTCATTGCGGGGGTTACACCTGTTACTAATCCAACATCGACCACGATGTTTAAAGCGATTACGTCGATTAAAACAGGGAACCCGATTATCTTTGCTTTCCACCCTTCTGCTCAGAAATGTAGTACAGAAGCAGCTAGAGTGGTCAGGGATGCAGCGGTTCGCGCGGGGGCACCGGAACACTGCGTGCAATGGATTGAGACGCCTTCTTTAGAGGCAACTCAGAAACTGATGACCCACGATGGCATCTCTCTTATTCTAGCAACAGGTGGAGCAGGTATGGTGAAGTCAGCCTATAGCTCAGGGAAGCCAGCTCTTGGTGTAGGACCTGGTAACGTTCCTTGTTACATTGAAAAGACAGCGAATCTAAAACGGTCGGTGAACGATTTAATCCTATCGAAAACGTTTGATAATGGAATGATTTGTGCATCTGAGCAAGCGGTGATTATTGATAAAGAGATCTATGAAGACGTTAAACAGGAAATGATTGATAACAAATGCTACTTCCTAAACCCAGAAGAACGAGCAAAAGTTGAAAAGCTTGTGATCAATGAGCATTCTTGTGCGGTTAACGCAGATATTGTAGGGAAGCCAGCCTTTGAAATCGCTCAAATGGCAGGGATTACGGTACCAAAAGATACTAAAATTCTAGTAGCCGAATTAAAAGGTGTCGGCCCTAATTACCCATTATCTAGGGAAAAGCTTAGCCCAGTGCTTGCTTGTTATAGAGCGAATTCTACTGAAGAAGGATTCAAACGAGCAGAAGAAATGCTTGAGTTTGGTGGATTAGGTCACTCCGCCGTTATCCATACAGAAGATCAGCAGGTCATTGATGCCTTTGGTCTACGAATGAAAGCAGGCCGTCTCATTGTGAATGCACCATCTTCTCAAGGTGCTATTGGAGATATCTATAATGCTTACATGCCTTCCCTAACACTAGGCTGTGGAACATATGGAGGGAACTCAGTGTCTACAAACGTAGGATCCGTTCACTTAATCAATGTTAAGAAAATGGCGAAGCGAACAAATAACATGCAGTGGTTTAAAATTCCGCCAAAGATTTATTTTGAGAAGAACTCCATTCAATATTTAGCGAAAATGCCTAAGATTTCAAGAGCCTTTATCGTTACCGATGAGGGCATGGTGAAGCTTGGGTATGTTGATAAAATCTTGCACTACTTACGGAAACGTCCAGATTACGTTCACTGTGAAATCTTCTCTGATGTAGAACCAGATCCATCTAGTGACACAGTCATGCGCGGGGCAGAAATGATGAAGCAGTTCCAGCCAGACGTCATCATTGCGCTAGGTGGGGGATCAGCAATGGATGCGGCTAAAGGAATGTGGCTTTTCTACGAACAACCTGATACAGATTTCAACGGATTGAAGCAGAAATTCATGGACATTCGTAAGCGTGTCTTCAAATATCCTGAACTAGGCTTACAAGCTCAATTTGTAGCCATTCCTACGACATCTGGAACAGGTTCAGAGGTGACATCCTTCTCTGTTATTACAGATAAAGAAGAGAATGTGAAATATCCGTTAGCTGATTATGAGTTAACACCTGATGTAGCGATTATCGATCCTCAGTTTGTCATGACCGTACCAAAAGTCGTTACGGCAGATACAGGCATGGATGTTCTGACACATGCAATTGAAGCTTACGTGTCTAATATGGCCAACGATTATACAGACGGGCTTGCAATGAAAGCTATTCAACTCGTGTTTGAGTATCTACCAAGAGCTTATCGCAATGGGGATAAGGATGAAGAAGCGCGTGAGAAAATGCATAATGCGTCAACGATTGCCGGAATGGCTTTTGCCAATGCATTCCTAGGTATTAACCACAGTTTGGCTCATAAATTAGGCGCTGAGTTCCACATTGCTCACGGTCGTTCTAATGCCATCCTTATGCCACACGTAATCCGTTACAATGCAACAAAACCAAATAAATTCACAGCATTTCCTAAGTATGAGCACTTCAAAGCTGATGTCCGTTATGCTGAAATCGCCCGTATGCTAGGATTACCAGCACGCACAACAGAAGAGGGTGTTGAGAGTTTAGTTCAAGCTATTATTCGTTTGGCACAGGAACTAAATATTCCAATGAGCATAGCTGAGAACGGAGTCGATGCCAAAGAATTTGAAGCTAAACTGGATTTGTTAGCAGACCGAGCGTTTGCAGATCAATGTACAACGGCGAATCCAAAACTTCCTCTCGTAACAGAGTTAGCAGAAGTTTATCGTCAGGCGTATAAAGGGGTCTAACCACGACCCGATAAAATAGCAAAGAACCCTAGGGAAAGTAACCTTAGGGTTCTTTGCTGTCGTTCGTAATCATCTTTCACTACAAAGATCCGTTTAAAACCAGAAGATACCAATTATAGCCGTAATCGCGACGGCTGCGCCGGCGATGATGCCTGCAACTTCGGTACTCGTATTACGCGTTGGTTCTTTAAGGTCTTCTACTTCTCGTTTTAATTTCTCAAATTCTTCCCGAGTAGGATGGTCCATTGGAAATGCCTCCTATCTGTATTAAGCGATGTCTTGCTTTTGGAATCTGTAAAAACCGATGACGGCTAATACGAGAGAGTATACGAAAATGATTGTCAGAGAAAATAGTAGTCCTTCTCCTGCTCCCATTATCATGGGCTGTTTGATGATTTCATTATCGCTGTAAACCTCAAGTAGTAGGTTTGGATAGATAAAGTAACTTGTATTCCAATCTAGTAGGTGAAGAACTCCAGTAATCATGTTACCCGCTGTATCGATAACAAAGAATAAAACAACCGCCACAGTAGTGCTTTTAAACAACGTCCCGATAAGGACAGAAAGACAAAGATAAAACACGTAAGTAGGTATTTGATATAAACAAGTTAAAGCAGCTGTCACAAAAAGGTTTTCAGAAGCAGTTGATGCATCGAACAGCAATACAGATACAAGATAAATGACAATGTTGACAACGATTATAAGCATGAGGATAGCCAGAAAGCCGCTCAATAATTTGGAACCTAGAATAGACAGGCGTGAAATAGGGCGGATTGCCAATTGCTTAATTGTCCCTTTATGAAATTCACTTGTGATCGCAGAAGTTGTTATAATGACTCCGTAAAATAACAGGAAGGTCCCATTAATAAAAGTTTGGGACAGGCTAAGGAAAATTGCTGCTGGTGGAAGCGCCCCTTCGTTTAAAAAGATACGTAGGGAAAACGATAGAATTAGGTATAGCCCTAGTACAATGATAAGGAACCATTTCACTCGGTTTCGGTACCAGGTCTTTAACAGTTCGTTATAGATTAAAGAGCTCATGCTTTTTCGCCTCCTGTCAGTTCTAGGAATTGGTCTTCAAGGGTATCTTTTAGGATGACTTCGTACAATAGGATTCCTTGGTCTGAAGCTTCTTTAATAATGGTCGGAATTTGGTCTTGTTCAATTCCTGAAAGCGTTATGTACTTCTTATCTTCTTCTACTGTACCGTATTTCTCGAGCACAGGGATGAGGTCTTTGTTAGAAGTAGCACGGAATAAAGCCTTTACTCTTTGTTCTTCAGATTCAGTCTTTTCGTTCATAGAGAATTGTTTGACGAACTTCCCGTCTTGGATGATCAACACTTCATCACACATCATTTCCGCTTCTGATAAAAGGTGCGTGGAAACAAGTACAGTAACTCCTTCATCATCGGCCAGTGTTCTGAGATAACTTCGCAGCTCCCGGATCCCTTTTGGATCGAGGCCATTTGTCGGTTCATCAAGAATGAGGATCGATGGTTTATGAAGAAGGGCCTGTGCGATACCCAGCCTTTGCTTCATCCCTAGAGAATACGTTTTGACTTTATCATCAATGGCTCCTGTTAACTCTACGAAACTTACAAGCTCGTTGATCCGCTCCTGTGAAATCTTAGGCGAGTGCATACGGCTGAAGTGTTGCATGTTTTCTGTTCCAGACATAAAGTTATACATCTCTGGATTTTCAACTACAGCCCCAATACTTGAAAGAGCCTTGTTTCGTTCAGTCTTGATGTTAGATCCGTTTACGATAATTTCTCCTTTGTCAGCGTGAAGAAGGCTTACAAGCATACGAATCGTCGTTGTTTTCCCAGCTCCGTTTGGGCCTAGGAACCCATGAATTTTTCCTTTATCAAGCTCGAAGGAAAGGTCATCAATAATGGTTTTTTTCTTAAACGATTTTGATAGATTTTTAACTACAAGTGGTTTAGATGACAAACAATCAACTCCTTTGTTAGTTACTGTATCCCTTTACGTTTATGGTAAATAAAAGGTTTCATTCCATTTTTAGGAACACAACATTTACCGTATCACACACTTACATTATATGGAATAGAGAATGGTGGATGAAAAGAAAATACTGGCGTAGAAGGGGAACCATTCCCAAAGGGGAGAGTTTTACTAGTTTTACTGTTCGCTCTCTGTAGTATATAATGGAGTGTCAAAGAAGAAAAGTTGGGAAGTGCCTATGAATAAACGTAAGAATAACGGATATAAGAAGTCTGGGAATAAAACCAGAAATAAACCCAATAGTTCTGAGAAACCGTACGGAAAAAAACAAGCAACGCGCGGAAATCGTGGAGACAGCAAATCAAAAGGCAAGCGTAATGCGTCTGATAAACGTCAGCGTGGCGGCGGGAAAGCTATAACTGCTGAAGTGACATGCTCTGGTCTGACTGCTGAGGGCAAAGGCATTGCTCAGTGGGATGGGAAAGAGCTTGAGGTTCCGCATCTCTTACCTGGTGAGAAGGCAGAAGTCCTTGTTTCTAAACAAGGTCCATATGTGAATGCGGAAGTGAAGCGGGTTATAAGCGCGGCGAAAGAACGCGTGGATCCACCATGCCCGTATTACTATCAGTGTGGAGGCTGTCAGCTTCAACATATGACGAATAACGCCCAAGATCGCTTCAAACAGAAAACGATCGACAAACTGATGAAACCATTTGGCAAGCCACTTCCGATTATGACAATGGACCATCCGTATGATTACCGAAACAAGAGCCATACGACATTTGGTCTGAACCATAATCGCCAGGTGATTGGTGGTCTTTATGCACAGAATAGCCATGAGATTATTCCAATGGACCGCTGTTTGATTCATGATCCGAAAGCGGACGAGATTGTGAATACGATTAAAGACTATCTCAAGAATTCGAAAATGCAGCCTTATAATGAAGACACGGGACAAGGCTTTCTACGCCACGTGCTCATTAAGGTCGGTAAGGTCAGCGGTGAGATTATGGTCGTACTCGTTACCGCCTCATCTGAATTCAAGGGAAAGAATAATTTCGTGAAAGCTTTACGAAAAGCTCATCCTGAAATTACAACCCTTCTTATGAACGTGAACAACAAGAAAACGTCTATGGTTCTTGGTGATCAGGAGAAGGTTCTATTTGGTAAAGGAACGATTACGGATACGCTTGGTGGAATGGAATTCGAGATCTCGGCGAAATCATTCTATCAAATCAACCCGGTTCAAACGGAGAAATTATACGGGAAAGCCATTGAAATGGCAGAGCTTACAGGAAATGAAACCGTAATCGACGCCTATTGCGGAATTGGTACGATTGGGCTTATTGCGAGTAAAGAGGCTGGCAACGTAATTGGTGTAGAGCTGAACAAAGACGCCGTTCGCGATGCTATTCGCAACTCCAAGCGTAATGGTGTGAAGAATGCACGCTTCTATCAAGGCGATGCCGGTGAGTTTATGGTCAACATGGCTTCAAAGGGTGAGAAAGCAGATGTCGTTATTATGGACCCGCCACGAAGCGGTAGTGACGAAGCGTTCTTATCAAGTGTTGCGAAGCTTAAACCGAAGCGTGTTGTGTATGTATCGTGTAACCCAGAAACGCAGGCTCGTGATTTAAAGTACTTGGTAAAGAACGGGTATCAAGTTGAAGGCATTCAGCCAGTTGATATGTTCCCGCAAACTTACCATGTGGAGTCAGTTGTGAAATTAGTACGGAAAGATTAAGCAGGAAACCGATAAAGGTTCCTGCTTTTTCTTTTGAACAAAAGTTCAGAATATTATTTACAAAAACAATAACATGCGTTAAAGTGATAAAGTATAACTGAATAAACGATTTCAATTCTTATCAAGAGTGACCGAGGGATAGGCCCGTTGACGTCACAGCAACCTTCCAATTGGAGTGGTGCTAATTCCGTCAGAATGAAACACATTCTGGGAGATAAGGGTTTTGCAGGTCTTTAATTAGCGAAACTCTCTTCCAAATGGAAAAGAGTTTTTTTATTTTTACAAGGGTTTTTGGCACGATACGGAACAATCGACAGTTTAGAAATGGGGGGAGATCGATGATTTCAATACAACAGTTGAGTAAGACATACACATCGAAAGAAGGAACAGTAGTCGGTGTAGACGATGTATCCTTGAGTATCAATCAAGGGGAAGTCTTCGGAATCGTGGGGTATAGCGGGGCAGGGAAGAGTACACTCTTACGTTGCCTGAATATCCTTGAGCGTCCAACGAATGGAAAGGTGACGATAGATGGAATCGATCTCATGTCTCTGTCATCAAAAGAACTAAGAAAAGCACGCCAATCCATCGGGATGATCTTTCAAGGGTTCCACCTCACAATGGCTAAAACCGTAGTAGAAAATGTAGGGTTTGCCTTAAAAGCTGCAGGGGTTGGACGTGTAGAGCGTAAACAACGAGCAGAAGAATTGCTTGAACTTGTTGGTTTATCGGATAAAGCGAACCAGTACCCCGCTCAACTAAGTGGAGGGCAAAAACAGCGCGTAAGTATTGCAAGAGCTCTTGCCAATAACCCGAAAGTGCTACTGTGTGATGAAGCCACTTCTGCTCTTGATCCAAATACAACCCAGTCCATTCTTCATTTGCTGAAGAAGATTAATAAGGAACTAGGTTTGACGATTGTGTTGATTACACATGAGATGGAAGTTGTTAAAGAAATCTGTGATCGTTGCGCGGTTATGGAACAAGGCAGGGTGGTCGAGGAAGGAGATACATACGATATCTTTGCGAATCCACAGAATGAGTTAACGGAACGATTCATTAAAACGGTGATCGATTTTACGATTCCTGAGGCACTCCTTAAGAAGACCCAGGGAACAATCGTCCTTTTGAAATTCACTGGAGAATTAGCAGGGGAAGCGATTGTGTCTGACTTGCTTCAAGAGCACAGGATACGAGGCAATATTCTTCACGGAAAGATCGATTATATTCAGGAGAAACCACTTGGAACCTTTGTCATGGAATTGAAAGGGGACGAACAAGAAGTTAACCGGGCGCTAGCAAGTCTCGGAGCAACACTAGGAGAAGTGGAGGTGATAGAGAATGATCGATCAACTGATTACACTATGGCCAGAGCTGAGTAAGTCCTTTATCGATACGTTAATTATGGTAGGAATCGGGTTAGTGGTTTCATTTGTAGTTGGATTACCGCTTGGGTTGCTTTTGTTCGTCACGGATCGCGATTTGTTCCTTGAGAATAAATGGGTGAAGAGTATAACTGGTGTCATTGTAAACCTTGTCCGTTCTGTTCCGTTTATCATTTTATTAGTCTTTTTGTTTCCGTTTACCGATCTATTATTAGGAACAACAACAGGACCAGTGGCAGCATCTGTTTCGTTATCTGTAGCCGCCATTCCCTTTTATGCACGTATAGTAGAGTCATCAGCTAGAGATATTGATCGAGGTGTAATTGAAGCTGCTATCTCTTGCGGGGCATCACCATGGCTCATTATTAAGGATATTATTTTTCCTGAGATTAAGTCAGGTCTGATCAGTGGTTTGACAATTACTGCTATTAGTCTTGTAGGCTATTCAGCCATGGCTGGAACGATCGGAGGCGGTGGTATTGGTGATTTAGCGATCCGATATGGATACTACCGTTATGACAACTTTGTCATGTTTACAACGGTTATTCTCTTAATTGTTATGGTCCAGGTTATTCAGTACGTTGGAGATTTTACAGCAAAGTCAGTGAAAAAGAGCTAATAAAGGAGACAATTACAATGAAGAAATTATTTACACTAGGTATTGCGCTACTAACGCTTACCGTTTTAGCGGCTTGTGGTGGAGATGAAAATGCAGACGCCTCTGGAAAAGAGACGATTCAATTCGGGGCAACTTCTGGTCCATACAGCGATATGGTTACTAAAGCGATCGCGCCACTTCTTGAAGAGAAAGGGTATGAAGTGAAGAATAAAGAATTCACAGATTATGTACAACCAAACAAAGCGTTGGCCAGTGGAGACCTCGACGCGAACTTGTTTCAGCACGGTATTTACTTAGAATCTTTTGCAAAAGAGCATGATTTGGATTTATCTGAAGTGATTATTGTTCCTACAGCTCCAATGGGAATCTATTCGAATCAGTTTGATGATATTGAAAGCATTAAAAAGGGAAGTTCGATGGCGCTACCGAATGATCCGACGAATTTAGCCCGTGCCTTAATTATCTTAGAGGATGAGGGATTAGTGAAGATTAAAGAAGATGTTGATCCTCTTCGTGCTTCTTTAAGAGATATTAAAGAAAATCCTAAAGAACTTGAATTTGTAGAAGTAGAAGCGGCTCAGCTACCACGCCTCGTCGATAGTGAAGACTTATCACTTGTCCCTGGTAACTATGCCCTTGCAGCGGAGATGGATTTATTAAACGCACTCGCTCTTGAAGACATGCCTGATCAGTATCGTAACCGGGTAGCGGTTAAAACGGAAGATCTAGATTCTCAATTTGTGAAGGATATTAAAGAAGTCATTGAATCTGATGAGTTCGAGAAGATTATTGATGAAGAGTTTCAAGGGTTTGGTAAGCCAGCGTGGATGAAAGAAGAGTAAAGACTTTAGAAGACTACTTTCCAGATGGAGAGTAGTCTTTTTTATGGACTTTGTTAAAGTGTTGGGTTCGTTACGGTTGATGGGTGCTTGGCCTTGCTGTGGGGCAGCTCGCTTTCCTGCGGGGAGCTGGGAAGTCTCCTCGTTCGCTACGCTCTCTGTGGGGTCTCCCCTAGGCTCCTTTTCCCGCGGGAGTCTCGCAGCCCCCCAGCAAGACCTGACCTAAAGAGGGAACGGACCCGTGCACCGTATTGCGAGCGCCAGCATTACGTTCAAGATAAAGATAACGACTGAAATATCCACTTGCCTTCTTCATTCAATACTACTTCCTAGTTCTTGTATAAATCATATCTTTATTAGCGGTTATTATTATGTCTTTTAGCCTGTTAGTTAAGCGTGGGGAATCACTCCACTTATAATTTATTAAAATTTTGCAAATATTAACTTTTATTAATATAATATACAGTATCTTCCTCTTGTGTAGCGCAATTTAGGGAGGAGGATGAATATTTATGTGGAAGGATGTTGAGTGCATGAGTTCACCAGAGCAAGCTTTACAGACTCAAACGGAGAAAAACAGAAAGTGGGAGATGCCAGATACTTATGTGATTTTATTTGCGGTATTGCTTTTAGCATCGATTGCGACTTATCTTGTTCCATCCGGTTCTTTTGAGAGGGAAACAATTGATGGCGTAGAGCGTGTGATCCCTGGTACATACAGTGAGGTAGATGGAAATCCTGCTGGTTTTATGGATATCTTCCTGGCCTTACAAGAAGGGATGGTTCAGTCTGGAGGGTTAATTTTTCTCGTTCTCTTTGCAGGAGGGGCGTTTGAAGTAATTGAGCGTTCTGGTGCTGTTAAAGGCGGGATTATAAGAGCGGTCAACAAGACGAGAGGAAAAGAGTTCTGGCTTATTGCGATTGTATCCACCTTGTTCGCTCTAGGTGGAGCAGTTGGAGCAGTTGCGAATTCAGTCATTCCTTTTGTTGCGATAGGGGTTATGATTGCTAGAGCCTTAAAGCTGGATGCGATTGTAGCGGTGTCTATCACCTTTGGGGCAACATTTGCCGGTTTTAACGTTGGCTTTTTGAATCCTTATACCGTAGGGATTGCTCAATCTATAGCTGATATTCCGCTTTTCTCGGGTATGCTTTTAAGAATAATCGCTTTTGTTTTTATTGTGGGGGCAACGATTCTTTATACTTGGCGTTATACGAAGAAACTGCTCGATGATCCTTCAAAGAGTTTGGTAGGTATCCTGAATGATGAGGAAGCCGAAGAAGATTTAAAGGCACCATTTACCGCACGACATAAGTGGATCCTTTTGTTCGTTGGGGCCGCGCTATTGTTCTTTATATTTGCGACGATTCAGTTTAAATGGACTATAAATCATATGGCTGCTTTCTTTATCATTATTGGGATTGTAGCTGGAATCATAGCAGGGATGAATTACAATAAGGTGGCACTCACTTTTCTTGAAGGATGTCAAAAGCTTGTGTATGGTGCATTAATTATTGGGGTCGCCCGTGCCATTTTAATTGTTATGGAGGATGCTAGCATACTCGATACAGCAGTAAATGCTTTATCTGTGCCACTTGAGGGACTCACTCCAGTTCTCTCTGCACTTGGGATGTTTGTGGCCAATGGTATTTTAAATTTCCTCGTTCCATCTGGGAGTGGACAGGCTATGATCTCCATGCCGATATTGTCTCCATTAGCTGATATGGTTGGTATTACGAGGCAAGTAGCCGTTCAAGCTTATCAATTTGGTGATGGATTCACTAACAGCATTTTCCCAACATCAGGGCCGTTGATGGCTAGTTTAGCCGTAGCGGGGGTTCCTTGGATTAAATGGGCAAAGTGGATGCTGCCATTATTAGTTGTTTGGGCTGTTTTGGCTGTCATTATGCTAACTGTAGGGGTCCTGATAAATTGGGGTCCTGTTTAAGGAGAAATCACGCTACTAATAAAGGGTTTTAATAGTATCAAGATATCATTCTCGCCGGCAAATAAGTAATACTAGCATTTATAGCAGAAGAATAGTGTTACTCCGTGTTGTGACGATCTTTATAATATAAGGAGGTGGAGGCTTGCCTGACATAATAGCTTTTGTAGGGATGTTTATCCTCATTGTTGGCATTTTATCAGGGATTGTTTGGGGCTTTTGGCAGATATACAAAAAGTAAAGCTCCGTCGAATGAAGAGTAAAATGCATTTTTGATCCCAAACTACAGATAGGTGAGGCGAAGATGTTGCGGGTTTTCTTGCTATACGGTGGGACGATGTTAGCTGTGGGAATCGTTTTATTTCTGCGTTTTATTGGACCTGGTTGGCTAGATCGAAATAATTGCGTGTTATGTGGACAGGAAATAGAGAAGGATAAGCAAAAAGTATATAAAGTGTTATTTAACGCTGCTATGGAGGAAGAAACGAAGTGTAAGAATTGTGAAGTTAATCAAAGGAGGTAAAAGAAATTCCATTGAAGTCGGTCAAAAAGAGAGAAGTCGCACCTAAGAGTTTTATTTATAGTAGGGACATTCAAATAATACATAGAAGAAAAGCGTCATTAAATGGAATGACGCTTTTCTTCGTCTTCTATAATGAGTGTTAGGCGGGATTGTTGGTATATAGCTGTTCATAATTAGTGCTTCTCTAAACAAGCAAAATGTCGAAAGGGGCTAGTACGTCCAACAATTTCCGGGGAAATATTACCGGAATAGACGTAATGTGAGGGAATAGTCATAGGTGTTGATTCTATACTGCTCCTCATATCCAAAAGATTGCAGAACTGTGTTAAAGCAATGACTTAATAAGAATCAGGGTACATGGATCGATTTTCAGAATGGTTCGTTAGGAAAGTTCGATAGACATCATGCTGCATATTCCCAATCGCTTCTACAAGTACAATGATTTTACCATCCTTTACATAAGAGTCGTACTGCTGAGCATCTTCTTTAGGTATGCCAGCTTTATGAAGGGAATGTGTAACTCCTTCTCCGCCTGCATCTGATTCTTCGCCAGAAGTGAATGCGATTGGCCCCGCTGAAGTTAATGTTCCTCCACCAGGAACAGGTACCAGACCTATATTTGTAAGCAGTCCTCCGATGCCGCCTAAAGACCTTCCGGAAATAGCTCCTAGTTCAGTTGCACTTCCAGCGCCATCAGCTATTTCATTATGACTAGAAGAGGACGGTGATTCTTTCTCATTTTCCAATCTCTTCACACTTTCCTTTTCTTTTGCGAAAACAGAAATGTCATTTGAATCATACCCAAGGTGTTGCAACTCTGATATAGCGTTCTCTGCATGGTTTAATTCCGAGAAAACGCCGCCTATAATCTTAGTATCCATGAGATCAACCTCCTAGTTTGTCTTCTTATAGTATTCTATACCCGAAAAATTGGTAGATGACCCCTTGAATGGGCAAATTAAAACTTATAGGTGAACATCAAAGAGGTTTTGCTATGTAGAGGGCGGGGAGAGCGGAAAGAACATTCATTCGTTTCTTTTCTTATTTTTTCGGTTATATAAAAAGTGTGAGCCAATTTGAAGCAATTAGGGAATAAATAAAAGAGTATGTAAAGAAAGGATGAAACATAGTGAAAGTACTAGTAGTTGGTGCAAATGGACAAGTTGGGAAACATCTTGTGAAGAAAATTCAAGATACAGAAGGTCTTCAAGCGAAGGCTATGATTCGAAAAGAAGAGCAAGCATCTTACTTTAAAGACCTAGGTGCAGAACCGGTCGTTGTTGATTTAGAAGGAACTCCTGACGAAATTACGAAAGCAACTGAAGGTGTAGATGCTGTTGTGTTCACAGCTGGTTCAGGACCAAACACTGGGCCTGATAAAACAATGCTGATTGACTTAGATGGTGCTGTGAAAACAATTGAAGCGGCTAAATCAGCAGGCGTAAAACGTTATGTTATGATTAGCTCATTTGATACTACGCGTGAGGCGATTCAAGAAGCTCCATCTTCCTTCTCCCCTTATGTAGCTGCGAAGCACTATGCGGATGATTGGTTAAGAAGAACGGATCTTGATTATACAATTATCCATCCTGGCATGCTGACAAATGATGAAGGAACTGGTCAAATTGAAGCTGCTGAGAAAGTGGAAAGAGGCGAGATTCCTCGTGAAGACGTAGCGAGCGCCATTTTAGCGAGTCTTCAACAGGAATCCACAATCGGCAAGGAATTTCAAATTGTCGGTGGTTCTAAGTCAGTTCATGATGCAGTGAAGGATCTGTAATAATCTTTATTGGATAACCTTTTAGAGTCAAATAACTGAAGAAATCCCGTTATAAACCTTTCAAGGTCAATGCCTTGAAAGGTTTATTTTTTTTGAACTACTTTAAAAATGGTCCTTCGTTCACGTGCCTTTCGATAAGCTTTATGAGTCTTGATCAAACGTTTGATCAAGACTTGTGGAAATGTATTTATTGTTAATAGTACCCTCACTTTCATCAAATTTTCATATTCATCTTATATTCTGTTTTTAATGATTAGGATTTAAAAAGGAAGGAGGATGATCCATGCGATGGTAGTGGGTCCGTTTGTCATTTCGTTTTACCTTTTTGCACTCACGATTTCTCTTGTAAGTGGTGTCCTTTTATTCATGATGACTAGCCCATTTTCTAAATCAGAGACACGCAAAGCTCTTAGTGGGATTAGCGATCTTTTCGTATGGTTACTAATCTTCATATGGGTTGGAAAAGTCCTTTTAAAATGGGAAGCATTTTGGAAAGACCCTATTTCTATACTTATATATCCTAGCAATCATCAAGCGTTATATATTGGATTATTGTTAACCCTATTCTTGAGTTTATGGAGATACGGTTACCGTAAAGGGGCACAGGTGATTGGTAAATCTTTTGTGCTGATCGTGAATTATGCTTTGTTTGTCTATTCCTTTATGGCAATTATATGGACGTCTTCTGGAATGGTTTATTTAGGAGAATTGGTATTAGCAGGAGTGCTTGTTATTTGGCAGGTGGTTTCGCTTACTGCAGGATCTCCTCAAAGTTGGTGGTATGGAATGTTTGGAGCGATTATTGCAGGGAAGTTTATGTTGACTTTAATCTTAGGTGAAACGTTTCTCTTCCATTACAAAGTAGATCTATGGGTTTGGATTTTTATGAGTATTATTTTTGTTTCATTACTTTATATAAAGAAGGTGAGAACATGACGGCTTCTGTATCAGAACTTACGGTTTGGCTAGCCTTTGCGGCAGGAGTGCTCTCTTTCTTGTCGCCGTGTACGCTACCATTATTTCCGGCTTATTTGTCATATATTACAGGGGTTAGTGTGAAAGAATTGAAGGATTCTTCTTCGCTTGCTGTAAGGAAGACCTTACTTCTTCATTCCTTATTCTTTTTGCTAGGTGTTTCGTTAATTTTCATGGGGCTTGGCATTGGAGTTTCGTTGTTAGGCCAATGGATCCAAGGGTTGTTAACTGGAAGTTCAGGCCTTTTGTTACAACGGTTAGCTGGGATATTCATTATTTTAATGGGGTTTTTGATTACAGGGTGGATAAGGATCCCTTTATTTATGAATGAGAAGAGATTGCAAATTGCTAAAAAGCCTGCAGGTTACTTAGGTACTGTATTTGTAGGGGTTGGATTTGCGGCTGGATGGACACCTTGTATAGGACCGATTTTCGCCTCTATATTAGTTGTGGCTGGATCAGAGCCGACACAGGGGGCTCTGTATACGTTTATGTACGTAATCGGATTTTCCGTTCCGTTTCTTGTGCTGTCTTTCTTTCTTGGTTCAACAAGATGGCTCGTCAAATACAGTGAGCGTTTAATGAAGATTGGCGGCAGTGTGATGATTGGTATGGGTGCTTTGTTGTTCTCTGGTAAAATGGCGAGTCTCTCAAACTACTTGTTACAACTCTTAGATGGAACTTGGTTTTCAAACTTAGGTTAGGAGTGAGCGTATGAATATAAAGCGCATAATAATCGTTACGATCGTTGTAGGAATGTTTGGTTGGGCTATTTATGACTTTACAAGTAAGGAACAGTCGACGGTTTCAAAAGATGAAGGTCAACGTACAGAAATGCAAGGAGAATCTGTAGAACATGTAGAGGAAGGATTAGAAGTTGGTCAACAAGCTCCTGATTTTGAAGTGGAAACATTGCAAGGAGAGAAGACATCCTTGTCGAACTATAAGGGGGAGCGGGTAATGCTAAATTTCTGGGCTACATGGTGCCCGCCGTGTAGAGCTGAAATGCCGGATATGCAGAAGTTTCATGAAAATAAAGAAATTACGATCCTTGCTGTTAACTTAACGGGAACAGAAGCAAAAGTGGACGATGTTAATGCCTTTAAAGATGAATATGAATTAAGTTTTCCTATTCTATTAGACAGAGAAAATGATATTTCTACTTTGTATCAAATCAGACCCATACCGACTACCTATATGATCGATTCAAAAGGAATTATTCGCCACAAGGCGTTAGGGGCTATGAATTATGAGAGAATGGTACAGCAATTCGAGAGCATGAACTAAAGAATCCCGTGATATATACGATGAAGTGGTGATGAATATGAAACAGACGATTTTAATAGTAGAAGACGATAAAATGATCCGACAACTGGTGGCGCTCTATTTACATAAGGAAGGCTATGAAACTGTTGAAGCCTCTGATGGAGAAGAGGCTAAACAAGTTTTCTTAACGCATCATCCTTGCTTGGTCATCTTAGATTTAATGCTTCCAGGGGTAAGTGGAGAAGAAATTTGTGAATGGATTCGTGATCAAGAGAGAAATGAAGTATCGATTGTAATGCTTTCGGCTAAAGCGAAAACAAGCGATAAGATCACAGGCCTTCGTATGGGGGCAGATGATTATATCACGAAGCCCTTTGATCCGGATGAGTTAGTTGCTCATGTTGAAGCGGTTCTTCGTCGGACGGGTCAATTTTGCCATAAGGTCGTTTATGATGGGCTGTGTATTAAGCCTCGAAAGGGCGAAGTGCTCTTGTATGAGAAAGGTATAAGTCTTACTAAATACGAATTTAATTTACTTTATTATTTTATGGTTAATCCCAATATGGTGTTAACAAGGGATCAGCTCTTACAGAATCTTTATCCTCTAGCAGAGCAGAACGTTTTAGATCGCACGATAGATGCTCATATTAAGAAGCTGCGGGAGAAAATTGAAACAGACCCAACAGATCCTAAGCGGATTCAAACTGTGCGGGGAATGGGGTATAAATTTGTCACAGGGTAAATGGATTTTATCTCGCTTACAAAAAGGTTTCCTCCTGCGTATGACTATCTTAAATGTAATCATTATTACGGTTTTTGTAGGGGTGAGTGGTTGGTCTATTTATAATACTGCCTGTTTTCTTGTTGCTAATATGGAGACCGGTGCTGTTCGTCAGTCGCAATTTAGACAAACCCTATTTCACTATCTATTGATCTTTAGTTTGTGTGCCATTACTCTAGGCAGCCTTTTAAATTATGTGTTCACCAGAAAATTGCTTCAACCTATAAGAGATTTAATTGAAACGACGAAAGTCCTGAAAGAGGGGAAGTACCCTAAACCCGTTTCATATGGTAACCGCCATGAATTGGACGAATTTATAGGTCATTACAATGAGCTGGTCAATCAATTAGAAGAGAATGAACGAGAGAGAAAGAAAATTGTCACAGACCTCTCCCATGAACTTCGTACTCCTTTATCGAATATAAGTGGGTATTTAAATGCTCTTAAATCCGGTGTGTTAGAAGGTAACCAAGAATTATATGAAAGTCTATATGAAGAGTCAAATCGCCTTACCAATATGGTCCAACAGTTGGATCAATTGAAGGAGTGGGATCACGTATCCCATCAACGCCTGGCTAAGGCGGAGAGAGTAAATATTGAAACCGTGATCCGATCTTGTATCTCGATTTTTCAAAGAACAATGGAGCAACGTGGGGTAGAGTGTGCTGTGGAGGTGGAAGCTCAAGAGCTGTATATAGATCAAGAAGGTATCCAGCAAGTTCTTAATAACCTGTTAGATAACGCACTACGATATTACGCGGGAGGAGCGCCTCTCTTAGTAAAGGGGAAGATGAATCAAGATACCTATCAAGTATCAATTAAGGGACCTGGAACGGGGATAGCAGAAGAGGATCGGGAGAAAATTTTTGAGCGGTTCTATCGCGCAGATCCTTCAAGAAGCAGGGAAACTGGTGGCACAGGTCTTGGTCTTGCCATTGCAAGAGAGATAGTAGAACGTCATGGAGGTCAAATCGGAGTTGAATCAGAAGGAAGTGAACATACTTTTTGGTTTGATTTACCTATAAAAGGAGCACTGGAATAATCCAGTGCTCCTTTTAATTTTGGCTCTGTTAATGCTTAGTGTTGATTTTGTTCCATATAAGCCCCCTTATGTGGAATACTTGGATCTTGGATCTGTATTGCGATAGATAGAGACGTTCCCGTCAGCTTGAATAGAGCGTAAGGTGGGCCTGGAAATCAATCGCTTTCCGCGGCCCCACACGACGTGACAGTCTTAGTCGAACTTCCTCTATCTTTAAAAGCCTCCTCGGGAAAACCACCCTGCGGGGTCTCGTCTACCTCTTTCTCCCGCAGGAGTCTCGCAATTTCCAGGCCCACCTCTGCCAAATGAGGAGAGACGGAAACACGCAAAATTTGTGAGGTAGGGGGGAGAGCAACTTAAATAAATGGGTCCGTTCACCTAATTAGCGTCAGGGCAGGCTTGGGGACTGCGAGACTCCCGCGGGGTAAGGAGCCTAGGGGAGACCCCGGAAAGCGCGTAGCGATTGAGGAGGCTTCCCAGCTCCCCGCAGGAAAGCGAGTTGTACCCAAGCCTGCCCAACTTCTCTTCTGATAACGGACCTCCCCTAACCAAGTATCTCAGCTACGATCTTTCACCAATCCAGCCCTATTCTTGAATAAGGTTGTTGTAAAGAATAACAACAGCAAACTTTAACAGAGCCTTAATTTGAAGGTTTGAATAACTTGATCAAACGTTTGATCAAGTATTATTTAAAGTGTTTTCATCAAGCTTATACCGTCATTTTCTCTTTCACATGCGCCCCGGCAATACCAGGGTAGGTCATTTCATACGTATCTAATATGACTTCAAGGTCTTCGGGGCTTAAGATATTGTATTCCATACATAGTTCACGGATGCTTTTATTCGTTTTAATCCCTTCTTGCGCAATTTTAGCTGATTGTTCATATCCAATGTGAGGACTTAGCGCTGTTACGACACCTAAACTACTCTCCACGTGATCTTTCAGCGCTGCTTCGTTCGCTTTTACATCTTTAAGGCAGAAATCGGTGAAGACTTGAAACCCATTTTTCATGATGGTCATGGATTCAAGTAGGTTAAAGATGAGCACAGGTTCCATCACATTCAACTCTAACTGACCAGCTTCACTCGCCATACTGATGGTTTGATCGTTACCAATGACTTGAAAGGCGATTTGATTGATGACTTCTGGCATGACAGGGTTCACTTTCCCAGGCATAATCGATGAGCCAGGTTGTCGTGCTGGTAACAGAATTTCGCTGAGTCCATTCTTCGGTCCTGAAGCCATGAGCCTAAGGTCATTAGCGATTTTAGACATGTTAGTCATCGTGTTCTTTAAGGCTGACGAAATCTCTGTGTAGGCATCTGTATTCTGAGTCGCATCCACCAGGTTTTCGGCCGGTTGTAGAGGTAATCCGCTAGTAGAGGATAAATGCTCCACTACTAGTTTGGTGTAGGTGGGATCCGCGTTTAACCCTGTCCCAACAGCAGTGGCCCCCATATTTACTTCATATAAATTCTCTTTTGTGCGCTCGATCCGCTTGATGTCTCGCTTGATCATCCGATGATAGCTTTCGAATTCTTGGCCTAATCGAATCGGGACTGCGTCTTGTAGGTGAGTCCGCCCTACTTTTACAATGTGATCAAATTCATCTGCTTTATTCTTGAACGTAGCCGCCATGTCCTTCATGACGTGTTCAAGCTGACTCATAACCTGTGATATGGACAGGTGCATGGTCGTTGGAAATACGTCGTTGGTTGATTGGGACATGTTCACATGATTGTTAGGATTAATCGTCGCGTAATCTCCTTTTTCACTCCCCATGATTTCTAATGCGCGATTGGCAATCACCTCATTCGCGTTCATGTTTAGTGAAGTACCGGCTCCTCCTTGAATGGGATCGACTAGAAATTGGTCGTGTCGTTTGCCTTCTAGAAGTTCATCAGCAGACTGTATGATGGCGGCACTTATACCGCTTGGCAATTGTCCGATGTCTCGGTTGGCTAGTGCGGCAGCTTTTTTGACTGCAGCGATACTGTAGATTAAAGCTTCATTTAATTTGTAACCAGTGATCGGAAAGTTTTCTTGTGCTCGTAACGTTTGGATGCCGTAATAAGCTTGAGCGGGTATTTTTTTCTTGCCTAGAGAGTCTGATTCTGTTCGATAATGACGAGTCATATAAACCGTTCCTTTCCCTGTGTAGTAATCCCATGAAGATCAGCCATAGTTTACGGCTGCATAGTCTTCTTCTTCCTGCTCTTGTATGGATGGTGTATTTCTTTCTTTTGAACTAACAACGACGGCTGCAGATGCATCACCTAGTACATTCACCGACGTTCTAATCATGTCTAATATACGGTCGATTCCTGCAAGTAAAGCAATCCCCTCAAGAGGTAGTCCAATGGAGGTCATGACCATGGATAGCATGATTAATCCAGCGCTAGGAACCCCAGCTGTGCCAATTGAGGCGAGTGTTGCTGTTAAGACGACGGTTAACTGATCTACAAAGGTTAAATCCATACCAAAGTATTGAGCAACGAATAATACACAAACACCTTGATAGAGGGCGGTTCCATTCATATTAATCGTGGCACCGAGTGGAAGAACAAAGCTACTAATCTTTCTTGGAACTTTAAGCTGCTCCTCGGTATATTTAATCGTCATCGGTAAAGTTCCCGAGCTACTCGACGTACTGAAAGCGACCATTGCTACTGGCATGATGTTTTTAAAGAATGTAATAGGGCTCATCTTACCTAAATATTTAACAGATAAAGAGTAAACAACTAGTACATGAACGAGTGAACCAACGAGTAAAGCAAGGATAACTTTCAATAAAGGCCATAATACGGCTAGTCCATATTCACCTACTGTTGGAGCAATGAGACCGAAAATTCCAATCGGAGCAAATCTCATAACGACACCTGTGATCTTGTACATCACTTCTGCTAGTTGTTCGAATAGCTGATAAAGAGGGCGGGCTTTCTCACCAACCATCGTAATACCAATTCCTAAAAAGATGGCGAAGAAGATGATTTGAAGCATATTGCCATCTGTTAAGGCTGCAATTGGATTGGTTGGAACAATATTCAGTAATGTATCTTTAATACCTGGGGTTTCTTGAGCTTCAACAGTCTGATTGCTCGATACGTCAATATCTACCCCTGTTCCAGGTGAGAAAAGGGTTCCGAAGAAGAGACCAATTGAAATGGCAACCGCTGTTGTGACCATATAATACGATACGGTTTTAAAACTTAACTGCCCTAATTCCTTAAGGTTCCCGGTGCTGGCCACTCCAACAACAAGGGATGAGAGTACAAGTGGAACAATAATAAATTGAATTAATCTTAAAAAAAGATCTCCTAAAGGCTGTACGATTTCAATATCAGGACCTACAATAGCACCTAAGACAATCGCTAGAAAAAAAGCGATGAGTATCTGAATGACGAGATTGTTTTTCATCCTAACCCTCCCTGAATGATTTAATGAATAATGTAAGCGCATACCTACAAGCAAATACGAGAAACTACTAAAACCTACAAGAAGAATTCAGAAAATTCATCTTTGGATGATAGGAGGTAGGGGAATGAATAAGAAGAAATTTGGCTTTCTGCTGCTGGTTGTGTTCATGGTGCCACTAGCAGGAGAGCTTAAGTTTTATCCAGTAGAAGGAAACTTTCGCGTTAGTTTTGGAACGCCGCTGTTTTTCTTCTTCTTGTTGTGGAGGAGAAGTCTGCATCAGTATACGCTGATTTTATCTGTATCCTTGTCGGTTGTTCTCTTAAGGGTTGGTCTAGAAGTTAGAGGAAATGAGATTGAGGCTGCGGAGGCTTTCATGCGTCACTTTCCGGTTTTCTTTTACTACCTTACATATGGATTGTTGTTTCAGTTCTTGAACGTGCCTAAGTTTTATTCGAAACCATTTATTGTAGGGTTATGTGGTGTCGTGCTAGAAGTTATGGCGAGTATGTCAGAGATGGTAATTAGAAGCGGGTTAGCTGAACAAGCTGTAGGTTTTGACCTTTGGTTACTCCTAGAAATAGCGATTATTCGAAGCTTCTTTGTGTTAGGATTCTTTAATATTTTGTTGTATAGACAAGCAAAGGTTGAAGAAGAGCAACATAAGAAACAATCTGAACATATGATGATGGTGGTGTCAGGATTGTATGCAGAATCAATTCACTTAAAGAAATCTATGAACGACGCTGAAACAGTGACAAAAGAAAGCTATGATTTATATAGAAAGATACGGAATCTATCAGTCGAAGAAAGTGCTTCATCGCTACTTGGCATAGCAAGTCGAGTGCACGAAATTAAGAAAGACAACCAGCGAATCTATGCAGGGTTATCTCAAGTGATCACAAGAGAGAGTGAGGCCTCGTACTTACCTATAGAGAGAATTGGAGAGATCGTAAAAAAAGCAAATGAACAGTATGCTGAACTTCTAGGCAAACAGGTTGCGTTCAAGGTGACTTGTAAAGGAGATCATCCCGCTTATCCTACATATGCGCTGCTTTCGATCCTCAATAATCTTATTTCAAACGCGGTTGAAGCAATAGGGGAAGAGGGATACATAGAATTAACGGTGAAGAACAAGGGCGATTTCGTTGACATTATAGTGACCGACAATGGGCGTGGGGTGCCTGACAAGATGAGGGATATCATCTTTAAACATGGGTATACGTCGAAATTCGATTCTTCAGGAGAAGCTTCTACAGGTATTGGACTGAGCTATGTCCAAGAGGTTGTAGAGGGGATGAATGGGAGCATCAACTTGTTGGATGAAGAGGGGAAGACGTCTTTCTTGATTCGCTTGCCACAAGAAAATTTGGTGGAAATGGGGCAATAGAATGAATTACTTTCTAGTAGATGATGATGTAACAATCAGAGCAATGCTAACGGAAATGATAGAAGATGAGGACCTTGGAGAGGTCGTTGGTGAGAGAGAGGATGGGGCGGAACTTGATACACATGTCCTCCAAGCAAAGAAGGTCGACATCCTTTTAATCGATTTATTAATGGCAGAAAGGGATGGATTAGAAACACTTAAGCAGATTCGGGATGACTTCAAGGGTAAGGTCGTTATGATTTCTCAAGTAGAGTCAAAAGACTTGATCGGAGAGGCGTATTCACTCGGGGTTGAATACTATATCACCAAGCCATTAAACCGGATTGAAGTAACAAGTATTTTGTTGAAAGTGAACGAGAGAATTACGTTGGATTACTCCATACAAACAATCCAGCAGTCTTTGAATCTGATCTCAGGAAACTCTGATTCGAGCACTATAAAAACACCTATCCCCAATAAAAGCGTAAAAGAGGAAGGTCATGCGATCTTAGTTGAATTAGGTGTCATTGGAGAGAACGGATCGAGAGATTTGTTAGAGATTATACAGTATTTAGATCATGACAGTGTGATTAAAGGGAAAGAGTCTCTATCTCTTAAGGAAATCTACCATAAAATCGCAGAAGATCGGGTAGGTAATGAGGCGAAACATTCGGTTTTACAGAGGGAGGTAAAAGCGTCGGAACAACGAGTGCGCAGAACGCTTCACCAAGGACTCTCTTATATTGCTTCTTTGGGGCTGAATGATTTTGCAAATCCAGTCTTTGATAAGTATGCGTCTACTTTCTTCGATTATGAACAAGTCAGAAAGAAGATGTTGAAATTGGATAAAGATAAAGGGAAGAATGCGGGCAGAGTAAGGATCGACGCGAAGAAATTTATTTATATGTTGTACTGGGAAGCTAAGAGAAATAGTAGGTTATAAATGATACATAGAGTGGATATAAGGCATTTTAGAGAGTTGATCAAACGTTTGATCAAGAAGAGCCCCACCAACCGGCATCAATGGTTGGTGGGGCTCTCTTTATTCTTTAATTTTATTGATTTATAAGAAAACTTTAATTTTTATTACATTTTTAGTTGTAATAAAACGTATTTATATGTAATAATAATTCATAACAAATGAAAGCCCTTACTAAAAACAGAACGGGAGCGGTGGTTATGGTTGTGAGCTCTTTATCTCGCATCGAAAAGAAGAACAGTACAGGAACGGAGTATCCAAGACCACAATTTAAGAGGGATCAATGGTACGACTTAAATGGAGAGTGGGAATTTGCATTTGATGCTGAAGAAGTTGGGGAAATCGATGGGTGGGCACATTCCGCACAACCCTTCTCTCAACAGATTCAAGTGCCTTATGCTTATCAAAGTAAGAAGTCAGGGATTCATTCTAATGAACCTTATGAAGTAGTGTGGTACAAACGCACATTTCATTGGGAAAAGGATCATCAAAATGAGCTGCTTCTCCACTTTGAAGCAGTCGACTACTATACAAAAGTTTGGGTGAATGGCCAATTCGTTGGTGAACACACAGGGGGCCATACTCCTTTTAGCTTTTCTATTGGGACAGCTATTCAATCTGGTGAGAATACAATCACGGTTCGTGTAGAAGATCGTAACAGCGTTGAGCAGGTGCTCGGGAAACAGTCCTGGAAATCAACGAACTTCTTATGCTGGTATACTCGCACAACTGGTATCTGGCAACCGGTATGGATGGAAGAAGTTTCACCAGTCCATATCCAAGATGTAAACATGACGCCAGATTTAACACAATCAAGTCTTCAACTGGGCGTAAAGCTTCCTCATCATAGAAAGATCGCTTACTTGGAAGCGAACGTGTATTTCAAAGGAGAATGGGTCAATACCGCCGGAGCATGGGTGAAACCAAATCAACAGAATATCAGCATGACCGTTAATGTTGAATCAGATGAAGCAGACTTTCGTGTATTTTATTGGAGTCCAAGTAATCCGCAGCTGTACGATATTACGTTTACGCTTAAGAGTGATGAGTATGTATTAGATGTAGCCGATAGCTATTTTGGTATGCGTAGCATTGAAACTAAGAATGATGCCATTCTATTAAATGATGAAGCCTTTTATCAGAAGCTCATTCTGGATCAGGGGTACTACAAAGATTCATTGATGACAGCTAGTTTTGAAGAAATGGAAGCGGACTTAAAGAAAGTGAAGGAAATGGGCTTTAATGGAGTGAGGCGACATCAAACGATAGGGGACAGGCGTTACATGTATTTATGTGATCAACTGGGGCTCGTCGTTTGGGCTGAGATGCCAAGCTTCTTTAAGTTTACCGATCGTTCTATGGAAGCGATGATGAACGAAACTCGAGAAATGGTGATGAAACATCGTAATCATCCTTCTGTTATCGTCTACACCGTTATGAATGAATCGTGGGGAGTGAATGAAATCTATCACCGTAAGGATCAGCAATCTTTTGTAAACGCTCTCTATTATCAGACGAAAGCGTTAGACTCTTCTCGGCTTGTGGTCGGAAATGATGGCTGGGAACATACCCTTACTGATATCTTGACGATTCATGATTACAACTCGAATGCCGAAGACTTAGCTGTGGCTTATCGGGACAAAGAGGATTACGTAAATGGAAGCCCTTCTAAAACAAGTCGCAAACAAAACTTTGCCAGTGGCTATGAATATAGTGGTCAGCCAATTGTAATGAGTGAGTTTGGTGGAATCGCTTATGGATCTGGTTCTGAAGACGATTGGGGTTATGGCACAAGGCCACAGAACGAGGAAGAAGCACTAGACCGCTTTGAACAGTTAATGAAATCGATTATGGAGTCGACTTCTATCCAAGGATTTTGCTATACGCAACTTACGGATGTTGAACAAGAGGTTAATGGTCTATTAGATCATAACCATGAGGAGAAATTTGATCCAAAACGCATTTATCAAATCGTAGCAGGCATGAAAGCGGACGGGTTTATCTTTGAATAACTAAGGGGGAGTACAAAGTGGAGACTGCTAAAGAGCAACACGTAGAACCGACGGATGGGGAATTGAAAGAAGATATTCGTACCAAAGAGATTGCATCTTACTTTGGGTACGGATTTGCTCAATGTATTAGTTTTGGGTTAATTGGTACGTACATTCTGTTCTTCTATACAGATATTTTAGGGATCTCAGCAGCGGCAGCGAGTGTAATCTTTCTAATTGCAAGAACATGGGATGCCATTAATGACCCGATGATGGCTTCCCTTATGGATACGTTAAAATCAAAGCACGGGAAATTTAGACCGTATCTAAAATACATGCCTTATTTAATTGTTCTATCTACCATTGCTTGTTTCTTGCCACTAGATGGTTTAAGTATGACAGCCAAGCTGATTTACGCTGGAGGTACGTATATTTTATGGGGGATGGTGTATACAGCATCTGACGTACCGTTTTGGTCGCTGTCCTCGGTAATGAGTCAGGATACGCAACAGCGTACTAAACTAATTACGTTTGCGAATATGGGAGTATTCACAGGGATTGCTTTATCACCTACGATCTTCATTCCTCTTACTAAATGGCTCGGAGGGGGAGATACAGGTCAGGGGTACCTATTTGCCACAATTGCACTTATGGCGATCGCTTTACCTATTATGTTAAACGGTTTCAAGAACACAAAGGAGCGTGTGGAACCACCTAAGTCGAAAGTGAAATTCTCAGACGGAATGCGCGCGCTAAAAGCGAATAAGCCGATGTTTGCGATCTTAGTTGTGTTCTTCTGCAATGTATTTATGAATATCACGCAAGCTTTAAATATTTACTTTTTCACGTACAATCTTGGAAGCGCTTCACTTATGACGATGTTTGGAATTATCAGTTTCGCCAGCTGTATTGGGTTCTTCATTATTCCAAAGCTAACGAAACAATATAAGAAAAAGCATATTCTAATGGCGATTGTAGCAGTCGACATCCTTGTTCGAATTGTTTGGTTCTCTGTTGGATATGGCAGCGTAGTTGTATCCCTCATCTTCATTGGAGTTACGATGCTTCTGTATACAAGCACTGGACCCCTAATCTCTGGAATGCTAGCCGAAACGATTGAGTATACAGAGTATAAGACAGGGAAAAGAAACGAAGCGGTTGTCTTCTCAGGTCAGACATTTACCGGGAAGTTGTCCGTTGCTGTATCTGGTGGTGCAACAGGGCTGATCTTAACGGGGATCAACTATCAGTCGAATCAGGCTCAGAGTGAATTTACGATGGACATGCTATTCTTCGTCATTGCCCTGCTTCCTGCTCTTGGTTCACTCATTCGTTTAATCATCATGTACTTCTATTCTTACACAGAAACAGAGTACAAAGATATTGTTGAGAAATTACGTGTCAGGAAGAAATACCCTCAAGTTTACCCTCAAGATTAATCGAGGGGGATAAAGAGAATGATAGGGAGCATTTATTTTGAGTGGAAAGATTTTGTTATACTAATAGAAACTATTGTTACACGGAGGCTTCAGTCATGAAGAAACTGCCATTAAACTTTGAAAATATGCTCCCTATTAATAAAGCATTATCCAATCCGACGCGAATAAAAATACTAAACTTATTAAGTGAAAAACCACATAATGTGAACGAATTAGCCGAGAAGCTCGATCTTCCATTCTCTACGACAGCTTCTCACGTTACTAAACTAGAAGAAGTGGAACTTATTATTACCGAGCTTGTGCCTGGAAGGGGTACACAAAAGGTGAGTGCCATGAATTATGATCGAATCGTTATTGATTTATTTAATAAAGAAGGTCAAAATAATGAGCATGAAATCACGCTCGATATGAATATAGGCGATTATTTGGACTGTTACGCCCAACCCCACTGCGGAGTAGTTGGTGAGAAGGACTATATTGGTGTTCAAGATGATCCCCGTTCGTTCTATGAACCTGAGCGTAAACATGCACAATTGCTTTATTTTAAAGATGGGTATGTGGAATACAGACTTCCTAATCGAATCCCGTATGGTTATACAGCTAAGGAAATCGTGTTTAGTGCAGAGTTATGCTCAGAAGCACCGAATTTCAAATTGGATTGGCCATCTGATATTACAGCTTCCATCAATCATAAAGAAATTGGGACGTGGACTTCGCCTGGTGATTTTGGTGGAGAAAGAGGGAAACTCACTCCGCAATGGTGGCGTACGAATTTAACACAATACGGATTACTTAAACAGTGGAAAGTCAATGAAGAAGGTAGCTTTATCGATAATGAAAAAGTCTCTGACGTTAGGATTCATGACCTAGAGCTGAGTGACCTTCCTTACATTGCTTTCAAGCTAGGAATCAAGGAAGACGCCCTCAATAGAGGTGGCATGAATCTATTCGGAGAGAAATTTGGCCATTATGAGCAAGGAATTAAGATGAATATTAAATACGCATAACGAGATAGAGATTTGGAGGTGTTCATCAATGAACATTACAGAACAAGTGACAGTAAACGAGTGGAAAGAGGTTACGTTGACGAACGATACTGGTATGTCGGTCAGTTTCCTAAACTATGGGGGGACGATTACAGGAATCAACGTCCCTGATCAAAATGGGCATGTAGAAAATGTAGTTCTGGCTTATGAAAATTATGAAGATTATATCGATGACCCAAACTATCTTGGGGCTTTAATAGGCAGGGTAGCTGGACGAGTGGATAGAGCATCGTTTTCTATAAATGGCGAAGAATATCATTTACAAGAGAATGAAGGAACAAATTCATTACATGGAGGCGAACAAGGCTTTCATACGAAACTATGGGAGTTATCTCCGTTCCAAGAAGAGGATAAGGTAGGGGTGATTCTTACTTATGACAGTCCTCATTTAGAAGGGGGCTATCCTGGTAACCTTTCTATTCAAGTAACCTATCAATTAAACAATAAGAACGAGTTCACCATTTCTTATAGTGCAAAGAGTGATCAAGATACAGCTTTAACCCTAACAAACCATAGCTATTTTAACTTAAGTGGAGATGCCAAAAGAACCATTCATGATCAAACCATTCAATTCGACAGCAATCAGTTTGTCGAGCTAGATGCAAACTTAATTCCAACAGGAAAGATTGAGTCAGTTCAAGAAACTCCTTTTGATTTAAGAGAGGAAACCCTCTTACGAGACAAGCTTGGTTCCACTCATCCGCAGATGGACTTAGCGAACTTAGGATTTGACCATTCGTTTCTCTTTAATCACGACAAGGAAGAGAGTGTTGTTGTTAAAGATGGCAAGAGCGGAAGGGTAATGAAGCTTATGACGAATCAGCCTGCTATCGTGTTTTACACAGGAAACAATCTGATGGAAGATCATAAATTAGCAAGCGGCCCTGCTAAGAAGCACGATGGAATGTGCTTAGAAACACAAGCTTCACCAGCCTCTCTTCATCACGAAGGCTTTCCAGACGTTCGACTAAAAGCCGGTGAGCTTTATGAGAAGTACACCACGTTTTCCTTTGAAGCTCTATGATTAAGGGGGAATGGGCTACTGCATTGGTTAAGATTAACGTTTTTGTTTATTTTGGATGAGAGTAAGGAGGGCCGGGGAAAACGCTCGCTTTCCTGTGGACGAACTCCCGAGCTTCCTCGTTCGCTCCGCTCTCTGTGGGATCTCGGAAGCCCGTTTTTCCACGGGAGTCTCGCATTTTCCCCGGCCCTCCTTTGCCAAAATTAGTATAAACAAAAGCGTTCCCAAATCTAGTAGTAGTGGCATGTATCATAAGATTTTATCACTCCTTTAAGCTGCGGGGCCGTTCCTCATCTTACTAAAAGGGCTGGATGGGGGACTGCGAGACTCCCGCGGGATAAGGAGCCTAGGCAAGACCCCGCAGAGAGTGATAGCGAACGAGGAGGCTTGCCAGCTCCCCGCAGGAAAGCGAGTTGTCCCCCAGCCAGCCCTAGCTCTAATATGGTAACGGCCCCATACAAATTACATGAAACACACGAAAGCCTCCCATTAATAGGGAGGCTTTTCATTTGGTTATTTCTTGTTTACAGAAGCATCATAAATGACGTCTACAGCGTGCTGTAGTGACTTGTTGAATTCTTCGTCAGATTGATTCGCATTCAAGTCAGCGATTAATGCACGAGAGAAGCTTGCGATTAGGTTTTCGTTTTCTTTTAACTTCTCATTGGCTTCGTCACGAGAATATCCGCCTGATAAGGCAACGACACGTACGACGCGAGGATGTTCAGCTAATTCTTTATACGTGTTGGCTTTCGTAGGAATAGAAAGCTTAAGCATCACATTTTCTTCTTCTGTTAGGTCATTTAAGTTTTTCAGGATTTCATCACGTAGAATTTCTTCGGATTTCTCTTTATCTTCACTGTGAATGTTTACTTCTGGTTCTATGATTGGCACAAGGCCTTCTGCGATAATTTGTTTACCTGCTTCAAATTGCTGGTCGACGACAGCTTTGATACCTGATGGGTTTGGCTCATGGATGACTGAGCGCATCTTAGTACCGAAGATGTTTCGTTCATTGGCACGGCGTAATGTTTCTTCTAAGTCGTGAATAGGTTTCATAAGCTGTACGCCGTTTTCTTTGTCAGCTAGTCCTTTGTCCACTTTAAGGAACGGAACAATGTCGTTGTCAGCAAGGTAGTCGGCTGTATATTTGCCTTCGATTTCACGGTCCATCGTTTGTTCAAATAGGATCGTGCCTAGGATCTTATCGGAATCAAAAGCAGGAGACGTTATGATTCTTGTACGCATTTGGTGAACTCGGTCAAACATCTCATCTTCGCCAGAATAAGCATCTTCTGGTACACCATAGTCTGCTAATGCTTTCGGTGTACTTCCGCCACTTTGGTCAAGCGCGGCGATAAATCCTTTACCGTTTTTGATTTTATCGAATTGTTTGTTGTTCATGGTTCCCACTCCTTTTTTGAAAAGTCCACTAGTATACTTCCCCTTTATACCTGATCCATAACATGGATATAGAAAAAAAGGACAGTTTGACTGTCCTTCTACATTCAATATTTGTAAGAAACCTTGTCGTTTTTAACCTTCCATACTTGTTCAATCAGAATGACAAGACCTGTCCCCACCAGGAGGCCGTTGCTTATAAGATTTTGGGCAAGGGCTGGTAGGTTAGAGAACACTTCCGCTGGTAAGAACATGGTGCCCATTCCGAATAAATAGGCTACGCCGACGATTGTGATTTTCCTCGAATCTAATGGTTCTAGCGTTATGTTATTAATGGCAAGTCCCACTAGTTGAACGAAAGAAGCCATTAGTGCTGCGTTGGCAATAGGAGATGGTATGCTTGATATAAAGCTAACAATTGGTGGGAAAAAGGCAATCAGCATAAGTAAGATCGTTGCATACACGAACGGCTGTTTACGCTTTTGTCCTGTTAAGGCGATAAAACCAGCAGAGGTTGCTAATGGAACGTTTGCTATTGAAGCGAATACGCCTGCTATTCCGTGATTAATTCCTGAGAATGCCGTTCCCTTGTTAACCTCTTCGCTATGGTCATTAGATTGTTCTCCTAAGGTCTGCTTCACAGCAACAATGGATGCCACAATATTAGAGATGGAAATGATGGCGGTGATGAAAGCAATCGGTATAAGGCTTAAGTCAAATTTGGGAGGCCCAAAGGCAAACCACTCAGGTGCAGAGAATAAACTGACGTCTGCTTGATTCGTTTGACCGCCAATAAGAAGACGAAATGTAATCCATCCGATAATAATTCCTATAAATACGGCGTAACTGCTTAACCAGCCTTTTGCGAAAGTAGATAGACCAAGTACGATAAAGAAAGTAAGGAAGGCTAGCAATGCTTGTGTGCCTTGAATTGTATTCGCACCTTCTTGTAAACCAAGCATTCCTTTTAGAAAGGTTCCACTTAGTTGGACGGTTAATAGTAAGAAGAACGTCCCTGTAACTAAAGGGGTAAATATCGGTAAGATCTTCTGAGAGATCTTTAAAGCACCAAATAGAAATAAGAACAGGCCTGTTATAATCATAGTTGACTCAAGCGTCTGTAGCGTTCCCTCATACGAAGAACCCGCTTGTACGCTTGTGATTGCCATAACAGAAAAGATGCTCACCCATATTCCGGCTGGTCCTTCTAATATTGGAAGCTTGTGTCCGAACATGGCCTGCAGTAAAGAGGCGATGCCCACCGTGAAGAAGGTTCGTTGCATTAACCCAGAAACTTCTATGAAATTGAGTTGATAAATCGATCCAATGACGATGGGCATAGCAACAGAACTAGCTAGAAGAAACACAAACCACTGAAAGGTTTCCATGGTATTCGTTGATAATGTTGCTTTATTCACTATGTACACTCCTTATATAGAACCTCATAAGTTAAACGGATAAATAACTTACCTAGTTTACCACTCTCTATTTACCCAATGATAGGTTTAAAATTTTAAGATCAATAGCCCTAGGACCTATGACTGTTAGGGTTTCTATGAATATGATAAAATTGGAAACAAATATAGAGGGCGGGGGGGTGATTTTGTTTCAAGGACTTTGGCAGGTTGTGATCGGATTGTGCTTTCTGTTTGTATTTGTTTTAGGGGCGATGGGTGTGACGGTTTTAGGGAAGCGTGCCATTCATGAACGAAGTAAATTAAAGTATGGTTTGTGTATATATCTTACTGGAGTGCTTGTCTATGCCGTGACAAATCTCTATACCGTATCACCTTTGTTGGCTGTGGTGTGTTTAGGGACATTCGTCGTGGTGAGCATCATTACGTATAAGAAGTTTACTGTCCAAGCTTCATCATAAAGGATGCTAGAGCAGTGGGATGAATCGTTCCCACTATTCTGCTTTTATTCATCCACAAAATAAAGAAGAAGGCTCCCACCAGGGAACCTCCTTTTTAATAATTATTTAGTTTCTGCGACGTCTTAGTCGGTTGCAGTGCGTACATACGTTTCCATTTCGGTCTACTTCACATTCGCAAACAACATCTCTGCGATGTCTACCGTGACAGCCCTGGCCCCCGCCGCTACGGACTCTACGGCTACTTTGACCGTTTGTGCCATCATCAGACATACCGTTATCCATCATATCTTCTTCGATTTCCATGTCTTCATCACTATTATTCCCGCGACCTCTATGACCGTCCCCGCAATTTCCATCACGTTCACAACGTGGTGTAAAAGGGGCGCTTTCTGTAGAAGATTCCATTACGAGGCCTTGTGCTAATTCGTTTACGATTTGGGTTTCTGTTCCATTAATAGAAAGTTGCAACGTAGGTGCTAACGTCCCGCCGAAGCGGTTAAAGATGAATTGCTCAGGAAGTGATGGTAACTGATCCAAGCTAACACCATCAAGGTTGTAGTAGTTGATAAAGCTTAGCGTAGACAAGTCTGGTAATACGATCCAAGAATAAGCTTGGAATGGTTCTTCAGGCGGGTTCGCTACAACGAGTCCGCCTTCACCTAAAGGAACATAGTTACCACGGAAGTCGTTAGCAACGAAGCCATACAGGCCATCTGGACCATCAAGGCCTGGAGCAAACGTGAACTTGTGACTTACAATAAATAGGTGGTAACGTCCGCCTACATAGACAATGTGTGGACGCTCTAGCTGTTGGTTCACACAATCTGCTTCAAGAATTGGAGGGAGAAGTTCCCACTCACGGTAATCGCTGCTCTGAAGAAGGGCTACGCCTACGTTTCCATTAAAGTTGGCGGAGCCGTCTGGAACATCGTTGCCGCTTCGGAAGTCTCCATCTCCAATGTTTTCTGGGTTACATTCACGGTCGATTGGCTGTTGAGGTGTTGCGGTGTTTCCTTCGAAGATAATATATTCACAGCCGCTTTCAGGATCGATCCAGTACCAAGGATCACGGAATGAGTAAATAATCCCGCCGCTTGATTGTTCCTGAGTTTGATAGAATTCGCCGTCTGGAACGAGGATGATGGAGTGCTCTTCCCAGTTATTGAATAGCACACCATTCAAATTAGAGAAAACTTCTCCTTTTGCGAACGCCATGCGCTGCTCATACGTGACTTGTGCTTCATTGCGACGACCGGTAGCCGTGTAGAAGAAAAAGATTTCTCCGTTTTCTACAAAAGCTGATCCAGCCCACTGACGAGAACCTAACGCGTCCCCTTCTGGGAATACGACGCCCCCTGGGATCCAGTCTTGGCCATCGCGAGCATAGAAGTATCGAATCGTTGCGATATCATGACGTTTACCAGGTAGCACGCTTCTTGGAGCTGTTAGAGAGAAAATGACACGCCATCCTCCAGGAAGGACTGCGATCGAACCATCTTTCTCACGAAGAGGCCACGTGTCCCAAACCCAAAGGTCTGGAGCCGTATCTTCAAATGGTTCTTCAATGATCGGTGCAGCGTTAGCTGAAGTGATTCGAATTTGTTCCGCTTGTTGTCTGGTCCAGGCAGAAGGGGTGGCACCTTGGCTCTGCTCTAAGCAACATTCGAATTTTTTGCAGAACTTATTGCATTTACGACAGCGGCCGTCATGGTCGTGCTGATGTCCGCCATTGTGGTTGCATTGACAGTTGTTATTGTGATGCATTCTACCAATTCCTTTCCAATATATAAATTTGCTTCTATTTTTAGAAGCTTGCTATACATTATGCGAGAGAAAAAGATTGGTATAGACAAACTGTCCGGTGTAACTGCGCATTTTATCAAATGCAGGCGGTTGTAAGGGGTGAGCCATTTTTTTCCTGCGCATTCTACTGCACATAGCCTAGTCGGATGTAGTATAGTTGAAATAGACAAAAAATTCTAATAGATAGTAGGAGATTATTTCATAGGAGGAATCGAATAACATGTCTCAGCAAACTTACTTAGCTCATGGAAAAGTACATGAGCTATTTGCGAACATACAGAGTGTCATGATCGGAAAAGAAGAAGTGACAACATTAAGTATTGTAGCTTTACTGGCGAAGGGCCATGTTCTCTTAGAAGATGTTCCGGGTGTAGGGAAAACTATGCTTGTTCGAACGCTATCAAAGTCAGTGGACTGTGAATTTAGGCGAATTCAATTCACACCAGATCTATTACCTTCTGATGTAACAGGGGTTTCCATTTATAATCCGAAAACGCTTGAATTCGAATTCCGGCCAGGCCCACTTTTAGGGAATATTGTGCTTGCAGATGAAATTAACCGCACCTCGCCTAAAACGCAGTCTTCTTTATTAGAAGGAATGGAAGAAAGTCATGTAACGGTTGATGGGAACACAATTGAACTTAAACGCCCATTCTTCGTCATGGCTACTCAAAACCCAATCGAATATGAAGGAACATACCCGCTACCTGAAGCTCAGTTAGATCGTTTCTTATTGAAATTAAATATGGGGTATCCTTCTGCAGCTGAAGAGATGCAGATGCTTGACTTGATATCTAATGACCATCCAATAAACCGAGTTCAGGCTGTTATGACAAAGGAAGAATTGATCGAATTACAGAATCAAGCAGCGGAGGTGTATGTTGACCCGAATATTCAACGTTATATCGTTAATATCGTTTCAGAAACAAGGCGTCATCCGTCAGCTTACCTCGGTGTAAGTCCCCGTGGTTCGATCGCACTCATGAAAGCAGCAAAAGCGTATGCTTTTATTCAAGACAGAGACTTTGTGCTTCCGGATGATGTAAAGTATTTAGCGCCTTTCGTATTATCTCATCGTCTCATCCTGAATTCAGAAGCGAAGTTTGAGGGAATGACCTCAAGTGATTTGGTGAATGACATACTACAAAAAGTCTCAATCCCTGTGCGTAAGGAAAAATAACAGATGAAGCAAACAGTCAATGTCGTAACGAAATTCGTGTTTACGATTCTTCTTTTAGTCATTTTATACGCTTATGCTATGTTTCAGGGTGGCTTTGTAAGTTGGTTTCTGTTTTACGGAATGCTTCCGTTCCTACTATATATGTTAGGGGTATTACTCTATCCAATTTCTAATTGGAATATAGATCGGACGTTGTCTAAATATATGTTTCAATCTGGAGATACGTTAGCTGTTGACGTTCATATAGAGAGGAAGTTTCCATTTCCCCTTTATTATTGTGTCATAGAGGAATATGTTCCTGAAACACTAAATAGGGTGGGGACGAAATCAGAGGGTTATCAATATATGGGTAATCCTGATGAGCTTAGAAAGGCAAAACGAATTAAGCGGGTGGCTTTTCCTTGGTTTAAGCGTTCCATCCACTTTCATTATGAATTCCCCTATCTACCTCGAGGGGAGCACCATTTTCATAGTATACGAGTGAAGACAGGTGACTTCTTTGGATTTGTATCAAAGCAAGCTTATTATACTGTGCCTGGCAGAGTGCTTGTATATCCTCACAGAAGAGGCGTCTCAATGACGAAGCGAGTGAACAGCTTTGATGAGGGAGCAGCTCCTTCCTATTCTCAAACGAAGCGGGATACCACTGTTGTAACGGGGGTAAGAGAATATGCGCCAGGAGACAGGTTCTCTTGGATTGACTGGAAAACATCAGCTAAGAAGAATGCTATGATGACCAAGGAATTCGAACAACAGAAGAGTTCTGATGTGTTGCTTGTTCTTGATGCTACCGAAGGTGTTGGGGAGAAACGATTAGCGTTTGAAGGAAGTGTGGAACTAACGGCTTCAATTATTGAAAGCTATAAGAGAAGGGAATCACAGCTTGCGTTCTTGGTTTTAGGGAGTGAACATAAATTCTTTCCTTTCACGAAGGACCGTACTCAGTATGATGGGATGAATCAATACTTATCCAAGATTGAACCAGTTGGGAAAACAACGTTTGCTGAATCATTATTGAAGCAGCAACAAGGATTGCCGAATCACTTAATCGTGATGGTTGTTTCACGAAGTCTCACCCCTTCATTAAAAACCTCCTTAGTTCGGTTGAAAGAAAAACATGCACGAGTTGTTTTCTTTTATATAGAAGCAAAAGAACATATAACGAGTGAACAACGGCAATTCCTTCGTGAGCTAGGTGTGAGTGGGGTTGTTGTTAATGTCTTGTCAGAATCAGAAATGACACAAGCGAAATTTGAGGTGAGTACATAATGGCGAACGACCCAATAGAGCGGAATCAATCTTTGTTTAGAGGGATCGTTTATCTTTGTGGATTCTTACTGTTCTGGGAATGGCTACGGCCTTTAGATCAAATTACCGATACAGCTAACATGGCTGTATTTGTTGTATATGCTGCATTTTGTTTCTTCTTATCGTTCATTCACTTACCGTGGTTTTTAACCATTCCTATGAAACTCATAGGCTTAGCCTTTGTTTTGGATGGGTTGTTTATTGGACAACGGTTCCTAAGTGGAGAATGGTTTCGATATGTGTATGAACATATTCAGTTTAATTTCGATGTAATGGTAGCGAATCAGTGGTGGCAGATGACCCCGTTGTTTCGGAGCATGCTTTTCTTACTTTTGCTCTGGTTAATGAGTTACTTGCTTTACTACTGGTTTGTTGTAGCTAAGCGAACGAGTTTCTTTGTCATATTGACGATTGTATACGTAACCGTCTTGGATACGTTTACGATATATGAAGGTAAGGGAGCGATTATTCGAACGTTCCTAATTTCCCTGATTGCAATGGGCTTGTCCAGTTTCACTAAAGAAATGGAGAAAGAATCGATTGCGATAAGGGGGAGGCGTGTCTATCAGGCATGGATTATCCCGCTTATGGTTGTAGTTCTGTTTGCTAGTGTGGTTGGCTATGCAGCTCCTAAGAAAGCCCCTCAATGGCCCGACCCTGTTCCATTTATACAAGGTGCGGTAAACGGCGTAGGAGGTTCAGGTGGCAACTCGATTCAGAAAGTAGGGTATGGAACGAACGACGAACAATTAGGTGGCTCCTTTGTTCAAGACAATACTCCTGTCTTTCAAGCTGTAGCGGATAGTGAGCATTATTGGCGTATTGAGACAAAAGACGTTTATACGGGGAAAGGGTGGATCCGCTCTAGTGAGGGGAACCCAAGTGAGCAGGTAGTCGCTAATGATATTAACTTAGGGTACTTTAGTGATGCCGTTAAGCGTGAAGACAAGGTGGCAACGATCGCGATGAATGATAATGCCACGTTTTCAAAGCTTGTCTATCCCTATGGCATTCAAAAAGTGTCCAACAGTGAAGCGGACACATTAGTCATTAACCCGACTACAGGGGAGATTATACCTCAGAAGAACGGAGAATCGTTTCAGTTAAATGGGTATGAGCTTGCGTACGCGCAGCCTAGTTTCTCCTTCTCGCAGCTTTCAGAAAGTGGAACGGATGATCCGCCGCAGATTGATCAGGCCTATACGCAATTGCCGGAGAGCTTACCAGAACAGGTTAGAGATTTAGCAGAAGAGATTATTGCAGAAAGTAGCAACCGCTATGAGAAAGCGCGTGCTGTTGAAGAATACTTCCAGCGGAATGGCTTCGAGTATAGTACGAAGAATATTCCAGTGCCAGATGAAGGGGAAGATTATACAGCGCAGTTCTTATTTGACACCCAAGTCGGCTACTGTGATAACTTCTCTACTTCAATGGTCGTGCTTCTGCGCAGTGTAGGAGTCCCGGCACGGTGGGCTAAAGGTTTCACGGGTGGAGAACAGATTGACACTGTAGAAGTAAATGGAGAACTTAAGAACGTCTATCAGGTAACGAGTGCTAACGCTCATTCTTGGGTAGAGGTTTATTTCCCTGATATAGGGTGGGTAGCTTTTGAGCCGACGAAAGGCTTTGGCAACCATACAGACTTCTATATAGAAGATACGGGGGAAGATGACGAAGAATCCTCTGAGGTTGACGAGAATTTACAAGAACAGTTGGAACAAAATCAAGAACAAACACCTGAAATGGACGAGCAAGACATGGTGGGTAAGGCAGACGAATCCAATGGAAGTGGAGGAAGCTTTACGGTTCCTACATGGCTGTGGATTGTATTGATTGTACTTGTTCTTATTTCTCTAGGGCTTGCGTTTAAATATCGTTACCACTTAATGACCATGTATTATAGGAAAAAGTATATTCAGCATCCAGGTCAACGGAATTATGAAGCGGCGTATGAATTTCTATTGAAAGTATTAGATAAGAAAGAGGATTTGAACCGATCAAGTGATCAAACACTCAAGGAGTTCGCTCATTCCGTCGATGATCATTATAGAAGTCAGGAGATGGGGCAATTAACCTATCACTACGAGCGACTTATTTATCAAAGAGATTCATCTCAACATCCTTGGGATAAAATGAGTGAATTATGGGAAAATTTAATTAAAAAGACGTTGTCTTGACCGGGAATCGTTAGCTTGATAGAATGATTGCAACTTAATTATTCCCTTCGTATATCCTCGATAATATGGTTCGAGAGTCTCTACCGGAGCACCGATAATGCTCTGACTATGAAGGTGGGAGTCGTATATCATTCTCTGGAACCGGGAAATATTGAGGAGACTTCTGCCTTTTCTATAGTCATAGAGGCAGAAGTCTCTTTTTTTATTGACCAAAACGAAAGAGGACATTAAAGGGCAATGCAAATACAAAGGAGTGAAGCGCATCATGATAGAAGTTCATGACAAGATTTTAGTATTAGACTTCGGAAGTCAATATAACCAGTTAATCACAAGGCGGATTCGTGAGTTTGGGGTATACAGCGAACTCCATTCTCATCGATTAACAGCAGAAGAAATTAAAGAAATGAATCCGACTGGAATTATTTTATCCGGTGGACCAAACAGCGTTTATGCTGAAGATAGCTTCCGTTGTGACCCGGCTATATTCGAACTAGATATCCCTATTCTTGGTATTTGCTACGGAATGCAGCTTATGACTCATCACTACGGCGGTAAGGTAGAACGCGCGCTTCAAAGAGAATATGGGAAAGCTAATCTTCAAGTAGAAGGAGAACCTTCTTTATTTAAAGGCCTTCCTAAAGAGCAAGTCGTCTGGATGAGTCACAGTGACAAAGTTGTTGAAGCTCCGGCAGGTTTCTCTGTGGATGCAACGAGCCCGTCTTGCCCTGTATCTGCTATTAGCTATGAAGAGAAGAAGATGTACGGGGTGCAGTTCCACCCAGAAGTGCGTCATTCTGAATATGGCAATGAAGTACTGAAGCGTTTTGTCTTTGATATTTGCGACGAAAAAGGCGACTGGACCATGGAGAACTTTATTGAACTTGAAGTGGAGAAAATTCGCGAACAAGTAGGCGATCAAAAAGTTCTTTGTGCCCTAAGCGGTGGAGTCGATTCTTCTGTAGTAGCAGCACTGATCCATCGTGCTATTGGAGATCAACTTACGTGTATCTTTGTTGATCACGGCTTGCTTCGTAAAGATGAAGCGGACACGGTGATGGATACATTTAGTGAAGGGTTTAACATGAATGTGATAAAAGTGGATGCACAGGAGCGATTCATGTCTAAGCTAAGAGGTGTTTCAGATCCTGAACAGAAGCGTAAGATTATCGGGAATGAATTTATTTATGTCTTCGATGAGCAGGCCGAAGAGTTAAAGGATATAGATTACCTTGCACAAGGAACGCTTTATACAGACATTATTGAAAGTGGAACGGAAACCGCTCAGACAATTAAGTCTCACCATAATGTAGGTGGCCTTCCGGAAGATATGCAATTTAAGCTTATCGAACCATTGAATGCGTTATTTAAAGATGAAGTTCGTGCCTTAGGTACAGAGCTAGGGGTTCCAGACCATATCGTATGGCGCCAACCTTTCCCTGGACCTGGTCTTGCGATTCGTGTGTTAGGTGAAATTACAGATGAAAAGCTAACAATCGTTCGTGAATCAGATGCAATCTTGCGTGAAGAGGTAAAGAATGCAGGGTTAGAACGTGACATCTGGCAGTATTTCACGGTGTTACCTGACATCCGAAGTGTTGGTGTCATGGGTGATGCACGCACCTATGATTATACAGTTGGTATTCGCGCTGTAACGTCAATTGATGGGATGACATCAGATTGGGCGCGCATCCCTTATGATGTTCTAGAGCTGATTTCAACTAGAATTGTGAATGAAGTGGACCACGTGAATAGAATCGTGTATGACGTGACGAGCAAGCCACCTAGTACAATTGAGTGGGAATAACGAACAATTAATTAATTTCAGTTTTAAATATTCGTATTTAGCATTGACTCTTCTTGTTGTTGCTAGTATGATAGAACTAGATAAAATAAAACACGAACCGTCGTATAATATTGGGGATAGGGCCCAAGAGTTTCTACCGAGTTACCGTAAATGACTCGACTACGATGGAGAATATGATTCAAGTGGATTCTAGTAATCTCTCTTAATCATGAACTCTGTCTTTGGACCAGAAACTCTTGGCGCTTAAACGCTAAGAGTTTCTTTTTTTATATCGACTGGTTTCGGGGAGGGTCTTACATGAAAAAATTCTTTCAATTTGAAGAGCTGGGGACAAACTTTCGTACAGAGTTTATAGCTGGTTTAACGACGTTCCTAGCCATGGCATATATTCTTGTCGTCAACCCGATCACATTAGCGCTTGTAGGTGTAGAGGAATTACCTGAGGGTGTTACAAGGATTGATCAAGGTGCTGTGTTTACAGCTACCGCAATTGCCGCAGCCGTTGGTTCATTAATTATGGGGGTTCTGGCAAAATACCCAATAGCATTAGCACCGGGTATGGGTCTGAATGCCTTTTTCTCCTTTACCGTTATGTTGCAGTTCGCCATTCCATGGCAAGAGGCATTAGCAGGAGTACTTGTATCAGGACTTATCTTTATTGTTTTAACCGTTACAGGACTTAGAGAGAAGATTATAAATGCCATCCCAAGCAATTTAAAGCTAGCAGTGGGGGCGGGAATTGGACTGTTCATTGCGTTCATTGGCTTTCAAAATGCCGGGATTATAACAGGGGACCCAAATACACTTGTTGCGTTAGGGGATTTGACGCAGCCAGCGACCCTTCTTGCAATCTTTGGGTTAGTTATTTCAGTAATTCTAATGTCTCTTAATATAAAAGGTGGAATCTTTTACGGAATCGTTATTACAACTATTGGCGGAATTATCGTTGGTTTAATTGACACGCCGTCAGCCGTAGTAAGTACACCACCAAGTGTTGCTCCGACATTCGGGGCTGCTATTGAGAATTTACCTTCTGTACTTGTTTCAGGAGAGATGTGGATCGTCATCTTAACATTCTTATTTGTAGATTTCTTTGATACTGCCGGAACACTAGTCGCTGTTGCAACGCAGGCAGGTATTATAAAAGAGAACAAGTTACCTCGTGCTGGTCGTGCTTTATTTGCAGACTCTGCAGCGACCGTAGTAGGTTCAGTAGTGGGGACTTCAACCACTACTTCCTATATTGAATCGACAGCAGGTGTGGCAGCTGGAGGTCGATCAGGATTCACCTCAGTAGTGACAGCAGGTTTCTTCCTTCTATCACTCCTGTTCTCTCCGTTGTTAAGCGTCGTTACAGCAGAAGTAACAGCGCCAGCTCTAATCATCGTTGGTGTATTGATGTGTAGTTCGTTGAAGAATATAGATTGGGACCAATTCGAAATTGCTGTTCCGGCTTTTCTTACCGTCATTGCGATGCCACTAACGTATAGTATTGCTACAGGGATTGCGATTGGCTTTATCTTTTATCCATTAACTATGGTCTTAAAAGGAAGAGGGAAAGAGATCCATCCAATCATGTATTTCTTATTTATTGTCTTCCTAGCTTATTTTATATTCTTAATTTAATTTCTTTTTAACAATGATGAGGAGCGCCATGACAGTGGTTGCTCCTCTTTTTTTGTGAGAGTTTGGGGGAGGGGATGAAAAAGATTTTAGAAAAACTATTGCAGAACCCTTAGGTGCCGTGGTACATTATTAAACGTTGCGTTAACGACAACGCAAACAACAAAACGATCTTGAGGCAGTGATCAATAAACGCATTCGCCTTCCTATTAATTAGAAGAGATCAGGTTGAAAGAGATTAAATAAACTCCAAAAAAGTTATTGACTCAAAATCAACCGCATGTTAAGGTGTTTAAGTCGCTGTTAAACGACGTAAACAACAAACGATCTTGAGGCAGTCATCAAGTAACGCATGACTCCTTGTTAATAGAGAGATCGGGATGAAAAAGAGATTAAAAAACTTCAAAAAAGTTATTGACTCAAAATCATCCGCATGTTAAGATGTAAAAGTCGCTGTTAAACGGCGGACAAGCAAAAGAAACATTTTGAAGAAACATTTGATCTTTGAAAACTGAACGAAACAACATGTAACGTCAATGTCTTTAAATTATTTTTTAAAGCCAGTAATCATTTATTTGATGCTAGGCAAACTCTGACTTTATGGAGAGTTTGATCTTGGCTCAGGACGAACGCTGGCGGCGTGCCTAATACATGCAAGTCGAGCGCGTGAATCAACATGATCCCTTCGGGGTGATTGTTGTGGATCGAGCGGCGGACGGGTG
>NZ_BMIN01000019.1 GCF_014642405.1 Pontibacillus salipaludis
CTAGGGCTTCGTAGTTTATCTCATCGATATAAACTTTTACGTCAAACTTAAGGAAACCGCCGAGTACGGACCCGTACGCTCGGTGGTGTGAGAGGACGGAGGTTAGTCACCTCCTCCTACTCGATTAGGTATAGATTACTTGGAATGACGTAACGGTCAACGGAATGTCGTAAGAGTGGGGAGCAGTGACCAAAGTCATGCGCTGAATGACGAAAGCTTAGGCTGGAGTGACGAAACGGTCAACGGAATGTCGTAAGAGTGGAGAGCAGTGACCAAAGTCATGCGCTGAATGACGAAAGCTTAGGCTGAAGTGACGAAACGGCTATAGGAATGACGTAAAAAAGCACGCAGTTCTAAACTGCGTGCTACTCCGTTATCTCTTTATACATCAATTCTTCATCTAAATAGTGACATTCTTTAAGCTTTATGGCGCGTGGTTCGTGTCCGTATTTAGTGAAACCATATTTTCGATAAAGGTCGATCGCTGGTTGGTTCGTAGCGACAACGCTTAGATGGAGTTGTTCAATATGTAGAGATCGGGCTTTTTCTGTGCAGGCATCCAATAAGGCAGTACCGACACCTAGACCTCTTGTTTGCGGGGATACATACATGGCCAGAATGTGTCCTTTATGTTTGAATTTTGTGTGGGTTTCTGGGTGAAGGGTAACCACTCCACGAAGATGGCCATCTATAAAAGCTCCGTACGTGTGTGTACTTTGGTTGCTTAATTGATCAGCAGTGCGTTCTACAGGATTTGCCCTTTGTTTCGCTTCATCGTAAGTGGTAATAAAGGCTTCTGGGTTAGTGAGTAGAGATTCAAGGCGTAGGTTCCAATAATTTTCTGCGTCAATGGAGCCTAATCGTTTAATGTCCATACCATACCTCCTCATGAATAGCAGTTGATCTTATTATACTGTTTTTATTCGAGTGGCGAAATACCAATATAATTTATTCCTTATAAGCCCCCTTATATGGAACACTTGAATTCAAGAAGATTCCTTCTTACGATGAATAGAAAAACGCTCCCGTCAACTTTTATGGAACTTAAGGTGGTCCTGGAAATCACTCGCTTTCCGCGGGCGAGCTGTCGAGCTTCCTCGTTCGCTTCGCTCTCTGCGGGATCTCGTCTAGCTCTTTCTCCCGCAGGAGTCTCGCAATTTCCAGGACCACCTTTGCGTAACAGGGAGAGACGGGAGCGAGCCATATATGGTATGCGGTGCTATAATACAACCATTTGAGGGGCCGTTCATCCAATAAACGTTAGGGCAGGCTTGGGGACTGCGAGACTCCCGCGGGGTAAGGAGCTTAGGGGAGACCCCGGAAAGCGCGTAGCGATTGAGGAGGCTTCCTAGCTCCCCGCAGGAAAGCGAGTTGTCCCCAAGCCTGCCTAGCACTTATAAACATAACGGCCCCATACACCATAAAGTGTCTCAGTTTCGAGTCTTCAACAATTCTGCCCTATTCTTGAACACTTTGTTAGATGGAATTGCTTTTTTTGGGGTGAGGGAACTTAAAAAGAAAATAGCACCTGGCCAATGCCAGGTGCTTATTGTATACGGTGAAATTCATTTTTAGCGATAGAGTGTAACAAGCGTTGGGTTAGGTAAATCGCGGCACATATGCCTAATAGAAGCAATCCCATTGTGAGTGCTACGCTTGTAAAAGGGAGTTTCCATACGATCACCAAAAATATTCCAAAACCGCATGCTTGTATCAGCATACTTTGTAGCGGTACAAATCTTGCTTTGAATACTTGTTGTTCATCGCTCCAATTGAGCTTAGGCTGTTTAGCGTCTAGATATACACCGAACAGGTTAGAGAACCAACTCGTTCCTAAGGCTAAACATAACCATAGGATTATATAAATCAAAGGAATGTTAATGACAAAGGCGAATACGGCAAAAAGGATAACGAGTGAGATCCCTTGAATTAGGAAAGCGGAAAATGCCTTACTGAAAAGAATGGTTTTCGGATGAACTGGCATGTATAAGTTCGTAAACCAACTTCGGCCTTCGCGTGAGATGGCGGTTGTAGCGGTTGGATTGGTTCCAAGCACAAATAAAGTGAATCCAATCATACCGATTAATAAATATTTTCCATCAACGGTCCCGATTTGATCAGTGAGTTCTCCAATTCCGTTGTCGAGAAAAAGCATGATGGCCAAAAAAATCGGCGCAAACAGATTTTGAACAACGCAATTGATAAAGAAAGAAGGGGTACGAAAAACAAGTTTAACCTCTTTCCTTGTGTAGCTCCAAAATGGTGTGAGGTTCTTATTGCTTGAATGAATATCGACGGATTTTCTGCTCTTACCTCCTCCTGATACTCCTCTAACTCCATGGTAGTATAGCTTCTGTCCAGCTAGTAAGAAAATGGTCGCACTCATCAAGGTAATTAGAATAAATGCGATGAAAGCGAGTAGAGATTGCCACAAAGGAAGTTGTCCATTTAGTGATTCTGTAGCTAAGAAGACGTTTGGCAGAAATTTTGTCGTATTCCATAATACATGCTCTTGCTCTGCTAGCCACTTGCCGACATCTTGAGAAACATTCCCTGCATCTTGGTTAAGTCGAATGACCACATTAATCCCGATAATGAACACTAGCGAGAAAACACCAGCAAATACTTTAGTACGATCCTTATTCTTTGAAATGTTGGCATAACGCATAACAATCATCATGAGTATGCTAGCAAGGATAAAAGGAACAATCGGGAATAAAAGCAACGTAATTAGGGCTATTAAGTAATAACCGATTGAAGCACCTGAATACATGCCATATAGCAAAAATACAGGTCCAAGGCCAAATAGTGTAAAACCATATACCGATACAAGAGGCCCAATTGATTTTCCTAATATGATTTGATAAGGATGCAAAGGGAGTGGAATATAAGTTTCGATATCATCAGAGAAATAAAAGGATGTCAGAATCGAAGGAAGACTGGTAAACAGCAGTAAAATGCTGACGAGTAACAATGCTAAACCTAAGATCATATTGGATAACCCAGCTGGAGATAAAATAGTATAAAGACCAGCAATGATACTATCTAAAAACCAAAACCAAATCACCAACATCAATAACGTAAGGACTCCTATAATGGCTGTGTTCATCTTCTGCCCGGTACTTTTACTCGACCAAGAGAAATGCATCTTCATCATGATTTTACTAAGTTGGATTGTTTTATTCATGCTCTGTCAGCTCCAGGAAAATATGCTCAAGCGTTTCGTCTGACTGGTATTTCTCCCGCATAGCATTCATCGTTCCGTAAAATTGAAGTGTACCATCTTGTATAATCGCAACTTCATCACACAGCTGTTCCACAACTTCGAGTACATGAGTAGAGAAAAACACCGTTTTGCCTTTTGCTGCATGCTCGCGCATCATTTCCTTTACAGCATAAGATGATTTAGGATCGAGTCCTGTAAGAGGTTCATCTAGTATCCATACATCAGGATCATGAAGAAGAACGCCTGTAATGACGATCTTTTGGCGCATGCCATGTGAATAGGTTTGGATGGTGTCATTTAAGACGTCGTAGATCCCGAAGGTTTTCGTAATACGCTCAATTGTCTCTTGGCGTATATCTTTTGGAACGTCATACATGTCTCCTATGAATTGGAGATACTCTATTCCCTTTAAGCGCAAGAATTGATCAGGGTGGTCCGGCACGTAGCCGAAGGAGCGCTTAGCTTCAATTGGATTTTCTGAAATATTATGTCCATTGATTGTAATGGATCCTTCATCAATTGGAAGGATGCCTGTAATCATCTTGATTGTTGTTGATTTCCCCGCCCCGTTAGGCCCTAGAAAACCAATAATCTTTCCGTCTGGGATGGAAAGATCAAGTTGACTAACAGCGGTTTTATTTTGATTGTACTTTTTAGTAACATGATTGATCTCAATCATATAGGCCCACCTTTATAAACTATTACTCGTTCATACGAATGAGTGAAGAAAATGTTTCGTAATTTATCATAGCAGATAAAGAGGAGGGCTACTATTAAAGGTTAGATTATTGGTTAAGTGAAAGCTCCGTCATTTCTAGTGTGTCTACTGTTGCTTCTTGGTCTCCAGGGGTAATCCGGTAAGCAGCTGATTCTGGTCGTGATGTAATGGCAACATGAATATCCCTTCCTACAAAATGAATGGCTGCTCCATCATCTAGAGCAAATCCCGTTAGAATTTGCTTTTCTTGAATGAAATCTAGATAGTTTTCTTTCCATTTTGGTTCTCCGTTATAATGAGGGCACAGACTTCCGGGTAAGAAATCGAGTCCTTTAACTGTGCTCATTCCTCCTGGGGTGGAGTCTGAAAGTCCTTCATTAAACCAACACATGGCTCCTGCGCTTAGACCAGCTAGAATGATGTCCTCATTCCAAGCTTTCTCCAAAATTTTATCCAGTCCCCATTCCTTCCAAAGGGCTAGCATGTTGCGCGTGTTTCCGCCACCTACATAAATGATATCTTGTGATAGAAGAAATGCCTCATAGTCCGTTACTTCTGGTTTTAGTAATGATAAATGAGCCGGTTCGCAATCTTCTTGGTTAAAGAAATCATAAAACTTTTGGATATAAGCTTCGTCATCTCCACTAGCCGTTGCTAAAAAGCAGATTTTCGGACGAAGTTGTTCAGATTGATTTAAAATATATCGGTCGAGTAAAGGGTTATTGTCCTCTGCAGAAAATCCCCCACCGCCCATAGCAATTATATTCATGTTACTTTCCTCCTCTTCGATGTTCGTGTTTGCTACCTTAAATGTTATAATATTAAGAAAAATGATATATGAAATTCCCTATCTAGTGCAAGCTATATTATTTAATTCTTTCAATCTGCTAACCTGTAATGTTGTTATTTATTTAAACGCCTCAAGTTCTCATCAAACGTAACGGACCTATATACACAAAAGTCTCTCAACTTAGAGTCTGCCTCATAAGGGTGCTTATATGGAAGAATCAACATGAACAGATTCTAATTCTTATAGAAAGGAGAACGAGTATGAGATTAGTGTCAATCTGCCCGAGTAATACGGAACTTCTTGCTTACCTCGGATTGATCGATCAGTTGGTCGGTGTGGATCAATATTCTGATTGGCCTGAGGAGGTAAAGGAGTTGCCACAACTTGGTCCTGATTTATCGATTGATATGGATCATGTTGAAAGCCTACAGCCTGATTTGGTTCTTGCTTCTTTAAGTGTGCCGGGGATGGAGCGGAATATTGAAGAGTTAGAAAGACGGAACGTACCTTATATCATTCTTAATCCAAATTCTCTTGAAGAAATAGCAGAGGATTTAATGAAGATTGGGGCTCATACGCAAACGGAACAAAGGGCTAAAGAGGTGGTTCATGCCTACCGTTCAATCATTGCACAATACCAACAGTTAACAGATACGATTAAGGATAAGCCGACACTCTATTGGGAGTGGTGGCCAAAGCCCATTTTCTCACCGGGTGGCCCTAATTGGTTAACAAAGATCAGTGAATTAGCCGGTGGTCTAAATGTGTTTTCAAATGAAAAGGAAGCAAGCGTGAAGCGATCGTGGGAAGATGTGCGAATGATTGATCCGGAGGTTGTCTGTATGGCCTGGGTTGGAGTGAAAGAGGATAAAATGAAGCCAGAGGCTATTCGTAAACGCCCAGGATGGGAAGAGGTGCAAGCTGTAAAAACGAATCGGATTTTTATACTGCAAGAAGCATTATACTGTCGTCCATCCCCCCGTTTGCTATGGGGGTTGCAGAAATTAGCGTATCTCCTTCATCCAGAAGTGTATCCAGTGCCTGATGATAAAGATCCGTTGTTGAAGATTTTGGTGAATCGTTAGAGGATAGTTTTTGTAATAGAGCATGGGAGAGGAGTGGGAGAATGGGGCGAGAAGTTGTCATTGTTGAAGCCGTCAGAACAGCAGTAGGAAAAAGGAAAGGTGTTTTTCGAGACGTACACCCTGTTCATATGGCAAGTACCGTCTTACATGAACTTGTTCAACGAGCGGGCGTAAGTAAAGCGCATATTGAGGATATTGTGATGGGGTGTGTATCACCAATTGGGGAGCAGGGATATAACATCGGTCGTCTCGCGGGACTAGAAGCAGGTTTTCCTGTAGAAGTTCCGGCGGTGCAATTAAACCGAATGTGCGGCTCGGGTCAGCAAGCAATTCATTTTGCAGCTCAAGAAATCTTGGCTGGAGATATGGATGTCGCGATTGGAGCAGGCGTTGAAAATATGTCGAAGGTTCCTATCTTAAGTGATGGGGATGAACGAACGATTCCTGACTCTCTACATGATAAATATGAATTTATTCATCAAGGTCTTTCAGCGGAGCGAATCGCTCTGAAATATGGTTTCACAAGAGAGCAGCTAGATGAATACGCTTATGAAAGCCATCGGCGTGCGGTTCATGCGATCGATTCTGGCACATTTGACAGGGAGATTATGCCTTTAAAGGGGTTATCCAAAGAAGGGGACTCGATACTAGTCCAGCAGGATGAGGGCCCCCGTAGAGGTACATCAATCTCAAAGCTTCAGAAGCTTCAGCCAGTTTTTAAGGATGATGGATTGATTACAGCAGGAAATGCGAGCCAGATGAGTGACGGAGCAGCAGCTGTACTATTGATGAATAAAGACAAGGCCAATGAGCTAGGATTAAAAGCAAGAGCTCGGATTGTTAAGCGAGTTGTAGTAGGGTCTGATCCGACGATGATGTTAGATGGGGTTATTCCTGCTACCAAGAAAGTTCTCCTTCAAGCTGGTTTGACAATTGACGATATTGATTTAGTGGAAATTAACGAGGCGTTCGCACCTGTTGTCCTTGCATGGCAAAAAGAGTTACAAGCAGATTTGAAAAAGGTTAATGTAAACGGAGGAGCGATTGCTCTAGGGCATCCTCTTGGTGCCACTGGTGCGAAGCTTATGACCACTCTTCTTCATGAGTTAGAACGTAGTAATGGACGTTTCGGACTCTTAACGATTTGTATTGGTCATGGCATGGCGACTGCTGCTATTATTGAACGATTATAAAGATTGCTATAAACGGGGGCACGTATGCATGAAGAACCTGCCAATTAGGCAGGTTCTTTTACATTTATTCGTCTAAGGAATCTGTACATAGAGCTGATAGTATCGTTTTTTTGAACTGAGGAGTGTTCTCTCGCAGATCTTTAACGCTATAAATTCCTGTGTAGTATTGAACGATTAATCCGTCTACAAAGGCTACTAGAATAGAAGCACCGAGATTATGATGGATCATAGGATACTTATTGTCTTTGTCGAGCTTAGACAACATAGACTGAAGGTGATCGACCATTTCGTTAAAAGCGCCTGCAAAAGTAGTTTGGTAAACCTTACCTTGGGTGTAACGGCTCATTACGGATTTTATCATATCAATGTTTCGATCATTATAGTCCCAAGAATCGTATAAGAATTGCTCAATAAAATCTTCCACGTTTTCGCATTGGTTATTATTTAACGCATGAATATAGTCGTCTTCTAGCTGTTTTAATATATCATCCATATTGTCATGGGAAATGCGGTGTTCCATGTATAACCCTCCTTTTTTCTGATGGAGAGAAATTACCCGGAAGGACTGAGAAAGAAACGTAACTTTTTTATGTCTCTTCTCATATCCATTGATCTGGATTATAATGGTTTAAATTTGAATGATGAAGAGGGATGAAAGTGCAGGCAAATTCAGAGGTTGTAGAAAGGTCTAATGCGGGGATTAGCCATTCTTTAAAAAGAGGGGCAATGGCTGGGCTTCCGATTATGTTTGGGTATCTTCCGATTGCGATTACATATGGTGTATTAGCAAGTGAAGCAGGTTTAAATCTTTTTGAGATCACTATGATGAGTGTGATGGTTTTTGCTGGGGCAAGCCAGTTTGTAGCAACCAATATGATTTTAACTAGTGTAAGTGCAATTGAGATTATACTAGCCACCTTTGTTCTTAACTTCCGTCATTTTGTAATGAGCTTTTCATTTATGAATCAAATTCGCTCGTTTTCACTTAAATGGAAAATACCGCTCTCATTGGGGTTAACAGATGAAACTTTTGCTGTTGGTTCACTGCATAAAAAAGAATCTAAGGATCCCTATGGAGGTTGGTTTTATGCGGCTATGATTCTAGTATCTTATTCTTCATGGGTTGGAGGTTCATTTTTAGGAGGGGTGCTTGGAGAAGTGATTCCAACTGCCCTAAGTCAAAGTATGGTAGTGGCTTTGTATGCGATGTTTATCGCTCTTTTAGTACCATCTATCAGAAGGGAATGGAAAATTGGGATTATTGCTATCATTAGTATGGGTGTTAATTATATATTATCAGCTTTAGGGGTTAGTAATGGATGGGCCATAGTTGTAGCGACTCTTGTCGGTGGAGCGAGTGGTATTGGACTGTTAAAGGAGGAAGAAGCATGATGTTGGTTATCATTGGTATGGCGATTGTAACCATGGTCCCTCGTGTATTGCCTGCGTTTGTCGTAGATCGATGGACGTTCCCTGACTGGGTTTCCCGTTGGCTTAATGCGATCCCATACGCTGCCCTTGGAGCTCTTATTTTCCCTGGTATTACTACTGTCATTGAGGGGAAGCCTCATATTGGCCTCCTAGCAGGCGGGGTAGCCATAGCGCTTGCGTTCTTTCGTGCGCACACCATTGTAACCGTGTTGGCCGCGATTGGAACGGTATATATCCTTACCATTCTATAAAAAGGCTTCTGTCACGCTGTAGGGCTATGAGCATATAGTATAGTGAGCTTATTACGGAAGGAGCCAGACAGCATGGATTATAGACAGAATGACGGGTTAAATTGGCTTGTTGGTCAATTACTTCCAGGTCAAGGCGGATTCGGAGGCGGTTTTGGAGGGGGATATCCTCAACAACAGCCACCATTTGGTCCACCACCTGGGCAAGGCGGGGGAGGTCAGCCGCCGTTCGGCCCACCACCTGGGCAAGGCGGGGGCGGTCAACCGCCATTCGGCCCACCACCAGGTCAGGGACAATTTAATGGTTACGGCGGCCAGCCGAGTGTTTTCGCAGTAGACCCAGGCTCGTTTTATGGGTGTTTGTACCGTTACACACGTGTTCGTTTAAATAATGGGAGAAGATTCTGGTACTACCCAACGTTCATTGGAAGAACCTCTGTTGGAGGATATCGCTGGCGATCAAGCCAAAATCGCTGGGTATATTTTGTTATTGATACGGACCGCATTGCCTCGTTTTCTTGCTCATAAAATAAAAAACGTCATCGAAAGGTGGCGTTTTTCTATACATAATAGCAAATACCGAATACAATGAAAGTAAGCGTTTGCAAATGCTTGATCAGGGGAGGGGAAGCAGTTGTATACAATTCGAAGAGCGACCCAGGAAGACGCTAGAGCAATAGCTTATGTTCATGTGGAAAGTTGGAGAACGACCTATAAACCGCTTCTCGAGGAAGAGGACATTCAGAGTTTAACACTTGAGAACCGCATAACGTTATGGGAAACAATCTTAAAAACTCCTATTAACAATCAAACCATTTTTGTGGCCACTGATGAAACGGATCGGGTGGTAGGATTTATATCTGGTGGAAAAGAACGTACGAAGGTTTACGGATATGACGGAGAGATCTATGCAATATATTTACTAGATGAAGTAAGAATGAAAGGCCTTGGTACAGAATTATTAAAAGCGTTCACGAATGATATGGCTCAAAAAGGGTATGGTTCGATATTAGTTTGGGTACTAACGCGTAATCCGAATAAGAGATTTTATGAACGATACGGGGCTATTGCGGTAGAAGCAGAAAATATAACGATTGGGAAAGGTACTTACGAAGAAACAGCTTACGGATGGAAACACCTCGATCACTTGCTTGAGACGTTACCTGCTTCATCATAATAGGACCAATGCGCATGGCGAACGAGTTTGTTCATGCACACGTTAAAAGAGCTTGGGATATCCCAAGCTCTTTTGTATACTTATAAAAAAATGATGAAAACGTCCAAAGGGAATTTGAGATTGAATGGATGTAAGGTTCTCTAAATTAAGATATCTACTTTTCTTCTTCGTGATACGGCTCAATGTGAATGTGTGCATAATGAATACCATGTTCATCAGCTAATGAGTTTTCAAGGCGATCTGTTATATCATGACCTTCCTGAACACTTAGCTGTGGATCGACTAAAATCGTCGCATCAACAAGCACTTGATTTCCGTGTAAGCGTGCTTTCACATCTTCTACCACTTTCACATCGGTATCTTGCTTGAGTGTATCTTTTACTTGATCAAGAAGTTCCTCATCAACACCGTCTGTTAACGTATGGGAAGCGTCACGGAATATTTCATAAGCGGTTTTACAAATAATGAGTCCTACGATGAAACCAGCTACTGGATCCAGCCAATAGGCCCCAAATTGTGCACCTATAATTCCGATAAAAGCACCTATACTAACAAGGGCGTCGGATCGATTGTCTTGAGCTGCTGCGTAGAGTGAATGACTATTAATCCGTTTAGATAAGCGTAAATTATAGCGATAGACACCGTACATCACTACAGCTGCACCAGCTGCAGTCCAAGCGGTAAGTAAACTAGGTTGTTCGTCGTGACCGGCAAATATTTGTTGAATGGTTTCGTATATAACTTGTAGGCCGACTGTCATCATAATGAAAGCGGCAATGAGTGAGCCGATCGTTTCGGCGCGGAAATGTCCATAGTGGTGGTCTTTGTCAGGTGGCTTTCTGGAGATCCGTAACCCGATTAAGACGGCTAAAGATGCGATGACATCTGTTACGTTGTTCAAACCATCTGCGCGTAACGCTTCAGATTGACCGACTGAAGCAATAATTAACTTTGTAGCAGACAATATGAGATAAGCACATATGCTAATCCATGCACCCTGCTCACCTTTTTTTAGGTTCTCATATTCATTCATAAATTGATCCTCCGTTCCCTTTCAATAAACCTTATATAGCTTACCAAAAGGGGTTCATATGAGTCTAGAGAAAAAAACGTTGCTATCTTCACTTCTATTGTCACCATAAAATAATGTTTCCTTAACCCAATTTTATATCCTGAAGCAAACAATAGGTAAAAAGACCTGATTTTTGTCATATTTGTAATCAAAATGTCGAATAGGGGATTAATCTACTCTCAAAAGGGTACCTGCTTATTAAGATATTATTTATATGTTTTAGGTAACAGAAACAAGATCGGTAAACGGCAGATTCGGCTTTTGGAAATTTCAATGACAAAGGAGTGAGGCTATTGGTTAAGGAAACGGTAATCATTGAAGGCTCTGTACGTGGTATGAAGTTCTCAAAGCCTGTGTTATTGCAGTACAATCCTTCTGAGGAGAACATAGAAGAGGCTATTATTAAATTCTTTAACAGTCGTGCCCAATCATTTGAAGAACTAGCCGTGCAACGCGGTTGGAGAGATTCATACTGGACGTTCCCGCAATATTACGAACTCGTCATTTAATACATTATTAAGTAAAGGGCAACCCTATCAGGGTTGCCTTTACTTATGCTCGATTTTCTTCACGATCGATGTGGCAGGACAAGTATTCCAAATTTGCTTGTTAGGAAGAATTGAAGCTAAGAGAATGTTTCCTTAACTTTAATTGAGCGTAAGGTGGTGCGGGAAATCACTCGCTTTCCGCGGCGAGCTGGGGAGCCTCCTCAATCGCTCCGCGCTTTGCGGGGTCTCCCCTAGGCTCCTTCTGCCGCAGGAGTCTCGCGATTTCCCACACCACCTTTACCATATGTATAACTGACGGAAACATGCCGGATAAAGAAGTAGCATTGCCAAAGACCCCTCGCAATATATCAGGTTTGGGGCCGTTCGTAAAACTTCTGCCAGGGGTGTCTGGGGAACGGGGAGACTCCTACGGGAGAAAGAGGTCGACGAGACCCCGCAGGATGGTTTTCCCGAGGAGGCTCGACAGCTCGCCCGTGGAAAGCGAGTCGTTCCCCAGACACCCCTACCACTCAATAATCGTAGAGGCCCGGTCAATACTCAGATTACCAAAAAATATCTCGATATTGAAACTCTTTGTTTTGAAGTAAGTGTGTGGTGGGTATATACTATAGGTATCCCATTTATTTCATGATGTGGAAATGATGGGTGGACTATACTGATTGGATAAAAGGAGAGATAAGTTTGACAAACATTGCAGTGATTTACTACAGTTCGACCGGTACGAATTACAAATTAGCTAAGTGGGCAGAAGAGGCAGCTAAGGAAGCTGGTGCTGAGGTGAAGCTTGTTCGTGTTGCAGAAACGGCACCTGAAGAAGCGATTGCTCAAAATCCAGCCTGGAAGCAGCATATAGAAGAAACGAAAGATGTACCTGTCGCTTCAAATGATGATCTTGAATGGGCTGATGGTTTTATTTTTAGTGTACCAACCCGCTTTGGTAACGTTCCAGCTCAAGTGAAATCATTTTTAGATGCAACGGGTGGTCTATGGTTTAACGGGAAACTTGTCAACAAAGTAGTAAGTGCAATGTCTTCCGCTCAAAACCCTCATGGCGGTCAAGAGCAAACAATCACAAACCTTTACACCACGATGTTTCACTGGGGAGCAATTGTAGCTGCACCAGGTTACTCAGATCAGTCTGTCTTTGCTAGTGGCGGAAATCCTTATGGGACTTCCGTGACAGTTGATGGGGATGGAAATATGCAAGAAGATGTAGAATCGGCTGTAAAACACCAAGCGAAACGTACGGTTGATATTGCAAGCCGTATTCATGGTAAATAAATAAAACATGGTAGGCCATCCCCCTGAGGATGGCCTTTTTACATATAATCTTTTACTTTTCCAAAATAAACATTTCCTCTGTATTTGGCCAGATTACTATTAAATTGGATCCATACAGGAGCTTCAGAGAGGAATGGATTCATCTCTACTAACCACCGTTCTCCGTAAAAGATCCCTTTTAGAGCCGTCCCCATCTCGCGCATAAAAATTTGATAGCGAATATCTTGTTGAGTTTCAGGAAAGGCATTTGTCCCCACTAATACGCTTCCTTGAAATACTACAGAGGTGTTTGGCTGTTGTAATGACCACCAGCCAAACACCTCGTCACGCATCTCGTTCGTCTGGTCGAATGCAAGCTCCTTTGAAACCGTTAGAAATAAGTCACCTGTTTGATCCGAGTGAGTGAGTGTATAGATACGTTCAGAAAAAGGTGTGAAGTGGGCAATATCAGGGCGGTATTGAGTGTAAACTTTGTAAGGAGAGAAACTCATCTATTGTCCCCCTATTCTTTAAATTGGAATGACTTGAAAGATTGATGTACATTATCTTATTCACGTTACTGTAATAGGGAACAATTTAGAGTGAAAACATACGTATTTCAAAGGTTTAATAGAGAAAATCATGGGGAAGATAGAATTAATAGTTATTTTATCAGAAAATTGTTTCAATTTAGAAAGATCTATCATATACTACTTAAAAGGGGGAGAGTTCCATGAGAAAGGAAAAAGTGTCGTACGCCCTAACTTGGTTCCCGATGAAAGATCGAGATGTGATTCATGCCAAACGTGATGTGCCTTACGAGATTAGATTAGCAAGCACTTTAGCATTAGATGAGCTTTGCTACAAGTGGAACAAATCAAACCTGGAATCTCAGATCAACGAAGCAATTGACCAAGGTGATCATGAACGACTCGTTGAATTAAGTGAACTTTACAGACCATACACATATGAATAATCATGTATACATGCAAAAAGCGCTTAGAGCTCAAACTCTAAGCGCTTTTTTTTTGCTAGAACATAAACGTTTACCTAGAATAGAGGTTCCCTTCTTGATCTAGAAGAGCTTTGAAAGAAATGGAATTCAAATAATTATATTGAGCTCTCTTTTCTTGTTCTGTATATGGACTGATTTTATCGTTCTTTATGACAAAAGGGTGAAACGTCATGGATGTACGTTCCTCTTTAAGGGTCACTTCAAGAACTCCTGTTTCTGCTGTTTTCCCAGTTACATAGTTTGGGAACAGGAAATTCCCTAGTGAGTAAGCGATTGGTTTCCCATTATACACCTCAAAACCTTGTAGTACGTGAGGGTGTGAACCAATTACCGCATCCACTCCATGGTCAACTAAGGTGCGAGCAATATGGGTTTGGTCTTCGTTCGGTAAATTAACCTTCTCATCACCCCAATGGTAATAGACGAGCACATAATCGACTTCTTTTTTCACTTTATCTACGATAGAGAGCACTCGATCAAGTTGATACCCGCTTGCGACACCTGGAGTATGCTTCCCTGCATACCAGCTTAGGTCAGGTAAAACTTCAGAAAAGGCTAATATGGCAACGGTTTGATTTTTTATAGAGATTCGCTGCTCCTGATAAGCTTCTTTTTGATTGTGACCAGCGCCTATGTAATCGATGTTTTTATCTTCTAGTGCTTTGAAGGTGTCTAAAAGTCCTTGTACGTTATAATCCAGTGTATGATTGTTCGCAAGACTGACCAGGTCCACTCCTGCATTTGATAACCCATCTAACAGAAGGGGAGAGGCTTTGAAATTATAGAGCTTTGGGAAAGGGGTCGTTGTATTTGTAATAGGTGTTTCTAAATTGACCACGGTATAATCACTCTTTTTAAATAAAGGAGCTACATGTTGAAAAGGGTAATCCGGACCTGAATCTTTCATTGTGGTCACAAGGGAATACTCCATTAATACATCTCCACCAAATGTAATAGAGATTGGTTTTTTAGATTCAGAAGATACATGTAATAAATGACAAAGGGGAGTCCAACTTGAAAGGAGCCATCCATATTCTTTACAAGTTGATTGTAAATCATCGGCATTCTTGACCTTTGCTTCAGAAAACGTAGGAAGCAAAAGAATAAATAAAAGTAGGGAAAGTACAATGGTAATGTATGATTTCCGTTTCATAATGAAGATAATCCTCTCTTAAGTGATTTAGGAAAAATAAACCAAATAATTGTTCAAACGTATTATAATAGAATCTAAGCTTCAGTGGTATCCGGAATTGGACCTATCCATTAGCGCCCATACTTCCTGAGTTACATGAAGCGAGTCGAACTTGTAACCTTGATGAACGTATGGTATTTAGAAAAATTAGGTCTATAACCTCTTTATTTCCAGTTAATGCTGTGATGTAATATATAGTACAAATGAACGATTTAAAAAGGTGAGGTTGTAATTTGAGCGGTCACGCTTTCTTTATAGAGTAATAGATTAAGCAAAAGAGTTTGTTCTCCTTTTGCTTCTTTTTTTAAAAATAAACCGAACATATGTTCTTGTTTTTGGGGGTGGTGAAGAATGAGAGAGGTAGAAGAGAAGTTTTATAAGGAGTTTCCGAATTTAAGAGGGAATCAGGCTGTAGAGGCATTTTTGCGGAAGCCGGAACACCAGGAAATGTTAAAAGAATTCGTTGATTCACCTAGTCAAACTAGAAAAGAACATTTAGACCATGCTTTTAAGGTGTATTACTTCGGTCTTCGTTTCACTTCCTATTTAAATACATCCTTATATTTTCAAAGTGTGAACTATGATAAAAGGATGAGGCGATTCGCTGAACATAATGCGCTAACTCTCGATCAGTCAGTTGGGGATGAGGACGGAACTACTTTTAAGGATCAGCTGCTGAATGAAGGGGAGATTTTATATATGGAGTCTCCTACTTCTTTGAAAGATTGTATAGAGGATGATCGGTTGCTAGAAGCTTATTTCTTGCTAACGGACAAGCAAAGAGAGGTTCTTGATATGGCGTACCTCTTTGAACTCAAGGATACAGAAATTGCTAAAAGAATGAATACATCTCAACAAGCTGTTTCAAAATCCCGTAAAAAAGCTTTAAAAAAATTGAGGTGTTTATTAACGAACGGATAAGAAAGGGGGGAGATCTTATGGTTGCTTTATACAATTGGGTGAAGGAAGCACAAAGTGGATATGGGACAGAGGAGAAGGTTATTGATACATTCATACCAAAAATAAAAAAATCACTCCGACTGACGAAGCCGGCTAACAGAGAGGATCTGGAGCAAGAATTGAAGCTGTGCGTCATCCACTACGTTAGGAGCTATTCATTAGATAAAGTCCCAGGATTAGTGGATTTGAATGAACAAAGGAATTCGTAGAAAGGGGGATATTGATGGATTATTTGGTTTTTATTCAGCTACTCGGGAACTTTGGTTTTCCGATTGCAGTAACGATGTTCTTACTAGTAAAGTTTGATAAAAAGCTCGATAAATTAGAAGAGGCAGTATATTCCCTTCCCCAATCAGCAGACAAATTAAAAGAAAAGAAAAAGTCATAAATAGAGCGTTCTCCTTAGAGGAGGACGCTCTTTTCACTGTGCACCAATAAAAAAACGAACACCACTATTTGGTGTTCGTAAGTGCTAAACAACTTAGGGGACCCAACCATGTAAGAACCATCCTTGATCTTACTTATTGTTTCCGATTCATTAGCGCCGTGCTTGGAAGGATTATTCTTCATGAATCCGTTTCCTCCGACCTACCGTTCGATTTGTAAAATTGACGTCGCTGTTTTTACAAAATGTGAACGTCTTTCTCATCCTTAATCGCTTTTAGAGTGAAACGATCATTAGGCTACCGCATAAGGAGTAGATGTAACGTTTCCTTATGGGTCATCGTCTAAGAAAGTGAGGCGTACACTCTACTACCCAGTTGCTTCAACATGGCTTATTTGGGGCATTGGTTTAATCCTTTTCACAGGAGGCGTGTTCCCACTCTCAGGCCATATTCTTTGTTCGCTTGGAAACGAACTCGCGATGGTTGAGCCGCTTAATTTGTTTAGCTGTACTGTTTTTCTTTACACCTTTATTATACCACCCTTTCTTTTTTTGCAACGGAGTAATTGTGTCGCTTTTGTTAACGTTTTCACATTTTTGAGAGGAGTGTTAATGGAAGTAAAAGGGGAGAATAAAAGCCTTTATTCTTTTGTCATCTTTTTCTAAAACGTGTTATATTGTAAAGTAACTTGATACAGAAAGGAAACACATCATGAGGAGAATATTTCTGATCGGGTTCGTTAGTATGTTAGCTCTGACCGCGTGTCAATCCAGTACAGATGAAACCCAACAAGCAAAAGAAAATGCATCAAAAAATACGACTATAACACAAAAAGAAAACCGTTCTGAAGACGATTCAAACCAAGATCAAGATCATTCAGATGAGAGCCAACAAGATGAGAATCAAGAACAAACAAAAAAAGAAAACGAATTGAATGAAGAGAACAATGAATCTGAACAACCGAATGGAAATGAAGATTCTGACTCTGACGAACAAACGCCAAAGCAGGAAGATTCGAATCAAGAAGAATCCAGTGATTCAAATGCAGAGGTTGTGGATAACCCTACAAGTGTAGAGGTCGTTGTGAACAAACAACGTAAACTACCTGATGGGTATACGCCTCCTGATTTAACTGTTCCACAAGTGCCATTTTATTTTGATGAGTTCCATCAGAAAAAGCAAATGCGAGGAGTTGCCGCGAGTGCCCTTGAGGAGTTGTTTGAAGGCGCAGAACAAGCAGGTATTGATTTGGTGGCTGCTTCTGGATATAGGGCTTACGAGAGACAAGAAGTCATTTTTGCAAGCAATGTAGATAAGCATGGGGAAGAGCATGCTAGGCAGTTCTCAGCTGTTCCAGGACACAGTGAGCACCAAACAGGACTTGCAATGGATGTTACAGTTGCCAAGTTGTCATTTCAGTTGAGCCAAGACCTTGGAGATATGAAAGAAGGGGAATGGCTGGCGGAAAATGCTCACAACTATGGGTTTGTTATTCGTTATCCAGAAGGAAAGACACATATTACAGGGTATGAATATGAACCATGGCACTTACGGTATATTGGAAAAGATGTAGCAACTAAAGTATATAATCAAGATGTTACGCTTGAAGAATTTTATAACATGGTTCCATAAACGGAAAAACCAGTCATTCTAACAGAATGACTGGTTTTTTTTTGTCTTCATATTAGTAGCAGATGCCAACTCTTTTGTTGAAGAAAGAGGGGGAGTCAAGAACCTCATAGGCAAAGCGGGCAGTATCATTTGTGGATATCTTCTTCCCATCTTTAGGCAGGAGATCGAACTCGAATCGAACCCCACCCTCTTCTTCTCCATCTGGTAAATAAGTGGGGCATATTATCGTCCAGTTTAAAGATGATGATTGAAGTTCCAAATAAGCTTTAAGATGTTCTTCAGCTGCAAATGTTTTGGTTCGCTTCGATTCTGAAGATTGAAATCTGTATTTCCCTTCTTCATAACGACTATTAAGAATTCCTGCTGTTCCGATTGTAACAAGACGGTTGATCCCCTGCTTTTCCATCACTTCTCTAATAAGGGGCATGCTGTCTGATAGCGTAGTTGTCTTGTCTGTTCCTAGACTAGAAAAGACTACATCGCATCCATTAACTGTAGCACGAATGTCTTCTTCCTGTGTTGCATCACCGACGATATGGATTGCTTCAGGAATTAGCTCTTGAGCCTTATCCTGATCGCGAACGAGTGCTTGGATCGTGTGTCCCTGATGGTAGGCCAAGCGGATAAAGGAGCTGCCCACACGTCCGGTGCCTCCGAATACTGCAATTTTCAATATACGCACCTCATGTTCGTTAAAATTGTGTTAAAATTTAGAAAATAAAACGTTTTCTTAAAAGGGTTTCTGCTATGCTAGTTTAAAACTATGACGAAAGCGTGGGGGCAAAGATGAATCGTAAATTAATCCGAAGCTGGGCTCTTTATGATTGGGCGAACTCAGCATTTGCTACAACGATTATGGCGGCTGTATTGCCAATCTTTTATCAACAGGTAGCTGCTTCTAATTTAACGGGTAATCAAGCCACTAGCTACTGGGGATATTCCCAATCCATTGCGGTTTTAATCGTGGCAATCCTAGCTCCTATACTAGGAGCCATCAGTGACTATTCTGCTGCTAAGAAGAAATTCTTACGCTTCTTCGCCTATATGGGTATGATCGCAAGCGTAATGCTAGCATTTGTGGATAGTGGCGAGTATGTATTCGCATCCTTCCTTTTAATAATAGGTACGATCGGGTTTTCAGGGGCAAATATATTTTATGACGCATTTCTACCTGAAATTTCAAAGGGTACAGACATGGATAAAGTATCATCCCGAGGATTTGCCTTTGGATATATCGGCGGGGGACTGCTCTTAGCTATAAACTTGCTAATGATTCAAAAATATGAGTGGTTTGGCTTCTCCTCAGCAGAGATGGGTACTAAACTAGCCTTTGTTTCAGTCGGGATTTGGTGGTTTGTCTTTTCAATACCACTCTTTAAAAATGTAAAGGAAGAGAAGAAGGCGGGGCAAGTTAAAAGGAATCAATCTTATGCACGGATAGGCTTTTCTCGTGTAGCAAATACGTTTCGTGAGATTAATCAGTACAAACAACTCCTTGTTTTTTTGCTTGCTTTTTGGCTGTACAATGACGGGATTTCTACAATCATTAAAATGGCGACGATTTATGGGAGTGAAATAGGGATAGGGTCGAGCCATTTAATTGCAGCTCTTTTAATCACTCAATTTGTAGGAATTCCTTGTACGTTTTTCTTTGGCTGGCTGGCGACTAAAATCACTGCGAAGAGGGCTTTAACGATTACGCTGTTTGTTTATATAGGGATTGTCATTTTAGGTTATTTCATGAGTTCAGCTGCTCACTTTTATGCATTAGCGATATGCGTAGGCGTCGTGCAGGGGGGAGCTCAGTCCCTCAGTCGCTCGATATTCGGTCGGATGGTTCCTGACGATCGACATGCAGAATTCTTTGGTTTTTACGGTATTTCGGCTAAATTCTCTGCGATTGTTGGCCCTGCTTTATTTGGGTTCGTAGGCAGTGTAACGGGGTCAAGTAAGCTTGGGATCTTCAGCCTAGTCATTTTCTTTGTGGTGGGTTTGATCTTACTTCAAAGGGTTGATATTACAAAAGGGATGGAAGAAGCGAAAAAGAAGACTGTATCCAATGACAAAGTGGATGTGCACCTATAAAAGGAGCGGGACGACGGACTGAAGGTTGTCCCGCGTTTTACATATTGATTAGACGACCGGGTTGCTGAACTGGTTGACTGCTTGCTCGTCCAAGTGCTTGCCGGTATCATACGAAATATTATCAAGGAGGGATGCAATCTTTTTAAGCCCTTCACCCGAAGGATTCTCCCAGTAAAGGAGTATTTCAGAGCAGATCTCGAGTCCTTCACGTCGTGCTTCTTCATATAGATCAAGGAAGCTTTCTTGGAGAGGTTCGTTCGTCGCTGAGTGATACCATGTGTTTCGGTCTAAGTTTAAGTAGTCCTTATTGTATTTCAGGGGTTGGTGAGAAAATGGCGAAACAAGGTTACCGAGAAGTGTGTTTTTCCATCCGTATGGGTCATATAAAACGTGAAAAGCTCTTTTCATATCTTTGTATGCTGCATTGACGAAACAAAGAGGAAGATGGCTAACCACCGATGGGAAGAAAGATATAATTTTTTTGGTTAATAATGATGAGACTTCTACGTCGAGTGAAGGGCCAACATCGATTTCCTGATAAACGGGTGTTTTCCATGTCTTTAAATACCGAAAACGTTCCATCATAATCGTATCAACAATGACTTCAAATTCTTGATGTTTATTCTTCTCGTATCCTGAAAAGTAATGGACGAATGGATGTGTATTACGATCTAATACATGGTGAGTTACAAACCCCATTATATAAGCCTTGGCATATTTGTTTAAATCTTTAGATTCAGCAATAAGATCTATAAGAAAAGGGCCACAAGCTTCGTGGTGAAGTACGTTCCCGATTTCATTAATGGAAGTGTCTTTTTTCCAAGGCCAAAAATTGTGATAGAAGAATGGATCTGGACCTTGAGCTCCAAGATTCAAATAGTTTCCTGTTGCTTGATACTCTGTCGGAGCGTTTATTCCATCCATAATATCCTCAGCGAACAAGATGTGTGTCCATATATTGGGCATGAAGATCCCTCCTTTGTAGGCTACTTCCATTATAAGTCATTACTTTAAACCTGTCTTTTGATTGTGTGAACAAAGGAAGGAATTTTACTCCTTGTGGAGAATACGTAAGGGATAGAGTATATCTCTATAAAAACAAGTTTTAATTATGGACATCTGTGGTATAAACATGGAGTGTGAGAAAGGGAGGATCTTGATGGATTATCGTATTGAAAAGGATACGTTAGGCGAAATTAAAGTACCATCTGATAAATATTGGGGAGCCCAAACACAGCGAAGTAAGCAAAACTTCCCGATTGGCAACGAAAGAATGCCGAAAGAGGTTGTTCATGCGTTTGCTATCCTTAAGAAGAGCACAGCAAAGGCCAATTACGAACTAGGGCTTCTGGAAAAGGAAAAGGCGGAAGCAATTGCTCATGCAGCGGATCGTATTACAAATGAAGAGCTTGAAGAGCATTTTCCTCTTGTAGTATGGCAAACCGGAAGCGGTACTCAGTCCAACATGAACGTTAATGAAGTAATGGCGTATGTAGGGAATGAATGGCTGCAACAAAAAGGTTATGAAGCGCGCCTCCATCCTAATGATGACGTGAACAAATCGCAAAGCTCAAACGATACATATCCAACAGCTATGCACGTTGCTTCAGTACTTAAAGTAAAAGAAGCGGTATTACCTGCGTTGGCAACATTAAAGAAAACCTTAAAAGAAAAAATGGAAGCGTATAACGAAATCGTAAAGATTGGTCGCACGCATCTACAGGATGCCACACCTTTAACACTCGGCCAAGAAATTTCCGGATGGCATCGTATGCTTGAGAAAACGGAAAAGATGATTGAAGATAGTTTGACGTATGTACGTGAATTAGCTATTGGCGGAACAGCAGTTGGAACAGGTTTGAATGCTCATGTAGACTTTTCAGACAAAGTTTGTAAAGCCATCAGTGAGTTTACATCAGAAGAATTTGTTTCAGCATCCAATAAGTTTCATGCGCTAACAAGCCATGATGAGCTCGTCCACACCCACGGAGCTTTGAAAGCGTTAGCAGCGGATCTGATGAAGATTGCTAATGATGTGCGCTGGTTAGCTAGTGGTCCTCGTTGCGGTATTGGTGAAATTACCATTCCAGCAAATGAACCTGGAAGTTCCATTATGCCAGGGAAAGTGAACCCAACTCAAAGTGAAGCTGTCACAATGGTAGCGACTCAAGTTATGGGGAATGATGCAACAATTGGCATTGCTGCGAGCCAGGGGAACTTTGAACTGAATGTCTTCAAGCCTGTTATTGCTTATAACTTCCTGCAATCATGTCAGCTTTTAGCAGACAGTATGGAGTCGTTTAACGAGCGTTGTGTTGAAGGACTAGAGCCAAACCAAGAGAAAATTGATCAGTATCTAAAAGATTCTCTTATGCTCGTTACGGCGTTAAATCCACACATTGGTTATGAGAAAGCAGCTACGATCGCGAAGCATGCTTTTAAACACGAACAAACGTTGAAAGAAGCAGCAGTAGATACTGGCATTCTTACAGCAGAACAAGTAGATGAGTATATTGATCCAAAAGCGATGACACAACCTACCCAATAAACACACGAAGGAGCCCTCCGAGATGACTCGGGGGGCTCTTTTCCATACTTATTCAATTATTTTCCGCCATACTGTTGTTCAGCCATTTGTACAAGACGTTTAGTGATTTCTCCGCCTACTGAACCGTTTTGACGTGCTGTAGAGTCTGGACCTAATGTTACACCGAACTCTTGAGCGATCTCAGTTTTCATTTGGTCAAGTGCTTGTTGTACACCAGGTACTACAAGTTCGTTAGAGTTGTTATAAGCCATGTTTGTTCACCTCTTATCATCATGTATTGGTGGGCTCTTCTGGGATGTTTACCATGATGGCCCCTGCTTAAAAGTTGAGGTTTGTGTTTCTGTGTAATCCTATTGTGTGAAAATCTAGTCTTCTTATGAGAGGTAATTATCTCCAATGGTTTTAGAGGAAATTACCATTTCATTTTGTTCATAGTTTTTAGGGTGAGGGTCACAATAGATATCACAGGAGGTGAAAACATCATGGCTTACAACAACTCAAATGAATTAGTAGTACCAGGTGTACAACAAGCATTAGACCAAATGAAAACTGAAATTGCTCAAGAATTTGGCGTTCAACTTGGTCCAGACTCCACTTCCCGTCAAAATGGATCTGTTGGAGGAGAGATCACTAAGCGTCTAGTTCAAATGGCTGAACAGCAGTATGGTGGTTCTCAACAACAATAACAACTTCATACTATGGCTGAAGAGGGATGGGAAACCATCCCTCTTTTTATAGTAAGCTCGCACTTCTTTCTTATTATGAATTAAAGAAGGTGAAAACATGTTCATTTGTCCAGCTTGTAATGGATTTGAAGTCCTTTCTTTTTCTTGTCCTGAATGTGAGGGAGAAATGAAGGACCGAGGGAGATTAGTGGATTACTTAGATGAATACAGTCCTTATTTAGATGATGAAGGGTTGAAATTAGTAGATGGTCTAAAGCATTCAACAGATGAACATACGTGTCTTCATGTACTCTATTGTTCACAATGCGAAACAACGAGTGAGTACGCTGTTCAAGAAGAACATCAATAAGAGTAAATTAAAGGAGTGGGCTTTAGAAAAGCTCACTTTTTTGTGGGAGAGCATCGTTACGCGTATCGAAAGTGTCGGGACGGAAGTGGAATTGACATGACACGAGTTGTGAGTGTCAGGACGCGCGTGGAAAGTGACGGAACGCGCGCCTGGAGTGTCGAGACGTGCATGGAGAGTGACGAGACACGCGCCGGGAGTGTCAGGACGTGCGTGGAAAGTGCCAAGACACGTGCCCAAAGTGTCGAGACGCGCGCCCGAAGTGTCGAGATGCGCTTCCAAAGTGACGAGACACGCGCCCAAAGTGACGAGACGCGCTTCCGGAGCGTCATAACACCTCCATCATGCAACAAACACAAAAAGGCTGCCTCCCAAAAAGGGGGCAGCCTTCAATGCGTTTATCGTTTAGCGAATACGGATTTCAGTGTCTTTGTCGAAGAAGTGTGATTTGTTCATATCTAAAGCGAGGTCAATCTTTTGTCCGCCAGTAATGTCAGAGCGAGAGTCGACGCGGGCAATGAATTCTTGGCCTTTAACTGAAGAGTATAGATAGGACTCAGAACCCATAAGTTCAGCCACATCAATCGTTGCGTTAATTTTCGTATCCTGGCTGGATTCGATGAAAACAGGCTCATCGTGAATGTCTTCTGGACGGATTCCAAGAACAACTTCTTGATTCACATATCCACGTTCGCGTAGGATTTTCATTTTCCCTTCAGGAACTTTAATACGATAGTCCTCAATATAGAAGTCACCGTCTTTTAGTGTGCCATGGAAGAAGTTCATTGCAGGAGATCCGATGAATCCACCTACGAATACATTTTCAGGCTCATCGTACACATCTTTTGGACGGCCAACTTGCTGGATAAATCCATCTTTCATAACAACAAGACGTGTAGCCATCGTCATAGCTTCTGTTTGGTCGTGTGTAACGTAAATCGTAGTTGTTTGAAGGCGTTGGTGAAGTTTTTGAATCTCAGCACGCATCTGAACGCGAAGTTTTGCATCAAGGTTTGATAAAGGTTCGTCCATTAGGAATACCTTTGCATCACGAACGATCGCACGACCTAGTGCAACACGCTGGCGTTGTCCACCTGATAGCGCTTTTGGTTTACGGTCTAAGTATCCTTCTAGCCCTAAAATTTTAGCAGCATCTTGAACGCGACGATCGATTTCATCTTTTTTAAATTTACGAAGCTTAAGGCCAAACGCCATGTTATCGTAAACGTTCATATGTGGGTAAAGCGCGTAGTTCTGGAATACCATCGCGATATCACGATCTTTTGGCGCTACGTCGTTCATTCGTTTTTCGTCAATCATGAAGTCGCCACCTGAAATTTCTTCAAGTCCAGCAATCATACGAAGCGTAGTTGACTTACCGCAACCAGAAGGACCAACGAATACAATAAACTCTTTATCTTCAATATCAAGGTTAAAGTTATCTACTGCTGTGACTTTATTGTCATAAACTTTTTGAATGCCATTTAATTTTAATTCAGCCATTTTTTCTTCCCCCAATTTATGAAAGCGTTTTATTTACTAACTTTAGTGTAGATAATTCTTTTAAATTGGTAAATGGAATAAGTGCACAAAGATCGTCTGATCGTTTGTGCATTTTACCGAATGGCTAGTCCTTATGCTGAAGATTAAGAATGGCTAAGTAGGTAATGAGTGCACCTTGGAACTGTTTTACATCAATGCCTGTTTTCTCAATAAACTTATCAACACGGTACTGAAGACTGTTTCGGTGCATATATAAGTTCTTAGCAGCAAGAGTAGTGTTTGAGTTCGATTCAAGAAAGACTTGAATCGTATGTAAAAGGTCGGAATCTTCGATGACGGGTTGGAGCAATGTGTATGTGATGTTAGCTGCTTGTTCTTGGCTTAAACCATCTAAATACATATATGTAATCGCATCTTGATACGTAACGACAGGCTTAGGGTGATAGCGTAGCATCTTCTCAAAAAGCGTCTCGCCCCATGAATATGCATGGCGAATATCATTCTTTGAATGATAGTACGGTGTAATATAAAGGTTGAGTTTTGTATAGAAGTCACTCATTAAAACGTCAATCATTTGCTCGTATTCGATGTATTCCTTTTCTTTCTGAAATTGTTCTTCAATGATGATTCCCTCGTGCTGGTTATTCCAGATAATAGGCATTTGGTGGGGGAAAAGGCCTTGTATGGCTTCATGGAATACGTCTGGCTCAATTTCTTGATTGGTTAAAGAGAAATAGACAAATCGAAATGAGGACGGAAACAGAGTGTTATCATCGGGGAATTCGCTACCCAGAATCCATCCTTGCCAAAGTTTTTCCCTGGTTGTAAGAGTTGGGTGCTGTTCAACAAAAGGCGTGAGGAATGTATTTAATAGTTCGTGTTCTTTTTTAGTTATCGTACTTTTAGGGATACCAATAATCTCTTGTTCAGTGGTTTTGAACCAGTGGTACCGATCCCAGTCATCATTTGATTGGCTTAATAAAACGGCTTGTGGGAAGATCGCATGGATTTGTTCAAACATTAGAATCCCTCTTTCTTCTAGTAAGTGAGTGGTTAGCTATATATGTATTAAACCTATTATACCAATTGGATTAATAAGGTGACAGGCTATCGCTTTTTTTCCAAGCGATGGTAGTGTATAATATACTTATAAGGGTACTAAACCAATAAGCTTTTTATAGATAGATTTTCGAAAAGGGGGTACTTGACCATGGCAGATCAAGAAGTACAAGACATGAACCAATATACGCAAGATATGAAAAATCGCTTAAAGCGTATAGAAGGACAAGTTCGCGGTGTATTGAAAATGATGGAAGAAGATAAAGAATGTAAAGACGTTATTACTCAATTATCAGCTGCTCGCTCCGCGATTGATCGTTCTATTGGCTATATTGTAGCAAAGAATTTGGAGACGTGTCTGCGTGAATCTCAAGAAAATGGAGAACCAGCAGACGAACTTATTCAAGAAGCCGTTCAAATGATTGTAAAGAGTCGTTAATATAGGGAAAAAGGCGATCCGTTATGGATCGCCTTTTTTTCTGTAGGTTATTCGTGTTCCCTTTCGTTTGATTTAGCCTGGTCTGTACGATGTTGAACGGGAACTACTGCTTTTGGTTTTAATGTTTTTGGTGTTGGGTTTTATTTGAGAAGGCTTCGTTTTGTTTCGGTAGGTCGCGTGCCTCTTCGATTTGAGCACGGTTATATCTGGAATTAACAGTTCCGCCGGCCATTCCTTCATTAATCATACGGTCGACATCAACCTCATAGTTTTCACGGCTGTCTCGTTCTCTTTCATTTTTTGGATGTGCCATTCTTTTAGTCATCTCCTTTCTGTCTTTAGTTTTCCGTCGTATGAGAAGGGCTATGCATAGCCGATATCTTCTGTCATACATTTAGAAGTAGAAGGAGAGGTGATTTGCGTTGGATCAATCTGATTTTATGAAAAACTTAGAAGCTGCCATTGAAGCGGAGTGGACAGCTAATGATTTCTATAAACGATTACAAGAAGAAACACCGAATCCGCTTTTTAAGGAATTTATACAGCATGCTGAAGACGATGAAGAGAAGCACTACCATAGCTTTCAGAAACTGTATTATCAGCTGACGGGTCGTTATTATGAACATCCAATGAAGCGTAATGAGTTTGAGTCCTTTGAAGATGGGGTGGTCGAAGCTCTTAAAGATGAATTGGAAGCTTCGGAATTATATAGGGATATGCTTCTTCATATGCCGGTTCAATACGCCTATGAGCCGTTATTTATAGCCATGACAGATGAAATGGAACACGCCACGCGGTTCTCGACCATATACGGGCGCCTGAGATAAATCGAATGATCTATAATACGGTAAAGGGGTAAAGCGTGCCTGGCACGCTTTACCCCTTTAGTTTGTGAAAGATGCGCCCTTTATGTGAGCGAGCGTCTATCCTTATGTTTTGAGATGCGTTGTTGATAAAGGAATTTGGCGTATCGATATGGATAGGAGAGGATTACATTTTGTTCGCGCTTGAAAGTAGGGTGGTCATAAAGAACATATCCAGGCTTAGAGTTAGCTTCAAACATCCAGACTTGGCCCTCCTGATCGATCCCAAAGTCAAAACCAATTTCTCCGAGTGGTCCTTTAAGGGTGCGATCTAGCACTCGACTTATCTCTAGAGCGGATCGTTCAAGCTTCGTGTAAACTTGTTGACTTTCACGGTCGTCGAATAACTCCTCTAACGTATGGAGGGATCCCCCACGACGTACATGAGTGGTTAAGCTGCCTTTGCCAGCAAACTTCGTGCAAATTGCTGTAACTACCCATTCATTTTTTTCGTTTTTATTTGTATGCACCCTGTAGTCCATAGGGGTAGAGCGCTTTGTTTTGAGTTCTATTTCTGGCTGTACAATATACCCATACAGACCGTTAGGGAACTGCTGATTGATCATATTTTGACCATCTTGGTAGCGCTGATGGACGAGCTTTTCACCTTCATAGTACTGACATTCAATTTCCCCAGTTTCCTCTCTTAAGCGACACCGTTTAATCCCTGTCCCCTTACTTCCGTGGATGGGTTTAATATAAAGCTTTTTCTCTTGTTGGAGCATTTCAAGCACACGTTCTGGTGATGGGTGTAATGTCGTTTGAGGAAGGAAGTGAGAGACCTGATATGTGCGCTTTAATCGATCATAAACTTTCCACTTGTTAAAGAACCCTGAGTTGAACCAAATCGTTCTGCTTTGCAATTGTTTCCTTATACGGATGACGAGGGGATGATGTTCAATCTTACGGTTAGGGATTCGGTCATAGATAACATAGGGGAAAGGGTAGGTTTTTCGTTCCCATACGCCATTATGAAACACATAGCCATTGATCGTTTCATCTTCCAAGTTGACATGCTGATAGCCAAATACAATGGTTTCAAACCCGTAAGATTGTCCGGTTATTGACATGGCTTCAAAGATAGCTGTCCGATCCCCAATGGGGGTCTCTCGATTTTCTGTAAAACCTGCTGTGAATATGCCGAGTAGAGGCTGAAGCCATACATTTGCCTCTTCGACAGAACAAGAAAGGGTAGAAAGGTCAGGTAACTTTAACTCGTCTTGTAATTGAGACGATAAATAAATGGTGTCTTCATCTTTTTGATGTGTCATAACTTCTATCTCGTTCGATCTAACCCCGCACCAGATGGTTTGGACTTTATGAAAGGCAGGGTACACTTCTTTAGGCACAATGATTCTCATCTTTTGACTTGTATACGTTTTAACATAAAAATAATAGGTTTCCATGGCTTTCTGGCCTCCTAGATCACCGTTTCCCTATCATTTTATGAGGAGAGAAAACATTTCATGCGAAGGCTTTTCTTACCTTTTTGATTTGGGTATACTATACTTTTAGTGAGAAGTTGGAAGAAGAAAGGTAGATCTCATGAATACATTTTTATTAATCCTAATGATGATCGCAATTGGAGCCTTAATTGGTGGTATGACAAACTCCCTTGCGATTCGTATGTTATTTCGCCCGTTCAAGCCGAAATATATCTTTAACAAACGAGTTCCATTTACACCTGGTTTGATCCCAAAGCGCCATGATGAATTGGCGGAGCAATTGGGGAAAATGGTAACCGACCATTTGTTAACACCAGAAGGAATACAGCGAAAACTGGAAGATGATACATTTCAGCAGCAAGTGGTAGAGTACGCACAGAAAGAGGTTACATCGTTTTTATCTAGTGAGCGGTCCTTGCAGCATGTATTAAATGACTTTCACATCCCTGTAAATCAGCAAGTGATTGAAAGCAAACTAAAAGACTTTACAGAAGATAAAGTCGAGGCCTATATGAAAGATGCCAGAGCTAAATCAGTTCGGGAATTAATTGGTGACAACGCTTTCTATAAAGGGAAAGCGCAAGTGGGTAAAGCGAGTGAATACATTTTAAAGCAGATTGATGATTTTATCTCCAGCGAAGAGGGAAGAGCTAAAATCGGTGCAATTATTGAAGATTACCTAGAAGGACAAGGGTTTCTTGGCAATATGATCTCGTCCTTTATGGGGAATCAAGGTCTAGCTGATAAAGTGCAGCCTGCTGTTTCTGATTTCTTAAACTCAGAAGATGCACATTACTGGTTGAAAGAAGTGCTTCATACAGAATGGGATAAATGGATGGAAAAACCTTTCTCGGTATATGAAGAGAAACTAGGTATAGAAGGAATTCCTGATAAAATTAGCGAGCAAATCGTATCATCCATTCCAACTGATGTATGGCTTGAGCGTTCAATCGCTGAACATACCAAGAACCTTCAGCCTTATATTGTGGAGACTCTCGTGCCTCAGCTCGTTGGTCAGTTAGGGGGAGCTCTTTCGTCTCGGCTTCCATCCATTATGGAAACCTTGCATTTATCAGAAGTTGTCCGTAAAGAAGTGCAAGCTTTCCCAGTAGAGCGTCTAGAAGATATTGTATTAGGAATCTCCAAGCGTGAATTTAAGATGATTACGTATCTTGGAGCGTTACTCGGTGGGCTAATAGGCCTTATTCAGGCTGGAATTATCCTTTTACTAGGATGAATAATGGGAATTGCTATACACAGCTAGTCTCGTTTGTTATAGTGGAAAGGAATGAGAAGAAAAACAATTGTAGGAGGCTTATTCATGGCTAATATCTATGATCACGCTTATGAGCTAGAAACAGCTCTACGCAACAGTGAAGAATTCACACAATTACAAGAAGCATACAACGCAGTAATGGCTGACGAAGCTGCGAAGCAAATGTTCGATAACTTCCGCAACACTCAAATTGAACTTCAGCAGAAACAAATGCAAGGTCAAGAGATCTCTGAGGAAGAAGTTGAGCAAGCTCGTAAAGTAGTTGAGACAGTACAACAACACCCTCAAATTTCTAAACTTATGGAACAAGAGCAACACTTAAACCAAGTGATTAACGATGTTAGTCGCATCATCACGAAGCCTCTTGAAGACCTATACGGCGCTGGAGAAGGCGAACAACAATAAGATTATTAAAACCCGCTAACCTTTAAAGGTTAGCGGGTTTTTTTATGTTGGTTCTGTTCATTTTTTATTGTGAGTTTGTTCAAGAATAGGTCAGTGATCTTGAGGTCTCGAATCTGAGAGAATGTTTCCGCTAGCTTTAGTTGAGTGTAAGGTGGGCCTGGAAACTACTCGCTTTCCTGTGGGGAGCTGGTAAGCCTCCTCACCCGGCAAAGCCGGGCTCCGGGGCCTCACCTAGGCTCTTCTGCCCACGGGAGTCTCGCAGTTTCCAGGCCCACCTTTTCCATACTAGGGTGAACGGAAACATGTTGCCATATAGGGTTACATCAGATCTCCTGACGTGAACCTCAAGCCCAATCAATCATCAAACATAACAGCCCCTCCCGGCTCAAACATTCAACTTCGATTCCTCCATAAAAGGTGGCTTATATGAAATGAAAAAATTAAACAAGATCAAGCCTTTAGACATCACGACAAGTTCTCAAAAGGCTGTTACGGCATACATACCTCCCCAAAAATACAAAGCAGATAATAAACTTAAAAATCAACGCCCCATAGCTCAGCGCCTTGTGATTTCTCATCTAATCTCTTCTTCATAGAAGGTTCAAGTAAGGTTGATAGAAATATGGTGAATTTCTTGAACGATTCGTTTTCCAGGATATTGCACTAAGTTTAACGTATTCCCATACTATGTAAATTTTTAGATGAAAGCAGGATTTTTTAAGAAGTTCCTCGAATGTTGTTTGTACGATTGTAGCGGTTTATGACTTTATTAAACGAATGGGGGAGCTTTATGAGTTATTTTACGATAGAACGGGCAGATGGGATTACGCATTTGAAATTAAATCGACCGGATAAAATGAATGCTTTGAACCAGGAAAGTCTTAGGGAACTAAAGCATCAACTGCAAAGTATTGAAGATAACCAGGACTCCATTGTTATCCTTTCTGGTACTGGAAAAGGGTTCTGTGCTGGTGGGGATTTGGCGATGATGCAAGGAACAAGGGATAAACAAGCTTATGAGGAAGTGATGGACGACATAGAAGAGGTCATGATGCGCTTATTTTTAATGAAGAAACTGGTTATATCTGCAGTCCATGGTCCTGCTGTTGGATTGGGGCTTAGTTTAGCGTTAGCTTGTGATTATGTGCTTGCTCATAAGGAAGCGAGTTTATCTATGAACTTTATTGGTGTTGGTTTATTACCTGATGGAGGAGGGCATTTTTGGCTTCAAGAGCGGTTAGGTACTCAGAGAGCCAAATTGTTTGCATGGGAAGGAAAGGCTTTGTCCGGAGAAGAAGCTCTTACAAAAGGGTTAGTTGATGAGGTATGTGAAGGTGAAGTAGAAGATGCTGCTCAAAACCTTGCTGCTTATTGGAGTCGAAGACCACTACAAGCTATGATTCGCTCGAAGCGTGTTTACCATGGTCAGTCTGTTCAACGCTTGAAGCAATTAATGGATCAGGAACGACTTCATCAGTTTGAATTACGTCATACAGATGATCATAAAGAAGCGGTAGCTGCATTTATGGAGCATCGTTCCCCGGTTTTTAAAGGGGAATAACAATAGAGCGCCTGTCTGGATTGATCCAGTCAGGCGCTTTTCGTTTTAACGATGGAATAAAACCATACGACCATCTGGAGATACACAACGGTGAGTATGTTCACTATATCCGTTGTCTGCAAGAAGGTTTTGACCGATTTTCTTAGCGTCGTGATCGTCTTGTGCTTCAAAGGACTCTTCTAATAATTGAGTTCCATCTGGAGCGAAGACTGTTAAAATGTAAGCTTCCACAATTCATTCCTCCTATCTTCCTTACATATTCGTAATGGGTTTATTTTTCTCCTTCTTCCTAAATCATGAAACTTCTTGCCCATCTATACGTATTCATAATTGAGAAGGGGGAGTACACAAGAATGACATTATCTTTAAATCAAGTAACAAAGCACTTCGGAGCTCATACGGCTGTTGATCATTTGTCTCTAACGATACCAGAGAGCCAAATTTTTGGCTTCTTAGGCGCAAATGGAGCGGGGAAAACCACTACATTCCGAATGATTCTAGGTCTAATGGACGCTAGTGAAGGGTCCATCCAATGGAACAATGAGACAATTGATTACAGTAAAAGCCATCTTATTGGCTATTTACCCGAAGAACGAGGCTTGTATCCGAAATTAACTGTGAAAGATCAATTAATTTACCTTGGAAAACTAAGGGGCATGTCGAAGCAAGAGGTTTTAAGCGAGTTAGATCATTGGTTAGAGCGTTTTCGAGTCCCAGAATACAAGAATAAAAAAATCGAAGAGTTGTCTAAAGGGAATCAGCAAAAAATTCAATTTATATCTGCAGTCATTCATAAGCCGAAATTACTAATATTAGATGAACCATTCTCAGGACTAGATCCTGTTAATGTTGAGCAATTGAAGCAAGCAGTGGTGAACTTAAAGGAAAACGGAACATCTATCGTGTTCTCTTCGCATCGTATGGAACATGTTGAAGAACTTTGTGAACACTTATGTATTTTACATAAAGGGAAACCCGTCGTTCATGGAGGATTAAAAGAGATCAAACGCTCATTTGGAAAGAAAAATCTCGTCGTGCATGCGGATTTCGATTTAACCTACCTACGTGACATTCCGGGTGTTGTATCGTATCGGGCTGTTGGAGAAGGTTGTGAACTGCAGGTGGAAGCAGAAGAGGTAGCGGAGCGTGTATTTGAAGCGCTACAAGGTAAAGGGTTTGTTCGCACATTCGACCTTGAAGAGCCTTCTTTAAACGATATCTTTATAGAGAAAGTGGGGGCTTCTTATGAATAAGTTCTGGGTTGTTATGAGTCATACTTATTTCAGTCGGCTAAAGTCTAAGACGTTCCTAGTCACCACTGGAATTATCCTGTTATTGATCGTTGCACTGACGAATTTCCAGGGAATTATGGATTCGGTTGGAAGTGATGATGAAGGGAGCGCTCCAAAGGTTGCCATTATTGATGAGACTGGAGACTTCTTTAATCCATTAGAAGAACAACTGAATGCCCAGCAAGCTGAGTTAGAACTTGTATCCTTCCAAGAGGGGGAGGAAAAAGCGAAACAAGCTGTGCAGGACGGGGAGTATAGAGGAGTGCTAACTCTTCAACCGAGCGAGAATGGTACGCCATCTGGTACTTATTATACAAAACAGATTGCTGAGAATAGTATAAGCGGACGTCTCCAGCAAGCTTTACAGCAAGTGAAGGTATCTGTTGCAACAGAAAACACTGGTATTGACCAACAAACGGTGAACGGGATCTTTGCTCCTGTGGCCTTTGAGAAAGTGGCGCTTGATAAAGAGGCAAAGACAGAGGAAGAATTAAGTGAAGCACGAGGTCTTGTTTATATCATGCTATTTCTTCTCTATATAGGGGTCATTATGTATGGAAATATGATTGCTCAAGAAGTAGCGCAAGAAAAGTCTTCTCGTGTGATGGAGATCTTAATTTCAAGTGTGTCTCCTGTTACACAAATGTTTGGAAAGATTCTTGGAATTGCCCTACTAGGGGTTACTCAATTTGGCTTGATCTTAATTGTTGGAGTTCAATCGGTTAAAGCTAATATGGAGAACCTGGAAGGTGGGATATTCACCTACTTTGGACTTGGAGATGCGAATACTTCAACTCTAATCTATGCAGGTGTGTTCTTCTTGTTAGGCTATTTGTTGTATGCTACTCTTGCAGCGATGCTTGGCTCGCTTGTTAGCCGAACAGAGGATGCGCAACAAGTTGTCACTCCGATGGTTTTACTTATTGTAGCCGCATTTATGATTGCAATGTACGGATTAAATGCGCCTGAAACCATGTTGGTGACTGTCACTTCATTTATTCCTTTCTTTGCACCTATGTTGATGTTCCTTCGCGTAGGGATGCTTGACGTTCCGGTGTGGGAAGTAGGGATATCGATTGCCTTACTTATTGGTACGATTCTTCTACTTGCTGTTGTTGGAGGCCGTATTTACCGAGGAGGCGTCCTTATGTATGGAAAAGGAAATATTGTGAAGAGTTTTAAACGGGCATTCCAATTGTCTAAAAAAGAATCGTAGTAAAAAAACACGGCCGGGGGTTACTCCCCAGCTGTGTTTTCTTTTTTATACTGCATGTTTGTTGTTTGGTGATCAGGATCATCACGGAAGCGCTCGACTGGACCGCTATTAGGAGATCCTTTTACACTTGCCGCGCTTTTTGCACGTTCTGATGGATTCTTTTTTCGTTTAGCCATTGAAGTCACCTCCTCGATTAGCTTCCCCCGAACGTAGTTGAATTATGAGGCGAACGTGCATTCGGTGGTTACCTTTGGTAAAATACAAGCAAGTAGCATATGAAGGGAGTTTTGGTTATGAAGCCAACACTGCGTTTTATCCATTGTGCAGATCTTCATTTAGACAGCCCTTTTAAAGGGATCGGTTCAGGACTTTCATCTCGTCTTTCGAAGGATATAATGGAGAGTACATTTCAAGCATTTGAACGTGTAATCTCACACGCATTAGAGAATGAAGTTGACTTTGTATTAATGGTTGGAGATTTGTTTGATCAGGACGGTAGAAGTTTAAAGGCGCAAATTCGTCTTAAGAAAGGGTTTGAAACATTACATAAAGCAGGAATAGAAGTATTTCTATCCCATGGAAATCACGACCATACTGGGGGCAGTTTCTATCCTGTTAAATACCCAGCTAACGTGACGATTTTTAATGAAGAGTCGGTCTCTACAGTTCCTTTCTATAAAAATGGCGAGCATGCTGCTAATATTCAAGGATTTAGTTACTCGAGGCGAGCTATTTATGAAGAGAAAGCAGCTGAGTATGAGCGGACTAGTGAAGATGTTTATCACATCGGCCTTCTTCACGGGAGTATAGCAACAAATACAGATCATGATGTTTATGCACCCTTTCGAATCTCCCAATTAAATGAAGCAGGACACGATTATTGGGCTCTTGGTCATATTCACAAGCGACAGATCCTGCAAGAAGAGCCGCCAGTTGTCTATCCGGGGAACATACAAGGGCGCCATCATAAAGAAGACGGGGCTAAGGGTTGCTACCTCGTTGACCTAGAAGATACGGAGACAACCCTTACATTTTTACCCACGCATTCTGTCCTCTTTCAGCAAATTACATTTGATGTAAGTCATATACATACGTTTTCTGAACTCCACGATGAAGTAGATAAATGGAAGGAAGAGAATCGAAAGGTCTATGGTCCAATGATTTTCAAAATAAAGATAGAAGGCCATTTAGATGGGGATGAAATGAGGGAAGAGGCTCTTAACAGTCTTGTAGATGTTTGGAATGACAAAGAAGAAGAGGAAGAGGCATGGATGTGGCTTCAAGACATTGTCGTCCATTCTACCCCTTCATGGGATCGGGAAGAGTTAAAGCAAGGCGCTCATTTCGTCGCTGATTTAATTCGCCTCATTGATGAGAGTGATGAGGTCGACTCGATGCTAGCTGAACTCACAACTCATAAGCAAGGTCGAAGATATGTAGGAACCTTTTCAGAAGAAGAGAAGAAAGAAATAATAAGCGAAGCTGAATCTTATTTGCTCAAGTCCTTGTTGCAGGAGGGGCGATCTGAATGAAACTAAAACAAGCATTAATTTATGGTTTTGGCAAATGGCAGCACAAAACCGTGGATTTCCAAGATGATGGGTTAACGGTATTCTATGGTAAGAATGAAGCGGGGAAATCAACTCTTAGGCAATTTATCTTGTATGTTCTATTTAATTTTCCACCGAAAAAAGTGAAATCTTATGTACCAAAGATGGGAGGAACGGTTGGGGGACGTTTAATGGTCACCGATCTTCGATATGGCACGGTATACATTGAACGTGATTTCAATCAGAACAGCGGAGAGGCTCGGTGTTATTTTGAGGATGGAACTGAACAATCTGAAGAGTGGCTTCGCCATTATTTAAAAGGAATGGATAAGAACACGTTTGAAGCTATTTTTTCTTTTGATTTACATGATATCCAGCACATTCACGCAGTAGGTTCTAAAGCTATTGGGGATGTATTATTTGGGGTAGGTATGACAGGGTCCGAACAGATCTATAAACTTGAGACGAAGCTTGAGAAGGAACTTGAACGTCTCTTTAAGAAACAAGGGAGGAAACCGGTCTTAAATGAGCAGTTTGCACATGTGAAAGAAATGGAGCAGACTCTAACTCTTCTTAAACAAGAAGAACAAAAGTATGCTGGTTTAAAAGTGGAGGAGCAAGAGGTACAAGAGGAGCTTCATCAATTGAAGGAGAAGCGTCAAATGTACATGGTGAGAAAGGATCTATTAGAGAAACATCACCAAGCCTCACACATGATCTTTCGTTACCAACAACTCAAAGCTAAGCGTTCATCCTTACCGAAAACCGTTCCTTTTCCGGAACAAGGACTAGAACGTTACGACAAACTTAAAGATCAAGAGATGCCGATCCGTAGTGAAAAAGAGGTTGTTAAGCAGGAACTACAAAGAGCGGAGGCAAAGCAGAAAGAGGCGCCTTCATATGATATAGCTTGTGTTGAAGAACTATCGCAATGGATTGGCCATAAACAGGAGTATGACATCAACCGTGCACGCTTAGACGAACTCCTGGCTGAATCTGAACAAGAGCAAGAACGACTGGCCAATAAAATAGGAGAACTTGGGATACATCTTACTTTTGAAGATGTATTAGAGCTCTCATTACCGTTCTATATGGAAGAAGAGTGGCAACGGATGGGTCATGAGAAAGAAACACTCGAAGAAGAACGTGCTCGGCTAGAGCAGGAATTACGACTTAATCAGGAAGAAGAAACCCAGCTCCAAGATCAGCGGACTCGGGTGAAAGATCAAATGCTGTCAGAAGATGATGAGGTACACTTGAGAACATCCGCGGAGCGTGCTCGAGAAAAAGAATGGAAAAAAGAATTCGAAGAGGAACAATTGAAGAATCGCCGCCAAATGGTGGATCAACAATCAAGGTTTGCAAACCAAATCTTTTTAGTTGGGAGCATCCTGGCGGCGGCAGGAGCCATTGGGGGCTTTGTACTGTCTGATCCTTTATGGTTTATATTCAGTGCTTTATTATTACTTGCAACATTGTTCCTCGTTCGACAACTTAAACAAAGTTCAGTTACTAGCGCATCAAGTGAAGAACGTCAACACGTGGGGGATTCGATTGGAAGTCCGTGGGAGTGGGAAAGGCAGTTACAAGAACAAGATCAGCGGGCTCAAGAGCTCAAGCGATACGAACAAAGTATTCAACAGTGTAAAATGCGTGAAATTCAAATTGAAGAACAGCTTCATACCTTAAAGCAGCGTCAACAAAGAATTGGTCAAATGATAGACGAGAACGTCGGTCATTATCCATTCCTAAATCAAGTTTCTGTGTCTTACTGGCCCAAAGTATATCAACGACTTTCAAGTGTTCAAGTAAGGCAACAAGAATGGTTAAAAAAACAAGAGCAAATAGAAATCTTAGCCGCGCGACAAAAAACGATAGAAAATCAATTATTTTTATTTGCAGACCGTTTACGAATAGAGCGAGAAGGGGAAATAGATTCCATATGGAACAACTGCTTAGAAACTGTTAACAAGGTTGAGGAGCATAAACGAGACCTTCATAAATTAGATGAGCAAATGAACAATTTACGTAGCCAAATGAATCAATTAGAACAAAGACAGTTACCGATTCAAGAAGAGTTGCGTCAGTTGTATGAAAAAGCGGATGTTTCAGACTCAGATTCTTTCATTAAGCAAGGTGAACAAGCAAAGCATATAGAAGAAATAGAGGAAGAACTATGGCAGCTTCAGAAACAGATCGATACGGTCTATATGAACGAAGTGACATCCTCCCAAGCAATCCTTTCGCCTATAGATGAGCCTTCTCTAAAACGAGATTTGGCCCTGGCGACAGAAGAGTTGGAGAATACAGAGAGAGAACTAGAAGGGAAGCGTCAGCAATTAGCTGACCTCAGGTCCAGCATACAGCTACTTGAAAAAGATGAACGCTACTCAATGAAAAGGCATGAAGTGAGGTTAGAGAAAGACAAAAGCAAGCAAATGGCTAAAGAATGGGCAGTATATAAAGTAGCCCACAATTTATTGAAGCAGACGAAAGAAGTGTATCAAAAAGAAAGAATGCCTGCAGTAGTTGAATATTGTAGTCACTTTTTCTCCATCCTAACGAGAGATACCTATTTACGTGTATGGCTGCCAAGGGAAGAAGAGGAGATGACAGTTGAAAGAAAGGATGGAGTACGTTTCTCTGTAGAGTCATTGTCTCAAGGGACAAAAGAACAGTTATATGTTGCTCTACGGCTAGCTTTAAGTCAGACTATTAGAGATGAACATCCTTTACCGTTTATTATTGATGATGCGTTTGTAAATTTTGACGATGAACGAACCGATGAGGTACTAGAGCTTTTACAACAAATTGCACAGGAACAACAAGTCATTCTGTTCACTTGTAGTGATACAATTAATCAAAAAATAACAGAACGTAAAAAAATTTTTTTATAAAAATTAAGTTTTTATTTGTCATGACCTCGCACTTTTGGAATAATAGTGATAAAATACTTGAGGACAATGTCGAATAAAGCTAGTGGAGGGTCGTCCATTGGTAGATAAAGAAAGAAGTCAAGAATGGACAGAATATGAAGAAACAATCGAAAAATTTATTCAAGTGATCGCCAAAAATATGAGCCTGTACGGAATCACCTCTTCTGTTGGTCGATTGTACGGAACGCTTTACTTTGCAGATCAGCCAATGACGCTAGATAATATGCGTGATGCGCTTGAAATGAGTAAGACAAGTATGTCGACTGGTGTGAGATCTTTATCAGAGATGAAGATGGTCGAACCAGCATTCCGAAAGGGTGTGCGAAAAGATCTATACAAATCTGAAGAAGATTGGTATAAGTCCTTCACATCGTTATTTGGTAACCGCTGGAGACACCATACTGAAACGAACATCGAAGAAGCTGATGAAGCGATTTCCGAACTTCGTGCCATTATGGATGATACAGACGACGAAGAATTACAAGGCATGATCCAACGCGATATCGACCGATTAGAGTATGCGAAAGAATACTACCGCTGGCTCATGAAGTTTATACGTGTCGTTGAATCAGGCGAAATCTTTAAATACGTACCAAAGGGAGACTAAGTCTCCCTATTAGAAGGAGCATGTCTATAAAAGGACATGCTTTTTTTATGGCCTATGTTAATGCTTAGAGCCTTCCATATAAGCCCCCTTATTTGGAAGACTTGAAACTGAGATAGGGATGTTTTGCGGTAGATAGAGAGAGGTTTCCGTCAGCTTTAATGGAGCATAAGGTGGGCCTGGAAATCACTCGCTTTCCGCGGCCCCACACGACGTGGGGTCGTTCGACGTTGTCACAGGACGTGACGGCCTTAGTCGAACTTCCCCTTTCTTTTTTAGCCTCCTCGGGAAAACCATCCTGCGGGGTCTCGTCTACCTCTTTCTCCCGCAGGAGTCTCGCAATTTCCAGGCCCACCTTTGCCAAATGGGGAGAGACGGAAACGCCCCAAATTTGTGAGGTAGGGGGCTTAAGGGCAACTATAATAAGCGGGTCCGTTCACCTAATTAGCGTCAGGGCAGGCTTGGGGACTGCGAGACTCCCGCGGGGTAAGGAGCCTAGGGGAGACCCCGGAAAGCGCGTAGCGATTGAGGAGGCTTCCCAGCTCCCCGCAGGAAAGCGAGTGGTCCCCAAGCCTGCCCTAGCACTTATAAGCGTAACGGCCCATACATACTAAAGTGTCTCAGTTTCGGGTCTTCAACAATCCTGTCTTATTCTTGAACAAGCTAGTAGAGTGGGTTGGAATATTCACCTTTAACTCAGCATAGGCTTGTATTAAAAGGGGACAAGGGGGAGATTCCATGATTGCAGGAATTCCATGGTGGGTGTTAGCAATGGTAGTGTTTATTTTATTTAGTGGATATATGGCACTTCGAGCGATGAAAGCGGAACAGGAAATGGAACAAAAGTTTATTGAACAAGAAGGGCAAAAGTATATGGACCGAATTGATGATGCGAAGAAGAGGAAGCAGTCGGTCTCTAGTTAGAAATAGATATAAAAAGGCTGCACCTTAAAAAGGTGCAGCCTTTTGAAATGAGATTAGCCTTGGTCAGAATTTGATTCTTCTTTAGCTTTTTCTAAGATGTTCTCTAAACCTTCAGCTTTAACTTTTACATCAGCTTCTTCGATGAGCTTATCGATTGTTTTCTTCGCATTTTCTTGGTTAAGCTGGTTCGCTTTAAGGTCTTCTTTAATCTGGTCTTTCATTTCTTCTAGAGGTTTTACGTCTTCTTTTTCACGTTTATCCGTAACTTTGATGATGTGGAAGCCGAACTCTGTCTTGACAGGTTCACTCACTTCCCCTTTTTCAAGATCATATGCAGCATCTTCAAAGGCTGGCGTCATCTTACCCGGGCCAAAGAAATCAAGGTCGCCTCCGTTTGAAGCAGAAGGTCCTTCTGAATACTCTTTAGCTAGAGCTTCGAAGTCCTTGTTACCCTCTTCGATTTTTTGTTTAACTTCTTTAGCTTTTTCTTCACTACTTACAAGAATGTGGCTCGCGCGGATTTCTGTTTTCATACGATCATAGTAGTTCTGAACTTCTTCATCTGAAACGTTGATTTCGGCTTTTGCTGCTTTTTGTTGCATAAGACTTTGTTCAACTACTTTTCTGAAGTCTTCTTCAGTTTTGAAGCCCATCTGAGATAGAGCTTGATCGAACTGACCGCCAACTTGTTCTTTGTATTTTTCAACTTCTTCTTCAATTTCTTTTTCAGTTACTTCATATTTATCGTCAAGAACTTCTGTCACAACCATTTCATGAAGAACTTGTTCACCATAGCGATCCTTCAGCTCTTGGTAAAATTCATCTTTCGTGATATTTCCGTTCTTGGATTCAACGACTAGTTCTTTGCTCGCCTCATCGTCCCCTTGTGTACCGGAACATGCGGATAAAGCTAATACTCCTGCAGTTAGTGTCGTTGCCAAAGCAATCTTTTTCATCAGGTAAACACTCCTAATCATTTAATTGTGTCAAAAGTTTAGAGCCTAAAGTGCTCTTCACGAGGCGTTTTGGAAGCTCTGTGAATGTAGCTTCTAGACAACCTAATCCTTGAAATAATATAACATACTGAGGGTATAAAACACTAGGGCTATCGGGAATTGGAGGAAAACTTTTCAAAACCGGGTCATTCGCCTATCCAGACCAAGCCCCCCCTGCATATGATACGGTAGTAAGTTAGAAAAGGGGGTGGCTTCATGAGCAAAGGAGGTTACGGCGGCGGTTTCGCTTTAATCGTCGTTCTATTCATTTTGTTAATTATCGTTGGTGCATCTTGGTTGTACTAATCATCCCTGAGATCGGATATGAACAGAAAACCCTCTGCCATTTGGCAGAGGGTTTTCTGTTCAGCATAGAAGGATGATAAGACGAGCGTTTCCGTCTACGTTATTGAGCGTAAGGTGGTCCGGGAAACCACTCGCTTTCCGCGGGCGAGCTGTCGAGCCTCCTCGTTCGCTATCGCTCTCTGTGGGGTCTCGTCGACCTCTTCTTCCCGCAGGAGTCTCGCAGTTTCCCGGACCACCTTTGCTTAATGGGGAGGAACGGAAACGCGCCATATACGAAAAAGTGGCATTAGAAATAGTTTTAAGCGGTCCGTTCACTCCACTAACGCCAGGGTTGGTTGGGGGACTGCGAGACTCCCGCGGGAAGAGTAGCCTAGGGGAGACCCCGCAGAGAGCGATAGCGAACGAGGAGGCTTCCCAGCTACCCGCAGGAAAACGAGTTGTCCCCCAGCCAACCCAAGCACTAACTCTGTAACGGACCTATCCCGGTAGAAGGATACCCTTTGAGTCGAAAAGGTATCCAAACAAAAAAACAACGTCTTCTATGCAAGAGACGTTGTTTTAGGTATACAGGATTTCGACGTATGACGAAATCAATAGTATGGTGATTAAAATGTTAATCGTTCGAAACACTTTTGGTTGCTTTTCAACAGCCATTTCCGTTTTAAGGCAAAGGGAATGGGTTAAAGAGTTAAAGACGAATAATATAAAAAGCGCAAATGGTACAAAGAATACTGACATAAATAGAAACCTCCTTTTGCACCTATGAAATTACTGTATCAAAAAAACAAAAAGTTGAACAGTAAAAATGCTTATATGTATAGAAAAACCCTTTTAAATGCATTAGCAATGAGTACCATTCTGGAATAGTCTTCATTCCCTGCATCTAAAAGGGTTTACTGGGGTTACTTTTTGTATTTGTCAATTAAGATATCATACCCATCTCTTACATTCTCAATAATGCATTGTTTTGGTGCGCGCATAAATTGGTTAACGCACAAGAAGTCTGTGAATGATAGTCCAATATTTACAGCTGTGAACAGAATGATATAAGCGAAATAATTTGGGAATACAAAGCTTGTAATCAAACCTGGTACAGATAATAGGACTGTTGGTGCTAGAGCTACCATAATGGACGTCGTTTTTGATAACGTTGAGCAAGTTCTATAGGAAAACGTCGGCATAACGCCTCTTTTTAATTTCCAGCGAACACGAACACGTTTGTTCAAAAGCACAAGTGGAATCATATGCATCAATTTATGAATCGCAGGCAACAAGAATAGCGAAGCTGCTAGCGGAAGTAATCCGTAATCATGAACTTGATGACTTTGATGGACCATAGCCAGTGGTACATATAGCAGGATAAAAGAAATGACCCCTAGAATTGAGCTCAATAAATAAATACGGTTAGAGCCAAATTCTTTCGTGATGTTAAAGGATTTCCAGCAGTTAAGATTCATAATCAATAACCCCCTTATTTGTGACAAGAATAGTCTTGTATAGTAAAATTTTTATAGTGAATGAATCGCTCAAATAAGATTGGCATATCGAATGATACGATGTTTTATAGAAGAAATCAATAGGCTTTTTATAAAAAAATAAAAAAGTACTCTAAGCCTTGGGGGATGTGCCTTCAAAAGGGATTGAATGATAGGTGAATAGAGGGGGGAGTCTTGATGTGCGAAATGGATTTAAACATAAAAAAAATAGCCTTTCAAGTGCAGCTGTTAACGAACGCTGAGCAAATGAAAGACTATCCTTTTACAAGAATGGTCATTGAACGAGGATTAACAGAAGAAGAATGGCAGGAGGTAATGATGTTACTAGCTACTATAGACACTACTTTTAAAGAAGAAGTAGAAGAAGGTTTGCTAGATTTTACGGACCTCCTGATTCACTTTGCGGGGATGTTAAACATGAAACTTCATCCGGATGAGGCCATTTCGGCCATAAAAAAAGAAGGATATTATACGAATCTTATGATCGCATTCGAAAATGTTCCGAAGGAGGACTAGTTCTCCTCGTGATCTTCTCCACGCTTAACGGATTCCGTGAAATTGTTTTCTTTTTGAAATTCGGATTCGATATTCATCATAGAACGATCGAGAATTTCCATGTATTCATCTCCGTAAATCTCCCGAACCATTGAGATTAATTCTATAAATTCAGGGTATTTCCCGTAAATGTCTTTTAATGGCATACTGCCACGAATAACGGAATTGTTCTCTGGGTTATAGGACTTCATCGTTTCTAAAAGCAGCTCTTCTCCTTCTTCAGTGAGCTGAATGTACGTATTACGCTTATCATTTTCGCGTTTGGAAAACGAGAGTAAGCCCCGCTCTTCAAGCTTTTTGGAAAAGTTGAAGGCGGTAGAGACGTGCATCACCCCGAACTTAGAGATTTCAGAAACGCTTGCCCCTTTTAAATGATGGGCAATCCACAATATATGATGTTCATTTATATTTAAATGAAACGGTTTGATCCATTGTTGCCAATCTTTTTCAATCATTTTCCATAAGGCCTTGCTAAGCTGGGCCATTTTATGACTATAAAGAATGGCTTCTTGGATTGTAGTATCATCTCTCATAGCCTTCCCCCTCTCTTGATGATTACTGGATTTTTAGGTTTATATGGACAGTATTCACCATTATTATCGCAAGAAAACCCTTATAAGAGAAGATATAATATGCGCACAAAATAGGAAGTTTTACGCAAAAAAGCGTTTAATCCCGTCACAAAGGGGTATTTTAAAGTAAAGTTTTTTGTGAATAAGTTAAAAAATTTTTTTTAATTAAAGAAATCCCCGGTTCTTTAGTAGAACCGGGGAAGTTTTTATGAACCAGAAGTAGATGGATCTATTTCTGAAAAGGCTTTCGAAATCAAACAGTGAAAATCAATCATCTCATGTAACTTTTCCTCTAAATGATCTGCTTCCCCGCTCTTAATCTCTTTTCTCTCTTTTTCTAATAATAATTTCGTTTCTTCTAATGAATGTTTTTGGCGATTGGCAGCGTCTAGCCATTTGTGGATGTATGAGGACATAAATTTGTTGAACAAGTCTGAATTCGCGGTATAGAGGTCTTTGCGCACGCCCTTCTTCCAGACACGTTCAACTAAGTTGAGGTCAAGCAAGCTTCTAATACCTGTGCTCATCGACGTTTTGCTTTTTGCCAGTGCTTCACTCATTTCATCAAGAGTCATCGGTTCGCCTTCTATATAAAGGGTACTAAACAGTAACGCTTCTGAAGGTGTAAGACTAAACATCTCAATGGTTTTAGAGAATTCTGTTATTGCATGATACTGAACTTCACTCATTATACTGTTGTTCTCAGTTTCAGACATGAAGGAACCTCCTTCTCGTATACTACCCATCACATTACACTATTGCGATAAAATTTGGAAATATCAGATTGGGTAGCATTTTGGAGCAAAAAGGAGAAATTTAAAGGTTTTATTCGTGTCAGTATGTTCAGTTTAAACTGTACGAAAAATATGTTCTTAAATCAAAGAATTTATCGTTTGTACTAAACAAACAGACAGTATATAGTATAAAAGGTGAGTGATTGAACGAAACACAACAGAAAAATAGTTCATTAGAAATAGTAAAAATGTTTTAGAGGGGTGAATTAGGTGCCGATTATCAAAGTAGAAAACTTGTCAAAGATCTTCGGTAAGAATCCTTCCCAAGCACAAAAGTTGCTTGATCAAGGATTAAAGAAAGAAGAAATTTTAAAGAAAACAGGAAATACAGTCGGTGTAAATAGAGCTTCCTTTGAAGTCGAACAAGGCGAAATATTCGTCATTATGGGGCTTTCAGGTAGTGGTAAATCCACACTAGTTCGTTTGATTAATAGATTAATTGAACCGACTGAAGGTAGTGTATACATTAACGAAGAGAACTTAGCTGCAATGGATAGTAAAAACCTACGTCGTGTACGTCGTGAGAAAATGAGTATGGTTTTCCAGCGTTTTGCTTTGTTCCCTTACCGCACCGTGCTTCAAAACACTGAATTTGGTTTAGAAGTACAGGGCATTGATAAAACGGAACGTTCTAAAAAAGCAAAAGAGTCCTTAGAACTTGTTGGACTTGGAAGCTTTATTAACCAATTCCCTGGCCAATTATCTGGGGGAATGCAACAACGTGTAGGGCTTGCGCGAGCTCTAGCAAATGATCCTGAAGTTCTATTAATGGACGAAGCGTTCTCTGCTTTGGATCCACTTATTCGTAAAGAAATGCAAGATGAGCTTCTTGATCTCCAAGAACGCATGCAAAAAACGATTCTTTTCATTACACACGATCTTGATGAAGCACTTCGAATTGGTGATCGTATTGCGCTAATGAAAGATGGCTCCATTGTACAAATCGGTACCCCGGAAGACATTTTAGTAAACCCGGCAAACGATTATGTAGAGAAATTCGTTGAAGATGTAGATCGTTCAAAGGTTCTAACAGCGCAACATATTATGAAGCGTCCTGAAACGGTAAACATTGAAAAACACGGTCCTCGCGTAGCCCTAGAGCGTATGCGTGAAGAAGGTCTTTCTAGCATTTATGTGACAGATCGATCTCGTAATCTAAAAGGCTATGTAACAGCTGACGATGCATCTCAAGCTATAGAAGAGAATGTGAAAGATTTAACCAACGTAATTGAAACAAACGTACCAACATGCGATCTTGATACACCAATGAATGACATCTTTGATATGATCCATAATTCACCTGTACCGATTGCAGTAGTAGAAGACGGAAAGTTACGAGGTATTATCGTTCGCGGAGCCGTCATCGGAGCACTAGCAGGAAGCGAGGTGTCGATCAATGAGTAATACTTTATTGCCTATGATTCCGGTAAAGACATGGGTCGATCAATCTGTTGAATGGATTACAGATACATTTGAGTTTGTGTTTGATCCAATAAAGAATAATTTAGATACCTTTATTGAGTTTTTAAGTGAAACGCTGCAAGTGATTAACCCATGGATCTTTATAGCAGTGGTTGCGATTATTGCTTTCTTTGTAACTGGAAAGAGAATTGGTTTGGCTGCGTTCTCCATAGTAGGTTTATGGTTTATTCTCAACCAAGAGATGTGGGAGCAGTTAATGGATACGTTCTCACTTGTCATAACCGCCAGTTTGATTTCAGTCATAATCGGGGTTCCGTTTGGAATTTGGATGGCTAAGAGTAACATAGTGCAGGCAATCCTCACACCGATTTTAGACTTTATGCAGACAATGCCGGCGTTCGTTTACTTAATTCCTGCCGTAGCATTCTTTGGTATAGGAATGGTTCCAGGGGTATTCGCATCTGTTATTTTCGCAGTGCCTCCTACCGTTCGTTTTACAAACTTAGGAATTCGTCAGGTTTCAACTGAGTTAATCGAAGCTGCCGATGCCTTCGGTACAACAGGGATCCAAAAGCTATTTAAAGTTCAATTGCCAATGGCGAAGAAGACAATTATGGCTGGTATTAACCAAACCGTCATGCTAGCTCTTTCCATGGTTGTTATTGCATCCATGATCGGAGCAGAAGGTCTTGGAAAAGAAGTAATCACAGCCTTACAGCGTAATGATGTAGGTCTTGGTTTCGTAGCGGGTGTATCTATTGTAATCCTTGCGATTGTTATTGACCGCTTCACACAAAGCCTGAATACGCAAAAAGGTGAATAAATAAGTTTGGCACTTCCTATTCATGGAAGTTCAATAGAGTTCAATTAGTTATTATCTTATTAAAGGGGAGTTTATTAGTATGTTTAATTTTAACTGGAAACGTTTAGGTATTGCAGCAGGTCTTTCCTTATCTCTTGTCGCAGCAGGTTGTGGCTCATCAGAGGAAGGTTCAGAAGAAGAAAATACATCAGGTGGCGACGGTGAAAACACGGAACAAGCCGCTAATTATGGTGAAGAGCTTGATTATACCATTACAGGTGTCGATGCAGGAGCAGGTGTTGTAGGTGCCGCTAACGATGCAATTGAGACTTACGGATTAGACGGTTGGGAAGTTCAAACGTCTTCTAGTGGTGCGATGACACAAGCACTTACACAAGCAATCGAAGATGAAGAACCGATCATCGTTACAGGTTGGACTCCACACTGGAAATTCGCTGAGTTTGATTTACACTACCTTGAAGACCCAGAAGGTGTATTCGGTGGCGAAGAACAAATCAAAACGATGGCGAAGCAAGGTCTTAAAGATGAGAAGCCAAACCTTCATAAAATCTTAGATCAATTTAACTGGACAGCAGCTGATATGGAATCCGTAATGCTTGAAATCCGTAACGGTACTCCAGAAGAAGAAGCAGCGAAAAACTGGATTGATGAGAACCAGGATAAAGTTGATGAGTGGACAAAAGATACTGAAGAAGTCGACGGTACAACAGCTAAGCTTGCTTATGTAGCTTGGGACTCTGAAATTGCTTCTACAAACGTTGTCGGTGAAGTCCTTCGTCAGCAAGGATTTGAGGTAGAACTTAGCCAATTAGATAACGGTGTTATGTGGAAAGCCGTAGCTGAAGGCGAAGCTGATGGTATGGTAGCAGCTTGGTTACCAGGTACACACGGAGACCTTTATGAGTCTTATGAAGGTCAACTAGAAGATCTTGGAGCAAACCTTGAAGGTGCTAAGATTGGTTTAGTTGTTCCTGATTACATGGACGTAGAATCAATTGAAGATCTTCAAGCAGAATAAGAACTCTTAGTCACACATAGCCTGCCTACTTTTGTAGGTGGGCTGTCTTTATAAAACGTTATACACAATACATATCAAAGGGGTTATATCATGAATTGGAAAAAGCTTGGCTTAACAGCAGGTTTATCATTGTCGTTGGCATTAGCTGCATGTGGTTCAACAGAGGACGACTCAAGCGGAGACTCAGGTGATACAAAGGCATCAGTAGGTGAACAACTTGAATACACCCTTACAGGAATCGAATCAGGCGCAGGTATAATGGTCGCAACAGATAATGCATTAAAGGAATATGAAAATCTAGAAGGATGGGAAGTTTCTTCAAGCTCTTCAGCCGTTATGACAGAACAGCTAGGCAACGCTATTGATAACGAAGAACCGATCATCGTAACAGGTTGGACGCCACATTGGAAATTTGCTGAATACGATCTGAAGTACTTAGAAGATCCTAAGGAAGTATACGGTGGTACGGAACATATTAATACGATTGTACGTAAAGGATTCAAGGAAGATATGCCGGATGCTGCAAAAATTCTTGATAACTTTAAATGGTCTCCGGAGGACATGCAAAGCGTAATGCTTGAACTTCAGGAAGGAACAGAACCTGTCAAAGCTGCTCAAAACTGGATTGAAAATAACCAGGACAAAGTTGATGAGTGGACAAAAGGTGTAGAGGATGGAAGCGGAACAGTAAAACTAGCTTATGTTCCATGGCAGTCTGAAATTAGCTCAACGCATGTCATCTCAGAAGTTTTGAAACAAAAAGGATTTGAAACAGATTTAACTCAAGCAGGGATTGGACCTATGTTCCAAGCTATTGCTGAAGGCGATTCTGACGCTATGACCTCTGCATGGTTACCACGTACACACGGTGATCATTATGAAAGCTTCGAAGAAGAATTCGTCGATTTAGGGGCTAATCTGGAAGGGGCTAAAATTGGTTTAGTTGTACCAGATTACATGGATATCGAATCAATTGAAGACCTAGAGCCAAAAGAATAACCTAAAAGTAAAGGTGTACTCCCAATATGGGGAGTACACCTTTTTTACGTTTAGAAACTATTGTTGTTTAGCCTTCTCCTCGAGCTCTTTCAAGCTCTCTTCAATTTCCTGTAAGTGTTTTTGGATGTTTTTCTGGTGGGGTTCAATCGTTTGTTTCCAGCTTTCGATCGATTGTTTTACTTCCGTTGAGAGGTCTCGCAGTAACGAAGCACCTTCTTTAGATGTTTTCGCAATTTGTTCAGTTAATTGTTTGCCTTCACCTTGCAAGTTTGCAAGGGTAGTTTTAAGTTGGTCACTAGAATCTTTAACTTGTTGACGTACTCTGTTTCCGGATGAAGGAGCAGACAATAATGTAGCTGATGCACTTACGACTCCTCCTACGACAAATCCAAGTAGTAATGATTTCCCTTTACCCATAATCACAACTCCTTTCCTTACTATCTTCTATTATATCCGTTTTTCCTTTTTGTGTTGAGGTATAAACTTTATTTCTTGCAGAAAAGTCATGACAATGCAGGAACTAAGGCGGGAAAAGGGCAGGAATTAGGGGAAGTGACTAAAGCGAGCGCGGAGTTGCGAAAGAGGGGATCGAAGTGACTAAAGCGAATGTGGAGTTGCGAAAGAAGAGGAGGAAGTGACTAAAAATGAGCTCGGAGTTGCGAAAGAGGGGATCGAAGTGACTAAAGCGAGCGCGGAGTTGCGAAAGAGGGGATCTAAGTGACTAAAGCGAGTGCGGAGTTACGAAAGAAGAGGTCGAAGTGACTAAAAACGAGTGCGTAGTGACGAAAGAGAGGATCGAACTGACTAAAGGGAGCGAGGAGTTACGAAAGAAGAGACTGAAGTGATTAAAGAAGAATTTGAATTTACGAACGTCCGTGTGAATGCTCCGAAGGTAAAGTGGTTCTCTGTAATCAAAAAAGAGTGCGCTCCTTGTAAGGAACACACTCTTAACGTTTTATGCAGTTGCGATGCGGGATCGTTTTGAAATCTTTTCAACGATCGGGTAAATAACCGTCATGGCTACTGTGTTGAATGCAGCTGTCGGAAGGACAATGGTTGCGTACATGATCATAAAGCTTCCTTCTACAAGACCAATAATGTTAACAGCTACAAATAGGAATATAGCTCCGCTAATTAGCGTACCTACAAGCGTTACACTTGCAGCAAGAACTTTTTTATTTGTAAATTTACCGGCAGCCAGTACAATTCCGAAAGCGACAAGCGCTGTTAAAGGCTTATCGATTAAGTTTGCAATCTGACCTCCAGGTAATCCCGTAGTTAAAGCAGCAATCGCTCCCGTAACAAGGGATAGAAGCATTACATATTGGAACTTAGGAAATAGAATAATTCCGAGAAACATCATGATCAAGAGCATATCAGGCTTCATCCCATTCACAATAGGGGGAGCGAAAATATGCAATACAGCACCAATCCCAACAATTAACGACAACAATACCAACACACGCGTGTCTAGACGACTCTTCACGTTACATCTCTCCTCTTCTAAACTAGTCTCAACTTACCTTCCAGCTGTGTCCTTTTGACCAACTGCGAAAGTCTGATTCTATTATAACAAAACTCTCTCGAAAGCTAAACATCTCAGATTCTGACAGCTCGAAGTCTAACCGATGTTTGCCGCAATATCTCCTGCGATCGTCTGTAGTTGCTCAGGAGAATATTCCTTTGAATGCTCTTCCCATTTCGCGCCAAATCCATCATTCTTCCCGTATCGAGGAATAAGATGAATATGTAGGTGGAATACAGACTGCCCGGCTGCTTCCTCGTTATTATTAAGCACGTTTAAACCAACAGGTTCGTAGGTTGCCTTAATCGCATTGGCGATCTTTGGAACACGAGCGAATACTTTCTCGGCTACGTCAGAAGACGTTTCATAAACGTTTTTTACGTGTTCTTTAGGGATAACAAGTGTATGCCCTTTTGTGACTTGGCTAATGTCTAGAAAAGCATACACATCTTCATCCTCATACACTTTCGCAGATGGAATCTCTCCATCACGAATTTTACAAAAGATACAAACTTGGCTCATCTGATCTCCTCCATTTCAGCCCATGGCTATATTGTGTATATATCGTATCAGAAAATAGGACAAGTTCCAATTTGCAAGACAGCAAATCAGGCTCCTTATATCATGTTTATGGGAATGGGGCCATTACGTTTGTTGAGTGGAGGGGGTGTCTGGGGAACGACTCGCTTTCCGCGGGCGAGCTGCCGAGCCTCCTCGTTCGCTACGCTCTCTGTGGGGTCTCGTCGACCTCTTTCTCCCGCAGGAGTCTCCCCGTTCCCCAGACACCCCTTGCCATAAGGGATATGAATGGCCCCGTAGCTTTAGCTTCCGGGAAGAATTTCAGATGTGGCTATGTTTCCGTTACTTCTAATATGGATGGGTGGTTCGGGAAATTGCGAGACTCCTGTGGCAGTCGGAGCCTAGGGGAGACCCCGGAGGGAGCGTTAGCGAGTGAGGAGGCTCCCCAGCTCGCCACGGAAAGCGAGTGATTTCCCGAACCACCTTACGCTGAATCAAGCAAACGGAAACATTCTCTGCTATATAACAACTAATAAAAACCAAAAAGCAGAGTGCCTCATAAGAGACACCCTGCCTGTAAGAAGGTTTGGGAGACGTTGGTATCCTTAACGGATGTTTGGGAAACACTTTGGCACGCGTGGGGTTGCCACTAGTGTACAGAGATCATCGGAATGGACTCTGTAGAATCGTGTCTAAAGCTCGCGAATATACCTGCTGTCAACACCTCATTTAGTGAATGCGTGTTTTTATAAAGCTCTTACCAGATGGTGGAGTTTATCTCAGCTTGGTCTTTCACAGACACCTCATTTCAAATTTTAAGAAGAACTTAAACCTTGAACGTAGTGAACAGTGATTTGCTCCTGGACAACGTCTCCCGTTGCCTTCAAGAGTATTATGAGCAGAATGGACAGGTCTTATACAAAAAAGTAACGATTTTTTTGGCAAAGTGTCAGGGGAATGATAAAATTTGGAGAAGAAGAGAGGGATACAAATGAAATCACTATTACATATTCAAGATCTTGTAGGTGGATACACGCACAAAAACGTTTTACACGGCATTTCATTTGATATACAGCCGGGTGAAATTGTTGGCTTAATTGGATTAAATGGTGCCGGTAAAAGTACAACAATTAAACATATTATTGGATTGATGCAAGCGAAACAAGGAAGTGTCACAGTTAACGGAAAAACGTTTCAGGAGGACCCTGAGGGGTATAGAAGTCAATTTTCCTATATTCCAGAGATGCCGATTCTATATGAAGAGTTAACTCTTCGGGAACACCTTCGTTTGACTGCAATGGCGTATGGATTAACAGAAGAGGTTTTTGAAAAGCGCTTACAGCCATTGCTGAAGGAATTTCGTTTGGAGAAGAAATTAGATTTCTTTCCTGTGCATTTCTCTAAAGGGATGCGACAGAAAGTCATGATTATGTGTGCCTTTTTAGTGGAGCCTTCTTTATATATTGTGGATGAGCCTTTTGTTGGGTTGGATCCGTTAGGTATTCAATCGTATTTGCAGTTAATGAACGAGATGAAAGACCAGGGTGCAGGCGTACTCATGTCGACACATATACTAGCCACAGCGGAACGTTATTGTGATCGATTTGTTATTCTTCATGACGGAGAAATTCGTGCAAAAGGAACGCTTGAAGAACTGCGAAAGTCTTTCTCTATGCCAGATGCGACGTTAGATGATCTCTACGTGCAGCTTACAAAGGAAGATGATGATGCTTAAGATTGATCCTCAAAAGCTGTGGCGGGGCAGGCTCGACTCTCATACAAAAGAGATGGGTCGCTATTTACGATTAATGTTCAATGATCATTTTTCTTTTGCTATGTTTTTCTTCTTAGCGGGTTTGACTTATAATTACCAACAATGGTTGGCTACGTTAGACTCAAGTTTTCCAACGGCTCTTGTAATGGGAGTAGTTTTTGCGAGCCTTTTGACGTATAGTCCCATTCGTACATTTCTAAGGGAAGCTGACTTAGTCTTTTTACTCCCCGCTGAACATCGCTTAGCGAGCTTCTTTAGAAGCGGGATTCTTTATAGCTTCTTCTTACAAGTCTTTGGTTTGTTTTTTGTCGTTGTCGCTTTCGGTCCGCTTTATTTTACAACGTATTCAGGAAGGGCAACATCTGAATTTGTTTTATTTGGAATTGTGATTTTGATTCTAAAAGGATGGAACACGCTCTCTCATTGGTGGGAATTGAATAGCCGATTTGGAATGAGTGGATTCATTGATCCAATATTGCGCTTTTTATTAAACGGGCTGACGATTTTCTTCTTTGTTCGAGGAGACTGGATATTTGCAGGAGTAACCACCACCCTTTTCTTCGCTGTGATGATGTATGACTACACCTTAGCTAAGAAGCGTAAAGGCATTGCTTGGGACTTGTTAATTCAAAAGGATCAGCAGCGCATGCAAGTGTTTTATCGAATTGCCAATATGTTCACTGATGTACCACACCTAAAGAATAGTGTGAAGAAGCGACATTGGCTCGTTCGTCTAATTAAAAAACCGATTCCGTTTTCAAGTGATAAGACATTTGATTACTTGTACAGAATTACGTTTATCAGAAGTAGTGATTACTTAGGGTTATACATTCGTCTAGTTCTAATTGGCGGGGCTTTCGTCTATTTTGTGCCGAACATTTGGATGAAAATTGCGTTTAGCTTCTTGTTTCTTTACTTAAGTGGCTTTCAGATGGTTACGCTTTGGCACCATCATAGAGACGTATTGTGGCTTGATCTTTATCCTTTGCGAATAGAATCGAGGAGGAAAGCTATTACGAAATGGCTATTCCAACTGTTGATGGTGAAAACGGCATTATTAGGGGTTGTTTTCCTGCTTCTAGGGAACCTAATGGGGTTAGCCATCGTATTAATAGGTGGGGCGCTATTTAGTTACTTTATGTCTCACAAGTATTTAACAAAACGATTAACATAAACGTAGCCGACCCTTGAAATACGATTGGGTCGGCTTTTTGTATAGGAGGAAGTGTAATGAGAACGCCTTATGAAGAGAGAAAGTACCAGGAAGCCCTCCGCTTTGTAAAAGGGATGGAGAAGAGGAGCTCGATTGTACAAAGGAAATCGAAGGTGATTCAAACTACCATGAACAATTGGGTGCCAGAGCGTATTCATAAAGTAGTGTCAGGAAGCGTAAAGCAAATGATTGAGCTTTCGTTAACAGGCTCTCATTATATCTATCCGATTCAAGTGAAGGATGCGTGGACATTGAAAGAGCGGGAGGAGCAAGTTGAAGAGAGATTAAAGTATTATAAGCGTACCGCCGCCTTAGAAGGAGCTGGGACAGGAGCTGGTGGCATTGTGTTAGGGGTAGCCGATTTTCCACTGCTCCTTAGTATAAAGATGAAGTTTCTTTTTGATACAGCTCGAATCTATGGGTTTTCGGTTGAGGAGTATGAAGAACGGCTTTTCGTACTGCATGTGTTTATGCTAGCTTTCTCAAGTGATGAGAAGCGTAAAGAGGTATTAAGGCGCGTGTTGAACTGGTCAAATGAAAAAGAGACGATAAAAGATGTGGACTGGAAGACGTTGCAACTAGAATACCGAGACTCGATTGATTTCGTGAAGATGTTACAGCTGATTCCTGGTTTTGGAGCTTTTGTAGGAGCTTGGGCAAATACGAAGCTGTTGGAACAATTAGCGGAGACGGCTCAAAATGCGTACCGTCTCCGTTTAATGGGTTACTGATGATTTTGTTGATAGACAACGTATGACTGAAATAGTGTTTTCGCAGCAATAGGAAGGGCGCGTTCATCAATATCAAATTTCGGATGGTGATGAGGATAAACGTGTCCTTCTTTTTGTGCGCCTGTAAAGAAAAAGGCACCAGGTCGCTCGAGAATGTAGTAGGAGAAATCCTCTCCTGTCATAACGGGCTCAACATAATGAGCTCTTTCTACGCCTGGTGTGTTAGATGCGCCTTCGATCACCATCGCGGCTTCCTCAGGATGGTTCACGACTGGAGGATACCCTTTCATATAATTGAATTGATAACTTGCGTCGTGAGTGGTGCAAACTCCTTTAATGTGTTTTTCCATCTCGCGAATGACTAGCTCTTGAACATCAGGGCTAAACGTGCGAACGGTTCCTTTCAAGGTTGCTGTATCTGCGATTACGTTAAAAGTTGTACCGGCTTCGAATGTACCAACTGTTACCACTGCAGATTTTAATGGGTCGAGCTTGCGGCTCACAATTTGTTGGAGAGAAGTGACCAGTTCTGAGCCGATTACAATGGAGTCCTTTGTCTGATGAGGCTGTGCCCCGTGGCCGCCTTGACCTTGAATCGTAATTTCAAAAGCATCTGCTCCGGCAAAGAAAGCTTCAGGAGCCGTTTCAATGGTTCCTACTGGTGTATTACTCCAAAGGTGCGTACCGAATACAGCATCAACGCCTTCAAGAGCCCCGGCCTCAACCATCTGTGTGGCGCCACCTGGTGGATTTTCCTCAGCATGTTGATGTAAGAAGATTATGGTACCTGGTATGTTCTCCTGGTGAGCCTTTAGGGCTTTGGCAAGGCACAGTAAAGAAGCGGTATGTCCATCATGACCGCATGCGTGCATCACATTTGGTACTGTTGACTTGTAAGGGACATCTTTTTCATCTTGTATAGGAAGCGCATCAAAGTCAGCGCGTAACGCAACCGTCTTACCAGGTTTCCCGCCTTCTAATGTAGCCAGGATCCCATTTCCTCCGACTCCTGTCTGGTGGGGAATGTCTAATTCTTTATAGAAATTTGAGATATACTTAGATGTTTCAGTTTCTTGGAATGATAATTCAGGGTGTTGATGCAGGTAACGGCGAATATCAACCATTTCGTCGTAATGAGCATCGATGTCTTGTAAGATTTTTTGTAAGTCCATGGATTTCCCTCCTTGTGTTAGCCATATTATAACAAAGACGAAAAACTATGAATATACAGACAACTTAAAAGCGTTAGAGGCGTATTAGGTCCGTTACTTTAATAACTGCTTTGAGCTGGATGGGGGACAACTCGCTTTCCTGCGGGGAGCTGGGAAGCCTCCTCGTTCGCTTTCGCTCTCTGTGGGGTCTCCCCTAGGCTCCTTACCCCGCGGGAGTCTCGCAGTCCCCCATCCAGCTCTGGCTTTAGCAGTGCGAACGGACCGCCTATGAATGCTTGCCAGTAACCATATTCTAATTGAGAGAGAGCCAATGCGAACTTGTTTTTTTTAGAAATAAGACTTAGTCAAAAAAGTAACGATGGATTTCATTTTGTTCACGCAAAAAAGCCGAACCGCATATGCGCAGTTCGGCTTTTTCGTTATAAAGAATTATCCTTATTGTAGACGTGGGTCTGCTAATAGACGGTCCATTTCTTCCATGTGGCCCGTTTCGTCTGCGATCATGTCGTCTAGTTTGACAACTAGCTCTGTGTAACCAAGTTCTTCAGCTTGCTCTTTGCGCTCTTCGTAACGACGAATCGTGTCTTGTTCTGCGCGTTTAGCTTCTTCAAGCATATCTTTAACGTCTGATAGTTGTTTAACTTCAGCTGGTTTAGTAGTTGGTGTACCACCTAGAGTTTTAATCTTTTCAGCTAGGTAAAGTGCATGACCTTGTTCATCACCAATTTCAGATTCGAAGAATGGTTTTAACACTTGATAGTAAAGTCCTTGAACGGTAGCAGCATTATATGTGTACATAATGCTTGCCGCATATTCGTGTGCTAAGTCTTCGTTTAAGCCATCAATTAGATTTTGTACTTTTTGATCCATCATAATCACCCCTGTTTAGATTTGTTCGTTGTGTATATCATGTCGCACAATATAAATGTACCCTGGTGAAAAAAAACTAAACATATGGTTCAAGGCTTAGTAAAATAGAGGGGGAGGAGAGGAATAGAATGGAATCATACTTAAATTTTTCAAAAAAGCCTGTGTATATATCGGGGGCAGTCCTATTAGGATTATCGCTAACGTTAATGACCCTTGTTTTGACAGGGGAGGCTGGTTTGGTCGATGAATGGGCGGCTCAGTTTGCTGCAGGAGCTGGGGAGGAAGTGCACCAATTCTTTTCTGCGCTCACACCGCTTGGTTCAGGGAAAGTTCTTGGTCCTGTCGCGATTGTATTCGTGGTCCTTATTGGCTTACGAAAGAGAGACTGGCTTCAGGCGTTGATGATGTTTATGGGTGTACTTGTGGGATACGGAGTCAATATCTTACTAAAAAGTGTTATTGCGAGAGAGCGACCAGTTGTAAATGAAGGGGTAGAAGGGTTTAGTTTTCCAAGTGGTCACGCTATGGTTTCGTTAATTTGCGCTGTATTGGCTTTTTATTTTCTGAGCAGACAGGCGAATTCTAAGATTTTGGTCGCGTCTAGTTCGGTCGTAGGTTTTACGCTTGTGTTATTAATCGGAGTGAGTAGAGTGTTTGAAGGCGCGCACTATCTATCGGATGTATTGGCGGGTTTTACGTTTGGCCTTGTTTTTGCAGGGGTGTGGATTATGGTGTACGAATGGATTGAAAAGAAAGCCAATCTCCGTCTATAGACGGAGGAGAAGACCACCCGGAGCATGTTCTAAAACGTAAGTAAAAGCGCTAAGATAAATGTAGAGTTAGGTTTTAGGAAAAGGGTGGTTAAAATGAAACGCGTTAGTTTTACAAATTTTATCCTTGCATTAGCGTTGATTATTGGTGGAACTTTCCTATTATTAGCGAATCTTGACGTTATTTCCCTGGAAATGTGGCAATTATTTTCTTATAGTTATCCTTTCATACTCCTTGTTGTTGGGCTAAAGTTCATCCTGGATAGTATACTTAAAAGAGATGACCATTGGGGGTTAGGTGTTTTAACTTCTGTGTTTGCTACTCTTCTTATTATGGATCGTTTTGAATGGATTACCTTTACAGCGGGGGATATATGGTTACTGTGGCCTTTGATCCTTGTCATTATTGGTTTTAGGATCTTCCTTTCAAAAGGTACGAAGCCTAAAGTTGAAATCATATTTGATGACGATCATCATGATGAAAGTTTCAAAAGAAAGAAAAGTGCGATAGGAGACTACTCTTTTACGAACAGTGATTGGGCAGTGGAACCAATGAACTTATGGAATGCGGTTGGAGATTACAAGTTCGATTTTACAAAGGCGTTTATTCCTGAGAAAGACACTCCCTTTAAGCTTTCAGGAATTGTTGGGGATGTGAAGATTCTAATGCCTGAGAACGTAGCTTTTCGAGTAGAGGCAAATGTGAAGACAGGAGATATACGAATCCTTGACCAAAAGGCAGACGGGTTTAACCGTGTGATGAGTTACCAGACACCTGATTATGAAACTTCAACACGCAAAGTTACATTCTATATTAACTTAAAAGTCGGCAATATACGCCTGGACCGAGTGTAGGTGATGAGGATGTTAAAACGATTGAATAGTGTTCGATATGCTTTTATTCGCTCTCATTTTTATGGCATGTTTTTAACGGTGCTCATTTTAATGTCAGTTTTATTAGGTCTTTATGTGCTAAGAGAACCTAGTTGGCTAAGTCAGGGCGCCATTTTTTTCTTTGTTGGGTTGTTTATTGTAGTATCAGGACTCGTTTCCATTTATGTGGGGTTTCAGTCGAGCGGTGGCATTAAGGAAAATCTTGATGGGATGACAACCATGATCCGTGCATTAGCTCAAGGAAGCTACACTGCCAAGATTTATTTGAATACGGATGACGAATTTGAACATATCGCAGAAGAATTAAATGAGTTAGCAGGAAAATTGCAAAGCCAAGTAAAATCACTTCAGCGAATGGCAGATGAGAAATCAGAATTTGCCAAGACCGCTCATAAGGCAGCTACGATTGAAGAAAGACAACGTTTAGCACGTGACCTTCATGATGCAGTTAGTCAACAGTTATTTGCGTTAACTATGATGGCACAAGCTACCGAGCGTTTATTTGATCAGGATCCTGAACGAGCAAAAGCACAACTTGGGGAGATTACCACTATGTCACTTCAGGCTCAAACAGAAATGAGAGCCTTGCTTTTACATTTAAGGCCTGTTCATTTGTCTGGTGAGTCATTACATGAAGGGATCAGAACGCTCATTCATGAGTTGAAAGAGAAATGTCAAATCGAGTTTTCTGTCGAGCTAGATGACACCATCGACTTATCTGATGGGGCAGAGGAGCACCTGTTCCGTATTGTACAAGAGGCCTTATCAAACATTTTACGTCATGCTGAAGCGTCCGATGTTCACATTTCGTTAAAGGGCATGAGTGACCAAGTATTTTTACATATTCGTGATAACGGGAAAGGGTTCCATGTAAACCAAGATAAGAAAACCTCATATGGCTTGAAAACCATGCAGGAACGAACAGATGAGATTGGCGGTACATTCGCACTTCGTTCTAAGCCAGGAGAAGGGACTTACATTGATATAAGAATTCCAATTCAGGAGGCGGTTGTGGATGAGTGAGACGATCAGATTGGTGGTTGTAGATGACCATGATGTGGTTCGTAAAGGCGTGATTGCCTATTTAATGACAGAGCCGACATTTGATATTGTTGGAGAAGCGTCCAGTGGAAATGAAGGTGCGAAACTAGCTCTGAAAGAAAGACCAGATGTCGTGCTGATGGACCTTATGATGGAAAACGGGGATGGCATTGAAGCTACAAAGCAGATCATGGCCGAACACCCTGATTGTAAAATTATTATTCTCACGAGCTATTATGATGATGAGAAAGTGTTCCCGGCACTTGAAGCAGGAGCATTCAGCTATATGTTGAAAACATCTTCAGCAGATGAGATTGCTTCGGCGATTAAAAAGGCTGCAAAAGGTGAGACACACATTGAACCTAAAGTAGCGAACAAAATGATGACACGCTTTCGTTCTAAAGAAAAGAAGCTCCATGATGACCTGACTGGTCGGGAGTTAGAAGTGTTAATGTGTATTGGTGATGGATTAACGAACCAAGAAATTAGCGAAAAGCTATTCATTGGAATTAAAACGGTTAAGACACATGTAAGTAATGTCTTAAGTAAGTTAGCTGTGCAGGACCGTACCCAAGCGGCCGTTTATGCACATAAGAACGGTCTGATTCGCTCATCTAATGAGTAGTAGGGTTATAAAGGTTGAGTTAGCAATCGAGTATGAAATCGTAGCGATTTTATACTCGATTTTTTAGTGGAAAGAAGAAATGATGAACGGGTATGGTAAGTGGTAGAACGACCTTCCTCTCTTTTTTACTAGAATCCGTGATTCACCTTTATTATACTGAAGGAAGAATGTTTTGAATTGGGGATGTTTTGATGATGAGTGAACGTGTGCAGAAGGCTCTCTTTTTTACCTGGTTAACGTCCGTTTTAGCGACGTTTGGGAGTCTGTTTTTTTCAGAAGTAATGGACTTTATTCCTTGTGAAAAGTGTTGGTACCAACGGATTTTGATGTATCCACTTGTGATACTGTATGGAATTGCCTTGGCTCGTAAGGATCTTAGATATGGAGCAGCTGGACTTTTTATGAGTGGGTTAGGTGTATTAGTAGCAGCCTATCACTATGGAATGCAGAAGCTACCATTTTTAAAGGAAGCAGGGGATGGATGTAGCGTTGTTTCTTGTGGAAGTACGTATATTAACTGGGGAGGATTTATTACAATCCCTCTACTATCCTTCACAGCTTTCACGATTATATTTGTATGCCATCTATGGATGGTTCGCACCAATAAATAAAATGGCCCTGTGCTTTTTTCAAGCACGGGCCATTTTATTTTTAGGTTTCATTATTTTTTGTGAAAGTCATAGTGTGCCTCGAGACGCTCTTGGAAGGAGGCAATAATAATACAAATAGGCCAGTAGATAAACGCTACTAAAAGGTAGAGTGTCATAGCGTCACCTGTTCGACCGATTACGGTTTGAGCGCGCTGAATCATTTCAGGTACAGAAATAACTGCCGCTAGAGAAGTCGCTTTTACCAGGTCAAGCATCACGTTTGTTAGGGGTGGGAGAGCAATGCGTGTCGCTTGTGGAATGATGACGTGGCGAACCGTCTGCCAATAACTAAACCCTAGCGCTCTTGATGCTTCCCATTGTCCTGTTGAAACACTTTTTAGTGAAGCTCGAATAATCTCGGCGTTGTAAGCCGCGCTGTTTAAACCAAATCCTATAACAGCTGCTGTTACAGCGGATAACGTAAGTCCGATAAACGGTAATCCAAAATAAAGCAGGAAGAGGAAAACGAGAATAGGTGTCCCTCTCATAAAGGAAATGTATAAACGGGATGGCCAACGTAAATAGATCGCCGTTGAGGATCGGCCTAAGGCTAGAAAGAAACCTAGCAATAAACCAATTGCCATCCCAGCGAGTGAGATGGCAAGGGTATAAGGCAGTCCCTCTAAAACAGTAGGTAAGCTCTCCCATGCAAGGCGCGGGTTAAAGAGCTTATCGTATTCAATGTCTTGGAATAGTGTAGGACTGATCATAGAGTATCAACGCCTTTAGGATTCTATGCCTTCGATTTCGGTAATTTCACCTTCAGGTTGCTTCGATGCATCTTCGCCAAGGAAGAACTTCTTCGACAGCTCAGTTAATGTGCCGTCTTCTTGTAACTCTTTTAGTGCTTCATTCATTTTCTTCTGAAGTTCACTGTCTTCTTGTTCAAGAAGAATAGCTTGCTTCGTAGGATGCACCTTAATGTCTGGGTGAAGAACTAGGTCAAACTGAGGAAAGGCATTTATCCCGAGTTTGGATAAGTAATAGTCGTTAATGATGACATCTGTACGGCCGTTGTCAACATCACGAAGGTACACATCGTTTGTAGCGTTATCATACGTAATAACTTCAGCATCGTAATGACGAGCGATGTCACTAAATACAGATGTAGCAGCACCACCGGCTTTCTTTCCTTCAAGATCGTCAAGTGTTTCAATGCCACTTAGACCGTCTTCACGGACCACCAATGTTGTATATGAGTATTTGTAAGGGGTAGTAAACGCATATTTTTCTTTGCGTTTATCCGTTACTTCTATGTCGTTAATCGCTGCATCGATGCGGCCACTGTTCATAGCAGCAAATAGAGCGTCAAATCCCATCTCTTGAAACTTCACATCAACGCCAAGTTTTTCTCCAATCGCACGCATAACTTCGACGTCATAACCTGATAGTTTATCAGAATCTTTAGGGTAATAAGAGGTTGCTACAAGGGTCCCCGATGTCCCGACTACAATCTCTCCTTCTTCTTGAACTTTATCCCATGTAGTCGTTTCTTTTGCCTGGTCATCGCCATCGGTTGAACCACAAGCGGCTAAGATGAAAACAAAAGCTAAACTTACTACAAACATAAGTTGTTTTTTCATAGTTGCACGTTCCCTTCATGTTGATATGATATAAAAACCTATCTAACTATAACAACATACTCTCTCAATTTCAAAAGAAAGAAATTTACAATTCTCACAAATCCCTCACCATTGCTATACAAGAGTAAAGCGTGCCAGACACGCGTTAGTCTTATACAGCACGAAAGGGTGCCAGGCACGCTTTCATGCTGTGAAGCATTAATGGGTGTCTGGCACGCTTCTTCGCTTTAGAGTGGGAAAGTGTTTTGGCATTAAGAAAAGCCAGCTTTTTGCTGGCTTAGTGTATGTTTAGTCTGGTTTTGTCATATGATATTTCGTTAAGTAGGCTGGTCCTGCTGAGAAGGATGGTTTCTCTTTACTTTGAGGGCCGGAATTTTTGTGAGCCTTTTGGAAGGCTTGGGAATTCTTCCAGTCTTCAAAGCTTGATTCATCTTTCCACTGAGTGAAGACAACGTAGGTATTGCCTTCTTCTGGACGTAAGATTCTGATCGCCTGAAATCCAGGTGAATCTTCAATTGCGCCTGCACGGTTTTTGAAGCGATCTTCAAAAAGTGGGCGCCCTTCATCTGTTACAGGGATGTTGTTCATGACAACAAATCCTTCTTCTTGAAGATCTCCTTGGTGATCAACCGTTTCATAAGAGCGTGGCTCTTGGAAGATGTTTTCTCCTTCTGTATAAGCAAGGGCAGAACTTTCACCCTGCATAAGAAAGATCTTTTGATCGTGCTTTTCAGTTAAAGAAGCCAGGTAATCATAGGTGCCAAGTGTCATATATACATTCATGAAAACGTCTCCTTTCTATTAAGTTTAGTGTAGCAACGAAAGAATTTAAAAAGCAAGCAAGAAGGAAGCCTTTTTCTAAAACTTTGTGTTAGCGTATAATATTGGTAAGTATTCAAGCACTCCAATGTACAATAGGACGAGGTGAACGTTATGAATTGGAGAGAAATAAAAATCCCCGACTGGGTAAAGAGGTGGCGCTGGCTCATCATTGTTGTAGCAAGCATGGTGGTACTAGCTTTCGCTGGTTACTTTACTCTATTAATTGGTGGGAAGAGGATCGTAGATGAGCGTCTGCTTGTGCTAGATGAAGCATCTGTGATCGAAACAAGAAACGGTGATGAATTAACAAAATTATATAAAGAGAATCGAACAGTTGTCCCGATTGGGGATATACCAGATCATGTGGAGAATGCTTTTATTGCGATTGAAGACGGACGTTTCTATGAACATGCGGGTGTTGATGTTATAGCAACGGCTAGGGCTTTATACCGTGATTTAATTGCAATGGAAAAGGTGGAAGGCGGGAGTACGATTACCCAGCAGCTCTCGAAAAACTTATTCTTAACCCATGACAAGACGTGGACACGAAAGATCAAAGAAGTGATGGCATCCTTGTACTTAGAACGAAACGTGCCGAAGAAGAAAATTCTCGAATACTACTTAAACACGATCTATTTTGGAAACGGATTATATGGTATTGAATCTGCTTCTCAATACTTCTTTAGTAAACCTGTTTCAGACCTTTCGCTAACAGAAGGAGCGTTACTAGCAGCTTTGCCAAAAGGTCCGAATTACTATGATCCTATAGATCACCCAGAACGTGCGAAAGGTCGTCGCGATATCGTCATTAGCCGCATGCTTGCCGAAGGTTTTGTAACATCAGAAGAAGCTGTGCAGTTACAGCGAAAGAACTTGGGCATCAATCATGGCAGTCCTGAAGAGAAGCCTTGGCTGAATAGCTATCTAGATTATGTCGTAACAGAGGCTAAAGAACAACATGGACTTAGCGAAGATGAATTGTACCAGGGAGGCTATCGCATTGTTGTAAGCGTGGATGAAGACGTTCAACGGATCTCACACGAAGTGATGCAAATGGATCAGTACTTTCCTGGATCTGCTGAAGGAGTACAAGGAACCTTTCTATTAATGGATCAGGAAACAGGAGAGATTTTGGCCGCTCAAGGGGGGCGTAATAACGAGCGGGGAGACTTAAACCGTTTGTTAGAAAAACGGCAGCCTGGTTCTGTCATGAAGCCACTGGCTGTATATGGACCTGCCCTAGATCTAGAACAGTACACGCCGTACTCCCTTTTGGTAGATCAAAAGCTGTCATACGGAGATTACACTCCTACTAATTACGATGGTACGTATGATGACTATATCTCGATTTACAAGTCACTAATGTTATCTAAGAATGCTTCAGCAGTATGGCTGTTAAACGAGATTGGAATCGATTACTCCAAGAATTATTTAGAAAAGCTAGGCATGGACCTTGAAGACAATGGGTTATCCATTGCGCTAGGTGGTCTTAAAAAAGGCGTGACACCGGTAGATCTGGTTCGATCTTACAGAACGTTTATTCACGACGGGGAAATGATAGAGCCTCATTCCATTGTAGAAATTTACGACAAGGACGGGGAATTGGTCCACAAGTATGAGCCAAAGCCTGAGCAAATCTTCAATCCTCAAACAGCTTGGTCCATTACAAGGATGCTAGAATCCGTAGTGACTGAAGGTACTGGACGAAGCGGTACGTATGAGAAAGCTTTAGCTGGTAAAACCGGATCTACGCAGCACCCTTATGTGGATAAGAAAACAAAAGATGCCTGGTTTGTTGGTTTTACCCCTGAATATGTAGGTTCTGTATGGGTTGGCTATGATCAATCTGATGAGAAGCACTATTTAAATGATGGAAGTGCCTCCCCTACAAAAGTAATGAAAGAGGTACTAACTCGGGTCGATCAGGTAAAACAACTAGAAGATTCATTTACACAACCAGATGGAGTAGAAGACGTTCCACCACCGATCGATCTACCCGTCATAGATGACTTAGACGGAACCCTTTCATTTGGCTCCTTAACCCTTCTCCAAGCAGAACTGACATGGACACCAGCACAAGATGACCGTGTCGTCTATCGCATTTACAGAGAAGAGGATGGACAAGACGAACGAATCGGTGAAGTAGAAGGAAAAGGTCGTTATACGATTAAACGACTAACGCTGTTCCATGACGAAACCTATTACATCGTTCCATATGATCCACTAACTGATACAGAAGGATCACCTTCTAATCAAGTAAGAGTTGAATGGTAATATCAAAAGCGCAAGTCACCCGCCTAGCAACGTACAGACTGGACTGAACCGGCGTGAGATCAAGGAAACACGAAGAGCGTAAGCGAATCGATGTTGACTGATCGATCAGAGGTGAGGGAAGTCTGCTAGTTGGTGGGTGACAGGAGCTAGCCGAATCAAAAGCGCAAGTCACCCGCCTAGCCACGTACAGACTGGACTGAACCGGCGTGAGATCAAGGAAACACGAAGAGCGTAAGCGAATCGATGTTGACTGATCGATCAGAGGTGAGGGAAGTCTGCTAGTTGGTGGGTGACAGGAGCTAGCCGAATCAAAAGCGCAAGTCACCCGTTTAGCCACGTACAGACTGGACTGAACCGTGAGATCAAGGAAACACGAAGAAAAAGCTAGCCACATCAGGGCATTATTGCCTCTTGATGTGGCTTCTTTTATGAAAACGTTCGACAATATTTTTCATTTCGCATCAATGTTGTGTAAAATAGGAATAGGAAATAATTAAGTAATCGACAAAATCATGACAATCTGCTTCATAATCTATACATAAAAACCGTCAATGGGTATATTGGTAGATAGACAATTGATCACTGTCGACGTGCAAATGATCAATGTGAAAGGTGAGAACGGTATGACAAATTCATTTAATGACACGATTTTAAAAGCTTTCAGAGGCGAACAAACAGATCATGTACCTGTGTGGTATATGAGACAGGCGGGACGTTCCCAACCTGAATACAATAAATTGAAAGAGAAATACTCTTTATTTGAGATTACTCATCAACCAGAGTTATGCGCTTACGTGACCCGTTTACCAGTGGAAAACTATAACGTTGATGCGGCGGTTCTTTATAAAGATATCATGTCACCTCTACCGGCGATTGGGGTGGATGTTGAAATTAAAAAAGGAATAGGTCCAGTGATTCATAACCCAATTCGTTCCTTGGCTGACGTAGAGAAACTTGGTGAAATTGATCCACACTCCGACGTTCCTTACGTCTTAGATACCATTAAACTTCTAACAGAAGAGCAGCTAAACGTTCCGTTAATTGGCTTTAGTGGAGCGCCATTTACGCTAGCGAGCTATATGATTGAAGGTGGGCCATCTAAGAATTATCATAAGACAAAAGCGATGATGTACACAGATCCAAGAGCTTGGTTCTTATTAATGGACAAACTTGCTGATCTTGTGATTCGCTATGTGCGAGCCCAGATCCATTCAGGAGCTAAAGCTATCCAAATCTTTGATTCTTGGGTTGGGTCACTAAGTGTTCGAGACTATCGACAGTTTATTAAACCAGTAATGGAGCGGATCTTTTCAGAACTTCGCGAGGAGAACGTGCCACTCATTATGCATGGTGTTGGAGCTACTCACCTTGCGAAAGATTGGAATGACCTTCCGCTAGATGTTGTGGGTCTTGATTGGCGTACAACTATAAATGAAGCTCGTGATATGGGAATAAATAAATCGTTACAAGGGAATCTTGACCCGGCCCTATTGTTAGCCGATTGGGAGACGATAGAAGAACGCACAAAGGCTATACTAGACCAGGGGATGAGTCAGCCAGGTTTTGTGTTTAACCTTGGCCATGGTGTTTTCCCTGAGGTAAAACCTGAAACACTAAAGCGTTTGACGCAGTTTATTCACGATTACTCTAAGAGATCGTAAGAGACAACAAACTTTTTAAAAGAGGTGTTAACGAATGGCAAAGAAAACAATGGGACTTCTTGTAATGGCATATGGTACACCCTATAAAGAAGACGATTTAGAACGTTATTACACGCATATTCGTCGTGGACGAACTCCTTCTCAGGACATGATCGACGAATTGCGCGAGCGCTATGAAGCCATTGGAGGGATCTCTCCACTTGCTCGGATTACGCAAGAACAAGCAGACGCGTTAACAGCGAAGTTAAACGAAGTTCAAGATGACGTTGAATTCAAACTGTATTTAGGTCTTAAGCACATTGATCCATTTATTGAAGACGCTGTGGAGCAAATGGCGAACGATGGAATTGAAGAAGCTGTATCGATTGTACTTGCTCCTCACTATTCTACGTTTAGCGTGAAATCATATAACGGTCGTGCTCAGGAAGAAGCCGAAAAGCATGGCGTAACGAATATCACCTCTGTTGAGAGCTGGTACGACGAGGAAGGGTTTATCCAATACTGGACAGAGTCCCTCCGTAAAGTTTACGAAGAAATGACGGCAGAAGAACGTGAGAAAGCGGTCCTGATCGTTTCTGCACACAGTCTGCCTGAGAAGATTATTCAAAACGGTGATCCATACCCGGACCAACTTAAGAAAACAGCTGATCTAATCGCAGGCCAACTACAAATTCAAGACTATGAAATTGGTTGGCAAAGTGAAGGAAACACACCTGACCCTTGGATTGGACCGGATGTACAAGACTTAACAAGAGACTTATATCACGAAAAAGGCTATCGCACATTTGTCTATGCTCCGGTTGGATTTGTATCTGATCACTTAGAGGTACTATATGACAACGATTATGAGTGTAAAGTGGTATGCGATGAGCTAGGAGCATCTTATTACCGTCCTGAAATGCCGAATACTCATCCATTATTTATTAGCACATTAGCGGAAGTCGTTTTAAAACAAGCTAAAAAGTAGGGGATAGCGATGTCTGAACAGAAAAAAGTTGTTGTAATAGGTGGAGGGATCACTGGATTATCGACAGCCTATTATTTGCAAAAAGAAGCAAAAGAGCATAACTTGCCGTTAAACGTGCAGGTACTTGAAGGAAGCAACCGTTTAGGTGGAATGATTGAAACAGAGAAAAAGCAAGGGTTCACGATTGAGCGAGGTCCAGATTCACTATTGGCACGTAAGCCAAGCGTCTTTAGGTTAATTGATGAAGTTGGATTAACGAGTGATCTTGTGACGGTTGCAACAGGGAAATCATACGTGTTAGCAAACGAAAAACTTCATGAGATCCCGAGTGGGTCTTATATGGGAATTCCTGTTCAAGTCCGTCCATTTGTCTTCTCAAGTCTTTTCTCTCCACAAGGGAAATTGCGCGCGGCCGGTGATTTCATTAAGCCAAAAAGTAAGCCTCAAACGGATCAGTCATTAGGACACTTTTTCCGGAACCGTCTTGGAGATGAAGTGGTTGAAAATCTAATAGAACCGTTGTTATCCGGGATCTATTCAGGGGATATTGACAACTTAAGCTTAATGGCTACGTTCCCGAACTTCTATCAATTAGAGCAAAAGTATGGCGGAATCGTAAGAGGTCTCCAAAAAACCGTGCCAAAACCCTCTACTAATAAAACAGGCAAGAAACCGAGTCCATTCCGTACACTTCAAAATGGATTAGGTTCTCTTGTGGAAGCTGTCTCCGATTCACTCGAAGAAGGCTCTGTTCAATTGGAGACAAGCGTCACTCAAATTGAGAAAAAGGCAGAAAGGTATGAGCTAAAGCTCCATAACGGTGAAGTCATTCAGGCGGATAGTGTAGTTATTACTACACCACACTATGCTGCACAGTCGATGTTGAGCCAGTATTCCTTTATGGATTCCTTTAAGGAGATGCCTGCCACATCTGTCGCGAACGTAGCAATGGCCTTTGATCAATCCGCTATTCAACAAGACATTAATGGTTCAGGCTTCCTCGTTTCCAGAAATAGCGATTATCGAATTACAGCTTGTACGTGGACCCATAAGAAATGGCCACATACAACACCAGATGGAAAAGCACTCCTGCGCGCTTACGTAGGTAAACCTAGTGACCAGGGAGCGGTTGATCTATCAGATGAAGAGATTGCTGACATCGTTTTACAAGACTTAAATAAAACGATGAACATTACTCAAAAGCCAGAATTTACCGTGGTGACACGCTGGAGAGACTCCCGTGCCCAATATACAGTAGGTCACAAAGATCGCCTGAAACAAATCCAAGCCGACATGGCGGATGAACTACCCGGCGTTTACCTAGCAGGAGCCTCATACGAAGGCCTAGGCATACCAGACTGTATCGACCAAGGTGAAAAAGCTGTACAAAATGTTTTGGACTATTTAAAAGCTAAATAACTGTCAACAGGGCAGCTCATTATAATGAGCTGCCCTGTTTTAATATGTATAACATTCAGGGCTAGGGTGGGTCCGTTACCAGATTGGGGCTAGGTCCTCCACTCCGGAACTGGATAAGCTCCTCACCCCGCGGGAGTCTCCTCGTCCCACAGCAAGCCCTGATGTTAAGTGGCTGAACGGACCGCTTTAATATTATAAGTATTTTTAAGTGCCTTCCTTGCCATATATCGCGCGTTTCCGTCTCCTCCCTAATTCGGTAAAGGTTGGCCTGGAAATTGCGAGACTCCTGCGGGAGAGAGAGCTAGACGAGATCCCGCAGAGAGGTTTTCACGAGGAGGCTAAAAAAGAAAGGGGAAGTTCGACTAAGGCCGTCACGTCCTGTGACAACGTCGAACGACCCCACGTCGTGTGGGGCCGCGGAAAGCGAGTGATTTCCAGGCCAACCTTACGCTACATAAAAGCTGACGGAAACTTCTCTATATCTAAGCAGAGGGGAAGGAAGGCATTTAATAAGATTCAAACGGTTGCACTTTATTCTGATGTTGCAAGAAATTCCAAAGACTAGTAGAATCGTATACATGAAAACGATTTCATTAAAATGGAATTTATAGCTCGGATATTATCATCAGGGGGCGTTTACAGTGGCAACAATTGAGGATGTTGCAAAGTTTGCAGGGTTGTCTAGAACAACTGTTTCTCGAGTGATTAATGATCAGCCGTATGTATCAGAGGATAAGCGTGTAAGAGTAGAGGATGCGATGAAGGCTTTAGGATATGTTCCGAATTCCTCTGCAAGGCGCTTACGCAGTCAAAAGACTGAAACAATTGCCGTGTTACTTCCGAGGATTACGAATCCTTTCTTTAATCATTTAATCGAATCTATGGAAATGAAAGCCTCAGAATGGGGATACCAAGTCATTATTTGTCAGACTCATAACTTACCAGATAAAGAAAGAGATTATTTAGAACTCCTTCGTAAAAAACAGGTGGATGGAATTATTATGACCTCTCTTGAAAACGAATGGGAAGTTGTGGAGGAGTACTTACAATCTGGGCCGATAGTGTTGTGTAATGAGAATGTAAGTACAGCTCCTGTTCCGGTTGTTCATATTGATCAAGAAAAAGCAGCATATGAGGCAACGATTCATCTTATTGAGAATGGTGCATCAGAAATCGCCTTTTTACAAGGAGGTCACGATAGCTATGTCTTTCGTGATCGTGAAAAGGGTTTTTTGAAAGCGCTTAATGAACGGGGGATATCGCCTATTGAGACTGAGTTGTTTAGCTCCGCTGTCGATGTAAAAAGTGGACGAGAGTTGTTTCATCAAATCCAGGCTCATTACCCATCGATTAACGGGGTATTTGCAGGCTCTGACGAGATGGCTGCTGGTTTTATTTATGAAGCTGTTAAGGCAGGGGTTAAGGTGCCAGAAGATATTCTTGTTATCGGGTTTGATAATCAAGCCATTTCTATGTTGATGAATCCGTCCATTACGACGATCGAACAGCCCTTTCAGAAAATGGCCGGGCGCTGTGTGGAACTTTTAGTACAACAGGTGGAACAAGGGTATAATTTAAAGCATGAAGAGCATGTCTTTCCTCACCGTCTTCAATCGAGAGTATCGACAAGCCGTCAAACCAATTTAGTCCCTCTTTAGGGAGGGTGTACCTTTCTATTTTAATACATGAGATAATGAAAAAGCATTCCAATAAAATTGGGATGCTTTTTTTATGGAGAAACAGCCCAGATCTGTACTAGTACTGTTTTACATTAAGACAAGAAAAAAGAACAGCGGTTGCTGTTCTCTAGAGTAGAGTTTGTTATTGTTTGTTTAGGTTGTTAATCGTGAGGTACATTAAGTGTAGAGGTTCTTGGAGTTAGCGAGCTGGGTCGTCGCATTCTTCACAAACATCGCCATAGCAGTCAGCTTGCTCTTGGATTGCGTTGCCACATGCTGTGCATTTCTTTTCAGGAAGTGTCTTAAAAAACTCGATTGGGCTCATCATCGGAAAATCCCTCCAGTTAGTTTGTGTACCTTTATTGTATTATAACAGAACGAATAATACAACACTTTGTTTTATAACAACTTGTACTTTTTTTAAATACCCGATAGGAGGATCTATAAACATGAAAATAACAGTAAATGGATTTTGGGGTGGATACCCTGCTGTAAACAGTGCAACTTCAAGTTATCTTGTGACATCTGGAGATTTCACGCTGCTCGTCGATTGTGGAAGTGGGGCGTTATCGCGCTTGCAGTCTAAAGTAAATGTTATGGATATCGACGCTGTTATCTTATCTCATTATCATTTTGACCACGTAGCTGATATTGGTGTGATGCAGTATGCGTGGAAGGTACAAAATATTTTAAGAGAAACAGAAGAAGTTTTACCAATCTATGGTCATAAAGAAGATCAGGCAGGATTTGAGGCACTTACACATGATCGTACGGAAGGGATTGGGTATGATCCTGATCAAACACTTGAGATAGGACCTTTTTCGATACAATTTATGAAGACCGCACACCCTGTGCCATGTTATGCAATGCGTATATCAGATGGAACGTCTTCGTTTGTTTATACAGCAGATTCAAGCTATTTAGATGAATTCATTTCATTCAGTAAAGGAACGGACTTACTTATCACCGATTGTAACTTTTATAAAGGGATGGATGGAACGAATCCAGGTCATATGACGAGTGAAGAAGTAGGGAAGATTGCTCATGAAGCAGAGGTAGGCAAGCTTTGGCTCAGTCACCTTCCGCACTTTGGTAACGTCCAGGATTTAAAAGATCAGGCTGCTGAACAGTACGGAGGAGAGATTGAGCTAGCACAAGAAGGATTAAGCTTTGAGTCCTAGGCTTAGCCAATAGAATTGAATAGAGGAGAGGAATCTATTACAATAAGGTCGATAGAGACGAATAGGAGGAAGAGACTATGATGCTTTTTGTAGACCATGAGGGAATTAACGATCCGCGCATTAACTTAGCGATCGAAGAATATGTACTTAAGAATTTAGAGATTGATGATGATACAAGCTACTTGCTGTTCTATATCAATGAGCCTTCCATTATCATTGGTAAGAATCAGAATACCATTGAAGAGATTAATACCGATTATGTAGAGAACAATGGTATTCATGTTGTTCGCCGACTTTCTGGTGGTGGAGCTGTTTATCATGATCTTGGGAACTTGAACTTTAGCTTCTTAACGAAAGATGATGGAAACAGCTTTAATGACTTTGCTAAGTTCACAAAGCCTGTAACAGATGCTTTACAGAAGCTTGGTGTTAAGGCAGAACTATCAGGGCGTAATGATATCCAGCTAGAAGATGGCCGTAAAATTTCAGGGAATGCTCAGTTCTCTACCAAAGGCCGCATGTTTAGCCATGGTACATTAATGTTTGATTCAGAGATCGAAAACGTCGTTTCGGCTTTACGTGTGAAGTCAGAAAAAATCCGTTCTAAGGGGATCAAATCAATCCGAAGCCGTGTAGCCAATATCTCAGAATACGTAACTGAAGATTTATCAATGGAAGACTTTAAAGCAATGATCCTTCGTTATATTTTCGATGTAGAAAATGTTGAAGATGTACCTCAATATAAATTAACAGAACAAGATTGGAAGAACATTTACGCTCTTTCAGAAGAACGTTATCAGCAGTGGGATTGGAACTATGGGAAATCCCCAGCATCTAATATCCAGCATTCACATCGGTTCGACGGAGGTACAGTTGATGTACGTCTAGATGTGAAAAAAGGTATGATTGAAAATGCGAAGATTTATGGTGACTTCTTCGGTGTAGGCGATGTGAGTGAAATTGAGAATCGTTTAATTGGCACCCGCTATGAGCGTAGTGCAATTGATGAAGAGATTCAGGACTTAGATATTTCACATTATCTTGGGCGTATTTCAAAAGAAGATTTCTTATCACTTATCTACTAAAATGAAAACAAACCGCTTGGGCTTGTCGCTCAAGCGGTTTTATTTTTGCTGCTGTTCATATTCTTCTCTGTAGTAATTCTTTAAATGGATCCGATGGGCAAGGCGAATAGAGGGCCTGATTAATAATTGAACACTCCCTACAACAAATAATGTAACTCCCCAGGTCTTTACAGAACCTTCAAAATAAAAGCAAATACTCCCGATAAGAAACCAAAGACCTAAGAGAAAGTCGTTTAATGTATAAAGGATTTGATAAGGCTTTTTAAAAAATAAATCATGCTTTCCGACTTTTAAATCAACGTAATCTTGTTTACTTTGAGTTTGAGCATTAGCTTGCTGCTGTTCCTGGCTCATGGAAATCCCCCCTTTCTTTTTTTCTCTACTCAATTAATACCCCCTTCTACAAGGGGATTAATCTTATAGATTCTGAAGTATAGACTTGCTCAAAAATTGTCAGTATTTTATAATAAGTGTGACTGTTTTTTTACTTAAAAATGAATGATCATTCATTCATGATGAAGGGGAGTGGGCTTTTTTGAACATAAGTGATCAACTGTCGATAACAGCAAAGGGGAATCCATCAAAGACGGCTTATATTTTTCAAGGTGAGAAAACAAGCTACATGGAGTTAGAAGGTGCAGTTACGAAGTTTGCGTCCAGTTTGAAAGAGTTAGGGTATAAAAAAGGGGATCACATTGCACTTGTATCGGGGAATAGCCCATACTATGTTATTGGTCTATACGGGGCTTTGCGTTTGGGGCTTACAGTCATCCCAATTAACCCGATTTATACAGTGGAAGAGATGCGGTACATTTTAAAGAATGGTGATGTAAAAGGCGTTATTACAATGGATTTGTTTATGGATAAGTTCGTGGCTTTGGCTTCAGATTTTCCAGAGATCCACCACTATATCGTGGGAGACACAGGGGCAGATGTCTCAAATGCTCAAGAGTTTTTAAACGATAAAATGAAATCGTTTACAGGTTTGATGAGAACCGCTGAACTATCACTGGAGAGACCGGCGATTGACGATGAAGACATTGCGATCATCCTTTATACGTCCGGTACAACCGGAAAGCCAAAAGGAGCAATGCTTACCCATAAGAACGTGTATTCTAACGCCAAAGACGTGGCTGATTACTTGAAGTATAGTCCTGAAGATAAAGTTATAGCGACTCTTCCTATGTTTCATGTATTTTGTTTCACGGTAGCTTTAAATGCTCCTCTTATGAATGGTGGGACTGTTTTGATCCTTCCAAAGTTCTCTCCTGAGGACGTGTTTAAGGTGGCGAAGGATGAAGGGGCTACTGTATTTGCAGGAGTGCCTACCATGTACAACTATTTGCTTCAGGGAGGAGAGGCGCACAAGAGAGATTTCGAAAGTATACGCTTGTGTATTTCAGGAGGAGCCTCAATGCCGGTAGCATTGCTAAAGCAATTTGAGCAGGCCTTTCAGGTCATTGTTTCAGAAGGGTATGGGTTATCCGAGGCATCTCCAGTTACCTGTTTTAACCCTCTCGACCGTCCTAGAAAAGCCGGTTCCATTGGTCAAAACATATGGCACGTAGAAAATAAAGTAGTAGATGAACTAGGTGATGAGGTTCCTGTTGGAGAAGTAGGAGAACTTGTTGTTCGTGGACCTAACGTCATGAAGGGGTATTACAAGCTCCCAGAAGAAACAGCTGTAACGTTACGTGATGGTTGGCTGTATACAGGAGATATGGCCAAAGTTGATGAAGAGGGGTACTTCTACATCGTTGATCGAAAGAAAGACATGATACTCGTAGGAGGCTACAACGTCTACCCGCGTGAAGTAGAAGAAGTTCTGTACCAACACCCGAACGTAACAGAAGTCGCAGTAGTAGGCGCACCAGACCCAAATCTCGGAGAAGCGGTACAAGCCTTTGTAGTGGTAAATGACACGATTACGGAGGACCAGTTACTCGACTACTGTAGAGAGCACTTGGCCAAGTATAAACTACCAACGGTAATTGAATTCTTAGATGAACTACCAAAGAACACCACTGGTAAGATCCTAAGAAAGAACCTACGCGACCGGGTTACGCAATAATGCGGCATCGAAGTAATCAAATAAGTCCTAACGAGTATGAAATCCATTTTGGGTTTTATACTCGTTTTTTTGTTGAATGGCTCTGTTAATGTTTAGTGTTGATTTTGTCCCATAGCCCCCTTATATGGAATGGTTAAAGTTGAGATATTTCAGCAGGAAGGGGCCGCCTGCGTGTAAGAGTGCTTGGGATTGCTCGGGGACAACTATCTTTCCCGCGGGAGTCTCGCAGTCCCCGAGCAATCCCTGTCTTTATGGTGGGTGAACGGCCACGCATTTCACATCAGCGGGTCTGTTGTTACCCTATATGGCATGTTTTCGTTCCTCCTTGTATGGTAAAGGTGGGCCGGGAAACTGCGAGACTCCCGTGGGCAGAAGAGCCTAGGTGAGACCCCACAGTCCGGCTCTGCCGGGCGAGGAGGCTCACCAGCTCCCCACAGGAAAGCGAGTCGTTTCCTGGCCCAACTTACGCTCAATCAAAGGTAACGGAAACATTCTCCGAGCCCATATGATAAAAGAATTTTCTAACAAATTCACTCATCCCTCTTGCAATCTAGTAAAAAATTCGTTAGTTTAGAACATATCAAATTTTAGCGCATAAAAGCATAAAAGCATAAAAGTGCTAAAGTACATAACAGAGGGGGAACAACAATGAAGAAGTGGTTAATAGTAGCCAGTATCGTTGCCATCTTGGCGATTACAGGCTGTTCAAGTTCAGAAGCTAAAGAAGGAAATGAGAAAGAGGAATCATATGATTATACAGTAGGCATCACTCAAATTGTTGAACACCCATCGCTTGATGCAGCCCAAGAAGGGTTTAAAGCAGCGTTTGAGGAAGCAGGTCTTAATGTGAACTTCGACGTTCAGCTTGCACAAGGGGACGCAAAGAACAATCAGACCATTGCTGATAACTTTGTAGGGGACGATGTTGATTTAATATTTGCTAATTCAACAGGAAGTGCTCAAAGTGCACTGAACGCAACGAAAGATATTCCGATCGTCTTTACATCGGTTACAGATCCTGTTGGGTCAAACCTGGTTGATTCAATGGAATCCCCAGGTGGCAACGTAACAGGCACAACAGATACACACCCGGATGCTATTCCGAATACAATTTCATTTATGACAGAGAAAATGGATGTTCAAACAGTAGGAATGCTGTACAACCCAAGTGAACAGAATTCATCGTCTCAAATTGAACGTGTTAAAGAGATTGCAGGTGACAAGGTTGATATCAAGACAGCAACCGTTACGACATCCGCTGAAGTAAAGCAAGCAGCAGAATCTCTGACTGGAAAAGTGGACGCTCTTTACATTGTTACGGATAACACGGTTGTAAGTGCTCTTGAATCTGTTTTACTTGTAGGGCAAGAAGAAGATACTCCTGTTCTTGTAGGAGAGCTTGATTCAGTTGAGCGCGGAGGCTTTGCAGCTTATGGGTTTGATTACTACGACATCGGCTTTGAAGCTGGTCAAAAAGCCATTGAAATCCTGGAAGAAGGAAAGAACCCTGGAGAAATCCCTGTTTCTTACCCACAAAACTTAAAGCTTCAGATTAATAAAGATGCAGCGAACGAAATGGGTGTAGAGATTCAGGAAGGCTGGAAAGAAGAAGCAGAGATTGTAGAAAAGTAGAGGAGGATCATCATGACAGGAGCATTATTCGGCGCAATTGAGTCAGGGTTACTATACGCGATTATGGCCCTTGGCGTTTATATCAGTTTTCGCATTTTAGATTTCCCTGATCTAACCGTAGATGGCAGCTTTGTAACGGGTGGAGCCGTCGCATCCGTTCTTATGGTAAGTGGAACATCACCATTCTTGGCTACGCTAGCAGGAGGGGCTGCGGGTTTTATTGCAGGGTGTATGACAGGGTTCCTTCATACGAAGGGGAAGATCAACCCATTATTATCAGGCATTCTGATGATGATTGCTCTATATTCTATTAATCTCCGTATTATGGGACGTCCCAATATCCCTCTTCTAAACGAAGAGACGTTGTTCTCTCAAATCGAAAGCTGGTGGGCATCTACAGGGATTGATGCAGCTTTAATGACTCCATTTCAAGAACTAGGAATGGAAGGTGCTGCGCCGAATACATTTTATGTGCTTCTGTTTGGAACCCTTCTGATTATCGGTGTGAAGAAGGTTCTTGATTGGTTCTTGCAGACAGAGTCTGGTATTGCACTTAGGGCAACGGGTGACAATGCAAAGATGATCAAGAGTCTATCAGCGAACACTGGTCTTTATATAATGATTGGCTTAGGACTCTCAAATGCACTTGTTGCGATGAGCGGAGCTTTAATTGTTCAGTATAACGGTTTTGCTGATGTGGGTCTTGGAGTTGGGATGATTATTGTTGGTCTGGCTTCCGTTATTATCGGAGAAGGCGTATTTGGTCGTAAGTCCATTGCGAGAACAACGCTCGCTGTTGTACTAGGAGCAGTCTTGTATCGCATCATTCTAGCTGTAGCCATGCAACTTGAATTTGTAAAAGCAAGTGACCTTAAACTCATTACAGCAATTATCGTAACAGGAGCACTTGTTATTCCAACATTCTCTGGTCAAATCAAAGAGTGGATGGAGCGTAAACGCCAGCAGAAAGCCTTAACACAAGAACTTAAGCAGGAAAGGGGACAGGACGTTGCTAAACCTCAAACAGATTGAAAAAACCTTCTACAAAGGAACACCTGATGAAAAACGAGCGATCGACAACGTTTCTCTGACGCTAGAGGAGGGAGACTTCGTCACGGTGATCGGAAGTAATGGAGCAGGCAAGTCAACACTCCTTAACTTAATTGCAGGAGTCCTGTTTCCTGATCAAGGTCTTATGGCAGTAGATGACCTGAACATGACATACCTTCCGGAGCATAAGCGATCAAAATGGATTGGACGAGTGTTCCAGGATCCAATGGCGGGAACAGCGCCTCATATGACGATAGAAGAAAATTTAGCCTTAGCGCTAGGTCGTACGAAGAAACGGGGTCTTGGACGGGGAGTGAGTTCCTCTAGAAAGAAAGAATTTAAGAAGCTTCTTCAAGATATGAACGTTAATCTCCATGACCGCCTGACTACGCAAGTTGGGTTGCTCTCAGGTGGGGAACGACAAGCCTTATCTTTATTAATGGCTACGTTCACCGAACCGCGAATCCTGTTACTTGATGAGCACACGGCAGCACTTGATCCTGCACGCGCGGAACACATCACTTCAATTACAAGAGATGTCGTTGATCAGCACCAGCTCACAACGCTGATGGTCACCCATGACATGGAGCAGGCGCTCTCCCTTGGTAATCGTTTAATTATGATGGATGAAGGTAAAATTATCTTTCATGCCGATGCGGAAGAGAAGAAAAAGCTAACCGTCGCAGACTTACTAGAAGCCTTCCAAAAGGCTCGCGGTAAATCCTTAGCAGATGATAAAACGTTGTTGCAAAAATAATAAAAGAAAAAGATCTGCCCGATTCAGATGGATCGGGCAGATCTTTTTTATAGTGAACGTTACTATTCACATTCAATCCAGTTTGGGTCACTTGAGACTCTTCACTCTACCTTTGTTTGTTCGAAGCGCGGGACTTGAGCCGTTTTTCTTTGATCTTGAGCCTTTCACTGTCATCTTGAGTCATTCTTCTCTGACTTAAGCCTATACCTTATGGACTTGAGCTGTTATTTTAAGCACTTGAGCCGATTTTTCAAAAACTTGGGCCAGTATGATTGGTCTTGAGCCGTAACACCATAGCTTGAGCCGCGCAGAGCTTGAGATCAGACAAACAAGTACATTACTTTATAATTAATACCGGGCAATGAACTCGCTTGGCCACTTTATGGCTCACACTGCCTAACACCATTTCCTGCAGTCCATTCAGACCTCTACTCCCGATAACGACCACATCAAACTCCCCTTGATTTGCATACTCAACAATAGTAGGTCCTGGTTCTCCTTCGAGAGTTGTCACTTGGTAAGGAATATCAGCTTTCTTAGCTTTTAGTTCGATAGCAGATCGATTTTCTTCGTTAACATCGATTCCCTCCGGGCTATTCCAGTTTTGGAGTGTACTGGACTTTGCATGAGCTCGGTTGATCACATATAGAATTTCTACAACGGCTTCCTGGTTACAAGAGGCAAGATGAAAAGCATGATCACTCGCTCGTAAAGCGTGTTCTGAGCCATCCGAGGCTAATAAAATGTTCTTATACATTAGTCGATCACCTTTTAATGGTTATCTAATTTTCGTGCTAATTTTTGGTTTAAGTCTGAACTTAGTTTATTAAGTCCGATAATATAGGCGTTTATCCCTTGATCTTCAAAGCGGCGTATGATTTTATCAAGTACAGCGACAGCGGAATCATCCCATAAACGAGCTTCACTAAAATCAAGCACCACTTCTTTAGCTCCGTCCATCGTATAATCAAATTCATGAAACAGATCTGTAACAGAAGCAAAGAACAGTTCACCTTTAAAGTAAATCATCATCCGATTTCCATGAATAGAACGACGTATATGAACTTTAGAAATTTTATGAACAAAGAACATAGAACTGAGAAGAATTCCTGTTAATACCCCGATCGCTAGGTTATGGGTAAGAATGACCGTTATGACTGTAACGACCATCACGATGTTATCTGTTAGCGGAACGATTGGAATCGTTTTAATGGAATTCCAGTCAAACGTCCCGATTGAGACCATAATCATGACGCCAACTAGTGCGGCCATCGGAATTTGGGAAACGATATCTCCAAGGAAGACAATTAATAAGATAAGAACCACACCAGCTGTAAGAGAAGATAGTCTTCCTCTCCCGCCTGATTTGACGTTAATGACGGATTGACCAATCATCGCACATCCTGCCATGCCGCCGAAACATCCTGTTATAATATTAGCGATTCCTTGACCTTTTGATTCTTGGTTCTTGTTGCTATAGGTACCGGTTGATTCATCGACAATGCTAGCGGTTAAGAGCGATTCAACGAGGCCGACAACAGCTAATCCAAGCGCATAAGGAAAAATAATACGTAGCGTTTCAAATGTAAGTGGAACAGCGGGGAGGAAGAAGGAAGGAAAGGCCTTTGTAATTTCGCCCATATCGCCCACAGTACTAACCGTCGTATTCGTAAGGAATGCGATTGCTGTAACCACAACAATTGCAACGAGTGCAGAAGGGACCGCAGTACTTACACGAGGCAAGAGATAAATAATAGCTAACGTCCCAATGACCATCGCATACATCACCCACCCAGCCCCTGAAAAGTGTTCGAGTTGAGCTGTAAAGATCAGTATGGCCAGTGCATTCACAAACCCGACCATAACAGAACGAGGAATAAACCTCATGAACCTAGCAAGCTTTGCTATACCAAAAGCAATTTGTAAAACCCCTGTTAATAGGGTTGCTGCTAATAAATAAGAAAGACCGTACCCCGCAACAAGATCAACCATCAGTAAAGCCATTGCCCCGGTAGCACCTGAGATCATACCAGGTCGCCCACCAACGAAAGCGATCACCACTGCTATAATAAAAGAAGCGTACAACCCAACCATCGGATCAACCCCTGCAATAATAGAAAAAGCGATCGCCTCCGGTACAAGCGCAAGCGCCACAACAGTACCTGATAAGAGGTCCCCTTTTGTATTAATAAACCAAGATTCCTTAAAGCTCTGTACCTCCATCTGAAAAAACTCCCTTGCCAATATGCTACCCCTTATCATCCCCGAAACGTTGACAAACATGAGCAAGGATGGTCTTCCACATACGTACTTTTATGTGGATAGCTTAAAACTGAGATATGGAGTGGGGAGGGTCCGTTGCGGGGAAGAGTCGCTAGGTCTGACTGGAGGACCACTCGCTTTCCTGCGGGGAGCTGGGAAGCCTCCTCGTTCGCTAACGCTCTCTGTGGGTCTCCCCTAGGCTCCTTTCCCGCGGGAGTCTCGCAGTCCTCCAGTCAGACCTTCCATTATGGAGGTGAACGGACCTGGGCACAGGGGTTATGAAACTCTATGAAATCATTTCTGGCATGCTTCCGTTACTTTTAATATGGCAAAGGTGGTCCGGGAAACTGCGAGACTCCTGCGGGAAGAAGAGTTAGACGAGACCCCGCAGGGCATGCTTTTTGCCCGAGGAGGCTCGACAGCTCGCCCGCGGAAAGGGAGTAGTTTCCCGGACCACCTTGCTCTTACTACCGTTAACGGAAGTATTCTCTCAGCCCATGTCTTGAAAATTAAATAAGGGGGCCTTTTCCTTATTGGAAAAGGCCCCTTCTAGGTTAGTTCACTAGGTCCATCACGGTATTGTACACTTGGTCTTTGTTAAAGGCTTCGCCCATTGGGAATTTGCCAACGAGGTAATTGTCCTTGTCGAGGAGGTAAGCGTAAGATGTGTGGACAAGGTAGTCTGTGCCGTTATCTTTGAACAGGAAACGGAAAGGTTCTGCTAGCTTTTTGGTGTCTTCTACTGATCCTCTTAAAAAGATCCAGGACGGGTCTTCTTCTGCGCCAAAGCTTTTCATATACTGTTGTAGGCGTTCATTTGTATCATTTTCTGGATCGATGGTAACGGTTACAAATTCAACTTGATCCCCGTAAACCCCGTTATCTTTAAATTGTTCTTTTAAATGCATCATGCGTTGGGTGGTGAGTGGACATACATCTGGGCATTTGGTGTACATAAACTCAACAATGCGAACTTTTTCATCCATAGAAGCCAGATTGTATTCTTCACCTTGTGCGGTATTCATACGCACGTCTGTAGGTAGTTCTACCCCTGCGTCGCGCCAAAATTGCAAATATGATATTCCAAGGCCGATGCCAATTACTAATAAAGAAATAAAGACAATATACCATTTCTTTTTCATATCCATTCCCCCTGTAACCGTTCTGCTTACTTTTATATTACAAGAGTAACTACGGTGGTAATAGGGGTTTTGGTGAACAACTGGTTACAATATTATGGCAACAATTTGAATTTTTTAGGCTGATATTTGTACAATAGAGTTTAGAATGGGAGAGGATGCTTTGAAGAAGTTACTTGGAGTTTATGCTATCTTTTTAGTTGTGTTATGGGTCTATTTTGGCTGGGTTTATGAACTTGATACGTATGCTGATTCAAGATACGCAGCATACCGTTATGCTTATTCCTTTACACAATTAACGTTCCCCTGGATCGTATTATTGTCCTTCATTATAATGGACTGGCACAAAGGCATGTTGGATTGGATCGAAAAGCGGTTTAAGAAAAAGTGGGTTCAGTCATTTATCTTTGGTGTTGTATTTATGACAGCTCTTCAACTCATCTCCTTGCCATTAGATGGAGTTGGTTATTCAATGTCTAAAGCTGCTTCCATTAGTCATCAGCCCATCGGAGATTGGCTGGTAGAATGGAGTATTCAAAGCGTGCTTTTTATTGTGGTAGTAGCGGTATTAATTGCGGTCTTTCGCAGTATTGTCTCAAAGTTTCCGCAGAAATGGTGGCTTGTTTTGTGGCTGACTTCTCTCCCTGTCGCTTTTTTCATCATTTATGTGCAGCCGATCTGGATTGATCCCTTATTTGAAGATTTTACATCGCTTGAAGCAGGAAGCTTAAAAGATTCTATAGTAGAACTAGCTGGTGAAGCAGGGATTGAGGAGGATCATATTTTTCAAGTGAATATGAGTGAGAAGACGAGCACCTTCAACGCCTATGTGACCGGAATTGGCGGGCAGAAGCGAATAGTCTTATGGGATACAATGCTGAATGGGATGAGTCAAGGTGAAGTATTGTTTATACTGGCTCACGAAATTGCTCACTATGTGAAACACCATGTTTATATAGGTGTAGCTGGTTATTTATTATTGAGCGTTGTGCTTTTGTGGAGCCTTGCGCGCATTTATTCGCTTATCTATCGAAATGGGAAGGAACGTCTAGGTTTACGTGAACGTTCTGATCTCCGCAGTGTACCGGTCTTGTTGCTGGTTCTCACGTTTTTGATGTTTGCCACGCAACCCATTAACTTGTATGTTTCGAGAGTGATGGAACGCACAGCAGACCGTTATGCTATTGAACATACGGACGATTTGCAACCAGCGCTTGAAAGTTATCAGGCATTAGCAAGGGAATCAAAAAGTGACCTCTCGCCACATAATTGGATTGTTTGGCTTCGATATACTCATCCTCCGCTCGGGGAAAGGATTGAGCGCATTCAAAGTGAAATGGACCAGCGGACACAAAACGATTGACTTTTTAATTCGTTATATTAATATAACTTGTAAATATTCTCTCGAAATGAAAGACATTTACAGTATAAAGGCGTTGTCTTTTAACCGCCCTAGGTATAGTTGTTGGAATATTATGTGAAAACCGCAAACGGTTGCGTGATACCGCAAATGTTTTTCGGTTACTTTTGACCAAGATTATATTAGAATAGACTCAAGACAAATTAAACGACACCGCACTTTTGTAGGACATTCGTTGTCTCTCAAATCTCGGGGTTCGTTTATGGAGTCTTGTTGCATGTTTGTTGTTGAGCTTACATGCACTGTGAACGAGGTTTGTCGTCATGGACTAATCGTTCACAAGTAATTCCCTCACTCAAAAGTTAACCAGTCGTCTCTTTTTGGCCAATGCCTCGATCGCATTGGCCCTTTTTTTATGCTTTTTTAAGCTTATTGGGATTATCTTGTACGGTGTATGGATGATTATTGCGTGGATTGCGTTAAAGAGGGTTGGTAAGAAGGGCTTCTTAAACGTAAAATAGCTCCAATTCGTAACGTCGTAGGTTAGTCGGGTACTTGTTTAAGAATAAACAACCCAGACCAGAGCTATAATACGAATGGAGCTAGATGTTATATAGGTTATCCTGAAGTTTGAGAATTATACATAATAATATGTTTTTAATTTTGACTTAGTAAAAGTAACGGAAACACCATTTCATTATTCGCCCGGGCGCTTGTACGTAATCATGTGCTCGTCATCTGTAATATAAAAATCTCGGTCTGGCCTTTCGTGTATGAGGCCGGCTTTTTCAAGTTTGAAGTAGTTCACTTTAAAGTACGGGTCGTTTTCAATGATCGGTAGTTCATTGTTTTGCTTGATGTAGTAATCGACTGCGCGTTGGATATAATCTAGGTCGAGCGCGAGTTGACGATCTTTCTCTTCAAATAACTCGTACGTTTCTTTAGACATGTAGTACGTATCTTTTGGGATGCCTTTAAGGTAAGGGGCTAAGAGATTGTAATCGAGTGTGAGGTCCTCATTAATGACGGTTCGTAATTCGACTCCGTCTGGCAAATGATCTGTGAATTCATGGATGGCTCTTCGAACTTGTGAGAGCGATAAATCTTTTACTTCAAGCTGTTCTTGTTTCTTCTTTTTCTTATTCCACCACATTTTGTGTCACTCCAATTTGGTTAATTGTATTTGGATCGCGCAACCTAAGAGGGAGAAAGGAGGTGCGCGGTATGGGAGAAAGCCCTCTAACGGAACTTGAGATTGACACGGCATTGAATCCGGATTTTGGTATGAACGATGATGGGTTCTTATTCCATGTAAAGGATGTAGAAGAGTGGGATGTGCCCGCAGATTCTCATCAAATTGGGGTCTAGTTTTCAGTATAACAGAAATTTTTACCACTTAGTGTCTTGCAGAAATTCAATTTCTGTCTGATTTTCATATATCCACTTATTTAATGGTTAATTTTAGTATAATGAAGAAGCACCTTATTTCAGAAGAGAGGATGAATGTATGGATATGTGGAAAGACAGGTTCGAAGTTTCTCCGTTCACGCAAGCGATTGTTGCTGATGAAAGGGCAGATGGAAAGATTATCTCACTTGTTATGGAGGGGGAGGAATCTTTTTATGTTAATCAATCTCCAAAGCGCATAATTGATTATGCATGTAAGTACTTTGGGTCGAGTTTGAAAGGACGACAAGCTGGAACGAGAGATGTTACTGGTATTACACACAAAGCCCCGATTGCCATTGATCCAATGAGTGGCATGTATTTCTTCCCAACTATTTCCCCTCAGAATGTGTATTGCTCCTGGGTCGCTCACTCCCATGTTGATCTAATCGAATCAACCGGGCATCAGCAAACACGCTTAGTCTTCAAAAACCAACGATCCGTCATATTGGATGTTTCAAAGGGTACCATTTGGAACCAAATTCAGCGCACGGCACAGTTCCGCTATAAATTGAATGAGCGGCTTCAGTATGTGACAAAGCCTAGTTTCGATCATGTAGCTGAATCAGTTGCTTTTCATCCAAAATCATAAAAAACGAGAAGGAGACGCCTTTTGGGCGTCTCCTTTTTTGAGAAGAAATTAGAGGCGAGGGTTATGGCGAGTCTTCCATACCGCTTGAGGCTAATTTCCCTTGGGAAGGTTGAAGCACTTTGCGCATGAGTTCATACATAATGGTTTCTACATGCTTACGAATGGCAGGATTAAAGTAATTTCTTTTTTCTTCATGACCTCCTGATACAAATAGGTAGGAGGAGAAGGATTCATTTTTTGATAAAAGCATAACGTCCAGTTGGCGTGATTTCATAATTCCTCTTAGATATCTTCGTTCTGATTTTGCCTTATGGGCCATCTTTCTCAATAATTCCATATACGGTTCTTTAATTTTGAAAGAACCTTGCTCAATCGTGTGGATGTCTTTTTCAATAACGAGAATGGCCATGGATAAGAAGAGAAATCTTGAGGCGAGTTCTCGATCTTCTTCACTTAAGTACCGCATGTTCGTTCCCTCCTGTAATGAGAACATATGTTCTATTATAACGTAATTTTATGTAGAAACAAATAGGTGTATGATGGAAATGGTCTCCATGTTACAAAAAAACATACTAAAAGACCTCGGGAATGGGTTTCTTTTCACAACGATGTGGCTACCATTTATAATAGAAAGGTAAGTAGCATGAAGAAGTGGAAAGAGTCGCTGTTTGAGTTTATATCTCTGTTAGGAGTTAGATGGATGAATATTCAAGACTTAGATTATGAAGCGCTAAAAGAAATGATTAAAAACGATACGTTTGATGATTTTATTATGCAGTTGCTGCAAGAATATGAAGCGTTAGGTCCATTGCCAGGAATATTGCTCCCTTTGTTAGAGGCGATTTTGCCTTTTTTACCTTTGTTTATATTTGTGGTAGGGAACTCGATCGCATACGGGTTATTAAAGGGGTTTTTATTTTCCTGGTTTGGTGCAGTTCTTGGTGCGGTATTTGTCTTTTGGGTGATTCGAAGGCTCGGAGAGAAGAAATTCTTTCAGTTTATAAGGCGGAATAAGCAAGTGCAGCGGGTAACCTCATGGCTCGAGCGTCACGGATTTGGACCGTTATTCTTGTTAATGTGTTTCCCATTCTCTCCATCAGCGATTATTAATGTCGTCGGGGCATTGTCGAAAATAAGCTTTCAGCAGTTTGTGCTAGCTGTCGTGATGGGGAAAGCGGTGATGATTTTTACAATCTCTTATGTAGGTCACAGCATTACGGAGTTTGCTCAGAAACCTTTGAAAACTATCGTAGTAGGAATCTGTATTGCAATCTTTTGGGTAATCGGAAAGGTGATTGAACGTAAATTGCAACAACGTTCTCATGAAAACGTAAGCGCAAACGATTAGGCGAAAACGAATATGGGTAGAATGATAGTAGTACACTTCTGGAGGAGAAATCATGAATATGAAAAGTGCCTGGAGATGGCTTCGGACCATTGTATTTGCTATTGTTCTCGCTCTTATGTTTCGTTCGTTTTTGTTTGCAAGCTATGTGGTTGAAGGGGAATCCATGCAACCGACGCTTTTTGATGGGAATCTATTAATGGTCAATAAAGTGGTTTATGACTTACAGGATGTCAATCATACGGACGTCATTGTATTTCATGCTAATGAAAAAGAAGATTACGTGAAACGTGTAATTGGTTTACCTGGTGACACCATTCGATATGAAGACGATACATTATATTTAAATGGGCAAAAAGTAGACGAGCCCTACCTAGATCCTTATCGGGTTAACGATGGAAAGCCGTTAACTGAATCCTTCACCCTCGAAGAGATTGAAGGTGGCGCTAAAAAAGTGCCAGAAGGCCATATTTTCGTAATGGGAGATAACCGAAGAGAGAGTTTAGACAGTCGCTATTTCGGCTTTGTCCCTATTGATACGATTGTAGGGAAAGTTGACGTACGCTACTGGCCAATTAATAAGCTAGCTCTTAAATTTTAGACGGCAGATGAGTCATACACATAATATAGAACGTAGAAGAGCACTCCAATTAGCCCCTGGCTAGAGTGCTCTTTTTTGGTGTGCCCGGCATGGACGTAAGCTTTAGGGTTAAAGTCCCGAACGGTGAAGGTCGTTGTAGCCGTTAGCCAAAGACAAGGGTGTCTGGGGCGACCCAGAATCTAAAGGAAGTCGGAGGC
>NZ_BMIN01000020.1 GCF_014642405.1 Pontibacillus salipaludis
CTCCGGCTTCCTTCAGATTCCGGGTCACCCCGGACACCCTTGCCCTTGGCTAACGGCTACAACGACCTTCACCGTTCGGGACTCTAACCCTAAAGCTTGCGCCCATGTCGGGCACACATCAAAAAAAAAAGCCCCCTTCTTGATCAGAAGAGGGCTTTTTATTTAGAGCTCCTCTTCTCATCTATCAAGTGTAACCTTGCTGGATTTGGCACAGCACTCATTAGTAATGAGCCCGCTGCCGAGACATCGTAGGGCCAGTCCCTCCGCCTCTCGTGATAAGAAGGAGTATTCATTTTTTGTTTACATGCAATGTCTAAGTTTACTTATTACTTGTTTTATTGTCAATGAAAGAAGAAAAAAATGTGGTGATAGATTCATAAAAAAGAAAAGTGTGGCTTCTATTGTGAGGTAGGTAAACGTATTAGATCCAACGTCGATCCCCAGAAAAATGATAGTTCAATTGAACCTAGTGGAATAAAACTTTAGGTTATAAGAACTAGTCCTCTAGTACCTAAAATTATCAGAATATTGATATATTTCTAATTTTTGATTATGATGAATATAACTTACATCCCATATTCAGAATATGTTTGGGAAAAAATGCAGATGTAATCCAGTCTTTATGGCTATATTGATAGATTTTCTTTCCCAAACGAGAAAATGGTTGTGAGAGGGGTAGTCGGAACATTTGAAGCATATACTCTAGCAAAGGAGGTTGCTTCACTAGAGAGTGAGTTGATTCAAATCTTAAAAGGGTCTGAAGTAGGCAAAACAATTAAGTTACATCGGTTAAACCAAAATCGTACTCTTGAAGAAACGGCTCAAGGAATATGTTCGATTTCTTATTTAAGTAAAATCGAAAATGGGCTTACAAAATCAAGTGAGGAAATTGTTCAACTGCTCTTACACCGCCTTGATATTCCAGTTGAAGTACTAGAAGAAGGGGTGGATGAAGAGTTACTCGAACAAGAACTACACGAATGGTACACCGTTATCATGCATAGAGAAACGGACCAGGCAACAGAGTTATATGTAAAGTTAAAACAAAAATTGAGCACACTCTCAACTCCGAGTATACTAGCTTTGTTTAAGTTGTATGAGGTTCGCTATCATTTGTTGATGCGTCACTTTTCGGAAGTACCGGTCTTATTAGATAAGTTAGAGAGAATGCAAGACCTGTTTGAAGAAAAGCATCAGTACTATTATATGAAGTTCTCTGGGTTGTATCACAATATGCAAGAAAGATTTAGAGAGGCTCAGCAGTATTATAAGAAGGCATTAGCACTTGCTCACCAAATTACGCTTAGTGATAGTGAGCGAGCTGATCTGTATTTTATATCAGCTATTAATGAATCATCCCTTCAAAATGTGACTTTATCGCTTCATTACGCTAGGTTAGCGCTAAATTTGTATACGGTCCAATTCGATTTTAAAAGAAGTGGAGATTGTCAGATTTTACTTGGTATATGCTATAAGCGAATTCACCAATTTGAACAAGCGGAACAGTGCTTTCAACTAGCTGTAAAGGCAGCAGGAAACTTGCAAAGCTCTTATTTAAAAGGGATTGCTTATCATAACCTCGGCTCTCTTCATGCAGCTCTCAAGCATCATGAAAAAGCAATTGATCACTTTGAGAAGAGTCTAGTGTTTAAAGATAATCATAATGTAAAAGGAAAGTTAACTAGTATTGCCTCCATTGTGGAATCACTTTTTGAATTAAGTGAACGGGGCAGGGCGTTGGAATGGATCGATCGAGGATTAATTATGATCGAACAACAGAATGACTTTAAAATTCTACGCTATTATTTTCAGGTATATAAATACCGAGTTCTTGAGGATCTCATTAGTCTGGAGCATTTCTTAAAAGAGACAGTCATTCCTTATTTTATCGATAACGAGAACCAGTTTTATATCGGACTATATTGTGAACTGTTGGCTGAGTGCTTGCAAAAACACAAAAGGTATAAGGATGCTTGTTACTATTTAACTCTAGCTAATGAATCATATAAAAAATTATCAATTACGTAGAGGGAGAGTGGGAAAGTATGAAAAAATGGATGATTTCAGCTTTAGCAGTAGGGGCAATTGCATTTTCAGCACTAGGAGGGTTCTCAGCAACTCAATTATCACTTGATGAAGAACCAGAGCCAACAACCATTGAATTAACAGATATTTAATTAGAAAAAGCCCCTGCCTCTTACTACATTTAAGAGGCAGGGGCTTTTCTGTCGTTGTATACACATTAATGAGCTTCTTGTAGTGGTTTAGATAATTTTTTCAATATCTTTAGATTCTGTAACCATTAGAAGAACTTTACCTTCATCTAAATCCTCTTCATAAGTATCTGCTTCCGACTCAGAAAAGCCAAGGTCTTGTAATTTATTACGAAGTTCATCGCCCTTTTCGTTAAAAATGTTGCCCACTACTTCTGCAAGGCTCATTTCTTGTGTACCGACGGTATTCGCATCTGTATTGTTAGCCAAGCGTTCGGTACGATCTTCATCATGTGACATTAAATAAATATGCTCTTTTGTAATACCATTATCCGCTAGCTTCTGTACATCATTCTGTAGTTTTTGATCGTTATGGTACTCGCGTACAAATGGTTTCATTATATAACCCTCCTAAATACTGTTTCCTGGTATTTTTACCCTGTGAATAGTCACTGAAACGTCTGGATGGGTTATTTTGAAGGCAGTAATCGTTCCCATGATTAATTCAAGTTGATTGGAATAAACGGTTTAAGATGAATGAACTGTTGATCGGGAATTAAGGTGTGCTAACCTCTTTCTATTCATTGTATTGTAGAGATACATAACAACAAACACGAATAATCCCATGATGAAATACAATGGTTGATAACCAACAAGAGAAACCACAATTCCCAACACATATGAACCAGTTGCGATACCTATATCAAATAAAGTAAAGAAAGTCGCTGTTGCGTGTCCGCTTCGATGGTGAGCAGCAGACTGAATAGCTAATGTTTGGAAACAAGGAACAAGACTTCCGTAGCCTAGACCTATTAGTGTAGCTGACAGCAAAAGCATAAAGGAAGAAGTTGTCATACTTAATGTGAATAAACCTAAAGCAAAGAGGCCTAGAGACGGATAGATGACAATGCTTGGTCCTCTAGAGTCAAAGATGCGCCCGACGAACGGTCTCGAAATGAGCATTGCAACAGCAAAAACAGCAAAGAAGAAACTTGCTGCTTCTAGTAATCCAATAGATTTCGTATAAATAGATATATAAGATATAACACTAGAGTAGGTGAAAGCTAGTAAACTTCCTACTAATGCAATGGGTAAAGCATTCATTTCAAATAAATCATGAAGGGTTATTTTCTTCCTTTTGGAAGGTTCTTTCACAACGGGAGCAGCTACAAAGCTAGTGAAAAGAAGAGCTCCAGCTAAAAGGGCGCCAAGTACAATAAAGAGTGTTGAGAAAGAGATCCAATTTAAAAGCGATAAAGCCAAAAAAGGACCTGCAACAACAGCAAGATTCATCGACATAGCAAAATACCCAAGTCCTTCTCCACGTCTGCTATCTGGTATGATGTCTGCAGCAATTGCACCAGCTGCTGTAGTGGCTATCGCGAACCAAATACCGTGGAAGAATCGTAAAGCTAATAATAAGTAAAAACTAGTTGCAGCTACATAGACGAAGGTAGTCAACATAAAGAGTAAAAGACTTATGAGAAGCATTTTTTTCTTTCCGAAGTCTTCTAAAAGTTTTCCAGAAAACGGTCTGACAAGAATAGCTGATAGTAAAAACAATGTAACAATTAAACCTGCTTGTGCTTCTGTTCCTTGTAGATCATCTGTTACAAAGATCGGTAAAGTAGTTAACAAAGCATAAAAGGTTAGGAATAAGAAGAAATTGCTTAAGGAAATGAAAAGGAAGCTTTTCGTCCATATTGGTAATTTTGTTTGTGTCATAATAAGTCCTCCTATGGTGTTTCGTTTCCTGATGGAATCTCGATTTTAAACACCAAGGAACATCATAGGCTTATCAAGGATCTTTGTAAAGGCATATGCTTCCTAAAGAATTCCGTATAAGGAAGACTCGAAATTGAGAGAATGCTTCCGTTTGCTCAGATTGCGGGTAAGGTGGTTCGGGAAATCACTCGCTTTCCGCGGCGAGCTGGGAAGCCTCCTCGTTCGCTACGCTCTCTGTGGGGTCTCCCCAAGGCTCCTAGTGCCGCAGGAGTCTCGCAATTCCCCGAACCACCTTTGCCATATATAGAGGGAACGGAAGCATGCTACATAAGGCGGGGATGTTGGATCACCGCCATACTCGAGCTGAGGGGACATTATACTTAATCTGGTAAGGGGTGTCTGGGGAACGAGGAGACTCCTGCGGGAGAAAGAGGTCGACGAGATCCCGCAGGGTGGTTTTCCCGAGGAAGCTCGACAGCTCGCCCGCGGAAAGCGAGTCGTTCCCCAGACACCCCAAGCTCTCAACAAAATAATGACCCCATTTACACTAACATGTCTCTGCTTCATATCTTCAACAATCTGCCCTATACTTGAAAATATAACAACATTAAACCTTAACAAAGCTAAAGACAAAAAAATTCCCCGGAAGGACCCGGGGAACGAAGGGGAAAGTTCATTTATTGTGCTACTGCAAAAGTAGTAGTAGCTGCGTTGATTGCTTCTTGTACGTTAATGAAACCATTACCGTAGTAGAAAGCGTCGCCTAGAGGCGTTGTCGTGCTATTTAATAAGCTACGCACTTCTTGATTAGTGAGAGAACTGTCCTCAGCTAAGATGAGTGCTGCAGCTCCGGCTACGTGAGGAGACGCCATAGACGTTCCGTTATAAGAGCCGTATGTGTTACCTGGAAGTGTACTATAAATATCTGCACCTGGTGCCATAACTTCTAATTCTTCTCCAACAGAAGAGAATGAGGCACGGTTTAGGCTTTCGTCAACAGCACCAACAGCAACAACGGATGTGTATTTGGCAGGATAGCCAATGGTGTTCTTTTTGCCTTTAGATCCTTCGTTACCGGCTGCAGCAATTAACAAAACACCTTGTTGATAAGCGTTATCCATTGCTTGTTGTAGTGTAGTCGAGCCGCGGCTTCCGCCTAAACTCATATTGACAACATCGATATTATTGTCAATTGCCCACTCTACACCTTTCGCGATCCCGCTATAAGAACCGCTGCCGCTGCTGCTTAATACTTTAACAGCGTACAGATCAGCTGATGGAGCTACACCTAATACTCCAAGAGAATTGTTAACACCTGCAATCGTTCCAGCTACGTGAGTACCGTGCCCATTTTCATCATTGAATGGGTCAGGCTCACCATCCACGAAACTCGCGCCACCTGCTACTTGTAAATCTTCATGGCTAGCGCTGATTCCACTGTCTAAAACAGCTACTTTAATACCACTACCAGAATTGCCACTTGCTTGAACATCATCAGCGTTAATGGCTGGAATGCCCCACGGAGTTGTTTGACCGTAAGCTTGTACACTTGCATCTTCTTCAACGTAAGCAACATTTGGGTTCTTTTGAAGAGCTTCTACAGCTTTAGAAGAAAGTTTAGCTTGCACGACATTCATGTACTTGAATTGGTGCTTAACTTTTCCGCCTAACTGTTTAATGTTAGATACTTCTTGTTTATCTACCCCTGTCTTAAAACCTATTAAGTAATCCTGAGGTTTCTCTGATGGTTGAGCCGAAGTTGCGATCGGCCCAATAGATAAAGATAAGATGAACGTGAAACTAAGTATAGCTATTACAAAACGTTTCAATAGAATCCCTCCTTAAGTAGTTGATTCTATTGTAATACGAAGCTATAGTGAAAATCTTTGAGACATGTGAGTGTGTTAGATTAAGAGAATTCGAGGTGAACAAGAGGTATTATCGAAAATTGGGTAAAAAGACATATAGTTATAAGTAGATATAAGGTGTTTTTCGCAAGTAGAAAAGATAAAGGGGGATAGAACGGATGTTTGGAACAGGAGTTTGAGACAAATTTATAAATGATTGATAGACTGTCCATTTGTTAGTATACCACAAAAACATGAAAATATTGGATAAAAATAGAAGAATCTTTATATTGATGACTTGAGTCCAATAATTTCTTCGCCTATAATAGGAGTAACGAAAAAAGCATAAGTAAGAAGACCACAAGGGGAGCCTTAAGGCTGAGATTGAACGCTTTGTTCTGACCCTCTGAACCTGTTAGTTAGTACTAGCGTAGGGATGTGGCTTTAGTGATGGCGCAATGCAAATGGACTTCCATCTTAAAGCTCTCCCTTGCATTGCTTTTTTTGTGTGCACATTTATCTTTAAGGAGGAGAGTAAAGATGAAACGTAGTCCAATTCTGTTTTTAGTTGAGATTGCCATGTTTGCTGCATTAGGTGCTGTTCTTAGTTTACCGTTTTTAACGATTCCGTTATGGGTGCAAGGAGGATCTGTCGCTTTTGCTATGGTGCCGATTTTCTTTATGGCTTACCGTTGGGGGTTAAAAGGAGGTTTAACTACAGGTCTTTTAGTAGGTATATTTAACTCATTAATTAACCCGTTTATCGTTCATCCTGTGCAGTATGTAATGGACTATCCACTTGCATATACTGTTGTCGGAGTGGCCGGGATCTTCTCCAAACCAGCTCTAAAAGCTGTTCGCGAAGGGCATGCAAAATCATTTACGATTTATATCATTTTAGGGACGCTGCTTGGTAGTAGTCTTCGCTTCATGAGTCACTTTATAGGTGGGATTGTATTCTTCTCTTCATTTGCACCAGAAGGTACGCCAGTTTGGGTATATTCTTTAACATATAACATCGGTTATATGCTCCCATCTTTCATCATTAGCGCTGTAATATTGAATATTATCTTATACAAACAGCCAAAGTTACTCCATTTTGGAGGGACCGAATCTATTAAATCCGCCTAAACCCTAAAAATATATTTAAACAAAAACGTGTCGCAGGGGAAATTTAACCTGCGACACGTTTTTGTTTAAATATAGAGTTTGAAAGCGGTTTGATTGAGGAAGTACTAGTCTAGAAAGGCCTTTGTTTACGAACGTTAATATGTTGGGGAATAAGGAAAATCTTTAACCTCGGAAATAGATGAAAAAGATGTGAAAAAGCTTTTAAATAATTAATAGAATAAGGTTCATTGTTCTATAAATAGGGTAAAGGTGTATGTGGAATATATCTTAAAGGGGGAAATAACAAATGAGTCAAAACCAAACATTAACGGCGCAAACATTTCTCTCTAAACTTCTTACTCAGTATGCAACATTACATGAAAAAGCAATAGGTGATCGTGCCGAAGAATATATTAAACAACTAGGAATACGGACAGGAGAATGGATGGAAGGGCACTATGTAGATGCTAAATCTACTCGGTCTGTTGATCAATATGTCAATGTAATTCTTGCCATTAAGAATGATATTGGAGGTCACTTTGAGATAGAAGAGGCAACACCTGATCGAATTGTTGTGAAAGGAACTCAATGTCCATTTGGAGATATGGTGAAAGATGCGCCTCATTTGTGTCAAATGACCTCTAGTGTAATAGGGGGAATTGCTTCTAGGCATTTTGGGTACTCAAAAGTCAAACTTGATAAACGAATTGCTGTTGGAGACGACCACTGTCGCGTTGTGGTTCACTTGAATGAGAACGAAGAGCAGGGAGGGGAAGAGTACTTGAATTTGCCCGTCACTCCGGAAAATGGAGATCCGTTCCAGTGGGAAGAAGACACCATTAAGATGTTGGGTGAAGAGTTACGCAAGAGCGACGAGATGATCGCTAGCCTCGTTTCAGAAATAGAAGACCTTCGTTCTCAGATTCGTATGCAAGATAGACAGAGCAGAAGAGACTTCCGTTAAGGGAGTCTCTTTTTGTCTAATCTTTAAGCATATTTATAATGGATTCGTAGCATAAGTCTTTATACATCTTATGCAGACTATGGTCCCCACTCATGACCCATTGGATAATGCAGCCATCGATTAGGCTCCGAATCGCTTTAGGCCCTTTTTCAGGGTCTACATTTAGAAACTTTCCTTCACTTTTCCCTTTAGAAATAATAGATTGACCAATAGAAAAACAATTGTTGTAAAAACGCTGATTGATTTCTTGAAAACGGGGTATTTTAGGAACGTAAGAGAGGAAGTCCAGATATACTTTGTAAAATCGGTCATTTTCCCTCGGCCCAACAAACACAGCGTTCACATAGGCGGATAACATTTCATCTGCAGTATGAGCATGTTGCACTGCATTTGCTTCTTTTTGATAAATTCTGTTGGTTAGCCATTCTAATAGATGAGCGAAGACATCTTCTTTATTTTTAAAATAGTAATTGGTCACGCCTTTGCTTACGCCGGCATAATTCGAAATGTCTTGAAGTGTAACCGAGCTATACCCTTTATCTGCTATCGCTTCAAAAGTTGCCTGAAGCAATTGTTCTTTTCGTTGTTGCTCTCTTTTTTTCATGTCAGCCTCCGAATTGTCTATAGTACCTCCATTGTATAAAAATTATACCGTTGGGACAAATTAATTGACATATTTATTTTGACCAGTCAGAATAAAAAATGAATCAAAAACAAAGACTAACCTATAAAGAGGAGGAATTAGATTATGACATTCCGCGCTTTATTAGCTACAAAAGAACAAGATCAAGTTACAACGAACGTAATAGAACGACAAGAATCAGAGCTTCCAGAAGGTGATGTGACCATTCAGGTAGCCTATTCAAGTGTGAACTATAAAGATGGACTAGCAACAAACCCTAAAGCCAAAGTCGTACAAGATTACCCAATCATCCCTGGAATTGACCTTGCAGGTACAGTTACATCCTCAAATGATGATCGTTACCAAGAAGGGGACGAGGTAATCGTGACAAGTTATGGACTTGGTGTTTCACATGATGGTGGGTTTAGTGAATACGCACGTGTTCCGGCTGAGTGGGTTGTTCCCTTACCAGAAGGATTATCCCTTCGCGAAGCTATGACCTTCGGTACAGCCGGTTTCACCGCAGCTTTATCTGTTCACCGTTTAGAACAGAATGGTTTAACACCTGAGGATGGACCTGTACTTGTTAGTGGAGCAACAGGTGGCGTAGGTAGTATGGCTGTTGCCATGCTCTCAAAAAAAGGGTATCACGTTGTTGCCTCTACAGGTAAAGAGTCTGAACATGACTATTTACGTTCAATCGGTGCTACAGAGATTATCTCACGTGAAGAAGTAACACCTGAGAAAGTACGCCCTCTCCAATCACAAAAATGGGCAGCCGCTGTTGATCCTGTTGGAGGTAAACCATTAGCAAGTGTCTTAGCTTCCATTCAATATGGTGGTTCTGTTGCAGTAAGTGGATTAACGGCAGGTGTAGAGGTGCCAACAACGGTTATGCCATTCATACTTCGAGGTGTTGATCTATTAGGAATTGACTCTGTCTATTGTCCGATGGATATGCGTAAACAAGTATGGGATCGCCTTGCTACTGACTTAAAACCAGATCAGATGAACGAAATAGAGAATGAAATAACGTTAGACGAACTACCACAAACGCTTACTGACATCTTACAAAGCAAAGTGAAAGGTCGTACAATTGTGAAAATGTAACATTTTTAAGGAGCCCTTCTACAATGGAAGGGCTTTTTTTGTGTCATTAAATAGTATAATGTAGTGGGAAGTACATTTCTTTGTCTAAAAAGTCAACAATTGTTCTTGAAGATATAAAAAGTAAGGTTGAATGGTAGAAAGAAAACTCGTCTGTTAGGGGCAAAGACCTTACAATAGGAAAAGACTGTATATCATAATTTAAGTAGTATAGTCATTGAATTGCATAAATGTAATAAGGAGTTTACGGTGATGAAGTTTAAGCAACATACGACTTATCCTTTGACAAGATGGGTCTGGCAAAACTTTTTGAAAGTCGCTTTGATCCCTTTGCTAGTCGTAGAACTGGCGTTTGTTGGGATCTACTTTGTAGCAAGCGAATGGTCAAAGAACGAAATGATAGACATGATAAAAAGTGAAGCAGAAGAAGATATGAGAGAGTCTGCTTCAAGAGAGGCCGAAGTCATCTCAAATCAAGTTCGTTCCATTTCAAATGCAACGAAGTTATTTCAAGAAGAAATGAAAGAATCATTCCAACAACCCATCTCATTAGACGATTTGAATCAAAATGATTTAAATAGGCTCGAAGAAACGGAAGAAGGGCTTCTATATACAGATAAAGATCACCCAGACGGTGGTGCGGCGATTTTCTATAGTACGAGTGGGGGGCAAGATCGTGAGAAGATAGCTCGGTTACTTAAGAGCGAAGAGTTAATGGAGAATATTTATAACTCACAGCCATTAGCCTCCTCAATTTATTTTAATACCTCTGACTCCCTTAATATCATTTATCCATTTGTAGATAAATTGGAAGAATTAGAATCTGACCTAGATATTACGAAATATAATTTTTATTTTAGAGCTGACGAGGACCATAATCAGAATCGAGAACAATTATGGACACCTGCTTATTGGGATCCTGCTGGGAAAGGATGGACCTTCTCTTCTATTGCACCTGTGTACAACGGGGACCAACTTGAGGGAGTGGTAGGGATGGATATCACCATCGGTACAATTGGAGATAAAATCGAGGACCTCGATCTTCCTTGGCAAGGGGTGGGCATGCTTGTACAAGATGATGCTGAGATCTTAGCCTTATCTAAGGATGCTGAAAGATTGTTAGGGGTAGAAGCGCTTGAAGATCAGGAACATGGTGATTCAAGTACTGGAGATATTTATAAGCCAAGTACATACAATATGTTAGTACATTCTCAAGCAAAGCCACTTGCAACGGTATTAGTCGGTCAGGAAAATGGGTTGGAGACTTTAGAGTGGGAAGGTGAGAAGAAGTTTGCAGCCTGGTCGACCGTCGAAGGAACAGGTTGGCGCTTTTTAATTATTGTAGATGAGTCTGCTGTTTTTGAAGATGTTTACACGATGAATGGGAAGTTAGTGAAAATTGGTGCCCTTATGATTTTAGGATTGATATTATTCTATATCTTTTTCTTCATCGTATTATACCGGAACTCACGGAAGGTTAGTCAAACGATCTCTAAGCCGCTCGTAGAGATGAATCAAATGGTTACGGAAATAGGGGGAGGGAACTATTTCCAGAGAAGGCGAGCCTTTGATATTGACGAGTTAGATGAAACGTCTAAAAGCATAATTGAAATGGGGCAAAACCTGGGACTTTCTAATAAAGCGCTAAAAGAAGCTCAAGAAGAGATCCGTTCTAAGGAAGGAGATCTTCGAGCACTTGTTATGTCTATTGATGATGTGATTATGCAGTTGGATCGAAAAGGTACCTATCTCAATATATGGACGAATGACGAAGGAAAGCTTTCTAAGCCAAAAAGCGAACTTCTGCAAACTACAATCGAACAAGTCTTCTCTGAAGATGAGGCTAATCTGTTTATGGAAACAATCGAGTACGTAAATGAAACGGGAAAAGCAGAGAATATTGAATATGTTATTGAGACATTAACTGGCACAAGATGGTTCCAAGGGAGGATTGCTCCGATTATTGAATCATCTGGGGAATTTCAACATTTTGTTTTAACTGCTCGAGATATAACCCCATTAAAGGAAATGGAGAAATCTCTCCGGGATGCAAAAGAAGAAGCCGAACGTGCAAGTCAAGCTAAATCGGATTTTCTCTCTAGTATGAGTCATGAATTGAGAACGCCGATGAATGCAATTTTAGGATTTGCTCAGCTTCTACAGTATGACAGCGATCATAAGCTAAGCCCTACTCAAGACGAGAGTGTTGAAGAAATTATTAAAGCAGGGAACCATCTGTTAACCATTATCAATGATATATTAGATTTAGCTCGAGTGGAGTCAGGAAAGATGTCGATCTCCATTGAGCCTGTAGAGGTTTCCCCTGTAATTGATGAAGTTGTTAGTATCACACAGCCCCTTGCCAAAAAGAGAGATATTAAACTGATCGTTGAAGAATGTGCTTGTCATAGTCAATTTGTGTTTGCTGATCGAACAAGACTAAAACAAGTTCTTCTAAATTTAATGTCTAACGCTGTAAAGTATAATCGTGAAGGTGGAGAAATTACGTTTACTTGCCATGTCCAGAATGATAAAGTCTCTTTCTTCGTTAAAGATACGGGTATTGGGATTGTTGAGGAGGAAATGGACAGCATTTTTGAGCCGTTCACTCGTGTTCCGAGTAATGATATTGTAGAAGGAACAGGGATCGGATTAACGTTATCGAAGCAGCTAGTGTCCTTAATGGGTGGTTCAATCTCTTTAACAAGTGAATCAGGCAAAGGGAGTACTTTTTGGGTTGAACTTCCACTTGTGGATGAACCCAATAACTTATCAGCACAATGGTATGATCAACAGAATAACGCTCCTGTACAGTTTGCTGAAAAGAAAAAAGTCTTGTATATAGAAGACAATCCCGCCAACTTAAATCTAGTTAGGCGTATATTAGAAACATACGAGCAGATTGAGTTAATGTCATCGACCACAGGGGAAATGGGGATTGACCTTGCTCAAGCCCATGAGCCTAACCTTATTTTAATTGATCTTAATTTACCAGGTATAGATGGTTTCACCGTTCTCTCCCGACTGAAGGACATGGATGAAACACGTGAACTTCCTGTAATAGCTATTAGTGCAAACGCTATGCCTAGAGATATTGAGAAGGGACTAGCAGCTGGATTTGACGACTATTTAACTAAACCAATTCAAGTAGGGAAGTTTATGAAAATGGTTGAAGCTCATTTATTTAAACAATCTGATTAAAGGAAAAGCAGCGGGGAAGCCTTCCTCAGCTGCTTTTTTTCTTTGGATTAGTTTTTTGTCATAGAATTCTCTTCTTTTAATTTGTGTATTTTCCTAAACAAATTGGTAGCTTTATCGTATACTAATTATTAGGAAACTAGTCTTATTAGGATGATGTAAAGAATGAAGTATCGAGTATTAATAGCCGATGATCAAGATGCCTCTCGTAAGTTGCTAAGGCAAATGGTGGAAAAGGTTGCTGGTGATGCATTTGAAATTATTGATGAAGCAACAGATGGGGAACAGCTTGTTGAGAAAGTGATTCTCTCTGAACCTGACCTTGTGCTCTGTGACATTGAAATGCCAAAACAGAAGGGAAATGAAGCAATCCGAGCTTGTAAAGAAATAAATGCGGACCTTCAGTTTATTTTTACTACAGCATACGACACGTTTGCAGTAGAGGCTTTTAATTTAAATGCGGTTGATTATGTTATGAAGCCTATTCAAATAAATCGTTTGCTCTTATCTTTAGAAAGAGCCAAGAAAGTATTGCGCCAGCTTAATACTGAAAACCAGGAAACGAAGTTAAAGGAATATCAACGAATTCCTGTCCGCTTCAATCGTTCACTTTACTATGTACAAGTAGATGATATCCTATTTATAGAGAAAAGTGACCGAAAGGCAGTTATACATACGTCTTATGAACAATATTCCTCGCCTGAAACATTAGAGTATTTTATGGAGTATTTGGATGATAAATTCGTTCAGTCTCACCGATCCTTCATCATTAATTTAGAACGAATTTCAAGGATTCAAACCTCTGGTAAAAGTTATTTAGTTTTCTTTCATGGGTATGAAGAGCCTGCTCAAATATCGAAGCAAAACATTCAACGTATTCAGCATATGATGAATGACTTCTTGTAATGGTTTATGAGCTCGTCTTAATCAGACGGGCTTTTTGGTTGTTCCATATAAGCCTCTCTTATATGGAACACTCTAAGCTGAGACACTTTTGTGTAGACAGGCCCGTTACGCTTGTCAAGTGGTTGGGGTGTCTGGGGAACGACTCGCTTTCCGCGGGCGGCCCCACACGACGTGGGGTCGTTCGACGTTGGCTATTGACGTGACGGTTTTAGTCGAACTTCCTCTTTCTTTTTAGAGCCTCCTCGGGAAAACCACCCTGCGGGGTCTCGTCGACCTCTTTCTCCCGCAGGAGTCTCCCCGTTCCCCAGACACCCCTGCTATAGTTTTTCGAACGGCCCCATATCTTAAGGTTGGTGATAGTTGTGGGGTTTCCTCATATGGCATGTTTCCCCAACCGCCTCAGTTTCAAGTAATGCAAACGGAAACATTCTCTCATTTTCGAGACTTCAACAATCCTCCCCCTCTTGAACATGCATGTTATAGTAAATAAGAACAGTAACCTTTAACAGAGCCTTTTGTATAGAAGTGTACGCTTTATACTGGAGTTATTGACGTGTCTAGGACATATGTCAATTTTTTATTAAATATTGCTTTAAATGGTCTTTTTTTTTGTTTGAAATGCTCTTCTTTATGTCTTAAAGGGGGGAGTAATTGGTCTAAAGTACCATTTTTATTTTGAAGTAAAAGGAATTAACTGTTACATTATATACAAGATCAATGAAGGGTAAATAGATAGTTACTTATTTAACGATTTTCATTACCTGATTTGATGTGAGTATAGGGTTCTTTCGAAAACCACCATCAACGATTCGGAAGGACCGATCGGGGAAACATACTCCATTAAATACTTGATCTTACCCACATAGGCCGTTTAGGTGGGCCATCACTTTTGGTAAGAGTGAGCTCACCTTTCCAAGAAAAAAGAGATAACTAGAGAAAACACGTTTGGATTGGCTAAAAAGAGACGACGATATATAGAGACAAAGAAGAAAAAGGCTGTGCATGTGCACAGCCTTTTTCTAATGCCTTTTTAAGAACAAACACCACTCTGGGCATTCGTGCATAGTGTAATAGCACACACAGAATGTGTAGAAGAAAAGGGTGGTGATCCTAAAGTGGAATTAACCGTTACGCATTGGATGTACGGGATCATAACGATCGTTATCATTGCCACGATGATGTTTAGAAAAGGGGTTGTGTTACCAACACTACTTGGTACATTTTTAATAGCTTGGGTATACAAGGGGAGTGTAATAGGTGGGTTTACTTCTGTCTTTAATGCAAACCTTGTAGCGGCTAAAGAGCTATTTAACATCTTCTTAATTATTACGTTTATGGTTGCTTTACTGCAGGCATTAAGTGATTTAGGGGCAGATCGAAGGATGATTATCCCCATTCAAAAAGTCATGACAAACGGGCATATCGCTTACTTTGTGTTAGCAGCCGTTACGTATGTCATATCTTTATTCTTCTGGCCAACACCAGCAGTTCCTTTAATTTGTGCTTTACTCGTACCTGCTGCTGTTCGAGCTGGGTTACCTGCTATGTTGGCAGCGATGGCCGTTGCTCTTGCGGGTCAGGGGATGGCCCTGTCATCTGATTACATTATGCAAGTGGCACCTGGGCTTTCAGCGGCGTCAGCTGGAATAGAAACAAGTGAAGTGGTGGATAAGGCGTTTATTTTATCTATTATTACAGGGGTTATTGCGCTTTTGCTTGCTTATTTATTCTATCGTACTAGTATAAGGTCTTCTAAAGATGTACAGAACGAAGTAGAACTTCGATCGTTACAAGGGCTAGGTGCAGGGGATCAATCGACAAGGGAAGCAAAAAGTCAGGGAATAGGGATGTGGAGTAAATTATTTGCTGTGCTCGTTCCTCTATCCATGCTTGGTGTTATGGTTTTTATGATTACGACTAAATTGGGATCAGGACGAATGGGAGGTCTAGAAGGAGGGGATGGAGCTGCCTTTATTGGAGGAGTAGCTGTTATTTTGCTACTATTGGCAACGGTAGCCTTCGGTCGCCAGAATTCTCTAGATTATATTACAGAGCATATTACAGATGGATTTGTATTTGCTTTTAAAGCTATGGGACCTGTTATACCAATTGCTGGATTTTTCTTTTTAGGAAGTTCAGACTTTTCAGGAAGCATATTATCTCTAGGGGAGGCAACAGCACCCGCCTTTTTATTTGATCTTGTACAATCGAGTCAGGATATCTTACCTCAAAGCTCGATCCTAGTAGCTTTTAGTATTCTGATAATTGGAATCATAACCGGTCTTGATGGATCGGGTTTCTCTGGATTACCTTTAACAGGAGCGCTTGCTGGTGCTATGGCTTCTTCGGGATTAGATGCAGGTACACTCGCGGCGATAGGTCAAATGGGATCGATCTGGACAGGTGGAGGGACGATTATAGCCTGGTCATCCGTCATTGCGATTGCTGGTTTCTGCGGTGTCTCAGTAATGGAGCTTGTAAGGCGAAACTTCCTTCCCGTAATGATTGGATTAATAGCTGCAACGATGTTTGGTATACTATTTTGGTAATCAAACCTACAGGTGGACATATGCTCACCTGTTTTTTTGTGCTCTTTTATCCTTGAGAATGTTAAAATAAAAATATCTTGTAATGGATGAAACGTATTGAATGAATGAACGTATAAAAGGTATGAAGTAATAACGAAGAAAGGGATGGTTACGATGTTTAAAAAGATTATGGCAAGTATTGGTGTAGGTGCTGCGAAAGTAGATACACAGTTAGAGAAAGAACGCTTTTCAGCAGGTGAAGAGGTACGAGGCAAGGTTGTGATGAAAGGCGGAAATGCAGAGCAGCAAATTGATCGCATCAACTTGTTTTTAATGACTGAAGTTGTGAAAGAAAAGGATGATCGAAAAGTACGTGAAGAAGAGATCATTCACAGCTTCAACATTACAGAATCCTTTACATTGAAGGAAGGGGAGGACAAAGAAATTGATTTCTCCTTTAAGCTTCCTTTAAATACTCCTGCAAGTTTTGGGCGTCTTCCGATTTGGTTCCAAACAGGACTTGATATCCCTATGGCAATAGATCCTCAGGACCGTGATTTTATTCATGTGGATCCAGCTGAACCTGTACAAACGATTCTTACCGCTCTTCAACATGAACTTGGTTTCTCGTTACGTAAAGTGGAAATGGAAGAAGCTCGTAACCGACAAATTGTTCAGGAATTTGAATTCTTACCAGGAGGACGTTTCCGCGGAGATCTTGATGAACTAGAAGTTGTGTTCTTCCCACAAGAAGATGGGGTAGAACTTGTGCTAGAGGTGGACCGTCGCGCGAAAGGTTTGGGAGGTTTATTAGCAGAAGCGTTTGACGCTGACGAGAGTCATGTTCGTACACGCCTCACAAATGCAGATATTGCAAATGGAGAACGCTCTGTAGCGAATCAGCTAGAACAACTGATTGCGAGATTTGCTAATTAAACGAATTATTTAAGGCAAGAGGAAAGCTAATGGCTTTCCTCTTTTTATGTCTTATTATTCGGTATAAGGTTTTCTAAATATGTATCTTATATTTACAAAACTTGGAGTTTAGTTTATTATCTAATTAGATACTTATCGAATTTGGAGGTTTGTAAATGCAATTAGACAAAGTGGTCAACTTTCATAAAGTGGTGGGGGATCCAACAAGAATTCGAATTATTTCACTTCTTAAACAAGGACCTCTCCACGGTCAGGCAATTGCCAACAAATTAGGGTTAAAGCCGCCAACTATTACTCATCACGTAGCGAAATTGAAACAAATTGGGATTGTATATCAAAGAAGAGATAAGAATACGATCTATTTTTACTTAGACCAAAAGAAATTAGAATATAGTGCTAACGCTATTTTACAACTTGGGGAGGTGACAAATGTGCGTCCTGAAATGAGTGTAGAAGATAAAGATAAGTTATCCATTGTGAAAAACTTCTTTGCGCCAGATGGTACGCTTAAGCAAATTCCAAGTCAAAGGAAGAAGAAGCTCGTCGTACTGGCTTATATGATTAGAGGTATAGAGACGGGGAAGCTATATGAAGAAAAAGAAATCAATGAGTATATTAAGCAGTTTCATGAAGACTACGCAACCATTCGCCGTGAATGGGTGATGAATCATTTTATGTATCGAGAGAACAACCAATATGAACTTAACCCTAAAGAAATGTGGCCGATCGAATTTTAAGAGTGTCAACTAGACACTCTTTCTTTTTAGAAATCTAATTTGATGAGTATCTAATTAACAGGGGTGAGGAGGTAATGATTATGACTTCGACTTCCCATTTTTCTTACAGGAGATTATTTGTTGCTGGTATTATAAATGGAATTGGCGATCGATTTAATCAAGTGGCTGTTCTAGCAATGATACTTTCTCTTACAGGTTCAGGAGTTGCAGTGGGTGGGGCGCTTGCGATCCGTATCGTTCCTTATTTATTATTCTCACCCATTGGAGGATGGCTTGCTACTGTGGTTTCGTTAAGGAGGATTATGGTGGGGACAGACCTGGTACGGATTTTCTTTGCGCTCTCTCTTTTATTGGTCGAAAATCGTCAAGATCTTTGGATTGTATATGCCATTTTATTTCTGTTAGCTGCTTCAGAAGCGGTTTACCAGCCTGTTCGACGTACATATATATCACGCTATATCAAACGGGAAGACATGTTAACTGTAAATAAATTAGAACAAGTGTTGTTAGGGTTTGTTCTTATTTTAGGTTCTGCAGGGGGAGGGGTTGTTTCTTATCTGTTCAGTCCCCAACTTGTGTTCATAGTAAATGCTTTTACTTTCCTTGTTGCTGCTTTGATTCTGCTACAAGTTTACGAAGAGAAATCGAAGTTTATATCATCGAAACAAGCGGTTTATACGGTTATTCAAAAAGGCTTTGGAATTACTTTGAGATCTCCACTACTACGTAGAATATTTTTCATAGACGTTTTCATATCAATGGCAGACGGAATCTTTAATGTGCTAATAAGTGTATATGCTTATCAAAGATTCCAAACAGGAGGTGTAGGTATTGGTATATTTTATGGAGCCTTAGGTGTTGGACTTGTATTAAGCATGTGGGTACCTGTAGCACGATTTAAATATCTAATGCCTGTTGCGGTAGGAGCACTTTTGACTGAGGGGGTTTTTCAAGTTTTCCTAAGCCAGGCTAACGGGTTTTATTATGCTATCTTACTCTTTATGCTTATTTCTTTAAGTGGAGGAGTAGGGAAAGGTGCGATGGATACAATGGTTATGAAACAATTATCTAATGAACAGGAAAGTGCTGTTTATTCCTTATTTGACATGGTAACCAATGTCGTTATGGGATTGTCTATGTTTGGGACTGGATTACTACTGACTTATTATTCCCCTACTACACTAGGCGTATTAGCGGGGATTCTATTCATAGGAGTGGCAACAATAGGTGGGTACGCGGTGTATAGGAAGCAAGAGTTGCAGAAAGGCAGTGTAAACGAAATGAATGACCTCAGGTGAAGGTTTGGGTAAAAAGGGGATTGTCGAAGTATGTCTAATTGTATTAAGTTTCTAAGAATAATGATATACGTATTGAATTTTCAGAAATTTTGGCGGATAATAGATGAAAAGGTAGAAAACTTTCACCTTTGAGGAGGCGACTTCCCATGAGATTCAAAGTTATTGCATACTATAACCAAATGACGAAGATTACTTTTCAGAGTACTGACAACCAGGATCTCGTTTTTAATGATTTTGGAGCCGCCAAATGCTTTGTGAATGCACTCAAAGAATTAGGAAGCTACGAACGTTATTCATTCCAAATTGTATCTATGGATCAAGAATTGATGCTGCCCTCCTCAACTTCCTCTCCACATGAGAAGAAGTACCTTTATTCATATTAACCAGAGCTGTCTCTAAAGTTGTGCCTACTTTAGAGACAGCTTTTTTGTTTGGTAAGGGCGTGCGTTTAATCATTTGGTAAATAGGATAAATAGGTAGATAAATGAAAGAGGAGGAGAATTATGGCCATTTTCGCAAAAGACGCCTTACTAGGAAAGCATATTATTATTACAGGAGCTACAGGTGGCATCGGTTACGAGGCAGCGAAAGCAGCGGTGCAAGCTGGTGCTGCAATTACAATTACAGGTCGGGATTATGAAAAGCTCTATCAACTGAAAGATGAATGCATCGCACTTGATGGTCGTGCTCATGTGCTTAGTGTCCCTGCTGATTTAAATAAGGAAGACGACAGAAAACACGTCATTCAAGAAGCAATAAAAGAAGTTGGCCCTGTATATGGGTTAGTGAATTCAGCTGGAAAAACAGGTGGTGGAACGTTAGAAGACCTTTCAGAAGAGGAGCTTCGCTCAACAATGGAACTAAACTTTTTCTCAACTGTTTTATTTACACAAGAGGTTTATAGGGAAATGAAACAACATCAAAATGGGGCCATTGTGAACCTTTCGTCTTTATCCGGGTTGAGAGGTACATATGGAAATACAGCTTATAGCGGATCGAAATTTGCCATAACGGCTTTCACTCAATCTTTTGCTCATGAGGCGATTCAACATAATATACGAGTGAACGCGGTGTGTCCTGGGTTCGTTGATACAGAGATGGGGAGGAACTCTATTGCTTCTATTGGTGAACGAGAAGGAAGGAATTTTGAGGAACAGTTAGAGGTAGCAGAGCAAGGGTTACCTTCTGGACGTATCACGCAGCCAGAGGAAGTAGCGAATTCGATTCTTTTTTTACTTACTGATGCGGCTGAGAATATTGTAGGGGAGTCATTAAAAATATCAGGTGGAGGTGTGATGAGATAAAGAAAGCCTTGGAAGACAACTTCCAAGGCTTCTGTCATTGTTCTAAATTGCTATAATCAATTTCTTCGTAAACATAGGTTTGCTTAGGCTTATTGATCTCGTGGATTGAGGAGAGTTCTATAATAGGCAAATGCCAGTCATTGAACATAGCCGTTTGAACGGTTCCATGCACTTCAATCCATGTATCTTCATTGTAATTAAGGACTTGTTCTCCTTCTACCATAATGCCATAGATCCCCGCATCGGCTACGCAACAACTTACTCCAAAACGGCCTACAACGATTCTTGAAGAGGGGAAATTAGGTTCCCTATATACAAATCCTCGAATCACAATCGATTTACCTGCAAATGTTTCAGGTTCTTCCTCCAAAAGGTTTATCGTACTGATATAATTATCGTCATTTAACATGATCTTCTCTTCTGTACTCATTTCTTTGTATCGGTCTGGGTACATGTCTTTAGGCGTAATCACGCCATTTTCTAGAGATGTTTCGTCTGGTCCGGCTGGAACTTCTGGTTGTTTCACGCCCTCTTGCTGATTGTTCTCAGTTGGGTTATCAACTCTAGATTCTGTTGTTTCTTCTATTTGAGCAAACTGATACCCTTTTTTCTTAGCGACAGAAGCCCCCAGGGTATGTTCTGAAAATAAAAATCCACTTATTACAGGAATAATAAATAACAGGTAGATACTTAACGATTTAATTGTAGACGTTGAATAAGTATGCTCATGATTGCATCCACATGCTGCTTCTTGTTCCCGGTCTCCTCTCAAAAATTGCCTACCACCCAGGATCATAAAAACGATTAATGCGAAATAAAAGTAAGGAAGCATTTTAGGAGCGATGTAATTATAAATATTGCCTGTAACCATTAATTTAAATAGTAGTAACGTAAAGCCGAGTAAAATCACACTTCTAATAAAAATATGATGGTGACGTTTCATAAAGTTTAGCCTCCTTAAAAGAAGTTTTGGTAAATCATAATGATGCTAAAGGTAGTTAACGTTATAACGAATACGAGTGAAGCTACAAATCTCGCTCTGAAATAGGCAAAGAGAAGAATTGTATTTTTTAAGTCAATCATAGGACCGTATACAAGAAAGGCTAACAAAGAGGCTGGAGTTGCAAATGACTGAAACGAAGAGGCTACAAATGCATCTGCTTCAGAACATAGGGATAAAATATACGCCATTCCCATCATAGCAGCTGGTCCTGTATATACTCCGTTACCAATGGCAGCCAGAGTATCCCGGTCCATGAAAGTTTGCACAAGGGCTGCTAAGAATGCCCCGATTATTAAAAACTTCCCCATATCAAAAAATTCATCACTAGCATGATCAAACATTTCTTTGAATCGGTTCCTGGAGTGGTGGTGATGTCCAACTTTAATTTTACTTTCTTTTAGAGGATTGGCACGCTCATACAAAAGGTACATTAACAAACCAACAAGGAGTGCAATTACAAAAGCTAGTCCCATCCTGGCGTAAGCAATTGAAGGGGTGGATTGAAAAGCGTGAAAGGTAGACAAGTACACAATTGGGTTTAAGACTGGAGCGGAAACAAGAACGACCATTCCAACATGCATGGGCATCCCTTTAGCAATTAGTCTTCTGACAATAGGTACGATTGCGCACTCGCAAACAGGGAAAATTGCGCCAATTGCGACAGCTGGTGCAAGTGCAAGTATTGGATTGCGAGGAATAAATCGGTTTAGATGCTCTTCTTTCACAAAGAGTTGAATCAAGGACGATACAAATACTCCTAACAAAATAAACGGAATAGCTTCTAACACAATACTCAAGAAAATCGTATTCACATTTAATATATTTTCAGACGGTGTTAGTATATCAGGAATCGGGAACAAATCCCCGAACAAAAAGAGAGCGAAAAATAAAAGTAACAATATGTATCCTATCAACGTTGAGAATTTATGAGAGATCATGTAGATCAAGCACCTCCTAGATCGTAATCATTATCGTTTAATACTATACTATTAAATCTAAGGGATGTGTATACCTTTTTTTCAAATAGATTTCTATGTAAACGGCTTAAGCGGGGATGACTACAGTAAATGAGTTGGGTGATATGGAAATCGCAATTCTACAAAGAGTAAATACTGAAAAATGTACAGAAAGCGTTAGATTTACTATAATGTAATAAGAAGACAGATAAAGGAATGATAGAATGAATTCCACTAGAGCATTAAAAGTTTTAAAAGAGCATGGTTACAAGCATACGAAACAGCGAGAGAAATTATTGAATTTACTAGACCAACACGATGATATTTATGTTTCTGTTAAGCAGTTATGGGAAGAATTCAGTGAGGATTTTCCTGGTGCGAGTTATGATACAGTCTACCGAAATCTATATACACTAGCTGATATTGGTATTTTGGAAACGACGTCTTTTGATGGTGAAAAGCAATTCCGCTTCCATTGTGATACAAGTGATCATCACCATCATTTTATTTGTACAATTTGCGGTAAAACTAGTGCTATTCATTTGTGCCCTGTAGAAGATGTTGCATTATCATTACCAGGTCACCAAATTGAAAATCACAAGTTTGAAGTGTATGGCAAGTGTCCAGCTTGTCAATAAGCAGGGTCTTTTGGATAAAGACCCTGTCTTTTTTTGGTGAATAAAACGTAACGATTACTGTTTACAAAGCGTAATCGTTACGATAAAATGTTTTTGTACTTATACATAACTCATTTGGAGGGGACAATGATGAAAATACGATTTCTAATGTTGGGTTCGATTCTACTGTTACTCGGGCTTGTAGCTTGTGGAAATGCAGAAGATCAGAGCGCATCTAGTCATACATCAGAAGAAACTAATAAACTAACAATCTATACGACGTTATTTCCATTGCAAGATTTTGCTGAGCGAATTGGTGGAGAACACGTTGAAGTGGAGTCTATTTTACCGGCAGGGGCTAACCCACATACATTTGAGCCTACAACCAAAATGATGGTCGAACTTGCTGAAGCCGACGCATTTATTTATAACGGGGCAAACTTAGAAGCCTATGCGACGAAAATCTCTGAAGCAATCGGAGGAGAGGGCGTTGAAATTCTAGAAGCTTCAGAAGGTGTTGAGCTATTAACCCATGTCCATGATCACTCGAACGAGGAGGAAAAAGGTCAAGAAGGACACGCTCATGAAGAAGGAGAAGAATCCCACGAGGATCATGCTCATGAAGAAGGAGAAGAATCCCACGAGGATCATGCTCATGAAGAAGGAGAAGAATCCCACGAGGATCACGCTCATGAAGAAGGAGAAGAATCCCACGAGGATCATGCTCATGAAGAAGGAGAAGAATCCCACGAGGATCACGCTCATGAAGAAGGAGAAGAATCCCACGAGGATCATGCTCATGAAGAAGGAGAAGAATCCCACGAGGATCACGCTCATGAAGAAGGAGAAGAATCCCGCGAGGATCACGCTCATGAAGAAGATGCTAATGAGAGTGGGAGTCATAATGACCAATCAGAAGCACATGTTGGTCATGACCATGGTGATCAGGATCCGCATGTTTGGCTAGATCCTGTTCGAGCTATTACGTTAGCAGAGAATATTAAAGACCAATTGGTAGAATTAAATCCAGAGGCTAAAGAAGATTTTGAAAAAAACTTTGATCAATTAAAACAGGATTTAATGGAATTAGATCAAACATTCCATTCAAAACTTGAAGCAGCTGAATCAAACAAAATTCTTGTTTCACACGCTGCGTATGGCTATTGGGAAAAAGCATATGGGCTCGAGCAGATTGCCATATCAGGGTTGTCCCCAACAAATGAGCCATCTCAGAAGCAATTAGAAAGTATTATAAAAAAATCAAAAGAAAATAAAATTAGTACCATCCTTTTCGAACAAAACGTTACACCAAAAGTGGCGTCTGTTATTCAAAAAGAAATCGACGCTGACATAAAGCGAATCCACAATTTATCGGTTCTTACTGAAGATGACCTCAATGCAGGTGAGGATTACTTTAGCTTAATGAATCATAATTTAGAAGTGTTATTAGAAGTATTAAATAAATAAAATATATGAGTTTAATAGAATCAAGTTAAAAGTCACCATATTGGTGGCTTTTTTTACGTTTAAAGGTGATCTAAAAAGGGAATCAAAACGATTTCTTTATAACTCCCATCTTGTGACTTCTCATCGATCCCACTTAGTATGCTATGATATTGGTATTATTGATCGTAAAAGGAGAATGGTATGAAGGAGCGGGACTATGATCTTTATCAAAAGGTCTTAACAGGCGATAAACATGCGCTTGAGAAGATTTATGATAAATACGAGAAGTTGCTTTACTCCTTTGCCTATAAGACATGTGGGCAGAAGGAGATGTCAGAAGAAGTTATGCAAGAAGTGTTCATAAAAATATGGACTCAAAAGGCAACATACGATGAAACAAAAGGGAAATTTTCATCATGGATTATTACAATCGCCAGGTATACAGCGATTGACGTGTTACGTAAAAAGGAAAATCAAAACTATGCATTAGATGAAGAGTGGGATGCACCAAATGAGAAAGAACCTTCTGTTGAGGATCTCGTGGAATGGAAGGAAAGAGGGAGTATGATTAGGGAAGCTATGAAGCATCTTCCCAAAGAACAAAAGAAAATCGTCATGCTATTTTATTTTAAAGGATTGACACAACAGCGGATCGCTGAACATTTAGATATATCTTTAGGAACCGTAAAGAGTCGAATTAGGTTAGCTTTAAAACGTCTTAAAAAAGAACTGGCCATCATCGAAGAGAAAGGGGGTGTGAGTGATGCCTGAACAATGTGATCGGCTAATTGATTATATAAGCGGCGAGCTAAATGAAGAAGAAAAACGAGCATTTGAAGATCATTTGAAAGAATGCTCTGAATGTCGTGAAGAAGTTGAAGAGATGGGCAGCATTATGGAAGATCTTCCATACGCTGCAGAGCCAGTAGAACCACCTGAAGGCATGAAGAACAGGGTTCTTGAGAGTGTGTTTGAGGAAGAACAAACGGAAGCGGATTTTGTACGTGATGAATCGGAACAATCTTATGAAGATGATAAAGTAGCATCGCTCACGACTCACAAACAGAAGAAGCGCGCTAGAAAACCATGGACAGCGTTATTAGCAGCGGGATTACTATTATCCGTGTCAGGAAATGTTTACACTCTATTCAATGAAGCGGATAAAGATACCGGTACTGTGGTGGACAGCATAGACGAGGTAACGAATAAAGTCACGTTATCTGGGCAGCAAGAAGGATCGGGCTCGGCATCTATTATTAAACAACAAGAAGATATGACGCTTGTTGTAGAAGCGGAGCAGCTGAGCCAATTACAAGGTGAAGAAGTTTACCAAGTATGGCTCATTAATGGAGAAACCCCATACAGAGCAGGTAGCTTTGTGACCAATCAAAATGGTGAAGGTGCTGTAGCTTTTTCTCTAGAAAAGCTAAATGATCAAGGTGATTTTGATACAATCGCCATTACGAAAGAGCCTGACGCCACAAGTGAAACCCCTCGAGGCGACATTGTCTTGTCCTCGAAGCTTTAAAGAAAAGAAGACCTGGACCAATAATGGTTCAGGTCTTCTTTTTTTGTAGCAATGGATCTGTTACTGTTTAGTGTTGATTTTGTTCTATATAAGTCTTGAAGTTGAGGTGAGGGCCGTTACGATTATGAGTGCTTGGGCTTGCTCGGGGACAACTCGCTTTCCTGCGGGGAGCTGGGAAGCCTCCTCGTTCGCATTCGCTCTCTGTGGGGTCTTCCCTAGGCTTCTTTTCCCGCGGGAGTCTCGCAGTCCCCGAGCAAGCCCTGACATTAAAAGGGTGAACGGCCCCGAAGTTCGCATCAGCAGGTCTGTTGTTACCCTATATGGCATGATTTCGTTCCTCCTTGTATGGTAAAGGTGGGCCTGGAAACTGCGAGACTCCCGTGGCAGAAGAGCCTAGTCTAGTTCTGGCGTGGAGGACCTAGCGAGACAAGTCATCTTTTTTACAAAGGCTTAGCGCCTTTTCCAAAAAGCTGTCTTGTCCGTACGGTCCTAGGCACCACGCCTACACTTTTCAATCTAGGTGAGACCCCGGAGGCCGGCTATGCCGGCTGAGGAGGCTCACCAGCTCCCCACAGGAAAGCGAGTGGTTTCCAGGCCCACCTTACGCTCAACTAAAGTTAACAGAAACATTATCTCAGCTTCGGGCCTTCAAGGTTACTGTCCTATTCTTGAACAAGGTTGTTATAAAGAATGACAACAATAAACTTTAGCAGAGCCTTAGCGTTAAATGGAAAAAAGTGTTAAGGTGAAAGGAGAAATGGGGAGGTGTTTAGGTTGGAAGTATGGAAAGGGTATGTGGTTACTATAGCAGAACTATTGGTATTTATTGTGATCGGATTTTTTATAAGTGAATATGTTCTTAGTTTTACTTATGAACAAGCTGGTATTTCTTATATGGGTAATATAGGGAAAGTTTGGTTTGGGATCTCTTTATCTTTGTTTTGTCTCTATTCAATCATCGCACATCGAAGTAAAGGGAAGAGTCATGAACTTCTTAAGGGAAGGATCGGCTCCAAGACATTTTATGTTGTGTTCGTGTTCTCCATCTATACAGTCCTGGCTCCACTCTTTGATGGGGCACTATAAATTTTTTAAAAAAATGGTGATCCAAATAAAGATCCTCCTCGATAGCTTAGTGAATAAACAAAAAACAAAGAGGAGTGGATCTATCCATGAACATGAAAAAAGCACTTGTAACTGTACCTTTAAGTTTCTCTTTATTACTTCCGACAACAGCAAGTATTGTGAGCGCAGATGATCACAGCTCGGCAAAACCAACTGTCACGACAGAAGCTGTTGAATTACGTGCTTCCTTGGATCGTCTTTTAAGTGAGCACGCTTACCTGGCTGTTGAAACGATGAGAAAAGGGGCTGAAGGGGCAGAGGATTTTGAGGCATCGGCAAATGCCCTTAGCAGTAATACAGAAGGTTTATCAAAAGCGATTGCTTCTGTGTATGGTGAAGAAGCAGGTAAACAATTTAAACAGATTTGGTCGGATCATATTGGTTACTTCGTTGATTATGTTAAAGCCACAGGCAACGAAGACGCTGAAGCTAAAGAAGCAGCTCTTCAGGAATTAACTGAATACCGTAAAGACTTCTCACAGTTCTTAGAAAATGCAACAGATGAGCGCTTAAAAGCAGGAAAACTTGCAGATGGACTACAGATGCATGTTAACCAACTTATCGGAGCTTTTGATAGCTATGTAGCTGGCGATTATGAAAAAGCTTACGAATATGAACGTAAAGCGATTGAACACATGTACGGAGTAAGTAAAGGACTAACGAGTGCAATTGTGGATCAGTTCCCGGATCAATTCAATGAGACGAAGGCGGTAACACCAGCAGCTGATCTGCGCTCAAACTTAAACCATCTCATGAGCGAACACGCAGGATTGGCTATGATGGCTATGCAAAATGGTATTGATGGATCAGAAGACTTCAAAGCATCTACACAAGCTTTAAGCCATAACACGGATGATCTTGCAGCAGCCATTAGCTCCATTTATGGTGAAGAAGCAGGTCAGGAGTTTAAGAAAATGTGGACGAACCATATCGGCCACTTTGTAGACTATGTAAAAGCTACCGGTGCTGATGATGAGGAAATGAAACAAAAAGCATTAGATGCTCTTGATCAGTATCGTCAGGATTTCTCCATGTTCTTAGAGAAAGCCACAGAAGGAGAGCTAAAATCCGAAACACTAGCGAAGAATCTGCAGAGTCACGTTGACTACTTGATTACTACGTTTGATCAGTATGCACAAGAAGATTATGATATGGCATATGAAACACTTCGTGAATCTTATGGCCACATGTTCGGAGCAGCAAAAGCTTTATCCTCAGGGTTTGTAAATCAATACCCAGAGAAATTTAGCTCTGACATGCCTTCAGAAATGCCAGATACGGGAATGGGTGGAGCAGAGCAGTCAAACAACTTCACTTGGATTATCTTATCTGTGTTAGCGATGCTGGCTGGTACAGCAGTCTTTGCTCGTAAACAATCTCGAAATCAGTAAGGTGAAGGGCTTCTAAGTATAGTTAATTGGTATTAAAAAGAGAGTGAAATCTTAAGCCAAGATTTCACTCTCTTTTTCTTTTGTTTTAATAAGTTCCATTAGGACTTGCATTGTTTATGGGTGGGAATATCAATCCACTCATCCGCCCATGCTTTGATGTCTTTCATTAATGGTTTAAGAGAATGTCCTTTATCTGTTAGAGAATATTCAATTCTTACAGGCGTTTCAGCGTATACTTCTCTGTGAATGATGTCTTCAGCTTCTAAATCTTTCAACCGTTCAGATAATAAACGGCCGCTAATCCCGATTGCGTCTTTTATTTCATGGTTTCTCTGAGGGCCAGATAATAATTGATATATAATAAGTGCATTCCAACGCTGGCTAATAATCCCGACAGCTTTTTCAAATCTCGGACATAAACTAGAGTCTTCCACAGTCGATCTCTCCTTCGTTTATAGTGTAACATAACTTCTGCCTTTCCGTAACCTAATTGCATACCATAAACAAATTACTTGTCGTATCGAGGTTACATGATTATAATTAGTTACATAAAGTAACTTGTTGAGTGAAAAACGATCCTATAGAAAGGATGAGAAGAATGAGTCATAAGCGACATCAAATTGGCATTTTTTTATTACGCCTCTTTTTAGGGTTTACAGTCTTTATACATGGACTTACAAAATTTAAAATCGGTATGGGTAACACATCAATTGCTCTTGAATCGATTACAATCCCTATGTCCTTGTTATATTCAATAGGTATTATTGAAGTAATAGGAGGGCTATTCTTAATGATTGGATTTAAAGTTCAAATAACGTCATCTATCATTGCGGTAGTCATGTTACTTTCTATTACACAACTAAAACTACCGATTGGGTTTTTAGGCACCAACTTAAGAGCGGGGTTTGAACTTGATTTGGCTCTATTATCTATTGCAGGATTCCTTGCACTAGATGGGAAAACTCCCTTCGCTATTGAAAATATTACATTTCAGTCAGATGAGTGTTATAAATGTCCGGAAGTATAAGTGATTGTAAACAACAAAGAAAAATACAAAAAAGCTAGCCCGATCCTTACATGTGTTTACAGTTTAGGACCGGGCTATTTTTATGCTGAAAACGTAGAATCGGTGGAAGATTTTCTGTGCCTCTTATGGTAAAGAACATTTATTTCAGCGCCAATCATAAGGATAAGTCCTGTTAGGAAGAACCATAATAATAAAATAATAATCCCACCTAAACTACCGTACGTAGCTGAATAATTCCCAAAGTTACTAACATAGAAGGAGAAAGCAAGGGAAATGAGTTGCCATAAGATCGCAGTGATCATAGCTCCTGGAAGTATGTGTTTAAATGGATAGTTTTTGTTCGGTGCAAAATGATATAAAGCCATTAAAATTCCTGTCATTACAACAATCCCAATCGCCCATCTTAAAAACTGGAAGATAATGACGGATTGTTCAGGGAGATTTAAAGCTTGGTTGATTCCTTGAATGATGAGATCACCAAACACAGGCAGTACTAGTGCTACAGCAATGGCTACAATCATTCCTAATGTAAGGACGATCGATAATAACCGGACCTTAATGAAAGATCTAGTTTCCTCAACTTCGTAGGCCAGATTCGCTGAATTAATAAATGCCATTACTCCTGAGGATGCAGACCAAAGGGTACCAATAATACCAACGGTTAACAAACCACCTTTAGGGGAGTCGACTAAACTGATGATCTGCTCCTTAAAGATACTCATCGTTTCATCTGGTATTATACTTCCCATAAATTCAATAGCAAGTTGTGAGTCTATCTTTAAGTATGGAAGAATAGAGAGCATTAGTATAAGTAGCGGAACGATTGCTAATAAATAGTAATAGGCTTGGGCTGCAGCAAGTATGGGGATATTATTTTCTTGAAACTTGTTCTTTAACTCTTTTACATAACTAATGATTGATTTCAACGAAAACCCTCCGTTTTATTTGTTTATGTACATTCCTTCCCCTTTTGGAAAACTTTTTAATCGTCAAGATGTAAAGAATGTGTTTTGATTAGATAGTGTTGTGGTAAAACGTAGAGAAGGGAGGATAGGGAAGATGATTTATCTTTATATTGGAATACTGATCGTTTCCATTTCATTTGCTTTACTGTCGATCTATATTGCTAAACTATTATCTTCAGTTTCAAGATCAATGAATGATTTAGGGAACACATTATCTGAAGTAGAACAACAGCTTCACGGGATTACACAAGAAACAGAAGAGATCGTTCAAGAAACTCATCTCATTGTTGACGATGTAAAGGAGAAAACAGATGCCCTTCAACCGGTTTTTCACTCTTTACATGGTTTAGGTTCTTCCCTTATTCAATTGAATCGGTCCATTGATGGAGTTCCAAGTACGCTTAGAACATACACAGCCGATCATTCCGTTAAGATGACGGAAGCCTATCATTGGGGGACTACAGCTTTGTCTCTCTATCAAAAGTGGAAGATGACCAAGCAAGAAACACATTAATAGGAAGAAGGTGAATAGGTTTGACGTTAGTAGGAATTGGAGTACTCATTATCGGAATCGCTTTTGCTATTATTTCGATCTTTGTAGCGCGCACCCTGAATAACTTAGCTCATGTCCTAAATGGGGTAGACGAAACGGTAAAGAAATTACCTGATCAATTAGACGGGGTAATGAATCAAACAGCAGAAGTGTTAGGTCAAAGTAGAGATACATTAGCAGATGTGAATGAGAAGATTCGCACCCTTAGTCCATTGTTTTACATAATCGGCGATGTTGGAGAGTCTTCTAGAAAGTTAACCTCCTCCTTAGTCGATATGACTTCTTCATTAAAGAAGAATACTAATGACGGTAAAACCGTCGTAAACGAAGAGAACCTACGCGGACTCTATGGAGCGATAGCGTTTAGTTATTTCCTGACGAAGCGCAAAAAAGCAATGAAGGCAGCACTAGATCACACAAACCAAAAATAAACGATTAACAAAGGAGAATGGATATGGCAAATCAAAAAAGTGGATTAGGAAAAGTTACATTCTATATGGCGATTGGAGCTTTAGTTGGTGGAGCGGTTACACTTATGAATCGTGAGACGCGCAACTCTCTTAAAGAGAAGTCTTCTTCTACGAAAGATTCCGTAAGTAGCTATGTATCAACCGTAAAAGAAGACCCGCAAGGAACAAAAGATGACCTTGTGGATCGCATTCAGCGTACTGCTACAGCTACAAAAGAAGCTGTCAATCAAATTCAGAACATTATTAATGACCAAGGAAAAGATTTAGCGAAACAAATGCAAGATGTGAAAGAAGAGTCAGAAGAGATTGTCTCTACAGTAAAAGAGACTGGAGAAGAGTTAAAAGATGTAGGCGAAAAAGCTGCAGAAGCGAAAGAAGAATTAACAAATTCTTATGAAGAAGAGGAAGAGCAAACAGCTCCAACTACATCAACTATCCAGACTCCACAGTCTACAGATAACAGAGCACTATAAGAACACATACAAAATCGCGAGAACAATTATAAATGTTCTCGCGATTTTCTGTTTTCATAAGCGGCAAGCCTGCCAATCTCTTTATTTAATAGTTGCTGCATTTCTTCACGATCTTCCATTGTAACCAAAGGATCCTCCTCACTCCAGTCTAAGGAGTATACACTATAATATCGTTTAATTCTTCTGAAATAGATCGTAGAATTTGGGAACTTGTCGAAATATCCTCGAATCCTATTCTTACGGTCGAAACTCCAACGTGATAATTTCATGATGCTCACCTATTCCATATAATTATTTGAATTTTCTGGGGCATTATTGTAACATAAATAACTAGTGAAAGGGCGAAATGAGTCGAAAAAAGGGACATTTTATCATTTCTTCCTGTATAAGGCGGTGGGGAGTGTTCTAGAAAAGTAAAGGTTTGAAAAGTTGTATAAAAGGGATTAGTTAGTAGAAAGTATCTATGGGAGAGGAACCAGAGTTTCTAAGTTACATAAAACTCTCCTGCGCCCGGAGAATAATGGGGCGTCTATTAAAAAGAGGAGGAAAATACGTGAAGAGTTTCACGAAGATGTTTTGGATTTCATTATCAATAGGTATCGCATTCGTACTATGGGGAGCTATATTACCTGATCAAATGTTCAATGTCATGAGTGCGGGTAAAAGCTTTGTGCTTGATCAGTTTGGGTGGTTCTATCAGTTTGCTACAACCTTCTTCTTTGTCATCTCTCTTGTTATCGCATTTAGTAAATATGGGAAGATTAAATTAGGAAAAGAAGGCGAAAAACCAGAATACAGTACATCAACATGGTTTGCTATGCTCTTTAGTGCAGGTATGGGAATCGGGCTACTATTCTATGGTGTTTCAGAGCCGGTATCTCACTACTCGACACCTCCTTTTGGAGAAGCGAATACAATTGAATCTGCAAAGGTAGGTTTAAGATATACGTATCTTCATTGGGGCTTTCATGCTTGGGCAATTTACGCGATCGTAGCTCTGGCACTTGCTTATTATAAATTTAAGAAAGACATGCCAGGGTTAATGAGTGTTACGTTACGACCAGTTATCGGGGATCGTGCAAACGGTCCAATAGGTATGGTAGTCGATATTATCGCTGTATTTGCAACATTATTTGGAGTAGCCATATCTCTTGGAATTGGTGCATCTCAAATTAATGGAGGCTTAAACTTCTTATTTGATGTTCCAAATAATTTTGGTGTGCAGCTTATTATTATGGCTATCACAACGGTACTATTTATTACTTCGGCAGCAAGTGGTTTATCAAAGGGTATTCGCTATTTGAGTAATGCGAACCTAATTTTAGCCGTAACCCTATTCTTTGCCTTTTTATTTCTTGGACCAACTCAGTTTATGTTGGAAACGTTCTCAGCAACGTTTGGGTCTTATGTACAGAACTTGCCTAGTATGGGGCTCAGGTTCTCTCCATTCCAACAAGAGAATAATGACTGGGTAAAAGGCTGGACAATCTTCTACTGGGCATGGTGGATCTCTTGGACACCGTTTGTAAGTACATTTATTGCCCGTGTTTCAAGAGGGCGCTCAGTACGAGAGTTCCTTGTAGCGGTCATTATAGCTCCATCAATTGTTTGTGCTTTATGGTTTGGCGTCTTTGGTAGTGCAGGTATTTACTACGATCACATCATGGGCATTGATGTGGCAGGTCAAAGTTTAGAGACAGCGTTATTCTATGTATTTGAACAAATGAACTTTAGCTTTATTCTCTCTGGGGTATCTGTTTTGCTAATTCTTACATTCTTCGTTACTTCAGCAGATTCAGCTACATTTGTACTCGGAATGCAGACACACAATGGTAGTTTAAATCCACCATTCTTCGTGAAATTTGCATGGGGAATTGTAATGGTTGCTATTGCAGCAATCCTAATGTGGTCAGGTGGAATAGATGGTCTTCAAGCCGCAACCATTATTACAGGTTTACCACTCACGATTATTCTGCTCGTAATGGTGTGGGGACTTCTCAAATCATTCTCCGCTGATATGAAGGCAGATAAGAAATAGCTTAACTAATAATAGAGGACCAGGTTGCAAAAAAATGCGACCTGGTCCTTTTTATTGTTATTGAATGAATAAATGTTGGAAGTGAGGGATCCAAGTGTTCCCCCAAACTAGCGTTACTCCTGCTGCTATAATCATGGAGAGGCTTGAGAACGTTCCTTCTTGGTCTCCGAATTCGAATGCCTTCGATGTGCCGGCGCCATGAGCAGCTACTCCGAAAGAAACACCTCGGGCAACAGGTGATTTTAAGGAGAACACTTTTATGACATGAGGGCCTACAATAGAACCAATAATACCGGTTGCCACAACAAAAGCGGCTGTTAAGGCCGGTACTCCTCCAATTGTCTTAGAAACTTCCATTGCAATAGGTGTCGTAATGGATCTAGGCATAATGCTCGTCATAAAGTTTCCGCTTAAATGTATGAGATACCCTAAGAAAAATGAAGACAACACAGCTACGACTGAGCCAGCTACGATGCTTGATAAGATCTCAACCATAAATTTCTTAATTAGCTCAAAGTGTTTATAAATGGGTATCGCAAACGCGACTGTTGCGGGCCCCAAAAAGTAACTGATCGCACTTGTGCCTTTTTCGTAGTTTTGAAATGGGATATCGAGAACAACTAGGGCTGCCACCAATACAACTGGTACCACAAGTAATGGTGTTAAATAGGCTTTTGGATAGTGTTTATATATACGTTTACTCACAATATAAATGAGTATCGTTGCAATTAAATAAATCATTTTGAATCTTCCTTCCTTCGTTTAGAAAGAAAATCGGCAACAATGCCGGTACTTCCCATCACTAAAATGGTACTGATCATGATGATAATGAGTATCTGGAATCCATTCCACCCAGCCATTTCAGGATATTGAACGATCCCGACTGCTGCAGGAATGAAGAATAAAAGAAGTTCTGCCAACAACCATTTACCAGCTTCTTCGACCCACTCTAATTTTATCAAACCGAAATAAAGAGCAATAAAAAGAAAGAGTAAACCAAAAATGCTTCCAGGTATCGGAAATTGTGTAAGCTGCTGGACGGCTACTCCTAAAAAGAAAAAGACATTAATGAGTAAAAATTGTAAAACAAGTTTTAGAAACGTTTTGTAAATGCTTACACCCCCTGAACATGCGAAAAGAGCCTTGGGATGGGCTCTTTTCTTGAACGATCTTTTAATTTTGAAAGCTTTTGGGAGTCAAAGGTTTGGGAGAACCTTTCATGAAAAAGACAGGTTGGGAGCTGTTTTTTCATGATGTTGACGTATTCTCATTATATGATGGAGATGTTCATAATGAAAATACATATTTCTTATTTGAATTATAAAAAAAAGTTATAGTTTTGATTCATGAATAAACTGTATAAACTCCCTTGCTGCATATGGTAAGTAGCGATCTTGTTTGACGATCATGGATAATGTCCAAGGAACGCATGGATTCACAACAGGAATGTTCCTTACCTCTGTTGAATTGATCTTTTCACATATGGATTTCGGCATAATAGCAATTCCTATTTGAGCTTTCACCATTTCTACAATAAAGTCCCACTGAGAGCTCTCTAACTCAATCTCAGGTGTAAAACCTACAGACTGGCAGTAGGTTTGTATAATATCGTGCATGGCGAAATCCTCTTGAAATAGGATGAACTTTTCATGAGCTAATTCTGCTAGCTCAATTGAATCTTTCTGAGCTAACTTGTGGTCAGTTGGTAAGACGACATCCATTGTTTCTTCGTTGAATGGATGAGCTTGAAATACCGTTTCATCTATAGGTGCAACAGCAACAGCTACATCGACATGACCTTCTTCCAATATTTTTTCAATTTTCTTAGCACCATATTCAGTGATCTTTATAGAAATGCCAGGGAACTTCTGGCGAAACCTGGCGATAAGTTCAGGGAAGAAAAGCGTACCTATTAACGGAGGTAGGCCAAGTTGAATTGTACCTTTTTTTAAATGCACCATATCATAAAGGGAACTTGTTAAGTCATCCATCATACCAAGTACACGCTGGGCTTGTGTATAAACGAGTTCTCCTGAATCAGTTAACGTAATTTGTTTTTTTGAACGATCAATTAGCGTAACGTCTAGTTCCTCTTCAAGATTTCGAATCATTTTACTCAAAGCAGGTTGTGAAAGTTTCAACGAATGAGAAGCTTTCGTGAAACTATTAACACGTGCCACTTCTACGAAATATCTTAAATGGCGACTATCCATTCGATCCCCCCTAATCTAAACATGAACCCATTATAGTTATTCCATGCACCGAAGTAAAGCGACAAACAGTGCCAGACACCCTTTACTGCAGTAAAGGGTGTCTGGCACGCGTTCACACTCTAAAATGGTAAAGGGTGTCTGACACTCTTTGATATGGTAAACTATTACAATGGAGAGGGGGATTATATGAAGCGTGTAATGGTAGTGGGGTGCCCTGGGGCTGGGAAATCTACGTTTTCAAGGCGTCTAGGAAGTGTCTTAAATGAAGAGGTGTATCATTTAGATAAATTGTTTTGGTTGCCTGGTTGGGTTATGAGAGAGCGTGAAGAATTTATAGAGATGCAACAAAAGGTTATGAATCAAGAATCATGGGTGATCGATGGGAACTTCGGAGCCACTCTTCCTGTTCGCTTAGAAAAAGCTGATACGGTCATTTGGCTAGACCCGCCTAGGGAAGTGTGTCTATACCGCATTCTGAAACGGTACGTCCAGAATCGCAACAAAACGAGGCCTGACATGGGGGAAGGTTGTGAAGAAAAGCTAGACTTTGAGTTTATCAAGTACGTTTGGAACTTTCATTATGACAAGCGCCCAAAGTTGAAAGAACGACTTCACAAAGCAGCCGCACACAAGAACATACATATAGTTAAATCTACTATAGAGGCAGAGCGTTTCTTAGACAATCTCCAAATTATCAAACAAGGGTCAACACTGTAAAAGTGTTGTCCCTTTTTTAATAAGAGGAATACATTTCCTCTAAAATGAAGGTTTAAGAAAGAGAACTCAAACGTTTAAAAATCCTCTTTCCAGTGAATCACATGATATGTAAGGGCATAAGAAGCTAAAAGCCCATGATCAATAGAGACATGGCAAAAGTCGAATAAGTTGATTTATGATACAGTGATTTGCTATTTTGAATATTCAAGGTGCTAAATGGAAGGAGCATTTTTACTATGACAAAAGAGAATCAACAAATCGTACTAGCAAAGCGTCCTGAAGGGATGCCCACACATGAAAATTTCACTTATGAAGATGTAGAAATTAAATCTCCACAAAAAGGAGAAGTAGTTGTCAGAAGCTTATATATTTCTGTCGATCCTTATATGAGAGGACGTATGAGTGATCAAAAATCCTACACTCAACCATTCCCTTTAAATGAAACCATTAACGGTACGGTTGTAGGAGAAATCGTTGAATCTGAAGACGATCAGTTTTCAGTAGGCGACAAAGTAACAGGCTTTCTTGGTTGGCGCTATTATAATACCATTCCTTCTAGTCAAGTTCGAAAAATAGACGGTGAACAAGCCCCATTATCTGCATACCTTGGCGTATTAGGGATGACTGGTTTAACGGCTTATTTTGGTTTACTTGATATTGGTGAACCTAAAGAAGGAGAAACCGTTGTAGTCTCTGGTGCTGCAGGAGCGGTAGGTATGATCGTTGGTCAAATCGCAAAGCTAAAAGGAGCCCACGTAGTCGGTATTGCCGGTTCTGATGAGAAGGTAAACTATATCACAGAAGAACTAGGATTTGATGCAGGTATTAACTATAAGACTGTTGATGATATACAAGAAGCTCTTTCAGGTCTGTGCCCAAATGGTGTTGACGTGTACTTCGATAACGTAGGCGGAGAGATTTCTGACGCTGTACTAAATCTTTTAAACTCATTTGCCAGAATTCCTCTTTGCGGAGCGATTTCTTCGTATAACCGAACAGATGGTGACTTAGGCCCACGCGTTCAAACCAAACTACTCAAATCCCGCGCCAAACTACAAGCCTTTATCGTGGGAGACTATGCAGACCGCTTTGGTGAAGGTGTTCAAGACCTTGCCAAATGGCTATCTGAAGGCAAACTAAAATATGAAGAAACAATAACAGATGGCTTTGAAAACATTCCAGATGCATTCTTCGGACTGTTCCAAGGGAAAAACCTAGGAAAACAACTAGTAAAAGTTGCTGACCCTAAATATTAAAATAACCCAAACCCTGCTCATAAAGAGCAGGGTTTTTTATGCGCTCCAACAATCAAGTCTTTTTAGATTACTGGGTTTAATGGAATACAAAATGATGCAAATAGCTATACCACATTGGGTTTATGGGTAAGGTAATAGAGGAACATACTAGTATACATGATAAAGAGAGGTGTTACGATGAAATACATAATCATCGGGGGAGATGCGGCTGGAATGAGTGCCGCTATGCAAATTGTACGAAACAGTGAAGGAAATGAAATCGTAACCTATGAGAAAGGTGAGACGTATTCTTATGGTCAGTGTGGCCTGCCATATACCATTAATGGCATTGTTGATTCCACAGACGATCTTATTGCCAGGACACCAGAAACGTTTCAAGAAAAATACGGAATTAAGACCCATACTCTACATGAAGTAACAAAAGTTGATTGTGAGAAGAAAATGGTTTATGGAACCAATCATCACACAGGGGAAGGCTTTGAAGATCAATATGATCGACTTCTTGTAGCGACAGGGGCTAGTCCAAATTGTCCTCCGTGGGAGGGTATTGAGTCTGAGGGGATCTTCACCTTAAAAACGATTCCTGATGCAGAGGAAATAATGAATTACATAAATGAGGATGTGCAGAATGTAACCATTATTGGAGGTGGCTACATTGGCCTCGAGATGGCGGAAACACTCTGTGACATAGGGAAGAATGTACAAATTATCGAGCGTGGTGAACGCCTTGCTAAAATTTTCGATGAAGATATGAGTGAACTCATTCATGAGCAAGCAGAAAAACAAAATGTGAAGCTTACATTCAAAGAATCGGTAGAAGGTTTTAAGACCAATGATAATGGTCGTGTAAGATGTGTTGTTACCGATCAGGGAGAGCACCCTTCAGATCTGGTTATAATAGCCGTTGGGGTGACTCCAAATACGTCCTTTTTACAAGGAACAGGTATTTTCACAAGCGTTCATGGAGCAATTGAGGTGAACACTTACATGGAAAGCACGATTAAGGATATTTATGCTGCTGGTGACTGTGCCACACAATATCACCGAGTGAAACAACGTCCTGATTATATCCCTCTTGGAACACATGCCAATAAGCAAGGGAGGGTGGCTGGATTGAATATGATTAATATCCCTACACCATTTAAAGGGATTGTTGGTTCCTCGATCATTAAATTCTTTGATGCTGCTCTTGGTAAAACTGGATTATCTGAACATGAGGCTGAGGCGATCCATTTTCCTTATACTTCAGTCACAATCGATTCTAATCATGCTGCAGGGTATTATTCAAAAGATAATCCAATGAAAGTTAAGTTAGTATACAATGATCATACACGTGTCTTATTAGGTGCTCAAATTATTGGGGGAGAAGGCGTTGATAAAAGGATTGATGTAATAGCAACTGCCTTATATCATTCCATGACGGTGGACGAACTCGTAGATTTAGATCTGTCCTATGCCCCACCTTTTAATAGTGTATGGGACCCCATACAGCAAGCTGCTAGAAGAGCCTAACGAGAAAGGAGCGATTCATAAACAAATTTATGGATCGCTCCTTCTTATTTGTAAGTTTGTTATACAATAAGTCCAAATGTATATACGACATTTTGCCACCTCTTGCGCTCAACTATTAACAATTTTCTGTTTATTTCGGTACTGGAAATAATGTAAACTAGAAAAGAAAGAGAGGGGTTTACTATGCTTGTAATCAAAAATGTAACAGGTTATAACGGAAGAGGAGAAACGTTTGAAGACGCAACGATAATAATTAAAAACGGTAAGATTGAAGCAATTGGTATGCACGTCCCCATTCCAGAAGGGGCTCCAGTAATTGATGCAAAAGGGAAAGTAATCACACCAGGATTGATTGATGTACATACTCATTTAGGTGTTTTTGAGCAAGGCATTGGTTCAGAGGGGCATGATTTCAATGAAACAAGTAGTGCAACTACAGCCGAAATCCGGGCCCTCGATGGTATTAATCCTTTCGATCAAGGGTTTGATGACGCTCGTCAAGGTGGCGTAACAACAGTTCAGATCTTACCGGGTAGTGCGAATGTTATCGGTGGAGAAATGGTTGTCGTCAAAACAGCAGGGACAGTCGTGGATGAAATGGTCGTTCTTGAACCTTCTGGACTAAAAGCAGCAACAGGTGAAAACCCAAAGCGTGTACATGGAGGGAAAGGAAAGAAACCAAATACGCGAATGGGTGTTGCCGCTATATTAAGGCAAAAATTAATTGAAGCACAAACTTACATAAAAGCTCTGGAAAAAGAGGAGAGACCTCGGGACTTGGAAATGGAACAGATCGCTAAAGTATTAAAGAAAGAAATGCCTTTACGAGTTCATGCCCATCGTGCAGAGGATATCGCAACAGTGCTTCGTATTAAGAAAGAATTCAATATAGACCTGACGATTGAGCACGGAACAGAAGGACATCTCATTACAGATTTCATTGCTAAACATAAAGAAGTGAGTATTGCTGTTGGACCGACAATGACTTCAAGGTCTAAAGTAGAACTTGCTAACAGAGGATGGCATACGCTAACAGCATTTGGTGAGGTGGGGATTCCATTTGCGATTACAACTGATCACCCAGTCGTAACGATTGAACACCTTATTACAAGCGCCATTATGGGAGTGAAAAACGGTTTAGACGAATCCCTTGCTATGCAAGCATTAACGTATAATGCCGCTAAACACCTAGGTATTGAAGAAAGAGTAGGTTCATTAGAAGTAGGAAAAGACGCAGACCTTGTCCTATGGGACGGTGATCCATTCGACCTTCGGAACAGTCCTGTGCAAACAATGATTAATGGGGATTGGGTCTTTACTCAACAGTAAGCTATTGACGGAAAAAGCAGCGTTCCACTAAAAATGGAACGCTGCTTTTATGTGCAATATTATCCCTCCCCCTCTGGAATATTCAATATTTGGGCAGGAATGTTGAAAACTTGAAGCTGAGACATCTTAGTGTAAATGGGGCCGTTATTTTGTTGAGAGCTTGGGATGTCTGGGGAACGACTAGCAACCTCGCAACTTCAATTATTCCACATAAGGGGGCTTATATGGAATAATTACAAGAAAATTTATACTCCTGAAACTTTTTGTGAAGCATGTGACTCTAACAAATGAGAACACAGAAAGGGGAAAGCCTTGTGAATATAATAAAAGAGGTGAAACGAGCTCGGAAAGGGAATAAAGCGTCGTTTGAGATGTTAATCCGAGAATACAAAACCACCATGTATCGTGTTTCTAAAACCATCCTGAAACAAGAAGAAGATTGTGCTGATGCTATACAAGAGGCGATTCTAAAAGCTTTTCATTCCATTAAAACTCTTAAAGAACCAAAGTATTTTAAGACGTGGTTGCTTCGTATAGTTATGAATGAGTGCTATACCATCATTCGGAAACAGAAAAAAGTTATTCAACTTGATCAAGTGCCGGAAAGTAGTAGCTTAGAAGAAGGTTATAGCAAAATTGAAACGAAAGAGTTGCTCTACTCTTTATCTGAGGAAGATGCTTCTGTTCTAAAGTTATTTTACATAAAGGATCTACCAATAAAAGAGATAGCGGAAGTAATGGATATACCTGAGAATACACTTAAAACAAAACTACGTCGGGCCAAGAAAAGGGCGCAATTACAAGTTAAGGAGGAGGGGCTGCAATGGAAAAGTGGGAACAACAGCTAGACCAGGAGGTAAACGGTAATTTGCCTAAGGTTGTAGAACAACAAATAGAAGAGACATTAAATACCTTACCGAATAAGAAAGCAAGCAGGAAGAAGTGGATGTATTCTGTTGCAGCAGCCGTAGTGGCTACGGGTATAGTGGTTAGTAGTTCATCGGTGTCTACAACCATTGCGGATTCTCTTCAAAGTGTGCCTGTTATTGGCTCAGTAATGGAAAAGGTAGGCGGTTTAGGAGAGAAGAATGGTCAACAAAAAGGCTTAACTGTCACAGCAGGAGAAGAAGTTGACATCGGAGATCAGACGATTATCTTTACAGAAACCCTTTATGATGGCAATAGTATATACATTAGCTACCTTAATACATCCACTGATCTTAACAAACAAGTCCTTTCAGGTGTGCCTACCGTAATGATTGATGGTGAGCCATTACGAAACTATGGAATTGGTGCTGGTGGGCAGAAATTGAAAGAAGGTGTCTATGGCGAAACGATGTCGATTAGAACCTCGGAAGAACTTCCTGATGAATTTCTTTTGACGCTTGGCGGTGAAACAAACGGGTCACAGTGGCAAGTAGATCTACCTGTAGAAAAAAAGGGCGCTGAAACGGTCATTCCGCTTAACGAAAGTTTCTCAAATGAAGATAATCATTTGCGTTACAGTACGCTTAGCTTTACATCTACTTCTACGAGAGTTCAATTTCAATTAATTACACCTGAAGATTCTAAGCTCATTCAGAATGGACAGCATTTTGACATTCAGGTAGAGGATGGGAATGGTAGAGTATTAAGAGGTATAGGGGCAAGTAGTAGATCTGCTTTGTTACATGATGGTACGGTTCAGGGGCAGTATACATTTGATTTGGAACCTTATGGAGAAGATCTTCCTGAAAGCATTACAATCAAGCCATATCTTATGAAAATACCGTTAGAGAATGAAGATGTTGAGCCGGTAGTTTTTACAACGAAGAAATGGAAAGGTGAGCCTATCACCCTGTCACAAGGAGAAATGGGTAATTTGACTGTACAGAGCGTTGAAAGGATAGAGGGAGATGTAACCATTACCTATTCAGTAGATGGGGAAGATGAAGCCATGCAGTCGAGTACGTTTTGGATAGAGGACAGTGAAAACAACATGTATAAAGAGAATCGCGTTGAAAGGCGTGTGGAGGGAAACACGTTTAAGCAAACGTTTTATGATTTCCCTGCTGAAGAAGATATTTATCTTCACTCAACAGAAATGGATTCTCATCATTATATAAGTAATTTTGAAGTTACCATTGATATACAATGAAGAAATAGTTTCTAGAAAACTGTTAAAATGGCATAAAAATACCCCCGTCTATTTATGACGGGGGATTTTATTATTCGACATCTCTTCTAGTAGGAGGAGCCATAAACTCAGGACCTACAGGGTCTTTAATGTTCTTAACTAGAATTTCGTCAATGTCTTTTTGGGTATCTTCATCAATCTTAAAGTCCATCACTTCATCAATTGGATCCATTTGTTCTGGCTTACGTCCACCCCAAAGGGCTGTTCCTGTACCAGGTTGATCTAGAATGAATCGAAGAGCCAGGTGGATAATCCGTTTGTCGAAACGATTTTGAGCTAACTGATCAAGCTCGTTCACTGCATTTAGGTATTGTTCATAACGTGGCTGCTGGAATTTAGGATCATTGTTTCGAAGGTCATCTCCATTAAATTGTGTATCCTTTGTCATCTTTCCTGTTAATAACCCACGGCATAAGCTTCCGTATAACAGCGTATGAAGGCCATGCTCTTGTACATACGGCAGTATATCGTCTTCAATTCCTCGCTCAAACATATTATACGGAGGTTGTACCGTATGAATGGGAGCAGCTTCACGGAATGTATCCATTTGCTCTGGAGAGAAGTTGCTTACCCCGATTGAACGTATTTTGCCTTGCTTATATAAGTAGTAAAGAGCTTCAGCAGTTTCTTCAATTGGCACGGTAGGATCCGGCCAATGAACCTGATAAATGTCGATATAGTCAGTTTGAAGTCGACGTAGAGAGTCATCAATTTCTTTATGGATGCGTTGTTTGGATGCATCACGGAAAACTTGTTCGTCTTTCCAGTTCATTGCTACTTTCGTTGCTAGTGTGATTTGATCACGGCCACCATATTGTTGAATGGCTTTGCCGACAATTTCTTCAGAACGTCCAAAGCCATAAACCGGTGCAGTGTCAATAAGCTTGACGCCTTTATCTAAAGCAGCATGGATTGTTTTAATGGACTGATCTTCGTCAGTTCCACCCCACATCCAGCCACCAATGGCCCATGTTCCTAGTCCGATGCGTGAAGTTTCGATTCCCGTATTGCTGACTTGCATGTTTTCCATTGTTTCACCTCCAAAGGTTGGTAGCCTTAGCTACTCTCTAGCGAAGTTTACCCGCTAGTTATATAGACTAATCATTTAAATAGGTTTTTCAGATGCATGAAAAAAGAAGACCTCTCTTATGAAAAGAAAGGCCTTCTTGTTTAACTTAAGCTTTCGTCCAGTTTGTAACCATATCAACATCTGCGTTATATAAGGTTTGGAATACAGGACAACGATCATCTGTTTTATCCTTTAATTCTTGAATACGTTCATCAGGTTCACTTGTTTTAATTTGAGCGTTAACAGTTACAGTTTGGAAGTGACGACGCACTCCTTCAGTTCCCATCATGCCACGAGGGTCTAATTCTCCGCGAATTTCGAACTCAATGCCCTGCAAGTCAAAGTCCATTTCACTTGCAACCATGTTAGCTACAGCATTTTCACAGCCTGCTAAAGCAGCTAATAGAGTTTCAAGTGGATTAGCACCCTCGTCAGTTCCACCTTGCTGTTCGGGCTCATCGATAATAATTGTGTGTTTCTTAGCTTTTGCTTCTACCTTTGCACCTTCTGCAGTGGCTTTAACTCTCATTTGAACATTACTCATGTGAATGACTCCTTTGATGTAAAAGTGTATTTTTTAAAATCCAAACAGTGTTTTCAATAGGTTTAGACGTTTGCTTGACCTTCGCCATTAAAATCGCGCCCTCAATTGAGCTAATGATATGCTCAGCGTAATCATAGGCACGTTGATCCGAGATGAGGTTTGCATCTTTTAATGTTTCACTAAGCGCCATAGCCCATTCATGGAAAAAGAAAGCGATTCGTTCACGAAAAGAGGCGTCATGTTCACTCATTTCAATGGCTAAGTTTCCAAATGGACATCCTTTTTTTACATTAGAATCTTGGAAAGATCCAAGGGTTTCCTCAAGCATATGATGAATTCTTGTATTAGCAGGTGATTCCCCTTGAAGAATCTCTTCGATCATTCTCGATTTCCAGGTGTCTATATAGCGATCGATAACGGCTATGCCGAGATCATGTTTCGTTTTAAAATAATGGAAGAACTTTCCTTTCCCGATACCTGAACTGACTAAAATATCATTAATGGAAGTGGATTGGTATCCTTTCGAACGGATTACATCAGCAGCCACCGATATAATCTCTTCTTTTGCCAAGGCACCTTTATTCATTAAGAACACTCTTCCTTTCAAAACCAACCGGTTGGTATGGTTATACAGTAAATGATTCTCGAATTGATGACAATAAATGTGCTTGAATAAACATTTTCATAAATTCGACGACTTCTGAATAAAGTAGTACTAGCTTTATGAGGAGGTTTCTACAATGATTAAAGTATCTCAAGGGTCCGCTCTTATTTTGTGTTTGCTTTTTTTTATTATACTTAGTTGGGTTGGTCTTATACGGGCGGAGGATATGATTGTGCCAGAAGGATCCTTTTCTCAGGAGACTGTCGCTTTCCCTGAAGCCATAACGTACGTAGATACAGTTAAAGAACTTGAAAACACAGTCGGGTCATCTGTCTCTACATTTAATGTACTACCAGACTCTTTCGAACGAATCAGCATGGGTTATAAAAAGGTAGATGAGGGGTCTTTTTTGACAAGGCAAACATTCATCCGTTATCCCAACGGGAAAATGACGTTTGAACAAGGACCGAAATTTTCCAAAAAAGAAGTTATCTCATCACAATCAACGGATATGACAGAATTAGTGTTGAATGGACAAGTCTTTCACATGAATATGGAACAGGAGAAGGCAGATTATGTGGTATGGGAAAATGGTGCGAACGTATATGCTGTATCCACGAACGAATCATTTTCTATAGAAGAATGGAAGATTTTGCTGAGTTCATTACAATAAGAGAACAGACGCCTTAACGGTTCGTTCGTTAAGGCTTTCTATATGCCACTATACAATTATCTGAAAATTCATATTATAATGTAGGTAAGGGAGGGAACTGTATGGAAGTTGGAGCAAAACCTATAAAAAGAAGGTATTTAAAAAGATGGCATAAAATAAGTTTGATCCTTGTGGCATTTATCATTACATCTGGGATAGGAGTGCTCATTTTTGTAAACGATTACATAAATCGAAGTATACCTCAAACGAACGGGAGTATCCAGATTACCGGGTTAAAAGCGCCTGTCAACGTAACGCGGGACCAAGATGGAGTCCCTCATATTGAGGCAAGTAACAGTAAGGACTTATTTATGGTACAAGGGTATATTCAAGCACAGGAACGCTTGTTTCAAATGGACATGGCTAGGAGACAAGCATCAGGAACGTTAAGTGAAGTGGCGGGCATGAAAGCATTAGATCAAGATAAATATTTCCGTACGTTAGGACTTAGGAGAGCTGCTGCAAAGTCTTATAATGAGTATTCTGATGAAGCTAAACAAGTTATGGAGTGGTACGCAGATGGTGTGAATGCTTATATTAAACAAGCAAAAAAGGATCAAACACTTCCCATTGAGTTTACCTTAATGGGGGCAGCACCAGAAGTATGGACCTCTATAGATTCTTTAACGATTGGAAAATACATGGCGTTTGATCTTGGTGGCCATTGGGAAAGACAAGCTTTTCATTATTATTTGCTTCAACAGTATCCAAAACAGAAAGCCTATGAATTGTTTTCTAGCTATCCAGAAGAAGCGCCAACGATCATCAATGAGGGTGAAATAGATATTGAATCAAGTTTCGAGAGTGCAATTATTCCGCATGCGTTCAACGGGAGTAACAACTGGGTGGTGGGCGGAAGTAAAACAAAATCGGGAAATCCTTTGTTAGCAGATGATCCACATTTAGGGTTAGCAACTCCCTCAATCTGGTTGCAAATGAAATTAGATTCACCTGGTTACCAAGTAAGTGGGGTTATATTTGCAGGGATTCCAGGTATTATCTTAGGACATAACAAAGATATAGCATGGGGAGTAACGAATACAGGGCCAGATGTACAACAACTCTATCTGGAAAAGAGGAATCCAGATAATAAGTATGAATATCTTTATGAGGGTAGTTATGAAAAAGCAAGAGTGTTTAAAGAAACAATTAAAGTAAAAGACGAAGAATCTGTTGAATATGAGGTGGTGGAGACGAGGCATGGTCCAGTTCTATCAGAATTCGCAGAAGATAGTGGAAAGGGAACGGTTCTATCTTTAAGGTGGACAGCCCTTGATGCTTCGACTGAGCTTGAGGCGATCCTTGAAATCAACCAAGCTACAAATTGGAAGGAATTCGAGAAAGGGTTAGAGAAATTCCTAGTTCCAGCCCAAAACTTTGTGTTTGCGAGTAAGGATGGAACCATCGCTTATAAAGCAAATGGTAAGATCCCGATCTATGAAAATGGAGCAGATGCCCTTTTGCCGTTAGAAGGTTGGGAAGAAGATAATGAATGGAGGGGATTTATTCCTTTTGAAGAATTACCTACAGTTATGAATCCTGAGAAAGGGTTCATCGCGACTGCAAACAATAAAGTTGTTGGTGAACAATATCCCTACCACATATCAAATAATTGGGCTCAACCTTATCGTTATATGCGCATTGATGAGGTGCTTCAAACAAGAAGTGATTTTACAAAAGAAGACATGAAAGACTTGCAGATGGATCAGGTAAATCTCCAAGCTCGTGAGTTTGTCCCGGTGTTTTTAAACTATATAGGGTCTGAAGGGTTGTCACAAAGGGAGAGAGAAGCGGTCAAATTGTTAAAGGGATGGGATTATGTTGACGATGTAAGCGCCCCTCAGCCTCTTCTGTTTCATACTTGGATGAATACGATTATGGACCGCCTATATAGTGATATTCCACATTCAATGGATCGCTTATTTAAAGGAAAAGGTCAAACCACAGATGAACTGCTAAGAAAGGCATATGCAGGTAAAGAAACAGTGTGGGTGGAAGAGCAGGGAGGGATACAGCGTTTAATAGAAGAGACATTTACACAAACGGTAACTTCTTTAACCAAGCAGTACGGAGAAGAGACAAAGAAGTGGGAGTGGGGAGACTACCACAGGGTGGCTTTCAAACATCCTCTATCTTCTATTTCATTCTTAGACAGGTTCTTTAATAGTGAAGATCCAATACCCGTCGGGGGAAGCCAAGTTACTGTTATGGCAGCAAGTTATGAGGAAGAAAGTGGTCTAGTAAACCATGGTGCGTCCTGGCGGTTTGTCTTAGATGGAACTGACTTCACTACAGCTTCTCATATTGTAGGCCCAGGTCAGTCCGGTCACTTCAGAAGTCCTTGGTATCATGATCAGCGTGAAGACTGGGTGAATGGGGAGTATCATAAAACGATTTTAAATAAGCCTGAGGGGGAAACCTTGACACTTATTCCGTAAATATAAAAAACAAGCTGGCTCTAATTGAGTCAGCTTGTTTTTTATATTATAGAGATCCATACATTTTATAGTTACATGAGTGCAAATGATAAATAAGGAAGGTTATGGATAAGATTTGAAAGGGTATTCTTCTAATGAGTGTGCATCAGATTTGTTAGTAAGGTAAAGCTAAATACAACATGACATGAATTTTAGAAGTGGATGGAGGCTAGTTCAATGCACGGGTTTCATGAAGTATTTATGCAGATATTAGTGTTACTAGCTATCTCGATCACCGTGATTGGGATTGCTAAGCTCATAAAAGAGCCTTATTCAATCGCACTTGTACTTGTTGGAGTGTTATTAGGGGTGACTGAGATTCCTTTCATCGAAGAAGCGGAATCCTACATAACTCAGTCTTCAGTTTTTCAGGCGATTATTATTTCACTTTTTTTACCTATTTTATTAGGTGATGCTACACTCAAAATGCCATTTCACCATTTATATGGAATGAAAAAATTGGTTTTATCGCTTGCCTTTTTAGGAACTTTTATATCGTTTGTAGTGATTGGGTTTAGTGTATATTTTCTACTAGGTTTACCGATAGTAGTAGCCTTTACATTTGCAGCTCTTATGAGTGCGACTGACCCAATTAGTGTAATCTCCATCTTTAAAGATCTTGGTGTGCCAGAGAAAATGTCCACCATTATGGAAGGTGAGTCTTTATTCAATGATGGTATTGCAGTAGTGCTGTTTAAAATTTCCTCTATCTATTTGTTAACGTATATGGATATGGGCGCTGCTGGAGTTGGTAGTGGAGTTTTCTTATTCTTGAAATTTGCCATTGGAGGAGCGCTTGTTGGCTTAGTAATCGGATTTATCTTTTCCCAGGTTATTCGCATTTTTGATGACTACCCTCTTGAAATTGCTCTGTCTATGCTATTGTTTTTCGGAAGTTACTTTATTGCCGAGCACTTTAAAGTATCAGGCGTTATTGCAGTAGTAATTGGAGGACTTCTATTTGGTAGTTACGGAAAGAAAATAGGAATGTCAGAAGAGACTAAGGTTAATATAAATACCTTTTGGGACACGATTACTTTGCTGGCTAATTCTATTATCTTCTTGATGGTTGGAATTGAAATTCGTGAGGTTGATTTTACTGGAAAATGGGGAATTATTGCGTTGGCAATCGTTATTGTTTTAGTTGGGCGAACGATTGCGATTTATACAGCAACTAGTTATATTTCACACCTGACTCAGAAAGAGCGATTCCTTGTGAACTGGGCTGGTCTTCGAGGGAGTTTATCCATAGCATTAGCTCTTAGTCTCCCGGCTGATTTCTCTGGACGCGAAGATATATTGCTTCTCACGTTCTCTGTCGTACTTTTCTCTTTAGTAGTACAAGGATTGACCATTAAGCCTCTTATTAAGAAATTTAATATGGCTAAAGGTACATCTTAATAAACAAGCCGCTTGCATACGCAAGCGGCTTGTTTTGTTTAAATGCGTTAGGAAACCAGAGATTAGTCCCTTGCTGTATGTAGCTAGGTCAGGCTTTTTGGACAACTCGTTTTCCTGTAGATTAATACTAAATAGTTAATGAACTTTTATTAAGTTAATTGACCTTCAATCTGTTGTAAGGTGCTAATCAAATCATCATGGATGACATAGTGAAATAAGCGGTCTTTAGGAGTTTCTTCTCGGTTAATAAGAGCCGTTGGGATCTTTCTCGAATATGCATACTCCGGTAAGAAGTTAAAGGGCATTACAAGGAGAGATGTTCCTAAAACAAGTACAAGATCGGTTTGGTCAATAATTGCTTCAGCTCGATCGTGCTCTGTAATGGCGTCTCCGAACAAAACAATATCAGGTTTCAATATAGTTCCGCACGTCTCACGTTCACAACGGGGAACCACACTGTTATTGATGTAATCCATATCATAAGAAGCCCCACAACCAGGACAAGTTGAAGTGGTTAAGGAACCATGATACTCAATAACGTTTGAGGAACCGGCTTTTTGATGTAATCCATCCACATTTTGCGTGATCACAGCAACCTTTTTCCCTTTTTCCTCGAGACTATGAATGAAACTGTGTACTTCATTTGGCTTATAGTTACGTAGAAGTTTAAGTTGAAAAATATCTTTATACTTCTTCCAAAAATCATTTGGGTCTAAGTGAAAATATTGATTAGACATAAAGTATTCCCGTGATTCGTCTTCTGTCCAAATACCATTTGAAGAGCGAAAATCAGGGATGCCACTTGCTGTACTTACACCTGCACCCGTTAATACTGTAATATGATTGGCTTGGTTCAGTTCTTGTATAAGTTGATCCATCTTATCCTATCCTTTAAAGGTTTTACACTATTGTAGCAAACACATTAAAACGGACTAAAGACTAAGTTAGCGCTTGTTAAATCCTTTGGATCGAACAAAATCACTAACATCCATTCTCATAGGATGACTGAAACGACGAATCATTTGATCTGTCCATGAGTCCAATCGTGAGTTTTGCTGACGGTTCTTATAATATTCTTGTATGGTTTGATCAAAAGTACGTAGGTCATCGGATTGGTCCTTGTTATACGTGTTCACATGATAAACTGCTCGTTTTGGTAGGCGTGGTTTTTGTTCGGTTTGCTTATTTGGATAACCTACAACCATACCAAATAACGGGATGACGTGTGTTGGTAATTGTAATAGTTGGTCTACGCGCTCGATGTTATTTCTAATACTTCCGATGTAGCACATTCCAAGCCCCATTGATTCAGCGGCAATGGCTCCGTTTTGTGCAGCAAGTGAAGCATCGATCGAAGACACGAGAAAATGTTCTGTGTTCTCGATATTTTGAATCATGTCTTGTTTTTGTAAATCAGATGCAAGAATTTGGTGTCTGTATAAGTCAGCACAAAAAATGAAAAGGTGTCCGTTATCTTTAACGTACGACTGTCCTGTTATATCCGCTAGTTCTTCCTTTTTCTCTTGATCTGTGACTCCGATAATTGAGTAAGCTTGCATATAGCTAGAAGTTGAAGCCATTTGGGCTGCTTCCACAACGGTATTAATTTGCTCTTCTGTTAACACCTTATCCGTAAATGATCGAATTGAGCGGTGTTGCAATAGAGTTTCTAGAGTTTGATTCATAGCATAGATCTCCTTCACCATTCATTTGTACTTTTATGGTACCTCTTATTGAAGCAATTCTTCAAAAAATATGATTTTAATTTTTTATAGTGAGGAACAATAAGTGTAAAATTATTATTTCAGGCGAATAGTAAAATCTATATTAAGAAAACACAATTATTATTAAAAGACGGGTTACATAATATAGGAAACAAATGGTATAGTGGTTAAAAGTGTCCTGCTTTGTGTTAGGATATAATGTATAACATCAATTACTTCCTTATAGCACGTGTTTCCTCTTGACCTCTTGGAAACAAATCATCTGCAGATTCTTCACTCAGTACCCTCTTCTAAAATGCTAAGTACCAGTACCATTATAGCTTTATTGAAATAACATTAAAAGTTGTATAATATTACAAGATTCGTAGAATAATTGTCTAATCATTGTAGAGGAGTTGTTATAGTTCTGACGCTTGTCACTAAAACTTTACGCTTTTGCTTAGTTCTTAAAAAAGGTGAGGATAACTCATGGGGGAATTGATCGATTTTCAAACTAGACGAGCGAGAAAAGATTTAAAGAAGTCTGCAGGGAATAAAGGGGTTATTTACGAAATCTACTTAACAGTAGTAAAGTACGTAAATGAAAACTTACAGAAAGAGTTTGAGAAGCCGGTTGAGAATATCAATACCAAAACTCCACTCTCTTACGTTTTCCAAGGGGAAAGTGACCGTTTTCGTTCTTCGTTCGGTGAATTAATGAATTATTGGGATTTGCCAGGCGGCGGCTTGGATGAAGTTCCTTATGGAGAAGAATTTCAATACTTTAAAACCGTAGAGGACCTTTGTTGGTTTATTGAGAAACGTGTAAGAAAGTCAAATAATTAAGGGGGTGGGTGTCCAAAGTAGAGGGCACCCCTTTTTTATTCTATAGCTTTTCGAGATTGTGTGTGAATAATACCGTAAAAGACTTGAGTCGTTCCAATGGCAAAAACTAGTGGTCCAAACGTCCAGGATAAAGGTATGCTTAAAATAATATGAGTAACACCAGTAGCTAGTACAAATTGGTGCTGGCTTTTTTTATAGCTAATTAATCCGATTAAACCGTTCAGAATTACAGCTATGTATATATAGAGTTGTAATACATTTTCCATGTCAAAGTGAATCCTTTCTTTATCTTAACTATTTTATTGAATGTACCCTTACTAATGTACCTTTAAACATTACTAAGATTAAAAGTATGAAACATATCCAAGGGTGATATTTTTTGAATAAAGAGGAAAGAAGAGAGTGAGATGGAATATAGTACTTAAGTCAGGAAAGGAGTTTATGAATATGGTGAAAGGGACGATCTACGTTGAACACTTGTCAAAAACCTTTAAAAAAGGGAATGTTCAAGCGGTGAAGGATGTAAGTTTTGCGGTTGAAGAAGGGGAGTTTTTTGCCTTCTTAGGACCTAACGGTGCTGGGAAATCTACAACGGTGCAAATCGTCACAACACTAATTAGCCCGTCTGCTGGAAAAGTGTATGTTGCAGAGCAAGATGTACTTACAAATCCTAAGGAGGTACGTGAGCATATCGGCGTGGCCCTTCAAGAAACAGGAATTGATCCAAGTTTAACAGGAAGAGAGATGTTGCATCTCCAATGCAGGATATTCGGATTTACCAACCAACAAGCTAAATCGAGAACAAATGAATTGCTTGAAGTGGTTCAGCTTTCACAAGCTGCTGACCGGATTTGCGGAAATTACTCAGGAGGAATGAGAAGGAGATTGGATCTTGCTCTGACATTAGTTAACAAGCCTAAAATTCTCTTTTTAGACGAACCTACTACAGGGCTTGATCCTTCTAATCGTAAGAGCATATGGGACTACTTAGAGAGATTGAATAAAGAAGAGGGAACAACAATCTTCCTCACTACGCAATACTTAGAAGAAGCAGATACGTTAGCAGATCGTATCTCTATTATCGATGATGGAGAAATCGTAGCAACGGGCACACCTCAGGAGTTAAAAGCCCAAATTGGTAACGATATTATTGCAATGACTTTCGAAAATGAAGGAGAAGCTGAAAAAGCAGAAGCAGCTATTACACAACATATGCCTGATGCTGATTATGTGAAGAATACTACAGAATTGAATATATATGTTCAAGATGGTGCGAAACGGCTAATGGAGATCGTCCGATTATTAGATCAGCAAGATTTGGCCGCTCAAACCATTAATGTCAACACGCCTACTCTTGATGATATTTTCCTAAAGATTACAGCAGAAGGAGAACGAAAGAGAGGAGAGGTTGAACATGGGTAATGGATTATTAAAAGATATATGGGTATTATCCAAGAGAAGTGTTCTAACTACGCTTCGGAGTCCGTTTTCCTTTATTCCTAATTTACTAATTTCTACTTTCTTTCTCCTTGTCTACGACAGTGGATTGAGTGGTATATCCCAGCTTCCTGCGTTTGAAGGGGCGAATTATTTAGCGTTTATACTGCCAGTTTCTGTAGTCTCAGCAGCGATCGGTGGTGCAGGGGGAGCGGGGCAAGGAATTGTGAAGGATATCGAAAATGGCTTCTTCTCAAGACTTCTGCTCACACCTGCTTCACGACTATCCATTGTTCTTGGTCCTATTATTGCCGGTATGTTGCAGTTATTTGTTCAAACCATATTAATTCTTATTGTTGCTTTCTTAATGGGGCTTGAAGTAGCTACGGGTTTTTTAGGCGTGCTCGTTGTTTTACTATTAGCTGTCGGATGGGGTCTGGCTTTTGCGGGGTACTCAGCAGGAATCGCTCTAAAAACAAAAAACGCTCAAGCTGCTCAAGCGGGTACACTAATTTTCTTTCCCTTAATATTTCTAAGTACAACGTTTGTACCTTATGAGCTCATTGAATCTTCTTGGTTAAAGGTAGCGGCTACCATTAACCCCACAACGTATATTTTTGAAAGCATGCGGACGGTTTTGATAGATGGGTGGAAATTCTGGGGTATTGCTAAAGGAATTATTGCCATTACGATTGCATGCGCTATTACCATAACATTCGCTGCAGTGTCAGCAAAAAAAGCAGTGAGCAGAGGGTAGTAAGAGTACCGTTTTCATTCAAACTCACATACCATAAATAAAAAATGGGTGAACAAAAATGAAGTGGTATGAGTGGGTCGACTTAGGGGCTTTAACCATTTTAGCAACCTTGATGCTTTTATATTCGCAGAACCTCATAACGGATCATGCTGTCACTTTAGTAGCTGCGCCAGTTATGTTCTATATTATGATTATTAGTAAATCTGTCCGGAAACGATTAAGAAGGAAAAATAGGTTATAAAATAAATGAAGGGAAGCCGCTAGGGTAGCCCTTTTTTATTTATTTATGTTTGGTTAAGGACTTTTAATGGGTTTCTTAATCCTGGCTAGAATTGGGATCACTGGTTTTCCTTCGAGGATCTCTAAAAGGCTCCTTACTTACATTAAAGACCATTGTCTATGTTTAGCTTTTCTTCTAAATTGGTAAAACTACAGTAGTGAATGAGAACACAATTTAACTTAGATAAAAAAGGAGTGCATCATCATGGCAGGAGAGGTATTTGATCCGAAAAAAGCTGAAAAGCTAGTAGACCCTACTCGCCAAGAAACGGTACCTGTTGAAAAGGTCTTAGAACTACTTCAATTATCAGGTGAAGAGAAAGTTGCCGATTTAGGTGCTGGTAATGGGTATTTAACATTACCTATTGCTCAAGAAACGAAAGACCGCGTTACGGCAGTCGACTTGCAATTTGAAATGTTGGAACTGTTAGCTTCAAGGGCTGAAGGGGAAGGCATTACAAATATAGAGCGTATGAAAAGTAGTTTAGACTCTTTAAATCTTCCGGATGCTTCGTTCCACAGAGCGCTAACGGCTTTCGTATTGCATGAAGTACCTGATCTTCATCAAACATTAAAGGAAGTTTATCGCATTCTAATGGAGAACAGTCGTCTCCTTATTTTGGATTGGGAAAAAGTTGATGGGGAGCAGGGGCCACCTAAAGCACATCGAATTGCCTCTAACGAGCTGGCTGAGAAAGTAGCAGAAGAAGGGTTTGACGTTGAAGTTGGACATCTAAACAATGAAGTATACTATATTGTTGCAACAAAATAAGAAGGGGATTGACGAATACCTCCCCACCTATTAAAATATACCCATAGGGGTTAAAAGAAGAGGTAAGGGGAGGATTCTTTGGATACAATTATAACAGTTTTGCTAGTTGGAATAGCAATCTATTTTATCGTTAAAACAATAATCCCACCAAAGGGTGTAGAACAGATTTCTCCAGAAGAAGCTAAAGAGAAATTACGAAACAGAAAGAAGGCAGATCAATTCGTTGATGTTCGTACCCCTGGGGAGTATAATAGAAACCAAATCAAGGGATTCAACAATATCCCGCTTCAATCCTTGAAATCAGTCTCAAGCGAGTTGGATTCGTCTAAAGAAGTCGTGTTACTATGTCAAAGTGGGACACGCAGTATGGCGGCAGCTCGATTGTTAAAAAAACAAGGATTTACACACATTACAAATATTCGTGGCGGTATAAACGCCTGGAACTAATATGAAGGAGGAATTAATAATGAAAAACATTACACCAGAAGAAGTTCGTAAAAAAGTAGAAGGTAACGAAGCAATTAATATCGTAGATGTACGTGAACCTGAAGAGGTTGAAGAAGGGAAAATTCCAGGAGCTAAGCATATTCCTCTTGGTTCTCTTGATGAGCGTAAAGATGAGTTAGACAAAGACACAGAATATGTAATGGTTTGTCGCTCTGGTGGACGTAGTGGTAAAGCTACAGCGTTCTTGGAAGAGAACGGCTACAATGTCATCAACATGGATGGCGGCATGCTAGCATGGGAAGGTAGCGTTGACAAATAAGTAAGTACCTTCTTTAAAAGGGATCTTATACTTTAATAAAGAATTTCAAGCTAAAAGCGAAACCTTATAGGGTTTCGCTTTTTTAGTGGCTATTTTAAACAAGTACCTGTTAATAAATAGATTCACTCGCTCCATATAAGCCACCCCTTTTTTATGCACAACACTCAAAGCTGAGAACATTTCCGTTAACCTTTCCATAATCAGAGAAACGGAAACAAACCATGTGTAGATTCAAGTGTACACCATCACGCTCAAGCAGCGGGGCCGTTAGAGAATATATAGCCAGGCACACCTAACTCTAAATAAACGTAACGGACCCATAAAAAATAGAGTTTCTCAGTTTCGAGTTTTCAACAATTCTGCCGGGGTAGGAAAACCGTAGAGTTATGTAGGTCCAATTCTAATGGTATAGAAATGATTACCACTGCCAAAATAAGAAGACAAGAAGTGAATAGGGAGGGGTACTATGGCTCAATCATTATCACCGCGTCAATTGTATAAGCGATGTCGGGAAGGGCAGCTATTTGTATTGATTGATGGTCGTAACAAAACGTACTCAAAAGAGTTATCTTTTCCAGTAGAAATGCTAAGGATTGAGGAAGATTTTAACGATAAGCGAATCATGAATGAAGAACTCGAAGCCATTCTACTGGGGGAAGATGAAGAGTCTTCACTCGATCAAGTTACTACACTCGAGCAACAACTAGGTATTGAAATGTATTATGTTAAAGGCGGTATGAAGGAATGGGCAATGTATATCGAATCGGTGCAAGTAGGTGAGCTAACAGATGGAGGAGAGGTCTACCAGTTTATTCGACCAAGCACAGGACATCTTTCTTATATGATTATTAGTGAAGCTGAAATTCTTCTCCTTAATCCAGACGTTTGGATCCAGCCATACTTAGATTTTGTTGAAGATAAGGCCTTTACATTCAGACATATTGTGGACACATGTCTACATGATACGCATATATCTGGTGGACCGACTTTAGCAGAAGAAGTTGAAGAAACGTATTGGTTACCTCACACAAAGGAGAACATTTCGTTCTCGTATGAACCGATTAGTAATAGCCATGTTCCGGAGGTAGGGAATACCAATATCCCTATAAAAATTTCACAAAGCGATCGTTTTGTTACTTTTATTGTAGATCAGCATTATATTTTCACTTCAAATGAGGAAGCAACTTCGTATGATGGAAAAGGAACCATACTTAGTGATCGAATGTTGTCTTATAAGCAATTAAACAAAAAAGGTTGGGTATCAGCCCCATGGCAGCAAACAATGGTAAACCACGTAGTTCACAGTGAAAAAATTCAAACTGTGAATAAAGGACAAATAAAGGTGACGAATGAAGAAATTTTCATGCTAGAGTATGGATGTTAAATCATAAAAACAGCAGCCAGGTAAAGACTGGCTGCTTATTCTTCGGGCCGGTGAGTATCTTCTTCTTGCGCTTCTTTTCGTTGTGCTTCATATGGGAATAATTCTTCAGATGCTTCTACACGCAATTTTTTTGGAACCAATAGTTGGCGGCGTTTGTCATACACATGTGGTCCAAGGTGCAAAACGCGATTTTCCATGTAAATATGAAAGAACGTTTCAAAGGCAACAATGAATCCAGCTCCTGCAATAGCAGGTAGTATAGTTTGTGTAGTTATTCCATTAATCACGTTGCCAAATAGATATAGGATACTAAACGTTAATACAAGGTCTGCGATTGAAGTTATAATAAGCCCAAACCGCTTTAATATAAATAAATCTCCGATTACATAAGTTACTCCAAGTAATACAAATGTGATAAGAAAAACATTTACTAAGGAAGCCCCGGCAATTACCCCATAGATTGGGAAGACAGCAGCAATTAAAATAACCCACTTGATCCCAAGCGCTTTAATATGTTCCAGTTTGAACACCTCCATCTATAGTTTTTTCGAAAGACATCCGTAATATACGATTCATTTCCAGAGTGGTTTTCTTTTATCGTAAGAGAGTGTATAATTGTTATAAAATTCAGTAAAATTTAATTCTTATATTATACGGTTTATCAAGTGAAAAAGTGGGTAAGAAAACTGGAGAGGTGAATAATATGGCAATAAAACAACTGAACTCAATACGCATTCCGTGTAAGAACCTACAAGAAACAAAGGAATGGTATAAGAATCATTTGCAGCTAGAGGCTAAAGGAAATCAAGAAGAAGTGACCATTTCATTTGCCGAAGGTGCGGATTTAGTTTTTTATAAAAGTAACGTGACACAAGAATACCCGTTTAGTCCTTTCAATATTAATGTGTACGAACCGCAATATTTACATAGAGATTTATTCTTAAAAGGGGCTAAATTAACAGACATTGATGATTTCTTTGATATGCTTTGTTACGAGGTGACCGATCCGAATAATATACAAATTGGCATTGTAGGATGGGAAGAGGAAGCAAAAGCAAAGAATCCTGTCACAAAATTAGGCGGATATTTTCTTCCTGTAAAAAGTTTAGAGGATGCATCATTATGGTATAAGACTCATTTGAATGTGGATCAGTTATATGACTTTTCTTTCCATACACCAATGTATGGAGAGATGCGAGCATTAACCCTCGATCATTTGGGGATTACCCTCGTTGAGATACCAAGTGATCTTCATAACGTGATAGAGCATCCATTTACATTAGGTTCCACAAACCTTGAAGAGGATTTTAAATCTCTTCAACAGTCAGGAGTAGAAATAGAAGAAGGGACTCCTGGGGAAACGTTTTACTTTAAAGACCAAGAAGGACATAAAATTCAAGTGCAATTGATCTCATAATAAAAAGGGAGCTAATTAGATTAGCTCCTTTTTGTGTTTATGAGAAGATAATAGTTGACTTTTCTGCACAATTACAGATTTCCCAGGGAATAAAGTCTTCTTAAAATTTTGTGTTCACGTAAGTAGAATCATTTATAGGAATGGCTTTGTAAAGTTTAATATTGTTATTCTTTATAATAAGCTTGTTCAAGTATAGAGCAGGATTGTTGAAGACTCAAAGCTGAGAGAATGTTTCCGTTTGCGTTATTTGAGACTAAGGCGGTTGGGGAAATCACTCGCTTTCCGCGGCGAGCTGGGGAGCCTCCTCAGTCGCGTTCGCTCCTTCCGGGGTCTCCCCTAGGCTCCTACTGCCGCAGGAGTCTCGCAATTTCCCCAGACACCCCAAACGCTCCACAAGCGTAACGGACCTTTATCTACATAAAAGTGTCTCAGCTTAGAGTCTTCCATATAAGGGGGCTTATATGGAACAAAATTAACACTAAACATTAACAGAGCCATAGGAATAGTAACCATATCCAGCTGTAATTGATTTAGGGTCTTAATTTTTAACCTGCTGTGATAAGATGAACAAAAGGCAGGTGACCAATTGATGTGGATCAGAAACGCAGAAGCAAAGGATCTACCCTTTATTAGAGAAATTGAGAACGATGCAATCATTCATACAACAGCTATTTTTGACCTAGAGGAGAAGTCACTGGCAGATAAAGAAAAGTGGTTTGAGAACCTTCATGGAGTCTATCCTATTCTTGTAGCAGAATGGGGAGAGGAAGTGGCGGGATATGGTTATTTATCTCCTTACAATGACAAGCTTGCCTATCAAACGACTGCAGAACTTTCCTTATATGTGAATCGGAATTATAGAGGTTATGGAGTTGGGCATGGTTTAATGAAGGCATTGCTGGAAAAAGCAAGGGATTATCAATTCCATTCTATTATTTCACTTATTACAGAAGGGAACGAAGCAAGTGAACGATTGCATGATAAGTATCAATTTTCTCATGTTGGTACATTAAAAGAAGTCGGAAATAAGTTTGATGTATGGCAAAATGTGAAATTATATCAGTGGATAGGAATCGATTAGGAGAGGAAAGGTCCATATGATCAGAACTATAGCGATCACAAAAGACCAGCAATTACATAAAGATTTGCCTTTGGAGAAGTTATCAGAAGAAGGGATTATGTGGTACTGGGTGGATTTCTCAGAACCAACACCTAGTGAAACGCAAAAATTGGATACAGTCTTTCAATTTCACCCCTTGGCAATTGAAGACTGTATACATAATTTACAACGACCAAAGCTTGACTATTATGATGAGCATACTTTTTTCGTCATGCATGCCCTTAATGCTAAAACCCTTGAAAAAGAAGAAGTGGATTTGTTTAATGGAGATGGGTACATTGTTACCTATCACAAGCAAGTCTGTCCTGAGCTTGAACAAGTCTGGAATAGACTTTTAAGAGAACGTTCGTTTAATGTGTGGGATGAATTTCACGTGCTCCACCAAATCTTTGACAAGGTAGTCGATAATTATTTTCCAATTGTCTATGCCATTGAGGATCATATTAATGATATAGAAGATAATACGAAAGAATTGTCTATGGAAACGTTGCTTGAGCAATTATTTGATACAAGAGCAGATTTATTAACAATGCGTCAAACAGTCCATCCTATGAGGGACTTAATGTATAGGATCTTGAGTTCTCACAGGCTTGATGGGGTGCGAGAAAGGAAAGAGTATTTTTCAGATATTTATGACCATCTTTTGAAGGTATCTGAGCTAATTGAATCAAATCGAGAAATGACCCAAGATATCAGGGACAGTTATATGTCTTTAAATTCACATGAAACGAATCGAACGATGCAAATTCTAACGGTAATATCAACGATTTTTATGCCTTTAACCTTTATTGTAGGGGTGTATGGAATGAACTTTTCCTATATGCCAGAATTAGATGAAAGGTACGCTTATTTCGTTGTTTTATTTATCATGTTTGTGATAGCAGTTATCATGTTTCTTTGGTTTAGGCGGAAAGGTTGGTTTGATTAACAATAAATATAAGCATGTACTCCCATCATGGAGTACATGCTTTTTTTAGTAATCTTGAACGTTAGAATTGTGGCTTTCGTCTGTAGAAGTAGGAACATTTCAGCCCTCAGTATGAGAATGATTCATGCCTTGTGCCGTTAAAAAGATTGCTCCACCTCCTTATAATTAGAATTACCATCAAAGCTAAAGATGGAAAATCTTATTAAGGAAGTGGTCTTTGTGATCTTGACCGAAATGGAAATCCGTGATCTTATAGATAAGAGAAAACCAGAGAAAGTAACGATCCAACCTGATCCGATGAAATATAAATTAAAATCAACGTGGATACAGCGATGTTTATCTAGTGCACTGAATGCTTTAAAGGGATAAGTAAGTTAGACGCTCTTGTTCTTCATAGAAAAATAATAGACTTTAGGGATTCTTGAGTAGTACCAATGTTCACTGACGGTGGTACCAAGTAAAAAAGCATATAATTTCCAATCCATAAGGATCCCTTCTTTCTGTCTTTCGTTAAGGTATTATACGCATAAAGAAGTTCGTCCTATGATATGGATGGTCATGGACATGTTTCTTATTGTGCTCTCATATAGTAATGAGGGGGAGGGACATGTATGAAAATGGCTTTGGGAATCGTTTGGACGATGATGCTCCTTGGAGTTTTTGTTTTATCATTTTTACATCGGATAAGTAAGAAAGAAGATAAAGAACGAATTGTTCATGGAGTTGTTATGTTTGCGAGTGTCTATTACGGGATGACGATATACTTTTTAACTCAAAATTTATTAATTTCAATGGGGATAGCAACGGGCATAGGGCTACTTCTTCCATTCTTTTTTCAGCATACAAATTCCGAACGAATTATACATAGTAGTATGCATGCGGTTATGGGAGGGATGATGGGAGGAATGTTAAGTGGGATGCTTCCTGATTCAGAGTGGAATGTGGTTTTTAAGGTGATGACTATGAGTACCTTCGCATTTGGTGTGTTATTAATATATGACCTAGGCGTTCCACACCCTCTAATTAAATGGTTGTATAACCCTATTAATATAGCGATATTCATGCTTGTTGTAGGAGTATTGATCCAATACTTACCTATAACTTCTGCCGGGTTAGAACACTCTCATAATCATTAGAAAAAGGGCAGGATCTGCTTTATCGATAAAGCAGATCCTGCCCCTTTTAAATTTTTTAATGGGCCTCTTCTTTGGTAGATGTTTTTTTAAATGGAGAGGTATTACAAGATTTAGATTTTTTACGTTGTACGATTTTATATGCCAGGAACATAATAAGTACACAAGCAAGTGCAAGGTAAACATATTGCTGAAGGCTTGTAATTGTATTCTTAATGGAAGACAAATTCCCCATTCTTCCTACAAGCAACATTATATAAATATATGGTGTGATGCCAATAAAAGTGATTACCCCAAAGCGGACCGGTCGTACGTGACTGATACCTGAAAAATAGGAAACATAATTTCCTAACCCAAGTGGTCGGGAAAGTGCAATGGTCCATTCCCCACACCGACTAAACCACCGCTCCGCTTTTTCTAACTTATCACTTTTAAACCAGTTTTGTAATTTTCCTTCAAGTTTATAACCTATGACATAAGGAATATAGCTGAATAAAGTGTAAACGCCTCCTGCAAGAAGTGCTATTCCTAAGCTTGTTAAGGCAGAAGCTTTTAGTATATAACCATAAGCTAATACAACTAACCCACCAGGGAAGGGGAGAGAAGAAGCTTCAATCGATAAGCTTAATAAAAGCCCGAATAATCCCCAGTCTTTTAATGTGCTTACAATAAAATCAAGCATAGGCAGTCCTTTCTGAAATTCATTTACTGGAAGCATATAGGGTTGCAATCATTCAATGATTGCAACCCTTTTTAGTTAGACCAAAATAGTCTGATCACGATGAGCCTCATGAAATCGACGGACAACACAATTTTCAATAGGTTCCTCGCAAATGTTCATGATTTTTTGGTAGGCATACTGTACGTCTTTCCCATCAATAATCATGACCAGAGGCCGATCTGTATTATAATAGAAAAAGAACGACAATAGCTTAGGAAGATTACGAACGTCTGCAATCAAATGGTCTTGGTATAAGTATAAATCATAAGAACTATCTACTATAAAATGATGAATATTCATGACTTCTTCCATATCAATTTGCTTTTTTAATTGTACTTGGTACGATGTAAGCTGCTCCAAGGTTTTCACCTCTACTTGTTTTTTTCTTTTTCTTACATACCAAATACCCTCCTCCTCATTAATGAAACGTAAAAAGCTCTTAAGGCTTATTTGCCGGCCCCTTAACTTGTAATAGGCCCAAACTAAAAACAGAACTCGGAATGTCCGAGTTCTGTTAGTGTTCATAGATCATTTTTCTTGTCATTCCACCGTCAACCACAAGGTTCTCTCCTGTTACGAATGTATTGTCTTTATCTGTAAGGTAAAAACAAGCTTTTGATATGTCGGTTGGGTGGCCAACTCGTTTAGATGGGTGTTGGTTATGGTCAATATCCCGAAGTTCATCATAATGTGTTGTTTGGATCCATCCTGGACTAATCGCGTTTACTCTAATTTGATAATCACTAAGGGACATCGCCATCGTATAGGTTAATGCTACTATACCTCCTTTTGATGCCCCGTATGCTTCAGAATGTGGCTCTGCCATCATTGCTCTTGTAGAAGCCATGTTTACGATTCTTCCATGAATGCCATTGTCTCTCCAATAAGTTGCAGTAACCTGAGAAAGTAAAAAGACGCTTCGCAAGTTTGTAGCTTGAACATCATCCCATTCAGATAAAGACATGTCGAAGAAATTCGTAAAACGACTCACTCCTGCATTATTAATTAATATGGTAGGAGAGTATCCATCTTCTAAAATTGAAGCAAAACAAGATCTTACAGAGGATTCATCCCGCACGTCACAGAAATAAAAGACAGCCGTTCCTTCTGTGTCACAAATTTCATTTACAAGCTTTTCTCCATTACCTTTATCATTATCAATCAAAATCACAGTGGCGTCCTCTTTCGCATATGCATGAGCTAAAGACTTTCCAATTCCATTACTAGCTCCTGTAATCATCACTGTATCCTTTTTAAAATAATACTCCACGTTTTTCAGCTCCTCGTCCTAACTACTACATTCCTATAATACCATCACGAGGTCTCCCTTAAACGAGGTATTTTGTTTATCAGTCGATCAATCAGGTAAAGAATATTAAGAAGGATTGTATGTATAAAAAACGTGTGGTATATTATTCTGAAAACAATCGGAGGGATTACGATGAGGAACGTAACATTAGTAGATCTATTTAAACATCATATCACTCGGAAATACCTTCGTCGCTCAGGTGTCCATCATGCTGTAACGGCCGCAAATTATGCCTTCGAAATTGCGCTTGAACGAGGCGTAGACGTGGATCAGGCTTCTAAAGCAGCGCTTCTTCATGACATAGGACATTATGAATGGTACACAAATGATGGCGAATGGGATTATGATGACTATCGTCAAAATGATATTCATGCCATAAAGGGTGCTGAACGCGCACATAAGTTATTAATAAGATTAGGGGAAGACCGGGTGGCTGCCAAGCAAATATCAGTAGCAATCCTTCTTCATACGGATTCTTATCTGCCGTTTCATTTAGATGGGAAACAAACGCCCTTACAAGAAGTAGTGACTCTAGCTGATAATAAAGATGAACAACCTAAAGGGATGCACCATTACAAACAAATGGAGATTAGCGAAGCGATTCGAGAACTTCATCAATTGGACCAAAAGATTGATGTCGTTTATGCAAAAGAAAATATCCCTAATGAACAATCAAGTTAAGACAACAAGAGATGCTACGGTACCATGGGCATCTTTTTATTTTCTCATTAATAAAAAGCTGATCACTAAATAAGAGATCAAGGTAAGAGTCATAAACAGGAGCGAGTACACTGTTCTTGCTCCCTTACTATTACATATTAGAATGACTCTTTATTTTGACTGGATTACACTTATTAAGGAACACACCTGTCTATGGAAATAATGTGGAATGTTTGTTATGTTACATGTAAGAGAATGTAGTTTTGCATAGATTATATGTTTTACATAGGATTAAGTTTTAATAAGGAAGGGGGTCCTTTTATTGAAGACGTTCAAGTTGATAAAATTAAACATCCTTAAAGAAAGTGGTGAGGATTTTCAAAAAAGGTCTATACCACTAATTGATGGTCTAATTATAAATCGAGAAGACGATCAAAACCGTTGGATTATCGAAGCTTATTTGGACCAACAATACATTGAAGAATTTTTAAGGTTTCGACAGAATGAAGAGGAAATGGTGCTAGAAGCTAAAATTACCAAAAGTTCAAATCACCCTGCTGTTTTCTTAGTTAAAGTACTAGATGTAAATGAAATTGGTGAACATTTCAATGTACTTTTTATGGGGAATATTGTTGATCATAAAAAGGATCAAGTCGAACATATGCTTCGTCGTTTAATTGAAGAGGGATATCAAGGTGAGGAGCTTCTTGAAGAATTTAAAAATAGAGTAGAGCAAGCAGAAGCCGAAAACTCTGTATAATTGAACTGGGATACCCACTAAAATGAGTGGGTATTTTTTGTCGGATAGGAATCTAGTGAGTTAGCTCGTGTGAATCTTGTTTCATTTATCTCCTTTTACGTACACACATTTCTAAGTGTTCAATATGACATGTGTTCTGAAAATTAAAATTTACTCTTAGACACTTGATGTAGCACACAAAAACGCTAAAATAAGAATTGCTCTTTCCTTAGGTAGAAGGAAGTTTCATTCCTTTAGATTATAATAAATAGGAAAGTAGTAAAAACTAGAATATACTCTAAAAAAGAAAAGGAATCCTTTATAAATCAACAATTGAACCGATATAAAAAAAGAATTCTCCTTTTCGTATTGGTATAATGGTATAAAATGATGGTTTAGTAAGGATTCTTGTAAGAAAAGGAGAAATTTGAATGTGGATTAGGCATCATAGCTTACGCTGGCTTAACAATTTATCTCCCGTTCAAATCATTGTTCTGTTCTATGGATTTGCTGTCTTAACGGCTTGTATTTTGTTAGGGCTTCCAGTCGCTCATCAGGAGGGGGTTACGTTATCATTTATTGATCTCGTATTCACTGCTGTAAGTGCGGTTGCAGTTACAGGGCTCAGTGTTGTGAATATCTCTGAAACGTTTAGTGTAACAGGCGTATTTTTACTCGCTTTTGTACTTCAATTTGGTGGTATTGGCATTATGACATTGGGTACGATGATTTGGATTTTGTTAGGAAAGAAAATTGGGCTTAAAGAGCGAAGGCTAATCATGACGGATCATAATCAAACTACTTTCCAAGGTATGGTTCGTTTAATTAAACAAATTTTATTCTTAATATTTGTCATAGAATTCTTAGGTTTTATTATTCTGGGAGTATACTTTATGCAGTATTTTCCCACTTGGTATGAAGCTTTTTATCAAGGTTTTTTTGCCTCTATAAGTGCCACAACAAATGCGGGCTTTGATATAACGGGACAATCTCTTATTCCTTATAAGGATGATTATTTCGTCCAATTTATTCATATGGGATTAATTGTACTAGGGGCGATCGGATTCCCTGTTCTCATTGAAGTGCGAGAGCATTTGTTTGCTTCTAACGAAGAACGAAAATTTATGCGATTTTCATTGTTTACAAAGTTAACAACCTTTACGTTTCTTGCTCTAATTATTGTAGGAACGTTAGTGATTATATTGCTTGAAACGAATTATTTCTTTGCAGGTAAACCATGGCATGAGGTTTTGTTCTATGCTCTGTTTCAATCTGTTACGACACGTAGTGCTGGTCTCACTACAATGGATGTTAATATGTTCACAGAGCAAACTCATATTTTTATGTCTGTTCTAATGATAATAGGAGCATCCCCGAGTAGTGTAGGCGGTGGAATACGAACAACTTCGTTTGCGCTAGTCATTATATTCTTGCTTACTTATGCTAGAGGCCAACAGCGCATTCGTATTTTCAGAAGAGAAGTGCATAATGATGATCTCATTAAGGCAGTTGTGGTAACAATGTTTGCATCCATTTCGGTATTTGTAGCTGTAGTCATATTAACAATTGCTGAAGATTTCAGTCTAACCCAAATTTTCTTTGAAGTGAGTTCGGCATTCGGAACTACTGGACTATCTTTAGGGATTACACCCTATTTAACGACTGTCAGCAAAGTTGTTTTAATGGCTCTGATGTTTATCGGAAGAATTGGAATCTTGTCATTCCTGTTCACCTTTAAGAAAGAAGAGAAAAAAGGCAACTATCACTATCCAACGGAACGAATTATTATTGGGTAGACAATAACCTATAGTTTGCAGCAGGGTTTAGTTTTGGGAGGAATAAGACATGTCGAACCCATGTGATCACTCATCCCTTCCTATCCATAAGAAGCTCCTGGATCATCTCCAGGATGCTCTTCTTTTTGTGGATGAGGGTGGTGAGATAGTGGAGTGGAATCAACCAGCTAAGGATCTCCTGGATACTTCTAACGTACAATCGACTTCTATCTATTCTTATTTAAATTTTAATCAGTTGATAGTAGATGAAGATGTACAAAGGTTGATGAAAGTGATTGACGGTTCAGAGCGCCAACTGAGCGTGAAAGTAATTGGGCTCTATTGTGATAATAGGAAGCTATATTGTTTAAGACTTCAAGATTCATCCTTTTATGATCGTATTAAGGAATTGAGGCAACAGATCAGTGAGTTTATGGATTCTACTCTTGAAGGAATGGTTCTTCATGATAATGGAGTTATTGTAGAATGTGATGATACGTTTGCTGAAATCTTAGGTTATGATAGTGAAGAACTTTTACATAAGAGTGTGTTTGACATCGTGGACCCTCAACATTCTAGAGGCTTAAAAGAAAAAATAGACATAATTCCAAACGAACCTTATGAAATCGCGGCTATAACCAAAAGTGGTAAGCGAATACATCTCGAAGTTATGGCTCATCCGTATCCATATGAGAATAAGATTCTTCGAGGTGCTGTCATTCGTGATATTACAGAACGCGTTGAAAACGAAAAGCGAATCGAATTTATGGCTTATTTTGATGAGTTAACAAACTTACCAAATCGTACATATTTTCTTCAAGAACTCATGGGTGTTATTAATCAGGCTCAAACAAGCGAAGAAATGTTTGCAGTATATTTTATGGATATTGATTATTTTAAACAAATTAATGACACGATGGGGTATGTATTTGGAGACAAATTACTTCAATCGTGTGCTAGTCGTTTAAAGTATTTACAAAATGAACAAACGTTTCTTGCACGAATGGGCGGAGATGAATTTCTCATTCTGCAACGTCATGTGAAAACGAAAGAAGAAGCTGAGGCATTGGCACAGAAGATCATTGACCAGTTCCAAGAACCTATTCATATTGATGATTTTGAATTATTTACTTCTGTTAGTATTGGGATTAGCTTGTATCCGGCTGACGGTCAAGATGCAAATGAGTTAATCAAGCATGCTGATTCGGCCATGAACGTAATTAAAGAACACTATAGAAACGATTATAAAATGTTTGAATCCTCTATATCTAAGGACTTTAAAACAATATTGACAATGGAAACAGAACTTCGCAAAGCACTGAAGGAGGGGCAATTCGAACTCCATTACCAGCCTCAGAAGAACATTGTAACAGGAAAAATTGTAGGGGTAGAGGCTTTGCTGCGGTGGAATCATCCTAAAGAAGGCTTTATATCTCCAGGAACCTTTATTCCCCTTGCTGAAAAGACAGGTCTCATATTAGAGATTGGGGATTGGGTTATGTATGAAGCATGTCGTCAAAATAAACAATGGCAAGATGAGGGGTTTGATCCTATTATTGTAGGGGTCAACTTGTCGGCAAAGCAATTCCATCAAAGTGATCTTGTAGAACGTGTGGCATCTATACTAAACAAAACGGGCCTTCACCCAACTCATCTGGAATTAGAGATTACAGAAAGCATGGCGATGAGTAATGAAGAAGATATTATACAAACGCTAGAAGGTTTAAGGGATCTAGGTGTGTACGTATCTATTGACGATTTCGGCACAGGATACTCTTCTTTAAAGTATTTAAGCAGGTTTCCAGTTAATAAACTAAAAATCGATAAGGTGTTTATTCAAAATCGTAAACAAAACGAAGCCATTGTGAAATCAATTATTCATATGTCCCATTCATTAGATATGAAAGTCATTGCTGAAGGGGTAGAGACAGAAGAGCAACTTTCATTTCTTAAAAACGAACGGTGTGATGAGATGCAAGGGTTCTTCTATAGTAAGCCACTTCCACCTACTCATCTTAATGAAATGTTTCAAAAGCAAACCGTCTAATGTGAAAAAGGCAGTCCTGAAAGGACTGCCTTTTTCTTAATTAATCTTGTAAGAGGTTAGCAGTAAAAAGCTGCACCAACGATGATTAAAAGGATGAATAGTACAACAATTAACGCAAAACTGCCCCCGTAGCCATAGCCGCCTTGGCCATATCCGCAACAATACATCCAAATCACCTCCTATCTAGTTATATGTATATGTGATAAGAGCTGATTTGGTATAGACGAGTGCCTAGTTCTTATAATATGTATTTAACTTTGTGAAATTTTGTTTTTTTTCTTTTCAATGTACCTCTTATCTCCAAGCTGAGCCACTTTAGTCTGGGTTGGCCGTTATGTTTATTGAGTGTTAGGGGTGTCTGGTGAACGACTCGCTTTCCGCGGGCGGCCCCACACGACGTGGGGTCGTTCGACGTTGTCACAGGACGTGACGGTTTTAGTCGAACTTCCTCTTTCTTTTCAGAGCTTCCTCGATCGCTTGCGCTCTCTCCGGGATCCCGTCTAGCTCTCTCTCGCGCAGGAGTCTCGCAATTTCCAGGCCCATCTTTGCCAAATTAGGAGAGACGGAAACGCGCTATATTTGGTAGACGGTGGAGCTTAAACGCATAAATGAGGTCCGTTCACCATTTTAGGCCAGGGCAGGATTGGGGACTGCGAGACTCCCGCGGGGTAAGGAGCCTAGGGACGACCCCGGACGGAGCGTCAGCGAAGGAGGAGGCTTCCCAGCTCCCCGCAGGAAAGCGAGTGGTCCCCAAGCCTGCCCTAACCGCACACGATACGGACCTATCTCCATTTATGAGTTTCAACTTTACTAATCTCAAACCAATTTTCTAATAAACAACTGATTAGCTAGTTGCTTGAAGAGGCAAATGAGAAGGATACTTTTTGATCACTTGGACTGTATAAAGCCATTAATATATCAGGGGTCTCTTCAATCTCTCCTGTATTTAAATAATGCTGTACATTAAATGGAACAGCATCAATCATGGAATGCTTATGGAGGTCACGTTTGGTGTAGCCTTTTTTACCATAATTAAACTCATTCCATAATGAGTCATACATAGACTGTTTCTCCTGTTTACTCCACTGATCACTGTGCCAAGTAGTCCTTGGTTTCTGTTTGAAGTTCCCGTAGTAATCCAAGTTCATTAAACCTTTGATGATGGCTAAGTGCTGCGGAGCTACTTCTTGTAAGAATTGGTATAGACGTCTGAATAAATCAGTTAATTGATGACCAATCTTGTCCCAGTTCTGAAGGTGCCAGTATTCACCAAAGGATTGGAAGAAATCAAATGGACTTTCAAATACTTCTTTTGTAAGGTAATCAACAGTATGATCCATGAAGTGCTTATTCCAGTATTTCTCTAGAATATCTTCAACCCGTTTAATCGCTGTTACTTCTGAAAACGATAATACATGGTTTGAAAGCATCTCATACGGGGCGTTATCCATAAATTGATACCCCCAATTATGAGCTTCGTTTCGTAATCCGGTGCCTCTCAGCATTTTCAAGAAACCCAATTGTAGTTCTTCTGGCTTCATAGTGAATACATCGTTGAAGGTTTGTTTAAAGGAGGTATAGTCCTCCTCAGGTAAACCAGCAATAAGATCTAGGTGTTGAATAACTTTTCCACCTTCTTTAACCATTGTAATTGTTCGTTTTAGTTTCTTGAAATTTTGTTTACGCTGTATTAACTCATTTGTTCGGTCATTCGTAGATTGAACCCCAATCTCAAATCGGAAGAGTCCAGCAGGAGCATTTTCATTAATGAATGTTAATACCTCAGGTCTCATAATATCTGCAGTAATTTCAAACTGAAAAACCGTGCCAGGTCGGTGGTGGTTAATGAGAAAGTCGAACATTTCAAGGGCATACTTTCGGTTTATATTAAATGTTCGATCTAAAAATTTTATAGTTGTTGCTCCATTGTCCATTAAGTAGGTGATTTCATCTTTCATTCGATCAATATCAAAGTATCGAACACCAAATTCAATAGATGAAAGGCAGAACTGACATGTATATGGACAGCCTCGGCTTGTTTCTACATAACTAATACGGTTTGATAATTCATCTTTATCTTCTTCGAACCGGAATGGAGAAGGGATTTCATTCAATGGGAATTTAGGAGCTGGACCTGTTTCCTTAATGGTCGTTCCGTTCTCTCTGTAAGTAAGGCCATATATAGAATGGAGCCTTTCTTTAGCTTCCAAGGCATCTAGTACTTTTTTAAAGGTTTGTTCACCCTCACCACGGACAATAACATCTACCTCAGGAATTCGCTCCATCCAATAGTTGCTATCGTAAGTTACCTCAGGTCCTCCAAGAACAATTGTTACATTTGGTAACACTTTTCTTAGTATTGATATAACTGGAATCGTTTCTTCTATATTCCATATGTAACAGCTGAACCCAACAACATCTGGATCTTCAGCATAGATCGCACTTGCAATGGATAGGGCTGGATCATTAATAGTGAACTCTTTTATAAGTACATTGTAATCAGGCTCAGCTGCTGCTTTTAAATATCGTATAGAAAGGGACGTATGAATATATTTGGCATTTAAAGTTGAGACCATTACTTTCATTACACGAACACTCCTTAAAATTTTCCTATTCAAATTTTACCATAATTGCCAATCAGAATGGAGAAAGTGTGAGAACTAACCTAATACTGTACAAGCGTTATAATAGAAGAAGCCTAACTTTTAAAGCGAGGCAGTTTAAAATTGCGGTCTGAGGGAATTGGTTGTATAATTAATGTACAATAAATGTATAACGGTGGGTGAGAATATGAAGAAAGTGGCCGTAATTGGTGCCGGACCAGGTGGATTAGCCTCAGCTATGTTGCTAGCAGCCAAAGGATATGATGTACAGGTGTTTGAAAAAAACAGTGTCGTCGGGGGAAGAAACGCGAAATTAACATTAGGAGAATATCAATTTGATGTAGGTCCTACGTTTTTCAGTATGCCACATATATTAGAAGAGTTATTCGAAGCAGCTGGTCGAGATCTTCATGATTATATGGATTTGATCGAGCTTGATCCTATGTATGACCTTATATTTGAAGATCAGAAGGTTACCATGTATAGGGACCCTGAGCGAATGACTTCGGAATTAAGTGAGCAATTCCCTGGCAGTGAAGAGGGATATCATCGGTTTATGAATGAGACTAGAAAACGCATGAACGCATTAATGCCCATGCTTCAAAACCGGCACCATCGACTCATAGATTACGTGCGACCTAGAACGTTAAAAGCGCTTCCTTATTTAGCTTTAGGCAAGTCTCTTCATGGGGTGCTATCTCAATATTTTAAAGATGAACGGTTAAAACTCGCTTTCACATTTCAAGCGAAATACTTAGGAATGTCTCCATGGGAGTGCCCGGGTGCATTTTCAATACTTTCTTATATGGAGCATGAATATGGAGTGTTTCACCCTGTTGGAGGCGTGAATCAAATCTCGAATTCTATGGCAAGAGTCGTACAAGAATATGGCGGTCAAATTCATTTAAATAGAGGCGTATCAAAGTTGCTAACGAACGGAAAAACCGTAACGGGAGTAAAACTTGAAGATGGAGAAGAAATTCAAGCAGATGAGGTCATCGTGAATGCAGACTTTGCTCAAGCAATGGATCAGCTGGTGGATCAATCCAACTTAAAGAAATATAAAAGTGAAAAGCTCGAAAAGAAAAAATACAGTTGCTCAACGTTTATGATGTACCTAGGAATTGATGGAGAGATCGACCTACCGCATCACAGCATAATCTTTTCTGATGATTACAGAAAGAACGTGGAAGAGGTCACCAAATCTCTTGATCTATCAGAAGACCCATCCATATACGTTCACAACGCCTCCATTACAGATCCAACATTAGCTCCTAAGGGGAAGACAGCCCTTTATGTGTTAGCACCTGTCCCAAATAATTTCTCAGAGATTGACTGGGAACAAGAAAAGGGAACATTCAGAAATCTCGTTTTGGATGTGTTAAAAGATAAAGGCGGTATTACCATTTCAGAAGACCAGATTGAGGAAGAGAAGATCTTAACACCAAAAGGGTGGGAACAAGATTACAACGTCTACCGCGGAGCAACGTTTAATTTAGGTCATCAGTTATCCCAGATGATGTATTTCCGACCGCACAATCGCTTTAATGAATTAGATCATTGCTGGATTGTTGGAGGGGGGACTCATCCTGGGAGCGGGTTGCCTACAATATTAGAATCTGCTCGTATTACAGCGAATTGGTTATCAGAAAAAGGGGAGGTGAAGCAAGCATGAAGCGAAAGATAGGTATTGTAGGAGGAGGAGTAGGAGGTCTTGTAACAGCTCTTTTACTTTCTAAAGACGAACGCTATGATATTACCGTATACGAACAAAAAGATCACTTTGGGGGCCGCCTCCAATTTGTTGAGCATGAGGGATATAAAGTAGATGAAGGTCCTACGATTGTTCTCTTGCCTGAAATGCTTCTCTCAATCCTTGAAGAAGGTGGCTTAACAAGAGAAGAAATTCCTTTAGTTGCTTGTGACCCTTTATATTCTGTTGATTATACAAATGGTGAACAAATGCTTAAATTCCGTGATATTCAAAGGCAAAAAGAAGAGATTGAACGGCTTTTCCCTGGTGATGGAGAAGGTTTTGAGCGTTTTATCCAAGATATGAAGTGGAGATTCCACATGGGACAGCAACATTTCCTTGAACAACAATTTGTGAAGAAGCGTCAATTCTTTACACCCAAAAACATTCAGATGCTCGTAAAACTTAGAGCGTATCAACATGTAAAGAAAATGATGAAAACTTATTTTAAAAGTGAACAGCTTCAAAATACCTACGCTCTCCAGACCCTTTATATCGGAGGTCATCCCGGAGAATCTCCTGCGTTGTACTCTCTTGTTTCTTACAGCGAACATGAACATGGGATATGGTATTTAAAAGGTGGATATGCTAGTTTAGTAGACATCTTGCTTCAAAAATTGTCAGAGCGAGGTGTTACATTACACGCGAATAGCTCAGTAGAACATATTGGAGTACAAAATAATCATTGTGATGGAATAGTTGTAAATGGAAAATGGGAATCTTTTGATGATGTTGTATTAAATGGTGACTTTCCAATTATGGATAACCTCTTGCCGAAAGAGAAAAAGCTTAATCGTACCTACACACCGTCCTCTGGTTGTTTCTTAGTTTATATGGGATTAGATCGTAACTATGATCAACCTTCCATTCACAAATTCATTATGAGCGATGATTTCGACCAGCACATGTCTGATGTATTCCAACATAAGAAGTTGCCAGATGATCCGTCTATCTATACCTTTCACCCTTCCTTAGTAGATGATTCCCTCGCACCTGAGGGGAAAGGGGTATTGTATACACTAGTACCTGTTCCTTCTGGAGAAGAATTAGACTGGGACAATAATAAAGAATCGTTTACTGAGAAGATATTAGATCTACTTGAAGCTAGAGGATACGAAGGATTGCGTGATCATATCGAATGGATTAAGGTAAAAACGCCACAAGAGTCGATGAGGGAAGGGTTATTCGGCGGAGGCAGCTTTGGAATTGCACCTACACTATTCCAATCAGGCGTTTTTCGTCCTCAGCTTAAACCTTATGAAGTGGACAATGTATATGCAGTAGGCGCATCCATTCATCCAGGTGGTGGTGTTCCAATTGTCATGCAAGGAGCGAAACTCCTATCAGATTACCTAAAGGACCATCATATGGTATACTACAACGTAAGTGAGGTGGTCGAGGGTTGAGACAAATAAACGAAGCATATTCCTATTGTAAGAAGATTATAGAAACACATTCTAAAACGTTCTCAAAAGCCTTCTCTTTGTTGCCAAAAAAGCAAAAAAGAGCCGTATGGGCGATCTACGCTTTTTGTCGTAAAGTTGACGACATTGTAGATGAGGGAAGTTCACCTAAATCAGAACTAGATGAATTTGAGAGGAACTTTCACAACTTTTTAGAGGGTGAAATACCGGGAAATGATCCTATGTGGATTGCGTTAGCGGATGTTTTTTCTTCATTTTCTATGGACTCTGTCTATTTCCAAGAAATGATAGATGGACAGCGAAAAGACATTGATTCTCATGTAGTAGAGACAGAAGAGGAACTGCTTCTTTATTGTTATCAAGTAGCGAGTACAGTTGGACTTATGTTGCTACCTGTCTTAGCACCAGGGAAAGAAGCTGAGCTAAGGCAAAGTGCTATTGATCTTGGTAAAGGAATGCAGTTAACAAATATATTAAGAGATGTAGGAGAGGATATCGAAAGAGAGCGAATCTATATCCCTAAGACACTCTTAGATACTTATGGCTATTCCTATGAGCAATTACGTAACCATGAACGAAACGAAGCCTTTATACAATTATGGGAGGACTTAGCCGTTAAGGCTGAAAAGTATTATGACTCATCGCTGATGAGCATTCATGAATACCCCCTATATTCTAGGACACCGGTAAAAGGTGCTGCTTACCTTTACAGAGCAATATTGCCGTCGATTAGAGATAATCAGTATCAAGTCTTTAATGAACGTAATTTTGTTAGTGATCAAGTGAAAAAAAACATATTATCAGATATCCAATTAATGAAGGCGTAAACCACAATGTGGTTTACGCCTTCCGCTGTTATTCTTAACTTTGTTTATTATGAATCTCTCTTGCCACATTACGACCGCTTAGTACGACCATAGGACTTCCGCCCCCTGGATGGGTGCTGCCGCCTGCAAACCAAACGTTTTCAAGGTCCTGTGAACGATTGAAAGGTCGGAGGAAGGCGTCTAGCTTCTTATTAGCTGCAGGGCCGTAAATAGACCCCCTAAAAGCCCCGAAATCGATTCGTATATCTTCAGGTGTATAAATTTGCTCAACCTTTACTTTGTCTTTTATTGAAATGCCAAAGCGCTCTAGTTTGTTATAAATAACTTGTTTGTACTCTTGAGGATCGATTGGCTCTCGGTCTTTACTGGTTGCTGGGGCATTTACTAAAATGAAACAATTATCTCCATCAGGAGAGACAGTTGAATCACTCTTTGAGGAGGTGCAAATGTAAACGGTTGGGTCATCCGCATACTCCCCGTTTTGAAGTTGTGTAAATTCCTTTTTATAATTTGTAGAGAAGAAGAGGTGATGGTGGTGGAGTTGGTCTATTTTTCCTTCAAGACCTGCTAGAATAACGAATCCTGAAATGGAAGGTTCGTAACCTCTTACTTTCTTGTTGGAAAAATTTGGACGATCTTGTTCGTCCACAAGGTCAGGATACGCTTTTAATAAATCTCCATTTATCACAACCTCATCAGCTTCGACTACCTGCCCGGACTCCAAGTGAAGTCCATTTGCTCTTCCTTTTGAAGTGATGATTTTCTTAACCTTTGAATGGTTATATAACTCTACGCCTATATGTTTAGCCGCTTTTACCAGGACCTCCGCAATTTTTGAATTACCACCTGGTACGTAATAAACCCCATCAGTAAGCTCCAAGTGAGCAATCATTGCAAATGTTGCAGGTGCAACATATGGATTTGAGCCAATATAAGTTGCATACCGATCGAGTGCCTGAATAGTTTTCGGATTTTCGAAGTATGTATGGAAGAAATCGTGCATCGTTTGGTTTGGTCGTACTTGTAAAAATGCTCTTCCTAATGATGGAGATAAGTAATCTTTCCAACTATTAAAGGTACGGTGTAAAAAATGTTTATGGGATAATTGATACAACGATTCAATCTTCTTTAGGAACTCATCATATCGAATAGCCCCTTTAGGGTCTAGTTTTTTTAGTTGATTTTTCATGAAAGTAGTAGAGGAAGAGAAATCTAAAACGAACCCATCAGGGAATGCATTCCGTGTATGGTGTTCAATTTTTTCAAAAGCGATGTACTCTTCAGGATCTAATCCGGCTTTACGAATCGTTTCTAAGAAGACCTGAGGCATAGTAATGGTATTAGGGCCAAAATCAAAATGGTAGCGATCGATCTCTATAGATTTCATCTTTCCTCCAAAATGTTCGTTTTTCTCAAATACTTTTACGTGATGACCATCCGCAGCCAGATGGATAGCAGCTGATAGACCACCTAAGCCTCCTCCTACGATGACAATATTTTTCATGAGTAAGACCTTCCTTTCCATGTGTAAGCTTTTCCTTTAATTGATGTGTACATAGAACGAGTTAAGACGAACACAAAGAGTAGAGCAGAGAAGGGCATGAAAAGAGAATATACTAAAGACGTCTTATTCTTGTAATCTACTAGTCCCTTCTGAAGCATACTAAGGATCAATGGAACCGAATAGAGAATTTGACCACTCGTTATACTGAATATGAATAAGGCTACAGGTACCATATACAATAAAATGTACCAGGTGATAAGTAATAGTGCTAGTCCAATAGATTTGTTAATACCAATAAAAATATTTTTCGTAAACCCTCCAATCGCTTCTTTCAGAGATTCATACATATAACAACTGACAGATGAAGAAATGTTCATAAGTTTCATCGTATGTCCGTTCTTCTTGGTTTCGCGAGCTAAGTGGACATCTTCTAAAAGGGAAGAAGAGACAGCTTCATGCCCTCCAATTGCATCGTATGCTTTTCTTGTAAAACCGATGAAACCTCCACAAGCTGCAGTGAAGGAAGGGTGATTGGTTGTGTTCGCTATGGATATTGGAAGATGGGCGTACACAACAAAGTGTTGTAGGGTTACAAGGAATTGAGATAAGTGGCTTCTATCAGCATAATGAGGGAATCCACTAATCATTCCGGCTTGTTCCTTATCAAATGTAGCGACGGTTCTTTCAATCGTGTCAGGTGCTAAACGCACATCTGCATCAATAAACAGAAGAAGATCGCCTTGTGCTTGTTTACTGAGTTGGTGACAAGCGTGAACTTTCCCGTTCCATCCTTTTGGTAGGGATTGCCCTGTGATAAGAGTGAAACGCTTATCATCTATGATTGCTTCATGTGTAAGCTTCTTCGTCTCGTCTGTTGATTGATCATCCAATAAAATGCACTCAAATGATGGATAAGTTAATGATTGTAAGGACTGAACGAGTTCTTGAATATTTCGCTCTTCGTTCCTCATAGGAATCAATAAAGAAACAGTTGGATAGGAAGCATCGCGTGAAGGATTAGCTAATGGTTTTATAAAGGTACTGTTTAATAGAATCCACAGGAGGCAGAAGGCTTCTAGGCCGATAAGTCCCCATAAGTAAATTGACATATATATGGCCTCCTTTAGAAAAGTTTATAGAAAGAATTCTTCTCTATCACTTGTTTCTTTAAATGATCTAATTGATCTGTGCATGCGTCCTCTAGGTATTGTGTACGAGTATGTCTGTCGTTATTTGGGTTAACTCCTGGCAAAAGGTCTTGACCGATACTGACATAAATATTTGGCTTTCTCTGCTGTTCAAACACATAAAAAAGTGAGACAGGGATAACTTGTATCTGATCGCTTTTTTCAATGATATAAGAGGCTCCCGTCTGGAATTGCAATGGTCTCTGTTCCAACGGACGCTCATCTCCTTGGGGGAAAATCCAGACGGCTTTCCCCTCGTTAATACGATCTTTAGCGTAATTTAAAGAGGCGATAATATCCTTTGGATTTGATCGATTTATGGAAAATGTTCCAATCCTTCTGAATATCGGGAATGACTTTAATCCTTCTTCATGCATCATGCCATATCCATTCGCTTTGAATAGGTGTTTGTTTAAAAGAAAAATAATTAGTGGATCCCACCATGTACTATGATTAACAAGAAACAGGGTATGTTTCGTTGAATTTGGAAGCGTCCCTCTATAAAATAGGTTATTAAATTGAGATTTGAACATTCGTTTCAATACAAGATGAAATCCCCATTCCCAAAAAGGGCTTTTGTTTGCTGGTATCATAGTAATCTCCTTTTTTGTATGTAAAGTTTGGTGGTAATAACCATAATAGTCCCTACTAAAATTGCTGCAAGCCATAGGTTTCCAATAATGGCAAGCCAGACAAACATCCCTTGTACGCCCTCAAATACAAGGAACATGCGAATCCCCCATTGAGGATCTGATTGGCTTTTTCGGATCACTGCATATCCCACCAAGTGGAAGAATAAGCTCAAGAAAAACCAACCTGTAAAATTTGAAAAAGGGATGCTATAATACATGCCCGGTTCATCCCAGATCCAATACTCTTTTACATGGTAAGCAACAGGATCTAAAATAAGGTCAATAGATACCGCAAGGACACTTCCAATTAATAAGAAAGAAATAAAGAAATAGTTCCCTTGTGGAGATAGAACTCTAGCAATTTCATGTGAACCAGCAATCACCATTAGCCATGCAAAGCCAATCGATATAGGAACCCCACTAACCATTGGTCCAAAATCTTGTTCATAATGATAACTCCCAAACCACAAATTATACTGAACCCCGTAATGTTCAACTGCGATAGAAAAAATAACAATAAATAAGCTATATAAGGAGCCAATCGTGACACCAAAACGTTTGACAAAGTAAATCCCACCTATGAATCCAGCCACAATTAAGAATACAGCATTAGCCCATTCGAGTGCTGGGGGAATTAAATCAAAGGTGAGTAGGACGAACCCACAAACGTACCAAAATACAAAAAAACGAAATACCCAAACCAAATCTTTTCCTCCTTTTCAACCTAAACACTTCATGATTGTTTATTTATAACATATACATGATATAGGTATGTTTATTTGATTGTATTATAAAAGACTGGCTCTGTAGAATAATTATGCTTTCTAATAATCTGGGAGTGATCAAGCTATTGTCTATCAGCCTTGACTAGAATTATGATACTATTAATGTGAGACTTTCAAAGAAAAAGGATTGAATAGAGCGAGGGATTTGCATGGAAAAATTCCTTCAAAACTTTCACACTGCTCAGCTTGAGACACTTAGGCAACTTGCTGAAGTCCTAACAGACGGTGTATTTATTATGAAAGTAAAAAGGAAGGAAACACAACAACAGTATCTCTACGAATATATGAATGAAGCGGCTATGGACATAGCCAGACTTTCACCCTTTTACATAGGCTCTTCCATTCAAGATTGTATGAATGAAGAAGACGCGAATTTTTTGCAAATGAAATACGATCAAGCCTTTACTACCCATACATTTGTTACCTATTCAGATTACGTTATCTTACCAAATGGACAATTCAAGGCGGAAACTTTCTTATATCCAATCCACGATAATGAGAATACTCTTACCCATATTATTGGAATCACGAGGAATTTGAGTCATTTGTCGATCAAGACGAGTGAGGTTAGACATGTAGATCGTTTATTTCGATCTTATATTGATAACACTGAGGAAGCATTAGTCATGTTTGATATGAATCAACATATTCTAAACGTAAACCATGCTTTTTACCAAATGTTTGGTTTTAGCAAAGAGGAATTATTAAACGTGAAACTAGAAAATTTACAACCACAGCTAACGAAATCTGTTCGATCTCATTTCAATCTGTTAAATGAGGGGGAAAATATTTCTCGATTTTCTTCAAAATGGAAGAGAAAAGATGGATCATCTGTGTGGATCTCTACAAACTTCACAACACTACCAAATGAGTCCGGTGATCAAGTAGCCGTAGTAGCATTCATACAAGATATTACGAAGGAAAAGATGGCAAAGCAAGCACTTGAAGAATCTCAGGAGCGGTACCGGTTAATTGCAAATAACACCCAAGATCTGATTCAACTCTTAGACCGTGATGGTACGATTACTTATGCATCTCCTTCACACGAAATTGTACTTGGCATTGGGCCATTTCGTATGATCGGAGATAACTTATATAATTATGTATACTTAGAAGAACGAGAAGATGTAAAGTCAGCTATCAATGACTCTATACAATCTAAAAAAGGGGAACGAATTGAATATCGAATGCCCCGATCTTCCTCGAATGAATTAATCTGGATGGAGGCAAATGTAAAACCAGTTTCTGATGAAGAGGGGAATGTAGCAAAACTCATCTTCACCGCTAGAGATATTACGAAGAGAAAAGAAGCTGAACGATCATTAAAAGAAATGGCTTATACTGATTATTTAACTGGTTTAACGAACAGAAGAGTATTTGAAGAATTCCTTCATAAAGCAATGGCTCGTGTGAAACGCTCTGATGATTATCAATTTGGGCTTATGTATTTAGATGGAAATGAATTTAAGAAAGTGAATGATACGCTAGGCCATGATGTAGGAGATGAATTATTAGTTTCTTTATCTAATAGACTTCTATCAATAGTAAGAGAAGAGGATCTTGTCTCTCGAATCGGAGGCGATGAATTTGCTATCCTACTCCCCGATATTAAAAGTCAACAAGAGCTAGAAAAAATTGCTACTCGTGTGATGGATAAGATGAAAGAGCCTATCGCTGTTGAAGGTCAACTCATTCATTTCAGCTTTAGTATCGGCATTGCTATGGCCCCACTTGATGCAACAAGTGAAGCTGAACTGCTGAAGCGAGCGGATCAAGCTTTATACTCTGCTAAACAAAAGGGGAGTACCGGGTATATGTTCTCATCCTGGCTCAATAGTTAGTGATTATGAAGGGGGGAGGTTTATGGCTAGATATAAAGAAATAACAGTGGAGCATGATTTCTCATCTTCAGTTATTCTAAATGTCACCAATCAAGAGATAGATCTCACACCAGACCTTATCCTTAAAAGTGGAGAGCATCAAATCATTAGAGTTGAGGGAAAGAAGGGAGAATGTGAGCCACTATTTCACATTATCCATCCATTTAAGGAATGGAAAGCTGTGACGCTATTACCTATTCCCTTAAGGGAACCTCCTCCAGGGGAAACCTACTTTCAATTCCTTCATTTAAATCCTGCTACTCAACCTGTCTCTGTGAAAGCTAGGTATGGTGACGTTTTACATAGCAACCTTCAATACAAAACGGCTATAGAACCTATTTTATTATATACCCCGATGGATGTACCTCTAGATATAACGAAAAGTGAGGAAGCTAAAACCATTTCTCTTGAGGGTTATGTAACACGACCAAACGTTTACACAATAGGTATCTACGTTGGAGATGAGGCTTCTCCATACTGGATCGTGCATATAAGAGGCGCCAAGTCAACAAATTGACCTGGCGCCTCTTTTATATTAACGGTATGCTTCAGCAGTTTTGTGATGTAGTTTTTTGTCTACATTCTTGCGAAGGAAAGGGATTACGTAGCGATCTAATCCATACTTTCCAGCGTTGTATCCAGCAACAAGGATGAAGATAGTTAAGATAACCATTTGTGGGTTTGTGCTTGTTGTACCACTTAATAAGAAGGCGAAATTCATTGTGATACCCATAAGTGCAGAGAATGTAGTAAAGATACCTAGAATAAGAGCAGCCCCAACAAGAATTTCTCCCCACATAACAAGGAAAGTAAACAATCCGCTATTTGGAATAGCAATCGTATCTAGAAAAGCAGCCCACCAGCCTTGAACAGCAGGATGTTCACCACTTGCTTTTCCAACTGCCCCTTGTAAGAAACCGTTGGCGTCAAAACCTGGACCAGTTAATTTATGAATTCCTGCCATAAACCATGTGTAACCTAAATATACTCGAATAATAGTTAATAGTGCAGCTACAATGTTGTTCTCACGCAATACTTTGTTAAACATAAGAACCACTCCTTGGGTACAATAGAAGTACCATTCAAATTTTTTGGGTCACTCAGGATGTGCCGGCTAGTTGTGAGTGATGTTTTCTTTACACTTATAATATATCATCAAAACAGCTGAAATGAATCAGTTTGTGAATTGGTTCACAAACTGTTCAATGTTTTATGGCTAATGTGTGACAAGAAGGAGGCGTGAGTAACCTCTCCCTTATTAAGGATAGGGGTTAGGGAGGGAGAGAGTAGCAAAAAAGTAGAAAAGGAATTGTCCTTTTCTACGTTGAGGCTTGATGATTCATTTTATTTTGACGGGGATTGTTCCTTGCTTCCTTTCAATAACTTTAGTTGGTCATTTTCATAGCCAATTAAGAAGGTGACATTATAGGTTTTAATTATGCGATCCTGGCTTTCATTATCTTGATTATTTTCTTGAATTTTCTCATGAATGGTTTCTTTAGCTTCAAGGGTTACTTTGACCTGGTTACTTGCATTTACGTTAAGAGATAGATCAGACAAATCAATATCTATGGTATGAATGTATTGATCTCGGAATTCTTGGTAAGATTGTTTAGATTGCCATGTACTTCCAAGCATAGAGTAAGCACTAATGTAATCTCTCATGAGTAGACTCTCATGGAAGTAATGAACTAAATACTTAGCGTCTTCTTTTAATTGCGATTCGGTTAGGTTAGGGTTGTCTGAAAAGCTTTCATATGTCAGGTCTTTAGTATCGGCATCCTCAGACCACTTATCTAACTGGTCTTTAACGTTTTGCAACGGAAGACTAAAGCCAATTGATCCCTGTTCAGTTCCAGCTGAGTTGATTGCGATGACTTTTCCGGTTTTTTGATGTATGAGCGGACCGCCGCTATTCCCGTGAGTTATGGGAGCAGAAATTTGGTAAGCATCATGATAGGTGAAGTCGTTAATAGTGAACTCCCGATCTGTTCCAGAAATCGTACCCATTGTGACGGTATTTTGTAACCCAAGTGGACTTCCTACTGCAATAATATCATCACCGATTTCACCTATTTCCTTTAAGTCCATATTCATAGGTGTTCGGTTTGAAAGTTGAGGAACACGCAAAAGGGCAATATCGTCTTCTTTACCAACTCCAATCACAGCAGCAGGATGCATTCTGGCGTCTGTAGTCTTAATGAAAACAGAGTCATACCCTTTAACTACATGAGCATTCGTTACAACGTCTCCTTTTTCGTTAAAAACAAAGCCTGAACCGATGCTTGATTCCGTTTCATCTGACGCTTCGATTTGGACGACACTTTTTTCAGCTTCGTGAATGAGTGTCTTTAAATCAATTTGCCTTGACTGTTCACTGCCGGTGACTTCCTGAGCCAGTGCACTTGGCTTTTTTATAGGATCTTTATATGTTGTTTTATAAATGGAAATGATGGCTATAGCTGTAATCGCAATAATGAGAATGGTAAAGGTTATTGGAAGTCCTTTGTTGTTTTTTTCCATAATAATATCATCCTTATTCTGTGTTAATTTAAAAACCACTTCACTTTATTAATTTTTACCTTTAAAGCCTTGTGTACATCGTAGTGAGTGAATTCAAATTGCCCCACTTCGTCAGGATATAAAGTATCTGGATAGATAAAGACTTCATTTGTTCCGACTACCATTCCATTTTTATTTAATAAATTGTAAGAGAGGGAGACGGATGTGATCGGAACAGTCGCTACACTATTAATTTTCCCTCTTACAACCAGGTTGTTTTGTTTATTGAGGGTATTTTCGATTTTAACAATTTCGACAGCGTCATTTTTATTTTTTTTATGTTCTTCTTCCGCTGCAATCATAGCTTGTTCAATTCGATTTTGCTGAGCCGTTTCAAATGCTGCTTTCTCTTTCTCAATTGTTGTTTTTAAACTTTGAAGCTTCTGGCTTTCAGGTGCATAGCGAAGCCCTTCGTCAACATAGCTTCGAGCTATAGAGAATTGATTTTGTTTTAAAGCTTCGTTCGCATTAGAGAAAGCATGGGAGATAATTTGTTCTTGTATCGTTGTGGCCATGTCCTGAGCTTTCTCATTTTGAATAGATTCTATTTGCCACAAAACACTTTTTAAATTTGATATGGAGGAATCCTGATTAATGTTCGCTTTTATTTGAGCTACTTTCGCTTTATTTCGAATTGTAACAATATCTTCAATAAGCTTCTGGATTAACTCACCGTCCATGTTATTTAGTTTGGATTCAGCTTTTTCAATCTTCTTAAGAGCTTCTGGAAATTGCTCATTTGCTATGTAATACTTGGCATCTTGAAGGAGGGAATCTATTTGTATAGCTAGATCCATATACTGTTTATTCTGATGAGCTGCAGGGAATTTAAAAGTGAGTTCAACAGCATCCTCAAAGTAATTTGCAGCAGATTCATACTTTCCTTCTAATGCTAATTTCTCCCCTTTTTCTAACTTTTCTTCAGCTTTCGTAGATTGGTGATCCATGAACCAGTAAGAGCCGCCTGTAAAAGTAATGCAAAAAAGCAGAACAGACAAAGGGAGGATCCACCATGTGTTAAAGCTTTTCTTATATTCTTTAGTCCTTGTATGTATATCTTCAGGAACTGATTTTCCGCAAGAGACACAATAGATCTCATCGCTATTTATTCTTGTTCCGCAATAGGGACAATAAGCCATAGTTTCACCATCTTTCGAGCATCTAATGTTGATACTAGTAGTTTATCATAATCCTTTTGGAAGAAGCACCCATATTTTTGGGGGATAAATTATTAAGAAGAACATCAACATCAGCTAACGCACTTTGTTTTTAAAAAAGTAAATATTTTGTGGCATTTTCTGATAAAATACAAATGAACATACATATTAGGGGGTGGACGTAATGGGTGAAATGTTTCAAGTCGTGTTTGGGATTGTTTCCTTAGTGATCCTACTAGTAAATATTGGTTTTTGCATTTTTGATCATGGTTAAAATAAACAAGGCCCCTTCAATACAGAAGGGGCTTTTTTATTTAGATTTGTATTAGTTTAATTTTGTTTCCTTATAGTAAAGCTCTGTTAATGCTGATTTTCTTCCAAAAAAGGCGCCCTTATTTGGAACACTCGAAGCTGAGACACATTTGTGAAGATGGGTCCGTTACGCTTGTCGAGTGGTTGGGGTGTATGGGGAACGACTCGCTTTCCGCGGGCGAGCTGTCGAGCCTCCTCGTTCGCTAGCGCTCTCTGTGGGGTCTCGTCGACCTCTTTCTCCCGCAGGAGTCTCCCCGTT
>NZ_BMIN01000021.1 GCF_014642405.1 Pontibacillus salipaludis
CTAGGGCTTCGTAGTTTATCTCATCGATATAAATTTCTACGTCAAACTTAGGGAAACCGCCGAGTACGGGTCCGTACGCTCGGTGGTGTGAGAGGACGGAGGTTAGTCACCTCCTCCTACTCGATTGATCACTTGCTGTTTCTGTGAATCCCTCTAGAAGGTCTCTGTTAACTCAGAAATTAGGATCTTAGAGAATTTTTAGTTTATTACCTGGTGATTAGGGGAGACCATTAGTGTAAGCACATTTTATACCAGAAAAAAGTTTATTTTTTTTAAGGGAAGCCGATAAATAAAATAAACGCTAGACTAATAATGGTAGAGTGAAATTGGATTAAAAAACAGATTTCGACTGGTTTTTACATACCTATAGGTTACTACACAACAGTTTAAACTTTGTTCAAAAGCTTGCAAGTATAAGTAATTATGAAATAGAGAGTGTGCGTACGTTGCTATAAGAGGCCATCTGTTTTTTGCTATACTGTAAGTACGTATTAATAGAACGAAAGAAAGAAGGGATACCTTGAACCAATACCTGACATCAATTGACAACCCGATTGAAACTGTTCGCTATAAAGGGCTTACAGTGAAGTTACTTGCAACCGGTGATGGTACGGAAGTCATTCATCACTTGCTAGAAGAGGGAGCAAGATGGTCGATGCAACCACAAGAAGGAGGGACGGCGTCTGAGAGTATCTTTATCGTAAGAGGATCAATGAAGGTAACTATAGAAGGGGAAACAAAGTTGGTATCACCTGGTGATGTCTTGTCTGCATCGCCTGTTCAACATGGATTTATATTTTCAGCACTAGAGCAAACTGAATTTATTTACATATCTTCACAACCTGTTTTTCAGTTCTTTTCGGAGCTTTTGAGAGAAAATCAAGAGCTAGCGGTAGAAGTCGCGCTTAAAGATGGATATACGGCTGATCACTGCGAACGAATTATGCAAATGTCTATGTTAATAGGGGAAAGAATGGGGCTTTCACCAGTTGATATGTGTACATTGAACTATGCTTCGTATCTTCACGATGTCGGGAAAATTAAAATCCCTAAGTCTATCCTGCTAAAGGAAGGGCCTTTATCAGCAGAAGAGTGGCAAGAAATGAAAAGGCACTGTATATACGGCAAAGAACTATTGGAAGAAACTGATAGTCCCTATATGAATATGGCTTCACAAATTGTTGAACAACATCACGAACGCTATGATGGGAAAGGGTATCCTAAAGGCCTTCACAAAGATGAAATCTCTCCGTTAGCTTCTATAGTAAGTGTAGTAGACGCCTTTGACGCCATGACTACAGACCGCCCCTATCGTAAAGCGATGAGCGTGAACGAAGCCGTTGAGGAATTGAAAAAAAACGATGGAACAATGTTTCACCCTGAAGTTGTAAAAATTTTCATTGATTTAATTCCTGATTGGAGTAAAATGAAACAAGGGGTGTAAAATTATGAAAAAAATGGTAGGTTTCTTAATCGTTGCTGCTCTAGTAGCAGGAGTTGTTGAACCACAAAGTGTGCCAGTTCCATTATTCTAATTATTGGATGAGCTCTTTATTCATGTGAATAGAGAGCTTTTTAATTTTCTATTAACCCCTTACTTAGATGTTACTCTTTTCTCCACCCTATGCTCCCCTTGAAAGTCTTCCTCAAGCGCTTATTGTTAGCTTAATTTTTTACTCATTGAAATTCCCGTAAACCCTGAATAAGTAGCTATATGTATTATGCTGAATAAATTTAATTTTGCAAAATTTGCTGTTAGGTCTTGTTCCTTTTTGTTTGATCTTTCATTATATAGAGAGGGGGTCTTTGGAATTTCCTGCAGAGATAAAAAAAGGTAATTTCATAGATAAATAGAGGAAAGGGAGTAAGGCATGAACTACAAAAAGATTATAACATCAACGGCACTCGGCGTTACTTTGTTACTAAACCCTGTAATGAATGTGGCAGCTCAAACCGGAACAGTAGATGTGGATTCCACATCCACGTTAAATGTAAGAGAGGCACCTACTGACGGAGCAATCATTGGATCCTTAGAAGACAACAGCGAAGTACAAATCCTTGAAAGAAAAGGCGATTGGGCAAGGGTTCAGTTTGAAGATTTAATTGGATGGTCAAGTATGAATTATATCGATGAAAACGAAGATCTTGGTCAAGTAAGTTTTGATGAAATTTTCAATATCTATCAGTCACCAGACACTTCCACTAAAGTAGGAGCAGCTAAACCTACAAGTATGGATGTACTCGAAAGAAGAGGGGACTGGTATAAAGTACATACATACCTTGGCGTTACCTGGGTCAAGAAAGAAACCACTCAACACGAGTCAATTGCAAAAGTTTCGTTCACAGAAATCTTCAACATATATAAATCTCCTGATAAAAGCACGAAAATTGGAGCAGCCAAACCTGTCACAATGGACGTTGTTGAACAACGAGGGAATTGGTATAAAGTAAATACTTATTTAGGTCCTTCATGGGTTTATAAGGATGAAAGTACTCAGGAACTTGATACCATTAGGAGTGGAACAGTAACTGCGGATTATCTTAACGTAAGGACTGAACCTACATTAAGCGGGACCTTAAAAGGCCAGATTGCTGAAGGTACGACTGTCTCCATTTTGAAAACTAGTGGTGTATGGTACTATGTCAGCTATGGTGCCTCAAAAGGTTGGGTTCATTCTGATTACATCTTGAATGAAAGTACACAAGGTTTTGTAACAGCTGATGTACTCAACATACGTAGCGCGCCTGGTGAATATGTAAAAGACCAAGTAACTTATGGGACTCGAGTCATCATTACGAAATATAGCGGAGAATGGGCTTATGTTTCTTATAATGGAAATGAAGGTTGGGCGCACACCGACTACATAAAAGAGTCTACTAATGGTCAACTATTAGAGGGGAAAACCATCATCTTAGATCCAGGTCATGGTGGTAATGACAATGGAGCATTAGCAATTGACGGTCGAACCCAAGAAGAAGATATAAACCTTGAGTACTCAAAGGATTTGCAACAGAAGCTTGAATTAATGGGGGCAACTGTCATCTTAACCAGGGATTCTGATGTATATGTTGAATTAGATGACCGTGCTGATCTGTCAGCTGAACACAATGCCGACATATTCTTATCCATTCATGCTAATAGTGTTAATGATCTTTCTGTTAGCGGGTCAGAGTTATTTTATAATACGACCCCTTGCGACACATCAGAAGAATGGTGTGATGAAGGTGAGCAGAATGATTACCCTGAAAAAAGCGAAGATTTAGCCAAATCGATTTGGTCCGAGATCAAAGGAGTGTTTGGTGAGAGCCCTCGTGGATTAGATGGGACAACGCATTACCGTGTTAACAGAATGAACACGGTCCCTTCTGTTTTAATTGAAATTGGTTTCCTATCTAATTGGTCTGATCTTTCAGCTATCCAAGATGAGGCGCATAAAGAAGAGTTTGTAAAGAGTACGGCTAATGGGGTAGTCAATTATTTCACGTCATATTGAATAGAATATAGGATAATAAAAACGCTCAGGTATGATAGTGATATGTATCTGAGCGTTTTTTTGCTTACCTATACTTCTTTCGTCATTATTCTAAAGCAAATAAATTAAAGTGATATTTGCTATGATTTTCGTAGTTTTTGAACTTTTCTTCTAAATCCGAGGTAAGGCATCCCGGTAAAGACGAGAACGATCATAGATACATAGCCTAATACAATACCAACTTCACCAAATATATCTGCCATCCAATCTAAGTTACTCAATGGATAGAGCATGAATAGGGCAATCGTAATGAGTAGCGTTGGCAAGGCAGCTTTACCCATAATCCTTTTCTCCGCTTCATACTTCTCAATAATCGTTGATTGATCTGTGTATATTGGGTTTGTCCCTTCTGGAGCACTGAACAAATGGATATAATTCACTGCTGTGGATATATGATCCCAGCCTGCTTCCTCGAAATAAGCGAAATAATCTTCATCTGCATCTTTGCGGTAATCAACTGCATAGATTAATGGTCTCGCCTCCCCTCGTTTCAAAACGTATCCGAATGGTGCGAGCTTCTTAGTGATCCAACCTTTTTTAGATAGAGAGGAGAGCTTTTCTAAATCTTTTTCCTCTGAAAAGGCAAGTCCTCCGCTCATGACATATTTCGTTCTTTTCATTTATTGTTCTCCTTCCTCATTAAACATGAGTTTAGCATGGGCTAGCATACTTTCACGTCGCTTTATATCTCTCTTTAGAAGATGAACCCCAGAAGCAGTCGCGATATAGGTCTTACGCTTACCTGAACCTTCCCCGTATTGTTTGATCAATCCCGCGTTAAGTAATTTTCTAATTGTTGTATACATAGAAGCTGGTCCAATTGAAACCAATCCATTCGTTAGTTCCTCAATCTTCTGCATGATGAGGTACCCATGTCTTGCTTGTTGAAGAGTAAGTAAAATGTAGAAGGAAGTATCGGTTAGTTCACCAGCTTCAAATGTCTCGCCTCTTGCCATAAAAGAGCTCCCTTGTCGAATAATTTATATCATTAAATGATATATCACTATTTGAACTATATCGTCTAGGTAGCTAATAGTCAATCAATTTAAGGAATATTTTTGTAATTTTAAGGGCAATAAGGAGGGGGGTTAGATATAAAAACCAAACCATCTCAGGAAGAAGACTCCTAAGCTAGTTACGGTAACTCCTGTTACAATTGTCAAAACCACAGTAGAACGCTTCTTGGTGTCAAACCAAACGAAAATGCCAATAACAAGTGTGATGATTATACCTAAAAATAATGAAGCTTGTGGGTTTGTGGGAGTAATCCAATCATACCAGTGTAAAAAATCCATCCATCATCACCTCTAAAAGAGTTTTTTATAGTTTAACATATAATTCCATTGCGTAGGTTGATTTACCTTTGTAAATAGGGGTGGATAACTCATTTATGGGTCTAAAATAGGAATTACATCCATACGCCTCAAAATAGTCTTATTTTGTTCGATAAAAAAATTAAGTCTAAACATCGAAAGGGACAGCAATCTATGAAATTTAAGGTGCATGTGGTACTAGCGTTAAGCGTGATTTTAGGAATTTGGGTAGGCGGTACAGTGTTTGGTGAAGGAAATGTTGCCACAAAGGATGAGGTAATTTGTGAAAGCTGTTGGGCTTTTTCTTATGTTGATCTAGGATCTGAAGTATTTATCAATGGTAAAGAAGAGGGAGAACTTTTGCCTGTTTCTTCATTACTCGCTCAGAGTGCTGCAGGGGAGATCTACAATCACTACAGTGTAGTCAATGTATCAGCATCTTCTCCTACTATTGAAACAGAACCATCTGTTACTCGTGAGGTGAGTACAGTCGTTTCAATAACAGGGGTGCAAGGTCAGGTGGTTGAAACGACGATTGAGGGAGGCAATGAACGTTTAGTAAACATGCTGAACAAACATTTAGAACGAAGCGGCTTTTCCGTAAACTCCGTTGTGAATTCCGATATGGGTCAAGAAGTTTCCATTACATATACAGAAGCGCAGGCCAGAGCATTCTTTTCAGGGGGAGATTTAAGCTTACTTGCCTCTTTAACAAACCAAGAACAAACGAGTGAATTTAATACGTACTCAAAAGCTATTCAAGATGCCTTAAATGAAAACAAGTCAAGAAAAAGCGTATGGCTTTGGGACAGCAAAGCTGTGTCAGAACGACCAAATGAAACCATTCAGTTTTTAGACAGTCATCACATTAACCATGTATATCTTCATTATAACCCATTAGTTGAAGACCATTATCCTTATTTTATATCGAGTATGGATCAATTGGGGATCACAGTTCATGCTTTAATGGGAGCACCACACTGGGGGTTAGAAAAGAATATCCCGGAAGGCAAACATCGAATGGACCGAGTGATGTCCTATAACAGTGAAGTGACAGAAGCCGCGCAGTTCAAAGGGATTCACTTTGACATAGAACCCCACGTTTTGGATGAGTGGGATACGGACCGGGAGAATGTAGTCAATCAGTGGTCAAATTCATCACAGATATATGTTGATTATGCAAAGGATAACGGATTTATTGTCGGCAGTGATTTGCCATTTTGGACAGACGGCCCAAGTGTAGCCCCGTATGACCCTGACTTTTATAAAAATATGATAGATCGTCAAGATTATGTAACCGTAATGGCCTATCGAAATACAGCTTTAGGTTCTAATAGCATTACCTCCCTATCTGAAAATGAAGTGCTACATGCAAACTCCTCCAAAGTAGAGATCGGTGTGGAATTGCAGCCCCATTACTTAGACTATGTCAGCTTCGACGACAAAACATACTTAGAAATGGAATATGAATTAGCTGAAGTCAGACGCTATTATAAAGAAATGAAAGCAGAAGGGTTTGCAGGTACAACTTATCATAGTTATACGCAGTGGAAAGATTTAGAGACAAGGTAATTAGAAGCAACTGTAATTTTATGTCAATATTGAACTTGCTTATTCTAAAGCAACCTATACATGTAAAATTCCTAATGAACAGAAAGGGGGAGCAATGTGGTTAAACACAGTAATCAATGGGCCTTTTATTTAACCCTCATTTGCTCAGTGACCGGAATCTACTCTTTCTATTCACATCTGAATAATACCTGGCTATTAGCCCCGCCAACTTATATTCTCCTACTGATTAGCTTACTAGTTTTTGCTTTAGGCGTGATAGGCTTTCAAGACAGGAGGGCATGGAAGACTAAAATGAGAAGTTGGATAACGCTTTTTATGGCCATCCTTTTAATACTCTCCTTACTTATAGTTCTTGCATTTACCTCCTTTTTCTCGGACGTAGGTACGAATGAATACTTAAAAACAGTAAGTTCACCTAACCATAACCATTCAATCGACTTCTACAGTTTTGATGCAGGAGCAACAGGATCGTTTGGTGTAACAGGAGAGCTAGACGGGCCACTTTGGTTTAAGAAAAGGGTTTACTATGAAGAAGGAGTCAACAGCGTCGCTATTGAATGGGAGAGTGACACGACCTTGATCATAAACGGTAATACGTTGAACTTAAGTCAAGAGGGAACATATGAAGAGTAGTGTCTTGAATGTAGTAATAGAATTGAATGTTTTGAGTTAAAAAAGCACTACTGATCATTTCTATTGAATATATGTGGATTTCTTGAAATAACAAGAGGTGGTTGAGTTGAATTATTTAGTGTTTTCTTCTTCACTATTTGTACTTATCACGGTAGCCCTTATATTAATTGTGGTCTACAAAGTTATGATAAAAAAGGAACGCCCCGATAATTATTATACCCCCTTTGATCATATTACGGGTCAATCAAATGAGGAGTTCCATGAAGAACGCCAGGAAGATGAACAAGAAGAGGAAGAGGATGAAGGTGACGATAAAGATCGCTAAGTGGAGCCATGTGAAAAAGGGGTTATGGTTTTGAATACTTTTATCGTTTTGAAATACTATGAAGTAGATCGTTGTAAGGTTCTTCAGATTAATAGGGAGTTAATGGTATTGAAAGAACTTTTCTCTTAGGGAAAAGTTCTTTTTTATTGTTGCTCAAACTAAAAAGGAACCCCTCCTAAGATTCCCTCTACATAAAGTAAGCCCTAAGTAAAGAAGCTAGATCTCCATATCGCTCGTACTTTTCTAAGTGGTGAGCCATCCCTGTAATAATGACCTTCCTTGGAGAAGAAGTCTTTAATTCTTGTAACAATACTTCTACGGTTTCTTTTATGTCTGGCTCAGGTTCACTTGTGGAGATCACTTCTAATTGATCTATGAGCTCTTCTATGTGGTTGAAATCGTAAGAAGAAGGGGTCAGTTGTTGGACGATTTTTTCAGTAATGACTGGTGGGTCATTTTGTTGTTTGTATCCTTCAATAAGAGAATCGATCTTGTTTGTAATTGACTGTGCTAATAAGTAGTAATCAAATTCGACATTATCGACAATTATTAAATCCATGTAACTCTTCAAAATGCCTTGTACCATTACGCTCGCTTCCCATACATAAGGTTCTATTTCTTGACCGTATATGCCTAGCAAATGATTCTTGTAAAATAAAATAGAATGATAGCGCATTCTTCTGATGAAATGTTCAATTGTATCATTAAAGGGGATGGCTTGTTCTCTTACTTGCATAATGATGAAGTCGCGGTGGGTAGCGATTTCTTCTATTGTAACCTTGAGCTGGTCTGTAAATTTTTCTTTTGGATCTAAGGGTTTTGATGATACTTCGTTGATACGTGTTTGCATACGAAGCCAATAGTATTCAAAAAGCTCATGCAATAGTTCATCCTTAGAATTAAAGTGGAGGTAGAACCCCCCTTTTGAAATTTGACTTGCGTTCACAATTTCTTGAACAGATGTAGAACTGAAACCTTTTTGGGCAAATAATTTAATAGCATTTTCTATTATGTTTACTTTCTTTTGATCCATATGAGATCCTCCCTTTTTATCTAGGAAGCAGCATTTATTTCTTGACCTCTGACTGACTGGTCATGTATATTGTATATCGTACTGACTAACTAGTCAACGAGCTTGTTCTTATGATGGAAAGGGGATATAAATATTGAAGAATATCATTAATTTCTCGATGAACAATAAGTTTGCTGTATGGCTGATGACCATTATTATTACTTTGGCAGGCTTATACTCGGGATTAAACATGAAGTTAGAAACAATACCAGACATTGATCCTCCGATTATTACGGTAACAACTGTATATCCAGGTGCCACACCAGCTGAAGTGGCGGATGAAATATCGGAGCCTATTGAGCAGCAGGTGCAGAACCTGAGTGGTGTGAAAACAGTTAGCTCAAGTTCATTCCAAAATGCATCAAATTTGCAGCTGGAATACAGCTATAGTAAAGATCTTGACGAAGCAGAAGATGAACTTCAAGAAGCTGTAAGTTCTGTGCAGTTACCAGAATCCGCTCAAGATCCAGACGTCTCACGCATTAACTTTAATGCATTTCCAGTAATAAGTATGAGCGTTCTAAATGGAGAGGGAAGTCTAGAAGATCTCACTAAGACTGTTGAAGACTTGGTCATTCCTGAGCTTGAAGGGCTAGAAGGTGTGGCTTCTGTTCAAGTATCAGGTCAACAAATTAAAGAAGTACAAATGAGTTTTAATGATGAAGCGCTAGAACAGCGTGGTATGGACAAAGAAACCGTACAAAATATTATAAAAGGTTCAAACGTAACCTTCCCATTAGGGTTATATAACTTTGATGATACGCAAAAATCTGTTGTGATGGACGGAAACATTGCTACTATAGAAGATTTGAAACAATTACAGATCCCGATGGTACCATCCCAATCTCAAGGATCTTCATCACAAGCAGCTCAACAAGCCCCAGCTGGCCAACAACCTCAAGCTGCTCCGCAAGGGAATGCTGCTGCAGAAGGTAGCGCGGAAGCACAAGGTATCCCGACTGTTGAGCTACAAGAAATTGCAGAATTAGAGATTGTAGGGCAAGCAGAATCCATTTCTCGTACCAACGGAGAGGATTCAATCTCCATCCAAATTGTCAAATCTCAGGAAGCGAATACAGTAGATGTTGTAAATGCGGTTAAAGACCGAGCTGATGAATTCGAAGAGAACCTTGATGGTGTTGAATTTGTATATTCATTCGACCAAGGTGAACCAATTGAAGAATCTGTTAGTACGATGTTGAATAAAGCACTATTTGGTGGTTTGTTTGCAATCATTGTCATTCTGTTGTTCCTACGCAACTTTAGAACAACATTGATCTCAGTCGTATCCATTCCACTATCCTTGCTAATTGCTATTTTGATACTAAATCAAATGGGAATTACGCTAAATATTATGACATTAGGTGCCATGACAGTTGCCATCGGACGTGTTGTAGATGATTCAATTGTAGTTGTAGAGAATATATACAGACGAATGTCCTTAAAGGATGAAAAGCTAGAAGGCAAAGAATTGGTTCGTGCTGCTACGCAAGAAATGTTTATGCCGATCTTGTCTTCTACAATCGTAACCATTGCGGTATTCCTTCCACTAGGATTAGTGCAAGGGGTAGTCGGGCAAGTATTCCTACCATTTGCATTAACGGTCGTATTTGCGTTACTAGCTTCTCTAGTTGTAGCCATTACAATCGTACCGATGATGTCTCATTCACTGCTGAATAAGAAACAAGCGATGAAAGGTCATCATGAAGGACCTGGTAAGTTAGCAAAATGGTACCGCTCTGCTTTAAACAGTGTATTAAATCACAAAATTATTACTTCAATTGTAGCGGTGGCGATTCTTGTTGGAAGTATTGCTCTTGTTCCTTTAGTTGGAACGAGTTTCTTACCTTCTGAAGGTGAGAAGATGGTTATGCCAACGTATAGTCCGGCGCCAGGTCAAACAATTGAAGACGTAGAAGAGACAGCACAAGATGCTTATGAATACTTTAAAGATCGTGAAGGCGTTAAGACTATTCAGTATTCTGTGGGTGGAGAAAACCCTATGAACCCTGGAGTGAGCAATCAAGCCGCTTTCTTTGTCGAATATGATGAAGACACGGAAAACTTTGAGGAAGAAAAGCAAACGGTTACTGATGATCTGAAAGCTATGACAGAAAAAGGAGAATGGTCGAGTCAAGACTTCTCAGCTACAGGATCAAGCAGTGACATTCAAGTTCAAGTGTTCGGAGAGAATATGGATGATATCAAGCCATATGTTGAAGATGTAAAAACAATCTTGAATGACCAAGAAAATTTACGTGATCCTGAATCAAGTCTTTCTGAGTCGTATGAAGAATATACCCTCGTGGCTAACCAGGAGAAATTAAGTGAACTTGGTTTAACAGCTGGTCAAATTGGTATGGAATTAAGTCCTGACCGTGAACGACCAAAAGTTACAACAGTCCAGGAAGATGGAGAAGAGCTTCAAGTTTACCTGGAAGTGAAGAAAGATCAATATAACAATATTGATGAACTAACGGATAAAGAAATCCAAACACCACTAGGTCAATCCGTTCCTCTAAGCGAACTTGTTGAGGTGGAAGAAGGAACAACAGAGGATACAATCACTCGTCAAAACGGCAAAGTCTATGCAAACGTTAGTGCTAAAGCCACTACAGACGACATTGGTACTGTATCAGCTGATGTTCAGAATGAATTAGATAAAATTGAGCATCCAGCTACAATTGAACTGAAGATCGGCGGAGTTACAGAGGATATTAATGAGTCGTTTAGTCAGTTGGGTATTGCGATGCTTGCTGCTATTGCGATTGTCTATGTAGTTCTAGTCATCTTCTTTGGAGGTGCATTAGCGCCATTTGCTATTCTGTTCTCCTTACCATTTACCATTATCGGGGCCGTACTTGGTCTGTTAGTAAGTGGGGAAACGCTAAGTATTTCCGCTATGATCGGTGCGCTTATGCTAATCGGTATAGTAGTTACAAATGGTATCGTATTGATTGACCGTGTGATCCAGCGAGAGAAAGAAGGCATTTCTACACGTGAAGCCTTACTAGATGCTGGAGCAACACGCCTTCGACCAATCCTGATGACAGCACTTGCTACAATAGGGGCTCTATTACCATTAGCCCTAGGCTTTGAAGGTGGTTCAATCATCAGTAAGGGACTAGGTATTACCGTAATCGGAGGACTAGCAAGCTCAACGCTGCTTACACTCCTCATCGTACCTGTTGTGTATGAAGCATTAAGTAAGATTGGACGTAAAAAGAAGAAAGCATAGAAAGTAAAAAGGATCTGGCTATTGCCAGATCCTTTTTTAGTTACGTATAGAGTGTTTACTGATCAGAGGTTCCTAACGTCATACCGCCATCGACTACAATCTCTGTCCCTGTACAATAAGAGCTCTCGTCAGAAACTAAAAAAGCAACAGCCTTTGCGATTTCAACCGGTTGTCCAATTCTACCGAGCGGGACGGATTCATAAAAACTTGGTACTCCTTGACCACCAGTTGCCATATCCGTTTCAATTCCTCCAGGGTGCACCATATTGACGCGAATACCTTCTGGTCCTAATTCAATTGCCGCCGATTTGGACATAGCAACTACAGCTGCTTTAGTCGCAGCATAGGCAGATGATTTACGAATGGGAGCAAAGGATGAGATGGATACATTGTTCACAATTGCCCCTTTTTGTTGTTTTTTCATTTGTGGAATGACAGCTTGCATGCCAAGAAATACTCCTAATTGATTAACTTGGATCATTTGTTGATAATCGCTCATTGCCATTTCTGTAAAAGGTTTTCGGATAAGGACCCCTGCATTATTTACAAGGCCATCGATTCGACCGAATTTCTTAATTACATCTCGGACCACTGTTTGCCATTGGTCTTCTGAAGTAACGTTTAGCTGAACAGGATAGGCCGATTTTCCAATCTTTGTAGCGGCTGTTTGTGCGTCTTCTAAGTTTCTTGCTCCAACGATTACATTTGCTTCAAGTGAAACAAGGTGCTCTGCAATCGCTCTTCCTTGTCCTCTGTTGGCACCTGTAATGATGATAACTTGTCCTTGTAAATTAGTCATTCTTCGATCTCCTCATACTGTAATAGTAGTGTTTATTATATAATTCGGATGGTGCGACCATCAACAAGTGTTGAGAGGTCTCATAAAATTCAAAGAGATTGAGACAAAATTTAAGAGGGTATACATGTGTTTGTAAACGTAACAAGAAACACTATTCTTGATCAAGAATACATAAGGAATGGTTTAGGGTATGCTATAACGAACGGTCAATGAAACGGTAATCATCTATAAAAGGTAAAGGAGAGTCAATATGAAAGTACATATAGAAATCGTGTATAAAACTCCAACAGGAGCAGAAGCAGCATTTTCTTCAGAATTGATACAAGGAGCACATGCGCTTTTAATTGCTGAAGATTTTGAGCGAACAGGCCGTGTGAAATCGATGAAGTTTATCGATGCTTATGAACAAGAATGGGACATGAAGAAACTAAAAGAATATATGAAGGAATACGAAACAGAACCTCACAATATTACAGTTTACTTTGATGGAGGGTTTGACCTGCAATCAAGGGTATCTGGACTCGGTTGTGTGGTTTATTATGAACAGAATGGTAAGGCCTATCGATTAAGAAAAAATGCTCGTGTTGAAGAATTAGAGTCTAATAATGAAGCTGAATATGCGGCCCTCCATTTAGGGTTACAAGAAGTTGAAGCACTCGGAGTTCATCATATGCCCATTCAAATTATAGGAGATTCTAAAGTAGTCATCCATCAGCTTCTTGATGAATGGCCATGCTATGAGGATACATTATCAAGGTGGTCAGATCGGATTGAAGAGAAATTACAAAGCTTACACCTAAAGCCAGAGTATGAAGCAGTCTCTCGTAAGAAAAACCAAGAGTCAGACCGACTTGCCACACAAGCTTTAAAAGGCGTAGAAATCTCAAGCACAATAGAAACGTAAAATAAGGAGGGCAGGTACCATTTAGTGTGACCAACAGCTAAACGATACCCACCTCCTTTTGTGCTTTAAAGCACTACTTGGTGTCTGGCACGCTTTATCACGGTAATGAATTGCTGTGATATTTTTTTAGGTGTTTTTGGGACATATGTCCTTTTGATGATGTTGTTTGTTGTACTTTAATAAGAGAGGTGAAAACAACGTTTGGAGGTTATCGATGTGCAAGGGATTTTATTCTCATTAATAGCTGGACTTTTTATCACGATCCAAGGTGTATTTAACGCGCGTCTTGGAGAAACGATTGGAGTATGGCATACAACTGTTATTGTTCATATCGTTGGATTGTTACTATCAGGCACGATATTCATATTTGCAAGAGACGGTCATGTGAAGCAAATTAAAGAAGTGAAGCCAATGTACTTATTGGGAGGAGCCTTTGGCGTTTTAATCGTTTTTGGTGAATTGATGGGGATCTCCTTATTAGGTGCAAGTTTTGCCGTATCACTCTTGTTAGTGTCGCAACTAATGTTTGCGTTCTTAATAGATTCAAAAGGGTTGTTTGGGGTGCCAAAGATTCATTTTAGTTTGAACCGAGTCGCTGGTATCGCCATTATGATTTTAGGTATCATTATTTTTAAGTTATAGGAGTGTTTGAATGAGACAAGTGATGGATCGCCAGTTAATTCACGGTTTCTTAGAACAACATGAACTTCAGCATACATTTCCAAATGCTCTCCAAGAAAGGATTCGTTTATACCACTTTGAAAAGGGTGAGACGATTTGCACAGAGGGAGAGCAACTTAATCAAATGTATTTTCTCGTAAAAGGGAAATTAAAGATCTACACGGTTTCTACTGAGGGGAGATCAAGGTTATTACGATTTAAAAATCCATTAGATATTGTTGGGGATGTTGAGTACTTAAAGAAGAACCTGGTTTTCAATACGGTAGAAGCGGTAACAGAAGGAGACTTAATGGGAATATCTTATGAAGATATCACCCGTTTAGCTTATGACCATCCGCCATTTCTTCAATTTCTTCTAGAAGAAGTTACCCATAAATTTTATACAGAATCAAATGCGTCAACTCTGAATCATTTAAATTCTGTTGAGACCCGTCTGGCAAGCTACTTCCTTTCGACTGCTACAACTGAGAAGAGTACGTTATTCTATCAAGAAATGAAGACAACAAACTTAAAAGATATAGCAGATCTGATAGGTACAAGTTATAGGCATTTAAATCGTGTGATTAAGCAAATGTGTGAAGAAGGTATTATTGAAAAGAAAAGTAAACGTATATACATAAAGGACCACGACTTGCTACGCGAGCGTGCTCACGGCAATATATACGAGTAACAGGGGGAGTAGACATATGCAAGGGATTATCCTTTCCGTAATTGCAGGTGTGTTTATTAGTTTGCAAACTGTATTTAATTCAAGGGTGAGCGAGCGCTTTGGATTGTGGGCTACGACGACATTAGTATTTGTTGTCGGTCTTGCCGTTGCCATTCCTGTCTTCTTGCTTGTTGGCGAGGGTTCTCTTTTCCATTTAGAAAAGGTAAATGCGCTGTATATGACAGGTGGGCTGTTTGGAGTTGGTATTGTTTATAGCATTATGAGAGGGATTAGAGCTCTCGGGCCTGCATATGCGGTTTCTATTGTTCTAGTAGCCCAGTTATTATTGGCACTCATTATTGATACGTTTGGGTTATTTGGCAGTGAGGTAATACCTTTTAGCTTTACGAAATTAGCTGGTTTACTAGTAATGGTTATTGGAATTTTAGTTTTTAAGATGAAGGATGAATAGGTACAACAAACAGAACCAAGAAGACGATCTTCAGTGTGCAAATACATGCTTAGGAAAAGAGCTTGACCTATGAGGGGAGCTCTTTTTTTATGGAAAAAACTAGATTTTTTGAAACTTTTGGCATGATTTGTTCGTCTATATAGAGAGGTAGCTAATCGCTAAAATGAAAAACACCCCATCCTTTAGGAAGGGTATAAGGTTAACACTGACAAACCATTAGGTGATTTTCGTCAGGGTCTTGAAAGGTGAAGTAATGATCATGTTGGATTTCTGATGTAAGAGTGACTCTCTTTTCTTTCATATAAGAATAGGCTTTCTGAATATCTTTGGTATTCAAATGAAAAGGTGCCGTCTTATAAACGTTTTCATAGGAATATATTTTACTATCTAATACAATTCCTGTGCTCTTCATCGGCAATACATACAAGTGACCGAATACGATATCACCATCAGCAGCTAATCCCAAAATGTCACAATACCAGTCACGTGCTTTTTCAATGTTCTTTACAGGGATAAAGACAGTTCCGATTTCATTATGGATCGGATGATTCATCGTTCCACCTCCAACAAAAGTTGTCTATATTTTACAAGAAAATGGGTGAGAGAGGAAGAACTTTTCTGAAAACAGTGGTAAAATATGTGAATAAAACTATTGAATGGAGAGTTCCGTATGAAAAGAATTACAGTTACCGCCACATTTACATTACTCCTCCTTTTTATTATCTTTGCTATGGAACCTCAACAAAAGACGATCGACACTTCAGAAAAAGTGTTTAATGAACCTACACAATCTCCATTAAATGAACAAGACCTTTTAAGAACGTACAACGAGTGGTCGGAGGACGGAGAAACCTTTTACATGCTTGAAGCACATGAGGGTGAAAAGCAAGTTCTCTATGGAGGAGGGCCGACAGGAGTAACAATCATACCTAAGATGACGTTTCGGATAAGTGAAACAAAGAACAATTGGGAAGCAGAGCCAATTGAATTTAAAGTAGAACCTGGAGAGGGCGTGCGTATTGTTGAAGAAGAGGGGTGGAAGAAAGACCACTCTAAAACATATACGTATACGAAATCTGTTCGAATAAAAGGAGAAGAGGCAGTCAGTCGGCTTATCCGGGTATCCCAAGCTAAAAAATTAACAGAAGAGCTGCCTGTATCCTTTAGCTTTCCTACAGAAAATTACGCTAACCTCCAAGAGCTTCTAAAAGAACAAGATGGATCTAAAATGTTTAAAGCTATTTATGAGCCGGGTTTTGAAATGTCCCAAAAGATTACATTCACACTTGTAAATCCGGAGAATGTTAAGGTTGAAGTAGGTAGTTAAGGAATTTTCCTTAATCTAATTAGACAGCTATCAAATTTTATGGTAAATTCATCCTATTAAAAGGGGGATATCATGAACGTTGAATGTACAAGATTCAAAGTTAAAGAGGGAAAGTCAAGGGTAGTCGATGATTGGATGGAGCTTTTGAATAACCGTATAGAAGAGGTTTTGCTCACACTTCAAGATGAAAAAATGTACGTGGAAACTATTTTTAGAGAAGTAGTGGACGGGGATGAGTACTTGTATTGGTATTCTGTACAAGGGGAGAATGGAGCTGATGTTACTGATTCTCAACATGAAATTGATCAGCTTCACTTAGCTTATTGGGAAGAATGTATTGATCCAAATTACGGTCCTGTAGACTTGAATGCGCAAGTAGTCATGATCCCTAAATATATTCGAAGGTCCATGGGAGAGCCGATTGAAGGAGGATATTTATGAACGAAGCTGTAATATTTGATATGGACGGTACGCTTTTTCAGACAGATCTCATATTAGAACCATCTCTAGAAGATACGTTTCAACGTTTACGTGAAGAGGATCTATGGGAAGATGAAACACCTTTGGAGCAATACCGTTCGATTATGGGAGTCTCCCTTCCTGTTGTCTGGGAGACGCTCTTACCTAACCACACAAAAGTCGAGCAGAAACGGGCTAATGAATGGTTTCAAAAAAGTTTAATAGAAAATATACGTAACGGTTTGGGAGAATTGTATCCTTATACAAACCATGTATTACAAGAGTTAACCGATCGATCTATCTCAGTGTTTATTGCAAGTAATGGGGAAGAAGAATACTTACATACCATTGCCAATCAGTTCGCTTTAAATGACTGGGTTTCAGGTGTCTATAGCATTCAAGTTATAAACTCCGGGGATAAAAGTGATTTAGTACATAAGATTATGAATGACCATAACATTTCCGAGGCTTTGGTCGTGGGAGATCGTAGGTCTGATATCCGTGCAGCAAAGGCTAATAATTTATTAGCTGTAGGGTGTAAGTTTGATTTTTCCCAAGAAGGTGAGTTAGAAGAAGCGGATGTAGTGATTGAAGATTTAAGGAGTGTTCTGGAGCTGACAGCTCACTTGCCTCACCATTTACATGTAAATAAGCTCTGAAATTTCATGTAGTTGTACATGGCTCTTGCGTGTCGCCCTTCTTGTGTATGTGGGTTTTGTAAAGCGGCAAGTCGTTTGATGAACTGTTGATCACACTCGCAACTAGGGCCAAATCGTTCGTAGCATTCATCGTGAGCTTTACATGCTGCGTCAACAGCATTTACTGGTTTGCCTGGTCCCTTGCATCCTGGGCCACAGTATTTATAGCCAGGAAATAAGCAAATTTTTAATGGCATCGTGGCCACCTCCAATTTTGTAATGCCGAGAACTTCCTTAGAAAAGGAGGTTCTCGGATTGTATTTTAGTATCCGTATCCTCCGCTAAACGCTCCTGCTCCGACAATGATAAGCAAGATGAATAACACAACAATTAACGCGAAACCTCCGCCGTATCCTCCAGACATATTCTCAACTCCTTTCTACAGTAAGGTACTTTGTTACTATATGTGGATGGCCTTTATTCTGTTAGGGCCAAAGTCATTCTTACAAAAATAAAACCTGACCTGGAATTGAGGTCAGGTGTAAGGAAAATTAGTAAACGAAAGAAGCTCCAACAATAATAAGCAAGATGAACAATACAACGATTAATACGAAGCTGCTACCGTATCCGCCGCCATAGCCACCGCCATAACCACAACCGTATGACATACAAACCTCTCCTTTCTTTACTAGATGTTGTATAAATCCACTCTGTGGACCTTACACTATCTCATCATATGGAATTAGGAAAAAGGTGTGTAGGTGCATTCCCAATCTGATGAAAATATCTTGCAATTGGGCTTAAGCCCAAACCACTACCATAAGAAGGCTCCTGCTAGGGCAATACCAGTAATAGCACCAAGTGCAAATGGTACGCCAAATCCTCCATATCCAAATCCGTAATATCCCCATCCTAATCCTCTTGGACCACCAGTAGGTCGAATCCACACATGACTTCTTGTAACTCGTGTGACTTCTCCAACATGAACTCTACCTCTTGATTCTAAGCGGACTACTCTGCCTTTATAACGGCAACAACGATCATACATGTGATGAGACATACATATCCTCCTTTCTGTCCTGATATACATATCAGTATGTAGTCATAACGTATGCGAGAGGGTCTTGATTGGACTAGACATTTTGGCCAGAATCCCTAGATTAGGTTAATAACCAAGGGAAAAGGGGGAGCTATATGAGCGTGATCCAAACGGATAAGTGGATCAAAGAGTTACTGGAAGAGTGTGAAGAGAAGCGGTCTTCTGATTTTTACGATTCTCAACTGAAGAAGATTGGTGAACCGATCAGTAAGCATTTCCCTTCTTCAACTCCTGAAGAAGTTCTATATCACATGCAACAAAATGGCTTGTTTCAACCTGGAGAATGGCGAAAGATTAAAACGTTGTTAGAATCCATGAGGGAAAAAGAAATCTGGAAGACAATTGAAGGAGAATTTCTGAAGCTAAAGAAGCAATGGAAAGGGCCGGAAATCCCGATCTATGTGTTTCCAATCACACGCGGCTATGATAAAAGACAGGAAAAGAACAGGAATGGATTGGCTATTAAAGGAGCTGTTTTTCTATTCCTTTCAGCTACGCATAGTGAAAATGAACTCAAAGCCATATTGGCACATGAGTATCATCATGTGTGTCGGATGACTACGCAAGGGCTATCTGAAGAAGATCTTCGTTTTGACGAGTTGCTTGTATTAGAAGGGACTGCAGAACAAGCTGTGAAACGTATGTATGGAGAAGAATTTATGGCGCCATGGACGTCCGTTTTTAAGGAAAATGAAATGAAGCCTTATTGGCACAAATATCTTTCCCAGGTTTTAGATTCCAAAGACCATGAAAAAAATATGAAACTGATGTATGGAAATAAATTCGGAAGACCACCAAAGTGGATGGGATACAATGCAGCCTATCATCTTGTGAATGCATTTTGCAGGAAGAAGGGGCTTCGAAAAATGGAAGACTTGTTCTATGTGTCTACTGAAGAAATTATTAGAGAGTCTACATTTGTCACACCACGAAGTTAATACTTTATGGTGGGAGGTTCAACTTTTAAAAAGAACAATGCCAATAACTCCGCTCTAATAAAGAGGGGAGTTATCGCATCATCTCATTATATATAAAGAACATTCTCTTATAAGTTTAAAATTCACAGCAACGGTATATGCGAAATCCTAAATGTTCCTTGCAGGTTTCAACAAGTTCTACGTGCAGATCCCAGAGCTCATATAAGGGTTCTGGAATGACGGGACTCATTTTCATATCGGAAAGAGGGCTCTCTTTTAAATTCGATGGAATATCTAGGCACTCAATGTTTGAAAAACCAGCGGCTTTCATTTCTTCCTTCCATTGTGATTCCAGATAAATGTCTTGAATATGATAGAGGTCCTTGATCTGCTTTTTTAATGGATCAGGAAGAGAAGGCTCGGCGGTCATTTCCAAGAATAGAGCCGTACCATTAGGTGTAAGGACACGATTAATCTCTTTGAGCGCTCGTGGTATAGTTGTGAAACTCAGAGTGGATTCTGTGAAGACAAATTGAAAGCTGTGATCCGTAAAGGGAAGATGTTCTACATCTCCTTCTAAAAATGTGACATCCGTTTTTCGTTCATTGGCTTTTTGAATCATAAGCGGGTGGATATCAATTCCGGTGACTTCACATCCATATGTTTCCCGAAGATATTCGGACGATTGTCCAGTCCCACAACCAATGTCTAAAACATGATGGTTCTTTTCTAAATGTTGTTGTTCGAAAATTTGCTTGCTCAGTTCAAATCCTCCTGGATGAGCTCCGCCTATTCCAAAGTGAGCTAATAAATCTAAATAATGGTTTGTCATCGCAATTCTCCTGTTTATTCGTTTTCCTATTAAATTATGTGCTCAATTATGCTTTGTGAGAACTAATAAACAGCCTCCTAAAAATAACTTGTTCAGTTTTGGGTACGGATATTGGCTATTGGAATTTCAGATTATGTAATTTTTTGAATAGGAATATATTGGGATTTCATGCTAAAATGAATGTGAAGAAAAAAGGAGGAGTATTATGAAAAACATAATAATGTATTTCATTTTCTTTACTGTACTAATACACGGTGTACTAGATATATTTGATGGGGTGGCTCTAATTTATCGCTTCATTAATTTAGGATTTTTACTGCTTATTGCTGTTGTTGTCTATATGTTATCAACAAAGAAAAAGAATCGCTCAATAACCTAGAATTCTGTTCGGATCAGTTGATTGATAGATTGAATTGAAATGGTTGGAATTGATTAAGTGACTATAGAATTATTGAACTTAGGTATGGAGGTATTATGAAGATAAAAACGGTATTAGCTTTATCCTTATTGGTTAACCTATTTTATTTAATCAATGTACTTATTAGTTTAGGAATTAGGTTTTCGAATATTATTAATGGGATCTTGGGGATTATTTTTGTTGTAAGTATAGGAGGCTCCGTACTATTCTTAATCCGTTCGAAACAAAGGAAAGGCTATCACCCTTACTTGTCATTAACTGTACTCACATTAAGTTTGGCTTCTTTAGGGTGGTTTGCTTTTATTAACTATTTCTCTTTAATAATGGGAGTTTGATGGACTCGTTAAGTGAACAAGAAAGAGCCATCTTTCCTCTTGGTGTAAATTTTGCGCATTCTGTCTTTCATTAAAGGAGCAGGTGTATTCCATAAAAAGTATTGAGAGAGGTGTTATATGAGAAAAATATGGCTTCCTTTATTATCATCAGTTGGCACGATGGCTCTTTTATATTGGATTGGAAACCTATTTAATGTATCTCTTTTTAGGTTTTCATTCGTACTAAACGAACCGTTAGAAAATGGCGTGTTTTTCGATGCGAATATTGCAATACTTCCTATAGTTATCGGCTTGGTAGTTGGATTTATTGTGGAACGTAGAGTTAAAGCCAGAAGCAACTAATGGATAACGATATCTATAAAATAAAAATAACTATAAGTAACATTAAATTTTGCTGAATGTGATACGTCACTTAAGAGTGCTTTCTTTTAATAAGGAGATCAGCTCTTTTTACCAAACCTATTAAATAATAATGGGGTGGGAGAGTGAAAAGTAGTTGTCGATGAAGTTGAAAGGGGGCAAGTTTGTTGTTAAAAGCTAAATCAGCTTCTGTATTCCTGTTATTTTCTTTCGTCTTACTAGGCTGTCAAAATAATAACCTTAATTTAAATAAAGAAGTTTTCAGTATTGAGGTGTATGAATGGAACAGTGAAGAATTGGTCTCTACTATTGGTGAAAAAGAATTTATCGATGAACTTGTAAAGAACTTAGATCATGCTAAAACAGGTTCCACAGCAAATATGAATTTTGAATCACCTGATTTCGAATTACAGTTTAAAAATGGGAATGAAACACTACTTGAAATAGGTTACTACAAAAAAGTGATGAATTTAGATGTTGAAGGCCGGTATTGGGATTATAGGGAAGATACTATGTATAACGTGAAACTTCAGTTACCAAATGAATAACTTTATATTCTTCAACTAAAGGTAGTGATTGTTGAACAAGAAGTTTAATTTGGAGGTGTTACTTTGACGTCTTTTACGAGAAGATTGTAAATGTAATCCTATGAGCAAATTTGATAAATAATAGGGGAGAATAATCATTAAAAGAATTTTTAGGAGCATTATGTTCTTTTCAATAATAATTCTTTCGGCATGTAATTCAAATTCACATATAGAATCAATAGTGAAGCCAATACTAAGTGAATTCCAAGAGACAGGTATTATTTTAAATGAGAAAAAAGAGAAGTCAAAAGCATTCACTTTTGCTGGTTCTGACGAAAAACATTATGAGTTTAATGGAGGAACTGTTTATCTTCTATTCGACTTTGGCAGTAAGAAGGACAGGATTGTTGGTAAACTAACAACATTGTTTGCCGAAGCAGAATTTCCTTATGGTGTTAATAGTTTATATACAGATAACTTTATCCTTGTTTTTACTGCTAATAGCTACAACGTTGAGATAGAAGAAAAGGTTGATTACATATTTCAAACATTAGAGAAAGGATAAAAGATCATTATGCTGCAGTTAATGGGTGTGATGGTTGAAGAAAAATGAGCGTTGAATTGCTATGCAATTCAACGCTCATTTTATGTTACATTTTCGTTATTGTTCTCCAAAACTGAACTACTTACCCTAAGAAAATAGTATGGTTTTCACATCTATTAAAGGTTTATACTTCCGAATTTCGCGTTTACTCCGTTCCCCTCTGATAATGACAGTTTTCCATTTCCTAACTTCCATTCGTAGGCGGGGTTTCCGGCTAAGTCGTGTGAATGCTCAGGTTCACCTAACTGATAGAATAAAGTCCATTGGTGAAGAGCAGCTTCTAGATCCTCCACACCAACGTGAATCGTTTTAAATGGCAATGAATTTAGATCTTCAGGGTTACTAGGCTTATTCTGTTCACCTTTCCATTCAATGATAAAAGGAAGGGGGGAGGAGCTTTCGGCATTTGGGAACAACATACGCCAGCTCAATTGGCGTCCGTCTGGAGTCGTTCTGTTTCCTTCGAAAGGTCCTTGATAGTCAAGATTTTCGGCTTCCCAATGCTCAATAAGTTGATCCATTTGTGATGTTCTGAGTGCAAATGTAAAAGGACCTTCTACATCCTTGTCATGTGCTTGGACAGTTTGTTTGATTAATGGATTATCGGAATCTGATGCTGTATCATAATCTGTAATTCCAATCCATTCTATGTAAGCACCATTCTCAAAGAACGCTAAATGGTTGTATGTGCCCCATTGTTTGTGTTCCCCACCTTTTTCTCCTCGAATACCATGCTTACCTTTCATATCCTGTTGAGATTTCTCAGGAGATTTTGCTAAAACAACTAAATGATCGAAATCCATTAGGACGCCTCCTTAAACAATTTATACCTTATGTACCCTTCGGTAAGAAGTTACAAACAGATGATCCCTGGGCCTTGCGCATGCATGTTCTACTATTAAAACGGATTTGTTGCCCATTGCAGGGATTGTTTTATAAAGATGCGAGGGTGCAGCTTTAACTGGCTAACCATGTATTCAGCAATGTCTTCAGGTTGCATGTATTTTTCTTTGTCTTGTTCCTCAAGCTTGTCACCAAAGGCTAGTTCAGTGGCGACGAGACTTGGGTTTAACGTGAAGACTCGTATGTTTTGGCGGCGAACTTCTTGCATAAGGGCTTCAGTCATACCCTGGATAGCAAACTTCGATGCGCTATAGGAAGTAGAGCCCGCTGTTCCTTTTAAACCGTTGCTTGAAGAAATGTTTACAATGTCTCCCTGGTTTTTCTCCATCATATGTGGGAGAACCGTTCTTGTAACATGATAGGTACCGAAAACGTTTACTTCAAACGTGCGCTTCCATTCATCTGGTTCTAATTCTAGGAACGATCCATTTAATCCTATCGCAGCGTTATTCACTAAAATATCGGCTGGACCAACTTGTTCATTTAATAGCTCCACGGCTTCTTCTACTTGATCAAGGCTAGCAATATCTGCTCTAGCATAGCTAGCTTTCACCCCATATGAAGTAACTATGTCTCTAACTTCCTTCAATTTACTTTCTGTTCTTGCTATAAGTCCAAGGTGAATGCCTTCTTTAGCAAATTGAATCGCTGTGGCTCGACCAATACCACTACCTGCCCCTGTAATGTAGGCAACTTTTCCTTTAACTTCTTGTGCCAATTTAATCATCCTTTCTATACCAATAGTGTAAGCGCAATCGGAAACAACCTCAAAAAAACTGCTTTCGATTCGAGATGTTTCGTTTTGAGCATAAGCGGTAATACATGACTACGTAAGCAAAACTATACAACTTTTTACAAATACAATTTTTTTATAAAGGAGAATTTGAATATGCGTACGAACTTAAAACACTACATTAACGGTGAGTGGGTTGAATCAACTGGTAATGACACATATAACGTTATTAACCCTGCAACGGAAGAACCAATGGGTCAAATTAGTTTAGGAACGAAGGAAGACCTGAATAAAGCTGTTCAAGCAGCTCGCGATGCTTTTCCAAGTTTCTCTCAAACTTCTAAAGAAGAACGCATTGAAATGCTTGAGAACATAGCCGAAGCATATGCACGACGCAAAGATGAATTTATTGATGTCATGACGGATGAGTTAGGTGCACCTCTTAAAATTTCTGAGAAGGTACACTATAGCATGGGTTATAATCATTTTGCTCAAGCGGCTGAATCTCTTAAAAATATTGAATTTATGGAACACCGCGGTAACCATACGGTAGTTAAAGAATCTGTTGGGGTAAGTGGGTTAATCACACCATGGAACTTCCCAACAAACCAAGCTTCAACAAAAATTGCCAGCGCATTTGCAGCCGGTAGCCCAGTTGTATTAAAACCTTCTGAGATGACGCCATTTGCTGCCATTATGTTAGCAGAGATCTTTGATGAAGTAGGCGTGCCTAAGGGTGCATTCAACCTAGTTAACGGTACAGGCGAAACGATTGGTGATGGCATTAGCTCACACCCTGATATTGACTTTGTATCGTTTACAGGTTCAGCTGGAGTTGGAACGAAAGTAATGCAAAATGCTTCTGAAACGATTAAAAACGTTGCTCTTGAACTAGGTGGTAAATCTCCATTGATTGTTCTGGAAGATGCGGATATGAAAGATGCTGCACGAAATGCAGTAAGTAATATCGCCACTAACACTGGGCAAGTTTGTTCTGCAGCTACCCGAATGATTGTTCCAGCTTCTAAGAAAGAAGAATTTGAACAAGCAGTATTAGATGTGCTTCCTGAATTCCCAGTGGGTCATCCTCGTGAAGGAAATTATGTTGGACCACTTGTATCCAAGAAGCAGTGGGACACAGTTCAATCCTATATTGAAAAAGGGATTGAAGAAGGTGCAAATCTAATTGCCGGCGGTACAGGGCTTCCAGAAGGCTTAGAAAAAGGGTATTACGCTCAACCAACGATCTTCACTGATGTATCTAATGATATGGTCATTGCACAAGAGGAGATCTTTGGACCTGTTATGAGTATTATTACGTATGACAACATCGATCATGCGATTGAAATAGGGAATGATGTTGTATATGGACTAGCAGGTTACGTTTATGGTAAAGACCCAGAAACACTTAGAAAAGTTGCAACATCCATCCGTGCTGGACGCATCAAGGTAAATGATGCCTCCCATGATTTCAATGCACCGTTTGGCGGGTATAAGCAATCAGGTATTGGTCGTGAGTGGGGCGATTATGGAATTGAAGAATATCTTGAGAAGAAAGCGATTCTTGGGTTCCCGTCTTAATTAGTAATTGATTAAGGAAGAGCTATTCTCCTAGAAGGGGAGAGTAGCTCTTCTTTTTGTATGGATGAATAATAGAAGTTTATAAATAGTTTAGTAGCTACACTTGACGGAATTACATTTAGCTGATATAGTAGGTATTAATTATTCTTGTTCGTTTACGAGTGAAAGAAAAAGTAACTATTAAGTCACTTTCGTCTGGAATGAATATGCAGAGCAATAATAGTAATACAATGTGGACTTGATCCACGCAGGAGGTAACAATTATGTTACAAGGTACAGTTAAATGGTTCAACGCTGAAAAAGGTTTCGGTTTCATCGAAGTAGAAGGTCAAGACGATGTATTCGTTCATTTCTCTGCTATTCAAGACGAAGGCTTCAAAACATTAGAAGAAAACCAAACGGTTTCATTCGAAATCGTTGAAGGTAACCGTGGCCCACAAGCTGCGAACGTTCAAAAGTAATTTATTACTTGCGAAAAAAAAGACTGCCATCTTTGGCAGTCTTTTTTTTATACCATTATGTAGATGGCATATCCGACAATCATGAAAATGATTAAAAGACCGGTGCCTTTCCACCCCATTCTTCCCACTATATGACCTAAACTGAAATAATCACCGCTAGTCCAATCTTCATGATCTTCCTTTAAATACTTTCTACCGTTCGTTTCTCGCATACGTTTGCGTCTATCTTTAGAAGTTTCCTTTTGATGGTTCATATGAATCTCCTTTTTAAACAATGGAAATAGTCTATGTGATATAGTATCACAATTTAAGAATAAATCATCAAACAAATCATTAAACAAGTTCATCTACGAAATATGTATTGAAACCTTCGAGAATAGAAGAGTCTTCCCGAGAATATGGCTACCATTACTCGTGGAATAAAATGGTATGGTATACTGTTGTGTAATTAGGGGGGTGGATATATATGAATCCGTTCAACGTTGATGTTTTGCAAATGAAAAAGAATCACCACTCAATTGGGGTTAGAACAGCTGAGCTTCTAAAAGAGCGAAGGAAGATCGAGATGCTAGAGAGCATCACAAAAGATAGCATTGATTATGAAAGTATGAAGGATGTTTTTTTTCAATTTGCTCCCCATCTATTAGAAGAGTTAGAGGGATTGGGGGAAACGCTACAGATACCGGCAAAAAAGGCTGCATCTTTGTTTAGCGGATACGATGTTCCGAAAGTGGCTGCCATGGGCTGTACGGCTTATGTGACAAACTCTTTCTATGTACGAAATTACGATTTTTCCCCTGAATTTTATGATGGTATTTTCAGCATAATTAAATCAAACCAGGGTTTTGCCTCAGCAGGTTACAACCTTCAAGGTATTGGACGACACGACGGAGTCAACGAAAAAGGGGTAGTAGTTGGTCTTCACTTCGTGAGCAATACTCATTACGCGAAAGGATTATCAGCCTGGACTACGGTGCGGATCATTTTAGATACGTGTTCATCTGTTGAAGAGGCTATCAATCTCTTAAAAGATATCCCTCATGTAGCCTGTTACAATTTCTCGCTTGGTGACCCGGGTAATTTCGCAGTTGTGGAAGTAAGTCCAAAAGGAGTCAGTATACGTCGGGATAAAGAGTTTCTTTCATGTTTTAACAACTTTAAGCAACCAAATATGAAAGACAAGAACAGACCTAGTATAGAAGGATCTCTAAAGCGAGAGCATTATTTACAACAGTATGAAAAAGAAGCGTTAAGTCGTGAAAAGCTGTTTCAAATGTTTTCCGATCCTGCTTCCGCTTTATTTTTTACAGAGTATGACAAATTGTTTGGAACACTACATACATTTTCTTATTCATTTCAAGAGAGTAGGGTCGTCACCACGATTGCCCGAGGCTCAACGGGATTAGATTTTCGATTACCGGATTGGTTGAATGGGCAAGATGTCGAAGTGCAGCGTTTATATGGAGCTATTGAGATGTAGGTAATCTTCATTTTTCAAGCAGAAGCAGTATTACTTTCATCTATCATATGAGTTTGCATGCAAAGTTGCTTCTATAGGAAAGGAATGGTTCGATGTATTTGAATGAGGGTCCTTTAGCTATTGGAATCATTTTATTGTTGTTTGCTTATATGGTTGGTATAAAGAAGCATACATGGTTGCTAAGTGGGTTCAACCAGCGTCGAGTTCGAGATAAGGAAAGGTTATCCAAGTTAGTTGGCCACTTAGATTTATCCACCGGCCTTGTTCTGATTGTTTCAGGGGTATTAACTCCTCGATCTCAGCTTCCTGCGGTTATGGGCATATTAGTCCCGCTCATAGCTATAGCGCACGTTGGTATGATTATTTACGTACAGAAGAATATGGTTGAATAGCTCGTTATTAAAAGGACACCTAAAGTTTAAAAAGGGGGAACTTTTCTCCTTTGTCGTCGTAAGTATAGTAAAAGGTAAATGATACAGCTTCCAATATGCAGACTATTTAACAAACGAAAGGGATTTATTTATGAGTATAAAACACATTGCACAAGAAATATTTAGTTGGAGCAAGGTTATTGTATTTGTGCTTGTTTTTTCTGTTGCGATTACTACGTTTCTATTGCAACCGTTTAAAGTAAGTGGAGAATCTATGGAACCGACTTTAGATGGAATGGACCTTAAAGAAGGAGACATGAAAGGGGATCGACTATGGGTATTTAAAGGTGCCTACACCCTTGGCCAACAACCTGAATATAAGGATGTGGTCGTTGTCGATAACCGTTTAGATGAAGAACGTACCGTAAAGGACAAGCTTCTTGAAAGTCCGGTCGTAAATATGGTTTTTGGTGATAAAAATCAAGACAACTATTGGGTGAAACGCGTAATCGGAGAGCCTGGCGACACGATCGAGTATAAAAATGGGGATCTCTATCGAAATGGTAAGGTCCTTGAAGAGGCATACATTAAAGAAGAGATGCTTAGTTCTTTTGAGAAAGTAGTTGTACCAGTAGGGCATGTGTTCGTAATGGGGGATAATCGTAATAACAGTCACGATAGCCGGGCAGTGGGGACAATCCCGGTTGACCACCTTGTAGGTCAAGTTTTCTTGCGGTTTTATCCTTTCGATCAATTGAAGACCTTTTAATAAATGGTTCTGTTAAACTTTGATCTCGTTATTTTATTATAAGAGAAGACTCGAAACTCAGGGAATGTTTCCCTTAGACACCCTAAGCACTCAAAGAACGTAACGGCTTTATTTACACAAAAGTGTCTCAGCTTCGTGTCTTCCATATAAGGTATATGGAACAAATGAAATCAACAATAAACATTAACTGAGCATTATGAAAAAGCCACCCAAACGATCGGGTGGCTTTTGTGTGGAACCTATTAATTGTGGAATATTTGATGTTCTGAAATAATAAGCATATTGCCTTTATAAATAATCATTAGATTGGACAGATGAGGAGGTTTCATATATGCAGTTTTTAGTGATGCTTATGGTGTTTGTGGGCGGTATCGGTGTGGCTGTTCAGTCTTCTGTTAACGGAGGCTTAGGCCAAAAGATAGGTGTATTTGAAGGAGCATTTGTCTCCTTTTTAGTCGGAGCTGTAACGCTGTTTTTGGTTATGCTTTTCTTTGGTAAAGGTAATATTGTGCAAGTATTTTCTGTGCCGAAGTGGCAGTTAATTGGTGGAGTACTCGGGGCTTTCTTCGTATCTACAATGGTTCTGGCTGTCCCGCGAATAGGGGTAGGAGCTGCAATCTTCACACTGATCTCAGCGCAATTGATTGCGAGCTCCTTGATTGATCACTTTGGATGGCTTGGAATGAAGCAGATTCCCCTGGACTGGTCTCGGGTTTCGGGTATGGTCCTTATGATTGTGGCTATTATTTTATATACGAAGAAATAGAAGGATGAACTTCGTTACCAATCATGTCCTTATAAGTGGATACTTTTTTCTCAAGCATCTGTTCTGTATCTTGCAGTTCTCTTATTTGTTGCTGGATAGACGCACGATGATCTTCTAATAATTGCAGGCGTTCATTAGCCGTATGCTCACCTTCTTGCATGAGCTTTACATATTCTTGAATGCTTGAAACAGGCATATGGGTTTCGCGTAGTTTCAGGACAAAACGAAGCCACTTGACCTGTTGTTCTGTATAGTTTCGTACGCCGGCATGATTTCGATTAGATTCTAAAATGCCTTCTTGCTCATAATAACGAAGCGTATGAGGTTTGATGTTTAATTTCTCTGCTACTTGGCTTATGGAATACATTGAAAATCCTCCTTAGCATATACCTCGCGCATGAATGCTTGACTTCAAGTGCACTTTAACGAGTAGGCTTATAGTGTATCACATAATAAAGAGGAGGATCATGTATGGCATATACAGTTATTACTGGAGCAAGTTCAGGAATTGGTTATGAAGCAGCAATTGCATTCGCGGAACGAGGAAAGGACCTTATTCTAGTCGCTCGTCGCGAAGAGAAATTAGAAGAGCTAAAGTCAGAGATCCAACAACAGCACAATGTAGATGTGGTCATTAAGTCAGCTGATCTAGCTGAGCCTGAAAATGTTCACGCCTTTTATGAAGACCTCAAGACGTACACGTTAGAGACATTTGTGAACAATGCTGGATTTGGGAACTTTGATCCAGTAGCAGAACAAGATCTTGATAAAATTCAAAAAATGCTTCGTCTGAATGTTGAAGCGCTAACGGTTCTTTCAACATTGTTTGTGCGTGATTATGAAAATCAAGAAGGAACGCAGCTCTTAAATATCTCATCAGCCGGTGGGTACAATATTGTTGGTGGCGCTGTGACCTATTGTTCAACCAAGTTTTATGTGAGTGCATTTACAGAAGGTTTGGCTCAAGAGCTTCAAGGAAAAGGCGCTAAGATGAGAGCGAAAGTACTTGCTCCTGCAGCTACAGAAACAGAATTTATGAAGCGCTCGTTTGATGTAGAAGATATATCTTACGAAGGAAACGTGCCTCAGTACCATACTGCAAAAGAAATGGCTCATTTCTTACTAGATCTTTACGATAGTAACAAAGTAGTTGGAATCGTAGACGGAGAAACATACGAGTTCCACTTAAAGGATCCGATTTATCCGTATGTAGAACGTTCAACTAAATAATGTTTACTGGGGAACTTCCGCTATGGAGTTCCCCTTTATTTTAGGTGAACTTCTTTTTCGCTCCATTCCCATAAACGTTTTGCTACTTCATCATCTTTGGCATTCTTCTTTAACGGTGTCGGGTTTCGTTTGTAATAATACGCTCCACTCAATGTCACATTAGGGTCCGTTGCTAAATAAATAGCAGTGTCCGCACCTTCTGCAGGTGTTTGGAAGAAAGGACGAAGTAACTTGTGAATGGTACTCCCAAATCCTGTTTCGCGACTGACTCCAAGGCTCGTGCTGACGGCCCCTGGGTGGATCGCGTTTACTGTGATGGACGTCCCTTGTAACCTCCTCGCTAATTCGCGTGTGAACAACAGGTTAGCGAGTTTAGATTGACCATATCCTTTGATGACACTGAACTGGTTGTGTAGGTGGGGGTTATCCAAGTGAATCTTACCAGCTTTATAGGCGCCAGAAGATACAACCACAATACGTCCTTGTTTAGCATTTTGTAGAGGTTCAAGTAACAGGTTAGTCAGTAAGAAATGTCCGAGGTGATTGATCCCCATCATGCCTTCAAATCCATCCGTAGTCTCTATTCGCTTAGTGTTCACAACACCTGCGTTGTTTATGAGAACATCTAAATAATCAAAACGACTTCGAAATTCTCGAATAAAATCGCGGATACTTTGGAGCGAACCTAAATCACATTGTATGTAATCTGCTTGATCTGAATTGCTTTCATCCTTAGCTTTCTGCAGTGCATATAGCCCTCGCTCGTTGCTTCGACAAGCCATGATAACAAAGAACCCTCTCTTTATTAAGGCTACAGTTGTAGCAAACCCCATGCCTGTATTCGCTCCTGTTACGATCGCTATTTTACTTACGGCCATTACATCACCTTCTTATAACTTATTTCTTCCATTGTAACGGATGAAAGCGAAGGAACGAACATATCTACTCCACAACTGAGGCATACTATGCATAACTTTCTAAAAGGAGTAGATGAACATGTCCCAAAAAGGCCCATCCAAACACAATCAGAAAACCGCTGAAATTGCTAAAAAGAATAAAAAATACGAAGCAGAATTGGCTGAAGATATGCAAAAGGGAAATTCAAAACATCAGAGTCAAAAAAAGAGTGGAAGACAAGCGAATAAGAAGTAAATGTTTATAAGTGAAGTCGCGTGTATCGTAAGTCATTCCATTTTGGTGGAGAAACCTACGGAAAAGTAGCCTAATCAGGAGACCAAATCGAATAGGATTTGGTCTCTTTTTTTTATCTTATATCTCAAGAGTTATTTGATAGTAACATTTGATTTATCAGACGAATACGCTCCAAATAGCACAATGATAACAGCTGTTGTTATTGTGCTATTTCCTATGTGAATTAGAATGCTGTTATATATTGATTTCCTAAATCTAAGTAGTTAATTGTTATATTATGTTAAAATATATGGTGAGTTTGCGAAGGGTTGTACTTAAACTAACGCGGCAGTAAAATTCAAATAAGAGTAAAGGAGGGATTATGTTTGAAACAAAAGAAAAAATTTTTATTATTATCCTTGGCGATTATAGGTATTTTCTTACTTAATTCTAATTGGGATTCAATATATTTAAGAACCCAAACACCCATCCTTAATGATGCTGGTGTTTATATAAATGACATCAATGAAGACAGGGAAGAAAGTGAACAAAGCACTGTAGGCAAAGAGGATGTTGAGATTTTAGTTAGTTATACAGGGAATCATATGTTTTTAACTAAGACTTATGTAAATAATGAATTTGAAAAAGCCTTTCTGACTCAAGCAAGCAAAACTGGATTTTTAGATTGGTCGTATCACACTATTCCTTTTATGCCTGATGCTGAAATAATAGAAGAAGCATTTGAAAAATGGAATCTTTAATAACCAAAATGCAAGGGTTTTCAGCTAATATAAGCTAAGCTCTTCTTGAAGTAACGGGTGCGATTGTTGAATATGAGCGTCGCTTCTTTCATTAACGCGGCAGGTCATTTGTGGAAGAATAATTATTGACAACAAATGATAATCGAAATTATTTATGGAGGAAATTTATGAAATTTGTACTTCTATTTGGACCTCAAGCAGTTGGTAAAATGACAATTGGGCAAGAACTTGAAAAGGTTACTGAATTGAAATTGTTTCACAACCATATGACCATAGAATTCCTACAACCATATTTCGGATTTGGTCCAGAAATGTGGAGATTATCAACTCTATTTAGGACGGAAATATTTAAGGCGGTAGCTGAGAGTGAAGAGGCAGGGCTGATATTTACTTATGTGTGGGCATTTGATCAACAAGAGGATTGGGACTTTGTAGAGAAGATATGTGAAATTTTTGAGAGTAAGGGTTCAAGTATATATTTAGTTGAATTAGAAGCGGATATTGACGAGAGACTTGAACGAAATAAAAATCCTCACCGACTTGAACACAAGCCTACAAAAAGAAACATTGAATGGTCAGAAAAAGAACTAAAGGAAACAATGAAAAAACATAGGTTGAACTCCAACGAGGGTGAGATTAAAAAAGAAAATTACATAAAAATAAATAATACCAACTTGAGTGCTATGGAAGTAGCTAAGATAATTTCTGAAAGGTTTAATTTATGATTATATGTATGACTATGCTCTGCAACTAACGAATGTAATAGTGAAATAAGGAGTTGTCGATGCGGTGGCTCCTATTGTATTAAAGAGGCAGTTTAGGGAAGAAGAACTGTCCTTTTAATTAAGGTGCATCGTGATAATGGAATTTTTAAAGCGAAGGGATTTAAATAAGGGAGGTCTTTTTAATAAATAAGAGAATTATGGGATTAGCTACTGTACTAACGCTACTTCTTTTATGTGCTTGTTCACAAACGAATGAGGGAGAAGCAGTAGCGGGTGGAAAAGAAGTGGGGAAAGATAGTCTTGTTTTATCATTTGAAAACCCTCAAACAAATCAAGAGTTTAAAATTGTGAGAGCCGATAAGCTTTTTGAAGGTTTAAGAGAAAAAATAGAAAAGAACACCGAACGTTCAGAGTTGGATGTGTACAAAGAAGTGGTCATTGATCCCGTATACCAAGATTGTTTTGCGAACGCAGAATATCAGTATATGGCGGATTCTATCCTTCATTCGACACCAAGTGTTTACACACCTCTGACTACACTGAGTGAAGAAATTGAGGAAAAACAAGTTGAGGAAACCATAAAGCAAGCGTTAATCAAATCATCTAATCTTCTTCCAACTGAAAAGGAAACGGCAGTGTGTGTATTTCCGACTACCATTACAACAGTACCTATGTTTACAGTTGGAGCTGGGAAAATCATAGTTCTATACAACCAATATTATGATGATAATTTAATTAAAGCAGCAATTTCCCACGAATACCATCATAGTGGTTGGACGGAGAAATACTTAAAGAACTATAAGCGATTCACAGTTTTAGACAATATCGTTTTTGAAGGGAAAGCCGTCATGTTTGAAAAGTTGGCATATCCTGATATTGACCACACCCCAATAGATGAAAATTATAAAAAAGAGTATTGGGAAAAAATCGAAAATGACCTTCATACAGTAAATCTAAATAGGGCTTTAGAAATATCCATGGGTGGCAATGGACTGCCTTCTTCTTACGGTTATAGTGAGGGGTATAAGATGGTCCAATCATACCTCACATTATACCCAGAGCTTACACCAGAAGATTGGACACCTATTAAAGCCCTAGAGATTTTCAATGATGGCAACTATATAGATAATTACCAATAACAAGCTGAGAGTTACCTAAGTAGTACGGTAGGAGTACAAAACATTATGTTGTGCTACAAAATGAACTACTTTTTCATGTGAATCCAGCTGGGACAGGCGTAGTCATTTAATGGTTTGGAAATTTAGTGGGGCAATACCGATGAAAGTTTCCTTATTCAACAAACGGGTGCGATTATCCAAGAAGAGAATCGTTCTCTAAGCTATAAAAACGAAAGGGGAATATTAAATGTTTAAATATAAAATCAACGAAGAGACTGAACTTCGTTTACTAGAAGTACGTCATGCTGAAGAACTATTTCAACTCACTGATACCTCAAGGAATAATCTACGTAAATGGTTACCTTGGGTTGATCGTACAAAGACAGTAGAGAACTCTAAGGGATTTATTGAGGGGGCATTAAAGCAATTCTGTAACAATGATGGCTTCCAGGCGGGGATCTGGTATAAAGGAGAATTAGCAGGGATCGTAGGGTTACATACTATTAATTGGTCAAATAAATCTACTTCCTTAGGTTACTGGCTTGGGGATTCTTTTCAAGGAAAAGGGTTAATGACAAAGTCGTGTCAAGAAGTCATAAACTATTGCTTTAATGAACTTGAACTTAAGCGTATAGAAATACGAGTAGCAACTGAGAATGAAAAAAGTTTAGCCATCCCACATAGGTTAGGTTTTACAAAAGAAGGATGTCTTGAAAAGTCAGAATTATTGTACGACGAATATGTAGATCATTATGTTTTTGGTCTAATTAACGAAATTTAAACTAGATATCTTGATTTCAACTCTTCAAGTATAGGGTGCAATAGTGAAATATGGAGTTGTCGATGCGGCAGCTCCTATTGTGTTAATGAGGCAGGGTAGTGGAAGTAGAAAAAAAGAGTGTGTGTAAATCTCTATTTATTTAAAGGAGCTGAAAAGATGAACAAGAAAGCTATTCTTATTTCCATACTCTCTATTTTTATGCTCCAAGGTTGTTCTGTGAAGAGCACGCCTGAAGACTTATTCTTTAAATTCTCTCACGCAATATGGGTTCAAGAGCAAGATTTTGAAAAGGCTAGTGAATTAACAGACAGTTTGACAAGTGAAGAACTAAAGGATAAAACCAAACACGTACCAAAACATTTAGTGGATACGTACAAAAGAAAAGTTACCACATACTACTTCAAAAGCAATAAAGACGATGGAGATAAAAAAATTAATTATCATTTTATAATTCCAGAGTATGCCACGAATGGAAAAGTAACAATGGAGAAACGTAATAGCTCTTGGATTATAACGAAGGTAGAAGCAAAAGGAATAAAGTCAAAGAATGATGTTAAACAGCTTAGCGACAAAGAAAAAGATTGGAAAGAAGTCAATCTTGCTGAACTTGAAGAGAAATAACAGAAAGAAAAGAGCAACATATATTAGTATTTACTAATGTACGTGGCTCTTTTATGGTTATGAGCAATACTTTTACAACTAACGGGTGCAATTGTTGAATATGAGCAGCCGCTTCTTTCATTAACGAGGGAGAAGAAATAAATATATTAAAAAGAGTAAATAGTATCCTTATAGTCTTAGTATTTGGACTTTCTGTATCTTATTTATTTTTGGACTTCAATATACCTATCTATATTGTTCTAGTCCTTGCATCTGTTACATGTGCGCTAACGGCAGTTGAAACCGTCAAAGGTCGCCAAGATAAGCGCGGCTATAAGTATATTTTTGGTGCAATTGTTATGCTTTTTTTGGCATTTGTGATGTACTTTTAAGGGTAATATAAGTAGCATTTATGATACTATCGTGTGCGATTGTTAAAGATCATCGACTGCTTCTTTAGATATGGAGGGTAATTTGAAAGACTTGAAATAATAAAACAATAGACCGAACAATACTATATACTCTCGGCGTAAACCTCAATAGAAATTCCTGTTGGGGTTTAAATTGTTTCGTTTACATTTATTTGAATATTTGGTAAATTGAATATATCAAAAAGATATATAGGAGTATGCTATGGCTCAAAAAAATTACACACAATATGCATTGCTTGGCCTTCTAACAACGGGGTATCATACTGGGTATTCAATGAAGCAAATGATCGATGGTAGCTTAAACCATTTTTGGAAGATTAGCTACGGTCAAATTTATCCTGCTTTAAAGTTGTTAGTGGATAAAGGTTATGCAGAAGTGAAGTACACGTCGCAGCAAGGAAGACCTGATAAAAAAGAGTATTATATAACTTCTTCTGGAAAAGAAGCACTGAAGCAATGGTTAAAACAACCTGTACAAGAACTTCCTGTAGAGAAAAATGAGTTACTTCTAAAGCTATTTTTTAGCCGCCAACAGGACAAACACATAACGATCAAGCAAATTGAAATCTATCATGAAAATCTTCTTGAGAGATATAACACCTACGAAGGTATTAAGGAAATGATTCTTACAGAGTCGTGTGACCATAAGGATGCGCCTTTTTGGATTATTACGCTAGATTATGGACTTAGTACTACCCATGCAGCTATTGAGTGGTGTGTAAAAACAAAAGATACTTTACTGAATCTTAAGGAGGAAGAATGATGGGGGCAGAAGTATTTAAGGGTAGATTTACTGTTGATAATAGGGATGAAAGGGAATTTGTTGTCTTCCTAATTGGTATGCGTATAAATAAATGGTGGGCAGTACACAAATGGGTTCCTGTATTTTTAGCAATGCCAGCTATGGTTAGAGAGCTTTTCAGTAACAAGGATTTAGGATTTCTAACTATGGAGAATTTCTTCAACTTTCGTTCGACACTGATGGTCCAATACTGGGAATCAGAAGAGGATTTGTTAAGATATGCAAAAGGAGATAAACACTTGAAAGCATGGAGCGACTTTAATAAAAAAGTTAAAGATACTGATGCAGTGGGAATTTACCATGAAACCTATTTAATTAAGCCTGGTCAATTTGAGTCAATTTATGGGAATATGCCGAGGTTTGGGTTAGCAAAAGCTCTAGGACATACACCTATTACAAATTCTTCTAAAACCGCACGCCAACGTCTTAAAAGTATAAAGTGAATGATCGTTATATCTTGAAGTTGAATTTTCAACTATCGAGTGCGTTTGGTGAACAAGAGCAGTCGCTTCTTCATTAATGGATCATAATGTTAAATAACGATTGGCGGGTGGAATGATTATGGAAAGAATAGCAGTAGATATGGACGATGTGATAGCAGACCCTTTGTCTAAACACATAGAAGTCTTTAATGAAAGGTTCAATGAGGATATTTCAATTCAAGACTTGCAAGGTAAATACTTAACAGAAATACGCCCTAATTTACAAGTAGAAATTATGAACATTTTAAGTGAACCCAATTTTTTTTGTGATTTAGAGGTAATGGAAGACAGTCAGGAGGTTCTAAAAGAATTAAGTCAATTTTACGAAATCTTTATTGTTACGGCTGCTATGGAAATCCCGACATCTTTCACCTCCAAATATAAATGGTTAAAAGGCAATTTTAGTTTTTTAAATAAGAATAACTTTGTTTTTTGTGGTGATAAAAGTATCGTTAATGCAGATTATCTCATTGATGACAACCCTAAACACTTTAAGCGATTTAAGGGTAAAGGGATACTATTTAATTCACCTTATAATTCTTCGGAAACTGGTTATTACAGAGTGAATAGTTGGAAGGAAATAAGAAATTATTTTCTTTAATAAAAGTAGTTTGAACTAAAGAATGCGATTGCTGAACAAAAGAAATCGCTTCTTTCATTAACGGAGCAGGTTAGTGGAAGAAGAAAAAAGAGTCTGTGTAAATCTCCATCTATTTAAAGGAGCTGAAAAGATGAACAAGGTAGTGGTTCTAATATCCTTGCTTACTATTGTTATGCTACAAGGTTGTTCTGAGAAGATTACGCCAGAAGACTTATTCTTTAATTTCTCCCACGCAATATGGGTGCAAGAGCAAGATTTTGAAGAAGCTAGTGAATTAACAGACAGTTTGACAAATGAGGAACTGAAAGATCAAACCAAACACGTACCAAAACATTTAGTGGATACGTACAAAAGAAAAGTCACCACATACTACTTCAAAAGCAATAAAGACGATGGAGATAAAGAAGTTAATTATCAATTTATAATTCCGGCTTATGCTACTAATGGAAAAGTAACGATTGAGAAACGTAATAGCTCTTGGGTGATAACTAATTTAGAAGCCGGAGAAAGAAAGTCAAACTATTATGATAAACAGCTTAGCGATAAGAAAAAAGATTGGAAAGAAGTCAATCTTGCTGAACTTGAAGAGAAATAACAGAATGAAAAGAGCCACATATATTAGTATTTACTAATGTACGTGGATCTTTTATGGTTATGGGCACTATTCTTGCAACTAACGAGTGCAATTGTCGAACAAGAGCAATCGCTTTTTTTATTAACGTGGCGGGATAGTGGAAGAGCCATGGTTAAATGATGTTCAATAAACAGTCCAGTTTGTTGAGTAATTGTGATTTTTAAAAGGGAGTGAGTAATTGCTGAAAACACATGAGGTTTATTATTTACTACTCCTTATCTGATGACAAACAAACTTGTTTTATAGAATATCTTAAGCACTCTAGTCAGCATTATTGAGCTATCCTTTATATAAAAAGGATGGCATTTTTTATATATGTTCGAGGACTAAGGGGGGGACCATAAAGTGGATGCACTGGCATTTCTTCACGCCCAAGGAGCTTGTCTCTGTGGTAATTATGGTTAGTCTCTTCTTACACTTAACCATTAGTGCAATAATAGCGTCTTTTCTCCTTTCTATAACGATGTGGATCGTTTCATTTGTTATTTATGGAGTTACGGCTATGATGGTGTTTAATTAAAAGGACAAGCACCCTAATTTTGAATTGACATAGAACCATTTCGTTCTGGAGGCCTAATGCAGCTGAAGTGTAAATGAGAAGGAACAGAACAGCTCAACTTCTTGATTTGCTAGAGAAGGCGGGCTTTTTATTATGGAATTTTCCTGTCGTTTTATATCGGCTTGTGTGATGAATGTGTCTAAACAGGTAATTGGTATTTTATGCTAAAATAAATTTAGGTTATGTGAAATATTGTTCTTAAACTAACAGACCAAAATGATTAATCAGGAGGTCATGATGAAAATTATTAAAGATACAGGTAAAAGTTTTAATTTAGAAAATCTTCTTGCCAAGCCTTTAGTAGCTCATTTATCAACAGTTGTAGAGGATGCACCGAGAGATTCACCCGTTTGGTTTTATTGGAAAGATGATAAGATTTGGATAATAGGAACAGCTTCAGATACATTTCCAGATAGAATAAAGGAAAATCCGAAATGTGCGATTGGAATAGTAGATTACAATCAGCACAATGGACTTTTTTTACATGCAGGTTTTAGAGGTACAGCAACCGTAGAACCTTTTGATAAGGTCATAGCTAACCAGTTAATTTCTCGTTACTTAGGTACTGAAATAGAAGAATGGGACCAGCGTTTTAAAAATTTAGATAATAGTAATACTTTAATATGTTTTATGCCTGAAACAGTAGTAGTTCGTGACCAATCATTTGTTCTTCCTAAATAACAAGAAGAAGTAGATTGGTCAAATGAATGGTTGCTTCTATTGTTAACGGGTGCGTTTTTTGAAGAAAAGCAATCGCTTCTTAACAGAACAGGAAGCTATAAAGAATTTGTAGAAGAACTCCATCATTTATTCTTAAAATATCAAAAAATGAAAAGGTAAGCTTTCACTATCAAACGGAGGTTTGCATTTGTAAGTTTTCAAAGAGATAATCTTGTTTTTATTCAACTAAAGGGTGCTAATGTTAAAGATCACTTGGACATAGAAATTGAAGAAACTTTTCATAGAATCCCTTCGTATAGAAGTTAATCAGATGTTATCTGGAGGTTTTATTATGTTGTGGGATAAACCTAAATGCACGTATTGTCAAAAAGAAATAAAAAGTGATGACGTTGTTTATGTGAAAATGCGCTACCCTAAGCGAAAAGGTTTCACTGAAATAAAGGCGTATCTAAGAAATGAAGGTAAGTTTATTTGTGAAAAATGCTTTAATGGTAATCTTATGTAAGGAATTTCCAATAAACAGTCGCGATCATTAAAGAAGAGTATTCGTTTCTTACATTAACGTTTTAGTAATGTTAAGAGAGGACTAGTCTTATTTTTAATAAAGTGCAAGGTAGTAAAAAGGAGAGTGGGTCATGTATAGTTCTGAAGAAAGAAATTCTTTTTTTGATAATATTATTGAGAAATTAGAAGCTTCTAAATTGGTGGAAGGTATTATCCAATTAGGTTCTGGAGTGGTTGGATATACAGATGAACACTCTGATATCGATTTAATGATTGCTACTTCTGAAATAAAGGATGCAGAAGTGACCAAAAGGTTTGCTTATCAGACCTTCAATGATTTTAATTCTCTATACATCAAAGAAAAGCAATTTAGTGAAGAAATATTTCTTATTATTGCAATAATGGAAAACCATTTAGAATTTAATGTCTCCATCGTACCTAGGGATTTATTAACTGTAAGGTCTCCTTTATGGAAAGTCATTACAGATAAAACTGGCTTAGTAACTGAGAAAATGAATGTTGAAAATAAAAAGTTTAAGGATAATCCTGAGAAATATCGATTAGGATTTGATATTTCATTTGAATTTGTTTATTGTTTCTTGAGTTTTGAAAAAGAGCTGAAACGAAATAACTTAATATATGCTCTGAAAATGCTAGAACAAATGAGAGATTACACCCTAACTGTACAAGCATTGAATGAGAAGAAAAAACTTCATCAACTTAAAGCGTATAACACATTAGAACCATCTTTCATCAAAGCATATCTTTCCACTTACCCAAATAAAATTACTAGAGAAAAGTTAGAAGCTTCTGCTAGACAATTAAGGGAGCTTTTTACAGATACTATAAATCAAAATTCAACATTATCAATGGAAAATGCTTTAGAGAACCTTCTAGAACAAACTACTGTTTAAATAAATCAACAAAAAAATAGTTTCTAATTAACGATCGGGTGCTTTAGTGGAGCAAGGAGCTTTGGGGACTTGCAGCACCTATTTTGCTAACGAGGCTGTAGAATTCAATAAGGATATTGAAAGGTTAATCTTTAATGATACGAGGTGATATGGGTATGGAGACTATGTTAATTTTGGCGTTTTCTCTTGCAGCAGGTGGTGCAAGCATTGCATTGTTTGCATTTTCGAAAGTAGAAAAACTGGAAAAAAGAATTAAAGAACTTGAAGCCAAATAAACAGTGAAACAATAATATTTGTGTACTATTACACTTAAACTATTGGGTGCTAGAGAAGGTCAACGTTAAAAGAGATAGCTCAATCATAATATAATATATCAGAATGTTTTGTTAATGTGGGTTGGAATATGATTAAAGAGCTTAGAAGGGAAGTTGTTAGTATGAAGCCAACGATCCTATTACTTGGAACGGACCATTTTTCTGATCAAGGTAACGTCGATCTGTTTAGTACGGGCAAAGTGGATATCTTATCGAATGAAAGGCAAAACGAAATTAGAGAAATCATTAACTGTCTAAAGCAATTCGAACCAACGAAAGTAGCTTTAGAGGTCCTAAAAGAAAATGAGGAAGAATTAAATGCGCAATATGCTTCTTATATCAATGGAAGTTATCCACTAAAGGTTAATGAGATTGATCAAATCGGTTTCCGTTTAGCGGGGGAGTGTAATCTCAACCAGGTATACCCCGTCGATTGGAACGAGGCTCAAAAAGACACTCCAGATATTGATGATGGGAAGAGTTCCGCTGCGTTCAAAGAAGTGACGAGAATTGGAAAACGCTTAATAGCTGAATACAATACATATCTACATAACCATACACTGAAAGATTATTTGCTATGGCTTAATGACTCCGAGAATATAGGAAGAGGACAGGAATTCTATATGAAGCTGGCTCTAGTAGAGAGTGAAGGGGATCCAGTTGGGGCCACGTGGACTGCGAAGTATTGGTACTACCGCAATCTGTTAATCTATAAAAACTTAGTTAACTTGATTGATTCAGATGAGGAACGAATTTTCGTTTTATATGGTAGCGGACATCTCCACTTACTTTTCCAGTTCTTAAAAAAGAGTGGGATGTTTGATATTAAAGTAGCCAGTGATTATTTAAAATAGTATCGTTACTCAAGTTTATAGCACCTCTTCCTCATTTCACTAAAGAGGAGAGCGAGTTAAAAAAAAGGGATTGTTACGGATGCGCCTCTACCTGAAATGATTGTCGTGCTTGTTAGAAATAGAGCAGGAGGTAGTGAGTTTGGTACATAAAATACGAGAATTACTGAACAGAGTATATCCAGTAAATATAATTAAAGTAGAATCAGTAACAGATGAAATCTTTAGATGCACTGCTAAAGAAGGGAATTACTTTGCAAGGATTACAAATTATAAAAGTTTTGATGAACAATTAGAAGAGGTTAAATATACGGATTTCTTATATAAAGAAGGATTGGGTGTGTCGCCAACCATATCTTCTATTAATGATAAGGTTGTAGAAAGGATAACTCTTGAAAACAATGAAATCTTAACTGTTCTTTATAAATCTGCACCTGGTGAACACCTCCCAAGGAATGAGTGGAACGCAGATGTTTTAAAAGAGTTAGGCAGGCAGATTGGTAAGTTACATCGATTGTCAAAAAAGTTTGAAGAAGTACATCCAATTACATTCATCAATGATTGGCATGATAACAAGGAATATAACTTTCTTAAATATATTCCTATAGAGGAAACTAGAATTCGAGAAATTGCAAAAGAAGTACTATCATCTATAAAAACCATCCCTAAAAATAATGCGAATTATGGGTTATTACACGGGGATTTATGGTTAGAAAATATACTTGTTGATAAAGGCTTGGCTCTGACAATGGTTGATTTTCAAGATTGTGAGAAGAATTTTTATATTTTTGACTTGGCTGTTCCAATATATAGTGCGTTGGAGTATTCGTTTGTAGGTGGAGGGAATATCATTGAATATGGAAATAGTATTACGAAAGCAATCGTTGAAGGATACCAAGAGGAAAATGTACTATCTTCAGAAATGCTAGAAAAACTCCATTTATTTATTAAGTTAAAAGAGGTATTTGAATACAATTTGATGCACATGTACTGGGATAAAGAAAAACTAACTGAAGATCAAATAAGAATCATGAACCATTTTAGAATGAGGATTGAATTTAATCACTCCATTCTGATGGGATCTAATTTAATATGAGGTGTTTATTTGGGAGGGTTTGCTTACCAAACAGAGACAGAAAGATTAATTATAAGACCATATATCAAAGAGGATTATATAAATTGGTTAACTCAATTTAAAAATAGAATGCCAGCACAACACAAATACGATGAAGGTAAAATAGATATGGGCATTTGTACTGAAGAATGGTTTAGAGAACTGGTAGATAACCATCAACAGATGGCTTTGGATGATAAAGTGTATGTATTTGGCATTTTTCGAAAAGGAGATCATGCTCATTTGGGTGCAATAGACTTCTCTACAATTATGAGGGATGATTTTCAATGGGCGAGAATTGGTTATACGATTCATAACCACTTTTGGAGAAGAGGTTATGGAAATGAATCTGTTAAAGCTGCAATAAGTATTGCTTTTAAAGAGCTAAATTACCATCGTATAGAAGCTCACATTAATCTCGATAATAAGCCTTCAATTAAATTGGCAGAAGGTGTTGGAATGCAATTTGAATGTATAAGAAAAGGGTTTATATATGAGTTTGACGAATGGACAGATAATCTAATTTACTATATTCATTCAAATTAGCTCTTATTAAACAGACGGGTGTGATTGTTTAACAATCGCACCCGTCTGTTTCATTATCGGAGCAGAAGTTTTGAATAGATCCAATGAAACTTCTCTAGAAGCACTGCGACTATTTTCATAAGGAGGTCTTATATGAAACGTAAGAATTTTATTTATCTCATTCTATGCTTATTATTTTTAGTCGGGTGTAACCATCAGACAAGTGAGGAGACTACCTTTGATGAGGAAGGAAACGCTGGAACAACATCGTGGGCGTTCAAGTTTGTAAAGTATAATGATATTTCTTATGAGCTAACTAATATAGAAGTTAATGAAAGCAATGTAGGAGAAAAGATTGGAGAGGTTAAACGAGATCTCACCGATTTGGATACGACTGGAAAACTCAATGAAGTCGATTTTGACGCAGCAGGATTGCCGAAAGGAACACCTTTATATAATAGCAAGGAAAGTAAAGATACCATCATTTATAAAGAGAACAACACCTATTTCATTGCTAAAAAACATTCTTAAGCTAACGGATGAGATAGTTAAAGAAGACATACAGAAAGAACGTTTGGTTTTTTATTATCCTATCGTTCTTTTTTGCTATTTATACTTTTTATTACCTATATTCCGAACAAACTCTGCCATATAGTGAAACCCGCAAACTACACAGCCCTTAAGAGTTGGAGCCGTTCGTAAAAGCGAGTCGCTCCCCAGACACCCCAAGCACTTAACAAACGTAAGGGCATTATCCACACATAAGCATTCTTCCATAAAAGAATGCTTATGTGTATAAGACCCCAACCTTCTACTCATAAGAATCTCATTCGTTACACACCCTATAAGTACTGAGACTAGGGAGTGACAGATATGAACGTTGCACAATTGCTTATTAAATGCTTAGAACATGAAGGTGTAGAATATATCTTCGGCGTTCCAGGCGAAGAAAACATTGATATGATGGACGCGATTAAAGACTCAAAGATTGAATTCATTACCACACGTCACGAAACAAGTGCAGCCTTTATGGCGGGAACTTACGGTCGTTTAACCGGGAAACCTGGAGTCTGTTTGGCGACGCTTGGGCCAGGGGCTACAAACTTATTGACGGGTGTAGCAAACGCGAATATGGACCATTGCCCACTTATTGCGATCACGGGGCAGGCTGGATTGAATCGCCAACATAAGATTTCCCATCAGTATTACGACCTTGTAGATATCTATGAGCCCGTCACGAAATGGAATGCTCAAATTAAGACAGGAGAGATCGTACCGGAAGTCGTAAGGAAAGCATACCAATTAGCAGCAGGGGAGAAGCCGGGGGCGACTCATATTGATTTGCCTGAAGATGTAGCGGGGATGGAAGTGGATCTTGATCCTCTGTACATAACAGAGCATGTGTTACCTCAAGCGAGTGAAGACGTTTTGAAGGAAGCGGCTCTTTTGATTTCTAAAGCCAAGTCTCCTTTGATTTTAGCTGGTAATGGCGTGACTCGTTGTGAAGGAAGTAAGCACCTTCGTGAATTTGCTGTGAAGACGCAAATCCCTGTTGTTCATTCTTTCATGGGAAAAGGTGCCTTGTCTTGGAAAGACGACTTAAGTCTTCTTACAGCTGGATTGAGCGGAGGCGATTACATTACTTGTGGTTTTAAGCAGGCTGATCTCATTATTACAATTGGTTTTGACATGGCTGAAACTCCTCCGCAAAACTGGAACCCTACAGGAGAAACACCTATTCTTCATATTGATACAGAAGAAGCTGAAATTGATGCTTATTATCCTGTTTCTTTAAATGTTGTGGGGGACATTAAGAAAAATTTAGAGCAATTAATGGAGAAGGTTCCAGAACAAGCTCGTCATTTGGATTGGGCGAAGTCGATACGCGATAAAGCCCTCAAGGAACTGGATTCGTATAGAAATGATACTGGTTTTCCAGTCAAACCACAGAAGATTATCGCTGACCTTCGTGAGGTATTACGTGATGAAGATATTGTCATATCAGATGTCGGAGCTCACAAAATGTGGATTGCGCGAATGTATCATACCGCACAACCAAACACGTGCCTCATATCAAACGGCTTAGCTTCTATGGGAGTCGCTGTACCAGGGGCAATCGGTGCAAAGTTAGCACAAAGGGACAAAACGATTGTGGCAGTGTGTGGAGATGGCGGTTTTCTTATGACAGGTGCAGATATAGAAACAGCGGTAAGATTGAATTTACCGATTGTCATTTTACTATGGAGAGATGAAGGATATGGACTTATTGAATGGCATCAAATGAAGAAGTTTGATCGGCCTGCTCATATTGATTTTGGGAATCCAGACTTTCTAAAATTTGCTGAGTCATTTGGTATGGAAGGTATACGTGTGGACCGAGCTGAGGATTTGAAACCAGCCATTGAAAAAGCGGTCGCCATGAAGCGTCCAGTCTTGATAGATTGTCCTGTTGATTACAGTGAAAATATGAAGTTAACCGAAAAGCTGAAGAACATAACGTGTGAATGAGGTGACATGATGAGGATCAGTTCAATCATTAACGGAGAAGAGTATATAGACGAAACAAGAGAATCTCTAGAAGTAAAGAATCCATATAATCAAGAAGTAGTAGCGAAAATGACTCTAGCGAAAGTGGAAGACTTACATAGAGCGATTGATGTGAGTTTTTCAACGTTTCACGATACGATGAAAGAGATGCCTGCACATAAGCGATCGGATATTCTGCGTAAGGCTGCAGATCTGTTGGAAGAAAGAGAAAATGATTTTGCTCAAATCATCTCTCGGGAAGCGGGGAAGCCTATAAAATTTAGTCGCGGTGAGGTACAACGTTCTGTACAGGTTCTTCGCTTTGCATCTGAACAAGCGAAAGACATAAATGGTGAAGTTATTCCGATGGATGCTGCGATCGGTGGTCAAGGTCGATTAGGCTTTACGAAGCGAATGCCACTCGGTGTTGTTGCAGCGATTACACCTTTTAACTTCCCGCTCAATCTGTCCCTTCATAAATTGGCCCCTGCGATTGCAGCAGGGAATACGATTGTGTTCAAGCCTGCTGAGAAAACACCTGTTTCAGCTTACATGCTCGTAAAGCTGTTTCATGAAGCTGGTATGCCTGTTGGAGCTTTAAACTTAGTTCTTGGGTTAGGAGAAGAACTTGGTGACCCTTTAGTTGAGCATGACAACGTTCATAAAGTAACCTTTACTGGTAGTCTTCCTGTGGGAAGAAGAATTCGTGAAAAAGCAGGATTTAAAAAAGTCACGCTTGAGCTTGGTTCAAATTCGCCTAACATTTTATTTGAGGATGCGGATGTAAAAGAAGTGGTTACAGATTTAGTTAAAGGCGCCTTTGCTTTCTCAGGGCAAGTATGTATATCCGCCCAGCGTGTTTACGTTCACCATTCTCTGTTTGAATCATTCTTAGCGGAATATAAAACCCAAACCGAAGATCTTACAATTGGTGATCCTCTTGAAGAAGGTACGGACTTTGGGCCAATGATTACAGAAGAAGCAGCTGAACGCGCGAAAACGTGGATCGATGATGCCGTGAAAAACGGAGCAAAGATTGAAACGGGTGGAGATCAAAAAGGTACGCTTCTAACTCCGACGATTATGACGAATGTTAAAAGCGACATGAAAATTATCGCAGAAGAAGTGTTTGCTCCAATTGTGTCGATTATTCCATTCGAGACGGAAGAAGAAGTAGTTAAAGCCGCTAATGATTCGATTTATGGACTTCAAGCGGGGGTCTTCACTAAAGACATTAATCGCGCTTTCCGAGTTGCTGACCAGATTGAAATGGGCGGGGTATGGATTAACGAAATCTCTACCTATCGTCAAGATAATCATCCTTATGGTGGTGTGAAACAAAGTGGAATCGGACGAGAAGGTGTGAAGTACGCGATAGAGGATATGACAGAAATAAAATTTTATGGAGTGAAATTGAATTAAAGGAAGAGGGCATTGGCTGAAGCCATGCCCTCTTTTTTTGTAAGGTTCAAACTACACTAGGAATGATAAGAGGTTGAGTTCATATTCCTTTTTTGAAATAATTGGATAAGAATCACGCGGACAAAGGGGTGTCATAGTGAACAAACGAATAGCTTATACGATTTTTAGTGCCGTTTTATTATCAGGCTGTCAGTCCGTCACAAGTGAAGAGGCAAAAGCAGGAGAACCAGAAGATAAAGATCAAGCGGTAATGAAGGAAAAAGAGTATACGTTTGAGGAGTATAAAGAGATGTTTCAAGAGTCCGTTTCAGAAGCGGAAGCGTTTGGTGTTCATGACGAAGGAGTAGAGAAATGGATGACACGCATCATTTATCAATCCAAACGAAATGGAAATGACAATGTAAAAGAAGAAATGGTGCTAGAACAAGCGAAAGAATCCGTTCAGCAACAGAAGGATTGGAAAAGCTACGCAAAAGAAACATATGACGTTCAGGTAATGGAGGGAGAAGTAGATCGTTATATTGAAGAAGGGCCAGATCAAATGGAAGTGATGGAACAACAAGCTGCCGCGGAGGCACTTGGAATGACTTCTGTTGAGTTCAATCATTCATTTGATCGAGATCATTATGAGATGGCTGTTTTATTTGAAAAACTCATTCCTAAACTAAGAGAGGAATATGATGAGTCCTCTCCTGGAAACCTTATTGAACGTTTTAAAAAAGAAGCAGAAAAGGATAACGAGTAGGAGATGACGTATGGAGGAACAGCTAAGAATCTTTGATAAAGAAAAGAATCCTATTGGGGTGGCATCACGGGCAGATGTTCATAAATATGGGTACTGGCATGAGGTGTTTCATTGCTGGATGACTACACGAATAAATAAAGAAGAATACCTGTACTTACAATTACGTAGTCCTAATAAGAAAGATTATCCAGGCCTTTTTGATATCACTGCTGCGGGTCACTTACTTGCTGAAGAATCGGTAGAGGATGGTATACGAGAGGTGGAAGAAGAGTTAGGTTTACGAGTTGCATTTGAGGAATTGATTTCGTTAGGGACTCTTTCCTATCAAGTTGAGACTCAACAAATTATTAATAAAGAGTATGCAAATACGTTCTTATATAAGGGGAACCACGATTTTAATGATTTCGATCTCCAGATAGAAGAAGTAACAGGAATGATGCGTGTAAAGTTAAGGGATTTTGAACAGCTCTGGTTCAATCAAACAGACAGTATCATCGGGTATGGCTTTAAGGTAGATGGGCATGGGGGTAGAGAACTCTACGAAAATCGACTAGGACGATCTGATTTTGTTCCACATGAGGATACGTTTTACGAGGAAGTCATTCGTAAAATAAAAGCTAATGTATGATCTATCAAAAAAATTGGACTAAAATACCTCAAGCAGAAGCGAATCTGCTTGAGGTTTTTTTAAAGTTTCCACGTATTAGACTGTGCAAGTTCTCGCATTAACTCTTCTGACTCACCTGTATTTCCGTTAATGTAGTAGGACTTAGTTAAAAAGTAAGTATTTAACTCAACGTCCCAAAGAGGTAAATAAACCAACTCTGTTTCTTTAATTTCATACCTAGGTTTTTTAAGCACGTAGTTTCTGTTGATTTGTTTATCCTGCACATCCGGCACATAGCGAGCAAACAGATCTTCCTTACTGATTACCGCTTCTTTTATTTCAGATGCAGGTACTTTTTTCTGAGCGGTTGGCGGAATGTTTGGAAATAACCCGCGATACCCTGTAATGGCATCGATAAACACCATATTAGGCCTTACTTTCGGTGGGAACGGTTTTCGGTCTGCAATAACAAGCATTTTAACAATCCACATGGGATAATAGAACTTAGTTTGCTTCTTAATCCCATCTTGAATGGTCTTTTCATTAAAGTGACGGTTCCAACGCAAAGTGGGCTTCACGCTTTTATAAATAGATGTAGATAAATCTGTTTCCTGAATCTTTCCTTCACCTAAAATCGTAACATTCATTGAATCACCTGCTTATGCTTGTATATTGGTATGATACTGATCGACTTGAAGTTGAGTGGATTGAGATGGAGAGGCTGTCATTAGGCTCACTCCGATGGTTAAGATCGCAGAAACGGGTGCAGAAACCAGGTGTTCTGAAACTAATGCAAAAGGAAGGAGTGCCATAATGATAAACGTTACGGTACCACCTACCATTCCTGCTAGAGCTCCAGCTGTATTCGCGCGTTTCCACCATAATCCAAGTACGAGCGGGAATCCGAATGCCGAGAGCATGGCTCCACTTACCCAACCAACCATAACGGCAATAAGTTGAGGTGGATTAATAGCGAAGATGATTCCGACTATACTAGCGAGAATCATGACGACAAGACCTAATCGAGTAACCGTCTTCTCGGAAGCCTCTTTGTTGATATGTTCCTTATAAATATCATGAGCAATACCGGCAGCAACAGCGAGTAGCATCGCATCAGCAGAAGACATGATTGCCGCCAATAACCCCGCTAACATCACCCCAGCTAGAATAGGTGGCATATAGTGTTCAATAACGGATATGAAGATCATATCCTGATTCTCAAGCGATTCAGCAACGCCTAAACTTGCACCTGCTGAAGCGATGAAAAAGCCGAATATAAAGACCGTAACATACAGGAAACAAGCTCCTAGTGCAGAGCGTCGAGCTGTTTTCGCATCACGAGCTGCAAAGTTTCTCATTACAGCTGAAGGAGAGACCACTCCGAACCATAAGAAGGCAACAAATAAACCAAAGTAGGACATCCAAGGCTGCGTAACATCACCAAATTGAGGATCAACAGCCAGAGCATCTTGGATTAACGTACTAACTCCCCCATGGTCCATCACTATAATGATCGTTAAGATAAACATTCCAATTACCATAACGGCACCTTGAATCAAATCCGTATATGTAATGGCCCACATCCCTCCAAGGGCTGCATATAATGTGAACCCAAGCCCTAATATGATGACAGCTGTTACATAATCAATCCCTAACACATAGGACCCAATTAGGCCAGAAGCTGTTAATTGCGGAATCATGTAAAAGGTCATACAAAGGACAACGATAATAGCAGATACAATTTGGACTGACTTTCCATATCTCGTTTTAAAGAATTCAGGTAATGTTTTCACACCGGCTCGTCTGATCTGACCAGATATGAGAAACATGGCGAACGAAGGGATGGCTACAGCACCAAATCCATAGGCTAACAAGAAAGGTATACCAAGGGCGACACCTGAGCCAACAGCCCCCATTAAAGAACTTGAACTAGCTACTGCAGCGAAGAAGGCGAAAGAACCTACAAAGCTATTAATCTTACCACCTGCAGTCCAATAATCTCCTTCAGAAGAGTGGGCTCTCTTAGCAAACCATATGCCAATGCCGATCATAATTAATAAATATATTCCAAGTATCGTAGCTTCCATTATTTGCATAGACTCACTCCTTATTCAGCTTCATGCTTCTCTATTTTTTCCATCCAAATCACGTAGATTATGGTTAATGCCAGCCATATGAAGAAACACGCGAACATGGCCCATCCTACTAAGGATATACCGCCGATGTAGGTATCGGTAGGCCACCAAATCCAAAACATCAGAGCGATTGTAGACAAGAGGATGACCATGATAATTCCTGGGTCTTTCCACTTTTTCTTCGTTAATTTTTCCATTTAGTCATTCCACTCCCTTACTATTGATAGAGTTTTTCATAAATAGATTGAAAGACGACCAGATCAAAAATGGACGCACCAACAGACTTGAACACAATGAGTTTTTCTTCAGGAGCTTTTGGAGCATGCTCTTTCGTGATAATTTTCTCCAAGTCCCATGCATCTTCTAGGTTACTTCTTAATGCTTTGGCACGAATCATGTCCCCTGATTCATGTAAGGCAGATGGTGCGTCTACGTAAATTTCCTCTGCATTACGCAATACATCATCTGAAATCTCCTGCATATCAGGGCGGAAGGATCCCACGCCTACAAGTAATTTTCCTTTCCATTCAGCTGGGCTTAAATTTGGTAATACAGGTTCAGTTGAGGTAGTCGTGGTGACAATGATATCTGAGTCTCTGACTAGTGTTTCAGCAGTTGAAATGCTAAACGTTACGTTTGGAAATGCTTGCTCGGCTCTTTCTTTAAAAGCTTCTGCCTTTTCTTTCGTTCGGTTAAAGATATGTACTTCTTCAATATCTCTAGCGACAAGCGCAGATTGTAAGTGACTCCACCCTTGAGTCCCAGTTCCAATAATGCCAAGTGTTTTCGCATCTTTCCTCGCGAGGTAGGACATCCCGAGACCTCCGAGTGCGCCTGTTCGTAATGCGGTAATGGCAATTGCATCACACAGTAATAACGGTTCCATCGTCTTTCGGTCATGAAGGATCATAAGCCCATGGATCGTATCTTTTCCCACTTGTGAGTTTTCAGGAGCGACCCCTACAAGCTTCGTGGCGTAATAATCCCCATAAAAAGCAGGCATCAATAAAGCGGTATTCTTACCGTCATTAATGTGCATTCGATCAGGGGAAATATATGAATCGTCCCCAGTTTTGTAGAATGATTCAATAGCCTGCATCGTTTCTTGCATCGAATAGTGTTCTGTAATTTCTTCTTTTGATTTAACGTTCAAAAATAATTCCTCCTCTCTTGTCGTTCACCATATTAACAAAATTTTCAGAAAAATAAAATAGGATAGTAGACTTAGTATTTTGGGTCTCTAGTCAAATTAGGACTTTATGCCTCTATTTAGGGTTATCAGATTCTTTCTATTCCTGCTAAACTTATAGGAGTAAGTTAGGAGAGTAGGAGTGATGAATTATGGTGAATCAGAATCCGATCTATGTAGAGATTCCTATCCGTGCAGAAATGGATGATTTATGGAAAGCATCGCAAAATCCAGATAGGCACGAACAGTGGGATTTGCGCTTTTCTTCGATTACTTATCAACCTAAGAGCCATGAAGAAGATCCGCAAGAGTTTACATACAAAACAAACGTAGGACTTGGTCTTTCAGTTGCAGGATGGGGGAGAAGTAAGGGGACCCACGATGGTAAGGATGGTTCAAGAACGTCCTCTCTTCACTTTGGTACAGATCAAAAGATCTCCATCATTACAGAAGGAAGAGGCTACTGGAAGTACATCCCGAAATCGGATAAAGAGATGACATTTCTAACTCAATACGATTATCAAACCAGATTTGGTACGCCTGGAACATGGATAGACAAGTTGTTCTTTCGTCCTATGATTGGATGGGCAACAGCACTTAGTTTTGATGTCCTTAAACGATGGCTTGAAAAAGGGGTAGAGCCCAAGACCCAGCACATGCAGTTCTTCGCTTATTGGGTTCTATCCTTTTTCTTCTCCTTTGTATGGATCTATCACGGATTGATTCCTAAAGTCCTGTATAGGCATCCGGAAGAGATAGCGCTAGCAGAAAGTTTACTGCCCTTCTCGGTGTCAGCGGGTTCTGTAGTCGTGTGTATGGGAATTGCAGAAATTCTATTTGGTCTCACATGGTGGTTTATAAAGAGGCGAAGGTGGCTGTATTATTTGCAGGTGTTCGCTTTTCCTGTACTTACCGTATCGGCCATTGTGGCAGACCCAAGTACGTTAACTCATCCGTTTAGCCCATTAACCTTCAATAGTGGCTTATTTCTGTTGTCTGTACTGGGACTTGCAGTGAGTAGGGATGTACCAACTGCTAAGAATTGCAAGCGTAAGAGGAAGGAGTCAGCTTAATGCCAATTTATTCACAAGTATTGGGGCATGAGTTCAAGAAATTACACCCCATGCTTCAACAACGCTACAAGCACATCGAAGAAAAACCATATAAAGGATCTGGAGTCATGAAAAGAATATCTGGTGGCTCAAAATGGATGTTCCCTCTAAAGTTAATGGGGACAAGAAGGAAGCTTATGTTTCCTGAGGAAGGAACGTTCATTCCTTTTACCATTCAGCATAAGCCTAAAATTGGTGAGGTGGGCGAGGAACAAGTGCATTGGGAGCGGGTCTTTTATTTCAACGGTAAGAAGCGGTATTTCAATGCGCTTATGAGTTTCGATCCTGACCGTGGGATTATCAAAGACTATCTTGGTGAACCATCTGTGATGTATTCTGATTTAGCTTTAACCGTCCTTGAAAACGGTGGCTTACACATTCAGTCAAAAAGACAGCGTGCGGTATTTGGGAAAAAGGAAATTCCTTTGCCACGCTTCCTTCAAGGGATAGCAACTGTGGTTGAAACTTTTAATGACAAGCGTGGAGTCTATGAAATTCATGTAAGTGTCCAGAACCCTATCATGGGTACGATTTTTTCCTATGAAGGTGAATTTACAAATGATGCGTAACATCCCAACTAGTCGAATTAGAGGTACGTTTCATGTCGGTGAAGAAGTCCTTGCGGAACACAAGGATAAGCGAAGGAAAGAGGTAGGGTTAGTAGAAGACATGAGAATATATGAAGATATTGATCTACATACCCTGTCACCCATGATTATCGACTTTTATGAACGAACGACGTCCTATCGCTTATTTGCAAAAGTAAAGTGGAAAACATGGTTTAAGCCATTTGCATCTGTTTATCGTATGATTAGTAAGAGAACAGAACAAATTAACTTGCCCATATCGAGTAGGGAAGTGGAAATGACAGGCGATATTGTGCCTGTTTCAGAAGAGACCGATGGTAGACGTCGCCCGAGGGCATGGGTGCGAAAAATAGGGGAAGAGGTTTGTTTTATTGCCATCTATTCTTTTCATAAGACGAGAGAGCGTACCTATATGAATATCGCACTCCCCTTGCCCTGGTCTACCATGACAGGGGTTCTTGAGCTGAATCAAATGGGAAGTCGGTTGAGTTTATCTAGTAAACGCAATACGTTAAAGAATGCTGATTCGGGAACATATTTAACGGTTAAACAAAAGCGCTTCAAGTTGCCGATTGAAGAATATTTTCTAGTGGAAGAAGGAGAAGGGGAGTTGCACGCCATACACAAAATGTGGCTGTTCTCTATTCCCTTTTTAACCATTCAGTATCGAATCATCCCAAAATAGCATGGATTCTCCTGCAAGAATCCATGCTATTTGTGATTCACTCTCGATTGTTCACTTCATATGCAGCCCGTATACCGGATTGAACGGCTCCTTCCATCCAACCATGAAAATCTGAAGAATGTTCTCCTGCAAAGTGTATGCGTCCTTCTGGCTTTTCAATAATCTCAGGGTAGGTTGCGCCTTGGTTAGGCTTAAAAAGGGTGAAACAACCTGCTGAATAAGGATCCTGACTCCAACTATAAGAAGCTCCATTTAGAAACTCACTATAAACTTCTGGCCCGTGTATCTTCGCAAGATCTTGTAAAGCTTGATTTATTCTCTCCTCCTCAGGGAGTGCATTCCATAGTTTCGCATTATCCCCCCAGCTGTAGCTTGCTAGAACAACCCCAGGACCCTGAGTGGGGGACGCGGGGCTAGGGGTGTAAATAAAGCGGTTAGGGAAATCTGTAATAAGGTTCGCTCCTTCTAAGCCTTCTTTCTGCCAAAATCTCTTTTTGAATTCGATTCCTACTTTTGTAGCGGCTACATAATGCAATTCTCTTATCGCCTTCCATTTATCAAACGAAAACGTTTCATAGGGATACACCTCAATAAATTGCAACACTGAAAACGGTACGGTAATAATCAGGTAGTCCCCTCTATACGTATCAATCTCACCCGTTTTTGTGTTTCGAGCTAACACCAATACTTCATCTTCGCGACTAATGATTCGTATAACTTTTTCGTTAAATTTAATATTCCCTTTGAGTTCTGGTAGGAAAGATTTCGGCAATTGATCATTTCCGCCTGTAATTTCATAAAATTCCAAGTCTTCGTTGAAAACGGTATTGACGATGTCAAACAAGATATTAGTAAATGATAGTTCCGCAAATCCTTCAATACCAAGCATCACCTTAACTAATCGAATTGCATTAGGTGATAAAGAAGGGCCAAGGGGGTTAAATCGTAAATAGTTCTCTATTGAATAACGATCAAATTTTTCTAATAAGATTTTCCGCTCCTCTTCATTGCTTGCCTCATACAATGTCATAAACGGTTGAACAGCATTAATTAGTAATTCCGCAGCGGTTTTTCCTTGTTCTTCTGGTTCTAAGGGGAAATTCAATACATCCGGATTTTGATTATATTCTTCTCTTGTAGTCTTTACGCCATTAGCATAGATCACATCATTTGGACCTGAATTAAGAAAACGATTATAAGGAAGGTTAAATTGTCTTATGTATTCAAAGACAAGGGGATGATTATCGGGGATGCGCATTGCACCGAAATCTAAATAATTCCCATTCGAAAAAGGCTCTCTCTTTGTATAAACTCTTCCTCCTACCCGATCATTCGCCTCAAGAATGGTCACCCGGTGCCCGGCTTTCTTCAAAAGTGAGCCTGATACAAGACCAGCAAGGCCCGCGCCAATAATAATGACGTCCTTTTTGGTGGAATCTGGATCTAACCCATTTTTTATTGCATTCACCATGTCAGATGGGTAGTTTAGCTTATTTCGGATTGCATCAAATTTATTTCGCATACGTTTCATAATCGTCCCCCTTTATTGTCAATATATTTACAATTGTATAGGGGTATTCTAATAATATAGTAGTGGTTACTTGTAGGGAACATACTGGTGTATCAGTCTCCATGATGGTAGAGCTAATCATCTTTAAGTTCTCTTCATTATTGTGAATGTTTTATTTGAGAATAATAATTGTAGATTGTGAAGTTTTTTGAAATAATTGGTACAAGAAAAAGGGGGAGGGGAGAACTTGAAGGAGGACTCATATCAATTTACCAAAAGGGCAGGAAGAATTATAGACCGTTTAAAAGATCGCTATAAGATCGTGCAGCCTCACCATTTTCTAATTGGGGCTTGCGAAGAATTTGAGGGAGTGTGTGGGGAGCTCTTTCTCTATGTAAACCAGCATGTCGGCAGAGATTTCATCGAACAGATTAACTTGGCGTGTGAAACGCAACCAGCAACATACATAGAGATGAACAACGGTTTAAAAATTAGTTCTGGCCTGGAGGAAGTGTTGAACCGCGCAAACGAAAAGAAACAGAATTACGGACAGGCTCTTATCAACGAAGGGCATATTCTGTTTGCTGTAATAGAATTAGAGAAACGTCTTAGAGAAGTATTTTCGAAAGAAATGTTAAAAGACATATTTCAGATAGCCTGTACTCCAAGGAATATGATTGTCCATTTAGAGAGATATGTACATAAACAACTCTCTCCCCAAAATGCGATCAGAAGAGCGAAAATTTCAGACCTTCCAGCTATAAAGGACTACATTCGTTTTGAATTTGGAGAAAGGTGGCTCGAACACGTTAACCATGCTTCTGACATGAGTGAGATCCCTATCTTTATAGCTGAACGTAACAACACGATTATAGGCTTTGCTTGTTACGACCTTGTTCGCAAACAAAAAGGCATTTTTGGCCCTATGGGCACTTCAAAAGATAAACGATTCCAATTTGTTGGTAGAGAGTTGTTGGATACGTGCTTAGTAGAAATGGCTAAACGTCGTTACCCTTATGCGATTATTGATGAGGCGGGGCCTGTTGAATTTTATGAGAAGGCTTGTAATGCGAAGTTGATCCCAGTAGTTCAATAGATTAGATAAGTGGTGTAGCCTTCTAAAAGTAGACAACAAAAAGGCAACCTCCCCATAAGGAAGCTGCCTCTTCATAATTCAACTACATATATGGTGTTTCAACGGTACGCTTAGGCCATAGAAGACCAATCACAACTCCTAGTATCGCAGGGAGCATCCAACCAAGCCCCATGCTATAAAGAGGTAAGATGTCAGCATAAAAGGAACGGACTGTTTCCAATACCGATACCGTCCATCCTGGGATGCTTGCAACTAATGCTTTATATCCATCAATGACACTAACAAAGAAGGTAAGAAACATCGAAACGGTGTATACACTACGTTTGTTTCCAAACAGCGGAGAAGTGAGTCCTAATAAAATGAGCACAATGGCTAATGGATATAGGAACATTAATACAGGAATCGCAAACTGGATAATGTTCGTTAAACCGAAGTTTGCGATGATAAACGAAACAAGGCACAGAGTAAGAACAAATGATTTGTAACTGACCTTTGGAATAATGGAGTGAAAGTAATCACTGCATGATGTAATGAGTCCAATACTTGTTTTCAGACAAGCTAAAACGATAATGATGGCAAGTAACACAGAGCCAAACGGGCCGAAGTAATATTGGGCGACTTCCGCGAAGATCAGACCTCCATTATCAAAGGTTCCAATCGCAGCTACACTTGATGCTCCCATGTATGTGATCAGTCCATAAATGAGCATCATGAGTCCCATTGCTACAACACCAGCCTTCCATGTTGCCTGTGCAATAGCCTTAGGTTCTGTAACGCCTTTTGATTTGATCGCATTAATGACCACGATTCCAAACGCAAGGGAAGCCAAAGCGTCCATAGTATTATACCCTTCTGTAAAACCTGTCATGAAGGCCATATCCATATAATCGCTCGCAGGGCTACTGAATCCTCCCATTGGATTAACGATAGCCGTTCCGATCAGAATGAATAGAAAGATCAGGAAAAGTGGGGTTAAATATTTACCGATGTAATCCATAACTTTAGCAGGATTTAAAGAAAAATAATAAACAATAGCGAAAAACACGAAACTGAAGACCCCAAGCCATAATGTAACTTGGCCATCATTTAAGAATGGCTCAAAGCCGACTACGAAAGGAACAGTGGCTGTACGCGGAATGGCGAAGAATGGTCCAATCGTCAAATAAAGCACCGTTGCAAAGGTTATTCCGAATAATGGGTGTACTCGACTGGCTAGGTCTTGTAATCCGTTACTGCGGGACAGCCCGATGGCTAAGATACCCATAAACGGAAGCCCAATTGCTGTTACTAAAAATCCAATCAGACCAGGCCAAAAGTTTGTCCCTGCCATCTGGCCGAGTTGAATCGGAAAGATTAGGTTTCCTGCTCCGAAAAACATACCAAACAGCATGGTTCCGATCAGGGCGTAGTTTGAAAAGGATAGTTTGTTTTGCATAAGTCTTGCCCCTATTCTATGTATGATTAATTCTGATAATTCAATAAAAATAATACTATCAGGTAATTGTAATAGAGGCAATGACATATTCAATTTTATTTAAACCTAAATATATTAATAAACATTTAGATGTGAATTCATAAGTGGGGATGAGGAGATAGACGATGAAAAAGCTAATGATAAGTCTGGCTTTATTAGCATTTCTAGTAGCATGTTCAAATGGTGAACAGGTTATAGAAATAGAGGGTAAAGATCGTGCAAGTGCGTTATTCATTCAAAAAGTAGAGAATCATTCAACTTCTGACGAATCATCTCTGAAGGTGAATGATCGACAGCTAATAGAAAAGGTGTTAACTAAAGTAGAAGGTCTTACCGTTAAAGAAACGACTACAGAAAAAACAATGGAGAAGATGAAATCATCTATTACGTATATGTTTGTTTTTTCTGAGAGTGAGGAGTTCCAAACGGGTAAACCATTACCGTATGCTTTTTACATCTTAGAAGATGGAACCTTCATTTTTCCATACAGTGACTTTAACTCCAAACAAAATCCCCTTATTACAACAGATAATGACCAGGAGTTATTAGATGAAATGAAGGATCTAGTTGAAATTGAATTTTAGTTCTTTTATAGAATTGTTGTGTCCGATATATTAGATAATAAGCCTTGAAAAAAGTGCCCGAATCCATATGAATTCGGGCACTTTCACTATTTAGAAAGTAAGAGCTACTTGTTCTGTTTTCTTCAACCCATCTTGAATAATTTCTTCCGCTCGGTCTGGGAACTGGTTGTGTCCTTCAATGACAAGTGTAGTAATATCTTTGATTCCCCAGAAGTTCAAGATATTCGTTACATAATTAACAGCCATCTCTGAAGACTGAGCTGGGCCTTCAGAATATACTCCGCCTCGAGCATTTAACAGAACAACCTTCTTGTCCGTTAACAGTCCTACTGGTCCTTCAGCTGTATAGTTGAATGTCTTCCCTGCTTGTGCTAAGTAATCAAAGTACGTGTGCAACACAGCTGGGATTGTAAAGTTCCAAAGAGGGAAGGCGAACACAACTTTGTCAGCAGCAAGGAATTGCTCTAAATAACGGTTCACAACAGATGCCGCTTTTTCCTCTTGATCCGTTAATTCGATTCCTTTTGACTGCTTAAACATACCGTTGATCTTATCCGTATCATAGTATGGAAGATTTTCTTCGAATAAATCCAGCTCAGTGATGTGGTCCTCAGGGTGTTGTGCTTTATATTGTTCTAGGAATGTATGGTATAACTTCACACTTACAGATTGTTCAATAGGTCTTGAATTTGCTTTTATAAAAAGTACATTTTCCATAAATGATGCCTCCAGTAAGTAATTGTTGTTATAGCAACTATCGAGAAGAAATGTCCATTATTGCTCTTGGACATTCTGATTGATCTTTGTTAATAACCGTTCAAGCTCGATTAGTTCGTCACTTGAAATTCCTTTACAGACAATATCATTAAATTCTTCTGCGACCGGAATGACTCTTTCACCAAGTTCTTTTCCGCTATCTGTGAGAAACAGCATAAGAGAACGACGGTCTTCCTTAGGGTGGGCCCTATAAATATACCCTTTTTTCTCCAAATTTGAAGACATTCTCGCTATGTTCGTCTTGTCCTTATCAAGCTTCTCAGCGAGTTGATTTTGAGTCAGGCCGTCTTTTTCCCAAAGCAACATCATGATTAAATTTTGCTCAGGTGCCAGATTGAAATCTTCTAATTTTGATTTAATAAACTTTGTAAGATTCAGGTCAGTCTGGTGAATTTTAATACTAATATAATCTTGAAAAGATAACTTCAAAAGATTCCCTCCTGAATTTAGTTGCTATACAAACTATTTCACTTACGTTAGTATAATGATATACGATAAGTTTGTCAATTCAGGGGCAAAACAAACGATGTTGTTATAGTTGCTATGACTACGATCTAAAATGGGAGGAGTTACTCTTATGGCGAATGAAGAAAAGGTAAATAGAAGTGTACGAGATTACTGGTACGTGAAATATGAAGAAATGAACTTCCCGGCTATTCAAAAAGGCTGGGTGCTCCCGGTAGAACGTTGGCGAGAGTTGGACCCGTTTATTCTAATGGCAGAGGATTGGTTTAAGAAAGGCACATTTCCAGACCATCCCCACAGAGGCTTCCAAACGATTACGTATGTGATTGATGGAAGATTAGAGCACATCGATAACGGAGGCGGGCGAGATATACTAGAGCCTGGTGATGTTCAATATATGAATGCCGGCTGGGCTGCTCGTCATGCGGAAGACGGTGTGGAAGATGACGTTGCTCACACTCTTCAATTATGGCTTAATCTACCTCAGAATCAAAAGCAAACTGAAACACTCTATCAGAACGTGTATGCGGAGGATGCTCCGACAGTTAGTTTCGATGGAGGCACCGTTAAAGTGTATTCCGGAAACGTAGCAGGAGTAATAGGACCAATGGAATCGATTGTTCCCTTTACGTTATCCGAAATAAACCTTACAGAAGATGCATCGTATACACTGGAGCTCCCTGAAGATCATAATGCTTTTCTTTATGTCCTGTCAGGAGAAGTAGAAATTGGAGAAGAGAGTACTAGGTTAAAGAAACATGGTGTTGCTACGCTGAGTTACCAGGAGGATGGAGACTCAGATAAGCTAAGTACACTTCACCTTAAAGCAAACAGAAGAAGAACAAGGGTACTCGTTTATTCTGGGCGTCCGATTAAGGAAACCGTCGTGCCTTATGGTCCATTTGTGATGAATACAATGGAAGAAATCAAGCAAGCTTTTCAAGATTTCAGAGATGGGAATTTTGGACCTCCTGCCGTGTAATTCAAAATATAGATCTCACTTTAAGTCAAGACCGTAATTCTATAAAGGAATTGCGGTCTTTTTTTAGACTGATACAATAGGGTTTGAAATAATGGATGTGATGAACAGTTGTAATGAATTTACTACTCAGGTGTATAATGAGTAAATTGAATATTTTTTGGGGAGGGTGGATCCATGGGGGAAATGATGTTGTTGCCTAATGAAGGTGTCATAAAATATCGGACGTATTCCATTCAGTTGCTACCAAGGGAATTCAAGCTCTTTCAATACCTATATAAATGGCCTTCAAGAATATTCACAAGAGATGAACTCCTTGATGCGGTTTGGAATTTAGAAGCCCCAACAGACAGGACGGTTGATGATCACATCTACCGACTTCGCAAAAAGCTTAAGCCTTTATCTTCTGTGGTTGAGATTGAAACCGTGAGAGGGATGGGGTACCGTTTGCGAGTTCATAAAGAGACGCAAGTTAGTCCTCTATCAAAAGATGGGGAAGTATCTACCAACGTAAAAACTTTGTTTCATAAATATCACCTATATGGACAAGGGGATGCCTTGAAGGTTCTAGAAGAGAATCAAACCGTATTTGGCGTTACCTTAGATCGTCAAAGTCGTCTTTATCTCCAGTTCATGAAAGGGGATATTAAAGGCCTCGTCGAAACGGAGGAGGTCACCTTTTGGGAAAAGTGCTACTATCTTTTACATATCTATTCTTACATACAGCCCGATCAAGAGAAAAGTTTGTCTTACTTTATAAAGGCTATGAATACATCGAACATTCCGAGTTTTCATAAAGAGGAAATTAGATTTTTAAATCGTATCCCACTCCTCATTTTCACTAAGCATTTGGAAGAAGCGGAACAATTGCTTCAGGAATCGAAGAAAGAGATTTATGATAAGAAGCTTGAGGGCTTTATCCCACTCCTCTACTTAGCAGAGTTATATCTAGCATTTTTGAAAGAAAGCGGCTCAGTAATAGAAGAAAAGCTGCTGGAAATGGAACAATTACTAGTGAAATACCCTTATTCTAGAGAGCAGTCCACCTTCTTTATTATAAAAGGCATCTATCATCTCTACAAAAACGACCATGAGGGTGCAGAAAGGTGGTTCCAAAAAGGGTTTAAGCAATTTACGGAAGCGAGCTACGCACCAGGTGAGTTAATTAGTGTGAATCTTATTCTTTTCTTTATGAAAGAGTTTAATAGTAAAGGGGCCATTACAGAGCGTTATCAACATCTTATGGATCAGTATGCTCAAAGCTTTCATTTTTCGGATTTAGAGCAGAAGATTTATAAGCAATTACACGATCATTTAGGATAGAAGCCTAAGATTTCTCCTCTGATAATCTTCTGACATTCACACATTATGATGTGATTAAGAACGAATTAGAGGAGGATGAAGGTGGAAAAGAAGGATTCCATATGGCGAAATCAAAATTTTGTTCCTTACTTTTTAGCCAATGCCCTATCGAACCTTGGGAATTGGTTTGACTTTGTCGCTGTCCTTATTTTATTCAGATATACGTGGCAAGCAGATCCGATGTTAATTGCGCTAATTCCTATTATGTATGCCATCCCAAGTATCCTGTTAGGGCAGTTTGCGGGTGTGTTCGCAGATCGAAAAGATAAACGGAAACTGCTTATATACTCAGACTGGATCCGCGGAGGACTCACTTTGTTGATCGTATTAACGACTTCACCTTGGTTTGCGCTCCCTGTCCTTTTTCTGCGTAACGCGGTGGGAGTAGTTAGTTTTCCTGCTCAACAAGGATTAATGAGAAGCATCGTAGTCGAAGAAGATATTATGAAGGCAGTAACGATTAATGGAAGCTTATATCAACTTATGAAAGTTGTAGGCCCCCTGATCGGTGGTTCCGTAACGGGTTTCTTCTCACCAGAAGTATCCATAGTAGTGAACGCTGCCTCTTTTATACTGTCTGGGCTGATTTTGCTTAAGGTAGAAGTGAAGCACCAATCCTTTCAAGAGAATGAAGTTCAAGAGGGCAAAGAAGCGAGCAGTTTCCTTACTTCATGGAAAGAAGGATGGCGTATCGTTTTAAAAAGTCAGGTCCTCTTTGCCAGTATGATGTTTGGGATTGTAAGCACATTAACGATTCAAATGATTGATACTCAAATCGTAACGTTGTTTAGTGAAGTGTTTCCTAATAAACCTGAAATAACAGGGTGGGCGATTTCTGGCATTGGGATGGGTTCACTTATTGTGGTCCTTTATTTAAATCGGTTGGATGAAATCCTTAGGTATGGATGGTTCTTTGGTATGGGTAGTGCGTTAATAGGAGTCATGGTTCTTGGGTTTGGTTTCCTTGATCACTTCAACCTAGTGACAGTAGCCTTAGGGCTTTCAATTATTGGCGGTGTTGGGAATGGGATCACATTTACAGCCATCAATTATTTGATTCAAAAAGAACCTCCACAAGAAGCAATAGGCAGGGTATCGGGAATTGTAGATTCTACTTTAAGTGTGCTGTTTATCGCTGGTCCTTTGCTTGGAGGGATTTTGATTAGTCAATTTGGGGTGCTGTTGGCTTATAGAGGGATAGGGATATGTTTAGCTGTTATTGGTCTCTTAGGTATTGCTTTGCAACATGTCATATGGGGTGAACGCAAAGCTCTATCAAAGTCACAATTGGAGAAAGAGGCATAGATTTTTGAACGGGCTTTGGTGCTTTAGAAGATCGACCAATAGTGAACGTATCTCAAAAACAAAACCGCAATTCCTATAGGAACTGCGGTTTTACGTATTTTAAATATAGCTTGAAGAATCAGCTAAAATTCTCTTTCGCTTTTTACATACGTACCAGCAATAAAGTCATGGATCGCTCTCTTGTCTTCCCTTACAGCGACCATAATGGCACTAACGATAAAGGCAATTCCTATTGTTAATCCGTATAGAAGTCCTGCGACGATTACACGCAGAATCATGGTTAGAATCGTAACATTCTCACCGTTCTTCTTGACAATCCGAATATTCATTAATCGCTTTCCAATCACATAGCCTTTCCAGACCACAGGGACTATGATTAAGTATAAGGTACTTAATAAATCTGTAATCGTGTAATCCTCTTTATAGAAATCCCCATAGAAAAGAAATGTAATAAAGCTCAAAATAACCCCAACAATTATCCCGTCTATAAGGTTAGCCAGTAAACGAACCCCAAATCCAGCTGGACGTTCCATTGGATCTCCTCCTTATAAAAGCATCAATTCCTCCCACATTGTACTACTCTTGAAAAACGGTTCCAAATAGTTTTAATTATTCATCTAAAAAATCTTCTCGTTATTAACTATTCTTATCAGGTTGAAAACATGACGATATTCCATGATTTAGTGGACGGTTGTGGGTTGTTTTGAAATAATTGGTGTAATACGAGTACAGTGTGAGGTGAGGAGATGGAAAGAGTATACATAAGGGACTACAGAATGGAAGATGAACCGTTTCTTGCTTCTATGCTACAAGATCCTGAGATGATGATGTATATAGGAGAGGGGAAAACGAGGGACGATAAAGGAGTTCATCGTTTCATGAGAAAGATCCTGGACACATATGACCAGAATCCGAGCCTTGGTTTGAAGATTATCATAAGAAAAGAAGATGAGGTCAAGGTTGGACACGCTGGGATTGTTCCTCAGACAATTGAGGGAACAAAGGAATGGGAGATTGGCTATTGGATTGCCCGTTCTTATTGGGGGAAGGGTTACGCAACAGAGGTGGCTCAATCCCTAAAGCTTTATGGATTTCGACACTTAAAGGCTAAGAAGCTTATATCCCTTATTCAGCCTGAGAACATGGCTTCTAGAAGAATAGCTGAAAAGAATGGAATGACAATAGAACGGTTGATTCAGTTATCAGGAAAAGATGTGCTCGTTTATGCTGTTTTAAAGGAATAAGAAAAGAATTAGCTTCATGGATAGAAGCTTGTCTTTTATGTTCTCATGTTAAACCTAGGTATAGGAGGTGTTAAGGTTGAATCGCTACGCTATTATAACCGTTGGGAAAACCCATAGTGGCAAAAGCACATTTGCCAAAGAATTGCACCACCATCTATCAAATTCCCATATCATCGATCAGGACAATCACGCTACGTTTATCAATACTTATTATAAAGATATGCTTCCTGAAGAGGGGCCAAACGTTTTGAAATATGTTGTATCACAATCCATTCTCGACTATGCACTAGATTATACCCATGACCACCTAATTCTCTCTAATGCCAATTTATCGAGAGTGGGACGTTCAAAGCTGTTGGATCAATTTCGCCAAAGAGGGGTTAAGACGATACTCGTTTACTTCAATCTGCCTAAACAAGTCCTGGAAGAAAGAATAGAACAAACGAATCGAAGTACCGACATATTTAGAGTTGCCACTACGTTTGAAGAAGTACTAGAGAGGCAATCAGTCAATGAACAAGAAGATCTTTTACCACCTACACAATCGGAAACGGATCATTTGTTTGTGATAAATGGCGCAAAAGACACCCACACTGTCATTAGTGATATCTGCAATATTGCAGAATAGTTCTTAGAAGGTTGAGGTGATGGACGATGTGTTTAATTAACTTTGCTTACAAAATAGATAGCACCTATGATTTAGTTGTAGCAGCAAACCGCGATGAGTTTTACCAAAGAGAAACAGCGAAAGCCCACTTTTGGGAGGAGGCTCCACATGTACTTGCTGGACGAGATCTTGAGAAAATGGGAACATGGATGGGAGTTACGAAAAGTGGGCGTTTTGCAGCCCTGACAAATTATCGTGCCCCTGATGAAGATACAGAAGGAAAGCGTACGCGCGGGGAGTTGGTAAGTGATTTCTTGAAAGGAACAGCGCCACCGAGAGAATATCTAGAGGCTGTTCATGAGAGGAACCATTCATACCCAGGCTTTAATCTCGTCGTTTCGGATGGGGAATCTTTATTCTATTATTCAAACCGCGAACGGGATATTCGGAAACTAGAGCCAGGCATTTATGGCCTGAGCAATCATCTGTTAGATACACCGTGGCCGAAAGTACAAAAAGGAAAAGAAGGATTGGGGGCGTGCTTGGACAGTGGCTCAAGTGAATTGGATCCTTGTCTATTTCAAACGCTTCAACGAGCAGAGCCTGCTAGTGATCAAGATCTTCCTGACACTGGCATTCCTCTAGAATGGGAGCGAAGTTTATCTCCTCTCTTTATTGATACGCCGAATTATGGAACAAGAGCTTCTACATTGGTCTATCAAAACCAAAACCAAATTCGATTTGTTGAGAGGGTATACGAGGGGAAAGAGTTTGAAGATCGAATCTTTACCCTGTAAATACCTTTACAGAGTAGAATGAATTCTATATAATAATTTCCAATTAAACAATTTTAACCTGTGAAAAAGAGAGTAGTCGTTTGATGACCTGCAGAGAGCCGGGGATGGTGGGAGCCTGGTGGTAAAAAAGCGATGAACCGGACTTTTGAGGTATAGCTCTGAAAGAAAGTAGGGGTTATCGGGACTTGCCGTTATCAAGTACATAAGCTGACCTTTCTTTTTCTGAAAGGTAATGAGAGTGGCACCGCGGAAACGATACCCGTCTCTCCTCCTGTAATGGAGGAGGGGCGGGTTTTTTGATGTAGAAAGGGGAGGTTGAGGATGAATGTTACACATGAGATTACGACGTTGTTGGCAAACGAATTAAACGAACACCTATCACCCGAAAAGATTAAAGCGTTACTGGAAGTACCGAAACACAACAAGATGGGTGACCTTGCTTTTCCATGCTTCGAACTGGCAAAGGCCTTCAAGAAAAGTCCAGCTTCCATTGCAGGAGAGCTATCCATACACATACAACCATCACCTTCTGTTGTATCTCATATAGAAGCGGTTGGGCCATATGTGAATTTTTTCTTTAACAAAGCATCCTTTACAAAAGAGGTCTTAGCAGCCGTTCAGACAAAGGGAAATCTTTATGGTGGTCACACATTTGGAAATGGCAAGACGATCACGATGGATTTATCCAGTCCGAATATCGCAAAACCTTTCTCAATGGGGCATCTTCGTTCAACTGTAATTGGAAATGCAGTAGGCAATATTCTAGAGAAGTGTGGCTATACTGTAGCTCGTTTAAACTACCTCGGCGATTGGGGGACGCAATTTGGTAAATTAATCGCTGCTTATAAGTTGTGGGGAGTGGAGGAGAAAGTGCGTGCCAATCCCATTCAGGAACTACTCAAGCTATATGTGAAATTTCATGATGAAGCAAAAGAAGATCCGTCCCTTGAGGAGTTAGGACGTTCCTGGTTTGTAAAACTCGAACAAGGGGATCAAGAGGCAACGGAGCTCTGGGAATGGTTTCGAGAAGAATCTCTTCATTCCTTCGGGTCGATCTATGATCTTCTTAATGTCTCTTTTGATTCATACAAAGGAGAGTCTTCTTTTCATATGCAGTCCGAAGAGATTTTAACGATGTTAAAAGAGAAATCATTACTTGAGGAGTCGGATGGAGCTCTTGTAGTACGTTTAGATGATGAAGGTATGCCACCTGCGCTGATTCAGAAATCAGACGGTACGACACTTTATACAACCCGCGATCTAGCAGCAGCTATTTATAGAAAGGAAACGTACAATCATGCTGCTTCTTTATATGTTGTTGGAAACGAACAAAGTCTCCACTTTAAGCAACTTCGCGCTGTATTGAAGAAAATGGGCTACACTTGGGCAGATGAAATCACGCACGTTCCCTTTGGCATGATGCTTAAAGATGGTAAGAAAATGTCCACTCGTAAAGGCAAAGTTGTTTTCTTAGATGAAGCACTCGAGAAATCAATCCAGTTTGCGAAAGAGAATATTGAAGAAAAGAATCCTGACCTTAATCAAAAAGAAGAAGTGGCACAGAAGGTCGGTGTTGGAGCAGTCATTTTCCATGATGTAAAAAACGATCGCCTCAATGACGTAGAATTCTCTTATGAAGAGATGCTGAAGTTTGAAGGGGGCACGGCTCCTTATTTGCAGTATACGTACGCTCGTGCCAAGTCGATTTTGAGAAAAGCTGAAGGAGTCACTACCCCTTATGCCTTTAAAGAAGAGGACTGGGAGTACACATGGTCTATTGTTCAAAAGGTAGCTACTTTTCCTGAAGTCATCAAACAGGCTGCAGCACACTATGATCCTTCTAAAGTGGCTAAATATCTATTGAAGCTTGGTCAAGCGTTTAATAGTTATTATGCGAATGTACGTATTCTAGAAGAAGGGCCTTACCTGAGTGGACGTTTAGCGTTAACAGAAGCTGTAGCTATTGTGATTTGGGAGGGTCTGAGTCTGCTGGGGATAGAGGTACCGGAAGAAATGTAAACATATTTAAGCTGAATGAAGTGAAAGGAGGAAGAGACAAGATAATGAGGGTCTAGTCTCTTCCATATCTTTATAAAATTTACTTAGAGGACAAGCTTACTTCTTCTTCAATAATTGAAAATTCATCAAAGAATCCTCTTACTTTTAAGTCCAAGTGGTAGGAAGGGTCTTCGAGATTGCGGTACGCTACATCTTTTCGCATGGTAAATACACCAGAAGTATAACTATCCTTCGCCTTAACCAGGGTGATTTGCTTGTCTCTTCCGTTCTCATTTTCTACTTCCACCTCAAATGAATCACAGGATACATCGAGGCATCGGACATCATAGTGATTCTTTAGCCACAAGGCATAATCCGTATTGTCAGGCTTCATGATGATCAAGAGGATGCTGACCATTATAATGATGTATACTGTAGCCGAAGCAACAATGAGTAGGATGTGTTTTATTTTCAAGTCAATACCTCCTCCAGGATAAAGTTGTTATAAAGTGCTTTTTTCAAGGAACGTGTGTATGTAATTCCAATATGATTCATTAAGCCCTTCAGGCAATTCATGAATGGGGAAATACGTAAGATCAATAGACTCTGATTCATCCACCCGAATGTTTCCTGAAGGATTGTAAGTCACATAGACTGAAGTAATTGAGTACAGTTCATCTCCATTTCTTAATTTTAAATAATATTCAGGTCCAGAGAACACATCGAGCAACTCCAAATCACCAAGAGTAAGACCTGTCTCTTCTTTCACTTCTCTTCTTGCAGTATCCTCCAAGCTTTCACCCAGTTCCATCAACCCACCAGGGAGTCCCCACTCACCATCACGCCGATGTTGAAGCAATAGCTTACCTTCCTCATTAATAATAATGACGGCCGATCCAGGCAATAGTAGGGGTCTTGAACCTACTAGTTTCCTAAGTTCCATAACATAGCTCATTCATATTTCCTCCTGAATTTACATAAATCAGATAATTCAAATATGTTACAATATTAACAGTTTTTGAGATTGTGTGCATTGAAGATTAGTAGAAGTGATGACAAGGAGGAATAAATATGGTGCCACAACGCGTAAGTTTACTCACAGTAGGAGCTCAAGACATTTCAGCACTACGGGAATTTTATCAGAAATTAGGCTGGGAAGAGACAGAGCATGGATACAGCGATTATGCAGTTTTTAAAACAGCGGGTGTCCTGTTTTCCTTATATTCCTATGACAAATTAGTGCAAGATACTGACCTCCCGATTCCACCACCAGGATCTTTTAAAGGAGTAACGTTTGCGATTAATGTTGATACACCAGAGCAAGTTGATGAGACCCTTGCATATGTGAAGGAAGCGGGTGGTCGCGTTTTAAAATCACCTGTTACAGAAGGATCTTCCTTCCGTTCGGCAGCCTTTGCAGACCCGGAACGTAATACTTGGGAAGTAGCTTATAACCCTGACTCTACCTTCGATGAACGCGGGGCTATGTTAACTATATAAAAGGGAGAACTTCTATACTTTTAACATAACTTAGGAGGGATAACATGACTATTCGTTTCTTAGAAAGTGAAAGGGTATTCCTTAGACCTATAGAAGAAGCAGACTTGGACATTTTCTATTACCAAGGACTTTGGGATGCTGAAGTTAGAAAATTGACAGGAACACAAGCCTTCTTTAGTAGATCTAGTGTAGAGCAGTGGTTTGAAAAGATTTCTGAAGACTCAGAGCGTATAGACCTACTCATTTGCCAGCAGGAAGATGGAACGCCAATTGGGGACATGGCGATGCTAGATATTGACCATTTGAATCGAAAAGCGGTAGTGAGAGTTTCCTTATTTGCTAAGGAGACATGGGGGAAAGGATTAGGCACGGAAGCCTTGTCGCTACTTGTGGAGTATGGCTTTAATCAGTTAAATCTGAATCGTATTGGTTTAGATGTGTTTTCGTATAATAGTCGTGCGATTCGTTCTTATGAAAAACTTGGATTTATTAAGGAAGGACGGATTCGGGATGCCTTATTTTATGATGGTGAGTACCACGATTCTATTTTAATGGGGATGAAAGAAGACGAATTTATTAAGCAGCACAAATAGGGAGGGAGCGAAGTGAAAGAAATCATTGAACAGCCACATGATTTAAAAGAGTTAGCTCAGTTTATTGCGAAGCTGAATCAAAATCCCTCAACCCATATCGGCTATGCGGGAGATGAAACAGAAGAAATCTATGATACGTTAACATCAGATTTCTCAGATTTTGATCCGGCTTCCTCTTTTTCCGTTTGTTATGAGGATGGACACATTGTAGGAGCGATCGGTGTAGACGCTGATCGAAGTGATGGGAGTGGTGAAGTTTGGGGGCCTTTCATTGAGGATGGCGCGCGGTATAATCTTGCTGAAGAATTATGGGAAGATGTCATGACAAAGTTGCAGGGTCACATAAAAACTTATTCTTTCTATATCCATACACGAAATGATTTCGCACAGACGTTCCTGAAGGGGAAAATGGCCAAGAAAGGCGAAGAGCACCTGGTATTACATATCAATCGTGACAACATACAAGAAGGTCAAACACTTTCTGAAACCTATCCCTATACATCTGCAGATTTAGAAGCTTTTAAAGCGTTGCACAACTCCACCTTTCCAAAGACCTACTACAACGCGGAGGCAATTATAGGCCGTCTTAATAAGGATCGGAAACTTTTGTTTGCGAAAGATTCTGCTGGTTCTATACAAGGATATGTATATATAGAAGCCACTCCAGATCATGGTGAAGCGTCAATTGAATACGTGGGAGTTACACGTGTGTCTAGAAGGAAAGGGATTGGGAAGATGTTAATCTATGCCGCCTTAGACCATTTCTTCTCTTATGAAGAAATACAGGAGGTATCAATCTGTGTAGCTAAGAGGAATGAAGCAGCCATTGCTTTGTATAAAGGGGTAGGTTTTAAAGAAGGTAGTGAATTAAAGCACTATTTAATAAGCATATAGGATCTTGGATAATCAAGATAGGTCTGTCTCATCTTTCCTTTGGCTTCTTCATGAACAGCAATTCTTGAAGGGATATGAGAAAAAGGAAACGTTTGTGGGTTTATAACGTATTGTTTGTTATGTACTTAGGAAGGAGGAGACAGATTGAAAGACATTGTGAAGGGAATTATTGTGGTCATTCTAGCCCTGGCTGTTTGGGATGGACTGAAATACATATGGAGTCTCTTTTTCTAGTCTGTGTGGAGGGTAACAGGGGGGTCTTTCTCAATTGTAACAGTGATGTGATCGCAATACCCAGCCCAAGAATTTAATGGTCAGAAAGGAGTGTAAATACTTGTTAAGTAATTTTGGTATTCCTGGCATTATTCTATTGCTTGTAATGATGGCTATATTTGTAAGTTTCGCAGTGGTTATCGTTAAGAAAATTAGAAAATCATAATTTCATTCATCTCTCTATAAAGAATGATAGATCAAGAGGAAGATGGCCTCTATGTGAAAAGTGTAGGTAACCCTACTTATCCAGAGCTTGTCAAACTTCCTCTTGTAGCACAAGCACAGGATGTATTATATAACTGCGCTTTGTTTCGGTCCCTTTTGCTTAAACAATAAATAAGACACCACAACGGAAGTAATGAGACCGCTAGCAATAATCAGGTTGGTTTCAAAGCCCAAATTAAATTGTACGACTTGATAAAAGTCAACTACCCACATCGTTAGAAAGAATAAGGAAAGGTAAAACCCAGAGCCTAGCTCAGCTTCTTTCCTATTAAATGCTTTGGTTATGACGTATGCTATACCAATGGTTATAGCAGAGTAGGTAATAAATGTATAAACTTCTCCACTAGTTAATTCACCTTCAAAAAGAAGCAGACGGTAGCTCCCTAATGCAAACAGAGATACCAAAACTATACCGTATAGCACCTTTTGGATTAGCCACTTAGCCAATAAGAATCCTCCTTTATATTCGTTTGTTTGCTTCCTTTCAAATTCTAGCAAATATTAACTTTTTTGGGAATGCGAAAAGGGGGATTTTTACGATTATAGCAAGGGGGAGATCGTAGATTGTTACTTTACAGCTGGCATTGCAATTTTAATTAGAAGGAGAGAAGCACATGAACCACTGGGAACCGATTGCAGAAGGCAACACGGCCACAATTTATAAAAATGATGGACATGTGATGAAAGTGTTTAAAGACCATTTACCAAGTACAGAGGCGCTGAAAGAAGCTAAGAAACAAGAATATGCCCGTTCTTGTGGAATTCCTGTTCCCCGGATTATAGACATGCTAACTCATGTAGGTAAACCTGCCCTTGTAATGGAATACATAAAGGGAAAATCGATTGGAGAACGCTTTAGGGAAAATCCTACCCAAGCTGAACGCTATTTAAAGCAGTCTGTGGAGGTTCAATTCAACATGCATTCATTTCCTGGTGACGGTTTGGAGTCGATGACTGAGAAACTAGCAAACCAAATTGCGTCAGCTCCAATGATGAAGTCTGTGCAAAAACAAAAGCTAATAGATTTACTAAAGGGATTCCATTATAAACCGAAGATTTGCCACGGAGATTTTCACCTATATAACCTTATTCAATCGGAGTCAGGTATTACGATTATTGACTGGGTTGATGCGAGTTCGGGTGATCCTCGAGCTGATGTGTATCGTACGTATTTGCTTTACCTACAGCATTCACGAGAACTGGGAGATTTGTATCTACGTCTATACTGTGAAAAGAGCGGTTTTAAGAAAGGGGAAATCCTTAAATGGGCACCTGTTATCGCATGTGCTCGCTTAAGTGAACATGTGGCAACGGAAGATGTTAGCCGCCTACTTAAGATTGTGAATCACCATTGTCCTGTTTCGTAAAAGATTCCTTTATCATTCCCTCCACCATTTGAAACTCGGGAACAAAGAAGTGAACGAATCGTCTTGGAGAAGAGAAGATTTGATGTGAAATTAAGAAAGAAAGTAGGTCATAACGGAATGTAGAAACTCCTTTTTATCAGAAAGAAGCGACAGATGAACAACTTCCAAAGATCTATGGCCTTCAGTCTGGCGTTTTCTCCCTCATATTCGGAGTATCCACCTTGCTGTTTGGAGCTTTAACAGAGTGGTTTGGTGTTCAGTATGTGTTTCTGTTATCTGGAATTCTATTATGGATAGGAACGATTTATTTAATGTTCAATAGATTAGTGTTTCCGAATTACAGCAAAACGCAAGAGATCCAAGTTCATATGTAAGAAGTAAGAGGGAGTCAGTAGTTTTGGCTTCCTCATTGTTTATTAAACCTGCTTCTCAAACATTAAACTTTTCTACGCACAAGATCTATAAGAATAGCTGCTAATAAAGATACTCCAAACACAAATGAAAGAATAATCATTAGAACAATATCAGTAATGGGCTCGTAGGATTGAGAGATAAAAATCATTTTTAAATAAACGATACCAAAACTTAAAGCTGCAGCAATAGAAGGTATGTATTTCATAAGCCAATGTGATTTATTGCGGCTAAGCTTATAAAAAAGAAGGGATAGTAATGTGATCATTATGATACCAATAAACAATAATAGAATAGCATTCACATTTCACGTCTCCTTTTCAGTGGTCATGTTATGGATCTTCTTCAGTATAACACTCTTACCTTAATCATCGTTTCACTCCCGTTATTACTAAATATGGAAGATTATCTGTTTGAAATTATAAATAGAAACAGGCAACCTGAAATAACCAGGCTATCTTTTTCTAATAAGTTCTAACATTAATATCCATCAAATGTAATTCTTTATTTACCGTGATATTACTTAAACATCTAAGGGGAATGATTCTAAAGGGGGAATGCTGTATCCAACACATTTATCACATGATACCTGAAAACATGAAAGGTGAAAGCTTAGTTCCGCTAAATTGTTTAAGGGATGAAGAGTTGCTCAATCATTATAAGAAAAAGTATTACAATCATCCAGAAAGACCGAAGTTGTTAGAACGGAAAATCCCCAAACTAGATTGCCTGTGGAATGATGTTGTTCATTTTTTACCTGTTCAACCATACTTCGTCTATAAAACTTTAAAGGACTTAGGTGTAAACATAAGTAGCCAACTACAGTTTTATAAAATCCCAATTACAAGTTTAGAGCATAATCAGAATGTAATGTATCTGTATGAAAAAGAAAGCTACAAAGGTCCGGCGTCGGCAATTGGAGAGGATCAAATCCATATCATTAACTCAAGCAATTATAAAGAGCTAGCAACTCTTCCGGCTGCAACGATTGAATACTTCGAGGAACAACACCATAAGGGCGAGAAGCGATTCGGGATGTTTCATTATATACCACATATCTTGAGCTTAGGAGAAGTGAACATCGCTAATGCTGAAGTGATAAGGTGGAACAGGCCTCCTGAATAGTAGATAAATGACCTCTAGATCTAGAGGTCATTTTTTAGTATAATCAAACTCATTTACTCCTTGAAAATACTCCCTCGTTGTCTCCATAAATGCCTTCATAGCAGGTGATTTCCATTTGCTCTTATGAGTAGCAAGTATACTCATTACATCCACTCCTGGCTTAGACCATTCTTGGACTTTCAATTTGCCATGTTCGATCTCTTCCTCGACGGTAATAGCAGGCAAGAGGGCAATGCCAAGACCGCATTTTACACACTGCTTTATTGCCTCTACGCTCCAGAATTCCATACTGTGATGAGGGGTGATCTGATGATGAAGTAGATAATCATCAAATAATAGCCGATAGCTGCATCCCTTTTCTGTATAAAGAGCTGTTGGTTCACTAGATTCCCCTTGTAATGGTATATCTTCAGGAGCCTCTACCATAACCATTTGTTCTTTCAAGAGCAGTTCGGTTTCTAAATCCTCATATGTATTTAGATCTATATCAAGCAAAATAGCAACATCTACTTCTCCATTTTGAATATACTCATTCAAATCGGGACAGTCTCCAACTTTCAACGTCAAGTAAACATGGGGGTAAGATCGTCTAAAGGCCTGCATAATTTGAGGGAGGCGGTACACAGCCAGTGACTCAGGGGCCCCGATCGTCAGAGTTCCTTCAGGATTTTGGGAAGGTATGGCTATATGCCTTGATTCTTCGTAGAGCTCTAACATTTGTCTTGCTTTCTGAAGGAAATGTTCCCCTACTTCTGTTAGTCTTATCTTTTTTCCTAATCGGTCGAATAAAGGTGCACCCAGTTCTTCCTCTAATTGTTTGATGTGAGATGTAATCGTGGACTGGGCATAATCGAGTGAGGATGCGGCTTTAGAAAAGCTCTCGTATTCAACTACTTTAACAAATGAATGTAATTGACGTATCTCCATTCATCTTCCTCCTTATTATCATTATTTATGATCGTTTCTATTTATTATTTCAATTTTACTGATAAGCTCTTTGACTCTATACTAATGATAAGAGGAGGAATTGTAAATGAATGAGAAGAAACTTGGACCGCTGTTATTAAGTGGTTTAATGATAGGCCCAGTATTGGGGTCAGGGATTATCTTGTTACCAACCCTCGTTTATGACACGAGCGGTGATTACGCGATCTTTGCTTGGTTGAGTATAATGATGGTGACGTTTTTATTTTCCATGTTATTTGCGAAGATATCTATCAAATATCCAGGTGATGGTGGAGTAACGATTTCAATTTATAAAGCATTTGGGGAGAAGTATCGAAAGCTTGCATCCATTTACTTTATGTTAGCCGCATCAATCGGACCGATTGCCGTGCTAATGACAGCAGCCAAGTATGTGGGAAGATGGGGTGGTTTTAATCTCGATGAAGTATACATAGGTGTAATTCTGATGGCAATTGGGGTCCTTATTCTCTTGAATGACGTCAGCTTTATCGGGAAAGCCTCCTTTATCTTTTCGACTTTTGCGGTCGTCATTTTATTCTCAGGAGGAGCGGTAGCATTATGGACTAATCCACCTGAACAGGTTATAACGACCTCTTTTGACTTATCTTCTTTTGGAGGAAGTTTGTTATTACTGTTCTGGATGCTCGTCGGCTGGGAGATTGTTGGGAACTATAGTGGGGAAGTGCGAAACCCGGAGAAAACCATAAAGCGAGCTGTTCTATATAGTGCAAGCATTGTAACCATCGTTAGCCTTACGGTGGCAGCTGCTGTACAGTGGTCAGGGGAAGGTGCGGTGACGGATCTTTCGGTAATATTAGGTCCTTTATTTGGGGGATTTGCGATGCCACTTATATCCCTTGTAACGCTAAGCCTGTGCATGACGACATACATATTGGTAACGGGTGGCGTGTCGCGATTAGTAGCTAGCCAGAGGCGGCTGCCTGCATTTATTAAGTTTCGCAATAAAAAAGGCGTACCCATTGGATCTCTACTGTTATTAGGGGGAATCCATATGATTGTATTTACCCTAGTGTATTTTGAAATGGTGACGCTGGATTTATTAGTGAAAACAGCTGATGTCTTCTTTATTGGGAATGCGTTTATTGCGGTAGCAAGCGTATTTGTAAACTTTAAAGAAAGACTGATGCGCATAACAGCTGGTGTGATTAGTGTGGTACTTGTTGTCATTTTACTTTTCTCTTCTAAACTTGTTTTAGGATTCGCTCTATTAGTAGCGTTTGGAACGATTATGACCACGAGTAAAGATAAAGATATGTTTGAAGCGAAAGCCATTCATGAATAAATTCCTGTGAAAACCAGTTCTCTAAGAGCTGGTTTTTTTTGTGGTGATTTTTAGATGAGGAGATCATAATAGTTGAAAAACGAATGGTATTAGTTGATACTTAAACTAATGCCATTAGTTTGGAGTGATTGGATGAGAGTGACGAAGGAAAACCATATTTATCAGTTAACCTATATGCCGAACCTCTTCCCTGTAAATTGTTATCTTGTTGAGGAAGAAGACCACCTTATTCTTATTGATGCTGCACTTTCTACAAACCAAAAAGCGATTTTAAAAGCAGCTAGCGGTATAGGGAAACCGATAAAGAAAATAGTATTAACTCATGTTCATAGCGACCATATTGGCGCTCTTGATGGATTAGTAGCGGAGCTTCAAAACGTGGAAGTCATTATTCCGAAAAGGGAATTAAAAATCCTAGAGGGTGATTTATCATTAGAAGAAGGAGAAGGTGCAAACCCGATTAAAGGCGGAGTACCGAAACATGTTAACACGAGGCCTGACCGCTTACTTACTGAAGGAGACGAAGTCGGTTCGTTAGTAGCCATTGAAGCACCTGGGCACACTCCTGGACAAATGGCTTACTTTGATAAGCGAACAAATAGCTTAATAGCTGGTGATGCTTTACAAACCCGAGGTGGAATTGCGGTAGCAGGAGACCTTCGTTGGACATTTCCATTTCCAGCTTTGGCGACCTGGAATAAGGAGATCGCACTTCAGACAGCAGAGAAACTCTTATCCTATCATCCAACTTATTTGGCAGTCGGACACGGGAATTCTATAAAAGACCCGTCAAGCGATATGAAAAAAGCCATACAGCATGCCAAACGTTCATTAGAGAAGGGGAAATAAATAGTGACACCAAGACCTGGCTTAAACCAAGATATGATTGTAGACAGGGCACTTCAGTTAGCAGAAGAGGGAGGCTTGAGTACTGTAACAATGGCTAATCTGGCAAGGTCGTTTTCTATTAAGCCACCCTCCCTTTACAATCACTTTAGAAACTTACATGAAATCAAGCAATCAATGGCTTTAAAAGCCCAAGATATGCTCTATGACCACTTAAAGAAATCTGTGAATAAAGAGGTGGAACCCGTCGAGCGAATACAAGAGATGGCTAAACATTACGTAACATTCGCGAACCGTTACCCTGGTATTTATGAAGCATCTCTCATTGCACCGGATTTAAATGAAGGGGTTTATCAGAATGGTGAAGAACCCCTCGTTCAATTATTACAAAAATACTTAGAACCTTTTAGCCTTCCAGACCGAGAAACCATCCATGCAATTAGAGGATTAAGAAGCCTGCTTCATGGTTTAGTAGATCTCCATAAGAAAGAAGGATTCAAGCTTGGTATTGAGATTGAGGAATCACGAATCTATTTAGTAGAGGCCTTTTTAAAGGGGATAGAATGGAATCATAAGTAGACATGACAAAAAGGATAAATATTAGTATAAATAGTTCCGTTTGTTTTTGTGTAGAAACCTACAATTTAACGTGCTAGTTGAAGACCAAATCAATTGTGATTTGGCTCTTTTTTTTATATGTAAACGTTTTGGTGTATTAGCACTTGAATGGTTTTAGAATTAAACACTATTTCACATAGCGGGTGATGGTTAGATTGCAAACTCCTAGGGCAATAAGTTTGTTGTTTGTGATGTTGAAAATTGGAAAGAGTAAGGAGGTTATTGGTGTTATATGTTAAAATAAATGTGGAATTTGTGAACAAGCTTACTTAAACTAAACCAGCTAATAGTTTGTCAACATTTATCAATAAAAAACTAAAAAAAGACATGATATAATAAAAAAGAACAAGCCAAATAACCTTCCATCAAAACTAATTGGAAGGTTTTGCACTAT
>NZ_BMIN01000022.1 GCF_014642405.1 Pontibacillus salipaludis
TCTAGGGCTTCGTAGTTTATCTCATCGATATAAATTTCTACGTCAAACTTAGGGAAACCGCCGAGTACGGGTCCGTACGCTCGGTGGTGTGAGAGGACGGAGGTTAGTCACCTCCTCCTACTCGATTTTATAAAATTTTACTTAAGAAGGATTGAGTTCTAGGGTTTTGAGGATTATCAAAAATTTGTGAAGGAGATCCTTCTTCCATAATAATCCCTTCGTCCATAAAGAGGACGCGGTCACCAACTTCACGGGCGAAGCCCATTTCGTGGGTAACAACAACCATTGTCATACCTTCAACGGCGAGGTCTTTCATAACTTGAAGAACGTCTCCGACTAGCTCGGGATCAAGAGCAGAGGTTGGCTCATCAAAGAGCATGACTTTTGGATTCATGGCAAGAGAGCGGGCAATGGCCACACGCTGTTTCTGTCCGCCTGATAAACTCTCAGGGTAGACGTTTGCTTTGTCACCAAGTCCTACTTTATCAAGAAGAGCTTGCCCTTCTTTATCCGCTTCACTTTTAGACAAGCCTTTTACTTTAATAGGAGCTAATGAGATGTTCTCTAATACAGTTTTGTGTGGGAATAGGTTGAAGTGCTGAAACACCATTCCAACTTGGGAACGGACAGCATTAATATCCACTTTCGGGTCTGTTAAGACATCTCCATCAATCTCAATCTCACCAGAGGTAACCTCTTCTAAAAGGTTGAGGCACCTTAGGAACGTACTCTTTCCTGAACCTGAGGGACCGATTACACAGACTACTTCACTTTCCTCAACTTTAGCGTCAATTCCTTTTAAGACTTCTGTTTTACCAAACGATTTGTGTAGATCTTTTACGGTAATCATTTATACGTCCAGCTTCCTTTCTAATCTTCTTAAGAAAAATGAGGCAGGGATGGTGATACATAAGTATAAGAAACAGACAACAATTAGCGTCTGGAATGGGGAATACGTTATGTTGTAATACTGTTTTCCGAGATATAAGAGCTCACCAATGGCGATAACGGAAAATAAAGAGGTATCTTTCAAACTGATTACAAATTGGTTTCCAAGAGGAGGAATCATTCGTTTGAAAGCCTGTGGCCATACGATAAGGCGCATTGTCTCCCGCTCACTTAACCCAAGTGCACGTCCTGCTTCACGTTGTCCTTTATCAATAGAGTGTACCGTACCACGGACGATTTCAGCAATATAAGCGCCGGCATTTATAGCGATTGCAATTATAGCGGTTGGAAGTGCTCCGATGTTAAAACCGATAATATCTTCTGTGAGTCCTGAATAGATAAAAAGAATTTGAGCAAGCATTGGAGTACCACGAACTATCTCTACAAACCAAAGGGAGGGTAAGTTGATGATCTTTTTCTTTGATAAACGTCCTAGGCCTACGATGGCTCCAATGATAAAGCCAAAAAATAAACCAGCTAATGTAATCCCTATGGTGAGTATGAGTCCTTCAGGGAAGATCGCTTGAAAACTTCGAATGTAATGAGAATCCATAATAGCATCAAACATTGATTAATCGCTCCTTAATTAAGTACGAAATAGAAAAGCGCAACAAGTTCATAACTTGTCGCGCCTTCTGTTGTGCCTTCTAAGGTGTTATGAACCTAAGTGACTTCTATTACTCTGGTTTTTTCCCGAAATATTTTTCATAGATTTCGTCGTAAGTTCCGTTTTCCTTCAGAGTAGCAAGTGCTTCGTTAACAGGTTCTACAAGGTCTGAACCTTTCTCCATAGCAATTCCGTAAGACTCACCTTGTAGTGTTTCACCAACCGTTTTCAATTCGCCCTCGCCGCTTTCTTGAATGTAGAATTCGACGTTTGGCTTATCATATAGAGATGCATCAACGCGACCATTTCGAACGTCCATATAAGCGTTAATAATTTGAGGGAAAGCTTTTATCTTCGCTTCTGTATTCTCTTTTAAGTATGCTTCACTAGTTGTTCCTGTCTTAACGCCGACTTCTTTTCCGTCGACATCATCAATCGATTTAATCTCTTCGTTATCACTTTGAACCATTAAAATTAAACCAGAATCGTAATAAGGATCGGAGAAATCAATGCTTTCCTTACGTTCTTCTGTAATAGAGATCCCAGCAATGGCAAGTGGATAGCGCCCAGACTGCATTCCAGTAATAAGTCCGTCAAACTGCATGGATTTAAATTCAACGTTAAAGCCAGCTTCATCAGCAATAGCTTTCATTAAATCAATATCAAAGCCTTTCATTTCTCCAGTATCCGGATCTTTATATTCAAAAGGCTTAAAGTTTGCATCTGTGGCAACTGTGTATGTCTCTTTCTCTCCAGAGTCACCGCTGTCGCCACTATCTCCGCTTGTTGAATCCCCACTAGAGTCCGATGAGGATCCACATGCTGCGAGTACAGCAATTGATAGAATTGTGATAAAAAGTGCAAATAAACGTTTCACCTAATTGACATCCCCTTCCAATTTATATAAGTCTGTCTAACAGTATCTCATAATCGTCAGAAAATTTAAATATCTGTGAGGGTTAATAGTTTATAGAAAAGTCTGAAAATTAAGGGTGTGTTGTAAATACGTTCGTTTTATTTACAATAACGGCAATTTATTCTGATTTTCTACCTTTTATTCATGATTTGGCTTAATGGACACAGGAATTGGATTTTTTTGAAGGTATTTGGAAAATATTGTTGAACTATCATATGATTGAGCTAATATTCTAATAGAAGGGATTTGTATACTGATGTGGCGGGTTATAGTTCAGACGTTTGGAATTTGGCTCTCAGTGACCTTAGTGTTGATCCTAGTCGTTCTTATCCCAAGGGGGAATCATGAGGTTGACCAATCGCTTTCTAGAGAAGAGCAGATGGAACAATACCAGGAAGGGATTACGGATTTTTCTTGGAAGGCTTACGGTAATAATGTGACGACTTTGATTCAGTATGCATGGAAACATAAAAGTTTAGGAGAAACGATCCATACGCATTCAGTAGAGTACGAAGTATGGAGGTATTTAAAGAAAAGCATGTGGCTTATTGTTCCTAGTTTCGTCTTGAGTTCTATTTTAGGAGTATCGAAAGGAATCTATGACTTTTATGTAAAGCGTCGTAAGTTCTCTGTTTTGGGAGAGAAAGCAACTGTGTTCTTTCTTTCAGTTCCTGATTTCTTCTTGTTATTAATGATCCAGGTAGCTCTTATTACGCTTGCCCATTACGGATTCCCGCGTATTAGTTTATATGGAAGTGAGGAGGTTTCAAATAAAATTGTTGGGATTGTCTTTTTGGCTATTTATCCAACCTTTTATATAGCTAGATTAACGTATTCGAGTTTAGAGCAACAGTCTAGCCAAGATTACATACGTACCGCCCTCAGTAAAGGCACACATCGCTTCAAGATCATTTGGACACATATGCTTAGTAACTGTTGGCTTGCCATTACAAGCCACTTGAATACGATCATGCTCTATATCTTATCAAATTTATTTATTGTTGAGTTAATTACATCCTACCGGGGAGCTGCTTATCGGTTCTATAAAGCACTCCACGTTAGAGGGAGCTTTACAGTAGGGAGTCCTCAGTCTATTGATACTTCCCTTGTTATTGAATATATTATTGTATTCACAGGGTTGCTCTTAATTGTTCAACTATCTAGTAAACTAGCAGCATACCAGCTCTTACGTAGAGGAGGCTCATCCTCTTGAAGCTAAATAAACAATTACTAGCAGGGATCATATTCCTTATAGGACTTTTGTTTGTAACGTTTGTTGGCCCCTATCTTCCATTTATTGATGAAGATATTGAAAAAAAGGGAATGATGATTACAGAGAATGGGGAGATAGAGATCCCGCCTTTCCCTCCATCTAGCGAGTATTGGCTAGGAGAACGTTTCGCTCGATATTAGTCGTGTAATGTTTGTTATCGGTCAGCTCGGGTTAATTCAGGTATTTATTAGTCATAAAATTGAAGCCATAGCTTCAGTGACCACACCGGCTTATAAAGTTATTAATACCTCTCATACCTGGCCCGTTCTCTTCCAACGAGCTACGTCTGATGTATTCGGTAGTGTTTGGGTTCCTTTTGCAGGAGCGGTTGCGATTACGATCTTTGTTGTTGGGGTTTACTTATTAGGGAACGGAATTCGCCACTATTTTGAGAAACGCCAGAGTTATATTTAAAACGATGCAAAAAAGCTGCCTTCTTTAAAGAAGGCAGCTTTTCGTTCTGGCCCCACACGACGTGGGGGCGTTTGACGTTGTGGCGTTCTTAGTCGAACTTCCTCTTTTGCTGACCAGTCGCCTGTGCTTTTCTGATCCAGCTCCGGCGGGGAAGGGCTAGCGTGATAAGCAATCTACCTCCAGTCTGCTACGCAGACTTACAGTAGCTTGCTTATCCGTACGCCCTTGACCACCCTGCCTGTGCTTTTCTTAGGATCTAGCTCCGGCGGGGAGGGCCTAGCGCGATAAGCAATCTACCTGCAGTGACTAACGTCACTTCCGGCAGCTTGCTTATCCGTACGGCCCTGACCACCCCGCCTGCGCTTTTCGTTAAACCCACGTATGGTCTTCTCCCCAGCTCTCTTTTGCTAGTTGTTGGACCTGGTTGATGAGGTGGGGTTCTACTGCGTAGGCGTCGCCTTGTTCGTATGGGTTGTAGTGGAAGGCGTATAGGCGTGATGTGAATTCGTGAAAGGGTAGGGAGCATTCGCCTTCTTGTTCGCCGTTGCCCATGACGCTTGGTTCAATATTTTGTCCCCAGTTCTGGGAGCTGTCGTTATTTGGGTTGTAGAAATACACCCTGTACTGATCACTTGGGTCTTTGGCGATTCTAATGATGGAGACCGCATGGAATCCGAGCAATTTACCTCTTACGTTGGTAATGAAAATCCCAACTGGGTTTGGGTAGATTAGTTCATAGTCATCGTTATAATCAGGGTGGTGGGTGGCATAAAACAGGCGTACGAAGCCAGAGAAATCGTTGATAAACCCTGTAAGTGGATCGATCACGGTACTAAAGCCTTTAGACACCCAATCCCCATAGAAAGCCGGATTTACCCAGCGGTGGCCGTCTTCTCCACGAAGAGCGACTTTCGTCATCATTTCACTATAGATCCGGTCAAGGTGAGGGACAAGAACGAGTGATACTGGATCAAGTTCTGTATGCAACTCAGGTGCTAGCCCTCCTGTTAAATCTTTCGAATGAATCGGGAGGCCTTCAAATGTGAAATCAATATCTCCATCACGTGCTGCGCGTGGGATTAACTCAAGTAGCACACCAGGTGCATGCTGTGCCCATAGGCTAATGCCTCGAGCCGCTTGGCATGTTGGATTGAATCCCTGGCCCACTCCTAGTGGCTGGCCAAGAACGCTAATAACACCAGCAACCAGAATGCTGTTCGCTGTCATTCCTTCTCCGTTTCGAACCGTTTTCAACAGAGCTGTTCGGACATCAGGGAGAATATCCAACTCTATTAATCTTCTTAAACCAGGCATAACCGGAGAAGAGGATAAAACGCCTCGTTCGAGCATCAGAGCTAATCCATAAATGGACTGGCAGGTCGCTGGGAAGATCGCAACCTTAATTAATTGGGTCACCATGTCCTGATGTTCTTCAAGGTTTGCCTTTCCTTTTCCATTTAGTTGAAGCGCATACGGTATAAGAGTAGGAACCTTTTTGGAGAGTACCCTTAAAAGCGTCGCATGGTGCGGACAGGTTAGGCCGGTTTTCCGCATTGATGCGGCCATGGCAACGCACTCTGAACGTAACTCTTGTTGGGATAACTCTCGCAGGCGACTTCTGTATATGCTTAAGTCTCTGTACTGTTTGCTGAGAGGGGATGGGCCTTCAATGGCTTCTATATAAGTAAGAAGCGATTCTCGCTCATCATATTCCAGGTCTGACTTTAGCATTTCTTTCCCCATTCGAATCATTGAGACAACGCGCTTGATCATAATAGGGCGTTGGGCCGTAATTCTCGTAATCTCAGAGACGAGGGTTTTGGTTAAAGCATTGGTAGATAAGTAGCTTGCGATAAATTGAAACACTTCGCTTGTTAAGTCGTCGTTTTCGTGTTTTTCAATCCGCGCACTCTCACTAGCATCTGGGAAAAGGAGATTTAAATTTAAAGCTAATACTTCGTTCAAAAACTCCTCTGCCATATCGGCTGAAACCTTTGGATGAGTATAGGCGCCTTTAGCGATCGCTAGCATTCGTAATTCGCTTAAGATCTCAATAATCATCGGTACTCCTTTTGCCTTTAAGGAGCCTGAAACAAGTGGGGGCTGTAAGTTTTCAGCATTTTCCCAAGGTCCATCTTGGAAGACGCCGATGTCTTCAAACTGGTGGGCAAAGTGAAATAATTGCTCAAGCCCATCTTCCGTTCGAAGAAGGCGGTTGGCTTCTTGATACACGTCCGTTTGGTATCTTGATTTTGCAAAAGGTGCAGCTTTTTCTAACGCTTGTAAAGCATGCGTGAAACGTTCGACTAAATCTTCAGTACGTTGAGCCATATCTACTCTCCCTTTACTTTTAGAAACTTAACGGTAGAAATTATATTCTTCGTACAACTGTAGTAATCGACGCATTTCTTCGCTGTCATCTCCGTGGAAGAAAATCGTTCCATAATGGTTGCCAAATCCGATTCGCTCCGCTACTTTTCCTTGAGGAGGCGTAAACAGATCGTGCTTTTCAAAAAACGGATGTTCCTCAAGTTCTTCTGGAATGTTTAACTCTTTTACATAGTCAGTGTGTGGATGAACCATCAAGCATCCTGCATAACCCTCAAAATCAGACGGGTTAGGGAAGAAGAGTTCTAGCTCTTCATTCGTTGTGTTAGGATCACTGCATAGAATTTGAGCTTCATACGCACTAAATCCATACGCTTTTTCAATCAGGTCAAAGATATGTCCACCTGGAACCCGTGCAGCGACTTCTCCGAAGTGAAGTGTACCATCAGGCGTTATAAAATATTCCGGATGAATGACGCCATACTCGATTTCGAACGCATCGACGAGCTGCTGAACAGCTTTTTCGATGAGAGGGCGCTTCTCTTCTAAAGAAGGAGAGGCGGGGACGAAATTAGAATAGCCTAAGCGGATATATTCGGTAATGTTTAAGAAACGGACTTTGCCTTTATGAACAAAAGCTTCACATGAAAATTCTTGACCGTCTAAATGACTCTCCATAAGTAAGGGGAAGTCCTGGTCCTGAAGCTTTTCAACATCTTCTACTGTATTGATCGCCAAGTGTCCGACAGACCCAGCTTTATCAAGAGGTTTAACGTGAATTGGGTCGTATACATCCCCGTCAATCTTAAGTAGGGCTTCATTTACTCGCTTTAAGAACCATTTCACATCTTCAATTGAGCGTGCTTCTTCAAATACCCCAACTTTAATACCAGCAATTTGAGCTTTACGCTTCATCATTCCTTTGTCACGTAGCAATAAGGATCTGTTAAAGATTCTTGGTTCTTCTCTAAAACGGGCATTCAATGCCCCGGCCCATTCTACACATTCTTCGTAAAGAGGCACGGCCAGTTCAGCACCTAGCGCTTTTAACTTCTTATACAGTAAGTCAGATCCCTCATTTAGCTTATGAAAGTCCCACCCAACAAAGGCTATATCATGTTTTTCCGCATAAGATTCAAAATCTGGAGGTCCAACTACAACAAATGGTCGGTTCAGTCGAGTCGCTGCTTCAATAGCAGGTAAGCTCCAACCGATCAAGGCAGTTAAATAAGGCTTTGTTTTTTCCTTTAAATCTGTTTCTTGTGTAGATGATTCTCTTTCTAATTGATCAAGTTCCATATAAATCGCTCCTTTTAATCAATAAATGATGAAACGTCTGTGGAGAAGCATGATGATTGCCAGATTAAATGTGGATGGAGTGCAGTGTTAATTTAAACGTATCATAACTCTTGAAAAGAGTAAGCGCTTTATGGCTGATTCGACAAAACTAGTGTCTATTCTACAAGAAATTGTTGAACCTTTACCGAACAATTGTGTTTTCATGCTAGATTTGGTAATTTGAACGTACAACACTGAAGTGTAGAAGGTGAACACATGTATTTATCAATTCAGGAAACAGCGGAGTACTTAGAGTTACCTGCAGAATATATTGAAAAGCTTGTAAGAATGGGGCGAATTCGTTCTATATTTGATGGTGAACATTATCTGATTAACCAAAATCAGTTTACAAGTCACTTTGAACAAGTGGAGAAATATCGCCAATATATACAAGACTACTTAAATGAACCCCTCCCGGAAGATCCAGACATTAAGGATGAAGATTAACGTGGGAGAGGCCCATCTAGAAAGGGAGCTTTGCATTGAAGGAGATCTATAGTGAAGTGCTGCAATATCGAGGAACGCATTATGACTTTGGCTATAAACAAGGGGAACTGTTAAAGAACTCATTAACCGTGCGAAACAGAGAGAAGCAGTGGAAGATCCGAAAACCTCGCTTCACGGTTGAGGAAGAGGAAGTAAAGAATGCTATTAAGCGGTTTGCCCCTGGTATTTGGGATGAATTATTAGGACTTAGAGATGCTCTTGATTGGACGATGGAACGGGTGATGATGGAGTTTGGCGGATACCGCGTAGAATATGTGAAATCGGGCTGTTCCATCTTAACAGGCGATGGCTATATGATTCGGAATTACGACTACCAGCCTAAAACATACGAAGGTCGTTATGTTTTCTATCAGCCAACTGATGGAGGGTACGCAATAGCAGGCCCTTCCCAGCGCGTAACGGGCAGAATGGACGGTATTAATGAAAAAGGATTAGCATTAGGGTATAACTTTATGCATCGCAAGAAGCCAGGAAATGGATTTATTTGTTGTATGATTGGCCGGTTAATACTTGAATCATGTGCAAATGTCGAAGAAGCAGTTGCGATGCTAAAAGAAATCCCTCACCGTCATTCCTTCAGCTATATCGTTTATGATGGAAAAGGCGAGACCTATGTTGTGGAAACATCCCCTCGTGGTGTTGAGGTGCGAGAGTCGAACGTATGCACGAACCATTTCGAAATTATGAAACAGGAGAACCGGAATTACTTAAAAGACTCTGAGCGTCGAATGGATGTCATTAATCATGAAAAGGGTCAACTCACAAGCGGATATGAAGCTTTTCGTTTGATGAACGATTCTGACCGAGGTGTATTCTCGAAACAGTATCGGAACTGGGCAGGAACGATTCATACCTCCGCCTATTTTCCAAAGAGCCTAACAGCCTGGATGGCCCTTGGAGGCGACAGGGAACCAGTTGAATTTGACTTTGCGCACTGGCTGCAAGGAAATGACCTGGACATCTCACGCATCTATGGCGAAGTCGACACAGACCTACCATTTGTCCACATGGACGAAAACGCACGCTAACAAAGAAGGGCCACCTAAAAAGGTGGCCCTTCTTTGTGCAATATTAAGGTAGGGGTGGTCCGCTACCATATTGGGGATAGGGCTTGCTGTGGGACAACTCGCTTTCCTGCGGGGAGCTGGTAAGCCTCCTCCTTCGCTGACGCTCAGTCCGGGGTCTTACCTAGGCTCCTCACCCCGCGGGAGTCTCGTCGTCCCACAGCAAGCCCTGACGTGAGTTGGATGAACGGACCGCTTATTACAGGTGATCTTAAGCCCCTCTCCTCCCATATATGGCAAGTTTCCGTCTCTCCTTTTTTGGTGAAGGTGGGCCTGGAAATTGCGAGACTCCTGCGGGAGAGAGAGCTAGACGAGATCCCGCAGAGAGCGAAGCGAACGAGGAAGCTACAAAGAAAGGGAAGTTCGACTAAGACCGTCACGTCCTGTGACAACGTCGAACGACCCCACATCGTGTGGGGCCGCTGAAAGCGAGTGATTTCCAGGCCCATCTTATGCTCTACTAAAGCCGACGGAAACGTTCCTCAAACAATTGCGGATGCATTAAGCGTCTGAGCGATGGGCGACTACTTCTACTTCGATTTTAACATCTTTCGGCAGACGGCTTACTTCAATAGCAGCTCGTGCTGGGTATGGTTCTTGAAGGAAGCTGGCATAGATTTCATTGACCGTTTGGAAGTCTTCCATAGAAGCAAGATAAATATTCGCTTTAGCAATATGCGCATAGTTAAGGCCTGCTTCTTCTAGGATCGCTCCAACGTTCTTCATCACTTGTGTCGTTTGTTCGCTCACATCGTCTGAAACAATTTCCATCGTGCTAGGGTTTAGTGGGATCTGCCCTGATACGAATACGATTTGTCCAAGGTCAATTGCCTGAGAATAAGGGCCGATTGCTTCTGGTGCGTTGTTTGTTGAAATTGCTTTAACCATTTTGAAAAACTCCTTTAATTATTTAATGGGACATTATGTAAGGGAGTCCACCCTATAATGAAGACCTCATTATTCATAAAAAATCTAATGGACATGCATAAAAGCGATGAACGTTTTATATAATGAGGATACAAAAGTTGATAAAAGCTTGCGTAGCAAGTACGCCTATCATACCATATATTATCAGAAAATTTTAACGAGCGAAAAAATAGGTGCTTACCACTTTACTTCGCTAATGAGATCATGTATGATTTGGGATACCATAAAATTTTAAATAGCGATAAACTTCTTATCCAGAGAGGCGGAGGGACTGGCCCTTTGATGCCCGGCAACCATCAAGTCGATGTATACAATCGGCAAGAACGGTGCCAATTCCTGCAGGAACAATATGTTCTTGGAAGATGAGAGGATCGTACGGATATACACTTACGAGCCCTTTCTTGGATAAAAAGAGAGGGCTCTTCTATATGTAAGAGGCCGTGATCGTACTCTCGAAGAAAGAAGTGTCGTTTTAGGAAAGGGAGAGATTAGAATGGCAACAGCAGTATTTGCAGCAGGATGTTTTTGGGGAGTAGAGGCTTATTTTGAACGAATTGAAGGTGTGGAAGCGACACGCGTCGGATTCATGGGAGGCACTGTTGCAAACCCTTCTTACCAACAAGTGAAAGCTGGGGGAACTGGTCATGCGGAAGCAACGAAAGTTGAATTTGATCCAAGCCAGATTTCCTATAGTGAACTTGTAGACCATTTCTTTGAATGCCACAATCCTACTCAACGTAATCGTCAAGGTGAAGACGTTGGTTCTCAATATCGTTCCGTTATCTTTGCGACAGAAGACCAGCAAGCGATTGCAGCTGATAAGATCACGGAATGGAATAACAAAGGCATCTTCAAGAGTGAGATTGTTACGGAAGTTAATGAAGTTACAGACTTCTATGATGCTGAAGAGTACCATCAGAAGTATCTTCAGAAGAATGGCTCTGTTTCTTGTGGAATTGGCTAAGGTAGCCTGACTTGTATTTCTTCGGAACATATGATACTTTAATTTCAATGCCACCTCGTAATCGATACGACTGCGGGAACTTAACCATCCGTTTGAGGTGGCAGGTTACATAATAATTGAGTAAAAGGCGATACAAAGCGTTATTCATAACGTTTTGTATCGCCTTTTTCTTTGCCTTAATGATTTTTAAGGTATATATAAATGGGCGTCGTGGTGTTCCATGAACTGACATGAACGGAAGAAGAGGGAGGTATTCCAGGTAAGGAAAAGGTGTTAGAAATGACAACTCCTCTATAGTCAGACAGTGTTATTGAAAGTTCTCTCATGGCTTTGGTGTATAGGTAACAATAAATGAGGTCAAATTGATCAGGGGGAGCGGTAAAGAAATCTTCTTTAATGACAACTACATTTGAGAACCCTCTTAAACGAACCATCCCTTTCATATAAATGAATGGGATGAAGGATGTTTCATAGGCGTACACTTTTGCACTTTGGAATTCTTTTGCAAAAGCGAAGGCCATTGTTCCCCACCCAGCTCCAAAATCAGCGACTGTAGAAGGGTGGTATGGTTTTACTTGTCTTACTACTTCTTGCTTAACACTTAGTTGGGTAGGGGTTGGAGTAATCCCGTTGGTGATAGAGCGGACCATTAATGATACAAAAGTAAATGTAATAATAGCTAACAGGATAAGGGTCACTATATTAGAGATCATAGAAGAGTGTTTCCTTTCTGACTTTATTATTATTCGTGTTCTACAAAATTTGCCATATTCTCTTGATTGTATGCTCTAAGCTGTCGATAAAAAGAAAAAGACATCTTCTGGAGGTACAATATTTATGAATGTTACGGAAATGCGTTTACATGATGTGAAAAAGAAAAATGTGTTGATGACCGCCACATACAGTGTAGCTATGTTATCAGCGCTATCCCTATCTTTACAAGACGGAGCTCTTTTTCGCTCGTCGATTTATGGAACGGAGTTGGCGTTGTTTTGGATTTTGCTCTTTGTTCTTCAGCGTATCTTACATAAACCAAGGCTCTTTTCATACGCCGCGGTGAGTATGCCGATCATTGGTTACGCTTTATTAATCTATGTAGAAGGTGGTTCCCTTTCAGGTGACTTAATTTTACTGTTTCTTGCTGTCTTTTCGGCCGTTCAATTGGATCGTAAAACGTTTGCGTTCGGTTATATTTTTGGGCTAGCTACCCTAATTGCTAGTCATTCATGGCCTAACCCAGAACAAGCTGATTTGATGAGTACGATCTTCCCTACTATAACGTTAATCTATGTGTTAATGGGAGTCATATTAGGTGTGATGGTCTATTTGGCAGAACGGACATTTAAGAAACTTGAGACCATTCTTGATACCACTGAACAGGAACGAGAGGTTCAAGCTAAGCAGAAGGAAAAACTTGAGAAAGAGGCTACACTCATTGCGGAGAACATTACCCGTATTAACGATCAGGTTCAGATAAACGTTCAGGCACAAGGGGAAATGAAAACAGCCGTTCAAGAGGTGTCAGCTGGTGGCCAAAGTCAAAGCGAGCAAATTGCAGATATATCAGAACATGCTCAGAGTACCATGACAACGATTACTCAAATGAAAGAGTCACTAACCGTTCTTCAATCAGAAACGAATCAAGCGACTGAAGAGATTAATGGAGGCCAACAACGAATTTCCCATCTTGAAACGGAAATGAATGAGCTAAGAAAAGTGATTCGCATGCTCAATGATACATTTACTATTTTAACAGGGAAAATAAAAGAAACGAATCAATTTACTGAAGATATTCAGCAGATTACAGAACAGACGAACCTGCTTGCCCTTAACGCTTCGATTGAAGCAGCAAGAGCCGGAGAAGCAGGGAAAGGATTTTCAGTAGTAGCTGAAGAAATTCGTAAGTTAGCAGAGGTGACGGGGCAGTCAGCTAAGAAGATTACCACCAATCTCGGTGAGTTAAATGATAGCAATGCTCAAGCGTTAAGTCAGATGAACACAGGTAGTGAAAAGCTTGATGAAAGTGTAGAGACCATGAACGAGGTCATTTCTTCGTTTGAACGTATTCAGTCATCATTACGCAATGTGGAGGAGCGCACAGACGAATGCAACACGATAAGCGGGGATGTCGAAGATCGATCTCGCCAAGTAGAAGCAGCTACAAGCGAACTAGCTGCTATAATTGAACAAGCTTCGGCGAGCATGGAAGAAATGAGCGCTACAATTGAGAGCCTAAATGAAGATAGTGAGAAAATTGGTGCTTACATTAATGACACATCGGCAAGCGCCAGGCACCTCATATCTCTCTAAGGTGTATACCCCCGTGAGCATATTCGGGGGTATCGTTCCTTCTCTTGTGGTACACTACGAGTAATTGATTATATGTTAGGTGGTGTACTTATGAAGCACGTTCAAACAATGGAAGAAATTCATACAACGATCGGACAAGATGGATTGAATCTCTTGTATATTTCAAGGCCAGGTTGCTCGGTGTGCCATGCCCTCTTACCACAAATTGATGAAGTGTTAGAGAAGTATCCTGCCGTTCAGGCTGTCCACGCAGATGCAGATGAAATTCCTGAAATAGCGGGGGAATTTTCTATATTTACTGTACCTGTAGTAATGGTTTACGCGGATGGGAAAGAGCAATTCCGTAAAGCTCGTTTCGTACCTGTGGATGAATTTGAAGAGCAGCTTGCGAAGTTGAATCGTCTTATTAACGAATAATTGAAAAGCCTCGTTCATTCCTGTTGAGAATGGACGAGGCTTTTTTATTCGAGAAATTCGAATTACTGAGTAATGAAGCCTACCTTTATCTTTTCTTCTTCAACACACATCCATGATAAAATATTAATAAAATAGAAGGTGATTGAGGATTCCTCTGTGAAAGCTAGGTAAACTCTAGGTTGAAAGAGGAAATACTAGAAGGTGTCACGAAGATAATGAAGAGAGGATTGATCCAGCATGATTTACGCGCTTTTTGCGGTGGTAGCCCTTTTCTTAGCGTATATGATAATTCGTACTGATCGAAAGAGAGAAGAGGTTGAGGAAGAGGGACACATGTCCATCATTAGCCATTATATCGTTATGGAAATAGAAGATGAAAAGCAATTTGAAGAATCGTTTCAGCCTTTGAAAGATCTTTCTGAGAAGTATTCGTGGTTTGAGCCTGGCCATATTCTTTGTAGAGTTGATCAGTACGGGGATCACTATGAGGAAACGTGGGAGGGGCTTCTCCGAAACACTAGCTATAACAAGGAACAGGAGCCGTACTACCTGTTCTTCGAGCATAAGATTCACGCGGTAACTCAAACTGATTTACCGTGGAAAGCATTGGTTTTCGAGACGGCTAGTCTTGAGGAAGCGAAGCAGTTCGTGAGTGGTTACGGTCGTTTGAAATAGGTTTACATTTCCTCGTAATGCGGTAATTTGTAAGAAAAAGGTTACCGGAGGTGGGGCGATATGCCTTGGGATACAAATGATTATCCAAGTTCATTAAAGAATTTAGACACACCAGTAAGAAAGAAAGCAATTGATATAGCTAATGCGATGTTAGATGATGGTTATGACGAAGACCGAGCTATTCCAATTGCCACGGAACAAGCGAAAGAATGGTATGACAATGCGAGTGAGAAAGAAGTTAATCAGGTGAAACAGATGAGTGATCAGGATTTAAAGAGTCGTGATGATCAAGACAAGCAGTCTGATCCTCGCCCTGAACTTCTTGAAAAAGGGGAGCATGTTGTAGCTCATGAAGACGGGTGGGCCGTTCAAACAGAGCAGGCTAAAAAGCCTTCAGACGTGTTTGAAAAGAAGAAAGATGCTATTGACCGTGCTAAAGACATCGCTCAAAACAAAGGAACGAAAGTCATCATTCATAAGAAAGATGGCAGTATTCAGGAACAAACATCATACGATTCATAATTACCAAAGCTGTCTCATAAAACAAAGGTGGGACAGCTTTATTTTAACTCTGCCAACGGGCCTGGAGTTTATACTTATTAGAGGAGAGGGAGAGCTATGAAACAGAACTATTCAATTGATGAATTTATTCGGCAGACAAAACAGGATGAATCGGAGAATGATTACTTTGAGTTAGAAACCCCTCGCATGCTTGAGGTTAATTTAAATGGTGATGTGTGGGCGAAGATGGGTTCAATGATTTCCTATAATGGATCGATTCGATTTGAACGCGAAGGCATCCTTGAACATGGGATCGGGAAGATGTTTAAGAAAGCTTTCTCAGGAGAAGGTGCTTCTCTTATGAAGGCAGATGGTAATGGGAAGCTTTATTTAGCTGATCAAGGAAAGAAGATTACCATCCTTCATCTGAATAATGAAGCCATCACGGTGAATGGCAATGACCTTCTTGCTTTTGAACCTGGAATCGACTGGGATATTAAGTTGATGAAAAAGGTGGCTGGCATGATGTCTGGAGGGCTTTTTAATATTCGATTAGAAGGTCAGGGACTTGTAGCCATAACCTCTCACTACGAGCCATTAACCCTTTTAGTCACACCGGATCAACCTGTTATGACGGACCCTAACGCCACGGTGGCCTGGTCTGGACATTTGCAGCCTGAGTTTAAAACCGATGTTACGTTGAAGAGCTTCTTTGGACGTGGAAGTGGAGAGTCTATTCAAATGAAGTTCTCTGGTGAAGGCTTTGTGATCGTTCAACCATTTGAAGAAGTCTACTATTCTCAATCTAATCAGTAAGTAAATCAGCGCTCCTACGTCAAGTATGTTTTAGGCTCTATTCGTTCATACTGATAGAAAAAAGGCGAGGAGTGGCAGGCGTGAAGCATCAACTGAAACGGATTGAGCGCAGTGGCAATCAAAGAGCGGAACACAAGCTCGTTGGCGTTAGTGTTGGGGAACGTGAGGAATGGTTATGGACAGCCTTTGTAAAGAAAGGGAACGTTGGCTGGGTATTTGTATCGAGCCGCCCCAAAATGATGAATAGCAGAGAAGTAGAATGGAAGAGTCAACAAACTGTTCCGTCAGATGTGAACCGATTCATCTCGGAACTCGCCCAAAAAGTCGATGCTTTATTTAAGGTAAATGAAGTCTCTTAATAAAAGCGGCCTTTCTTAATATAAGAAAGGCCGCTTTTTGTGGGCAATATGATTTCTATATAGCTGAACCCTATTTGTTGGCACGGGATTCGTCTTGAAATACGCCTTTATGTGCTCCGTCGCAAAAAGGTTTGTTACTAGATAATCCACACCTGCACAGGGAGCACCCTTTCTTCGTGGTAAATTCTTTCCCTGTCGCATCTTTAAGTGTAAAGTCCCCTGTTACAAACAATGGCCCGTTGTCTCTAACTTTTATATCTGCGATCTCGATCTCCTCCTTTTTGTCACTATATGTTGTGTAGCTAACTTTTACGACAGTCTAAGCACATTATGCAAATGGGCGAATAAACTAATATAAACGTGTTCAGTTAGGGGGCCGGGCTACTATGTCTATTAAGCGATTTCCGGTATTGGTTCAAACGGATAACGGTGAAAAGTGGGGGTATATTGATCGTAAAGGCGATATTAAAATACCGCCTAAGTATTCATATGCACGGGATTTTCAGAATAATGGCTTAGCAGTAGTGGAAGTGGATCAGAGAAGTGGAGTTATTAATATAAAAGGCGATTATGTTGTTGAACCCATCTATGAATTCATTACTGAATTCAGTGAAGGGCGAGCCACTGTCTCTAGAAATAATGGATTTCAGGTTATTAATGAGAAAGGGACGATCCTTACACCTAAACCCTATTCATACATCGGGGCGTACCAAAATGGTTTAGCCTTATTCAGTGAAGAGAAAGAGGGAACGACGTATTATGGTTATTTAAATAATCAGGGTCAAGAAGCAATTCCTGCTCAATACTTGTCTGGTGATCCATTTAAGGATGCTAGGGCAGTTGTGCAGGTGAAGGAGAATCAGTACGCTTTAATTAACCGAGATGGCAATATTTTTCAAACCTATGATTACCCTTATGTTGGGAATTATGGCGAGGGGATGCTAGCCTTCCAACAAGATAAGGGTGGAAAATACGGTTACATTAACGAAAGAGGTCGAGTGGTCATTGAACCTTCTTACGATTACGTGCAGGCTTTTAAAGAAGGCCGTGCTGTTGTAACTGTAGCTGAAGATTATATCTTCCGGTATGGTCTAATTGATCCAAAGGGCAAACAAATTTTACAGCCTATTTATGATGATATCAATCGGTTGGGGGAAAAGAGGATTGCGATAGGCAAAGCAATTGTACCTGAGCAACCGTATCTTGGGAGTAAATATGCCATTGGGGATGTAAATGGAGACCTTTTATCTCCATTTCGTTATCAAAATGTATTGGATTATGAGAAAGGATTGGCATCCGCTCATGATGATGAGAATACATTTTTCCTCAATCGAAAAGGAAACATAGCGCAAAACAAACCCGTCTTGCCGGGGCAGGGCACCCTCTCGTTACAAGGTCCTCTAATCAAAGCTACAATTGACTATGAACTTCTCTATTTAACACAAGAAGGGGAAGTGATTTGGAGGCCAAAGAGGACGATCCGACTGAATAACCAGTTTCGAGTTTTGAAGATGAAGTACAAACCCAATAACGATTATCTCGTCTATTACCCTGTCGTAAGAGGAATGGATGATACGGAGATACAAAAAGAAGTGAATGAAACGTTACAAGAGATGTCACAGGTTAAGGAAATCCCAAAAGAAGAGAAGCTCGATTATAGTTATTTTGGTGATTTTGCAATTGATTACTTCCATAAAGATCTTGTTGTCATCGAGTTAAACGGCTCCCAATATTATTTTGGAGCTGCTCATCCAATGCCGACAAAACTGCATGCCAACCTGAACCTCGTTGATGGTACATTCTATCAACTGTCGGACCTCTTTAAAGAAGGCAGCCCTTATACGGAGGTGTTAACAAAGCTAGTCAATGAGCAGATAAAAGAACAGACTGACTCTTATTATTTTGACGATGTAGATGTGAAAGTGGATGCAGATCAGCCATTTTATGTGAACGATACATCTTTGTTTGTGTATTATGCTCCTTATGAGATCGCCCCTTATGTAGCAGGCTTCCCTACATTTGAAATTCCGTTTGAGCGCATAAGCGAACTTATTGATTATAATGGGTCCTTCTGGAGGTCCTTCCATAGTAATATGACCAACTAAGGTTTTACCTTTGTTGGTCTTTTTTTGCTCTCTCTTCAAGAATAGAGCGGAAATATGGAAGACTCGAAGTTAGGAGAATGTTTCCGTTTGCTTTAATTGAGTCTAAGGTGGGCCTGGAAACCACTCGCTTTCCTGTGGGGAGCTGGTGAGCCTCCTCACCCGGCAGAGCCGGGCTCCGGGGTCTCACCTAGGCTCTTCTGCCCACGGGAGTCTCGCAGTTTCCAGGCCCGCCTTTGCCATATATGGTGTAACGGAAACATGCCATATAAAGTGTGATCAATTCTCCTGATGAGACTGCGGGGCCGTTTACCTCTTTAAACCCAACCACTCATCAAACATAACGGTCCCTTTCAGCTAAAGTATCTCAGCTTCGGGTGTTACATTTTCATATAAGGAGCTTTATATGAAACAAGTAAAAATCAACAGAGCCTGTTTTGAGGTTTTTGTCGAATAGTAGCGAATAACCGAAAATACCCTCGAATCTATACAAACTTTTACTTATTTAGTATATGATGAGAGTACTATTATACGTGAACTTGATGTGAAAGAACTACGCGGTCAAGGAAAAGAGAGGGATGTGTGTGGTTCAAACTGAAAAGGTTGAAGAGCACTTTCTCATAGACGAGTGCTTGGAAATGTTTAGTGTATCGGGGAATTGGCTATGTCTATTGACTGAGGGGAAAGATGAGGTACGAACTAATAAGGAATTTATGGAGTTGTTCAAGTTAGGTGGATCGGTGATAGACCGTGAGGCGTTACTAGCTATGTTTGATGAAGCAGGGATTAGCGCACTTGAAGAGGGTGATATTAATACTCCTGTGAGTATTGTTATGACAAATTCTGATGGTGTTCGTGTAGAAGGGGTTATGAAGAGGCTCTCTGCTAACAGGATTATGGTTACAGGTCAGTCACCTTTGATTAAGCAAGTCAATGCGAATCACCGACTTGATAGCCAATTAGGAACTATTCCTACTTCGCAATCTGTTGATCATTTCATGACGTGGCTTTCATTAATTGATGAACAAATGAATCATCAAATCTTAACCTCTAAAAGTTTAGAACAGTTGCTTGAAAAGCCGAATGGAAGTCCGGTTGTATACAATCGTTTGAAAGAAGTTGTTGAGCATATTCCTCATGGATTTGCAGTCATCAGTAGAGACTGGGAGCTCTTGTACATTAATCCTACTCTTGAAGAAATGCTCGGTAGCTCTTCAGAAACATTGTGTAACCGCAATCTATGGGAAGTCTTTCCTGAAGATCTTTATCATAACTACTATTTACATTACAAAGAAGCTTTTCAGCACAATCAAGTTGTGAAATTTCAGGATTATCTTTATGGGAGAGGGAAGGTGGTTGATGTTACCGCTTATCCTTCTAATAACGAACTTACTGTATTTATTCAAGATATTACAGAGGTGAATAGTTATATTCATGCCTTGCAAGAAACAGAGGAACGTTTTTCTTTGCTTGCCGACAACATAAACGAAGCATTTTGGGTGTTGTCTCCCAACTTTGAAACGTGGGAGTATATGAGTCCGACCTTCGAATCCATATTTGGTATTTCTATAGCAGTGGTTGAGAGAGATTATAATATATGGATGGATCACATTCATGTGGGTGACAGGGATCGAGTTGTAAGGTCTTTCCGCCAAATGAGATCTGACAAGGTTGCTTGTGAATATCGCTTTGAATATGAGCCAGGGGTGTGGAAGTGGATCCGTACAAAGGGCTACCCTTTAGAGAAGGCTGAAAAAGTCATGATTGTTGGGGTTCATGAAGATATCACGGATATTAAAGAAAAAGATGAACTTATCGCTCGGTCTGAGCAGTTTGAGACGATTACAAGGGTTGCTGCAGGAATTGCGCATGAGATTAAGAATCCTCTCACGTCTATTAAAGGTTTTTTACAATTGATGATGTCTGGAGAAGCCAGTAATGGACAATATGGGGACATCGTATTCTCTGAATTATCGCGTATTGAAGCGATTGTGAATGAATTTATGTTGTTAGCCAAACCGGAACAGGAAGTTGAGCTTGTAGATACAAATCTTATTGATATTATCCATTATGTTCTTGCCTTATTTCGAGCTCAATGTCGCCAAGGTGGGATTAAAGTGACCACAGACTTTGATGCAGCCATACCAGACCTTCCTTCAGATCCAAAGCGGCTAAAACAAATCTTTATTAACGTCGTAAAAAATGCAATTGAAGCCATGGAAGGCCCTGGTGATCTTACAGTAGTCGGAATGTATAAAGCTGATATGGATGATGTTGTCATTCACATATCCGATAGCGGAAAAGGGATTGAGCCAGAAAAAATCAAAAGAATTGGTGAACCATTCTTCACCACAAAAGAAAAGGGAACAGGTCTTGGGATGATGGTCACCACTAAATTCGTTGAGAGCTTAGGTGGGACGATCCGATACAAAAGCAAAATCGATGATGGTACAACAGTGACGATTACATTACCAGTCTTGCATTCAGATTAAAAAATCGGAGCACCTTTTAGGGGTTCCGATTTTTTTTGCCATAGGCTCTGTTCATGTTTATTTTTGGTTTGCTTTTTCCCATAATAGCCCCTTATGCGGAAGACTTGAAGTTGAGAGAATGCTTCCGTTTGCTCAAATTGAGAATAAGGTGGTTCGGGAAATCACTCGCTTTCCGCGGCGAGCTGGGAAGCCTCCTCGTTCGCTCCGCTCACTGCGGGGTCTCCCCTAGGCTCCTACTGCCGCAGGAGTCTCGCAATTTCCCGAACCCCCTTTGCCATATTTAGAGGAACGGAAGCATGCCACATTAGAGGGAGGTAGGTTGTTGAAGTACTGCCATGCTCGAACTGAGGGACGTTATACAAATTCTGATAAGGGGTGTCTGGGGAACGGGGAGACTCCTGCGGGAGAAAGAGATCGACGAGACCCCACAGAGAGCGCAAGCGAACGAGGAGGCTCGACAACTCGCCCGCGGAAAGCGAGTCGTTCCCCAGACGCCCCCAACCACTCAATAAACGGAACGGTCCCATAACAGAGCATTGCTATAATAGTGAGATTCTAAAAAGATCCCCCAAGCATTGGGTCAGTGCTTGGGGGATTTATCTTTTTGTTACAAGGGTTGATTTTGTACAAACCTCACGCCGGCGTCGGTAATGGCTGTTCCTGAGCGGCCTCTTCCAACTTGTATGTAACCTTTTTCTTGTAGCTTCTGAAGTCTCAATCGAACCTGTTGCTCAGATAGAGGTGTTCGTTGGGTGATTTTACTCCGACTTGCTCTGCCTTGATGTTGGTTGAGATTGTAGATTACTTGTAGGAGCTCGAGTTGCTCTTGCTTTTCTATAATATCTTCTTCGGCTATGGGATGCGTAGTTCCGGGTTGATAAGATACAGGGTTTGGTAGATCCTCTTTCTTTAATTCGTTGGATTCACGGACGGCGAGCATATAGGAGATTGTATTTTTTAGTTCGCGAATATTGCCGTTCCATGGATTCATCTTTAATTGATTCATAACTGTAGACGAGATGTGGATCTCTTCATGCGTTTGTTCTTTGGTAAACGTGGTCGCGAGTGTGGGGATATCTTCAGCTCGCTCTCGTAACGCTGGCAAAGATAACGTTAACACTTTTAACCTATGATAGAGGTCCTCTCTGAAGTCTCCTTTCTCAATAAGTTTGAGGAGGTCTTTGTTTGTTGCAGCCACAATGCGGACATCGATGGGAATATTTTTATTTCCTCCTATACGGCGGATCTCCATCTCTTGAATGACACGTAGAAGTCTTGCTTGCATCTTCACGCTGACATCGCCAATCTCATCAAGGAAAATTGTGCCCCCATCTGCTTGTTCAAATAACCCCATTTTTCCTCCCTTTTTAGCACCTGTGAAAGCTCCTTCCTCGTATCCAAATAGTTCACTCTCTAGCAAGTCTTCAGGTAAGGCGCTAAAGTTAACCGCCAAAAAAGGTTGATAGTTTCTAGATGAAACGTTGTGGATCGCATTTGCATAAAGTTCCTTCCCTGTTCCGCTTTCTCCTTGGATGAGGACAGGGAGTTCCGTTTGAGCGAGGCGGTTGGCGATTTGTTTTGTTTTTTGAACGATTGGGCTATTCCCGGTGATGTCTTCAAACGTATACTTAGCGATATAACCCTTTTGGAGGAGGTCGTGACGGGCTGCTTTTTGCATAGAGATGGTCTCGTCTGTATTCTTGAAAATAATAACGGTCGTATCTTCTTCATTTAAATGGAAGCGATAAACCATTAAGTTCATTCCGTTAATGGTAAAGTAACGGCTCGTTTCATCGTTTTGAAAAATAAACGATTGAAGAGAGTCTTGTTTAAAAATAGATTGAATGTGTTTGTGAATGGCATGAACGGAAGAAACGCCGATATACTGTTCAGCCACTTGATTAAATACAGTAATCTTTCCTCTTGAATCAAACGCTACGACGCCGTCGTTCACTCCATCCACCACATGTTTTAAATGTTGATTTAATAATGTAGTCTGCTGGTTCATAAGAGATAGACGGTGACTAAGTTCGATGATTTTTCTTGTATAACGATCGGAAATCTCTCCACCTAAAGCTTCTTTTAGGTTAAAGTGCTCAAGAATCTCCATAAGAGTGGTAATATCGATCAGACGAACTCCGATGTTGATCTTCTGTGTAACTGAGTCAGGGATTAAATGAATTTCACCTGGTGTAATGGCTGTTTTGATGGTTTGCTGATCAGGAGTAAGTGTTTTGCCAGGATAATAAGGGACGTAGTGGATGTGTTGTATGCCAATTTTTTGAAGCGTCTTAATTGATTCTTCTGCAGTTTGGGGGAAGTCATTTACGTATAAAACTCTCTCTCCTTGTGGGAGTTCGAAGAGTTGGTCGATATATTCATAGTTTGTGGTACGGCGAGCTACGATGACTTTACACCCTTTTCCAACTACGTGGTGAACTTCTTTTTCTATGATAGCAGATGAATAGATTACAAGTTGATCTGTCAGTGTATCTGGTAGCCAATCTTCTGAGGCGTAGCTATGAATGGTGATAAATTCTCCAAGGATATCGTTTAGCTGTTCCTGAAGCGTATTTTGCGTTTCTATTGTCCCAGCTAATAAGACAAGCTCTTGTTTTCTCATTGAATTCTCCTTTTTAGGTTGTTGTTGGTTTCATTATAACACCCTGAAACAATGAAATAAGAGATTCCGAACCCACAGAGACCAGAAAATTCAGATTTTTAATTTGGCATGATTTTTGCATCTATTCAAGATAAGACTATTACAGGGAGGAATTAAAATGGAGAAAGACCAAAGAGAACCGAAGAAAGGGATAACGGTTCCTCATACGTACGTTATTATCTTTTTTGTGGTTGTATTGGCAGCTGTTCTGACATATGTGGTTCCGGCTGGTGTATTCGAGACGAAAGAGGTAACGTATGAGAAAGGTGGAGAAACGCAAACCGAAACGGTCCTTATTCCAGATAGCTTCAGTTATGTTGAAGGCGAGCAGGAAGGAACGAGTTTGTTTGAATCTGGAGGGGGCGCTGGTTTCTTGAACTACGTCTTTGAAGGACTCGTTTCAGGGAGTAAATGGGGATCTGCTGTAGGGGTTATCGCTTTTATTATCATTGTTGGTGGTGCTTTTGGAATAATTATACGTACCCGTGCGATTGAAGAGGGCATCCTTTCTGTTATTGATAAAACAAAAGGAAAAGAAGGGCTTATTATACCAATCTTATTCTTTCTCTTTTCTTTAGGTGGAGCAGTATTTGGTATGGGGGAAGAAGCGATTGCTTTTGCAATGATCCTCGTTCCTTTAGTTGTTGCACTTGGTTATGATGCCATTACAGGGGTTATGATTACGTATGTGGCCACTCAAATTGGATTTGCAACTTCGTGGATGAATCCTTTTGGAGTAGCTATTGCTCAAGGGGTAGCAGGAGTTCCGGTATTCTCTGGTGCACCTTTTCGAATTGCGATGTGGGCATTCTTCACGCTGTTAGGAATTGCTTATACATGGTGGTATGCGAATAAGATTCGGAAGCAGCCAACTCGTTCACTATCGTATCAATCTGATGAGTATTTTAGGGAAGACTTTAAGTCGAATGATCTGGATGTCCATTTTAAAACGGGACACGTTCTCGTCCTATTAACCGTGTTAGCGGGTATTGCATGGATTATTTGGGGCGTTGTTGAGCATGCTTACTATATTCCTGAGATCGCAAGTCAGTTCTTCACGATGGGGCTTGTGGCAGGTATTATTGGAGTCCTCTTTAAATTAAATAACATGCGTGTTAACGATATTGCCGATGCTTTTGCGAGTGGGGCAAAAGATTTACTGCCAGCAGCATTGGTTGTAGGAATGGCACAAGGGATCGTGATTATATTAGGTGGAGACAATCCTGCCGAACCTTCTATTTTAAATACTGTGTTATATGGGGCGGGACAGCTCTTTGATGGTGTGACTCCGGCTATTTCAGCTTGGTTTATGTATGTGTTCCAAACCGTGTTCAACTTCTTTGTCGTGTCTGGTTCTGGGCAGGCTGCTTTAACCATGCCGCTTATGGCACCACTTGCTGAACTTGCAGGTGTAACAAAGCAAGTGGCTGTCCTCGCATTCCAACTAGGAGACGGCTTTGCGAATATTATTGTCCCAACATCTGCGGCTCTTATGGGGTCATTAGGGGCGGCAAGATTAGAATGGGGGACTTGGTTTAAGTTTGTTATTAAGTTCTTCGTCGTATTATTTATTGGAGGGTCCTTGTTCGTGATCGGGGCTTCTTTACTTAACTTTGTGTAGACAGCAGGAAAGGTGTGAGAATCTATGCTAACCCTTATTCAGAATGGTGATGTATATGCGCCACGTTATATAGGAAAAAAAGACATATTACTCGTAGATCAAAAAATTGGAGCGATCAGAGATTCGATACCGGTTCCGGAGAACTTTGTGGATATTAAAGTCATTGATGCAACTGGTAAAAGAATCGTTCCTGGTTTTATTGATTCCCATGTACACATTACAGGAGGAGGTGGAGAGGGTAGCTATAAGACTCGAACGCCAGAACTTCAGTTAACAGACGCTACGCTTAGTGGAGTCACGACTCTTGTAGGTGTGCTAGGGACAGATGGAACCACCCGGACAATGACGAACCTTGTTGCCAAGGCGAGAGCTTTGCGAGAGGAAGGCATCAGTTGCTATGCTCATACAGGTTCTTATCAGGTTCCTGTGAAGACGTTAACGGGTAAGATCGAGGATGACCTTATTTTAATTGACCTTATTATTGGGGCGGGCGAAATTGCAATAGCCGATCACCGCTCTTCCCAACCAACTGTTGAGGAATTGGCGAAAATTGCTTCACAGGCTCGTGTAGGTGGAATTCTCTCTGGTAAAGCGGGGATTGTAAATGTTCACGTCGGTGATAGTGCGGATGGGGTTTCGATCCTTGAAGAGATTGCCGATGGAACAGATATCCCGATTAAACAGTTTTACCCGACCCATATGAACCGGAATCCGCTACTTTTTGAAGCAGGTATTCAATACGCGTTAAAAGGCGGTTATGTTGATTTTACTACAAGTACCATTCCGAAGTTTCTTGAAGAAGGTGAAGTAAAATGTGGCCGCGCGCTAAAAAGGATGCTTGAGGCGGGTGTACCTGTAGAGCAAATCACGTTTACTTCAGATGGCCAGGCAAGTTTACCTGATTTTGACGAAAAGGGAGACTTTATTGGCTTGAAGTTAGGGAAAGTCGATACGCTATATAAAGCTGTGAGGGAAGCGGTGATAGAAGAAGGCGTGGAGCTAGAAGTGGCCATCCAAACGGTTACGAGTAATCCAGCTCACATTCTAAAGCTTACTCATAAAGGAGAGCTGTCAAAAGGGAAAGATGCGGATCTTGTCATACTTGATGAAGACCTTCAAGTGGATACAGTATTTGCCCTTGGAAGGCTTATGGTTGAGGGGAAAGAAGCTGTTGTTAAGGGTACGTTTGAATAGATTACATTTTTACGATCGAAACGACCAGAGAATAGGCTCTGGTCGTTTTTGTAGTTTATGAAAGTCTGGAGATAGAGGGTCTAATTCGTTCCATTATGGGGAAACGTGTAAGTAAAAGAACGGAAGGGATCGATCAGATGAAATACATAGTAGTTGGTATATTTGCTCTATCATTAGTTGCGTGTCAGGCAGGAGAGAAAAACCAGGAAGCTGAACCTGTTACGAAGGATCAAACGGACAGGGGAGAGGTTATTGCAAAGAATCTGGATGTACCTTGGGATATCAATAAAGTGGGGGATTCATTTTATATTAGTGAGCGTAGCGGAACGATCGTAAAAGTCCTAGGAGATGGAACGAAAGAAGAGATGCCTCTTCGTTTAGAGAAGCAAGTCGTTCAACAAGGAGAAGGTGGTTTGCTTGGTTTTGTGCTTCATCCTGATTTCGATAACAACCGTTTAGCGTTTCTGTACCATACGTATGAAGCTCAGGGGCGATTTAATCGAGTGATTACGGTGAAGCTTGAGGATCATGCTTGGAGGGAGCAGGATGTTCTTATTAACCGAATTCCAGGTAGCAATATTCATAATGGGGGACGCTTGGAAATTGGGCCCGATCAGCTTCTTTATATTTCTACAGGTGACGCTGCGAATGAGAGTAGTGCGCAGGATCGAAATAGCCTTGCGGGTAAAATTTTGCGTATGAATCTTGATGGTTCAATCCCTTCAGATAACCCTTTTGCTAACTCGTACATTTACAGTTACGGTCATCGTAATCCCCAAGGAATGACGTGGGCTGAGGATGGTACGATGTATGCAGCTGAACATGGCTCTAGAGCTTATGATGAAATTAATTTAATTAAAAAAGGTTCAAACTATGGCTGGCCTGTGATCCGTGGAGATGAACAGAAAGCTGGTATGGAGAAACCCTTATTTCACTCCGGTAAAGACACTTGGGCTCCTTCAGGCTTGAGATATAATAACGAAAAGCTCTATATGGCTGGTTTGCGAGGAGAGCAGATAAGAGAATTTGATTTAAAGAAAGGGACGTCTCGTATATATAAGGATGGAGTAGGTCGTGTTCGCGATTTGATGATAGAAGAAAATACTCTGTACTTTGTAACGAATAATACGGATGGAAGGGGCACACCGGAACCTGATGACGACAAACTCTACCGTACTGATTTGATGGATCAGTCGCAGTAAAGTGTCACATTCACCCAGTCAAAAGAATACACTAACATCGACTTAAGAAACATAAAGGGGAGATAAATGTGTATCAACAGCAACCATTTAATATGCAAATGCCACAGCAAGGCATGGGTCAAGGTAACGGAATGCAAATGCCACAGCAAGGCATGGGTCAAGGAAATGGAATGCAAATGCCACAGCAGGGCATGGGTCAAGGAAATGGAATGCAAATGCCACAGCAGGGCATGGGTCAAGGAAATGGAATGCAAATGCCACAGCAGGGCATGGGCCAAGGTAACGGAATGCAAATGCCACAACAAGGTATGGGGCAAGGGGGAGGAATGTCGCCTTCTCAAAATATGAGTATGAAAGATAAGCAAAATCAAGCGAACAGTCACATGCATTACTTTGTAGTTATTGAAATGCAGGATGGTGCTCAATATGAAGGAATTATTGATGAAGTAGATAAAGAAAATGTCTACATGCTTGTTCCGATGGGTGATGAGGAAGATGATGAATCACCAGATGAGCGCCAGTTTGGATATGGCGGATATGGTGGTTACGGAGGATATGGTGGTTATGGATATGGTTACCCAAGACGCTTCCGTCGCTTCAGAAGATATCGCTTCCCATTCTTCGGAATTGGCCGTTTGTTCTATCCGTTTTTCTATTAATCAAACGTTTGATCAATAAAGGAAGAGGCCCTATAAATGGGCCTCTTTTCATTTGAATCCACCTCCCATAAATTACTGTCTACCCCCAGTGGAAAATGTCTTGCTGTGAAACGCTTGCACGTAATATACTCTTCTATAGTATTATGCGTGATTAATGAAAAGAGATCGAGAGGAATACATCGTGGAATTTTTAACAACAACATTTGAACAGATCAACAGCTTTTTGTGGGGCCCCGTTATGCTCCTGTTCCTACTTGGGACAGGTGTTTGGTTAACGATACAGCTTAGATTCATTCAAGTTCGCTTTTTAGGAGAAGGGTTTAAACGAACGTTTGCCCCATTGTTTAAAAAGCAGGAGGAAGACGGAATTAATTCGTTTAAAGCACTTGCTACGTCCATTTCAGCACAAGTGGGTACGGGTAACCTTGCTGGTGTGGCAACGGCAATAGCTGCTGGTGGTCCTGGGGCGATATTCTGGATGTGGATTAGTTCTTTCTTTGGCATGGCAACGATCTTCGCTGAAGCGGTACTTTCGCAAGTGTATAAAGTGAAAAAAGGAGATCAGGTCTATGGTGGTCCTGCTTATTATATAAGAGATGGTCTCGGTAGTCGCTGGCTTGCAGGCTTTTTTGCAATTGCTATTATATTCGCGCTAGGATTTGTAGGTAACATGGTGCAATCCAATGCGATTACTGTGGCGATGAACCAAGCGGTGGGTAACCATTCTCAATTGTTTAACGTAGCTTTAGGCGTACTTATTGCCTTCTTTGTTGGGCTTATTTTATTTGGAGGCATTAGCCGGATTTCTACATTCGCTGGAAACGTTGTTCCGGTTATGGCGCTGCTTTATATCATCGGGAGCCTTGTTATATTAGTTCTCCATGCCGATCAGGTTATTCCAACGCTTGGGCTAATCGTTCAATCAGCCATTAGCCCAGAAGCTGCGGGTGGTGGTGTACTTGGTGCGACGATTAAAGAAGCTGTGCGTTATGGAATTGCGCGTGGACTATTTTCAAATGAAGCAGGTATGGGTTCAACGCCACATGCTCATGCTGTTGCAAACGTGAAGCACCCAGCTCAACAAGGATTAGTTGCGATGGTTGGTGTGTTTATTGATACAGTCGTTATATGTACGTTGACAGCTATGGTTGTATTGTTAACAGATGCTCATAAATCGGGATTAGAAGCGAGTGCGATTACGCAAGAAGGGTTTGCGCGAGGATTGGGCTCATTCGGAACGCCGTTTATCGCGATATGTTTACTTTTCTTTGCTTTTACGACGATCCTGGGATGGGCTTATTTCGGAGAAGTGAATGTGAAGTTTCTGTTTGGAGAAAAAGGTGTTCCATTTTACCGTAGTATTGTTTTAATTTGCATCGTATTAGGAGCTCTCGTTCAAGTTGATTTTGTTTGGGAGATGGCTGATACGTTTAACGCTTTAATGGTCATTCCAAACATTCTTGCTCTCATTGGCTTAACGAAAATGATTAAAGAAACATGGAAGACATACTTACATGACTTCCGCTAGATGAACAAAGGGGACAGGCCCCCTGTAGCGTGTTAACGTGCTACAGGGAACCTGTCCCCTTCTTGTTTCTCATCTTGTTCTGCTTGAGGGTCTGCTTTTGTAATAGAGATCCCGGTGTACCCGTAGAATAGGTTGATGCCGATTACGAGATAAGCAAAGAAGATAAATGGTATGAAGCTATAAGGGCTAACATTTGTGATGTTGCTGACAAACAGTGCCGTTACTCCCCATGGAACCAAGTTGATTCCTACAGTACCCGCTGCTTCAACAGTACGAGATAAGTTCTTAGGATGGATCCCTTGTTTCTCGTATGCCTCAGCCATGGCGCGAGATGGAAGAATAACGGATAAATACTGCTCACCACTCGTAAAGGCAACTACAAGCGTTGAGAGAACTGTTCGTAACACGAGTGATCCTGTGGATTGGATCGTATTGACGATGCGATTTAATAGAACTGTGAAGATTCCTGTTCCTTCAAGTACACCGCCAAGTGCTGTTGCAGTGATGATTAAGCCGATTGTCGGAAGCATGGATGTCACGCCTCCGCCTTGATCGAATAAAGCATTTAATGTCTCTGAACTTGTGCTTGGAGCAAAGCCGTCGGTCATGGCGCCCATAATCTGAGCAAGTGAACTGTCTTGAACGAAGAAGGCAACGATTCCCCCGGTCACACTCACGATCACAAGAGATGGGACTGCTGGCAATCGCTTCACGATTAAGACAATCGTAATGACTGGTAAAGCCAGTAGCAATGGGTGAATGGTAAACGTGTCAGTTAAGCCATTCATGATGGAGGAGATCTTCTCTGATTGCCCGGCCTCTCCTCCTGCATTTAAACCAAGGAACCAGAATAAAATTAAACTAATGGCGAATGCAGGAATCGTATCCCAAAGCATGTGTCGCACGTGATCAAAGAGGTTTACCCCAACCATAGCAGGGGCGATGTTGGTTGTATCAGATAGCGGTGAAATCTTGTCACCGAAGAATGCACCTGATACTAATGCGCCGACAATAAATGGGTCTGGTATCCCCATGCCGGCTCCAATGGCCATAAATGCCACACCAACTGTTGCAATGGCGGTGAATGAACTTCCGAGTGTAATGGCCACAATACCTGTTGTTAAGGCAATGGTAGGGAGAAATAGACTCGGTTTAATAAACTCTAATCCGTAATAGATAATAGAAGGGATTGTGCCGCTTAACATCCACGACCCAACGATGGTGCCGATAATAAAAAGGATGAAGATAGCAGGCAAGGCCCTTGAAACACCGGTTTTCATATATTCTTGTAGCTCGTCCCATGAGTTTCCTGTAATCATTCCAACGATACTCGTAGCAACAATTCCGATGATTAAGGGCAGGAACATTCCTAATTCATTCGGAATGGAGTACGCAGCCGCTGCAATAAGTGCTGCTGGTGGGAACAAAGCTAGTAGAAAGCTAGGTTGTTTATTCATAGAGTGCATTCCTTTCATAGGAGAAAATCTAAGATGTATGCAATTCACTTTAGTGCTTTTATGCTTTTACTCACTAAAATATTTTACGTGCATCGGTCTGAATTGTCAACTTGATCGTGGAGCGACGGCTGGAAAAGAGAGCGTCACGGCGAGAAAGTGGAGAGCGACGGCCGAAAAAGAGGGTGTCACGGCGAGAAAGTGTGTCGCGATGGCCGAAAAAGAGGGTGTCACGGCGAGAAAGTGGAGAGCGACGGCTGAAAAAGATGGCGTCACGGCGAGAAAGTGGAGAGCGACGGCTGAAAAAGATGGCGTCACGGCGAGAAAATGGGTCATGACGGCCGAAAAAGGAAAGAGCACAGCCTAAAAGCCACGCTCAACGACCCAAAAAGCTAACGGCACGGCCCGAAAATTCATAACAAAAAAGCTGTCCTAACAAAGTTAAGACAGCTTTTTCTTATTTTGCAGCTTTTTGAAGTTTTTGGATCATTTGTAGAGAACGGCCTGTGCCGATTGCAACAGACTCCAATGGGTTTGGAGCAAGGTGAACAGGAACGGAGATCTCGTTGCTTAACCATTCTTCCATGCCATTTAACAAAGCGCCGCCGCCTGTGATGACAACGCCGTGGTCTACAATATCGCCGCTTAGTTCAGGAGGGCAATCTTCTAGGGTAGCACGGACGGTTTCGAGAATGTTTTCAAGATTTTCACGTAAGGCAGACTGGACTTCTCCAGAGCTTAGTGTGATTGTCTTAGGTAAGCCAGTGACCATGTCACGGCCACGTACTTCCATCGTTAATTCCTCGTGATCGACTAGCGCATAGCCGATGTTGATTTTAATTTCTTCAGCCGTACGTTCACCGATCAGTACATTATAGTTTCGGCGCACGTGTTGAACGATCTCTTCATCCATAGTGTCTCCGCCATTTCGAACTGAGCGGCAGGATACGACACCACCGAAGGAGATGATGGCTACTTCACTTGTACCACCGCCGATATCAAGCACAACGTTTGCGACAGGATCACTTACAGGAAGGTCAGCACCAATAGCTGCTGCTACAGGTTCTTCGATTAAGTGAACATGTTTTGCGCCGTAACTTTTTACAGCGTTATGGATCGCACGACGCTCTACCGATGTGGAACCAGATGGGGTGCAAATGACAACGTTCGGTTTACGCATAGAAAGGCCCATTTTCTTACTGACCTTTTTAAGCATTTCTTTTAACATTTGAGCAGTAATGTCGTAGTCCGCAATAACCCCTTCTCGAAGAGGGCGAATCGGGATGACATTCTTAGGCGTTTTCCCGACCATTTGTTTAGCTTCTTTCCCGACAGCTAAAACATTTTTTGTTTGTGTATCAATAGCTACAACAGAGGGTTCGTTTAAGACGATCCCTTTATTTTTAGAATAAATTAAAACGTTCGCAGTACCTAAATCAATACCAATTTCTGCATTAGAAAACATGTGTAGCGTTCCTCCAATGATGTATTTCTTCCTATAGTTGTTCTCCTATAAGCCAAGTTTTATGGGGGTGTCGGATGTCGTGATTTGTGCACAATATATTCCAAAATCGCTATTGAAGGGTGAGGTTTTTTAAGCATAAAAAAACAGAGAGCGCTAGGGCTCTCTGTTTTTCAAGCAACCTTACTTAGCAACTTTGCCGAAGTATAGGTTTGCAAGAATGTGCTTTTTATAGCTTTCAAGCTTACGGCCTTCGTAACGGCTCATGCCAGCTTTTTTAAGTTCGTTAACATACCAACCTTTGCTTCCGATATGCATGGCTAACATCCTTTCTTCTATAGCATTTAATAAAGAGCATTAATCATCGTTGTCATTGTACCATCTTTCCCAAGCTAGTGAAAGGGTATCCCTTTATTTTTTATATGGGTGGCTAGTACAAAAGTGAGTGCTGATGTTAAACTATTGGAAGTAGGTAAGGTATAAGAAAGGGTGTAAGGTGTGACATCACAGCACTATTTGTCATATGAAGACATTTTAAAACGTATTGAAATGTTAAATGAACAATACGAGTTAAATGATAGATATTTTGCATCTATTACGGATCAGCTGTTGTCTAGCGAACGTTCAGCTGATGAAATCGTAATGGATGGGTTTCAGCAGTTTCTTCAACAAGTTAATGAAGAAATGAGTAACATGGAACAATTCATGGATGTTAAGGCTTCTTGTTTTATGGGGTGTGCGTTTTGTTGTTACTTCCCTATTATCATTACAGAATTAGAAGCTAAAACGATGAAGCGGATTATTGATCATTGGCCGGCAGATCGAAAGCAGCGTATTATGGATCATTTGGAAAAGTGGCAGAATACGTATAAAGAAGAAATTGACCATGTTACGTCCATTGATCATGAGAATGATCCTGAATTTAAGAAGAAATATATTGCCTCGCAGGTTCCATGTCCGATGCTAGATACAGAAAGTAATATGTGCATGGCTTATGAAATTAGGCCGATCCCGTGCCGGACATATGTGAACTATGCGGATCCACAAGTTTGTGCGGATAACTACATGCCAAAGGAAACGATCAGTTACGAATTCCTTTATGACTTTTATATGGGCTCTCTAAACGAGGTTCTTCAAGAGTTGTATGAAGATGGGGAAGAGATGTTCATAGACTATCCATCAGATGTGTGGAACTATGATTATTTGGCGAACTGGGCCAAGCAGTGGATTGCAGAAGAACAACAGAAATAATGTAACAACTTGTTTACAAAGCCTCCCTTTATGTTACAAGGGAGGCTTTCATTTATAGTCGTCAATAGCATTTCCCTTAAAAATTATACAATTAGAGGATATATATGGATTGAACATTGGTGCTGATTAAATCTTCGTTCTAGTTTGGTGTATCAATAATGGAGCCACTTTTTCGGTATTAGAGTTTATTTCAAAAAAGTCTCCCGAGTAAATTCCTCCCAAAAATATTACATAAAACCCGGTGGTATGATGAATGTGTTCCAAACAAAGAACTCTACAGGAGGAGATTACATGTTTAAAAAAGTCACAATAACAACTGCTCTTGCAGCATCTCTTATGGCAGGAGGCGTGATGCAATCTGACGCGCATGCCCAGTCTCAAGATTCAATTAAGACGAAGACGTTCCAATTTGAAAGTGGCCAACAAGTCAACCAAGAACAACTAGATCAATGGATGAACGATTTTCTATCAAACTATGAAATAAAATGGAATCAAACAAATAAACAACCAATAGAAAAACCTCAACAAGAGGAGCCTAAACAACAAGAGGAAGCAACATCAGCTCCTGCTGAACAGCAAGCACCGGCTCCGCAGCAACAACAAGAGTCTGCTCAAACTCAAGAGCAACCCAAAGAGCAACAAACAAACGAACTAAGTCAGTTTGAGCAAAAAGTGGTTGAACTGACGAACGAAGAGCGTGCTGCACAGGGCTTAGAACCGCTTAAGATTGATAAAGAATTAAGCAATGTAGCCGAGAAGAAGTCTCAAGATATGGCCCAAAATGGCTACTTCTCTCATGACAGCCCAACGTACGGCTCTCCATTTGATATGATGAAACAATTTGGTATTGAATACCGTACAGCAGGTGAAAACATTGCTAAAGGACAACAAACCCCTCAAGAAGTCGTAGATGGATGGATGAATAGTGAAGGTCACCGTGCAAACATCTTAAATGGGAACTTCACCCATATTGGTGTAGGCTTCGTTGAGAATGGAAATGTATGGACGCAACAATTTATTGGAAAGTAAGATCTTTTTGTGCTCCAGGTTATTATACCTGGGGCATTTTTTGTGCCAATCAGGATACTTTAATAGAGGAAGAACGGGTACATAATATGAAAAGGCAGAAGGAGGAGTAGATATGGATCCTATAAAAAGAGCTTTAGAGTTAGCTGTTCAGAATGTGAGAGAAGGTGGGACGCCATTTGGGGCAGTTCTTGTAAAAGGGGATGAAATTGTAGCGGAAGATGTGAATCGTACACACCAAAGGTACGATGTTAGTGCACATGCAGAAATGGAAGCTATACGTAGGGCGCAAGAGAAGTTAGGACAAACAGATCTTAAAGATTGTGTGATGTACGCAAGTGGCCAGCCTTGCCCAATGTGTTTAACAGCTATGTATTTCGCCGGCATCGAGAAAGTGTTCTACGCTCAAACGATTCTTGAAGCTGAAGAAGCAGGGCTTGGTTTATCGAAACACGTGTATATGGAGTTATCAAAACCTAAAGAACAACGCTCGATCGATATGGTGCACGTCCCGATTAGCAATTCAGACTTTGATGCAATGGGCTACTATAAAAAAGAAAACGATTAACCATATGTGTATCGGGTATATTCATTGTATAAGGTAAACTACGTTACAACTTCTTGACAATCCATATGGATCAGTTTACTCTTAAAAGTAAACATATGACTTGGATTGTGACTGACTCGATCAGGCAAGACCTAAAACGTAGATTACCTCTACCCGTTTTAGGTCTTTTTAATTTCATAAAATATTCTGAAAAAGGGTGACCTAACATGTTAAAAAAATTATTCGGTAAAAAAGACAAAGTATCAGAAGAAGTACTAGTAGCACCATTGAACGGTAAAGTGCTAGATCTTGAAGAAGTACCAGACCCTGTTTTCTCTCAAAAAATGATGGGAGAAGGACTTGCAATTGAACCTGCAGATGGTAATGTTGTAGCTCCAATCGCTGGTGAAATTGTTCAGTTATTCCCAACTAAGCACGCAATTGGTATCAAAACAGAAGGTGGACTAGAAGTACTTATTCACATCGGTCTTGAGACTGTAAGCATGGAAGGTGACGGATTCGAAGGTCACGTTGAAGTTGGGGATAAAGTAAAACCAGGTGATTCTCTTATTACGTTCGATATGGATAAAGTAAAAGAAAAAGCGAAGAGTACAATTACACCAGTCATTATTACAAACAGTGACGAAGTTGAGAATATGGAGCGCTTGAATAGCGGTGAAGCAACAAAAGGTGAAACTGAACTTCTAAAAGTAACAGTAAAATAATAAGTTAGCCGCCATTTGCTCCATCAAAAGTTGTGTTTATCATGGAAAACTGCCATGATAAACACAACCTTTTATTTTTAGAAACGTATAGGAGGTGGCGGCGATATGAAAATTAACAAAATCCTAAATAATAATGCAGTTGTTGTTAAAGAGGATGATCAAGAGAAGATTGTCATGGGAGCGGGAATTGCATTTCAAAAATCCAAGAATGATGTAATCAGTCAATCAAAGATTGAGAAGATCTTCGTTATGTCTGAAGGAAATAAGAAATTCCAGGAACTGTTGAAAACGCTACCTGAAGATGTCATTGAATTAGCAGAAGAGATTATCAGCTATGCGGAGGGCTTCTTGAAAGTACCACTGAGTGACCATATTCACATCTCTTTAACCGATCATATATCCTTTGCCGTAGAGCGTTTAAGGCAAGGTTTTCGGATCCAGAACAAGCTTATTACAGAGATTAAAACCCTTTATGCTCAAGAATTTTCAATAGGTTTATGGGCCATTGATCTGATTGAGAAAAGGACTGGCGTTCCGATACCTGAGGACGAAGCCGCCCATATTGCTTTGCACATTCATACAGCAAAGCTTGGAGCAAGTACAATGGAAAATACGATGAAACATACAACGATGATTAATGAAATGATTGGAGTATTAGAGGAAGAGTCAGGCTCAAAGGTAGATCCTGAAGGGATTTCCCACCAGCGCATGGTAACGCACCTTCACTTCGCTCTTAATCGTATTGAAACTGGAGAACCTTTTCATGATATGGACCCGGACATGCTTGATCTAATTCGAACAAAGTATGAAGGGGCATTTGTGTTATCTCAGAAGATGGCCCGGTTCATTAAAAAAGAGTATGAAATCACATTCCCTGACTCCGAGATTGGTTACATTGCTCTTCACATCCAGCGAGTACTAGAACGTACCTAGACTGGAAAGGATTTTCAGGATAAAAGTATTGCATCCAGACAACGCTTACATTACAATGGAGATACAAGCTAATAAAGCAGGATTGTTACTGTTTTGGCAGGCAAGACCTAAAGTGTTTACAAGGGATACGTGTATCCTATGTAGATAGTTTAGGTCTTGCCTTTTTTATTTGTTAGAGACGATCTGGTTAACTTACTTTGAAAAGGGAGGAAAGCAACATGGACTACAAAGATATAGCTCAGAAGTTAGTTCCGTTGTTAGGTGGAAAGGATAACGTTGTTAGTGCGACTCACTGTGCAACACGTCTTCGCTTGGTGATTAGTGACGAAAGCCAAGTGGACCAATCTGCCATTGAAGAACTTGATGGGGTTAAAGGGGCCTTCTCAAGTTCAGGTCAGTATCAAATTATTTTCGGTACAGGAGTAGTTAATAAAGTATTCCAACCGTTTGCTAAAGAATTAGGCATTGAGCAAGGTGAGCAAAAAGAAGGTGTCGATCACAAAGAGGCAGCTAAGCAAAACATGAATCCATTTGCTCGTTTCGCTCGTATGCTTTCGAATATTTTCGTACCGATCATCCCGGCAATCGTAGCCAGTGGTATGTTAATGGGTCTTCTTGGTTTGATGAAGGCTTATGAGTGGGGAGATCCAGATGGTGCGATCTTTACCATGTTAGATATGTTCTCATCTGCTGCTTTTATTATCTTACCGATTCTAATTGGTTTTAGTGCAGCGAGAGAGTTTGGGGCAACCCCTTATCTAGGTGCTGTTATTGGTGGTATTATGACGCACCCAGCGTTATTAAACGCTTGGAATTCAGGAACAGCTGAAATTCCTACAATGGATTTCTTCGGCTTTTCCATTGAAATGTTAGGGTATCAAGGAACTGTAATCCCGGTATTATTAACCGTATATATCATGAGTATACTAGAAAAGAATATTCGCAAAGTGGTTCCAGGAGTTATTGATTTACTTGTTACACCATTCTTAACCGTTATTTTAACTGGTTTCGCTGCATTGCTTGTAGTTGGACCAGCAGGACGCTTACTTGGCTCTGGTATTACGACGGTTCTAGATATGGTTTATGGAACAGCCCAAGGACTAGCTGGCCTAGTGTTTGGTGGTACGTACTCCCTTATTGTACTAACGGGTGTACACCACAGCTTCCACGCAATTGAAGCAGAGCTTTTAACTAAAGCAGGTAACTACCTTCTACCAATTTGGGCGATGGCAAACGTTGCTCAAGGTGGTGCTGGTCTAGCTGTATTCTTCAGAACAAAGAACAAGAAAACAAAAGAAATTGCACTTCCAGGTGCAGTATCCGCCTTCCTTGGTGTAACAGAGCCAGTCATCTTCGGTGTTAACTTGAAGCACCGTCGTCCATTCATCGGTGCGATGATTGGTGGCGCTCTAGGTGGCTTCTACGTTACCTTTACAGGCGTAATAGCGAATGGTATTGGTTTAACTGGACTACCAATGATTGCTTTAACAACAGGTTCTGACACGCTAAATTATATCATCGGACTTGTGATTGCTATCGGTGGTGCCTTCTTAGCAACATTACTGCTAGGTTGGAAAGAAGAGAAAAAATAGAACAAATGAACAAGAAGTCAGGCCGGGTTGCCTGACTTCTTTTATTCATGTAGGACATAAGAGCTCGTTTTTGGTAATCTGTAAGTATGGAACTCGTGAAGGGAGATAGAACCATGACAAAAGGTATTATTAGTTTGGGAGAGGCGCTAATTGACTTTATCCCATTAACAAGTGAGAACACTGAATATCAGAAAAGCCCAGGGGGAGCCCCTGCAAACGTTGCAGTAGGCTTAGCTCGTCTGGGAGCTAAATCAACATTTTTAGGTAAAGTAGGAGATGATTCATTAGGTCACTTCCTGAAAGATACTCTTACTTCTTATGGTGTGAAAACAGATGGTATGACATTTACTCAAGACGTACGAACAGGTGTCGTGTTTGTATCTCTTGCGGCAAATGGAGAGCGTAGCTTTGAATTCTTTATTAATCCAAGTGCAGACCAGATGCTTCATGTAAATGATGTAGAAAAATCTTTATTCGATGAACATCGTGTTCTTCACTTTGGCACTATTTCCATGATTAATGAACCGGCAAAAGAAGCTACAAAGCATGCAGTTCAAGTAGCGCGTGAAAAAGGGATGGTTGTATCATTCGACCCGAACCTTCGTATGAGCTTATGGTCTTCTGAAGACCAAGCGAAAGAAGCCATCATCTCTATGCTTGATCAGGTTGACGTGCTGAAAGTTTCGGAGGAGGAACTTGAGTTTATTACAGGTGAGAAAGACATTGAAGCCGGAATCAAGCAAATTAATGAGAAGTACGACATTCCATTTATGCTTGTTACACTAGGTGGAGAAGGTAGCTATGTTGTTACAAATGGTGAGATCGCTAAAGTTGATGCTATGAAAGTGAACGCTGTAGACACAACAGGAGCAGGTGATGCCTTTGTATCTGGCATTCTCTATGCCATTAATGAGACGGATGCTAGCATGGAAGACCTTTCGATTGAACAAGCTGTTGAGATGGCAAAGATGGCCAGCGTATCTGGTGCACTTGCAGCCTCTACTAAAGGTGCTATGACTGCTTTACCAACCATCGAACAAGTTAAACAACACTTATCTTCCTAAGGAGGGACTTTTGTGTCTCAAAGAGATAACCAGCTTCGCCAAGAGGCTTATGCAGAAATCGAGAAATTTCGTGACCAAGTAGAAGCCGATCCTCATCGTCTTCGCTTTCATATCCAGCCCCCTGTTGGATTGTTAAACGATCCAAATGGCTTCGTTCAATATAATGGCACTTATCACATGTTTTATCAGTGGATGCCATTTAAAACAGGACATGGTGCAAAATTTTGGGGCCATTACACATCTGAGGATCTAGTAAACTGGCAGGCAGAACCGATCGCTCTAACACCTTCTGAATGGTTTGAGAAGAATGGTTGTTATTCCGGAAGTGCTGTTGAAGCGAACGGATTGATGAACTTGTTCTATACGGGGAATGTAAAAGATGAAGAAGGCAACCGTGAAAGCTATCAAGTGTTAGCAACATCAGAAGATGGAATTCATTTTGAGAAGCAAGGTGTCGTATTAGAATTACCTGAAGAATATACCGCCCACTTCCGCGATCCAAAAGTATGGAAGCATGGTGAGTATTGGTATATGGTTGTTGGTACACAGAACCACGATCTACAAGGACGTGTTGCACTGTTCCGTTCATCTGACCTTAGTGATTGGGAGCACATGGGCGTTGTAACTGGTGCTCATACGGATCAACTGGATGACTTCGGCTTTATGTGGGAATGCCCAGATCTATTTGAACTAGAGGGCAAGCACGTCTTAGTGGTATCTCCTCAAGGGTTAGAAGTACAAGGCAACCAATATCAAAATGTCTATCAATCTGGCTACTTTGTGGGCGATATGAATTACGAAACAGGGAAGCTTGACCATGGATCGTTCAGAGAGCTTGATCAAGGGTTTGAATTCTACGCTCCTCAAACCACTCTAGATGATCAAGGCCGTCGCATTTTAGTTGGCTGGATGGGTGTACCTGACCAGGACGAAGAACACCATCCAACGATTAAGCATAAATGGATTCATACGCTTACTCTTCCAAGAGAGTTATCGCTTGATGGAGACAAGTTGATCCAGAAGCCTATAGTGGAATTAGAGAAGCTTCGAAAAGAAGAAATCTCTTACGAACGCGTGGAATTAAATGGGGTCGAAACAACGATTGAAGGAATCGAAGGGGATGCCTTTGAACTTCAGCTTGGGTTTGAACACAACAAGGCAGATGTGTTCGAGCTAACGCTACGAAATAATGCGCGCGTTGTGTATCACAAGCCAAGTGGTGAATTAACCCTTGAGCGTAAACGATTTGAAGATCGTAGAATGGAATCAAGAACGTGCAAGATTGGTGAATTAGAAGATCTTCGTTTATTCGTAGATACATCTTCTGTAGAGATGTTTGTTAATGGCGGAGAAGAAGTCTTCACAGCTCGTTACTATCCTGAGCAAGAGAATCGTTCCGTTTATTTTGCTTCTTCAGGCGAACTGACGTTAAATGTTTCTCATTGGAAGCTATAAGAAATAGAATCTTCTAAAAGACGCCTTTGGGTTTTGCCCCAAAGGCGTCTTTCGTTTAATGACTTTTTACTCTTTAGCTTCAGGATGAAAGATGTTTAAACCGAGATCCTTCGAGAGACGTTCAAGGATTTTACTACCAGCTACACTGTTCCCTTTAGGGTTAATAGCTGGTCCGATAACGCCTATTCCATAACGCCCTGGAACTGCTCCGAAAATCCCTCCGCTGATTCCGCTTTTACATGGGAACCCAACATTTACAGCAAAGCGACCTGATTCGTTATACATGCCAGATGTCATCATAATGGCTTCAATTGTTGTTAAATGATCGGGATGTAGAAGTTGTTCTCCCCCTTCAATCGTTTTGCCACCGTTTGCAAAAAACAAACCGAGTAAGGCTAAGTCCCGTACCTGAAACTCTATGGAATTAATCCTGAAATACAAATCTAGAGCTTCCTCAGGATCAAGAGCCACAGAACCTGTACTGCTCATATAGTAAGCAAGAGCGCGATTCCGATCTCCTTTACGTCTTTCAGCTTTATAGACATCTTCATTCATGTGAATGTCATCGTGACCGAGGACGCTCTTTAACATCGTCATAATCCGCTCAAAACGCTCCTCTACTGAAGATCCTTTGATTAGAGAGCAAATGGCAATGGCCCCTGCGTTAACCATTGGATTAAACGGTCTATGTACATCATCAGCTTCCAAATGGCTAATGGTATTGAAGAAATCACCCATTGGCTCCATCCCAACGGTTTGGAACACTTTTTCTTCCCCGAGGTCTTCTAGTGCAATCATAAGACTGACAACTTTAGAAGCACTTTGTAAAGAAAAAGAAAGATCCGTGGTACCTGCTGTGTAGACATTCTGATCTAAATCAATCACAGCTATTCCGATGTCGTTTTGATTTAGTTCACTCACACAAGGGAGGCTTTGAACGACTTCTCCCTGAGTGGTATAAGGTGTATATTCGGTTATTATGTCTTTTAAATATTCATTGCTTAATGTAACCAATATTCCTGCCCCCAATCGTCTTCGTCCTAATTATTTAGCCTAACTTTCCGGTGTCGAAACGTCCTAAACGGTGTGTTACAATTTTTGTAACGTAACCAGGAGTTCTCATAAAGGAGGTTCAGTCACTTGGATTATGTAACGATGATGGCTGAGGAGAAGATTAAACAAGCTGAGCGTGAAGGTGCGTTTAAAGACCTCCCTGGTAAAGGGAAACCGCTCGATTTATCAGAGATTCAAGCTGTTCCTGAAGACCTTAGGGCGAGTTTTACGATTCTTAAGAATGCGAATATGCTTCCTGAAGAGATGGAAGTGAAGAAGGAAATGATTCGCATCGAAGAACTTGTGGCCCTTTGTACAGATGAAGAAGAACGACTTGCTTATCAAAAAGAGCTAAACGAAAAGCAGATTCATTTTCAAACGCTAATGGAAAAACGGAAGATGAAAGAATCGGGAGCTTATAAGAGGTATAGTGGTAAAATACGCAGTCGTTTTGGTTTATAATCTAAAGCCTTTGGGCCATTATGTTGAATGAGTGGCTATCTAAAGATTCGTTTCTTGATGAGCTTTATGCTGCCAATGGACTATAAGGGTTTCTTGTTTTTCGCCTAACACTTTTGAATCCTTCAGGGAAGGGTTCTTTTTTTTGTGCTGAGAGTTGATGTGAGCATAAAAATGGAAGATCTATAATATTTTATAATGAGTGATTACTCACTTTACAAACGTGTTGTTGTACTATACTATTAAAGTGAGTAATCACTCATTTCAGGCAAGGGGTTGATTAGATATGGAAGCTGTTATTGAAGTGAAGGGGATGGCTCATTCCTTTGGGGATGAAGCGGTTTTGAAAGATATCAATATGGAAATTGGGCGGGGTGAAATCTATGGATTGCTTGGTCCTTCTGGGGCTGGGAAAACCACGCTTGTAAAAATGATCGTTGGTATCATGGAGGCTGACACGGGTGAAGCATGGGTTGAAGGTGTTAAGATGCCATCTCTCGAACAGATGAGAAAAGTTGGGTATATGGCTCAATCTGATGCATTGTATAGTGAACTATCAGCTCGTGAGAATCTAGAATTCTTTGCATCTATTTATGGATTAAAGAGTAGAAAACGAAAAGAACGTATAGAAGACGTAATGAGAGTCGTTGGGTTAACAGAGCACATGGATAAACCTGTACGCAATTATTCAGGAGGAATGAAGAGGCGTCTATCTTTGGCAATTGCTCTTTTGCATGAGCCTGATGTATTGATATTGGATGAACCAACAGTAGGGATAGATCCTGTATTACGGCAATCCATATGGGCTGAATTATATCGTTGGAAAGATAAAGGAGGCTCCATTATTGTGACGACTCATGTGATGGATGAAGCTGATAAATGTGATCGCTTAGCGATGCTTCGCGACGGGTACGTCATTGCTTCAGGAACTCCAATTGAATTGAAGCAACAAGCGGATGTCGACTCTATTGAAGAGGCTTTTCTAGCGTATGGAGGTGCTCGTTCATGAATGTTCAAGCGATAACAGTACGGATTATTCGACAGTTTAAAAGGGATAAACGCTCGCTTGCGCTTATGCTTCTAGCGCCGCTACTTGTATTGACGTTGATGTGGCTTGTATTGGATGGAGACCGATATGAACCAACACTAGCCTTTGTGAACGTGCCGGAACAAATGACTGAGTTATTTAAAGAACAGGATGTCACCATAAAAAAGATGGGGCCAACAGAAGCTGAAACTGCACTAGAAGAAATGAAAGTAGATGCTCTTATTCATTTGAATCAATCAGATGTGAATATAACGCTTGAAGGCAGTGATCCCTCTACAAATCAGGCAGTGATGGGAGCTGTTCAAAAAGCCATGCAAAACGCAGTTCCGGCTCAATCGATGCCTTTTAATCCCAATTTCAGTTACCTGCACGGTTCTGATGAATTAGGGTTATTCGATAATGTCGGGCCTGTCCTTATTGGATTCTTCGTGTTTTTCTTTGTGTTTATTATTGGTGGGGTTTCTTTCTTACGTGAGCGAACTCAAGGCACCCTTGAAAGAATTCTATCTACTCCTCTTAAGCGATGGGAGATTGTGACGGGGTATGTATCAGGATTTGGTCTATTTACGATCCTTCAAACAGCACTTATCGCCTTTTTTGCAATCTATGCTTTAGATGTGTGGATGGCTGGTTCTATTTGGTATGTACTTCTGATTTCAATCTTACTTGCTTTAACAGCACTCACCTTAGGGACATTGCTTTCTGCGTTTGCAAACAATGAATTTCAAATGATCCAGTTTATCCCGCTCGTGATTGTCCCGCAAGTTTTCTTTTCAGGGTTGTTTAATCTTGATGCGGTAGCTTCTTGGATCAAGATGATCGGACAAATTATGCCACTCACATACGGAGCAAATGCGTTAAGAGGTGTGATGATTAGAGGAGAAGGATTTGCGGACATACAAATGGATGTCTATGTGTTACTTGGGTTTGCCGCCAGCTTTTTTATCTTGAATATAGTAGCGTTGAAAAAGCATCGCAAGCTATAATAGAGGATAGATTGGAAAAGGGGGTCAAAGCGTGACAGAATATGAAGCTTTTAAAGAATTGCTAGAATTGGACGATCAGGAGCAGCTTACCCCAAAGCAACGTCAAATTGTTCAAGCCGCTATTGAAATATTCTCTGAGAAGGGGTACGCATCAACCTCGACGAGTGAGATTGCAAAGCGAGCAGGTGTAGCGGAAGGAACGATCTTTCGTCACTACAAAACAAAGAAAGAACTCTTGATGGCCATTGTTTCACCGGTCATTACAAAGCTAGCTGTTCCGTTTATTGCCCAGTCTTTCGTAAAACAGGTTTTCCGAGATGGGGAGCATAAAGACTTTGAAGAATTATTACGAGCCATGATCGTAAATCGGTTTGAATTTGCGAAAAAGAATGTTCCTCTACTGAAAATTGTACTTCAGGAAGTCGCGTTCCACCCTGAACTTCAGGATCGTTATAAGCACATATTCAGGGAAGAAGTGCTGCCACACTTTGAACGTTTCGTGAGTCATTATAAGGAACAGGGACTTATCAAAGATTATCCAAGTGAAACGGTTCTTCGATTAGTTATTACAACGGTAATTGGCTTTTTAGTAACTCGTTTTATCGTTATGCCAGATGCGGACTGGGACGATGAGGCTGAGATTGATCGTACGATTGATTATATTTTGAATGGTCTTCAGACTGTTCAAGACTAAAAACACCACTGTGTTCTCTCCTGAAGAGTACGCAGTGGTGTTTTTATTTTAGTCAGAGAGATTCAGTAATCCTAAGAATCGAAGCTAACTCACTGGGGGAGGATAGCTCCGTTGCCATAAGAGTGGTTGGGCAGGCTTGGGGGCAACTCGCTTTCCGCGGAAAGCGAGTGATTTCCAGCCCCGCCTTACGCTCTATTCACGCTGGCGGAAACGTCTCTATCTTTCGCAAAACAGAAAATCGAAAATCTCAACTTCATATTGTCTTCCGTATAAGGGGGCTTGTATGAAAAGTTAAATGGGATGAGTAGAGCATAAAAAAGCCCAAAGCTGCATTCAGCCTTGGGCTTGTATTATCTTTTAAGGGAAGGAATTAGTCTAAGATTGTTACGTCTACTGATTTGCGGCCCCAGTTTAGTGCTTCGGATTGGGATGGGATGAAGACGTCGATTCTGTTTCCTTGGATGTCGCCACCGATGTCACCAGCTACTGCTTTTCCGTATCCTTCTACATAAACTTCAGTACCTAGTGGGATTACGTTAGGGTCTACTGCGATTACTTTGCGATCTGGGTTTTCAAGAAGATTGATGCCTGTTCTTGTGATACCAGAGCAGCCCGTGCAGTTTGCTGTATATGCTGTTGATTCCATTGTAATCGTCTTTTGTTCTTGTTGTTGTGTTTGAACTTGTTTTTCTTCTGTTTTAGGTTCAGTAGGTTGTGTGCTTGCAACAGTTGATTTTTCTTTTGTTGCTACGTTTGATCCGTTTACATTCAGGGTATCTCCTGAATAAATCGTATTTGAGCTTAAGTTATTCCAATGTTTTAACTCATTCACACTTACGTTATATTGTTGACCGATAGCGAAAAGTGTATCGCCAGGTTGGATTGTATACACATTACTGTCAGCTGTTGCTGTGTGAGCAACTTCACTGTCTCCGTTGTGGTTCACTGTTAGCTTTTGGTTCGGGAAGATTAAGTTAGATGTTAGATTATTTTGTTGTTTTATTTGTTCAACGGACACATCGTAATCCTGAGAGATACCCCATAATGTGTCGCCGCTCTTGACGTCTACTTCTTCTGCGCTTGCTGTAATCGCTGTTGTTGTAGAAATCGTTGCTACAGCAGCTAGGGATAGAAATAGTTTTTTCATTTTGTTGACCTCCTGGGAATTACAATAGCCATGAGCTGTTGAAATTCGCGGTTTATTGAGTAACGAATTAACTCTATGGACTACTATAACAACCTAATGGGAAAAGCCCAATAACAGAATGACAACAATGTGATTGCAATTCTAACAAGGAGATTACATGGATTTTACAATGGCGGGAAAATAGAGAAAAGGACCCTATTAGAGGATCCTTTTCTCTATTTTTCTGCATTTGAAGCTGAGAGAATGTTTCCGTTAACTCTAGTTAAGCGTAAGGTGGGCCTGGAAACCACTCGCTTTCCTGTGGGGAGCTGGTGAGCCTCCTCACCCGGCAAAGCCGGGCTCCGGGGTCTCACCTAAGCTCTTCTGCCCACGGGAGTCTCGCAGTTTCCAGGCCCACCTTTACCATACAAGGAGGAACGAAAGCATGCCGTATAGGGTAACAACAGACCTGCTGATGCGAATTGCGGGGCCGTTCACCCACCTTAAAGACAGGGCTTGTTCGGGGACTGCGAGACTCCCGCGGGAAAAGGAGCCTAGGGAAGACCCCTCAGAGAGCGAAGCGATGAGGAGGCTTCCCAGCTCCCCGCAGGAAAGCGAGTTGTCCCCGAGCAAGCCCAAGCACTTTTAAACGTAACGGTCCCTTCCTGCTGAAATATCTCAACTTCAACTTTTCCATATAAGGGGGCTTATATGGATTAAATGAATACAACAATAAACAGTAACAGAGCCTTAGTTTAAAGAATGTCTGTTAACGAACGAACAGGATGGAGTTTCTCGTGTTCAATGTTTGATTCATCGGGTGTTAGCCAGATTGCGTGCATACCGTATTGGAGGGCGGGGGCGATTTCGTTCATGAAGTTATCTCCAATGGATACGGCTTCTTCTGGTTTGATTTTGTATCGTTTTAATAGCTCATGAAAGTGTTCGCTCGTTTGAACAGGCTTTGTAGCTGATGTGATCCGGTCATGGAATAGATCCTGTAGGTTCAGTTCCTTGAGTAGACGATCTACATCTGTAGCTTCACTATTCGTCATAAGAACGATTGTTTTCTCTTTTTTTATTTCCTCCAAGAAAGAACGTAATCCAGGTGTCTCTGTTAGCCATCCTTTTTGAGATGACATGTCGACCTTTGTTTCATCATAGGCTTTGTGACATTCACTCATCGGTAACCCATAATGGCGAGCGAGTACATAGGGAGGCCACCAACCGTCTCCGATTGCAATCCATCGGTCAAAATCAAATGTAGAGGCGGGAAATGGTTCATCTGAAGAGCGCTCTACTTGTTCGCCGTTCCATGATTCAGGGTTGCTGATCTTTTCGGTAAATGGGTCCCACGTCCAGAATAGGTCTTCTTTCGTATCATAGACCTTTCCAATGGACAGTGGATGGAGACCTTCTTTAACTTGTGTAAAATCTCTTAAGAAAGACTCGTGTTCTTCTTTTGGTAATTTATCCTTTAATTTATAAGCAAAATGGTCAAAATGCTTCGTGTCTTCATATAGGGTCCCATCGAGGTCAAAGATGAAGAGGTGACATGTGTCTAAGTATGAATCATGTAGTGACATGTGCGATCAGCTTCCTTTCCGGCAATTTGTTTCATTATCTGAAATCCCTTCTTAGATTTCAAGTAAAGAGGTGGGGAACGATATGGAAAAACTTTCTGAACCACTAGGAGTGTTGATTTGTTTCTAGTAAAATAAAAAGAAAAGATCTGAGAAAGGTGTTATTAAGATGATCAAACATTCGGTTTGGATTCTAGTAGGTATTGTGTTGTTTGTCCTTACGCCGGATCACGTTCATGGTACTGAGAATAATCAGCCTAAGATGGAATCAAATTCTTATACCATTCGTTACCATGAAGAAGGATCACCGACCGGCTTAGTATCTACTGGTTCGCCCGAAATTACATATTTCATAAAACTATCGAATAATGATTTGCCCTATGAGGTGGACATGTTTGTAAATGGAAAAGAAGTTTCCTCAACGTATAATGAAAATACAGGTATGCTCACCTATGAGGCCTGGGGGTTAACAGGTGCAAATACAGTAACGGTTCAACTTGAAGTGTATGGCGAAAAGCAACTTGAACGTTCTTGGTCATTTGAAATAGACAGTCGTAATATGGATCCTTTTGCTTCAATGGATAATGAAATATTGACCACTGTTGGAAATGATGCGCTTGCTCGTGCTAACGAATATCGCGAGAGGTTGGATATTCCTTTATTAAAAAACAATGATCATTTAAAAGAAGCAGCTCAAGCTCATGCCAATTATATGAACGTCTATTCCAAAGGTCACCATGAAATGAACAACAGCGCTCACTTATTTACCGGAAAACAACCTGCTGAAAGGACGTCTTATTTTGGTTATCCCAAATGGTTCGTAGGAGAAGGGATTTCTTATGAAGAGCCTGGAGGAGTATCGGCTGTTGATCATCTCTTTGACGCTCCTTACCATCGTTTGAGCTTAATGAACCCGTTTTATAACGAAGTAGGAACAGGATACAATAATCAAGGCGATGTAGTCATGAACTTTGGTGGAGATGGAAGTGAAGGGGAACATCGTATTATTCAGTACCCTTACCCAAATCAAAGAGATGTGCCAGTTTCCTGGTTTGCTTATGAAACGCCTAATCCTCTTCGTTTTTTCAACCAAGATCAGGTATGGACAGGTTATCCTGTTTCTTATGTGTATTATGGTCCTTCCTCTCATGAACTCCAAGTTTCAGAGGCATCATTAGTTAATGAGGATGGTGAAACAGTGCCATCCTACACGGTCACGCCACAAATGGAGAACGAAGGTACTCATCACGTTTTCCTAATTCCAAAAGAGAAGCTTATGCCGGGTGCAGGTTACAAGGTGAGAGTGAATGCTCAAGCGAAGACAGCGGAAGGGAATCTATTCGATGTGTCACGAACTTGGTCATTTAAAACTGGGGAGAGTGTTCTGTTTCATGATATTTATTTCGAAGCTCAGAACGGGGTTCACTTTCTAACGTTAGAATGGGCAAATGGAGAAGATCCTGAAGCTAAGGCTATTTTGAGTAAGGAAGATAAGATTTATATAGAGAAGAAAGGGGATACGCAGCGTACTGTCCGGTCCCTTGAATCTGGAACATATGAGTTGAAGGTTGATAGCCCTCACTTTAATGAGCAAGAAACCTATATCGTCATGATTGAAACGGGGAATCTCCCTCACTATCAATACGGAAGCAACCTAAACGTTGTGGACTTCTATCAAACGAATTCACTAGAGGCGCTCTATCAAAAATTCCCTATATGGGAAGCTCGCCAAAGCTTTTACGGCTCGTATAAGGTCTTTAATGATAGGAAGCAGCAACCGGATCATAATGAGGAGGGCACCTTCATTATTGATCGTATAGGGAACCTAATCACCTCTTTCTTAAATGGAAGTGAGGCAGGAGATTCATCTACTGTTCTACCTACTCAAGAAGAGGATGAAGAAAGTGGTTATATGCCTTACTAGTCTAAGAAGATTGAAGTGTTTCCCCCTCCTTTGTATTGGGAAGTTTAGCAAAGAGAGGGGGTTTTTCTATGAGCTTTGATTATGAAATGGATTTCGACAACATCAATTTTAGAGAGCGGCCTGATCTTTACAGAGTGGGCAAGGGAGAGCAAGGTGTGCTAATGGTAGAGCCATATAAGAGTGAAATTCTGCCTCATTGGCGATTTAAAACTCCTGATATCGCAAAAGAGTCAGCAGATAAGATTTATGAACTGTTTCAGCAATATAAACAGCAAGAAGATTTTGTCGGAATGGATATGGCGCGTAAATATATACAAATGGGCTATACACGAGCAAGGCGTTATGCGAATTATAAAGGTGGAAAGAAATACGATCAAGATGGCAATATAAACGAACGAGACATCGACGAGGAAAAAGCTGAATCGGCTCGCATATTTGAGGAAAAGTGGAAAGAAGTGCGTAATGATGATGAATACTTAGCTTATAAGAAAGAACACCAAAAGAATTATGGATAAAGCAAAATTTTGTCTAAAGTGTGGTAATGGGCAGTGAAAAAATGAAAGAGCTACTTCGTCTTTGTTAACAGACGGAGTAGCTTTTTCATTAATCCTGTTAGAATAAAGAAGTCATCCCTTCAAAGAGGGAAATTACGCCCATGTATGCCATGGCGATGACAATAAAGGCACCGAAAATGGTTAACCATATGGGGTGCTTGTAATCACCAACAACGGACTTCTTGTGTGCTGCAATTAAAATAACACCAAGAGAAAGTGGTAAAATGAGCCCATTTAAAGAACCGGCTAAGATCAGTAAGCTAACAGGCTTTCCAACTAAGCTAAAGATGAGTGTGGAAACGGCAATAAATCCAACGATAATCCACTTTTGATTTCGCTCAATGAGCGGACTAAATGTTTTGATAAAGGAAACAGATGTGTAGGCTGCTCCGACAACCGATGTAACGGCTGCTGACCACATAATCACACCGAAAATCTTATACCCAACGTTTCCGGCCGCTGCTTGGAATACAGAAGCTGGCGGATTGTCTGGGTCGAGTGTAATTCCTTGTGCTACTACACCAAGGGCGGCAAGGAATAAGAAGATACGCATAATCGATGCAATACTAATCGCAGAAATGGCACTTCGATTCACGTAGCCGAGTGATTCTTTTCCTTTTATCCCTGCTTCAAGAAGGCGATGCCCACCTGCAAATGTTATGTATCCACCGACTGTTCCCCCGACAAGTGTGACGATTGCGAGGAAATTAATCTTTTCAGGCGCTACTGAACGGATAGCAGCTTCGCCAACAGGTGGTTGAGCTGTAAACATGACGTAGATCGTTAAACCAATCATGATAAACCCCAGAATTTGAGCGAAGCGGTCCATTAACTTTTCAGCTTCTCGTACAAGGAAAATGCCAATAGCAACAATCCCGCTAAACAAAGCCCCCATTTTAGGGGAAATTCCGAATAAAACATTCGTTCCAAGTCCGGCTCCAGCTATATTTCCGATATTAAAAGCGAGACCTCCAAGAACGATAAGAATGGAAAGAATAAATCCAAGTCCCGGAAGAACACTGTTGGCAATGTCTTGTGCGGGCTTACCACTTACGGAGATGATCCGCCAGATATTTAGTTGGGCACCAATATCAATAATAATAGATATTAAGATAACGAAACCGAAATTTGCTGCGAGTTGTTCTGTAAATGTGGTTGTTTGTGTAAGGAACCCTGGGCCAATTGCTGAGGTGGCCATCAGGAAAGCTGCTCCAAGGAGCAACCTTAGTCTAGAACGATGATCCATATAGTGCCTCCTTAAATTTAATGTCTAAAAATTCTATCATTAATGAAGATAAACATCCAGATCATTTCGACCCCCCTTCTATGGTTTGGTTGGGAGTTGAAATCCATTTGTGAAATGCTTACACTACCAGTATGTAGAAAGGAGCGGGATGGTATGTGTGGTCGTTTTACATTTTCAGTAGAAGAATATGAGATCTTAAAAGAGTATGGGATTAAACCAGATGAAGACTTGATTGAACCCCGTTATAACATTGCACCTGGTCAACAAGTAGTGACGGTTGTCAATGACGGTGAGAAGAACCGAATTGGTCAATTGAAATGGGGGCTCGTACCCGTGTGGGCAAAGGATCCTTCTATTGGGTATAAAATGATTAACGCAAGATCTGAAACGGCTCATGAAAAGCCAAGTTTCAAACGTCTGCTAGAGAGAAAGCGGTGTCTGATCTTAGCGGATAGTTTCTATGAGTGGAAGAAAGAAGATGGGAAGAAACAGCCCTATCGAATCTCCCCTCAAGATCGATCATTCTTTGCCTTTGCTGGATTGTGGGATCGGTGGAAACAAGGTGACGCTGAACTTGTAACCTGTACGATCTTAACGAAAGAAGCCAACGACTTTATGGCACCCATTCATAATCGAATGCCAATTATTCTTCCTAGAGAACATGAGTCATGGTGGATGGAGCAAACGAAGCGAGATCCTAATGAGATGCATGATTATTTGAGTCAATTAAATATAGAGACGTTAGAAGCATATCCGGTCAGCACGTATGTAAACAACGCTAAGAATGAAGGTACGGAATGTGTGGAACCGCTAGCATAGAATGATAGATAGGGATATGGTTTTCAGATTGATAAATGACTAAGTTCAGGATTATAACCTGAGCTTTTTTTATGTTTTGAAAAATTTTTCTAAAATGTGTAGGGGAATTGTTGTATGCTTCGTCTATAAGGTGGATGAAGAACGAAGGGAGGGGAGCAGGATTCAGGATGAGCGGTTAATTGAAAAGATAAAGGCAGGTCATCAGCAGGCGCTCAGGCTTTTGATTGAGCGTTATAAAGGACACGTGTTTAAAGTAACCTATAGCGTTGTCCGTGATGAGAAAGAGGCTGAGGATCTGGCTCAGGAAACATTTATCAAAATGATGGATGCGCTCCCCTCTTATCAGTCCCAAGGATTTAAGACGTGGTTGAGCCGGATTGCAATGAATAAAGCAATTGATTATAAGCGGAAGAAAGCCAGGCAAAAAGAAGATTTGGCTTTTGAAACGTTTGAGTATGAACGGATGCAAAGTGCCGAAGAAGAATGGCTTGAACATGAAAAGGTTGTGGCTGTGTCCCATTCGATTGGATTATTGCCAGCAAATTATCAAGGGGTTGTTCAGGCGTATTACATAGAAGGTAAATCATACAGCGAGATTGCTAGAGAGCAAGCGCTTGAGGAGAAGACGGTTGAGATGCGATTGTACCGTGCAAGGAAGTGGATGAAACGAAATTGGAAGGAGGATGAGTTCTGATGAAGCATATAGAGACGACTCGGTTAGAAGCATATATGGAAGATTCGTTGAGTGATCATGAACGTTGGGAAATTGAGGATCATCTTGATGAATGTGATTTTTGTTTTGAAGCCTACATGACGAAGGTAGAAAGCTGGACTTTGGAACCATCCCTTGCACAGGATTTTACTGATCAAACGTTTGATCAAATCGTTAAAAAGCAAGTGATGCCGGTTAAAGAGTCGAAGCGAAGTGCAGTGCAGAAGCAAAAGCGGACGCTGGTACATTACGGACTTGCTGCAGGCTTAACGATGATTTTAATGGTATCAGGTGTGTTTGAACAAGTGCTTCATGTTTTCGATGAGGATTCCTTTAAAGAGAGACCTTCCATCTCAAGGAATATTGTAAGTGAAACAGATCGATTGTTACAGAAAGTAAATGAAGATATGAGGAGTGATGCAGATGAATAAGTCAGTGATATTGGCATTTTTCTTTTCCTTTGTGCCAGGGCTAGGCCAGCTATATCTTGGTCTTATAATAAGAGGGATTTTGTTTGGAGGATTGTTCTTTGCTCCTCTGTTTATTATTGCGGTAGCGGTAATGAATGCGGGAGGGGAAGCTCTTATACTGGTGATGTTTCCTTTACTAGTGTGGCTTATTAATATGGTAGATATGATAAGGCAGTTACGAAAATTAGAAAAACACAATCAGCGAGTGGGAAATACAGATACAGACGATGCTCTTACGTCTCCCTTTAAAGATCAGGAAAGGGTTGTAACGATTCTCTTATCATTTATTCCTGGTGTTGGGCATTTCCATCTTGGGTTGAATCAAAGAGGTCTAACGTTCCTTGCAGGATTTATGGGAGTAGGCATTATGATCTTCTTTGTCGCAGCCATTACAAGCACTGGTGGTTTTTTGGTCTTCCTTTTAGCCCTTCCGATCATTTGGATTTACGGATTGTTTGATGTGATTCAGTTGCTAAATCAGAAAGAGAAGGGTGAGACACTTGAAGATCGAACCATTTTAGAAGACTTTGATCGTCATCGTGATAGTGGCAAGAAAAGTCGAGTCATTGCAACGTTGCTAGGAATTTTCCCGGGGGCTGGGCATATGTATTTAGGATTACAGCGACGAGGTCTACAGCTGATGGCCGCATTCTTATTGTCGATCTATATTCTTGATGTCTTACATTTATCCATCTTCTTATTCTTAATTCCGATTATCTGGTTCTTTAGTTTTTTCGACGCGCTACAGCTTGCTAGTCGAGATGAAGAGGAGATTATTGAAGATGTTCCGGTTATTAAGTACTTTATAAATCATCAGCGCTGGATTGGAATAGCGCTCATACTGCTGGGTGTCTTCTATATGTTAGATGACGTATTCATGCCAGTATTAGCAGATGAACTTCGCGAAACATTTCAGATCAATCTCTATTATTACTACGAACGCTATTTCCAAATGATCATTGTCTGTCTCCTCTTTATCGGTGGGGGAATTAAACTATTATTAGGTTCAAAAGTGAATAAGGAGGAGGTTAGTAAATGAGAAAGTGGCGCGTAGGGACAGTATCAATGGGACTTTCACTCATCTTCCTCGGAGTCTTACTAATGGTTGGCCAGTTTACAGATTGGGACCCTGTTACATTAACCATGTCGTGGTGGCCGTTTATTTTAATTGTGCTCGGAATCGAGGTACTCGTCTACATTGCTCTATCTAAGAAAGAAAAACCGATTGTGCAATATGACTTTCTTTCAATCTTCTTTATCGGAGTACTTGGAATGGTCGCCCTGGGGTTATATTTAATGACTTCACTTGGTCTGGTGAATGAAGTGAAGGGAGCTATGAATGCAGAACGTGTTGAAGGTCCCTTGCCTTCTATAGAAGAATCCATCTCAGAAGACATCAATACGATCGTGCTTGAACAAGCATATGATGATTTGGTCGTTGAGACGAATACTGCTGGTAAAGTTCATATATTTGGAACATTTACCTCAGAGTTTCTAGAACAAGAAGATTTAAAAGAGACTGATGTAGCTTCAATTAACAAAGTAGGAGATAAGCTATATATTCAATTGCTACAAGGACCTTCTAAAGAAGGAATGCACTACAGTCGAACGACGTTTAACCGTACGATCTCCTTGCCTGAAGACGTTGACGTAGAGATCCGTGGTACTACAGGGAATCTGAAACTAAACGCAGGGAACATCACAGGGGATTGGATGATTGATGAAGTTCGTAATATGATCCTGAACCTCCCAGAAGAAGCCAGCGTCTCTGTTAAAGCTGAAAGTTATTCTGAACAACTAGGTTGGGATGTTGAGTGGGATAAAGAAGAAACGATTCGTAGCGGTGACGAGAAGAATGAATTGTTTTATAAAGAGAAAGTGTTCGGAGATGGAGAAGCGGTCATACAACTGAATCTGGTTGATCAATTTACAATCAAAGACGTCGGCCCAAGGTCTTAAGAAGCTCTGCTTCATGGGGCCGTTACTTTTATTGAGTGGTAGGGGTGTCTTGGGAACGACTCGCTTTCCGCGGGCGGCCCCACACGAAGTGGGGTCGTTCGACGTTGTCACAGGACGTGACGGTTTTAGTCGAACTTCCTCTTTCTTTTTAGAGCCTCCTCCCTCACTGCGTTCAGTCCGGGGTCTCGTCGACCTCTTTCTCCCGCAGGAGTCTCCCCGTTCCCAAGACATCCCTTGCCATGTGAAGTACTAACGGCCCCGCTGCTTGGGCATTCCTGATGCCTATTTGAATCTATATGTGGCATGTTTCCGTATCTCCCAATATGGCAAAGGTGGGCCTGGAAACTGCGAGACTCCCGTGGGCAGAAGAGCCTAGGTGAGACCCCGGAGCCCGGCTTTGCCGGGTGAGGAGGCTCACCAGCTCCCCACAGGAAAGCGAGTGGTTTCCAGGCCCACCTTACGCTCATTTAAAGCAAACGGAAACATTCTGTTAGCTCATAAAAAGAGCATCCTCGAGTGAGGATGCTCTTTTTTGTTAGGCTTCATAACTGGGGTCAGATTTTGCTTTTCGTTCTTCTTTTGCAACGCGCATAAATCGTTTTGTTTCGGAAACAACCACACCAGATAATCCAAGAAGGCCAATTAAGTTTGGTGCAGCCATAAGACCGTTCATGATATCGGCAAATGTCCACACGATATCAATTTTGACAACAGCCCCAACGAATACAAATGCGATGAAGACGATTCGATAGGCTGGGAGCATACGTTCTTTGGTTAAGTATCCAAAACATTTCTCTCCGTAGTAAGACCAACCTACAATGGTTGAGAATGTGAAGAAGACTAAGCCAATTGCGACAATCATTGAACCAGTACTACCAAGGAAATATTCAAAGGATGCACTTGTTAAATCAGCACCATCGATATTTCCTGAATACATATCCGCCATAACGATTGTAAGTCCTGTGATGGTACAAACTAAGATGGTGTCTAGGAACACTTGAGTCATGGAAACGAGTGCTTGACGGCCAGGGTAGTCTGTTTTGGCAGCGGCGGCTGCAATGGGTGCAGAACCAAGACCAGCTTCGTTCGAGAATACGCCTCGAGCTACACCATATCGGATGGCGCTACCTACAGCTCCACCTACAGCAGCTTCACCTGTAAAGGCACTTGTGAAGATCGTGGAAAAGGCAGGCCCGACAAGTTCTAAGTTAAGAAGGATAATAATAAGACCAGCAATAATATAAAATATCGCCATAATCGGAACAAAGAAAGATGTTACTTTCCCGATACTTTTAATCCCGCCTAATACAACTAAAATCGTTAAGACTGTTAAAATAATTCCTGTAAGCCAAGTGGGTACATTAAACGTTGTGTCTACGGCATCAGCTAACGTATTGGACTGCGCCATGTTTCCAATACCAAAAGCGGCAATGGAACCAAAAAAAGCAAATAAAATTCCGAGCGGCTTTGCTTTTAGTCCTTTTTCAAGGTAGTACATAGGGCCACCGGCCATCTTGCCATTTTTGTCAGTTACACGGTATTTAACCGCAAGTATGGCTTCGGCGTATTTGGTAGCCATGCCGAATATTGCTGTGATCCACATCCAAAAGATCGCACCAGGTCCTCCTAGAAGAACTGCTCCAGCTACCCCGGCGATATTACCTGTTCCAATAGTCGCCGCCAAGGCGGTTGTAAGCGATTGGTAGTGAGAAATATCTCCTTTTGATTTTTTGTCTTGTCGTTTTGGGCTGAACGCAAGCTGTAGAGCATAAGGTAACATGCGTAATTGTAGAAACCCTAATCGAATCGTTAAGTATATTCCTGTTCCGACTAGCAGTACCAGGAGTGGTGTTCCCCATACGAAATCGCTAATGCTGCTAAGTACTTTTAAGATCTCTTCTTGCATAATACTGACCTCCCTTTTTCATATAGTATAAATATTCTGAAAAATCTGAAGGAATGTCAAGGGATCTTGTGCTAAAATTTTAATAAGTTTTCAAAAAGAGCTATGATGTGTAATTGAGTAGAGGATTTAATATAATAAAGAAAGAACTAATGATAGAAGAGGGTGATCGTATGATTCATGTATTGTTTGTATGTCTCGGAAACATTTGTCGCTCTCCGATGGCGGAAGCGGTATTTAGGAATTTAACAGAGCAAGAGGGAATGAAAGATCAATTTCGGATCGATTCAGCGGGAACCGGAAGATGGCATGAGGGCAAACCTCCCCATCAGGATACCAGAAGAATGTTAGATCAACACAATGTTTCTTATGATGGAATGACTGCTCGTCAAGTGAATGTTGCTGACTGGGACGAGTTTGATTACATTATTGCAATGGATCGTCAGAATTATAGTGATTTAGAGGCGCTTCGTTCCTTTGATGAAGGTGTGGTTGTTGCTCAGTTTATGGATTATGTTCATGATAGCGACATGGAAGACGTTCCAGATCCATACTTCACAGGGAACTTTGAAGAAGTTTATGAACTGATCGAAAAAGGTTGTGAAAATCTTTTAGCTGACATAAAAGAAGCATACAAGTTATAAAATAGGAGGAGATCCCATGGGAGAAAATAAATTGATTAAAGGTGTGTTAATCGGGGCGTTAGCGGGTGTTGTTTATGCACTTTTTGATAAAGATACTCGCCTTGAAGCTTCAACATGTGTAAAACAAACGAGTGGCAAAGTGAGAGAGTATGTTGAGCACCCGTCTGATGCGATGCACGATCTGCGTTTGAAATACGAACATATGGCGCAAGCTGTTACTACAGGTTCTGAGCAGGCTGTTCGTATCTTGGATCAGCTTAATGAATTTCTAGAGAAGATCGAAAGTCAAAGCGAAGAACCTACTGAGTAATCATACTCCATTTTTCATATGCGAGGTAGGGGGATATATTGTCTACTATTATTCAATTCGGGAAAGATTTGGTCAGGCGTTTCTCCGACCATGAAGTGGCAGGCCTAGCCGCACAATTAGCGTATTTCTTTCTGCTATCTATTTTTCCATTTATGATCTTTTTAATTGCGCTTATGGCTTATTTGCCGATTTCTATTGAAGATATCGTGTTGGCCATGTCACGCTATATTCCAAGTGAGGCAATGGATTTACTGACATCAAATTTAGAGACGAAAAATACAGGGCTGCTATCAGTTGGTTTACTCGCAACGCTTTGGTCTGCTTCGAATGGTACGAATGCTGTCATGAGGGCATTTAACAGAGCTTATAATGTTCAGGAAGACCGTTCATTTATTAAGAGTCGTCTAATTGCTATTGTACTTACTGTTGCGATGTTTATTGTCATTCTTGTTGCCCTTATGCTTCCGGTGTTCGGTAAAGCAATAGGGGTTTATGTCTTTTCGTGGTTTGGTGTGTCTGAAGACTTTCTGGCTATATGGAATGCGTTGCGTTGGGTCATATCGTCTACGCTCTTCTTGCTTGTGCTCATGTCTTTATATATTTTAGCACCTAACCACCACGTGAATATTAGGCAATCTTTTATTGGAGCTGTCTTTGCAACAGTGACCTGGCAAGCGGCTTCGTTAGGGTTTTCATTCTATGTGAATTCAGGTGTGAGTAACTATTCGGCTACTTATGGGAGTTTAGGAGCTGTCATTATTTTAATGATTTGGTTTTACCTCTCGGGGGTTGTCATTATTCTAGGTGGCGAAATTAATGCGATGTTACGTGAACGTCAATGGTTTAAACGGTAACTCTTTCAAGGTCCTTGCGATGTACATAAAGAATGCCCACTCGGAGCATTCTAATAAGGACTTCATGAGAGGGAGGTTGATGACGAATGGCTAATAACAAGCGCAATCAAAAAGCACGCAGCGATAAAAACCAAAATAAGCAAACTTCTGATGATTCAAAGCACAAGACAAGTAGTTCTGCGAATAAAAAGAACAATTTCCATTAATCAATAGACGGAGCTATACACGAATGGCTTCGCTTTAGAAAGCCCCGCTATTTATTTAGCGGGACTTTTTTGTAGAAGGAAGGCTCTGTTAAAGTTTAATGTTGTTATTATTTATAACAAGCTTGTTCAAGAATAGGGCAGGATTGTTGAAGACTCGAAGCTGAGAGAATGTTTTCGTTAACTTTAGTTGAGCGTAAGGTGGGCCTGGAAACCACTCGCTTTCCTGTGGGGAGCTGGTGAGCCTCCTCAACCGGCATAGCCGGTCTCCGGGGTCTCACCTAGGCTCTTCTGCCCACGGGAGTCTCGCAGTTTCCAGGCCCACCTTTACCATACAAGGAGGAACGAAAGCATGCCATATAGGGTAACAACAGACCTGCTGATGCGAACTGCGGGGCCGTTCACCCACCTTAAAGACAGGGCTTGCTCGGGGACTGCGAGACTCCCGCGGGAATAGGAGCCTATCTAGTTCCGGCGTGGAGGACCTAGCGAGACAAGTCATCTTTTTTACAAAGGCTTAACGCCTTTTCCAAAAAGCTGTCTTGTCCGTACGGTCCTAGGCACCACGTCTGCACCTTTAAACTAGGGGAGACCCCACAGAGAGCGAATGCGAACGAGGAGGTTTCCCAGCTCCCCGCAGGAAAGCGAGTTGTCCCCGAGCAAGCCCAAGCACTCTTAAACGTAAAGGCCCTTCCTGCTGAAATATCTCAACTTCGAGTCTTCCATATAAAGGGGGGGATATGGAACGAAATCAACCCTAAACGTTAACAGAGCCAAACAGAAAAAAGGAGTATGAAGCTGAACAACAGCTTCATACTCCTTAAGAGCGCAATAAACGGAGACCGTTTAAAATAACGAGGATCGTACTTCCTTCATGCCCAACAACACCTAGAGGAAGGTTGAGGAATTGAAGGAAATTCGAAATGATTAGAAGCATAATAACGAGAATAGAGAAAATCACGTTTTGCTTCACAATTCGGTTCATTTTGGTTGATAAGGACAATGCATTGGATATCTTCGGTAAATCATTCTTCATAAGAACGACATCAGCTGTTTCGAGTGCGACGTCGGTTCCTTCTCCCATAGCAATCCCTACGTTTGCAGTAGCTAGAGCAGGGGCGTCGTTTATGCCATCACCTACCATGGCAACGTTCTCGAAGGATTGACGGAGAAGCTTCACTTGTTCAACTTTATCTTCTGGCAAACATTCCGCCACGTAATTGTCGATGCCGCATTCTTTTGCGATGGCTTTCGCTGTTGTCTCATGGTCACCTGTAAGCATTACGGTGTAAATGCCATTACGTCGTAAGGTTTGAATAGCACGTTTCGTATCCTTACGAATGGTATCTTTAAGTGCGATTAATCCGGCTATGCCATTTTCATCGGCAATAAAGGTTAACGTTTTACCTTCGTTTGCTAATTGCTCAGCTATTCCGTTATGGAAACTGAAAGCTTCTTCTCCGACGAAAGCAGCTTTCCCAATTTTCCATTCCTTATCGTAGACACTGGCTGTTACTCCATTTCCGGAAACATCTTTCATATGAAGTACATCTAAGTGCTCAGTAGCATTATTTGCTTCCCCGTATTTTACGATGGCCTGTGCAAGGGGGTGATTTGATTCTCGTTCGATTGAAGTAAAGACCGTTAATAAATTTTCATCATCCGATCGGAAGTATGCATCGGTTACAATTGGTTTGCCGTTTGTTAAAGTGCCTGTTTTGTCAAAGGCAATTGCTTGGAGGTGTGACAGATTCTCCAGGTGTACGCCACCTTTAAAGAGGATTCCGTTCCGGGCTCCATTAGAAATGGCGGATAGTGTTGCAGGCATAATGGATGCTACAAGAGCGCAAGGAGAGGCAACTACTAGCAGAATCATCGCTCTGTAAATCGTGTCCTGCCAACTCCAGCCGAAAGCGAAGTGCGGGATGAACATCATAAGTGCAACAGCAACTAGAACAACTTTGACGTATGTTCCTTCAAATCGTTCAATGAATAATTGGGAAGGTGATTTTTCACTTTGAGCAGATTGAACGAGTTGGATAATCTTCTGAAAAAGCGTTTCATTCGAACGTTTAGTAATTTTTACCGTAATGCTCCCGTTAATATTAACGGTCCCGGCAAACACCTCTCCCCCCATTTCTTTAGAAACAGGGACAGATTCTCCTGTAATAGCGGCTTCGTCCAAAGATGTGTTTCCTTTAATAATTTCTCCATCTGAAGGGACGCGTTCACCGGCCTTAACTAGAATGTGATCACCAATTGTAAGTTCAGACACGTGAACGAGTTCTGTTTTTCCATTATGAACACGAAGAGCCTCTTCTGGTTGAAGGTCCATCAAGGATGAAATCTCACGCTGACTCTTGTTCATTGTGTACGTTTCAAGAGCTCCGCTCATAGCGAAGATAAAGATTAAGATAGCGCCTTCTGTCCAGTACCCAATGGTAGCCGATCCGATCGCAGCAAAGATCATGAGCATTTCGACATTTAGATCTTTATCCTCGATGGTTTCTTCAATACCTTCTTTCGCTTTAGCAAAGCCACCTATGATAAAGGCTGAAATGTATAGACCAACGGATACAGGTTCACTAAGTATACCTTCTGTTAACCAGGCTGTTAAAATAATAATTCCACTTATAATGGCCGCGATTAATTCGCCGTTGCTTTTTAGGCTAGCGATGAATGCGGACTGGTTCTGTGAGGTAGGTGCAGTGGATGGTGAGGTGTTCATTGCGTTTGATTCAGCTGACATTTTCTCAACTCTCCTTTTTTAATTGAGAATGAAAACTCTTTTCAATTATCTCAACTGTTTTATTTATGTTGTAAAAAAGCTTATGATATAGTGATAATGATTCTTATTTAGAATTATTATAATTTAGTATGTAATTTAATAGTAGCACGTTTTTGGTCGAAGTCAAGACTTACAATTAAAATACGCATTTGCGGAGATATGAATGATAAACCCACTTGAATTCAAATAGGGTGGTTGCTATATTAAGTGAGATTACATCAAGAGGAGTGACAACAGTGTTGAAACGTGTAGTAATTTATGGAGCACTCTTATACTTGGTTTTTCTTTTATCGGCGTGTTCTGAAAATACTCAGCGATCTGAGTCTAAATGGGAACAAGTAAAAGAGAATGGCGAGCTTATCGTTGGGACGTCTGGAACGCTTGTTGGAGTATCTTATACACCAAAAGATTCTGATCAATTGTCTGGATACGATGTGGAAGTTATGCGTGCCTTGGGAGAGAAAATGGGTGTAGACATCGTATTTAAAGAGATTGGCGTAGATGAATTGTTTGCCGCAGTAAAGAGTGGAAAGGTTGATGCTGCGATGAACGATTTTCAGATTAATGATGAGCGAGAAGAGAGCTATTTGTTTAGTAATCCTTATAAGTATTCATATACTACAATGATTGTGCGTGAAGACAATTACAGTGGAATCAATGAATTAGAAGACCTGAAAGAGAAGAAAGCAGGGGGAGAAGCAACGACGACATTTAGTGAAATTGCACGTGCTTTTGGAGCTACAGTCATTACATATGATAACGTTTCGAATGAGGTTTATTTAAAGGATGTCCATCGAGGGATTCTTGACGTTATTATTAATGATTATTATTTATCTAAGTTAGGGCTTCAAGCATATCCTGAATACGACCTGGTCTTACACCCTGACATTAAACTAAATCCAACTGAGCATGGTGTCCTATTAAATAAAGAAAATCCATCTCTTAAGGAAGAAATAGATAAGGCAATGTTGGCGCTGAGGCAAGAAGGGGAGCTAACTCGGCTTGCTAAACGATTCTTCGGTGAAGATGCATCTATTAAACCAGAAGCCCCCATTCAACCAAGCCCCGTAGCAACACAATAAGAAAGAGGCATCCTGTAATAGGATGCCTCTTTCTTATTGTAAAGCAATGAAGCGTGTCAGACACCGTTTACTGCTTTAGAGTGACGCAGGGTGTCTGGCACGCTTTGGATCTTTATTGTGTTGAAGCAAGTGGTGCTTCTTTCTTTAGGGAGATTGGAATTAGTATCAGAATGAGCATAGTTGTGATGATGTGGAAGAAGGATGCTCCTGGGAAGAGATCAATGAATACTCCTCCGGTGTAGGGTCCGATTATACTCCCGATACTAAAAGCAATTCCGCACATAATATTCCCAGCAGGCAACAGGCTCTTTGGTAATATGTCGGTCATGTAAGAAATACCGAGCGAGAAGATCGATCCCACGAATATGCCTGAAAGTGTAAATAAGGCAAATAACCAAGCTACGGAATCTTCAAAGATTGAAGCTAGGAAGAAGCAAACGATTCCTGCGAGGATTACGCCTATAAGCACGTTTTTACGACCAATTTTATCACTAAGAATCCCTAAAGGGAGCTGTGAAAGAATGCTCCCAACTGCAAACATAGGAATGATTAAAGAAAGCATACTCACTTCATGCCCAATGCGCATTCCGTACACGGGGAAGTTCCCGTGTAGGGTCGCTTCGAGAAAGCCATAACCAAATGGAGGCAGGAACGCTACCCATGCTAATTTACCTGCTTGAAAGAAACGGGAAAAAGAGCTAGATGAAGAGGTGTAGCCCCCGTCATCTTCTGGATACTGATTGCGTACAAAAAGCATAAGAGACCAAACGATTACGCTGAAACCAGCAGATAATAAGAAAGGTAAAGCGATGTGGATATCCACGAGCCTTGTCATTAAGGGACCAATGGCAAAGCCAGCACCAAAGAATAGGCCATATAGTGCAATGTTTCGTCCGCGACGTTCTTCTGGAGATGTTGTGGTGATCCAAGTCTGTGTTCCGAAATGGAGCATATGGTCTCCAATCCCGATTGTTACGCGTAATATAAACCAAAACCATAACGATTCCCAAAACGGAAAGAAAGCCATAGAGACAAAAACAAGCGCACCTCCGAGGAGGATCATTGGCTTAAAGCCAATTCGTTGCAAAGGCTTTTCCATAAAGGGAGAGGCAAGTAAAACGCCAATATATAAGCCGGTCGCATGAAGGCCATTTATCGAGGATGATACACCGTTTTGCTCTAAAATGACTGCAATTAAAGGTAGGAGCATCCCTTGAGTGAAGCCTGAAATAGAAACTAAAAGAATCAATGCTGTAAAACGAAAGCGTGTTGAAGCCATTATGTCGTCCTCCAAAACTTGTTCATCTGTTTATGCTACTAACGGTCATAGGAAATAGCAAGAGAAATCCTGCCATGTCTCTTGTTTCATAAAGGACCTTGTGGCAAAGTAATGAAGGGTTAATGTAAGCAGATTACGTTATCAATCCACTAATATCGGTTACACTATATGTAACAAGAAATCTTACTGAGATTTGAAAAGGAGTGAAGCTTAATGCCACAACTACAGTTTTATTTGAAAAATGAAGGTGTTCGTACATCTACGGAATTTGGTCAACTTAACATTTCACCTGATGAGGAAAAAGGGTTTCGCCCATTTCAATTGATGGTATCTTCTATTGCAAGTTGCAGTCTTTCTGTTTATCGTCAGATTCTAGACAAACAACGTATTGAGTATGAAGATATTAAATTGACAGCTGATATTACTCGTAATGAAGCTGAAGCGAATCGAATTGAGAAGATTCATTTGCACTTCGTTGTTAAAGGTTCACACCTTGATGAAGCTAAGCTTACAAAGAACTTAGAGTTATCTAGTAAGAACTGCTCAATGGTTCAATCCGTTAAAGGAAGCATCGAGATTGAGGAAACAGTTGAAGCGATCGAGCTAGACTAATTTGGTATAAAAGGGGAAGGGCTTTGCTGCATGAGCAGTGAAGCTCTTTTTTTATGTATGAAATGAATTTCCGGATGCATACAAATTCCTGAGGACGTTCAAACTAAGCAAAAATCGAAAGGAAAGTGACCGATGAAAATAGATATGAAACAATTCCTTGCTCTTATTGTCGCTATTGTCTTACTTGTTCCGGGTTTTGTGAATGCAGCGGAGAAGAAGGGTCCTGATGAAAGCCAGGATGATAAAGGCAAGATTCCAAGTCATGTATTAAACATTTCAAAAGACAATACTTACCCTAACTCAACACAAGACCAAGTGACGCTAGAGCCAAGTGAGCTAACGAGAGAGTTAATTGAAGCATCAGAGGTGAAAATTGAGAACCCCCAGTTAATTAAGATGCTCAATGAAACGAATTTAAAACCTTCACCTGTAGCAATTGGATATCGTGGCATGATCTATATGGGGCACTGGCCACTTCAATATGAATCAGAAGAAACAAGTATTAACTGGCAGTATCAAAAGATTAACCAGAACCAGTTGAACAACCTTGGTGGTAACGAGACACAAAAGCTTAATTATAATCAAGAGGCTGAGAAACATATTAAAGGTGGCTTAACGGCTAAAATTGAAAAAACAGAAGACATCAAAAAGATGATGCTCCTTGAGGCGCAGGAGAATACAGACTTACCACTATCGTTCCATACGGTGTTTGGTAAAGGAACAAAGAAAGATAATTCCTACGGCATACCGCCTAAAAAGATCGGAACATTAAGCGCTTTTGCACCAGCTGTAAATGAAAAAGGGAAAGTCACGTTTGGAGAAGTCTATATCGAACTAAAAGGTTCAAAAAAATACCTCGTTGTAAAAAACGTAACCAAGCAAGGAATCGGAGCCTGGATCCCAATCCAAGACCACATCTCCTTCAACTTCAACATCCAATAACACTTTAGCCAAACAAAGCGTGCCAGACACCGTTTAGAGCTTTACCGTAGTGAAGGGTGTCTGGCACGCGGTGATCCTTTACAGTGATAAAAAATGCCTGTCCCTCATAGAGGGCAGGCATTTTATTGATGTGTGCCCGACATGGGCGCAAGCTTTAGGGTTAGAGTCCCGAACGGTGAAGGTCGTTGTAGCCGTTAGCCAAGGGCAAGGGTGTCCGGGGTGACCCGGAATCTGAAGGAAGCCGGAGGCAAA
>NZ_BMIN01000023.1 GCF_014642405.1 Pontibacillus salipaludis
TGTTGATTCACGCGCTCGACTTGCATGTATTAGGCACGCCGCCAGCGTTCGTCCTGAGCCAAGATCAAACTCTCCATAAAGTTAGAGTTTGCCTAGCATCAAATAAATGATTACTGGCTTTAAAAAATAATTTAAAGACATTGACGTTACATGTTGTTTCGTTCAGTTTTCAAAGATCAAATTGTTTCGCTGTGTTTCAGCGACAGAAACTAATATAACATTTCTAATTAATTTCGTCAATCACTTTTTTGAAAAAGTTAATTTGTTATTGTTTAACTCTTATTTTGAAGTGCTTATCTCGCTGACAACAAAAAATATCTTACCACGGTATTAATGACTTTTGCAATAGTTTTGCATAAAAAAATTAAAAATCCCTCTAAAAATCTTTTAGAGGGATCACATGATCTTATCCGTAATGCCCTCGTAGCGCTTTTAACGTGAGTTGTGATGGATGCTCTATAATCCAATCGGCTTTGGCCATAGCTTTTTTACTCCCTACTCCTACTGCATACATTCCAGCAGCTTTAATGGAATCCACTCCGGCTTCAGCATCTTCTACTCCTACACATTTATCAGGGGTAACCGCTAACTGATCCGCAGCCTTTAAAAAGATCTCCGGATCAGGTTTACCATTCTTAACGGTAGCTGCGTCTACTATTGTATCTAGAAAGGATTCAATTTTAAGCTGTCGAATAACAGGGCGGGCATTCTTACTAGCGGAAGCTAGCGCTGTTGGAATCTCCGCTGCTCTTATCTCGTTCAAGAACGGTAATATTCCCGGCAGAAGATCATCTGGAGTAATTTGCTGGATAAAGGTTTTATAATGTTCATTCTTTTTATGAGCTAACTCATTCATTTCTTCTTCAGAGAGCACAATGCCTCCATGGTCTAAAATCATATGTAAGGAGTCCATTCGACTTACACCTTTTAATCGTTCGTTAAACGCACGGTCGAAATGTACTCCCAATTCTTCAGCTAATTGTTTCCAGGCTAAATAATGATATTCAGCGGTATCCGTAATCACACCATCTAAATCAAATATAATGGCACCTATTTCCCTCATTCATTCTCCACCCCTATGTAAAAGCGATTTCATACATACACTATATCATACATAGGAGAGGTCTAACTATTGATGTTTACGCTTTGGCAGTACATATCGAATACAGTCATGTTTGCTTGCTAATCTTTTGAACAATTGGTACAGGATCTTATAACGTTCTTCCATAGCTCTTTTGACAACGTGATCAATCCGGTGGTCTTCTAAGTCCATTAAAAGCTCATCCATCTCCCGCTTCAATAGATATTCTATTTCTTTTTGTTCCATATCTTTTAATAAAAGTCCTAGCATGTACTCACCTCTTTATAATTGTTCCCTTCTATCATGTCCATTTATATCCAATTTATGAAATGAATCATCTGCTTGTTCATATTTGTCCACTCCATTCATAAGTTGTACTAAGCAGGGAATTTCTGAATGGATAAGGAGAGGTGTATGATGCAACACTTTTATGCATGGAACGGAAATCGAATAAAAAAGTGGGGACTAGTTGTTATTGCCGCTCTATTCTGCTCAATCTTTTTATGGGTAGAAAAAGACAATGCCTTCTCTGTCTTTTCAACCGACAAAGGTCCACGTGCACTTATTAGCAGCAACACTAAGGGCAAGGATGTAGCTATTACATTTAATATTAGCTGGGGACAAGAAGAAGTTTTCCCCATTCTTGAATCATTAAAGAAAAACAATGTAAAGGCTACATTCTTTGTGAGCGGAGAATGGGCTGAAAAGCACCCGGATATTTTAAAAGAAATTACTGAGAGCAAACATGATTTAGGAATGATGGGATATCGTTATAAAAGTTATGCTAAACAAGACATTGCCCAAGTAAAGAAAGACCTTTTGTACGCAAGGGAAGTGTTTAAAAAACTGGGGTATGAAGAAATGGACCTTCTAAGACCTCCACATGGACACTTCAACAAAGAAGTACTGACGCTTGCAGAAGATCTCGGTTTTAAGGTCGTACAATGGAGCATAAACCCTGAAGACTATAAGAACCCTGGAACGCAAACCATTGTAGACGAGATCATGAAAGAAACTTCAGGCGGAGACATTATTGTTTTACATGCTTCTGACTCTGTAAAACAAACAAACGAAGCATTAAAGACTGTTCTTCCAGGATTGAAACAAAAAGGGTACGAATTTGTCTCCATATCTGAGATGATCTCAAAAACAGAGGCAAAGTCATCCACTGTGAAATAAAAAAGAGCAAACGTATTAACGTTTGCTTTTTTTCTTTCTGTTCTTCTTTTTCTTCTGGCCTTTTTTAGGCGTATTAGATGCTTGTACCGCTTCTGCCTTCGTCTCTCCATCATTCAAGCGATGAAGAACTAATAGCTGATAAGTATTACAGAAAAGAACTGCAGGTAGCATAAGCATAACCCAATCAGAGTCGTCAGCCTGGAAAGCTGGTACGAGCTCTACTGAAGTTATAACGACCATAAAGAATAGAGCAGGTATAAATGCCTTTGAGTTCGTTTCTTTAGATTTCAGATAGGCTACTGCCCAACCAAATAGAAGGAGCGCTGCTGGCAATACAAAAAATGAAGCTACGCCCACTTCTCCTGATACAGCCTTATAGCGGAAGTACACCAAATCAAACAAAGTAAACAGAATCAGAACAATCTGGATGGGTGCCCACAGCTTTCTAAACATCCCTAAACCAAATTGGTGAACCGTTAGATAAGCAAAGAACGCCATCTGACTAATTACACTAAAGATAAAACCTAATCCTAAATACATGAGCATTAAGATAATGACTTCCCATATACTAAAAGGATTAAAAGCTGTTACATAATGTTCATTCTGTACAAAAAAACTAACGAAGAGGGTAATAAGCCCTCCCCACAATAAAGTCGTCAGAAACAAATTCACCCATTTGCGACTTGTCACGTTGGATCCCCCTACTTTCATTGCCGTAAATCAATCCTATGGTATTTTACCATAAAAACAAGCGTTTTCACTCCAAAACCTGTGTATATTTTCTTTCAATTATCTCATATTAAGTATATGTAAGGTGATTGAAAGGAGCGTTCTCATGAATAGGATGAAGGGTTTAGCAATCCTACTCGTACTAATGACAGTATTAACAGCTTGTTCTGGTAACTCCTCATCTGGCGGAGAACAAGCCGATTATGATAAAACCAAGAAAATGGTTGTAGATATATTGAAAACCGATGATGGAAAAAAGGCAATCACAGAAGTATTATCCGATAAGGAAATGAAACAGCAAGTTGTCTTAGAATCAGATGTTGTCAAAACGAGCATTGAAGAAACCATTATGTCTGACAAAGGAAAGAAATTTTGGGAAGAATTATTCCAAAATCCTCAGTTCTCAAAAAAATTCGCTGAATCATTATCCGAAGAACAGAAGAAGATTATGAAATCTCTCATGAAAGATTCCCAGTACCAAAAAAGCATGTTAGAGCTTATGCAAAATCCTGAAATGGAAAAACAGATGCTTACGGTTATGAAAAGTCAGCAATTCCGTGAAGATCTGGAAAAGACCATACAAGAAACCATGGAAACTCCTATGTTTAAAGCTAAAATGAGCGAAATCGTTCTAAAAGCTGCTGAAGAGATGAAAACAGGACAATCTCAGTCAGAGGGTGGCGGCGGTTCACAAGGTGAAAAGAGCTCTAGCGGCGGCAATGGTTCTAAACAAGAGCAACAATCTGGTGGCGGAAGTGAATAACAAAAAGGGTGCCCTATAGAAGGGCACCCTTTTCATTAGGTTTAACTCATCTTTTTTATCATTTTGTTCGCAATGGATAAAAAGATCTTTCCTGTCGGGTGGTCTGCTTGGTATACACCAGGAGCAAAGATGTCCTCTTCTTCATAAGGTTGTTGAAGAGGGAGTTGTCCAAGAACTTCTGTCTGAAGTTGTTCAGCTAGTTTCGGACCTCCACCTTGGCCAAATACAAATTCCTTTTGGCCAGTTAACGCACTTTGGAAATACGCCATGTTTTCGATTACACCTAAAATTTCATGCTCTGTTTTAATAGCCATTTGGCCAGCACGGGCCGCTACAAATGCTGCCGTTGGGTGTGGCGTAGTGACGATCACTTCTTTACAGGATGGGAGCATGGAATGAAGATCTAACGCTACGTCACCTGTACCTGGTGGCAGATCAATGAGTAAATAATCTAAGTCTCCCCACTCTACTTCTTTAAAGAAGCTCGTGAGCATTTTACCTAACATTGGACCTCGCCAAATAATTGGGGAATTATCCTCAACGAAAAAGCCCATAGAAATGACTTTCACACCAAATCGTTCTACTGGAATAATCTGTTCACCACGTACTACCGGTCGCTCTTCAATCCCCATCATATCCGGTACACTAAACCCGTATATATCGGCATCAATAATTCCTACTTTTTTACCTAAGCGTGCTAAAGAAGTGGCTAGGTTAACCGTAACAGTAGATTTCCCTACGCCACCTTTACCGCTAGCGATCCCAATGAATGTTGTTCCTGTATTTCCTTCTAATAATGATTCACTTTCATTACTAGCACCCGCATACTGCTGAATAATCTCATCCGATAACTGGTTGAATCTTAACCCTACTGTAGCCACACCAGCACCTTTTAAAACGTTTACAATTTCTTGTTGAAATTGCATTTGCTCAGCTGTATTGGGTTGGGCTATAGCAATCTTCACACTTACATGATTCTTCTCTTCTTTAATTTTAATCTCTTCTATTCCGTCTGTTTCTTCTAATGTTCTATGTAAATGAGGATCTTGCAAGGGATGTAGCAGATCCACCACTTGTTCTTTTGTAATCATATTCTGTCACCAACCTTCTATAGTGTCTATGTTGTAGTATAACATAAAAAGTCAGAAAGCTTGGATGACAGTGCTTGATTATTACAAATTTTCAGTAAGGTCATTCCGGTATCGCATCTTCTGTAACGTAGCGTAACATCCCTTCATATACCGAAGCAGCAACTTTGTTTTGATACTCCTCTGTTTTCAACAACTCTCGCTCATGTGCATTAGACAAAAATCCAATTTCCACAAGCGCTCCAGGAGATTCCGTGCTGCGAAGCAAGTACATGTTACTAATAGCTAATGCACTACGATTCGTATTTTCTAAGTTCCGCTTAATTTCACTTTGAATAAGCTTCGCAAGTTGTTCACTTTCTGGCGAAGATGCATTATAAAAAGATTGAGCCCCGTGCCATTTTGGCGAGGGAATGGCATTTAGATGAACACTTACATAGAAATCAGCTTCTTTATCATTGATGAATTCGACACGCCTCTTTAAATCTTGGGATTTTCGTTTAGAAATGCTTTTTTCATCCTCATCAGCCAAATCAACATCTCTTTCCCTCGTCATATAAACTAGAGCCCCAGCTTGTTGTAAATAATCCCGAAGTTTTTTAGAAACCTCCAGTGTTATTTCCTTCTCAAGCGTTTCATCGCTCCCCACCGCTCCACCATCAACCCCACCATGACCCGGGTCAATGACAATAACCTTACCAGCAAGGGGAAGGGACCATGTTTGCCACGAATCATTTGTTTCGATCGGATAACGTATAAGTACAATTAGGACCACTAAACCAATAAACCAACTTGAAATTTTAAAAGCTTTCCCCATCCTTGTCTCCTCCTCGTCCTAGCTACTTCTCAATATATGGGACAAGGATGGAGAATATGCGTATCAATCAAGTCTTAGCCGTCTACGTCGTTCCCCTCGTTCTAAACCAATCTTCCACCATGTGTCTATAAAATCTTCACAGCTCTTTTCTGCCTTTACAACAAACCATCCATTTATACCTGAGGCTTGCTGCCAATACTCCAGATAATCAAAGAAATCAAGTGCGATTGTACCAAGTTCAGATTCATAACGTTTTTGAATGTCTTCCATACCCTCTCCCATTAGTATAAATTGACTCGCCTCTGCACCTAATAAGTATGCTTCCATTGCTTGCTCAACCGCTTCTTCCTTAATAGCGGACTCATATACTTGAAACGAGTGAAAGAAGCGCTGAAACCTCTTAGACACATCGTTTTGAACTTCTGTGAATGTTAACTCACGCAATAAATTTCGCTCAAAAGCTAGCTGTTTATTTAAACGGAGCCGATCTATTGATACAACCGACATACCGAATCACCTCCATATTGCTTATTAGTGTATTCGGTATGAAGCTCAATCATTCTGAGCTATAACACTTCCCTTGACTGGAAAAAATACGTACACATAAAAAGGCCCACCAACATGAGAGCGGTGGGCGCTGATTGAATAGTATTGAACGACTTAAGTTAAGATACACAAGCGGACATAGCCATTTATTATATAGTAAACGACAAAAAACCCCCGGTCCAAAGACCAGGGGTTTTGAAAAACGAAAATATAAAATTAACGTTTTGAGAATTGTGGAGCACGACGAGCAGCTTTAAGACCGTATTTCTTACGCTCTTTCTTACGAGGGTCACGTGTAAGTAGACCTGCACGCTTAAGAGTCGTACGGTATTCTGGATCTGCTTCTAACAACGCGCGTGCAATTCCGTGACGGATTGCACCAGCTTGACCTGTGAAGCCACCACCATCAACGTTTACATAAACGTCGTAGTTGCCTTCGTTTTCAGTCACAGCTAAAGGTTGTTTAGTGATCACACGTAGCGTTTCATATGGGAAATAATCTTCTGAGTCACGTTTGTTAATAACGATACGGCCTGTACCTGGAACTAAACGTACACGCGCTACAGAAGTTTTACGACGTCCGGTACCGTTGTATTGTACTTGTGCCATCTGTAGTCAACCTCCTTATTAATTAACCGCGAAGCTCGTATGCTTCTGGTTTTTGTGCTTGGTGCTTGTGTTCAGGACCTGCATAAACATGTAGCTTTTTGCCCATTTTGCGTCCTAGGCTTCCGTTTGGTAGCATACCTTTAACGGCTAGCTCGAGCATTTGTTGTGGATAGTTCGTACGCATTTCTAGAGCGTTACGTTCTTTAAGTCCACCAACATAATTTGTGTGACGGTAGTACATCTTGTCCGTCAGTTTTTTACCTGTAAGTTGGATCTTCTCAGCGTTTACGATAATGACATGATCGCCAGTATCAACGTGAGGAGTGTAAGTTGCTTTATGCTTACCGCGAAGGATTGCTGCAACTTCACTAGCCAAACGACCTAGTGTTTGGCCTTCAGCATCAACAACATACCATTTGCGTTCAACGTTGTTTTCGTTTGCCATAAAAGTTGTGCGCATGGTCAGTTCCCTCCTGATTTTCGTTATCTCGTTAACGTATATTTTATTCTCAACACAATTAGATTCCGGGGCCAATCGTGGTATAGAAATAAAATGCCATAGATCATATTATAATACTTTACTATTTAATGTCAAGGGTATGTTACACCTGGGGACGTTGTTTTTACAAATAATCCACATTCCACAGAAACAACCCTTGTGGTGGCGCCGTTTTGCCAGCCTGGTCTCGATCTTTAGCTGCCAATATTTCTTTTAAGTCTGATACGTCTTTTCTTCCGGAACCAATCTCAAGGAACGTTCCGATTAAAATACGAACCATATTATAAAGAAAACCGCTCCCGATAAACGTAAATACCAGTTCATCATCTACTACGTCGCAGCGGACAGAATATAGAGTACGCACATAATCACCTTTCATCGTCGTTTTCTTCGAACAAAAGGACGTAAAGTCATGAGTGCCTTCTACTAAAGCACATGCCTCTTGTATGGCCTCTATATTTAATTTATAAGGATAGTGAAAGGTTACGCCTCTCCGGAAAACATCGGGGATGTCACGGTTTAAGACACGGTACCGATATTCTTTCTTTTTTGTACTATAGCGTGAATGAAAATCATCAGATACAGGGTAAGCACGTTGTATGACCACGTCATCCGGCATTAAAGATTGCAGGGCCTTTCTCCAATCCATATTAGGATTATCTAAATCAGAATCGAAATGAAGGACTTGTCCACGTGCGTGAACACCTGCATCCGTTCGTCCAGAAGGGTGTAAACGTATTTCTTTCCCTTTATGAATTTTCCTCAACGCTTTCTCAATCTCTTCCTGAACGGTTCGTCCATTTGGTTGAACTTGAAATCCAGAAAAATGAGTACCATCGTAGCTTACCACACAAGCAATACGAACCATAGTGTAGACACCTCTATGCTCTAGTTAAAAATACAGCGATTATCACAAAGGTGAACAGAACAAGAACCATATAGTCAATTTTACGTAACGCAAGCTCACGGAGTTTAGTCCGTCCTTCGCCACCTTGATAGCCTCTAGCCTCCATAGCCATAGCCAGCTCTTCAGCACGCTTAAACGCACTTACAAAGAGTGGCACCAATAATGGGACAATAGCTTTTAATCGTTCTTTAATAGGACCTGTTCTGAAATCAACCCCTCGTGAGGCTTGGGCCTTTGAGATCTTCTCTGTCTCTTGCATAAGCGTAGGGATAAAGCGCAGAGAGATCGACATCATTAACGCTAGCTCATGTACAGGAAACTTAATCCTTTTTAAAGGATGAAGGATACTCTCAATAGCATCTGTAATCGCAATAGGTGTGGTTGTCAATGTAAGCAACGATGTAATAAGAATCAATAAAAAGAACCTTAAAGATATAGCCACACCTTGAATAAGGGCTCCTGAATAAACGTCAAAACCTAGTACGGAAAAAAGTACATTTCCTTCTTTCGTAACAACGAGGTGAAGAATAAACGTAAATATAATCAAAAACCAAACAGGCTTTAACCCCTTTGCAATAAAACGAGGTGGAATCTTCGTAACTCCAACACTTAATAAAGCAAATAACGCGAGAGCCCCATAACTCGCTACAGAGTTAGCAAAAAAGACCACAATGACAAAGAAGAATATGATTGTAATCTTTGCTCTCGGGTCCATATGGTGTACAGGAGAGTCTCCAGGTACATATTGCCCGATTACCATAGAACTGTTCATACAGAGCCCCCCTTTAACTTATGAGCAGCTTCTGCAGCCAATTCTTCAACGGATTGCTTCTTGTATTCCAAGGATAGTCCAAATCGCTTATTCATCTTAGTAGTTAATTCAATAATTTCGGGCACATCTAATCCCACTTTATTCAAAGCTTCCTTCTCTTTAAACACTTCTAGTGGTTTCCCCTGCATATACATATGGCCATTGTGCATCACAATAACGTAATCAGCATAAGCAAGAGCATCCTCCATACTGTGCGTAACATGAACCGTTGTGAGATTTTTCTCATGATGAAGTTTATAAAACATATCCATAATCTCACGTTGTCCTTTAGGGTCTAAGCCAGCGGTAGGTTCATCTAATACTAGTACTCGAGGATTCATAGCAAGCACTCCCGCAATAGCAACACGGCGCATTTGTCCACCACTCAAATCGAATGGAGAACGCTCTAACATATCTGATGACAACCCTACAGCTTCTATTGTTTCTTGTACTCTTTGTTTGATTTCTTCTTCTTGTACGCCAAAATTTAGAGGTCCAAATGAGATATCTTTTTCAATTGTTTCTTCGAATAATTGGTGTTCTGGGTATTGAAAAACGACGCCTACTTGTTTTCTAAGTGCTTTCAGGTTTTTCGGTTTAGACCCAGCTTGCAACATGACGTCACCAATCGTCACACTCCCGTGGGTAGGAGCTAGCAAACCATTCAGGTGTTGAATGAGTGTAGACTTCCCAGATCCTGTGTGTCCAATCACAGCCACAAAGGAACCAGATGGAATTTGAAAAGAGAGGTTTTCGAGAGCTCGGTGTTCGAACGGGCTATTCGGTTGATAGATATAACTTACATTGTCGAATGTAATGTCCATAATTCATCCATCAATTCTTCATGATTTAAGGGTTGTTTGTTCACATTAAGGCCAAGCTCTTTTAATTCATGAGCGAACTTTGACACGAGCGGAATATCTAATCCAATGGATTGAAGATCCCCTTTTTGTTCAAACAGCTCTCGAGGAGTACCCTCAAACCAAACGTTACCTTTATTCATAACAATAACCCGATCAGCAAGCGTTACCTCATTTAAGTCATGTGTGATCGTTACAACTGAAACATCACGTTCCTGTCTAACCTGATTCACCGTATGCATAATCTCTTTTCTTCCCTTAGGGTCTAACATGGCTGTGGCTTCGTCCAGAATAATCATAGATGGAGCCACGGCCAACACACTCGCAATGGCGACACGTTGTTTCTGACCACCTGAAAGCCTGTGCGGCTCATGATCTTCATACTCTTCCATCCCAACAGCTTTTAAACTATGGGCAATTCTTTTTATCATCTCTTCACGAGGGATCCCGTGGTTTTCAAGTCCAAACGCCACATCGTCTTTAACCGTTGTCCCCACAAACTGGTTATCTGGATTTTGGAATACCATACCGACTTTACGACGGATCTCCCATATATTCTCATCAGAAAGCTTTAAGCCGTCTACGTACACGTGGCCTTCATTTGGGAAAAGCAATCCGTTCATAAGTTTTGCCATGGTTGATTTACCCGAACCATTATGACCTATGACAGCTACCCATTCATTTTGGTTCACTTGAATAGAGACATCATCCAACACAACAGGACTGTCTTCTCGATACTGGAAAGAGACGTTTTGAAATTCTAAGAAACTCTGCTCCATCTCTTACCTCCTCTGCTCTACTCTCATATTTCCCCGGAAATACGACAAATTAACACAACAGTGTTTTTATAAAATGTCGAATTAGGTTGTCGCCGGAATTTGTCTTAAACGTATAAAAAAAGGGCTGGGATAACCTCTAAAGAGATTCTGTCCTGCCCTTTTTCCAAGTGGGATTATACTAATTCGATAATCGCAGTTTTTGCACCGTCACCTTTACGGGCACCAAGTTTCATGATGCGAGTGTAACCGCCTTGACGGTCTTCGTAACGTGGACCGATGTCTGTAAATAGCTTCTGAAGTGCAGTTTGACCGCTCTCATCATCAGCTTGTGCTTTGTATAGGAAAGATTCAGCTTGGCGACGAGCATGAAGATCTCCACGCTTACCAAGTGTAATCATTTTCTCCACAACAGAACGAAGCTCTTTCGCTTTCGCTTCAGTAGTTTCGATACGTTCATGAATAATTAGGTCAGTTGCTAAGTTGCGTAGCAATGCCATACGTACGTCAGTTGTACGACCTAGTTTTCTAGCCATGTCAGTTCCCCTCCTTTGCAGAGTTTCTCTCTATCGACGAATGATTAATCGTCTTTACGTAAGCCTAAGCCAAGTTCTTCGAGCTTATGCTTAACTTCCTCAAGGGATTTACGTCCAAGGTTACGAACTTTCATCATATCCTCTTCCGATTTTTGCGCGAGTTCTTGTACCGTGTTGATACCTGCACGCTTGAGGCAGTTATAAGAACGCACGGATAAATCCAGTTCTTCGATTGTCATTTCTAGGACTTTTTCTTTCTGGTCTTCTTCTTTCTCAACCATGATTTCAGCGTTTTGCGCCTCATCAGTGAGTCCAACGAAAATGTTTAAGTGTTCCATATAGATTTTAGCACCTAATGAAACTGCTTCTTCTGGTCGAATGCTTCCGTCAGTCCAAATGTCCAACGTAAGCTTATCAAAATTTGTCACCTGGCCTACACGAGTGTTTTCCACTTGGTAGGTAACACGTGAAATTGGAGTGAAGATAGAATCAACTGGGATGACGCCGATAGGCTGTTCATCAAATTTGTTCGCTTCTGCAGGACGATAGCCGCGTCCTTTTTCTGCAGTAATTTTCATACGCAGATTTGCATTAGATTGTAACGTAGCAATGTGGATCTCAGGGTTTAAGATCTCCACATCAGAATCATGCGTGATGTCTGCAGCTGTTACTGCTCCTTGCCCTGACACATCAATCTCTAAAGTTTTAGTCTCTTCAGAGTAAATCTTAAGAGCTAATTGCTTAAGATTTAGGACGATCGTTGTTACGTCTTCGACTACTCCATCAACTGTTGAAAATTCATGAAGTGCGCCTTCAATCTGGACAGAGGTTACAGCAGAGCCCGGTCCCCGGTTAGACAAAGTCTAACCGAAATTCCTCAGGTAGGCAGTCCCCGTTTATACATAGTTTATTCGTTCATAAGCTAAAATGCTTTTATACTGCTTTTTTAGCTATCATAACCCATTATAGACAGGGTGACAAATTCTATACAGGTAAATTACACACGACGACGTTTTGGTGGGCGGCAACCATTGTGAGGTACTGGAGTTACATCAACAATGGCTGTAACTTCTAGTCCTGCTGCTTGAAGTGCGCGAATCGCAGCTTCACGGCCAGCACCTGGGCCTTTAACCGTTACTTCTACGGATTTAAGTCCGTGTTCCATACCAGCTTTTGCAGCTGCTTCAGAGCACATTTGTGCAGCGAATGGAGTAGATTTACGAGAACCTTTGAAACCAAGTGCACCAGCACTACTCCAAGATACTGCGTTACCTTGAACGTCAGTAATCGTAACGATAGTGTTGTTAAACGTAGAACGGATGTGTGCTACACCCGTGTCAATATTCTTTTTCACACGGCGCTTACGAGTGTTTGTTTTACGAGCCATAGGGTTAGCTTACCTCCTTTATACCTTATTTTTTCTTGTTTGCAACTGTACGACGTGGACCTTTACGCGTACGAGAGTTGTTTTTCGTTTTCTGACCACGAAGTGGAAGGCTACGACGGTGACGGATTCCACGGTAGGAACCGATCTCGATCAGGCGCTTCACGTTAAGAGAGTTCTCACGACGAAGATCACCTTCAACAGTGTAGTTCTCAAGAGCTGTACGAATCTTAGCTAATTCATCTTCTGTTAGGTCACGAACACGAGTATCCTCAGATACGCCTGCATCCGCTAAAACTGATTTAGCAGTTGTGTGTCCAATGCCGTATACATACGTTAATGAAATGACAATACGTTTGTCACGTGGAATGTCAATACCAGCAATACGTGCCATTCAGCAGTGCACCTCCTTTAGTACTTATCCTTGTTTTTGTTTATGCTTAGGATTATCGCAAATTACCATTACTTTACCTTTACGGCGGATAACTTTGCATTTTTCGCAAATTGGTTTTACAGATGGTCTTACCTTCATCATCCATACCTCCTTTTAGATCGGAGCATTCCCGCATTATTATTTGTAGCGGTAGGTAATACGTCCTCTACTTAAATCATATGGAGAAAGTTCAACCGTTACTTTATCTCCTGGAAGAATACGAATGAAATGCATACGAATCTTTCCGGAGACGTGAGCAAGTACGGTATGACCGTTCTCTAACTCAACTTTAAACATTGCATTGGGCAATGTGTCAACGATTGTTCCTTCTACTTCAATTACATCTTCTTTCGCCATCGAGTTGATCTCCCTTCTTCAAATCAGTCACTGCTTCATCTACAAATTTTGATAAGGCAAAACGAAGTTTGCCATTCGTTACGCGACCAGTTTCTAGAAGGCTATTTTCGACCTCAGGAGAAACATACTCAGTACATTCAATGTGTTGAATATTCTTCTTCTTCGGCCTGTCGTACTTTCGTTTTTCTCCGTCTGCGAGCATCACAAAACGATCATCAACAAATCCGATGATAATCATATATTGTTCTACCTCACGTCCTTGCAAAACACGAACAACCTGACCTATTCGTGGACTCGAATCCGCTTCGTTCAAAAACGATCACCTTCACTTAGGCTTTAGTTAAAATCTCAAAACCTTCATCCGTTATTGCAATAGTATGCTCGAAGTGGGCACACATCTTACCATCTTCCGTAACTACTGTCCAATTATCAGCTAGCGTACGTACATAGCGTTCACCAGCGTTTACCATTGGTTCAACGGCTAAAACCATTCCTGGTCTAAGACGTGGTCCTTTATTCGGTGGACCGTAGTGAGGAATTTGTGGGTCTTCATGAAGTTCTTGCCCAACTCCGTGGCCTACATATTCTCTAACAATAGAAAAACCTTTAGGTTCTACGAATGATTGTATAGCATGAGAAATATTTGATAAGCGAACGCCCGGTTTTGCTTCTTCCAGGCCTTTAAACAAGGACTCTTCAGTTACATCAAGTAGTTCCTGTGTTGCTTCATCGATTTCCCCTACTGGGTAAGTCCAGGCAGAATCTCCATGATAGCCTTTATATTTAGCACCAATATCTATAGAGATAATATCTCCGTTATTCAATTGGCGATCACTTGGAATTCCATGTACCAGCTCTTCATTGACAGATACACAAATACTGCCACGGAATCCATTATAACCTTTGAAAGAAGGAATTGCATCCATACTGAGAATGAATTCTTCCGCAATCTCATCAAGTTTATTGGTAGTGATACCAGGTTCAATATGCTTTTGCAATTCCTGGTGCGTGAGTGCGACGATTCTGCCGGCTTCACGCATAATATCTAATTCGCGTGGCGTCTTTGTAATAATCATTTAGATAAGCCTCCGAGCTTTTGGTCGATATCATGGAATACTTGATCAATTTCTTGATCTCCATTGATCGAAACTAAATATCCTTTACCTTCATAGAAGTCTAATAGTGGTTTAGTGTTTTCAAGGTTTACTTCAACACGCTTGCGCACGGTTTCTGGTTTGTCGTCATCACGTTGAATGAGTTCGCTACCATCATTGTCGCATTTCCCCTCTACTTTAGGAGGGTTGAATGTGACATGGTACGTAGCGCCACATGTTGGACATATTCTACGTCCAGTCAAACGCTCGACAAGCTGATCTTGGTCTACATCGATATGAAGAACATAGTCTAATGTAGAGCCTAAATCAGATAGAACTGTTTCAAGCGCTTCTGCTTGTGCGATTGTTCTCGGGAAGCCGTCTAAAAGAAAGCCTTCAGTAGCATCTTCTTTACCAAGACGCTCGCGCACAATACCGATGGTTACTTCATCCGGTACAAGTGCACCTTGATCCATATAGGACTTAGCTTCTTTTCCTAGATCAGTTCCTTCCTTAATCGCAGCACGAAACATATCTCCTGTTGAGATATGAGGGATTTGGTATTTTTCAACGATCTTCTCTGCCTGGGTACCTTTACCAGCACCTGGTAAACCCATTAAGATTAAGTTCAAAATGTTCCCCTCGCTCTCATTGGTGGATTAGCACCTAATCCTTTTATTTAATGAAGCCTTTGTAGTGACGTTTCACTAACTGACTTTCTAATTGTTTCATCGTTTCTAGTGCAACACCAACTACGATGAGTAGACTAGTACCACCAATTTGAACACTTTGTGGAAGTCCGGCAAAATTCCCTAGGATAATCGGCAATACAGCAATCACAGCTAGGAAAATAGAACCCACAAATGTTAAACGGTAAAGTACACGAGTCAAATAAGTTTCGGTGTTTTTACCAGGACGAATTCCTGGGATATATCCACCTTGCTTCTTCAAGTTCTCCGCCATTTGCTCCGGATTAACCTGAACAAATGTGTAGAAATACGTGAAAGCAATAATTAAAGCTACATAGATAATCATTCCAGTCCAGTTTTGATAATCAAAGATATACTGGATTGTGGAAGCCACTTCACTATCACCGAAGAACCCTGCGACAGTACGCGGAGCCACGATAAATGAAATTGCGAAGATTACTGGGATAACCCCTGCAGCATTTACTTTTATCGGAAGGTGCGTAGAATGACCACCCACTGGAGAACGATTGACTAACCGTTTCGCATATTGGATAGGAATTTTACGCAACGCTTGTTGAATGAATATAACTCCAACGACAATTCCAACTGTTACAAGTGCAATCAATGCAACAATTACGATATTGAGAAATAGTTGATCTCCTGCTCCGGAAATATATTTCTCATAAAGCTGGTTCACTCCACCTGGAATACCAGCAGCAATACCTGCAAAGATTAAGATGGAAATTCCGTTACCTACGCCATGTGCAGTGATTTGTTCACCTAACCACATTAAAAACGTTGTTCCACTTGTTAGTACGAGTGCAATTACAATGAACTTCATAGCACCCGGATCTAAGATTAATTGTCCGCCAGTCATCGCATTAAAGCCGACTGACATACCAATTGCTTGGATAAAAGCTAGAACGACCGTTCCATAGCGGGTAAACTGAGCTAATTTACGACGGCCAACTTCACCTTGCTTCTTCCATTCTGTGAACTTAGGAACAACATCCATTTGCAAAAGCTGCATAATGATGCTGGCCGTAATGTACGGCATAATTCCCATTGCAAAGATGGAGAACTGTTGAAGGGCTCCGCCCCCAAACGTATTTAAGAAGCCAAAAACATTATTTTCATTCATAAAGTTAATGGCGTTCTTATCAGTAAATGGAACAGGTATAAATGTTCCAAGTCGGAATACGACTAACATTAAAAGAGTGAAGATGATCTTTTGTCGTATATCACTCACGCGCATAAAATTGGAGATTGTCCGGAACATTAAATCACCTCAGTTTGACCGCCCGCTGCTTCGATAGCTTCTTTCGCGGAAGCAGAGAACTTATGAGCTTTTACAGTTAGTTTCTTCTCAATGTTACCTTTACCAAGTACCTTGATGCCAGAATTAAGTTTGCTAACCACGCCTGTTTCAAGCAAAAGCTCAGGAGTGACTTCTGTTCCTTCTTCGAAACGATTCAACGCGTCAAGGTTTACAACTGCAAACTCTTTGCGGTGAATGTTTGTGAAACCACGCTTTGGTAGGCGTTGGAATAGAGGCATTTGACCTCCCTCGAAACCTGGGCGTACACCGCCACCGGAACGAGCTTTTTGTCCTTTATGACCACGTCCAGAAGTTTTACCGTTACCAGTAGCCATACCACGGCCTACACGATTACGTGTTTTACGAGTACCTTCTGTTGACTTCAGTTCATGAAGTTTCATTGTAGCACCTCCTCTTTTACGTTATTCGATCGTTATACTTCTTTTACCGTCACTAGGTGAGATACTTTGTTCGCCATACCACGTACAGCTGGAGTATCTTCGTGAACTACGGTTTGGCGAATTTTCTTAAGACCAAGCGCCTTAACAGTAGCACGCTGTGGTTCTGGTCTGCCAATCACACTGCGAGTGAGGGTAATTTCTAATTTTTTAGACATACTATTTCCCTCCTTATCCTAACAGTTCTTCTACAGACTTTCCACGAAGTTTCGCAACGTCTTCCGCACGCTTAAGTTCGCTAAGTCCGCTTAGTGTAGCACGTACCATGTTAATTGGTGTGTTTGAACCTAATGATTTAGATAGGATGTCACCTACACCTGCAAGTTCTAGTACCGCACGTACGGGACCACCTGCGATAACTCCAGTACCTTCTGCAGCAGGTTTCATAAGGATGTTTCCAGCACCGAAACGTCCGATGATTTCGTGTGGAATTGTAGTACCAACTGTTGGTACAGTGATTAGATTTTTCTTCGCATCTTCAATTGCTTTACGAATCGCTTCTGGAACCTCTTGGGCTTTACCAGTACCGAATCCAACATGACCATTTTTGTCTCCTACTACAACCAATGCAGCAAAACGGAAGCGGCGTCCACCTTTAACAACCTTTGCAACACGGTTGACAGTAACAACGCGTTCTTCTAGATCTAATTTGTTAGGATCTACTACGTTTGTACTCATTTCTGTCCCTCCTTTTTCTATTAAAATTCTAGTCCTGCTTCGCGAGCAGCGTCAGCTAGAGCTTTCACACGTCCGTGATATAAATAACCTCCGCGGTCGAATACAATAGCAGAAACGCCATTATTCTTCGCACGATCAGCTACCATCTGACCAACTTTTGTTGCAGCTTCAACGTTTCCAGTAGTATCAAGGTTAAACTCGTTATCTACTGTAGAAGCGCTAGCTAGTGTAACACCATTTACATCGTCAATGATTTGAGCGTAAATGTGTTTGTTTGAACGATAAACGTTTAAACGTGGACGTTCCGGAGTACCAGCTACTTTTTTACGCACGCGTGCATGTCTTCTCTTACGCACAGCATTTTTGTCAGCTTTTGTGATCATTCAGGTCACTCCTTTCTCTTCCCTAACGAGACTTATTTAGCAGTTTTACCTTCTTTACGACGAACATGTTCGCCTTCGTAACGAATACCTTTACCTTTGTAAGGCTCTGGTGGGCGGATTGCGCGGATGTTCGCTGCAACAGCGCCAACTAGTTCTTTATCGATACCTCTAATAGTTAATTTCGCGTTAGATGGTACTTCGATTTCGATACCTTCACGCTGTTCTACCTCAACTGGGTGAGAGTAACCAGCGTTAATGATGATCTTTTCACCTTGCTTTTGCGCACGGTAACCTACACCTTGGATCTCAAGGCTTTTCTCGAAGCCTTTAGAAACACCTTCAACCATGTTTCCGATAAGACTACGGGTAGTACCGTGTAAAGAACGGTGTTCTTTATTATCGCTTGGGCGAGCAACGGTTAAAATATTGTCTTCAATATTGATCGTCATGTCTGGATGGAAAGTACGAGTTAATTCACCTTTAGGACCCTTAACTGTAATTTCGTCCCCATTCATGTTGATTTCAACACCCTCAGGGATTTGTAGTTGTTTTAAACCTACGCGGGACATACTGTGCACCTCCTGTCATTCAATTGTTTATTACCAAACGTAAGCAAGCACTTCGCCGCCAATAGCTTGTTGGCGTGCTTCCTTGTCCGTTAAAACACCATTTGAAGTAGATACGACTGCTACTCCAAGACCGTTTAATACGCGTGGAAGCTCATCAGCTTTTGCGTACACACGAAGACCAGGTTTACTGATTCGTTTTAAGCCAGTGATAACACGCTCGTTGTTAGCACCGTATTTAAGGAAAATACGTAAGATTCCTTGTTTATCATCTTCAACCATTTCGTAATCGCGAACGAAGCCTTCACGTTTAAGAATGTCCGCAACTTCTTTTTTAAGCTTAGAAGCAGGTACTTCAAGCTTTTCGTGACGTACCATGTTCGCATTACGAATGCGAGTTAGCATATCTGCAATTGGATCTGTCATGACCATTTGTGATTACCTCCTTCCCTAATTGGGGATTACCAGCTTGCTTTTTTGACACCAGGAATTTGACCTTTGTATGCAAGTTCACGGAAACAAATACGGCAAAGCTTAAACTTACGTAGTACAGAATGTGGGCGACCACAACGTTCGCAACGTGTGTACTCTTGTACTTTAAACTTTTGTTTACGCTGTTGTTTCGCGATCATTGATTTTTTAGCCACAATTTTCCCTCCTTATTAAAGCTTGAGTAGCTTATTTCTGGAAAGGCATACCGAATTGAGTTAATAATTCGCTCGCTTCTTCGTCATTGTTAGCAGTTGTAACAATAACAATGTCCATTCCGCGTACTTTGCTTACTTTATCATAATTGATCTCTGGGAAAATTAATTGCTCTTTAACACCTAGAGTGTAGTTACCGCGACCGTCAAACGCTTTGTTTGAGATCCCGCGGAAGTCACGTACACGTGGTAAAGAAACAGCGATTAATTTTTGTAGGAATTGATACATACGCTCACCACGAAGGGTTACTTTCGCGCCGATCGGCATTCCTTCACGTAGACGGAAACCAGCAATTGATTTCTTCGCTTTTGTGATTAGTGGTTTTTGACCAGAGATTAATTCTAACTCTTCAACAGCGTTGTCTAACGCTTTTGCGTTTTGTACTGCGTCACCAACACCCATGTTGATGATGATCTTTTCGACCTTTGGTACTTCCATCACAGAGTCATATTCGAATTTATTCATCAAGCTTGATACGATCTCATCTTGATATTGTTGTTTAAGTTGATTCATCACGTAGCCCTCCTTTCATCGCTATTTATTTATCTAAAGTTTCACCTGATTTTTTAGCGATACGAACTTTCTTTCCATCACGCACTTCATAACCGACGCGTGTAGCATCCCCTGATTTAGGGTCAACTGGTAAAACGTTCGACACATGAATCGGTGCTTCTTGGCTTAGGATACCGCCCTGAGGGTTGTCTTGTGATGGCTTCGCATGTTTTTTAACAACATTTACGCCTTCAACAAGGACACGCTCTTTTTTCGGGTAAGCTTCTAGGATCGTTCCCTGCTTGCCTTTATCCTTACCAGTGATCACCATGACTTTGTCACCTTTTTTTACATGCATTGTTGTGGCACCTCCTTACAAGGCAATAGTTCGAGTATTTATAATACTTCTGGCGCAAGTGATACAATCTTCATGAATTTCTTATCACGAAGTTCACGTGCAACAGGTCCGAAAATACGAGTACCACGTGGGCCTTTGTCGTCACGGATGATTACTGCAGCATTTTCATCGAAACGGATATAAGATCCATCTTTACGGCGAACACCGCTCTTTGTACGTACGATAACCGCGCGTACTACTTCACCTTTTTTGACAACGCCTCCTGGTGTTGCTTGTTTCACTGAACAAACAATAATATCACCAATATTGGCAGTCTTACGGCCAGATCCACCTAGTACTTTGATGGTTTGAACTTCACGAGCACCAGAGTTGTCTGCAACTTTTAAAGAAGTTTCCTGTTGAATCATACGGTTGTTACCTCCCTTCGGGTTTCATCCCCTACGAACAATATTAGATAATAACTGATTCTTCAACGATTTCAACTAAACGGAAACGCTTGCTAGCGGATAGCGGACGAGTTTCCATAATTTTAACGACATCGCCAAGTTTTGCAGCATTTTGCTCGTCGTGAGTTTTGAATTTCTTAGAATATTTAACACGCTTACCATATAGTTGGTGGAACTTATACGTTTCAACTAGTACAGTAATCGTTTTGTCCATTTTATCTGAAACAACACGGCCAGTGTAAACCTTACGATTATTGCGTTCACTCATTTGAGGCTAACCTCCTCTCGATTATCGATTATTTAGCGCCTAGCTCTCTTTCGCGAACAACGGTTTTCATACTCGCGATTGACTTACGTACTTGACGGATGCGAGCAGTGTTTTCAAGTTGACCAGTTGCTAGCTGGAAGCGTAGGTTAAATAGCTCTTCTTTAAGAGACGTAACTTTTTGTTCAATTTCGGCAGTGGTTAGTTCTCTGATTTCATTAGCCTTCATTGATCTCACCACCAATTTCTTCACGTTTTACAAACTTCGTTTTGATCGGCAGTTTGTGAGAAGCAAGACGTAATGCTTCACGTGCTACTTCTTCTGAAACTCCAGCAACTTCAAACATGATCTTGCCTGGTTTCGTAACTGCTACCCAACCTTCAGGTGCACCTTTACCGGAACCCATACGTACTTCTAGGGGCTTCGCTGTGTAAGGTTTATCTGGGAAGATTTTAATCCATACTTTACCGCCACGTTTCATGTAACGAGTCATTGCAATACGAGCTGCCTCGATTTGACGGCTTGTAATACGTGCTGGTTCAACAGCTTGTAGTCCAAATTCACCGAAAGCTACTGTAGTACCGCCTTTCGCACGGCCTGCTAAACTATCACGGTGTTGCTTACGATATTTTACGCGTTTTGGCATTAACATTATGCTTTTCCCCCTTCCTTAGTTTCGTTTTGATGGAAGGACTTCTCCACGGTAGATCCACACTTTGACACCTAGTTTACCGTAAGTTGTGTCAGCTTCTGCAGTACCGTAATCGATGTCTGCGCGAAGTGTGTGTAGTGGTACAGTACCTTCACTGTAAGATTCTGCGCGAGCAATGTCAGCTCCGCCTAGACGACCAGATACCTGAGTACGAATTCCTTTCGCTCCTCCACGCATAGCACGTTGGATAGTTTGTTTCTGAGCGCGACGGAATGATACACGGTTTTCTAGTTGACGTGCAATATTCTCAGCAACTAATGCTGCATCTAAATCAGCTTTCTTCACTTCAACGATGTTGATGTGAACACGTTTGCCAGATAGATCATTTAGAGATTTACGAAGTGCTTCAACCTCAGAACCACCTTTACCAATTACCATACCTGGCTTTGCAGTGTGGATAGTAACGTTAACGCGGTTCGCAGCACGTTCGATTTCAATAGTAGATACAGAAGCATCTTGTAGACGCTGTTCTACATATTCACGAATCTTAATGTCTTCATGAAGTAAATCTGCATAGTCTTTGCCAGCGTACCATTTTGACTCCCAGTCACGAATGACACCAATACGCAGACCTACTGGATTAACTTTTTGACCCACTGATTATCCCTCCTTCTTTTCTGATACAACGACCGTGATATGACTAGTACGTTTGTTGATCTGACTTGCGCGTCCCATCGCACGTGGACGGAAACGTTTAAGAGTTACGCCTTCGTTAACAAAAGCTTCAGATACTACTAGACTATCCGGGTCCATTTCATAGTTATGCTCCGCATTTGCAATAGCAGAGTTTAGTACTTTTTCAATCTCTGGTGAAGCTCCACGCTCTGTGTGACGCAGAATTGCAATTGCTTCCCCAACCTTTTTTCCTCGAATTAAATCAATAACCAAACGAGCTTTACGAGGAGCAATACGAACGGATTTCGCAACGGCTTTGGCTTGCATCTTGTGTGCCTCCTCTCATTTAGCGTTTTGTTTTCTTATCATCGCCACTATGGCCTTTGAACGTACGTGTTGGTGCGAACTCACCAAGTTTGTGGCCTACCATGTCTTCTGTAACATATACAGGTACATGTTTGCGTCCATCATAAATTGCGATAGTATGACCCACAAAGTTAGGGAAGATTGTAGAACGACGAGACCAAGTTTTAATAACCTGATGTTGCCCGCTCTCATTCAAACCTTCAACTTTTTTCATTAAATGATCATCAACGAAAGGTCCCTTTTTTAGGCTACGACCCATGCATAAACCTCCCTTCGTGATTGACAGTCGAGTTAACTCACCCGACGTCTATCCCGATTATTTTTTACGACGACGTACGATATATTTATCAGACGACTTGTTGCGTTTGCGTGTTTTCTTTCCAAGTGTAGGTTTGCCCCATGGTGACATTGGAGATGGAAGACCGATTGGTGCACGTCCTTCACCACCACCGTGTGGGTGATCTACTGGGTTCATAACAGAACCACGAACTGTTGGGCGGATACCTTTCCAACGAGAACGACCAGCTTTACCTACGTTGATAAGTTCATGCTCAAGGTTACCTACTTGACCTACTGTAGCGCGGCAAGTACCTAGAACTAAGCGAACTTCACCAGATTTAAGACGTACTAGAGTGTATTTACCTTCACGTCCAAGAATTTGTGCAGATGCACCAGCTGAACGTGCGATTTGTCCACCGCGTCCTGGTTTAAGTTCAATGTTGTGAACTGTTGTACCAACTGGGATATCTTGAAGTGTTAACGCGTTACCTACCTTGATGTCAGCTTCAGAACCAGAAATAATTTCAGTTCCTACTTTAAGACCTTTAGGAGCTAGGATATAGCGTTTTTCACCATCCACGTAGTTGATTAGAGCAATGTTAGCGGAACGGTTCGGATCGTACTCAACTGTAGCAACGCGTCCTGGTATTCCATCTTTGTCGCGTTTGAAGTCGATCATACGGTATTGACGCTTATGACCGCCGCCTTGATGACGAACTGTTAACCGACCTTGGTTGTTACGTCCACCTTTTCCGTGTAGAGGAGTTAGCAAGGATTTTTCTGGTTGATCAGTAGTGATCTCAGCGAAATCAGAACCTGACATGCTGCGACGACCGTTTGTAGTTGGTCTAAACTTTTTAATCGCCATCTTTATTTCCCTCCTTTATTTATCAATTTTTTATTTAAGCACCTTCGAAGAATTCAAGCTCTTGGCTGTCTGGAGTTAGCTTAACGACTGCTTTTTTGCGGTCGGCACGGTAACCTCCATAACGTCCCATACGCTTAAATTTACCATTAAGGTTCATTGTGTTTACTTTTTCAACTTTAACGCCAAAGATCACTTCAATAGCTTCTTTGATTTCAGTTTTATTAGCTTTTGGGCTAACTTCAAACGTGTATTTTTTCTCAGCCATTAGATCAGCGGATCTTTCTGTAATTACAGGGCGCTTAATAATATCACGTGGGTTCTTCATTATGCAAGCACCTCCCCTGCTTTTTCAGCTGCATCTTTAGTTAAGACCAGCTTGTCATGCGTTAACAAGTCAAGTACGTTAACTTGTTCAACAGTTAGTACTTTAACATCTTGGATGTTATTAGCTGATAGTACTACGTTTTCTTCCATGTTAGCTGTAACAATGATCGCTTCTTTAGCGTCTAGCTCTTTAAGCATGTTAACAACTTCTTTAGTTTTAGGAGCTTCAAGAGAAAGACTCTCTAGAACGATAAGATCGTTATCAGCAGCTTTTTGAGAAAGAGCAGATTTTAAAGCTAAACGACGAACTTTTTTAGGTAGTTTGTAGCTGTAGCTACGTGGAGTTGGACCGAATACAGTTCCTCCGCCTACCCACTGTGGTGAACGGATTGAACCTTGACGTGCACGTCCAGTTCCTTTTTGACGCCATGGTTTGCGTCCTCCGCCACTTACTTCAGAGCGATTTTTAACTAAATGAGTACCTTGACGTAATGAAGCACGTTGCATTAATACAGCTTCGTTCATTACATGTGTGTTTGGCTCAATACCGAAAACGGACTCATTCAACTCAACATCGCCTACTTGAGAACCGCTTTGGTTAAATAGTGCTACTTTAGGCATGACATATCCTCCCTTCGTATTGTATTAGTTAGCCTTATTTGCACTTGTGATTTTCACGTAAGACTTCTTCGCACCTGGTACGTTACCTTTGATAAGAAGTAGGTTACGTTCTTCATCAACTTTAACTACTTCAAGGTTTTGGATTGTGACTTGTTCGCCACCCATTTGACCTGGAAGGTTCATACCTTTGAATACGTGTCCTGGGTCCATTTGTCCCATAGAACCTGGACGACGGTGGTAACGAGAACCGTGAGTTTCAGGTCCACGACCTTGATTGTGGCGCTTAATTGCACCTTGGAAACCTTTACCCTTCGAAATACCAGTAACGTTAATAACATCACCAGCTGCAAATACGTTAACAGAAACCTCTTGACCTAATTCGAAGTCTTCAAGGTTTGCATCACGGAATTCACGAACGAAGCGCTTAGGAGCAGCCTCAGCTTTACCAGCATGGCCTTTCTCAGCTTTGTTAGCTAATTTATCTCGTTTGTCCGCAAAACCGATCTGAACAGCTTCATAACCGTCATTTTCAGAAGTCTTCTTCTGTAGTACAACGTTTTGATCAGCTTGAACAACTGTTACTGGTACTAATTCGCCAGTTTCATCAAAAAGCTGTGTCATACCGACTTTACGACCTAAGATTCCTTTCGTCATCCGTCACACCTCCTATTTATTCATATAGTTTTATAATTTAATTTCGATGTCCACACCAGATGGTAAATCTAAACGCATTAGCGAGTCAACCGTTTGTGGTGTTGGATTTACGATATCGATTAGACGTTTGTGTGTACGCATTTCAAATTGCTCACGAGCATCTTTGTATTTGTGTACCGCACGAAGCACTGTGTAGATTGAACGCTCTGTCGGAAGCGGGATTGGACCAGAAACATTAGCTCCTGAACGCTTCGCAGTGTCCACGATCTTTTCAGCGGATTGATCTAGAATACGGTGATCATACGCCTTTAAACGAATACGAATCTTCTCTTTTGCCATTATTTTCCCTCCTTTTTCGCCTATTTTAGTAACAGACATTCTCCACGAAAATTATACCTGAAGTACCCGCCATGGCAAAGGGGCCGGGTGTTTCAGCAACCTTTCGCTTCATCGCCTTTTATGACCAACATTATTTATTATAATAAATAATGGGCACAAATGCAATAACAAATTATTTTTTCCGTATGTGATTGCACTTTTATTATTATACAAAGGTATTTCCTTGTTTTCAAGGGGACATACCTTATTTATTAGGTTTCTTTGTAATTTTTCTTCCATAACACAAGAGTTTAGCAGTATATATCATGTTTGATCGTAAAACACATATATATAGTAGAAACTCGTTTTATTTAAACTTACACAACAAATAAAAAAAGCAGCGAGCTCTTTGAGCTCACTGCTTTATTCATTAAATAAGACTATTCAATGATAGTTGATACAACGCCAGCGCCTACTGTACGGCCACCTTCACGGATAGAGAACTTAGTTCCATCTTCGATAGCGATTTTAGAAATAAGTTCAACTTCCATTTCTACGTTGTCCCCAGGCATAACCATTTCTACGCCTTCAGGAAGTTGGATAACGCCAGTTACGTCCGTAGTACGGAAGTAGAACTGTGGGCGGTAGTTGTTGAAGAATGGAGTATGACGTCCACCTTCTTCTTTAGAAAGTACATAAACTTCTGCTTTGTACTTATGGTGAGGAGTGATTGTACCAGGCTTAGCTAGTACTTGACCACGGTTGATGTCGTCACGGTTAACACCACGAAGTAGTGCACCGATGTTGTCACCAGCTTCAGCATAGTCAAGAAGCTTACGGAACATTTCAACACCAGTTACTGTAGTCTTGAATGCTTCTTCTGCCATACCGATGATTTCAATTTCATCGCCAACTTTAACAGAACCACGCTCAACACGACCAGTTGCAACTGTACCACGGCCAGTGATTGAGAATACGTCCTCAACTGGCATCATGAATGGCTTGTCGTTGTCACGCTCTGGAGTTGGGATGTACTCGTCAACAGCATCCATTAGTTCATAGATTGCGTTAACGTATTGCTCTTCGCCTTCAAGAGCTTTAAGAGCAGAACCTTTAACTACTGGTACATCATCACCAGGGAAGTCGTATTCGCCAAGAAGGTCACGTACTTCCATTTCTACTAGTTCAAGTAGCTCTTCGTCGTCTACCATGTCACACTTGTTAAGGAATACTACGATCGCAGGTACACCAACCTGACGAGAAAGTAGGATGTGCTCACGTGTTTGTGGCATTGGACCGTCAGCTGCAGATACAACTAGGATCGCGCCGTCCATTTGTGCCGCACCAGTGATCATGTTCTTAACGTAGTCAGCGTGACCTGGGCAGTCAACGTGTGCATAGTGACGGCTTTCAGTTTCGTACTCAACGTGAGCTGTTGCGATTGTAATACCGCGCTCGCGCTCTTCTGGAGCACCGTCAATTTGGTCGTACGCCATTGCTGTACCAGAACCAGAACGCTGGTGTAAGCAAGTAGTGATTGCTGCAGTTAATGTAGTTTTACCATGGTCAACGTGTCCAATAGTCCCAATGTTAACGTGGGACTTGGAACGGTCAAATTTCTCTTTACCCATTCTAAAACTTCCTCCTTTAAATATAAGAAAATGTTATTGTAAATATATTTGTTGTACAAGAGCTAACTGCCAAATGACAACTAGCTCCTATACGTACAATACAAGTTATACTTGAGATTTACGAAAAAATCAATTACTGACCAGAATTTTTCTTGATAATCTCTTCAGAAATGCTCTTCGGTACTTCTTCATAATGAGAGAAGTGCATCGTGTACGTTCCGCGACCTTGTGTGTTAGAACGAAGACTTGTTGCATAACCGAACATTTCAGAAAGAGGTACGAATGCTTTAACAAGTTGAGCAGTACCACGAGTATCCATACCTTCTACACGTCCACGACGGGAAGTTACGTCACCCATGATGTCTCCCATGTATTCTTCAGGGATTACGATCTCAACTTTCATCATTGGTTCAAGAAGAACTGGTTTACATTTATTTTTCGCTTCTTTAAGTGCCATAGAAGCGGCAACTTTATAAGCCATTTCGTTGGAGTCTACATCGTGGTAAGAACCATCGAATAGCGTTGCTTTAATGTCGATTAGTGGATATCCGGCAACAACACCGTTTTCCATAGCTTCTTCGACACCTTGTTGTACTGATGCGATGTATTCACGAGGAATTACACCACCAACAATTTTGTTTTGGAATTCAAAGCCAGCGCCTTCTTCGTTTGGCTCGAATGTCATCCATACGTGACCGTATTGTCCACGACCACCAGACTGACGTACGAACTTACCTTCAACGTTTGCAGATCCGCGGAACGTTTCACGGTAAGCAACCTGTGGGTTACCAATGTTCGCTTCTACTTTGAACTCGCGACGAAGACGGTCCACGATGATGTCTAGGTGTAGTTCACCCATACCAGAGATGATCGTTTGACCAGTCTCAACGTTTGTTTCCGTCTTGAATGTTGGATCTTCTTCAGCCAACTTACCAAGTGCGATAGACATCTTATCTTGGTCAGCTTTAGACTTCGGTTCGATCGCAACAGAGATTACTGGCTCAGGGAATTCCATGGATTCTAAGATAACAAGATTCTTTTCATCACATAGAGTGTCACCTGTAGCTGTATCTTTAAGACCAACACCAGCTGCAATATCTCCTGTGTATACTTCAGAGATCTCTTCACGAGAGTTTGCGTGCATTTGCAGGATACGACCTACGCGCTCACGCTTGTCTTTAGTAGAGTTCTTAACGTATGAACCAGAAGATAATACACCAGAGTATACGCGGAAGAATGTTAACTTACCAACGTATGGGTCTGTCATTACCTTAAAGGCAAGAGCTGAGAATGGTTCTTTGTCGTCTGCTTTACGAACTACTTGTTCCTCAGTACGTGGAACGAAACCTTCAATTGGAGGTACGTCCAGTGGAGATGGAAGGTAGTCTAGTACAGCATCGATTAATAACTGAACACCTTTGTTCTTAAATGCAGAACCGCATAGAACTGGGTAGAAATCAACATTTAAAGTAGCTTGACGAATTGCAGTCATAAGCTCTTCGTTCGTGAATTCTTCACCCTCAAGGTATCTCATCATTAATTCTTCATCAGATTCCGCAACAGCTTCAATTAGCTTGCCACGGTATTCTTCAGCTTGTTCCTTGTATTCCTCAGGGATTTCACGTGCTTCAAGACGTGTACCTAAGTCATCTTCGTAGAAATAAGCTTGCATACCGATTAAATCGATAATACCTTCAAACTCATCTTCTGCACCAATTGGTAATTGGATTGGATGAGCATTCGCGCCAAGGCGATCTTGAAGTGTACCAGTAGAGTATAGGAAGTCAGCTCCTACTTTGTCCATCTTGTTAATGAAAACAATACGAGGAACACCGTAAGTAGTGGCCTGACGCCATACTGTTTCTGTTTGTGGTTCTACACCAGACTGTGCGTCTAGTACAGCCACAGAACCATCAAGTACACGTAGAGAACGTTCAACTTCTACTGTGAAGTCTACGTGTCCAGGTGTATCAATGATATTGATGCGGTGGTCTTTCCACTGTGCAGTTGTTGCTGCAGAAGTGATTGTAATACCACGGTCTTGTTCCTGCTCCATCCAGTCCATTTGAGACGCACCTTCGTGCGTTTCACCTAGCTTGTGGATACGACCTGTATAGAACAAGATACGTTCTGTAGCAGTGGTTTTACCAGCATCGATGTGAGCCATGATACCGATATTACGTGTCTTTTCCAAGGAGAACTCTCTAGGCATGCGTTCTTCTCCTCCCTATTGGGTGATATAGTTTGATGTTCGTTATTACCAACGGTAGTGAGCAAATGCTTTGTTTGCTTCAGCCATTTTGTGAACATCTTCGCGCTTCTTAACAGAAGCACCAGTGTTGTTTGCTGCATCTAGGATTTCGTTAGCTAGACGTTCTTCCATTGTTTTCTCACCGCGTAGACGAGAATAGTTAACAACCCAACGAAGTCCAAGTGCTTGACGGCGCTCTGGACGTACTTCAACTGGTACTTGGTAGTTAGATCCACCTACACGACGTGCTCTAACCTCTAGTACTGGCATTACGTTCTTAAGAGCTTGTTCGAAAGTTTCCATAGCGTCGTTTCCACTACGCTCTTGTACTAGTTCGAATGCTTTATAAAGAATTTTTTGTGCTTTACCGCGTTTACCATCCACCATGATTTGGTTGATCAGGCGAGTTACAAGCTTAGAGTTGTACATTGGGTCTGGCAATACATCACGCTTTGGTACTGGTCCTTTACGTGGCATACGGTCCCCTCCTTTCAATCTTACTAAAGTTTTATTAAGTGCAAGTTAACTTGCCTTATTTTTTAGGTTTTTTCGTTCCGTACTTAGAACGACCTTGCATGCGGCCTTCAACACCAGCAGTGTCAAGAGCACCACGTACAATGTGGTAACGTACACCCGGCAAGTCTTTTACACGTCCACCACGGATAAGAACAACACTGTGCTCTTGTAGGTTGTGGCCGATACCAGGGATATACGCAGTTACTTCGATGCTGTTCGTTAAACGAACACGAGCATATTTACGAAGTGCAGAGTTCGGTTTCTTCGGTGTTAGCGTACCAACACGTGTACAAACACCACGCTTTTGTGGAGAAGAAAGATCAGTGAACTTCTTCTTGTAGCTATTGTAGCCTTTGTTAAGCGCTGGAGAGTCTGACATTTTCTTTTTAGAAACGCGACCTTTACGTACTAATTGATTAATAGTAGGCATGTGATTATCCTCCCTTCAAATTCACTTTTGTAATACCACACATCCAGGTGGTTCATAAATAAGCAAAAAACAAAGCTTTCGCGAAAGTTTGCCTTTCCGCCAAAACTTTATTGCTTTATCGCAACTACAGCTGCTCCCACATCAATCCCACAAGCTTTACCCAATTTATTCATTGAATCAACTCGTGCGAAAGGAGTTCCACACTCTTCTGCGAGTCGCAGTACTTTAGCCGTTACATGCTGATCAGCATCATCAGCAACAATAACTTCTTGAACTTGACCATGTTTTATAGCTTTCATGGTTTGCTTTGTTCCAATTACTACATTCGACTTAGCCTGTGCTACTTTTTCATAAGACATTTAACTATATCCTCCAAAGTAACAAGGATAAATGGAAGCACCTAGAATATAGTATCACCCGCATCTAATAATGTCAACGTGGTTACAATATTTTTTCTAGATGCCTCCTAGATTATCACTTGCTTCATCAGCTTACTATTACAAAATTAAGACTGTGTGATCTCTTCAGGCTCTTCAGCTTTAATCATATCTTCTGTTAGTTCATCGGATGCTGGTTGAACTGAACGGTAGCGAGGCATACCCGTACCGGCCGGAACCAACTTACCAATAATAACATTTTCTTTAAGTCCAAGCAATTCGTCACGTTTTCCTTTGATTGCAGCATCAGTTAGGACACGAGTTGTCTCCTGGAAGGACGCAGCAGATAAGAAGGAATCTGTTTCTAGCGATGCTTTCGTGATTCCAAGTAGCACTGGACGACCTACCGCTGGTTGGCTTCCTTCTACAAGTGCACCACGGTTTGCTTCACGGAATTGGTGGATCTCAAGTAGTGAACCAGGAAGTACATCTGTATCACCGGCGTCAAGCACACGAACTTTACGAAGCATCTGGCGGACCATTACCTCAACGTGCTTATCGCCGATTTCTACACCCTGCATACGGTAAACTTTCTGGACTTCACGTAGAAGATACATCTCAACGCCTTCTACACCTTGAATCTTCAATAATTCTTTTGGATCAACAGAACCTTCTGTTAGCTCTTCACCAGCTTGGACAGTGTCTCCAACCGTAACCTTCATACGAGCACCATATGGAGCTGTGTAGCTACGCTTTTCAACTTCGCCTTGAACTGTAATTTCAAGCTTTTCTTTTACTTCGTTAACTTCTTCTACTGTACCATGGATCTCACTGATTACAGCTTGACCTTTAGGGTTACGAGCTTCAAATAACTCTTGGATACGAGGAAGACCTTGTGTGATATCATCCCCTGCAACACCACCAGTGTGGAAGGTACGCATTGTAAGCTGTGTACCTGGTTCACCGATCGATTGTGCAGCAATAATACCAACAGCTTCGCCAACTTCAACTTCTGAGCCAGTTGCTAAGTTGCGACCGTAACATTTCTTACATACACCATGGCGTGTATTACATGTGAATGCAGAACGGATCGTTACTTTTTCAACACCCGCATCTACAATCGAACGTGCCATGTCTTCAGTGATAATTTGATCACGAGTTGCCATTGCTTCGCCTGTTTCTGGGTGACGGACCGTCTTGAACGCAGTACGTCCAATCAGGCGATCAATAAGTGGTTCGATCATTTCCGTACCTTCAGTAAGGGAAGCTACTTCTAAGCCTCGGTCAGTGCCACAATCATCTTCACGGACGATAACATCTTGTGCTACGTCAACTAGACGACGAGTAAGGTAACCTGAGTCGGCTGTTTTCAGTGCTGTATCGGCAAGACCTTTACGAGCACCGTGTGTAGAGATAAAGTACTCTAGAACCGTCAGACCTTCACGGAAACTTGATTTGATTGGAAGTTCGATGATCTTACCAGCCGGGTTGGCCATAAGACCACGCATACCAGCTAACTGTGTGAAGTTAGATGCGTTACCACGAGCTCCGGAATCACTCATCATGAAGATCGGGTTGGCAGGGTCAAGTGACTGCATTAGGCGATCTTGAATATCATCTTTGGCCGCTGACCAAATAGCGATAACACGATCATAACGCTCATCATCTGTAATCAAACCACGACGGAACTGCTTCATAACTTTGTCTACTTTACCTTGAGCTTCTTCAAGGATGGTTTGTTTCTCTGGAAGTACCACAATGTCAGAAACACCAACAGTGATACCAGCTTTAGTTGAATAAGCGAAACCTAGATCCTTCATGCGGTCAAGCATTTTAGACGTTTCACTAATCTTAAAGCGTTTAAAGACTTCTGCGATAATGTTCCCAAGAATCTTCTTCTTAAATGGAGGAACTAAATCACGTTTTTTGATTTCCTCTTTAACATCTGTCCCCTTCTCAATAAAGTACATTTCAGGCGTTTTGCCTTCAAGGTTACTTTGAGTCGGTTCATTAATGTAAGGGAAAGATTCAGGTAAAATTTCGTTGAAGATTAACTTACCAACAGTTGTTAACAATAGCTGGGTGTTTTGTTCTTCAGTGAATGTACCGTTATTTAATGAACGAGCATGCACAGCTACACGAGTGTGTAAGTGAACATAACCATTCTGATAAGCAATTAGAGCTTCGTTTGTATCTTTAAATACTTTACCTTCACCAACAGCGTCTTCGCGCTCTAGTGTTAAATAATAGTTACCTAAAACCATATCCTGTGAAGGAGTAACAACTGGCTTTCCATCCTTAGGGTTCAAGATGTTTTGCGCAGCAAGCATTAAGATACGAGCTTCTGCTTGTGCCTCTGCAGATAGTGGTACGTGAACAGCCATTTGGTCACCATCAAAGTCAGCGTTATACGCTGTACATACTAGTGGGTGCAGGCGAATTGCACGACCTTCTACAAGAGTAGGTTCGAACGCTTGGATACCAAGACGGTGAAGTGTAGGGGCACGGTTTAGAAGAACCGGGTGCTCTTTAATCACTTCTTCTAGAACATCCCAAACTTCTGGGTGAATGCGTTCAATTTTACGTTTAGCAGACTTAATGTTGTGAGCAAGTCCGCGATCAACTAGTTCGCGCATTACAAAAGGCTTGAATAGTTCTAGTGCCATTTCTTTCGGTAAACCACACTGATACATCTTCAGACTAGGTCCAACGACGATTACAGAACGACCAGAGTAGTCTACACGTTTACCAAGTAAGTTCTGACGGAAACGACCTTGTTTACCCTTTAGCATATGGGAAAGGGACTTAAGAGGACGGTTTCCTGGTCCAGTAACCGGACGGCCACGTCGGCCGTTATCAATTAAGGCATCTACAGCTTCTTGTAGCATACGCTTTTCGTTTTGAACGATAATCGTAGGAGCTCCAAGATCTAAAAGACGCTTCAAACGGTTATTACGGTTAATTACACGACGATATAGGTCGTTTAAATCAGATGTCGCAAAACGTCCACCGTCAAGTTGTACCATTGGGCGAATTTCCGGTGGGATTACAGGAAGAACATCTAAGATCATCCAAGATGGGTCATTACCCGAACCACGGAAAGCCTCAAGTACTTCTAAACGTTTAATAGCACGAGTACGACGCTGACCCTGAGCAGTTTTTAATTCTTCTTTAAGAGTTTCTACTTCTTTCTCTAAATCGATATCTTGAAGCAATTTACGGATCGCTTCAGCACCCATTAGAGCTTGGAAGGACTTACCGTACTTCTCACGATAGGTACGGTATTCTTTCTCAGAAAGTAACTGTTTTCTCTCAAGAGCTGTATCACCTTGATCTGTTACCACATATGCCGCGAAGTAGATTACTTCTTCTAAAGCACGAGGTGACATATCAAGAACAAGTCCCATACGACTAGGGATTCCTTTAAAGTACCAAATGTGAGAGACAGGGGCAGCTAATTCTAAGTGCCCCATACGCTCACGACGTACTTTCGCTTTGGTTACTTCTACGCCACAACGATCACAAACGATTCCTTTGTAACGAACACGTTTGTACTTACCACAATGACATTCCCAGTCTTTTGTAGGACCGAAAATACGTTCACAGAACAAACCGTCTTTCTCCGGCTTTAACGTACGATAGTTAATGGTTTCTGGTTTCTTCACTTCACCAAATGACCAAGAACGAATCTTATCAGGCGAAGCTAAACCTATCTTCATATATTCAAAGTTGTTTACATCTAGCAAGGGGCCTACCTCCCTTATAATCTCCAGGTTTTACCCTAAGCTTAGAGTCCAGTGTCATAAGCTCTTACTCTATTTCGTCTTTAGGATCGCCTTCAACGTTCAGCTTTTCTGCTGATTGCGCTTCTTCTTCTTCAATATCGCGTAAATCAATTTCAGATTCATCTGCTGTTAACATCTTAACGTCCATACCTAAACTTTGTAGCTCTTTAATCAATACTTTAAATGATTCTGGTACGCCTGGTTCAGGTATATTAGAGCCTTTGACAATTGATTCATACGTTTTAACACGTCCAACAACGTCATCAGACTTAACAGTTAAGATCTCTTGTAGTGTATATGCAGCACCGTATGCTTCAAGTGCCCATACCTCCATCTCACCGAAACGCTGACCACCAAATTGAGCTTTACCACCCAATGGTTGTTGCGTAACAAGAGAGTAAGGTCCAGTAGAACGCGCGTGAAGTTTGTCATCAACCATGTGCGCAAGTTTAATCATGTACATGACACCTACAGATACACGGTTATCAAACGGTTCACCAGTACGTCCATCATAAAGAATTGTTTTCGCATCTCTTGCCATACCAGCTTCTTGCAATGTTTCCCAAACGTCTTCCTCACGAGCACCATCAAATACCGGCGTAGCCATTCGAACACCTAACAGGCGCGAAGCCATACCTAAGTGTAACTCTAGTACCTGACCGATGTTCATACGTGATGGTACACCTAATGGGTTTAACATGACATCAACTGGTGTGCCGTCTGGTAGGTAAGGCATATCTTCCTCAGGAAGGATCTTTGAGATAACACCTTTGTTACCGTGACGACCGGCCATCTTGTCACCTTCAGAAATCTTACGTTTTTGTACGATATACACGCGAACCAACTGGTTTACACCAGGAGGAAGCTCGTCTCCATCTTCACGATTGAAGATTTTAACGTCAAGTACAATACCGCCAGCTCCGTGTGGGACACGCAGGGAAGTATCACGTACTTCGCGCGCCTTCTCACCAAAGATTGCATGTAATAAACGCTCTTCTGCTGAAAGTTCTGTTACACCCTTAGGCGTTACTTTACCTACTAACAGATCGCTATCACTTACTTCAGCACCGACACGGATTATTCCGCGATCGTCTAGGTCTTTAAGTGCATCTTCACCCACGTTCGGGATATCACGCGTGATTTCTTCTGGTCCTAATTTCGTATCACGAGCTTCTGATTCATACTCTTCAATATGAATAGAAGTGTATACGTCATCTTTTACAAGACGTTCACTCATGATAATCGCGTCCTCATAGTTATAACCATCCCATGTCATAAAGGCAACAAGAGGGTTTTTACCTAATGCAAGCTCACCTTTTTCCATGGAAGGACCATCAGCAAGGATTTCTCCTTTTTCAACACGATCACCAGCGCTAACGATTGGTTTCTGGTTATAACAAGTACCTTGGTTTGAACGGATAAATTTCTGGAAGCGATAACGATCTAGATCGCCTTCAACTTCTTTTCCATCTACTACCGAAATACGACGAACCAGAACTTCCTTAGCATCTACACGTTCTACAATACCTTCATGGTGAGCTACAACAGCAGCACCAGAATCTTTACCAGATACATATTCCATACCTGTACCCACTAGTGGAGCTTCAGGTTCCATTAAAGGTACTGCTTGACGTTGCATGTTCGCACCCATAAGAGAACGGTTGGAGTCATCATTTTCTAAGAAAGGAATACATGCTGTCGCTGCAGAAACAACCTGTTTCGGCGATACGTCCATGTAGTCAATACGTTCGCGCTTAACTGCGGTGTTCTCACCACGGAAACGAGCGATTACTTCCTCATCTTGGAATGATCCATCTTCTTCTAGCTTTGCGTTTGCCTGAGCAACTACATAGTTGTCCTCTTCATCAGCAGTCAAGTAATCTATTCGGGCTGTTACTTTCCCTGTTTCAGGGTCAACACGACGATATGGTGTTTCAATAAACCCAAATTTGTTTACTTTCGCATAAGAAGAAAGTGAGTTGATTAGACCAATGTTTGGTCCCTCTGGCGTTTCAATCGGACACATACGTCCATAGTGAGAGTAGTGAACGTCACGTACTTCAAAACCTGCACGCTCACGTGTTAAACCACCAGGTCCTAATGCAGAAAGACGGCGTTTGTGCGTTAATTCTGCTAGTGGGTTCGTTTGGTCCATGAACTGAGATAACTGAGAGCTACCAAAGAACTCTTTAATAGAAGCGATAACTGGGCGAATGTTGATCAGTTGTTGTGGTGTAATAGAAGCAGTATCTTGAATCGACATACGCTCACGTACTACGCGCTCCATACGAGATAGACCAATACGGAATTGGTTCTGTAGAAGCTCACCAACCGAACGAAGACGACGGTTACCTAAGTGGTCAATATCGTCCGTGCCACCTACATCATGAAGTAAGTTAAAGAAGTAACTTACTGCAGATAGAATGTCAGACGGCGTGATGTTCTTTGTACTGTCATCAACATTTGCATTACTGATTACGTTAAGAGTTCTCTCCCCTTCAGGGTCTGTAGGGTCTACGATCTTAACGTTTTGAATCTTCATAGGGTCATCTAGTACACCATCATGAGGTTCCACGTATTCATCCCCAAGATTCTCTTCAGAACCTTCAAGATATGGTAGAATCTTGTCTAATAGGCGACGATCTAGTTTATCCCCTTTGTTTGCAAGGATTTCACCTGTTTCCGGATCAGCCAATGACTCAGCTAACACTTGGTTAAATAGGCGATTCTTGATGTGCAACTTCTTATTAATCTTGTAACGACCAACGTGTGCAAGATCATATCTCTTAGGATCAAAGAAGCGTGAAACAAGTAAACTCTTCGCATTTTCTACTGTTGGTGGTTCACCAGGGCGAAGTCGCTCATAAATTTCTAAAAGAGCTTTTTCACTGTTTTCCGTATTATCTTTCTCAAGCGTATTCTTCAGGTATTGGTTTTCACCAATTAGATCAATAATCTCTTGGTCTGTACCAAACCCAAGTGCACGCAATAAGACTGTAATCGGAAGTTTACGGGTACGATCAATACGTACGTGAACTACGTCTTTTGCATCTGTTTCGAATTCTAACCAAGCACCACGGTTAGGGATTACAGTAGCTGTATACCCTCTCTTACCGTTCTTATCAACTTTAGGATTAAAGTAGACACTTGGAGAACGAACTAACTGAGATACGATTACACGCTCTGCACCATTAATAACGAAAGTACCTGTACCAGTCATTAATGGGAAATCACCCATAAACACTTCCTGCTCTTTAACTTCGCCAGTTTCCTTATTGAGTAAGCGTACTTTAACGCGAAGAGGAGCTGAATATGTGACATCTCGATCTTTTGATTCATCTACAGGATACTTTGGCTCTCCTAGAGTGTAATCTACAAACTCTAGTGAAAGATTACCTGTAAAGTCCTCAATTGGTGAAATGTCTTGGAACATCTCCCTCAAACCTTCTTCTAAGAACCAATCATAAGAAGCGGTTTGAATTTCAATTAAATTTGGTAATTCGAGAACTTCGCTGATACGCGCATAACTTCTGCGCTGGCGGTGTCGTCCATACTGAACTAGTTGACCTGTCAACTGATTCACCCCTCAAATCAAGCATTTTAATAAAGAAAAAATTGTCCGGCAAAAATGGCATGCCGAACTAGCTAGCACAGAAGGATCACTCCTGCACCAGGTTAATCTATAGTTACACTCGTACAAGACAAGTGTAATTGAACAATTCCGTTTTCCCTAACGTTAGACAAAAGAAAAAAGGGTTTCTATAAGAAAACCACAATATACGATTTGTTTATTCGATTTTACCAGTCTTGCCTAACGGAAGGCATTTATACGCAAAAAGTTTAAAAAAACTCTTGACATAGAAACTTATATATTGGCATTTTTCAATACTATCACAACTAAATTTCGGAGTCAAACTTTTTAGCCTTGAGAATAAAGTAACCTTTTGCCTTCTTTTCAATGGTTACCTGGTCGAATAAATCTTCTAAATGTTGCTTAGCAGATGGAGCACCTTGCTTTTTTTGAATGACAACCCACAATTCGCCTCCTGGCAGAAGAGCCCGGTGACTTTGATCGAACATGGAATGAACAACTTTCTTTCCTGCTCTAATTGGTGGATTCGTTACGATTGCCGCAAAGCTCTGATGTTGTATAGCAGAAAATTGGTCACTTTGTAATATATCTGCATTCTTTACGTTATTCTTTGCTGCGTTGTCTTGAGCTAATTGAGTCGCTCGCTCGTTAACATCTACCATAACAACTTTACGATCTGGGAAATCCAGAGCGAGGGAAAGACCTATGGGGCCATATCCACAGCCCAGATCAAGAAATTCTCCATTGATCTCTGGTTCAGCAAACGTTTCTATTAAGGTTCTAGACCCAAAATCTACTTCGTCTTTAGAAAATACTCCTTGATCTGTGCTAAAGTTAAGCGTTCTTCCTCGTAAGTTGAACGTCCATGACTTTGGAGCACTCTTAGATTCAGGATTTCTTGAATAATAGTGTTCTGCCATTCATAACACCTACCCATCTTGCAATATGTTTTACATAAGATTCTTTTTAGTAAAAGGCTAAAAAACCTAATGTATAACAAAAGCAAAGCTCGCCGTTATCCAGCGAGCTTTTTGTGCTTTCTCTTACTTAAGTTCGATCTTAGCGCCTGCTTCTTCAAGCTTAGTTTTCATTTCTTCAGCTTCTTCTTTAGCAATGCCCTCTTTAACTGGTTTTGGAGCGTTGTCTACTAAGTCTTTAGCATCTTTAAGTCCAAGTCCAGTGATTTCGCGAACTGCTTTAACTACTTTGATCTTAGAAGAACCAGCGTCTTCAAGAACAACGTCAAATTCAGTTTGCTCTTCAGCAGCTTCTTCAGCTCCGCCACCTACAGCTACAGGTGCTGCAGCAGTTACTCCAAATTCTTCTTCAATTGCTTTTACTAAATCATTAAGTTCAAGAACGTTCATTTCTTTGATCGCGTCGATAATTTGTTCTTTAGTCATGATATATCCTCCTTGTAATAAATATAATTATTAGACGTGCCTATTAGGCTATTAAGCGCCTTGTTCTTCTTTTTGGTCTGCAACTGCTTTCGTTGCAAGCGCGAAGTTGCGCATTGGAGCTTGTAGTACAGAAAGTAGCATAGATACAAGTCCGTTTGCGTCCGGTAGTTCGGCAAGTTCTTTGATTTGCTCAACGCTTGCGACACTACCTTCGATAACGCCACCTTTGATTTCAAGAGCGTCGTTTTCTTTAACGAAGCTGTTGATGATTTTAGCAGGGGATACAGCGTCGTCCTCGCTAAATGCAAGTGCTGTTGGTCCAACTAATACCTCATCAAGCTCAGTTAAGTTTGCTTCTGCTGTCGCACGGCGAGTCATTGTGTTCTTGTACACTTTGAAGTCTACGCCAGCTTCACGAAGTTGTTGACGAAGATTCGTTACCGTATCAACGTCTAGCCCGCGGTAATCTACAAGTACTGTAGATTTACTGTTCTGAAGTTTATCAGCAATTTCAGAAACAAGCTGTTTCTTGTGTTCAATAATTCTGCTCATCGTTCCACCTCCTATTGACTTTTCATCATACCGTTAGGGTGCCAAGGTTCATAAAAGGCTCGCGATATAAGTCATAAAAAATGTGCCTTCAAGGTAGACAAGAAGGCACATGAGTTGATGATAGCTATCGGCGAACAACTATCACGTATATCAACACACCTCGGTAGGAAATTAAGCGACAAGCGCACCTACTGTCTACGGTATAACGTATTCATATTTGCAACATTGAATATTATAGCTAAGCGCTATTGAAAAGTCAATGCCAAATTAGCTTTTGAAAGAAGAAATGTCTACGCGCACACCAGGTCCCATAGTGGAAGCTACTGATGCGTTACGCATGTAAGTTCCTTTAGCAGCCTGAGGCTTCGCCTTCATTAGCGTTTCAGTGATCGCTGTGAAGTTCTCAACTAATTTGTCATTTTCAAAGGAAACTTTACCAATTGGTACATGGATGTTTCCTGCTTTATCAACGCGGTATTCAACTTTACCTGCTTTGATTTCGTTAACAGCTTTTTCAACATCGAATGTTACAGTTCCTGTTTTAGGGTTAGGCATTAGACCTTTTGGTCCAAGTACGCGACCTAGTTTACCAACTTCAGCCATCATGTCTGGAGTTGCTACAACTACATCAAATTCAAACCAACCTTGGTTGATTTGGTTGATTAGGTCTTGTTCACCTACGAAGTCTGCACCCGCTGCTTCTGCTTCTTTCGCTTTATCACCTTTAGCGAAAACTAGAACACGTTGGGATTTACCAGTTCCGTGTGGTAGTACCATAGCGCCACGGATTTGTTGGTCCGCTTTCTTAGGGTCTACCCCTAGACGGAAAGCTGCTTCAACTGTTTCATCAAAGTTTGCTTTCGATGTTTCTTTAACTAGCTTGACTGCTTCTTGAGAGTCGTAAGTTTTTGATTTATCTACTAATTTTAAAGCTTCTTGGTATCTTTTGCTTCTTTTAGCCATTTCATTTTCCTCCTCGTTGTGGTTTTAACGGTTTTACCTCCCACGAATAAAGGTTGCGAAATGCGGAAAACCCCCACCTCGCAACCTTACTCAATCCAGAGCCGCTGTGGGATTAGTCCTCGATAACAAGTCCCATGCTACGCGCTGTACCTTCAACCATGCGCATAGCTGCATCCACGTCAGCAGCATTTAGGTCAGGCATTTTTGTTTCAGCAATTTCGCGAACTTTGTCGCGCTTAATTGTTGCAACTTTATTGCGGTTCGGTTCGCCTGATCCGGATTTAATGCCAGCCGCATCTTTAAGAAGAACGGCAGCAGGCGGAGTTTTAGTGACGAATGTAAATGAACGGTCTTCAAACACCGTAATTTCAACCGGAATGATCATACCAGCTTGATCTGCTGTACGTGCGTTAAATTCCTTACAGAAACCCATGATGTTAACACCTGCTTGACCTAGTGCTGGTCCAACTGGTGGAGCCGGGTTGGCTTTACCTGCAGGAATCTGTAGTTTTACAACTTTAATAACTTTTTTAGCCACGAGACACACCTCCTTAAGTCCGTGATGTGGTTACAGGGGGTATCCCCCTCCCACTCAATCATATACACATAAATCCTCTTTCTCGAGGCATTAAGAACATAAAAATTCTAGCATTTTTCCAGAAAGAATGCAAGGGGCCCCATTATAATTTTTCAATTTGAGAGAACTCAAGCTCAACCGGGGTTTCGCGCCCGAACATATTAACGTGTACTTTTACCTTTTGCTTGTCCAAATCAATGGATTCAATAGAACCAGTAAAGTTTGCGAAAGGTCCTTCTGTTACACGGACACTTTCTTTCACTTCAAAGCCAATATCTTGGAGTGGTTCATCCATTCCCATCCGCTTAAGAACTGTTTCCATTTCTTCTTCCAAGAGAGGGGTAGGCTTCGAACCTGAACCAGTAGATCCAACGAAACCTGTTACTCCTGGTGTATTGCGTACAACATACCACGAATCATCCGTCATTACCATTTCCGCCAACACATAACCGGGGAAAGTCTTCTTTTTAACGGTCTTACGTTTACCGTTTTTAATTTCCGTTTCTTCATCTTCAGGGACAATTACACGGAAGATTTTATCTTCCATCCCCATAGAATCCACACGTTTCTCTAAATTTGTTTTCACTTTATTCTCGTAACCAGAATAAGTGTGTACAACATACCATCTTTTTTCCATAGTTTCAGGACAAACGGTTTGCCCTTCCCTCCCTCATTGTTAAGTTTCGTTTTTTGATCAACATGAAAAAACCCGTTAAACGGGTTTTTTGAGCAAGAAACGTATTAATAACATTATAACATAAACATAAGTGCTTTATTCGGTAATCAATTCAAGAATCCACGAAATCCCCAAGTCTACTACTGCAAAGAAGACAGCAACAAAAGCCACGGTTGAAATAACCGTTACAGTGTATTTAGAAAGTTCTTTCCCTTTAGGCCAACTGACTTTTTGCATTTCTCGAGAAACGTTTTTGAAAAACTTGAACATGCTAGTACCCCCAAACTTTCACCCGTAAGGCTTCCTCGTTATTTTGTCTCCCGGTGCAGGGTGTGTTTGCCGCAATTCTTACAATACTTTCGTGCTTCAAGTCGCTCTGGATTGATGCTCGAGTTCTTATTTGTTGAGTAGTTACGACTTGCACATTCAACACACGCTAAGACTACCTTTTTTCGCATATTTCTCCGCCCCATTCCAGGGTTTTAGTCACTTCCATTAATGTACCATGGGATTATAAGGCTGTCAACGTAGCGTCAAAGCGTAATTTCACTGATTTCAAGGTATCGCTCAAGCTTTCTCTTCACCCGTTGTAGTGCATTATCAATGGACTTAACATGGCGGTTTAAATCTACCGAGATCTCCTGATACGATCTGCCATCTAAATACAAACTCAGAACCTTTCTTTCTAAATCACTTAACAATTCTGACATTTTATATTCCATGTCACCAAACCGCTCTTGGTTTATAACCAATTCCTCGGGATCTAAGGCTTTTGCACCGGCTATTACGTCCAACAATGTTCGATCGGACTCTTCATCATAGATGGGTTTGTCTAAAGAAACATATGAATTAAGCGGTATATGTTTCTGTCTAGTGGCAGTTTTAATGGCAGTTATAATTTGGCGAGTTACACACAGTTCTGCGAAGGCTTTAAACGAGGAAAGCTTGTCCTCTTGGTAATCGCGAATTGCTTTGTACAATCCGATCATACCTTCCTGCACAATATCTTCTCGGTCTGCGCCAATTAGAAAATATGTGCGGGCTTTAGCACGTACAAAATTTTTATACTTATTAATCAAATGTTCTAAAGCTCGACTATCTCCTTTATGCACATAAACAACGACATCCTCGTCTGACATTTGCTCAAAATCCAAATCCTTGATGTCCTTCTCCACTTGTCCGATGATCACGTAAGGATTCCCCCCGACCGTACTACACTCGATATATAGAAATATTATACAGTAAGCGTTTCAGAAGCGTCAACACAACCTGGCATTACTTTTCGCCTCTTCTCCACTTTTCAAACACATCTAACACTTCTTTTTTTATCGGTATTTTAGACTTGTTTTGAACCTGGTTATAAGACTTTACTTCGTTTTGAATCTCTTTTTCTATATTTCTCATCTCAATATGAAGTTCTCTTGCTGATAAGCGCAGAGCGCCTTGTGCAAATATCGTCCGTTGTTCCGTGTAGTCGGAAGTTGCCACATATACTTGAGTCCGAATGTTTTTAACTTCCTGAACCAGCTTTTCTATTCGCTCATCTGCTGTTTCATTTTCTCGCGTAAAAACAATTTCTACGTCATAATTTTTTCGCTTTTTCTCTATACCTTGAACATAGTATGCATCAAAGACCACGATCACTCTGTATTTGGAGAAAGCTCGATATTCGGCCATCTTTTCAATTAATAGATCACGGGCTTGGCCAAGATCATGATCTTTTAAAGATTGAAGCTCTGGCCAAGCCCCTATAATGTTGTATCCATCTACAATGAGAACTACCATTATTACTCACCCAATGGGTGGCGCTTCCTGTGTATTTCATACATAAGTAAACTAGCCGAAACGGAAGCATTAAGTGATGTTACCTGACCAACCATTGGCAAACGAACAGACCAGTCGCATTTTTCTTTTACTAAGCGACTAATTCCTTTTCCTTCACTACCAATGACAAGTGCAATCGGCATGTCCCCTTTTAGTTGTCGGTAGTCCTCTTCTCCTTTAGCATCTGTTCCTACCACCCATACATGTTCTTTCTTCAAATCTTCAATTGTACGTGCTAAATTCGTCACACGTACGACTGGAATGTATTCAATTGCTCCTGTGGATGTCTTCGCCACAGTAGCCGTTAATCCCACGGAACGTCTCTTTGGAATAATGACCCCATGTACACCCGCTGCGTCTGCTGTACGAAGAATAGAACCTAAATTATGAGGATCCTCTATTTCATCTAGAATTAAGAAGAAAGGGGATTCTCCTTTGCGGTGCGCGTGATCAAACAGGTCATCTAGCTCACTGTAGCTATATGCTGCTACCGATGCTATAACACCCTGATGGCTTCCATCTACCAGTTGATCTATTTTTTTCTTAGGTACTTTTTGGACTTGGACACCGTTTTCTTTAGCAATCTTTTGAAGGGACTGAGTCGCCTTATGCTGAAGTTGATCAGAAACCATTACTTTATTAATCGATCGTCCTGATTTTAATGCTTCTGAAACGGCATTTTTCCCTATAATCCATTCTTCTTTCATGTTGTCGCGCTCCTTTCTTCTACGTATTGTATGGCAAGATCAACTAATTCGTATAGTCGATCCCTTTGTTGCATGAAATACAGATACCCTAATAGTGCTTCAAACGCTGTGCTATAACGATAGGTTTGTACATCTGTATTCTTAGGAGTTGAACCGCTCTTCGCGTTCCTTCCCCTTCTAACGATTCCTTCTTCCGCTTCTGTTAACAGCTGTTCATCTAACCAATAGCGAATGACAGCAGCCTGAGATTTAGCGGAGACAAAGCGTACCGCAGCTTGATGCAATTGCTGCGGCTTCACACTCCCGCTCCGAATTAAATGCTCCCTAACAAACTGTTCATATACAACATCACCCATGTAGGCGAGGGTTAGACTCTTCATTTGCCTAACATCGACTGTTTGATGATTCATATTAACCTCTCTTCCAGCGTGTACCTTGAGGTGTATCCTCTAAAATGATGCCGCGATCTTTTAAGTCATCCCGTATTTCATCAGCTCTTTGGAAATTACGATTCTTTCTTGCATCAATTCGCTCTTGAATTAAGGCATCAACTTCTTCATCAAGCAACTCATTTTCCCCCGCTACATGAATTCCTAACACTTCAGCTAATTCAGACAATGTATGTTGGAATGCAGCAATAACGTTTTCTGATGTATGAGTGGATTGTAAATATACGTTTGCATCTTTAGTAAGATCAAACAGTACAGAAATAGCGTTAGCTGTATTGAAATCGTCATTCATCTCTTCAATAAATGTGTTCTTGTAAGCTTCTACCTTTTGGATCCACTGTTCGTCATCTTCTGTTTGATTAGTAGCCGACTGTTTACGATGCTCTAGGTTTTCATAAGCATTCTTTATACGGTCTAAGCTGTTCTTAGCTCCTTCAAGTAATGCTTCACTAAAGTTGATTGGATGACGGTAATGAACGCTTAGCATAAAGAAGCGAATAACCTGAGGATCGTGGTGTTTAATGATATCATGAACAAGTACAAAGTTACCGAGAGATTTAGACATTTTCTCGTTCTCAATTTTGATATATCCGTTATGCATCCAATAGTTTGCAAATTGCTTTTCGTTCAATGCCTCAGATTGAGCAATTTCATTTTCGTGGTGAGGGAATGTTAAGTCTTGCCCTCCTGCGTGAATATCAATCGTTTCCCCAAGGTATTTCTTTGCCATAGCGGAACACTCTATATGCCAACCAGGTCGTCCTTCTCCCCAAGGGCTTTCCCAAGCAATTTCTCCGTCTTTGGTGGTTTTCCAGAGGGTGAAATCAAGTGGGTCTTCTTTCTTCTCCCCAACTTCAATTCGTGCCCCCGTTCTAAGCTCATCTATGGATTGTTGAGATAGTTTGCCATAAGAATCAAAGGATCGAGTCCGGAAATAAACATCTCCACCTGATTCATATGCATGGCCTTTTTCCACTAACGTATTGATAAATTCTATAATCTCAGACATATTTTCAGTTACCCGAGGATGATCTACTGCTTCTTCCACACCGAATGCTCCTACATCCTCTTTATAGGCTTCAATGAATCGCTCTGCAATTTCCGGCACTTCAGAGCCTAGTTCGTTAGCCGCTTTAATTAACTTGTCATCTACATCTGTAAAGTTCAAAACGTAATGTACGTCATAATTCTGATACTGGAAGTACTTACGAACCGTATCAAATACAATAGCAGGTCGAGCATTCCCTATATGAATGTAGTTGTAAACCGTTGGACCACACACATACATACGTACCTTTCCTTCTTCAATTGGTTGGAACGCTTCTTTTTGACGTGTAAGGGTATTATAAATCTGAATCCCCATTATTGTTCACTCCTTGTTTCATGTCTTCTATTTGTTTTTGTAAGCGGGTAATTTCTTCATCCATCTTTTTAAATCGATCAGCGACTGGGTCAGGCATTTTATGATGATCTAAGTCTTTACGTACTTTCTTGCCATTTCGTATAACAATGGTTCCTGGGATTCCTACAACAGTTGAGTGATCAGGTACATCGTTAAGTACAACAGATCCCGCTCCTACTTTTGAATTCTCCCCAATCGTAATGGAACCAAGCACTTTTGCTCCTGTGGCCACAAGGGCATGATCCTTGAGAGTTGGGTGACGTTTGCCCTTCTCTTTCCCTGTTCCACCTAACGTAACGCCTTGGAATATGGTCACATTATCTCCGATTTCACACGTTTCCCCAATGACAACACCCATGCCGTGATCAATAAAGAATCGACGACCAATCTTGGCACCCGGATGAATCTCAATCCCTGTGAAAAACCGACTTAGTTGCGAGATGACTCTTGCTAAAAAGAAAAACTTTTTAATATAGCAGGCATGTGCAAGGCGATGCCCCCATATTGCATGTAAACCTGAATAGGTTAAGATTACTTCAAAACGACTTCTAGCAGCCGGGTCTTGATCAAATACAACATCAACATCTTCCTTGAGCATTTGGAAAAGTCCCATTCATATCCCTCCATTACATCATCATGAGAAAAAGGTGAGTAGGCGGTAAACCCTTATGCGAGACAGAAAAAAAGCGCCTCTGTGCTTATAAAAACACAGAGACGCTTCATGCGCGGTTCCACTCTGTTTGAGATAAAACGTACTTATCTCCAACTCGCCTCTCATAACGGGAGAGTACCGCTCTTGTTTACTATAATTCAACAAGAGACTCAGAGGTGCATTTCAAAGGAGCTCCTTCAACCACTTTCAGCCTGGGTGATTGTCTCTGCAAGAAAGGAGCGATCCCTTTACTTCTCCTCTTCAACGTTCTAGGTTATTAATGCTAATATATTATATTTCACGGAAAATGTGAACTTCTATGCTTGAAGCTGCTCTACAGCATTTTTTAAGCGTTTTTGAACCGTCTCTTTTCCAAGCAAATGGATGGCATTCGGTAATTCAGGCCCATGAGTCTGACCAGTTGTCGCCACACGAATTGGCATGAAGAGCTTCTTCCCTTTATGCCCTGTTTCTTTTTGAACAGCTTTAACTGCTTTTTTAATGGCATCTGGCTCAAAAGCTTCTAATTCATCAAGTTTGGCACTATAGGTTTCAAGTACTTCTGGTACTTGCTCTTCTTTTAAGACAGCCATAGCTTCTTCATCATAGTCAATTTCCTCTTTGAAGAATAGTTCTGTCAGCTCCACAATCTCAGCTGCATAGTTTAATTGTTCTTGATATAAGGAAATTAACTCGCGTGCCCACGCACGTTGATCTTCACTCATATCTTCAGCAAGACGTCCCGCTTCAACAAGATGAGGAAGGGAAAGGTCCACAATACGGTCTAAACTTGATGCTTTAATGTATTGGTTGTTAATCCACTTTAACTTCTGTGGATCGAATACTGCTGGTGAAGATGATAAACGTGAAGGGTCAAAGATTTCTATAAGTTGTTCATCGGTAAAGATTTCTTCCTCCCCTACCGGAGACCAACCAAGTAATGTAATGAAATTGAATAAAGCTTCAGGCAGATAGCCCAATTTCTCATACTGACCAATAAACTGAAGAATATGCTCATCGCGTTTACTTAGCTTCTTGCGTTGTTCATTTAAGATTAAAGCCATATGACCAAAGCGAGGTGCTTCCCAACCAAGAGCATCATAAACCATCACTTGTTTTGGAGTATTGGAGATATGCTCTTCACCACGTAAGACATCTGTAATCTTCATAAGATAATCGTCAACTGCTACTGCGAAATTATACGTTGGCGTTCCGTTCTTCTTCGCAATAACCCAATCTCCAAAGTCGTTTGATTCAAACGTAATCTCTCCACGAACAAGGTCATTGAATTTATAAGTAACCCCTTCTGGAACTCTAATACGAATACTCGGCTGACGGCCTTCAGCTTCAAACTGTTTGATCTGCTCTTCTGTAAGGTCACGATGCGCACCTGAATACTTCGGAACCTCACCTCGAGCGCGCTGCGCTTCACGCTCTGCTTCTAATTCTTCTTCTGTCACATAACATTTATATGCAAGATTCTTGTCCAATAGTTCATCAATGTATTGCTGATACAAGTCTAAACGTTCCATTTGACGATATGGGCCGTAGTCTCCACCGACATCTACGCTCTCATCCCATTCAATCCCTAGCCATTTCAAGTATTCCATCTGGCTCTGTTCTCCACCAGCAACGTTACGCTTCTCATCCGTATCCTCAATACGAATAATAAACTTACCACCAAGGTGGCGGGCATATAAATAATTAAAAAGTGCTGTACGCGCATTACCGATATGTAAATGACCTGTCGGACTAGGCGCATAACGCACGCGAATTTCATTTGTCATGGATAATTCCCCTTCTTTCTACCGAATGATAGTCTACTTTCATTTTATCATCTCAAGCACGTGCTTGATAATCGAATTTTGTTATTTACCTTGCTCATTATAGCGATTTTGAGCGTGTAAGTAAAATTGTGGCTTGTGCTGCTACTCCTTCTTTACGACCAGGAAAACCTAGTTTTTCCGTAGTTGTGGCTTTAACGTTAATTTGTGATGTTTCTGCCTCTAGTATGCGCGCAATATTGGATTGCATAGCTGTAGTATAAGGCGACATTTTTGGTGCCTGTGCGATGATGGTACAATCTACATTCCCTAGTTCATACCCTTTATCTTTTACAATACCCCATACATGTTCAAGCAACTTCACAGAGTCAGCATCCTTAAATTCAGGATCAGTATCTGGGAAGTGCTTCCCAATATCTCCTTCTCCAATAGCTCCTAAACAAGCATCTGCCACCGTGTGTAGTAAAACATCGGCGTCAGAATGACCGAGCAGACCTTTTTCATAAGGGATCTCAACTCCCCCAATTATACAAGGTCTACCTTCTACTAACTGGTGAACATCAAATCCTTGCCCCACACGAAACATTTCCTTTTCCTCCTTCGCTTCTAATCCAGCAGAACGATTATTAATAATCGTTTCAGCCTTTTCTATATCTTCAGGCGTTGTAAGCTTAATATTATCATAACTTCCTTGTACCACTTCGACATTCTGACCAAGCCTTTCAACCAGGGAAGCATCATCTGTCCCAAGGTAATGTTCTTCTTTTGCCTGCTCATGAGCTGAAAGAATTAATTCATAACGAAAAGCTTGCGGTGTTTGAGCCGCATAGAGTTCATCTCGTTTTAACGTTTTGAGGCTTCCCGCTTGATATTGTTTGATCGTATCCGTTACCGGTACAGCCAAAAGAGCTGCACCATGCTCCCCGGCCTCTTTTACCAGCTCCCGTATCGATTCCCTCTTAACAAAAGGTCTCGCTCCATCATGGATTAGAACGATAGAGTCTCCATTTATAGCCTGAAGACCAGCGTACACACTATCTTGGCGCTCTTCGCCTCCATCAATAAGCGTGATTTGGCTTAAATAGCCAAACCTTTCTAATAAACTTTCTATCTGCGTACGTTCATTTGGGTTAATGACTACAATTCGTTGTTCGCATGAAAGGTCATCTTGCGTAAAAGCTTCAATCGTATGAATGAGAAGCGGTTTTCCGTTTATGGATAAAAACTGTTTATTTTGCCCAGCCTTCATCCGTTTCCCCTGGCCAGCAGCTAGTATTATAACTTGATACGAACTCATAGATCCCATCCTAAATGTGTAATAATAAATGCTTTAAACAAAACAAAAGCGATAACATTACTGTTATCACTTTTGAGAAACTCTATTTCGTTTATACTCTACTTACAAGGCTTTTTCAAGTAGTTTAGGCTTGGCAAAAATCATTCGGCCAGCAGAAGTCTGGAGGACACTTGTAACAAGAACTTCAATAGTGCGACCAATATAATCTTTACCTTCTTCAACAACGATCATCGTTCCGTCATCGAGGTAAGCAACACCCTGATTCTGTTCTTTTCCGTCTTTAATAACTTGAACCGTAAGTTCTTCACCAGGTAACACTACTGGCTTAACGGCATTAGCTAAGTCATTTATATTCAGGACTTGAACATTTTGAAACTCGCAAACTTTATTTAAGTTAAAGTCATTGGTAACGACTATACCATTAATGAGTTTCGCTAATTTCACGAGCTTACTATCTACTTCTTGAACATCTTCAAAATCGCCTTCGTAGATCTCTACATTTACCGGAAGTTCCTTTTGCATTCGGTTAAGAACATCCAAGCCTCGACGGCCTCTATTCCGCTTCAGCACATCTGAAGAATCTGCAATATGCTGCAATTCTTCTAAGACGAACTGCGGAATTAAAATCGTCCCCTCAAGAAAATGAGTTTGGCAAATATCAGCGATTCGGCCATCGATAATAACACTTGTGTCTAAGATCTTTGCCTTAGGAGCAAAATCTGACTCATCTTCATCCTGATCAGTTGATTTCTTACGATCTTTTTCTTTTTCCTTTTTGTTAGCTAATGAAAGTAGATTAATGAATTCATCACGTCGTTTAAAACCTACTTGGAACCCTAAATAACCTAAAATAACCGTTAGGAAGATCGGCAACACCTGCGACACTACTAATATAGGGTTATCCTGAAGTGGAATGTTAACCAAGAATGCTACAATCAACCCTACAATAAGACCTAAACTCCCAAACAGCAGATCTGCCACAGGAACTTTAACAAGCGTTTCTTCTACCCACATAAAGAAATTGACGATATAATCGACAAACCAAAATGTTAATAAATATAATATTATGGCTCCTAGCACCATCCCGATGTACTCATTGGCCATCCAGGATTCTTGCGGCACATCTGACAGACCGACTATCAGGTCCGGTATAAACAAAAATCCTATGGTACCACCTGCGATAACAATAAATAATTGGACCACTTTCTTAAGCACCACGGTCACCTCCTAACATGCAGTATTACCAAGTTTTCTAAAAAATATAATAAAAGAATAAAATCCGTCTATATAGTCGAAACCGTATCACACCTTACAAATATAGTCAATTGATGAACGTTACATCATAGCAGATATCTATAAATGTGTCAATTATGTGACTAAATATGGCGATCTATAAACAATTGCTCTTGGATGCGGTTTAATCCTTCTTTGATCTTGCCAGCCCTGACCTCACCTATACCATCTACTTTCACAAGTTCCTTCGCAGAAGCCTTTACGACATCGTTTAACGTTCCAAACTCTTCTACCATGGATTCGACAATTAAGAAAGGTAAACGAGGTATTTTATCCAGAATTCTATATCCCCTAGGGGTCACTGGATCATCTACTTTTGTAGAGGAAGGATATCCAAGTAGTTTCAAGATCTTTGCATCTTCCATTAGTTCTGTATTGGTAACCTCTTGAAGTTTCTTTAAAATATAATGGGGTTCATAATCTCCGTACTTGCTATAATCCTTTAGCAACAAACGCGCTTCATTCTCAATATTAGATACTAGTTCTGTTAGCTGTAACTGTATCAAACGTCCTTCGGTACCTAATTCATTTACATACCCTAGAATTTCGTTTTTTATGCGTAGAACCATTTCTATGCGATGGATCACTTGCAATACCTCTGCAAAGGTCACCATTTCTTCAAATTCCAAAGCACCTAAGTTCGTAACACCCTGATCCAAGACATTTTTATATTTCTCCAACGTTTGCATTGCTTGGTTTGCCTTTGTGAGAATAACTCCTATATCTTTTAGGGAGTATTTTAAATTACTTTTATAAAGCGTAATGACGTTTCGCCTTTGAGAAATAGCAATTACAAGTTCGCCTGTTTGCTTAGCAACACGTTCTGCAGTTCTATGTCGCATCCCTGTTTCTGTTGAAGAGATTGATGGGTCAGGAATTAACTGCGCATTAGCAAAAAGTATTTCAGAAGCTTTCTCATTTAAGATAAGGGCTCCATCCATCTTCGCCAGTTCATACAAATGTGCAGGCGTAAACGACGACTGAATATGAAAGCCCCCATCTACAAGTTGTTGCACTTTATCATTATAGCCTAGAACAATAAGCCCCCCTGTGTTGGCACGAAGAACATTATCTATGCCTTCACGTAAGGGCGTACCTGGGGCCACAAATTTTAATATGTCTCCAATCATGGATTCTCTTCCTTCAACCCATTCCATCTAAGCGCCTCCCAACGTTGCTTTTAAAGCTTCTTGTACTGAGTTAACTCCAATAATCTCGATGTCGTCAGGGAGAGTCCAACCGCTTAGATTTTTCTTAGGAACAATTGCGCGTTTGAACCCTAACTTAGCCGCTTCCTGTACACGCTGTTCTATACGGGCAACACGTCGAATCTCTCCTGTCAGCCCTACTTCTCCAACTAATACATCATCAGGCTTAGATGGACGATCTTGAAAGCTTGAGGCAATACTTACAGCCACTGCAAGGTCAATAGCTGGTTCATCAAGTTTCACTCCACCTGCTACTTTCACATATGCATCCTGGTTCTGTAAGAGTAATCCTACACGCTTCTCTAAAACAGCCATTAGTAATGGCACACGGTTATGATCTAAACCAGTTGCCATCCTTCGTGGATTTCCATAACTCGTCGGAGATATGAGTGACTGAATCTCAACCAATACAGGGCGCGTCCCCTCCATAGAAGCAACAACTGTAGACCCTGCCGCTCCTTGAGACCGCTCTTCTAAAAAGATTTCTGAAGGGTTGGCTACTTCTCTTAGCCCTTCTTCCTTCATCTCGAAAATGCCCATCTCATGTGTACTACCAAATCGGTTCTTCACGCTGCGTAGAATTCGAAATGTGTGGTGTCGCTCCCCTTCAAAATAAAGTACAGCGTCTACCATATGTTCTAGTAACCTCGGACCAGCAATTGATCCTTCTTTCGTGACGTGTCCAACGATAAAGATTGGAATCCCTTTGTTCTTAGCAATGCGCATTAGCTCACTTGTACATTCACGAACTTGCGATACACTGCCAGGCGCAGAATTTACTTCTTCTTTATAAATGGTTTGTATGGAATCAATAACAACAAAGGAAGGTTGAATCTGATCAATATGATGAGCAACGTCCATCATGTTCGTTTCAGCTAGAACATAAAGATCATCAGAGAGTACACCTAGACGGTCTGCTCTTAATTTCGTTTGTCTTGTCGATTCCTCGCCTGATATATACAGTACGCTTACATCCTTGGTATGAGCAAGCTGAGACGATACCTGTAGCAACAAGGTTGATTTCCCTATTCCAGGATCACCGCCAATTAAGACAAGGGATCCGGGTACAATGCCACCGCCTAAGACCCGATTCACTTCTGGCATACCTGTTTTTATTCGAGGCTCTTCCTTCGTTTCGATTGCTGTTATTTTTTCTGGTTTCTTGCTAGTTTGTGCATCACTTGTTACAAATGTATGCCTTCCAGTAGATTTCGATGCCACTCGTTCCTCAACAAGTGTATTCCATTGATGGCAACTAGGACACTTCCCCATCCACTTAGCGGTTTCATACCCACATTCTTGACATACAAACTTTGACTTCTGTTTCGCCAAAAAGATCTCTCCCTTATTCCAAAGAAGAGTATAGTAACCCTTCTTATTATCTCATACGTTTTATTAAATTATCAGTTACAATGTTTTTACAATACCATTACGTATTTTACCTAATACCCTTACTTCTATATATTATTCTTCTCTCATTTTCTTCTGTTTTATCCATTTAAATCAACCCTCACCTTTTTCGATCAGGCTCAAAACCATATACTAAAAAATCGGAAGGCTCTCACCTTCCGATTTTAAATGATTATCTATTCATGATCTATCGTTTTGAATTACGATTGTGTCGAAACAGTAAATTCACCGTTCTGATCGACATCGATAACAACATTCTGTCCCGTCGCAATGTTCTCTCTTAATAGCTCTTCTGATAGAAGATCTTCTACGTTCTTCTGAAGAGAGCGACGTAATGGACGAGCACCATATTCAGGGTCGAATCCTTCATCCGCAATCTTATCAAGAGCCTTATCTGTAAGGGTAAAGTCAACTTCTAATTCAGTAAGACGTTTCTGTAACTGATCCACCATTAAAGTGACAATTTCCTTCATGTGTTTCTTCTCGAGAGAATGGAAGACAATGATTTCATCTATACGGTTCAAGAACTCAGGTCTGAAAGCACGTTTCATTTCTTCCATCACTTTGGATTTCATATCTTTATAATCCTGACTTGCATCTCCCATTGTAAAGCCAGCATATTTATTCGTCTTCAGTTCAGTGGCCCCAACGTTTGAAGTCATAATGATAACTGTATTACGGAAGTCTACTGTGCGGCCTTTAGAGTCCGTTAACCGCCCGTCTTCAAGAACTTGTAGAAGAGTGTTGAAGACATCTGGGTGAGCTTTTTCAATCTCATCTAACAGAATAACAGAATAAGGCTTTTGGCGAACTTTTTCTGTTAATTGTCCTCCCTCTTCGTACCCAACATATCCAGGAGGTGAACCAACTAGACGGGAAGTGGAGTGTTTCTCCATATATTCAGACATATCGATCCGAATCATAGCATCTTCTTCACCAAACATAGATTCAGCTACTGCTCGAGCTAGTTCTGTTTTACCAACACCCGTTGGCCCTAAGAAGATAAATGAACCAATTGGACGTTTTGGATCTTTCAATCCTGCGCGAGCACGTCGAATGGCTTTTGAAATAGATTTCACAGCTTCTGACTGTCCAATAACACGGTTATGCAAGACATCTTCCATGTTTAGAAGACGCTCACTCTCGTCTTTAGCAAGCTTAGAAACAGGGACTCCGGTCCAAATAGATACCACAGAGGCAATATCCTCTACTGTTACTTCAGAGTTTTCTTGTCCTTGTTTTTCTTTCCACTCATCCTTCGTCTTATCTAATTCTTCTCGCAATTTCTGTTCATTATCTCGTAATGAAGCGGCTTTCTCGAACTCTTGACTTTGTACAGCTGCGTCTTTTTCTTTGCGAACTTCTTCTAATTTTTGTTCAAGTTCTTTCAGGTTTGGTGGAGCTGTATAAGAACGTAAACGTACTTTCGAAGCTGCTTCATCAATAAGGTCAATCGCTTTATCAGGTAAGAAACGATCTTGAATATAACGATCAGAAAACTTAACAGCTGCTTTAATCGCTTCGTCAGTGATGGTCACACGGTGGTGAGCTTCATAGCGATCACGAAGTCCTTCAAGGATTTGCTCAGATTCTTCTAAATTCGGTTCATCTACTTGAATTGGTTGGAAACGACGCTCTAGCGCAGCATCTTTTTCAATATACTTACGATACTCTTCTAAAGTTGTGGCACCGATACACTGCAAGTCACCTCGAGCTAGAGATGGTTTCAAGATATTAGACGCGTCGATCGCACCTTCTGCACCACCAGCTCCAATTAGTGTATGAAGTTCATCAATAAACAGAATAATATTGCCTGCTTGGCGAATCTCTTCCATCACTTTCTTCAGACGATCTTCAAATTCACCACGGTATTTTGTTCCTGCTACTACCGTACCCATATCGAGTGTCATAACTCGCTTATCACGTAAGATTTCCGGAACCTCATTGTTGATGATTTGCTGTGCTAATCCCTCTGCAATCGCAGTTTTACCTACACCTGGTTCACCAATAAGAACGGGGTTATTTTTTGTGCGTCGGCTCAGTACTTGAATGACACGCTCAATTTCCTTACCACGACCAATTACCGGATCAATATTTCCTTCTTTCGCCACGGTTGTTAAGTCGCGTGCAAGTGAATCAAGGGTTGGGGTATTAGCGCTAGCAGACTGGCGGCTACCACCTTGACCATTAGAAGTAGATTCATTGCTTCCAAGCAACTGCAGAACTTGCTGGCGTGCTTTGTTAAGACTAACGCCCAAGTTGTTTAGTACACGTGCAGCAACGCCTTCTCCTTCTCTAATGAGACCAAGTAGAATATGTTCAGTACCTACATATGAATGACCTAACTTTCTTGCTTCATCCATTGATAATTCGATAACCTTTTTAGCACGAGGAGTATAGTGAATCGTTTGTGATACCTTATCTCCTGTTCCAATTAACTGTTCCACTTCTTCTTGGATTTTATCGGCTGCAAGACCTAAAGCGCCTAGTGCTTTAGCCGCAATTCCTTCTCCTTCTCGAACTAAACCAAGTAGAATATGTTCTGTTCCAATATTATTATGACCAAGTCGTACGGCTTCTTCTTGAGCTAATGCTAATACTTTCTGTGCTCTTTCAGTAAAACGCCCAAACATCATCGGGCACCCCTCCTAGTCTAATTATATTTCTAAGTTTAGTCTTTCCCGAATTAAGGCTGCTCTTCGAACATCCCTTTCATCAGGAGATAAATTTTGCTGTGCATACTGTTGTAAAAATCCAGGCTGAGTTAAGATCATCAATTCATTCAGGATGGTTTTTGATAGGCTATTAATATACCCTAGGTCTATTCCTAATCGCACATCAGAGAGGCATTTAGCTGCTTCCTTAGACTCTATAATGCGACTATTAGCCAACACTCCATATGAACGAAAGATCTTATCTTCTAATTGTATGCCGTTTTGTTGAATAATTTGTTGGCGAGCATTTCTTTCTTGCTCAATTAATTGTTCAACAACACTTTTGAGATCGTCTACTATATCTCTCTCAGATTTACCTAATGTAATTTGATTCGAGATTTGAAAGATGTTACCTATTGCTTCGCTACCTTCACCGTAAATTCCTCTAACTACTAAACCTAATTGATTGATAGCTGGGATTAACCGACTCATTTGTTGAGTGATCGTTAACGCAGGTAGGTGCATCATAACGGAGGCTCTTAACCCTGTGCCTACATTTGTTGGGCAACTAGTTAGATAGCCACGCTTTTCGTCAAATGCAAAGTTGATCTTTTCTTCTAGCCAGTCATCGAAATCAGATGCTTGCTCTAAAGCCTTCTCTAACTGAAATCCAGGAAAATATAGCTGTACTCGGATATGATCTTCTTCATTAACCATGACAGATACTTGCTCATTTTGAGAAATTAATGCTGCCCCATGCTTAGCGTGGTCAGACAAGTGGGGACTAATTAAGTGTTTCTCCACCAACACTCTCTTCTCAGTAGGATTCAGTTTACTCATATGAATAAATTCAAAGTCTTTATATGGACCAAAAGAATAATCCTCATATTCCTCTTTAAAAAATTCAACCACTTGTTCTAATTCTTCCTGATCAGCAAGTATCGGAAATGGAATATGGTCGAAGTTTCTGGCTAATCGAATCCGACTACTCATTACGATATCACTATCAGGTCCTTCTTCTTTCAACCAAGGACTAATTGCTTCATTCATAAACTGCTCGAGGGACATTACTGATCACCCTCCCTTTGTTCTGAATCCAACTGTCTTTCAAGGGTGCGAATTTGGTCTCGAACCTTAGCTGCTTCTTCAAATTCTTCTTGGTGAATTAAGGCTTGAAGTTCAGAACGCTTTTGTTCCATTTCTCTTTGTACATGCAATTGTCCGCCTTTTCGTTTTGGAACTTTGCCACTGTGAATGGTGTTACCACTATGAACCCTCCTAAATATAGGGTTTAATCTCTCGTCAAAGGTCTTATAACAATTTGCACAACCAAACTTACCAACCCGCTTAAATTCATCGTAAGTCAAACCACAATGATCACACTTTAATGTTTGAGGCTCTCTGTGTGAGGCTGAATGTGATTTTGAATCAGATAATTGAAAAGAATCAAAGTTAAATAATCCAGATAACAGGTTATGCAAAGAAAGTGAGTCTTGCTCTTGTGACATATAACCCTTGTCATAAGCACATTTCTCACAAACATAAACTTCTGTTTTATGTCCATTTACCACTTGAGTAAAATGCAAAGATGCAGGACGCTCATGGCACTCTTGGCACTCCATTTTCCGTCCCCTCCTTTTAATCTTTGTACTTAACGATCGATATCATAGAAGATAGTATCCTTGATCTAAGTTCATCACGAAGAGTAATCGGAACGGCTAACACATCTTTTGAGATAGCACTCACCATCAGTCTAGCCTCTCGTTCAGAAATTAATTCCTCTTCTAACAAACGTTCTATAACATCAATGGCTCCTTGTTGAGTGACACGTGGTTGAATAAGTAAAATTAGTTCGTTTAGCAATTTCATTTTATCGTGGTGCTGTACACGACTTATTCGGATATAGCCGCCACCACCACGTTTACTCTCTACTATATAACCTTTTTCCACTGTAAAGCGTGTTTTAATCACGTAATTAATCTGCGAGGGAACACATTGAAATGATTCTGCTATTTCACTACGCTTAATCTCGATAACATTGTGATTACTACTCTCAATTATTTTTTTTAAATGTGCTTCAATGATATCGGATATATTCCGCATAGCCCCCCTCCTCAATAATCTTTTTTTGACTTTGACTATCTTTGACTATACTTACATTATACAAATTTAAATGTAGTTTGCAACTATAATGCACTATAAACATTCTTGCCAGTTCAAGACAACTTTATGACTAACAAACTTCTACATTTTCTGAGTTTACTTACGCTGGTATACACATTTCACATGTGGAACAGTAGATAGGCGATCAAAAAGCTCCATTTTGTTAAAATGAGCATTATGAGCGAGTTCAATTAGTATATTTCTTTGACCATTCATTTCATTTTCAATTTGAATATGATTAATATCCAATCCAAAAGCTTCGAAAGCTTCCATCACCTTTGATATTTCTAACTCTTCAAACACCACGATCTGAATATGATGTTTACTTTTCCGCTTAAAGATTCGTTCTGTATTATTAAGTACAATTAAACTGATTAATACTACGACAGTCGTGAGTATTGCAGGTCCATACATACCAGCTCCAATAACAAGCCCTAGCCCTGCAACTACCCATATAGATGCAGCAGTCGTTAAGCCTCGAATTGTCACACCATGGACCATGATTGTACCTGCACCAAGAAAGCCAATACCACTAATAACATATGAAGGAATACGAGCGGGATCAAAGCGAATTCCATCATGCTTATTTAAGTAAGGATCAAAGCCATATAAGGACAACAACATCATCACGCATGCCCCAACACCTACTAGAATATGAGTCCGAAAGCCAGCCGAATGGTTTTTAATCTCTCTTTCAAACCCGATTAAACCACATAGTACAACGGCGGTCACAAGTCGAACTGTCATCAACAATAAGTAATCGTTAAAGAAGGTCTCCATCGACATCAAATCCCTCCGATGTTCTTATAACTAATATACGTAGATATGCTTCTAGGTTATGATTAAACCAGAGCTAAATTATATTAAGTCGAGAGGAGGATCTTTACCATTTACCCTTTTTCACACTAGGTTAATCTAATATGAGGAGAGGAATTTAGTGCAAATCAAACACAAAAAACCTCAAAGGATATAATCCTTTGAGGTTACGTTGCATGGCGGCGTCCTACTCTTGCGGGGGTGAAACCCCGACTACCATCGGCGCTGAAGAGCTTAACTTCTGTGTTCGGCATGGGAACAGGTGTGACCTCTTCGCCAAAACCGCCATACTATTGTTTTT
>NZ_BMIN01000024.1 GCF_014642405.1 Pontibacillus salipaludis
GAGCCAAGATCAAACTCTCCATAAAGTTAGAGTTTGCCTAGCATCAAATAAATGATTACTGGCTTTAAAAAATAATTTAAAGACATTGACGTTACATGTTGTTTCGTTCAGTTTTCAAAGATCAAATGTTTCTTCTGGTGGGCCTGAGTGGACTTGAACCACCGACCTCACGCTTATCAGGCGTGCGCTCTAACCAACTGAGCTACAGGCCCATATTAATAATGGAGCGGGTGATGGGAATCGAACCCACGACATCAGCTTGGAAGGCTGAGGTTTTACCACTAAACTACACCCGCATATAAAGTTTTCCGATGGTCGGGAAGACAGGATTCGAACCTGCGACCCCATGGTCCCAAACCATGTGCTCTACCAAGCTGAGCTACTTCCCGCAAAAGAAAATGGCGCGCCCGAGAGGAGTCGAACCCCTAACCTCTTGATCCGTAGTCAAACGCTCTATCCAATTGAGCTACGGGCGCATGTTGTTTTTTGAAGCGACAAGATTTATTGTATCACGTCTGTTTTATCAATGCAAGAACTTTTTTAAATTTCTTTGTGACTTCAATGGTGCGGTCGAGAGGATTTGAACCTCCACGGGGTGAACCCCCACTAGGCCCTCAACCTAGCGCGTCTGCCATTCCGCCACGACCGCTCATCAATCATGAGCTTTAAACGCTTGATAGCGAAGATCGCTTGCATTAATAATGGTGCGGGTGGAGGGACTTGAACCCCCACGTCGAGAGACACTAGATCCTAAGTCTAGCGCGTCTGCCAATTCCGCCACACCCGCACGGTGTGTATAAGTGGTGAGCCATGGAGGATTCGAACCTCCGACCCTCTGATTAAAAGTCAGATGCTCTACCAACTGAGCTAATGGCTCTTCATATTAATGGCTGGCCCAGCTGGATTCGAACCAGCGCATGACGGTACCAAAAACCGTTGCCTTACCGCTTGGCTATGGGCCAATATAAGTGGCGGTCCGGACGGGACTCGAACCCGCGACCTCCTGCGTGACAGGCAGGCATTCTAACCAACTGAACTACCGGACCAAAAAATAAATGGTGACCCGTACGGGATTCGAACCCGTGTTACCGCCGTGAAAGGGCGGTGTCTTAACCACTTGACCAACGGGCCAGGTAAGAAATGGCGGAGAAGGAGGGATTTGAACCCTCGCGCCGCTTACGCGACCTACACCCTTAGCAGGGGCGCCTCTTCAGCCACTTGAGTACTTCTCCACTGGCTCCAACGGCAGGATTCGAACCTGCGACCGATCGGTTAACAGCCGATAGCTCTACCACTGAGCTACGTTGGAATAAGAATTAATGAAGTATTTGTTTTTTCGGCTCGTTTTGTTTCGCCGACAATTAAATACTTTATCAGATGTTGTTTTTGTTTGCAAGGATTTTTTTAAAAGAATTTCAATCGGCTTGAATGAGTTCTTTTTGTTTTCCTTTGCGACTTTTATATGTTACAACACTTTTTAATGAGTGTCAATAACATCCCCGAAAAAATTAAAATCACTTATTCGGTTAAAGTGCCGTATCGATGACGGCTATAATAATTTAACACGTGGCTCGTCCAAGGTCAATACATTATTCTATCTTTTTTAACTTCCCTTTGCATTTTCCACACCTATACTTCGATGTATTCACCCTTTTCATACGTTTATAGCTATGCCCACACTCCTTGCATTGATAGATATGGTTAGGCTCTCTGTATTGGGAAGGCAATGCCTTACAAAATCGCGGAGACCCCGTTCTCTTTAATAAGGCTCTAAATTCTGGATCACGATGTTGATATCCTTTCCCTTCTATATGAAGGTGATAGTGACATAACTCATGTTTGATTATCCCTTCAAATTCTTCTTCACCTAACTCTGAAAGGTATTTAGGATTCAATTCTATTCTCCTGTGAGCTGGTAAGTAGCGACCTCCCGTTGTACGCAGACGGTTGTTCATCATTACTTCATCATGATACGGCTTACCAAACCATTCTCTTGAGATCCGATCTACCCATCTCACTAACGCTTTATTTTCCATAGTTTCCCCTCCTTTATCACATATAGGCGTTTGTATGCATAACATGAAAGTAACGCTTTATACCTTTCTCAATGACAACATGGCTTTTTACATATTAACAGAAAGGTGGTGTCCTTTATGCCTGGTTGGTTACAGCGACAACTGATGAAAGCATACCAGGAAAAGAATTCTTATCAAATCAAGATGCTTAATCAGTGTTGGTATTTCTATAGAAAAAAACACTGCTCGTAAGCAGTGCTTTCTTCTATTATTCAGCAGGCCCTAACATCGATAAGGCAATCCGCTCTTTTTTCTTATCTACATCTTCGACCCATACGGTTACTACGTCTCCAACCGCCACAACATCTAATGGATGTTTAACAAAACGCTTAGCAAGTTTAGAGATATGAACCAAACCATCTTGTTTTACTCCAATGTCTACAAATACGCCAAAGTCTACGACATTACGCACTGTACCTTGTAACTCCATGCCTTGTCTTAAATCTTCCATTGAAAGAACGTCTTTCTTTAATAAAGGAGTTGGTAAGTCATCACGAGGGTCACGGCCAGGCTGAACTAAAGCTTCTAATATATCTTGGAGTGTAGGAACACCAATCTCTAGTTGGCTAGCAGCCTCGTTTACATTTAGGTTCTTAACCTGGTCATTTAGTTGATCTGTTCCTAGGTCTTCTACAGAACATCCCATTTTCTTCAGCAATTCTTTCGTAGCTTTATAACTCTCAGGGTGAATAGGTGTACGATCTAAAGGTTCATCCCCATCAGGTAACCTTAAGAAACCTATACTTTGCTCATATGTTTTAGCTCCAAGGCGAGGGATTTTCTTTAGCTGATTTCGGTTTGTAAACTTCCCTTGCTCTTCTCTTGCCTTCACAATATTATTCGCAACCGTTTTGCTAAGGCCTGATACATATTGAAGCAGAGAAGGAGAAGCCGTATTAGCATTCACACCTACCTGGTTCACTGTTGTCTCCACAACGAAAGTTAATGATTGATTTAATTTCTTCTGAGTAACGTCATGTTGGTATTGTCCTACACCAATACTCTTAGGATCAATCTTTACTAGTTCAGCTAGCGGGTCTTGCACACGGCGAGCAATAGATACAGCACTCCGCTCTTCTACTTGTAAATCAGGAAACTCTTCACGCGCTAATTTAGAAGCTGAATATACGCTTGCTCCTGCTTCATTTACGATCATGTATGCAATATCTAATTGATTGTTTTGAATCATATCAGCGATAAATTGTTCCGTTTCTCTAGAAGCTGTCCCATTGCCGATCGCAACTAGCTCGATTGGGTATTCCTTCATGAGTTGAAGAATGACTTTCTCTGCACCTTTTTTATCGTTTTTAGGAGGCGTCGGGTAGACGACCTTAATTGCTTGTACTTTCCCAGTTTCATCTACAACAGATAGTTTACAACCTGTTCGATAAGCTGGATCGACTCCAAGCACAGCACGCCCTTTTAATGGAGGTTGTAGCAATAAGTTCTTTAGGTTCTTCGAAAAGACATCAATGGCCTGTTCTTCTGCCCTTTCAGAAAGAGATGTGCGCACTTCTCTTTCTACAGAAGGTTGAATTAACCTTTTATACGAATCTTCAATTGCTTCCTTCCATAATTGGTTGGTTTCACCCGCTTGTTTCGGAACGAGCTTCCTGTGTAAGTAATCCAATACTATATCTACAGGGGGGTGAATTCCTACTTTAAGCACTCCCTCTTTCTCACCACGGTTAAGAGCAAGAACGCGGTGTGATGCGATGGATCGTACAGGTTCTGAATAATCATAGTACATTTCAAAGATACTTTTCTCATCCAATTCTTTATCCTTATCGGCAGACGCAATTGTACCTTTTTCAAATGTTTTGGTTCTGATGTAGTCCCTGTAAGAAGGTTCATCCGAAATCCATTCAGCAATGATATCATTCACTCCTGCAAGCACATCATCAATCGTATGTAATTCGTGTTCTTCTGAAAGATATTGCTCTGCTTCATTTGATAAATGAAGCATTTCATGGTTCCAGATTGCAAGCGCCAAAGGCTCTAGCCCTTTTTCTTTTGCAACGGTCGCTTTTGTCCGTCGCTTTTGCTTATATGGTCTATAAAGGTCTTCCACCTTCTGTAACTGTTGAGCTTGAAGAATTTCTGAACGTAGCTCCTCTGTCAATTTCCCTTGCTCTTCAATTAAACGAACAACCTCTTCTTTCCTTTTCGAGAGATTTTGTCCATATTCCCACTTTTCTTGAATGGTATTGATCTGCACCTCATCCAAGCCGTTCGTTTGCTCTTTACGATATCTGGCAATGAAAGGGACCGTGTTTCCTTCATTGAGAAGTGAGATGACTTCTTGGATTAAAGAAGATTTTATTGAGGTTTCTTGTGCCACCCACTGTATAATTTGAGCTTCATCGTTCATATAAGTTCCTCCTATTCCTTTTGACCCTATTCATCTATTTTACCAAACTCAATCGCTATTTCCTATTTCACCCTGAAAGAGCTTTCTAGGCACAAAAAAACCTTGTCCTCTTACAGTCTGTAAGGACAAGGTTTTTAACCATATTTCATCGCAATAAAAGTTGTATCATCATCGTATTTGACTGGTTGTTGTTGTTTGAATGAATCCATAATTAGTTCTAGGTTCTTGGATACGAATGTGTTTGAGGATAGTGTTCGTTCATTTACTCCATCAGAAAACATAAAGAAAAGCATACCCGGATGTAACGAGTCTCGCTTAACGTTATAAGGCCTTGGGTAGCCAGACAAATAACCTGCTACAGGTATGTTTCGTTGCTTCTTCCCATGGGCAGGGACAACGACAATACCTATATTTCCAATCGAGGTAAAGGAATAAGTTCCTTCAGAGAAATCCATTCTTAGTATACCAAGCACAGCTCCGCGTTTATCCCTTAAAGTATCATTAGCCTTGTTGATAATGGAATCAATAGACCCATTCACATTTTCTTCGATGACTTCCATAACAGCTTTAGACGATTCGCGAGCATACTCACCGCTACCGAGCCCATCTGCTAACGCGCAAATGAACCCATCCTCTGTCTGCTGATAGAAGTAACTATCACCGCAATAGTAATTCCCTTTTTTAGGCTGTTGAAATACTTTTAAATCAACTTTCGGTTCCTTCGTCAATAGTAAGACTCCGACTCATCTGTCTGCAAGGCTTCTTTCAACTTACGAAGAGCGCGTCGCTGCAGTCTGGATACGTGCATTTGCGAAATGCCTAACTGTTCTCCGGTGTCTTTTTGACTCATGTTATCAAAGTAGGTACACCTTAGAATTTCCTGTTCTCTTTCCGTCAGAATTGGAAGTACTTTCTCAAGTAGCATTTGTTGGTCAATCTGATCAAAGCCTTTCTCAGAGTTCCCAATTAGGTCTAAAATTGTTACCGTACTACCATCGGAATCTGCTTCGATTTTTCGATCTACAGATAGTGCCTTATAGCTCTTACCCATCTCCATTGTTTCTAGTACTTCCTCTTCTGAAACGCCAATATAATCAGCAATTTCAATTACAGAAGGAGAACGTTGGAGATCTGTTGTAAGCTCTTCTGCGGCTTTTTTAATTTTAGGACCAAGTTCCTTGATACGACGCGGGACGTGCACACTCCACGTTTTGTCTCTGATGAATCGTTTAATCTCGCCAATAATAGTTGGGATGGCGAATGATTCGAATGATTTTCCAAACGAAGGATCATATCTGCGGATAGCAGCTAGGAGTCCTAACATTCCGACTTGTACTAGATCTTCGTGAATGGAACTGTTTTTAGAGTACTTTTTCGCGATGGATTGAACGAGATCCTCATATTGAAGTACAATCTTTTCTTGTACAACTTCATCTTCAGGGGTTTCCTGTAAGTGTTTGATCCATTCGTAAACCTCACCATCACGTTTATTGTGTGGTTGAGATTTGGTCGTCATTAAACCCCACCTCATTTTCATGAAGATATTTCGTCATTAGAACGATAACTCCATATTTATTATTGATTTCCACTTTATCCATTAGTGCATCGATTAAGAAGAGTCCAAAGCCGCCTTCTCTCAATTCTTCAATTGAGTCTTCTTCTTGGTAAGGGCCTGTATCTTCTTTCACTTTCTTCAGATCAAAGCTACCACCGTGATCAGCCACCATAACTTCTAAACGGTCCTCATACACTCCAAAACCAAGTGTGATTTCACCTTCGCCCGTTTCATTATAAGCGTGCTTCACAGCGTTCGTAATCGCTTCAGAAATTCCTACTTTAAGATCTTCAATATCGTCATAAGCAAATCCCATACGATTGGCGATGCCCGAAATACTTAGTCTTACAACGCCAACATATTCTGCTTTGGCAGGTATCTTGATTTCAATAAAGTCAAATGTCTCTGTCATTACATTCCACCTCGTACCGTAGAATCTGTTTCAATATCAATGATCTCTGTTAACCCTGTAATTTCAAATAAACGGTATACGCGATCATTCATTTTCACCAACGTTAACTGGCTATCATACTCTTTTGTTGATTTGAGAGCACTGATAAATACTCCAAGTCCTGTACTATCCATGTAGGAAACCCCTTCAAGGTCAACCTTCACGACAGCCTGGTCTTCTTGCGTTAAAGGAAGCAATGTTTCTTTTAATTTTGGTGCTGTATATGCATCAATTTCACCGCTTAGAGTTACGGTTTTTAATTTTTCATTATCATCTACATTAATATTAAGATTCATATTTCCTAAGCCTCCGTTTCTTTTTTCTATATCACGCTATAAAAATTTACCCGTTCTTATTTTGAACTAAACGTCACGTCTTATGATTACCATTGTAAAGTCGTCCCTTAACTGGAAATCCTGCAGTCTTTCAAAATGTTGATAGACTTGCTCCGTAATCTCCTGAGCGGGTAAGTGCTTGTACTGGTGTATAACATCTGAAATCTCATCTCTTTCAATGAAACGCTCACCAGCCCGACACTCAGTCACGCCGTCTGTTAATAGGACAATCATGTCACCTGTTTCTACAAGTGTTTCGTACTGCTTGTATGTCGCACTACGATCCACACCTAATACAAGACCCTTCGCTTCTATCTCTGAGAATTCATCATTCTTAGCTGAATAGTAAAACCCAGGTTCATGACCTGCGGATGAATAATAAAAATGATTAGAGGCTTGATCATATAAGCCATAAAACATTGTTATAAACATACTTGGGTCCACATTTCGTTCAACAACCCAGTTCATACCTTCTAATATCGAACTTGGGTACATCTGTTCATCAGGAAAACTATCCATAGAGTACTTAATCATGGACATGCACAATGCTGCTGGAATCCCTTTTCCGATCACATCCGCTACAGCAATTCCAACTGATCCTTTTTGATCCTGAACGAAGTGGTAATAATCTCCGCTCATTTGTTTGGCAGGATGACTTGTTACACCTATATCCAGTCCCTCTAAGTTTGGCTTCGTTGTAGATAACAGGGTATCTTGCATGTTGGCAGCAACTGAAATCTCTGATTGCAGTTCATACTGTTTCTCCCGTAATGCTTGATACTCTTGATAAGCCAGCCCATAAGAAATCATTGTTTCTAAAAGAAAATTCATTGAATTCATAATGTTATCAGGGATATCAGGGTATAGCTCCGACAAGGCTTGTACGTGCACATCTACAATTTCATCAGGTGATATATTCTGTTGGATTGAATGCTTGCTAAATTGTTCAGCACGATAAAGAGCTTGCTCATTTTGAGTCTCAATATATTGCTTTAACAAGTCCTTATAGCTACTAAGATCCATTTTTAAGGTACTCATCTTGATTTCCTCCTTTAGCGGAGCCATTTCACAACTCTCACTTCAGTCCCTTCCCCCTGCCTTGATATTACATCAAAATCATCCATTAAACGTTTGACACCTGGCAATCCTGCACCAAGTCCACCGGAAGTTGAGAAGCCATCTTCCATAACCTGGCTGACATCACGAATTCCAGGGCCTTCATCCATGGCTACGATTCGTAAACCACGTTCATTAATATCTTCGATTGCTTCAAAACAAACCTTACCTGTTCCAGCATATAAATAAATGTTACGGGCAAGCTCAGAGATAGCCGTTGCTATACGAGCCTGATCCACTGTACCAAAGCCAATCTTTTTGGCAATATCTCGCCCGAGTTGCCGGGCACCTACAATGTCCCATTCCTTTTTAATGTTCACACAGGATTGAAAGTCCATTCACTCACTCCTCCAATTCCTGTCGAAGTTTGATCAACCCTTGTTCAAGATCTAAAGCAGTTGGGACGTCTTGTAAGTGAATCCCTAAGTCAATCAGGGTCATTGCCACTGCAGGTTGTATACCTGTCAGAACAACTTTTGCACCCATTAAATCAGACATCGATACGACATCGCCCAGCACTTTTGCAATGAACGAATCAATAATGTCTACAGACGTCAGATCAATGACAACCCCTGTTGCACCACTTTCGTGAATCTTACTAAGAAGATCCTCTTGAAACTGTATAGCCGTTTGATCATCTAAATCGATCTGGATAGAAATTAGTAAATAATTGTGAAGTTTTAAGATGGGTATTCTCATGTTCATCACTCCCTATCCAAAGAGTCTACTAACTCTTCTATTTCATTGTTCTTACTTTGGATATCTTCAATTCGTCTATTCGTTAACTCTAAAGCTGATTCAAACCCTTTTTTCAGTGAGCTCTTTGTCGGGAACTTGCTCAGGTCGATCCCTAAGTTCACAATCGTTTGAGCAATCTCTGGTCGAATACCTACTAATATACAAGTAGACCCAATTAAACGAACAGCTTCCGCCGCTTGTATAATATGATGGGCAACCATTGTATCTACAACAGGAACACCCGTAATATCAATCAAAACGACGTCCGCATGGTGTTTAATAACACCGTCTAATAAGTTTTCCATAATTAACTTAGCTCGTTCTGTATCGATCGTCCCGATTAGAGGCATGACTGTGATGTTTTCCATAACGGGGATTAGCGGAGCTGATAATTCTTGAAGAGCAACTTTTTGTAGGGAGACGATGTTTTCCCAACTACCAGAGTATTCGTTAACGAGTTGGTTAATAACGGGGTCGACCCACTCATCCACTTTGCCCAATACCTCAGAGAAGTACTGTGTATCAACTTTTGTGGATTGTCCTAAAATATAGTTAATGGTTACACGCCTAAAGGCTTGCATTCCATCAGTTAAATAACTTAACGGCCATCCTAAGTTAATGAGCCGCTCTGCAAATCCTTCAATATCGTTCGTGGCCCCTTGTTTCTCAAGACTTGTAAAGATAACGTTTACAAACTCTCGATTCGTACTCTCAAACAATTCATCTGAGATCGAGGATGTGTAGTCGTGTTTCCGGTGCTTCTCTACCTCTTCAAGCCACATTTTAACAATGTCATTACTATTGTTAAGTACTATTTCCTTCAAATTCGCTTCCATCTCGGGACCCCCTATGATTCCTGTTCCATTTAAGTCAGAATTACATCCATTGTCACACTTTTGTATAAGCTATGCAAACAACTTTGCTTGGTCGTTCATCATTATTTTCAAAAAGCGTTTATCCATTCCACTGTAACACCAACGGTTGAATACGGCTACTCTGAACACTCTCTCTTCATTAAGATTTTTACAGATAATAAAATAAGCTACTCGATTTCGAGTAGCTTATTTTTAAAAGTCAATGAGCCCTAAACTGATTTGTAATGCTTCATCAACCCTGCTCATCATAGCTTCATCTAAATGGGTTATCTTGTCTGTAAGCCTTTGCTTATCAATTGTTCGAATCTGCTCTAACAATATGACTGAATCCCGCTCAAATCCATATCGTTCAGCATCAATTTCTACGTGTGTGGGTAATTTTGCTTTTTGTATTTGCGCAGTAATAGCCGCCACAATAACAGTGGGGCTGAAGCGATTACCAATATCATTTTGAAGAATGAGGACTGGGCGGACGCCTCCCTGTTCTGAGCCAACGACCGGGGAAAGGTCAGCAAAGTAAACGTCGCCTCTTTTTACGATCAAATCTTTACACCCCGCTCACTAAGCGTTCGCAGGTAGTTTCTGCCTCCTCTTCAGCTTGAAAAGCTTCTGAAGCAATGTTTAGATTGATCTTTGCCATTTCCATGTAGCCCTGACGCATCGACTCACGAATATGACGTTTTTTACGCTCCCGCAAATACATTTTCGTTGCCTGGTAAATAAAATCGCTCCGATCACCATTTTCGAGTTGTACCATACCATCTAGCTCTTTTAATAAATGCTGTGGTAATTTCACTACAATTTCTTGTGAACTATCGGACACTAAAATGCACCTCCACCATCAACTAAGCACCTTAATCGGTTCATTTCTTTCTCAATCATACCACCAGATCGTGAGCATTGCAAAGGCTCATTGACGATTTTTACCTAATTTACGCTTTTTTCTGTCAAATTTCACACATCTGCGTCGACTTTACACAGGTCCATACCTTTTTCCATTTGAAAACGTTATCCCATTATAAACATCTATTACTTCTTTATCTTTTAGAAAGACTCTTGGAACGCGCTCACTCATCATACATGGAATTTCGTAATTGATTGTGTCTAGATAGTCAGCTATTTCATCAACCTCAATTTCTTCTTTCCCTTGCTTCCCGATTAGCGTCACCTGAGTCCCCACCGGATAAGCTTGATCCAGCTCCACCATGCATTGATCCATGCAAATACGACCTATAATAGGCATACGCTTCCCATTTATAAGCACTTCTATACCTTGGAGCTTTCGAATCCAGCCGTCAGCATACCCAATAGGAATTGTTCCGATCCACTCCTCCTCAGATGTGGTATAGGTCGCTCCGTAACTGATTGACTCGCCTGCAGGTACTTTTTTGGTATGCACCAGCTTACTATGAAGAGAAAAAGATGAGGACAGCTCAATTGGCCTTATTGCTTTAACTTCTTTGGAGGGGTATAACCCATACATACTTATGCCAAATCTGACGATGTGATTCATCTTTTCTGGGAATCGCATACTTAAGGCACTATTACCGGTATGAACTTCAATAGGCTTATCCCAAAGAGATGTAAATGTTTCCATTAAGGCGTCGAAACGGCGCTGCTGCTCTTCTACATAACTCGTTTCCTCTTCGTCTGCGGTTGCGAAGTGAGTAAATACACCTTTTAATAAGAGGCCATCTCCCTTACATTCCTTTAGGACTTCCTCTAACTCATGAGTCTCCCGAATGCCAATACGCCCCATTCCTGTATCGAGCTTAATATGAAAAGATACAACTTGATCCATGTTCATAGCTTTTATTTCACGTAGCCAGTCTGCTTGGAAGGCTGTAAGCGTTATGTCATATTGAGCCGCAACAGTGACATCTTCGGGCCTAGTCCATCCCATTACGAGAATAGGTGCTGTGATGCCAACCTCTCTTAAACGAACCGCTTCATCTAATAAAGCAACCGCCAAACCACTAGCGCCACCCTCTAAAGCCGCTTTGGCTACTTGCACGTCTCCATGTCCATATGCATTTGCTTTTACCACAGCATAAACTTCGGTCTTTTTCGGCAATTGTTGTTTTAAATTCTGGATATTGCCTTGAATGGCATCAAGCTGAACTTCTATCCAGGAGTCCCTATAATACTGCGCCACAAAGACAGCCCCCTCTCGCATTGTGTTTAGTCTTTATTATTGAATGTTCCATTACGCGTGTCAAATTGGAGTAGGACTTGTGACACAGCCTCCTTACAAACCAAAAGCAGACTCATATAATGGAGCGTCTGAGTCTGCTGGTGGATATAGGGACATTATTTCACTACTTTTCCTTGAACGGATTGAGCAACCTGAATCATTTCTTCTTTCGTAAGATCTTCACTAGCGAGGTAGAAGTTCATCCCTTCATGGCTCCACTCTAGTGTTGATCCAGAAAGAGCCCCCATGGTGAATCCTAAGTCTACAATTTCACCGGAAACTTCAACAGGGACAGTGGCACTAGCTGGATAAGATGTCCATGATTCTTGGATTAGCGTATACGATTTATCTCCTTTAAAGCTCAGGATCACTCGTTTGCCATTTTCCATATCAACTTCTTTTTGCTGATCGAGCTCTGCATTTCCAACGCTCGCTTCTGGATATAGAACCGTAAATGGTGTTGGCTCGTTTTCTACTCCATCAGCCATTACCGGGACCCCAAGAGCTCCGCTTGTCATATTCTTCTCCGTCGTGAAAGCATCATCACTGAACTTTGGATTCAATTCGAAAGAAGAGAATTCGACTTCTACGAGCGGTTTACGATCTTTGTCTAGCACTTTCACCATCACAGGCGTTAAACTCTTCTTATCAAAATAGATTTCTTGGTAAGGTAGATTTTTACTATTTTGATAGTTTGTCTTCGTTTCAAATACATAATACGTTTCTGTTGTCTCAAAGCTAGCATCCTGATCCTTCACTACATCAGCTACAAGTGAGTTATACAAGTAAGGCTGGCTGCTATTGTTTGGCCAATCACTTTGGAACTTAAAGCTCTTATTCAGGGCCGGTGTTAATACGTACACGCCGTCTTCATTTTTCAAAATGATTTGACTGTTTTTCTCATCTTGTTCGTTATTTAGCAGTACACGGTAGTAGTCCTTTTTCTTATGCCATACATCAATTTTATACTTTTGCTCTTCTTCGCCTGTCTTCAATGTCATCGTCGCTTCTGTTTTATAGCCACTCATTTCTTCTAGCTTCTTCTGTAAGGACTGGACAACGTCTTCTTTTGACTTCTCCCCACAAGCTGATAGTACGAGCATAAGCGAGGCGACGATCCAGAGCCAATATCTCTTCTTCATAATTACAACTCCTTTGTCTCATTTGAATGGACAAAGGGAACGCACTCACCTTACTCAAAAAGATGTGTACGATACGTTTTTGAAAGACCGTCAATAAGATCAGTAGCTAACAGGTCATACGTTGAATGGGTGTCTTCTGTTAATAGGTCAGCCGTGGATCCATGCAGAAAGACTCCATTATTCAGCGCTTCTTCGATCGATTGCGGTTGCATCACCATGGCGAGCAGCATGCCAGCAAGAACATCTCCGCTCCCGCCTTTTGCTAACCCTACATTTCCGGTTGTATGAACCCACTGATTCCCTTTTGGAGTGGTAACAAGGGTGAAAGCCCCTTTCAATACAACGAAAACGCCATAACGAGATGCAAACTGCCTGGAACACTGAAAAGGCTTCTGTAGTAATTCAGGAACCTCAACACCTAGTAAGTGAGCCATCTCTCCTGGGTGAGGAGTGAGAATAGTTGGGGACGAACGGGATGCCAGATGAGGTAAATAGGCTTTTAAGGCATACAATCCATCTGCGTCGATGAGAACAGGTGATTCTGCCTGTTTGAGCACTTCTTCTAAAAGCTTTTCCCCTTCTTGGTGCCGCCCCATTCCCATTCCAATGGCGATTCCGTCATAGGCAAATTCGATTCCATCTACAGAGTTGATTTTCCCAGCTTGTTCTTCCAGGGCGATAAATGTAGCTTCCGTTACAGACGATGCAAGGATAGAAATAACATCTTTTACAGTCGCTACTGTCAGAAGCCCCGCTCCCGCTCGAAGTGCTGCCCTTGAAGTCATGGTGACAGACCCAGGCATTTGGAGAGCCCCACCGATTACGAGGCCTTTTCCATGGGAGCCCTTATGAGCAAAAGGCTCTCTTTCTGGTAAACTAGCTACTACATCCTCTTTTGTCCATACACTACATGATTCGGGCTTACTTCGCAGAAGGTGATCAGGAAGACCTATCTCAACAGTTTTCCATTCTCCATAAAAAGGAGCTGTATGTTGTAAAAAAGCTGAGACTTTCGGGTACTGAATAACCATCGTATAATCAGACTGAATCGCTTCTTCAAATGATATCCCTTCATCTGCCGGAATTCCGCTTGGGAGGTCAACTGAAATGACTTTCGCCTCTAGCTGATTCACATACGGAACGATCTCGTCATATGGGGAACGAAGTGGTCCCTTTACGCCGATCCCAAGTAAGGCATCGATGATGACGTTTTTCCCAGAACTAAAGGTTCTCAATGAATTCAGATCTTCAAACGTATGATAGCCATACCCAAATGCTTCATAGATCTTCCGGTGGGTTAACGCATCCCCCTGAATGTCTTCATCACTCGGAATCTGCAACACCTCTACACTGTAGCCTCTTTGAAGCAGTGTACGAGCAATAACGAACCCATCTCCCCCGTTATTGCCTTTCCCAACGAGAATGAGTATCTGATCTTTTGAAGACACTTGCTTTTCAACCTGTGTAGCTACAGCTCGGCCAGCATTCTCCATTAGAATGTGACCTTCAAGCCCCAATTCTTCCATAGCGTAACGGTCCGTATCGTACATTTCTTTTGCGGTGACAATGTGCAAATCGTTCCCTCCTACCCGCACTAAAATCATATGAGACAAAGTATGCGATTATGCAGACTAGCCTGACAAGCTTTTTTATTCTTCTATGACAACCTGAGCAATAGCATTGCTTTTGCTATGTGCAATGGATAACCAAATCTTGAAAGGAAAGTTCTTCACATCTATTTCAGGAGCACCTTGATCCGTTCGTAGAACCGAGATATCTAAAAAAGAGTACTCCTTCCCAATCCCTGTTCCCATTGCTTTAGCAAAAGCTTCTTTAGCTGCAAATCGCCCTGCTACAAATTCAGCTTGTCTTTTCGATGCGGTTATATTTTTTAGCAACTCTTGTTCCTTTTCTGTTAATATTCGTTGTAGAAAGCGTTGATTAGACTCAAGACTTTGTTCTATTCGTCCAATCTCTACTAAATCAACACCAATTCCTTTAATCATCCATACCACCACTTTCCTATATGTATTCATAATAACCCTTTAGGATTTGATCATGCAGTTTGTAACATGAATGTACTGGTTTCATTGTATAATGAAATAAGCTGATATCAACTTATTTTAAAGTAAGGAGAACTGATTATGTTTTTTCGAACAGAATCCTTTCAAGACTTCATTCGCTTCTATCCAATCGTAGCTACCTTAATCGGTATTCACATCTTCCTGTGGTTGACCGGAGATCTTCTGCAAATCTCCTATTTCGTTCAATTAGAGCGCTTAGGAAACGGAAATAATTTAGCCACTGCCGACGGGGAATATTGGCGACTTATTACACCGATTTTCTTCCATGCGGGACTAGCGCACATGATATTTAATTCATTCTCTCTCGTCTTATTCGGCCCTGCCCTTGAACAGATGCTTGGGAAAGGAAAGTTCTTGTTAGCCTATCTTGGGGCTGGCTTTGCTGGTAATGTTGGCACCTTTTTACTCGGACCGGATTATTATCTACATGTTGGAGCATCAGGAGCCATATTTGGGCTTTTTGGCGTCTACCTTTATATGATTTATGCTAAAAAGCACCTCATCGATCAGGCCAATGCTCAGATCGTTTTAACCATTACGGTAATAGGGCTTGTGATGACATTCATCCGCCCAAACATTAACATTTACGGGCATATCTTCGGATTGATTGGAGGGTTAGCCCTCGGACCGATTGTAACTTCTGGGGCTCAGACGTTTACGATGAGCTTTTCTCGTTCTAGACGAAGAGGATCGGACTCCGATATCGGATTCGATCCAAATCGGTGGAATAAAAGACGAATCCCATGGCGAAGATTTCTGCCTAAATTCATTTGGGGGATGCTTGTTATCCTCATTATCGCAGGCTTGTTTGGACGATTCTTCTAGAAAATTAACCATAAAAAGGCTCAGAGCTTATTACTTGGCTCTGAGCTTATTTTTTTACGAAGCGCTACAAGTGCTTTTATTTGTTTTTTCGAATGTTGGTTCTTAGAGACTCAATCGTTTCTTTAAAAAGCTCAAGTTCTTTTTCTGTGAGAGGCCGATCTCCATAACGGACTTTCTGATAAAGATCCGCGTCACCACCTGGTACGCCAAGCCGATTAAACCATTCTTCAATCGTTTCAGATGGGGCACGTCCATTTCCGGTTTTGGTAGCGAAGGCTTCGAAGTTATAGAATAGTTTCCTGGCTTCATCATTTGGGGCACTTCGGAATAAGCGTTTAAAAGAAGAAGACCAAGAAGATTTTCTTTCTGCCGACAGAGTCGAATAAGTAACAGAACGTTCCTCTTCATACGTGTCCTCGCTAGACTCAATCTTTTTATTCCTCATTCGGATAGCGACAACAATTCCGATTACCACAATAATGAAGAGCGCCCCCCAATATAACAAATCAGATAGATCCGGAGCGACGCCAGGGGCAGGTTGGTCTTCCCCTACTTTATTTTCCTCTAGCCCCATATCCGCGGGTTCGATTTCATCGACCCTTTCGTTCCATTCGTCTCCTAAACCAGTCCAGCTAAACAAGAAGAGAATACCCCTTACAATTAAAGCAAAACCTTGCGCAATGAGAGCACCTCCCCCGGTAAAACCGGCTCGAAAAAGATCATAGATGAGAAAGACTCCAACAGCCACCCCTACGAACAGTCCCATTACTGTCGTGGTTCTGCTATATACAGAGTTCTTGTTAGCTTGAGCATCAACACTCAGGACATGACTCCATAAATACCCAAAGACAAGAACCACTAATTGAAGGGCTGCCATATAGTAGACAGATTCCTGGTTAAAGAAAAGAACGTTTAAAATAAGGAAGATGAGCGACGCCATGAGTAAAGCTTGTTCATTGCCAAGCTCAGGGTCTCGCTCATGAACGATAAAACGCCATGCCAAGTAACTACTTAACAGAATGGAAAGGATAAGGTTAAACGGACTAAAATAGGAGGTTACAAGTGCAGTCAACGGAACATAAAAAATAATGATGATAGAACTTGTAGTGAGTTTTAACCCAAGAGACAAAAGCAATTTTGATACCACAACTACGAGCAAAAAGCTCCAAAATGGTAAAGGTTCATTAGGATAGAACAAGAAGTAAATAGGCCCCAACAATAGATAAAAAATCATTGCTTCGCCCATCCATAAGTAGGTTTTCGCAACAGAGGTTCTACGATTGTCCATAGACACCCTCCTTCTCTAACGGATCCTGAAGCGTTGCAAAGTCTCCCTGGTCCTGAACCGCATACACACGGAATTTTTGCCTACTCCATTTATGCGCATACCGCCTCACTTCTTCGCTTTGGCTCCCTAATAAAAAGACGGTTTTCGGCTTGTATAGTTGTTGATCAAACCGGTGAAGCACAACAGAGAACGATATCACGAGCTCTCTTGCTTTAATACGCGCAATGAATTCTAGCGCTTTTTGCAAATGTTCCTTTCCATTCCCCTCAGGTAAATAATAAAAAGGAGGTGTTCCTATCTTGCGAGCATTTATATAGAGTTCAAAAGGATATCCTTTCTTCGTGGCCAACTGACACATATAAGCAGCATAAGAAAGAAGCGCTTCAATGTTAGAGGCCACATTCAAATGCCCACCTGGTGAAGGATCCGTTAAATTAATGACGATACTCCACGTATGGTCCCAATTCTTCTCAAGAACTTTTGTCTGCAACGTTTGCTTTCTGGCTGATGCCTTCCAATGAATGCGATGAAAAGGATCCGAGCTTGTATAATCCCTCGTCCCCATAGGGCTAACTGGGTCTTCAAACGGAGATAGCCGTGCTTGTTGAGATCCAAGCGTCATATGATTACGCTCCTCAATCCCGTAAACAGGCAAAGGTTCCGGATAAACAATGAACTCAAGCCGGTGAAAGGGTAAATAGTACAGGAAGATTTCGTGAAAGTTTAAGAGATGCGGAAAGCTATAATGGATATCTCTTAAAATCGTTACTCCCCGGCGCCTGGCCTCAAATGGGACATACCATTCTGTTTTACCTCTTTCCACAACGGTAAGAGGAACCTCGTACCTCGTCCATTCATCTCCCTGACTTACAACGTACTTCTCTCCTTGAACTTCAGAGCCAACTTTAAATTGAAATCGACCATTTATAATAGGCAAGCGTGATTGGTTTTCAAATGACAGAGGAACTTCTATGCGATCACCAGGAAACATCTTATAAGCGTGCTTCTCATTTTGAAACGTTAACCCTTTTCCGATCAGTCGGTCATAGATCAAACTAAATGAAACGAAAGCCACAACAGCCCCAATCATGATAAAGGCCGCTGAGCGATTAAATACCAAGCTCGTAAATAAGAGGATAAGGCTAAAGGCGAGAACTTTATCATAACTTTGCGTTAAACTTGATCCGAGTTCTTTCCTCCACTGCATTATGTACGTGCTCCTGATTCAACCGGCACCTCAATGGCGTTCAATAGGTCTTTCACTACATCTGTTGGTGTCTTTTGAATAGAGGCTTGCATCGATAAAATGAGTCGGTGTTCGAACACGTATGGAACTAAACTCTTCACATCTTCAGGACTCACATACGACCGACCACGGAGGTAAGCCCGCGCTTGGCTTGCCCTCATTAAAGCGAGCGCTCCTCTTGTACTAATGCCTAATTCAATATCCGAGTGATCTCTAGAACTACGAATTAAACGAAGCAAATAGTCATTCACCACATCTGCAATATGTACTTCCTTCACTTCTTCTTGCATACTGACTAAATCTTCAGGTATTAAGGCCGATTCGAGTGTATCGAGCGGCTCTTCAGTCAAATAGGCTCTCATGATGTCTCTCTCTTCTTCTTCACTCGGATACCCCATATCCACTTTAAATAAAAATCGGTCAAGCTGAGCCTCCGGCAATGGAAACGTTCCGTGGTTGCTTTCAACTGGATTCTGGGTTGCAATGACTATAAAGGGACTTTGAATCGAGAATGTTTCCCCATCAATGGTTGTTTGGTGCTCTTCCATTACTTCTAGTAAACTGGACTGAGTTTTAGGCGTCGCCCTGTTAATTTCATCCGCTAACAATACATTTGTCATCACTGGCCCTTTGCGTAGCTCAAACTCTTGCGTCTTAGGATTAAAGAATTGAATACCCGTTACGTCTGAAGGCAGGACGTCTGGCGTAAACTGAATCCGGCTAAATGTTCCATCTATTACTTTAGCGAAACTCTTAGCAAGCTTAGTCTTACCAGAACCCGGAACACTTTCTAAAAGAACATGCCCACGCGCAATCATACCGATCAACAACAACTCAACAACTTCACGTTTCCCATATATCACACGACCAATTTCATCGATCGCAACATCGACCTTCCTTTTCTCCACCACAATAACACTCTCCCCTGAACAGTATGAAAATTCTCATAACTATACTATAACAAAATTACCCAATTACCAAACAAAGCCCCCTCCGCATCCCTTTAGCGCAATAACGCTTCTCAGCAATGACGCGTGTCTGGCACCCTGCAATCCTTTACAGTACTGGTGCGTGTCTGGCACGCTTTAGTTAACTAAAGCAAGTATGCAAAAAAATCCCCACTCAAATGAGCGGGGATTTTGGAGATCTTAGGAATTATTGCGGTTTGAGTTTTGGTATTTACGGTTACGGTTGCCTTTGTTCTGGCCTTGTGAACGGGATTTGTTATAACCACCGCCAGATTTGCCATTACGGTTGTAGCCGCCTTTACCTTTTGGTCCGCCACCGTTACGGTTATAGCGTTTACCGCCACCGCCACGTTTTTGTTTATCTTTGTGAGCTTGCTTCGTACTAACTGGCGCAAGGTAGCTTAGTTGTACAGGTACGTCTTTACGCTCTTTCGTTAGCATTTTAAGCGCTGCTGCAATTACAGATACAGAATCATGCTGTTCTAGTAATTCAGCTGCTGTGCTCTCATATGACTCAAGGTTATCAGATTCAATGGATTGAACAAGTTTCTCAATCGCGATGTTCTGTTGACCTTTAAGAGCTTGATCATTTGATGGAATTGGAAGACGATCAATCTTACGACCTGTAGTCTTCTCAATTAGGTTAAGGTGAGCCATTTCTCTTGGTGTGATGAAGGAAACAGCGTACCCTTCCTTACCAGCACGACCTGTACGACCAATACGGTGTACATAGCTTTCAGGATCTTGAGGGATATCGAAGTTGTATACGTGTGTAACACCTGAGATATCCAGGCCACGAGCTGCAACGTCTGTTGCTACTAGTACTTCAACCCCACCACGTTTGAATTTCTTCAGAACGCTCATACGCTTACCTTGTGTCAGGTCACCATGAATTCCTTCAGCACGGAAACCGCGGGCACTTAATCCTTCTGTAATTTCATCAACACGCTTCTTCGTACGAGCGAATACGATCGCTAAGTCAGGCGTGTGAATATCAAGAAGACGTGTTAACGTATCAAATTTCTTACCATCATTTACTTCGATGAAGTACTGATCGATCTTCTCAACCGTCATTTGCTTCGCTTTAAGCTTAACTGTTTCAGGCTTCTTCATCATGCTCGTTGCAATTTCATGAATCTCTTTTGGCATTGTGGCTGAGAACAGTAATGTTTGGCGCTGCATTGGAACAGCTTTAAGAATATCTTTGATATCTTCAATGAAGCCCATGTTAAGCATTTCGTCTGCTTCGTCTAATACAGCTGTGTGAATATTGGATAGCTGAATCGTTTTACGACGAATGTGGTCTAATAGACGACCTGGTGTTGCTACAACAATTTGAGGTTGTTGTTTAAGGGAACGAATCTGACGTCCCATATCTGTACCACCGTAAACAGGAAGTACTTTTACACCTTTATATTGTCCGTACTTATTTAACTCTGTCGCTACCTGCATAGCTAGCTCGCGAGTAGGCGCAATAACTAGACCTTGAATCTTCTTCATATTCTCGTCGATCTTCTCGATCATTGGAATACCGAAGGCTGCAGTCTTACCTGTACCTGTTTGCGCTTGACCGATCACGTCTCTTCCATCCATCGCAAGAGGAATTGTCTGCTCTTGGACTGGTGTAGCTTCCTCAAAACCCATCTCTTGGACGGATTTTAAAACTGATTTGGATAAACCTAATGAATAAAAATTTGTCACTTCGTTTTTCTACTCCTTTTTTGTTCTCTCTAGTTATGCCAAAGAGAAGCACGTAAAAAAAGCCATCCTCACAGCTGGAAGAGGGCTTTCGGTACGAGTTGATTTATACTCTATTCTACCACACTGTTTTCAATCCGGCAATTCATGCAAGTTTAAAGTATCCTTACCTTTAGATCAATGGTAAAATAAGATAAACGCTAACGAACTCGGATGGAGGTGGATACAATTGAACAAACCACCATTTAACCCCTATATCGCCATCGTCATCGGAGTCCTCTCCGTATCTACTGCCGCCGTCTTTGTTAAATTAGCTGCGACAGCTCCAGCGTCTATAATCGCTCAATATCGCTTACTATTCGCCGTACTTCTTATGGCTCCCTTTGTGTTAACCAAGCATCGCAAAGAATTTAAATCCATCACCAAACGAGACTGGATCTTATCTATAGCAGCTGGTGTCTTCCTTGCTTTTCATTTTATCCTATGGTTTGAATCTTTAAACTATACCTCTGTTGCAAGTTCTGTCGTATTGGTGACATTACAGCCAATATTTGCTTTTATTGGCACCTTTTTGTTCTTTAAAGAAAGGTTTACAGCTGGTGCTATCCTTAGTATGCTAATTGCAATTACAGGTAGCGTTGTCATCAGTTGGGGAGACTTTCAGATAAGTGGGTTAGCCTTATTAGGTGATATATTAGCACTACTTGGGGCAATGATGGTCACGGGGTACTTCTTACTCGGACAGACCGTAAGAAAACGCCTTTCCCTAATGACCTACACATTTGTTGTCTATGGAATCAGTACCATTACATTATTTATTTATAACATCATTTTACAAAATCCATTTTTCGGGTATCCAAGTCAATATTGGATGATTTTCTTAGCCTTAGCAATCATTCCTACATTTTTGGGCCACACTTTATTTAACTGGTCACTAAAATGGCTAAGCACATCAACCATTTCAATGAGTATCGTATTTGAACCCGTAGGGGCCTCTCTTCTAGCTTACGTCATTCTCGGTGAGACGATTTCGTGGACGCAATGGCTAGGAGGCATGATCGTCATCGTTGGATTAAGCTTATTTATATATAGTACCTCTAAGAAATCCAAACAGATTTCTATTAAGGAAGACATATAAATAACCATATAGTATATAAAATAATTTCATCAGAAAAATTTTTAAAAGCAGGTGAACGCATGAATATTCAACTCATGACAGATGGAGGAGCAGATCTTCCAAAGGACTTACTGGATCGTTATAACGTTCATTTTATCCCTCTTAACATCCATTTTGGAGACGAGCAGTTCCTAGGCGGGGTAGACATCGACTCTGCTACCTTTTACGACAAAATGAGACAAGCTGAAGAGCTCCCTCGTACATCAGCACCAAGCCCATATGCTTTTTATGAAGCATACAAAGCTGTAGACCCAGAAAAGCCAATTCTTATGATTTCATTATCAAAAGAGTTAAGTACAACGTATGAGAATGCTCTCTTAGCGAAAGAGATGCTTTTAGAAGAAGAGCCGGAACGTAAGATAGAAGTCATCAATTCGCGTTCTGCAACTTCAGGTATGACGCTTTTAGTCGATGAAGCCGGAAAACGAATTGAAGAGGGCTATACGATCGAAGAATTAACAGAGCACATGCATGAACGCGTGAGTAAGTTAGCGACTCTTATTTTACTCCGCACAGTTGAGAACTTAATGAAAAGTGGTCGTTTAAGTCGTTTTAAAGGCGCGATTGCAAAGACGCTTAATATTAAGATCTTAATGCATGGCAGTCCTGAAGGGACAATTGAAGTGACTGAAAAAGTGAGAGGAAATAAGAAAGCCGTCCGTCGTTTTGTTGACCAAATCGGAGAGTACTCTAAAAACTTTGAGGATAAAGTCATCGCGATGTCTTACAGCACTGCAGAAGACAAGGCAAAGCAACTCCTACAAGAAATGAAGGATCGCTACTCCTTTAAAGAATCTGTACTTGTAGAAATGGGCCCTCTTATTGCGACCCATGCTGGTGAAGGCGGCTTTGTGATCTCCTTCTTTAAAGATTAAATGAACGATTGAAACCTTAGTGAAATAAGGACAGATTTTGTTACAGGAGAACTGTTATCTCCACAAAAAGGCGCAGAGCCTATAGCTCTGCGCCTTTCGTTTATATGAAGCCGTTTACCCATGATAAGCCTGGTAGCTTGGTTTTGGAGAAAGCAAAGAGAAGATCATTGCGATCAATGGGAATAGAATCATAATCCACAAGATCCCTTCATAACCACCGAACCAATCAAAGTAAAGCCCAAATGGAAGAGGACCAAAAGCAGAACCTAAAACCATAATCGTTTGAGCTAATCCTTTAATACTACCTAAATGCTCTCGACCAAAATAATTCGGCCATACAATACTTAACACGATGCGCTCAAAACCGTTCACAAATCCCCATATGATTCCGTAAAGAATGACTCCAGTTGTAGAACTGACCTGCAATAATATAAATAAAGCAATGATATGTCCAGCAAACGTGATCGCTAACACATAATGCACGGAAACCCGGTCTACTAGGTAACCGACCACAAACGTAACCGGGAAGCCTATAACAGCCATCAGCGTAAGGACGATCGCAGCAATCTCATCGGATAATCCTTTTCCTTGAACAATCGAAACTAAATGGAAGGTAACGCCCGTATTCACAAGCGCAGGGACACTCACACAGAACAAAATAAGCCAAAAAGCCCTCGTTTTCATCGCCTCTTTAAGAGTCCAGTTCTCCTCACTTACCTCTACGTTCGGATTTTGCCGAAGGTCGTTATGCTTTGGTGTACCATCCGGAATCTCACCTATATCCTTCGGTTGATTCCTAACTAAGAAAATCGCAAGAGGCACAAAAATGACCGCCAAGGCTACGCCCCAAATCGTCCAAGTAGTACGCCAGCCAAAATCATTAATAAGCCAAGTATTCAGTGGTGGCAGTAAGGCAGAACTTAAGAATCCACCAATAGCCATGAAGCTTAATGCCCTGCCCCTTTTTCCAATAAACCACTGAGGTACAAGCGTATTCGGAATAAGTGTCATAGACCCTTGTCCAAACAAACGGAGCATAAAGAAGCCAATGAACATCATAATGGCCCCTACCATCACACTGTTCCAGAAGCAAGCGATCGCCAAAAGAAGACCCACCACCGTCATCATCACGCGTTGCCCCACACGATCCACAAATCTCCCTACCATGAAGAGCGTTAACCCGGCGATCAGCGTGGCAGTAGAGTAGAGTCCAGAAACAAATGAACGAGAGTAATCAAAATCAGCTATGTAGCTCTCAATAAATATTGAAACCGAATAGGTCTGTCCTGGACCAGAAAAGAAGACACTTAACCCCGCAATAAATACAATGACCCAACCATAATAAAACGGGGTTTTAACAGGTGCTTGTCCTGTCTGATTTTGTGCACTCATGATGCCTCACCCTTCCATCCATAATCAATTTCACCTCTCCTTATGGTAGGGGTTTCCATATAGTAATGCAAAACATAACCCCTGTAGAACAACACAAAAAAGCCTCCGCATAGGCTTGGAGGCCTTTTACACTTTAAATCCTTTAATGAATGAACCGATCCCTTTCATAAGGGGGCTAAACTGATTCGCCGTATTCGCCATTTGCCCCATGGTAGATAGCATCTTATCTAGATCAAGCTGTCCGTTTTTATCTTGAAAATACTGCATCATACCCGGCGGCTTCTGTTGCTGTCCATATAACGGGGATTGTTGCTGCAGGGAGTAATAAGGATCCCACTGGTTCGGTTGAGGAGGTTTAGCAAATTGTTCATATGGATTTTGGTAGCCTTGGGGTGCCTGATATGGAGAGCCTTGCGAGACGGGAGGTTGACCCGGATAATATTGCCCCTCCCATGGCATATTCATTGGAAAAGGACCATGTGGAGTGTTCGGGAACCTTTGATCATTAGGATATCTTCGCCTCATGACCTGCACACCTCCTATATTTTCTTCTTTATCCACTCATAGCCTATGTAAAAAGAAAGGAAATGTGAAATGTAACGGACTCTTTTTCTATATAAAAAAAGAAGAGGTCTCCCTCTTCTTCTACATTCATCATTTATTCATTAAGGTCTACAGCCCCTTGTCTAAAATAAGAAGTAACTTCATCAATGTTCAATAATTTCTTCAACTTACGCTTTTGATACCCTAAAACCAATTCATCGCCAACATAAGTAGCGGGTGTTCCATATACACGTTTCGCTCGCATTTGTTTGTAGTGTTCCTTATCGGCTGAGATATTCTTCTCCATATACGGAATATCCCAATCTTCCATAAAACGTTTCACATTTTCACAATGATGGCATCCGTCACTCGTATATACTACTACTTGTTGATCCGCCACGATGAGCCCCCTGTCGTTAGTCCCTTAAAGACAACATATATTTCCAAAAACTTAACGTCCATTAGATTCTAATTGAATTTACCCGTATAAATTGAAAATAAACATCTTTTTTGCAACTTTATGTCGAAAATATTAAATTCTAATTTCAACTCGCGTTTGCACAGGTTCTATGTACCCATACACATAAGAAAGAAGTAGCCTATCTTAAGAAGAGACAGGCTACTTTATCAAGAAATGTGCGCATCTCTACGCAAATAATTGTTTAACATCGGTTTCGCCACTTAGTAAATCAAAGCTCTTTCCGATGACGCTATCCTCTGTTAGGACATAGGCTAATACGTTCCCTACATCTTCACGAGGAATGTATCCCATTTCTAAATGCTCGCTCATCTGAACTTTTCCTGTTCCTTGTTCGTTTGTCAGCCCACCTGGGCGTACAATGGTGTAATTCAAGGAAGTTGTACGAAGGTACTCATCTGCACGTCCTTTCGCATACAAGTAGTGCTTCAATTCTTCAGGCCCTACTTCTGGTCGGTCAGCAGCGATCGAACTCAACATGACAAATCTGGAAACGTCCTTACTTTCAGCAAGGTTCATAGCCTTTATTGCACCTTCCTGATCAATCATGATCGTCTTATCAGCGCCCGTATTCGGACCTGAACCTGCTGCAAAGATTACAGCATCCACTCCGTCATATGCATGAGAGAAATCTTTCTCTAAGTCCCCTAAAACCGTTTGGACATTGCGCTCTTCAAAATAAGGAACTTGATCTTTATCACGAACCATCGCAACCGGTTCATGGTTGTAGTAATTCAATTTATCAACGACATGTTTACCAACTTGACCATTTGCTCCAATTACAAGTACTTTCATTTAAGATCATCCTCCTTGTGCAAAGTCTTTACTCCTATTTCCCATGCTTTCTAGATCCTAAACAAGGTGATGCTTTTGGGACTCTTGGGGCAGGGGCCGTGCTCTTGGACTTGAGCCACTCGGTCTGGCCCCGCTCTCAACTTGAGCCGTGCCGCACTGACTTGAGCCCGTATACCTCGACTTGAGCCGACTTCCGCCTATCTTGAGCCAGTCCTCCCCCAACTTGAGCCGGACGCTCTCAGCTTAAGCTGGTCTGCGCTCACTTGAGCCGGTATTTTGAAGGCTTGAGCCGTTCTCGTCTCAGCTCGAGCCAGTTTAGACCGCTCTTGAGCCGTTCTCCCTCGACTTGAGCCACTCGGTCTGGCCACGCTCTCAACTTGAGCCGTGCCGCACTGACTTGAGCCCGTATACCTCGACTTGAGCCACCTTCCGCCTATCTTGAGCCGGTTCTCACACAACTTGAGCCGGACGCTCTCAGCTTAAGCCGGTCTGGGCTGACTTGAGCTGTTATTTTGAAGGCTTGAGCCGTTCTCGTCTCAGCTCGAGCCAGTTTAGACCGCTCTTGAGCCGTTCTCCCTCGACTTGAGCCACTCGGTCTGGCCACGCTCTCAACTTGAGCCGTCCCGCACTGACTTGAGCCCGTATACCTCGACTTGAGCCGACTTCCGCCTATCTTGAGCCGGTCCCCTCCCAACTTGAGCCGGACGCTCTCAACTTAGGCCGGTCTGCGCTCACTTGAGCCGGTATTTTGAAGGCTTGAGCCGTTCTCGTCTCAGCTTGAGCCAGTTTAGACCGCTCTTGAGCCGGTCTACCTCGACTTGAGCCACTCGGCCAGAGCCACGCTCTCAACTCAAGCCGTTAGCTGCTTCACTTGAGCCGCGCTCTCTGAACTTGAACTGCCGCTCCCCTCAACTCGAGCCACAACCCAACTCACCCCATCCACTCCCCCAAACACAAAAAAGCCTATCCCCATAGGGGACAGGCTTTTCATAGAATACTTATAATTCATCAGCATATTTCCCTAATTGTTTCAGCATAGGGATCAATTGCTTCTTCTCGTCGTCAGTTAGGCCACCTGTAATTTTCTCGATTTGTTTCCAGTGGCTTGGGAAGATGTCATTTAATAATTGGCGACCTTCTTCTGTAATCACGGCATATGTGATTCTGCGATCTTTTGGACAAGGCTTTCTTTCTAGTAGTCCTTTTTGTTGCAGTTTATCGACCACATAGGTAATGCTACCGCTTGCTAATAAGATTTTGTCACCAATCTTTTGTAGGGGTTGGTCTCCTTGATGGTAAAGCAACTCTAATACACCAAACTCTGTCGGGTTTAAACCATGAGTTTGGATGTCTTCTTTCACTTGATCTGAAATCGCTCGAGCCGCTTTGGAGAGCACAACAAACAATTTCAGCGATGGATCTTCTTTTTTCTCTTGATAGTTCTGTGATTGATCCATTTCACTCAGCCTTTCTATTAATGGTGCATTAGTATAAAGTATAGCGACCATTTCAATTTATTGTCAATCCTTCTTATGTAGGTTTCCTTGACCTTTTTACTCTTAACAAATCTGTGGCATAATGAAGAATGAAGCTAGTAGCACTATATCACACTCTTAGAAAGCGGTGTATAACAAAATGGTAGAAGATACGGGAGAACGAGTCATCCCAGAATATATGAAACCATCAAATGGAATGTTACTTGAGCATATGGCACGCTATCAATTTGCATTACCCTACGTAACAGGTCGTGTGTTGGATTTATCATGTGGATCAGGTTATGGGACGCACATGATGATTAAAGATCGAAAAAACGAAGTATCCGAAATGATCGGTGTGGATATAGATTCTGATATTATTCAATATGCGAGAGGAGCTTACCACCATCCAAAGTCTAACTTCCAAGTAGCGGACGCGACAGATCCGGATTTACCCGAGAAGCTAGGAACTTTTGATACGATTGTAAGCTTTGAAACATATGAACATATAGAGGAAGAGGAGAAACTTCTGCAAAACTATGAGCGTCTACTAAACCCTGGTGGTACTCTTATTGTCTCTACACCTTTTGGCGAAGGACGAGGAGTAGACTGTTACTCACCGTTTCACGTCCACCAGATTACGCCAGAAGAGTTTCGTCAACTGTTCACAAACTACGAGGAAGTACAATTCTATTACCAAAAAGGGGTACTGGTTGAACCCCCTCGTAAAGAAGTCCATTACCCTTTAGGCATAGCTGTGTGTAAGAAAGCAAAATAAGATAACTAGTTTGCAGTACTCCTATTCAAAAGAAGCATTAGATGATAAGTTGATGCGATTTAGAAATAGGAGTACTTTACTAAGGTAAATGAATTCTTCGTTAATCTTTCGGTTTCTCTACCTCAACCTCTTCCTTTACTTCTTTCTTCTGGCCATTCGCCTCCACTTTAGCTACAACTACATAAGTACCCGCCTCATCAAAAGTATGTTGAATGGAATAAAGTCCATTCCCTTGCTTTTGAGACGATTTGTTATTTGTGGGGTCTTCCCCTTTTCTTCCCCATGCAAAGGTTACTTTATTAGCTTCATCTACCAACTGATCCCCTTGTGTTACCTTCACTTGCAGTGTAGAGATCTGCTCTGTCGTTAACTCTTCTGGAACGGTAAGGATTTGGGCTTGAATCGGACCGTCTGAGCTCGCTACCGATTCTTCCTTACCTGATCCGCAAGCTGCCAAGAACACTAGAAGAAGCAGAATGCCGCTTATGTGGAATTGGTTCTTCATGAATCTTCTCTCTCTTTCTCCTTATTGTTAGGTTTGATGAAAAATCATACGGAGGTGGTTGGGGAGAACCTTAATGTCTCCTGGTGTTTTTAAATAGATTTCGCCGTCCGTATCTACATCTTGTTCCTCTTCTGTTTCGATTTTTACTTCAGAGGCTTGTTTATGGAAAATCCCTTGTAAATCATCTGTGCTTTTTCCTGGCTGATCCATATTAATTAATTCTTTAAAGGTGGATAAGTTCGAGTTCTTCACGACTAAAACGTCAAGCTTTCCATCATTCACATGTAATGAAGGAATAGGAATGTAACGGGTTCCGATATATTGCCCATTCATAACAAGTGCCATGACTCCTTCTTCTTCATATACTTCTTCTTGATCAATGGTAATTTTATAATGAGAAGGTTCTGAAGCATTCATCGTTTTTACGGCACTAATGAAATAACTCAACACCCCAAATCGATCCTTCTGGTCTGGATCAATATTTAAAGATGTATCCGTTACAAGGCCAACGCCCCAGAAGTTTAAGAAATATCCTCCGTCTTGAATGTGCCCGACATCGACAGGCGCAACACGGCCGTCTACAAGAGCTTGTGCCGCTGCTTTTATATTTTGCGGCATACCAAGCATTCTGGTGAAGTCGTTACACGTCCCGCCTGGTAGTACACCTACAACTGGACGATTCTCTAATTCAGCAAGGGCGTTCACGCTGTCATGAACGGTGCCATCTCCGCCTAGTATATAGACGACATCTACTTCTTCCCCGTACTCCTTACATTTTCGCTTCAAATCATCTGGGCTCTTCGTTTGAATAACGCGTAGCTCCTCAACGTTCTGAGATAAAACCGGAAGCGCTACTGATAGCTTTTGGTTCATTTGGTTTGGTCCGGCATCCCCGTTGTACAAGAAGATCCCCTTGTCATACTGAATCATTTTCCTTCCCCCTATCATGAGCAATGTTCTATACGTATCATTTCCTTTTCTACGTCTAACGAAACCCGCCCAGACAGTAATAGGCGACAGTGAGAAAAATAATTCTCAATCCTTGCATTCTGGTGAGATTGGTTTCAGTATTTCAGACCTATAGGGAGTCAAAGCATAAGTAACCACTTTTTACAGCTGCTACTAATCTTCCGTTTCCATCTGGCTCGGAACCTTTTCTTTTAAAACCTCTATAAAATAACCAGGGTCATCTACAGTGAGGTAAATTCGATCTACCTTCTTCGTTAGACCAAAGACAAGGTGCGCGTCTACTGGTTCTTCAAGATGAATCGTCCATTGAGGGGGTTGAGCTTCAAATGAGGGTAATGTCACAGCAACAGACTTCTTATCCTTCTGATACTCCTTGGCTGTAACAGTCGCTTTCTCAATGTGTCGAACCGTTTGGTAAGGGATGTAGGTGAAAAATCTCAACCCTTTCTGGATGTGGATCCCTTTTTGATCAAGTACAATCGGAGATTTACGCATAGCTTGGTAATCTGCTATAACGAATAGCAAAGCATAGATATCTAGAATAGTTACGATCCAAGCAGCGATATGGCTCCATTGCATCACGATGAAGTGTAGACCAATGATTTCAATTAGGAGAGCATGAACCAACATGATAAAGATCCCCTGATAATCACTTTTCTTATGATAGGAAAACACAGTTGCATTTGTGTAACGGTGGATATTCTCCCGCTTTCCTGCAAACGTATAATAAAAGGCTGATAAATCGGTAATTAGAAAACCTAATACCTTCTGAGTCGATTTGACCTTCCCTGCCATACCAGCGAATGCGTTCTCTATCCCTTTATGGGCACTCATGGATAAATGATAATAGGCAAAGCGCTCTGCCCGAATCGACTGTCTGATTGTAGGCCACTGTTTTATCACCCATAAGAACAACAGGAATTCGATTAGGACAATAGAAGCTTCAAGAAAGATTACCGAGCGATTGACGAACCATAAGTGCTCTTTAGCATAGTCAGGTACCATCCAGTTTAAAGCAAGAAGTCCAGCAAACATTATCGGGACTAAAACAAGCAACGAAGGGCGCCTGCGTAACACAAAGAAATAGCACGCTATTGGGAAAACAATTAATAAATCGAATGCCGTTCCCCACACAGCCCAACTTGTTACCTTACCGACTAGCTCATATTTCTGAACGAGAAGATTAGGGAGTAGCAGCAGTCCTATAAGGAACAAAAGTCGAAACCAGGCAAACGGCTTCTTCTGCAACGTTTCACTCATACAACCCCTCCTTACATAGGTAACTTTATTATATCAGTATTTGGAAAAAAATGAGATTAAAAAAGCACTCCCTATAAAAGAGAGTGCTCTCATTACATCGCTTCTTTAATCCCTTTTTTCACAAGCCACCAGTTGGCCGGATAACTCGTTAGAAAACCTAAGATCATAGCGATCTGCATCATAAACCAGTAAGTCGCTTGGTCTGGTTTCGGCGGGGTTTGGAATAACACAAAGTGAACAATGGCCATCCAACCGAACATTCCTATCTCGAATGCAATTAAGGATAAAGTGTCTGCCTTAACTGCATCTTTTAAATTTCCTACTATACCTGCTTCTTGGTTCATTGGATAAATGGCAAATAACTGAAACAGAATTCCGAATAAGTAAGCTGCTATAAACTCAACTGTATAGTGAGCTAACAATGTCGAACCTGCCACTGTAAGGCTTGTAAAAAATACGATTGGCACCCCTACGGCATCCCCTAACGTACACCCACTTGAACAGTGACTCGTTGACATAAACACTTGGGCTCCCATACCGCGATTATCTTCTCGGTCTACATCTTTAGCCTTTAATCGACCCCACTTATAATAAGACCAAACCGCAAATGGGCCGAGAAACCAGCCATTAATCGGCCATACTACGTTCATAATAGCCATCATCTGTGGGTGACGAATGACGTCTATGATAATAATAACCGAAGAGATCAGTCCGATTCCTAAAGCAATCCATGAAATTGTTGCTAGCACATTCATCACCTCTTGAAAATCGATTTTGTAATCATCGATACCCCCAGGAGGTGTGAACATAAACCTTCTATTCTCAATCATTCTGTTACATCATTATTCCGCCATCTACATGAAGGGTGTGGCCATTCACATAATCAGATTCATCTGAAGCCAAATATAGATAAGCGTTCGCAATATCTTCAGGTTTACCGAGTCTCCCCATAGATACCCCTGCTTTCATCTGTTCAATTACCTTCTCCGGAACATGCTCCACCATTGCCGTTTCTGTAAATCCTGGTGCTACAGCGTTTACGTTAATCCCTTTTCTCCCAAGTTCTTTGGCCCAAGTTTTCGTCAATCCAATTAATCCTGCTTTGGCAGCAGCATAGTTAGATTGCCCTACATTTCCATGGGTTCCTGTTACAGAAGAAGTATTTATGATCTTACCTTTTCCTTGTTTCACCATATAAGGCATCGCAGCCTGCGCACAATGAAAGACACCCGTCAGATTCACATCCATTACTTCCTGGAACTGTTCTGTAGTCATTTTAGACAACATGGCATCCCTTGTAATCCCAGCGTTATTTACAAGAATATCGATTCTCCCGTACGTTTGAATCGTCGCATCCATTAGGTCATTCACACTTGAACGATCTGCCACATTCACCTTAACAAAAGTAACGTCAGCTCCGTCCTTCCGTAATTCTGCCTCCTCTTTTAATCCGGTCTCATCATCGAAATCAGCAAGAATGACTTTTGCACCTTCTTGGACAAATCTTTTAGATGCTTGTAGTCCAATCCCTTGTGCAGCTCCTGTAATTATAGCTACTTTTCCATCTAGCCTCATTGCCTACACCTCTCCCTTTTTCTAATAAAATCGTCAGTAATAGTCCAGGGTGATTCATCTTGATGAAATAGAAATGATGAGTGATTGTTGAGTGTACCCACCGATTTCCTTTTTTTCATCTTACCATCAACTTGTTATATTTTGTAAGTGTTGTGCCGAGATGAAGTTTCTCTAAGCGATCCTTGGTCCATAGGTGTGGTTAGGCAATATTTTTGCATGAGGCGAGTGTTTTCTCTGATAATAAATAGAGATGATGAACAAATATGAGGATGGTGCACTTTGACTATAAAACTAAGCGTACTGGATCAGTCACCTGTCTTAATTGGGCAAACTCCAGCGGACGCCTTTCAACAAACAACAGAACTCGCAAAACATGTCGATCAGTTGGGGTATCATCGCTACTGGGTATCGGAACACCATAGCACACAAAGCTTAGCTGGTTCTGCTCCCGAAGTATTAGTAGCCCATCTTGCAGCAAACACCCAAAACATTCGAGTGGGTACAGGGGGAGTCCTTCTTCCACACTACAGTTCTTATAAAGTAGCCGAAGCGTTCCGGGTACTCGAAACCCTATATCCAGGTCGAATTGATTTAGGTATTGGCCGTGCGCCAGGCGGGATGCCTAACGTCAATTATGCCTTAAACGACGGTTCGTATCCGAATGTCGAGGAATACCCTAAACAAGTAAAAGAATTAATGGCTTATTTACACGGCCAAGACCCTTATAGCCTGGACGTGCGCGCCACGCCACAAACAGAAACCACTCCGCCTATCTGGATGCTCGGTTCAAGCGGAACAAGTGCCAGACTAGCCGCAGACCTTGGTGCTTCTTATTCATTTGCCCATTTCATTAATGGCTTTGGTGGCACGCGAGCAATGGATCGCTATTCGAACCACTTCACGCCATCGATTCAACAAGAAGAGCCCCAAGGAAACGTATCTGTTTTTGTTGTGTGTGCTGAGACGGAGGAACGGGCTGAATATTTAGCGTCATCCTTAGATGTATCGATTTTAAAAATCGAACAAGGGGCAAAACGCGATGGCTTTCCTTCTCCTGAGGAGGCCAGTCAGTATCCTTATTCTATCTTCGAAAAAGAGCGAGTCCGTGAAAACAGGCAACGTATGATTGTTGGCAACCCTGAACAAGTAAAAGAAAGAATCGAACACCTTGCTCGTGCCTATAATGTGAACGAAATCATTGTTAATACCATTATCAATCCATTTGAAGAACGACTTCGCTCTTACGAATTGCTCGCGAAGGCCTTCAACCAATAAAAAATCCCCCTTCCCAATTGGCGAAGGGGAATTTTTTTATCCCTCTTTTATATGTTTCTCATAAAAGTAAAACGGTGCCTTGCGCTCTGGAGTGCTCCACTCCCCTATGTAGGTATAGCCAGCTTTTTGAAACACACGTTGAGCAGCTGGATTCAAGGAATACGTATCTGTTTTTAAAAATTGAATCCCTCTCATTCCTGCTAATTGTTCAACGTAGTGATAGAAAGATTCAGCAATCCCCTTCCCTCTCACTTCTGGGTCGACAGCTAGCCTTTGTGTTAGCAGTACACCCTCTTCCTCTGGCTTTGACCACGGTAAGAGCGAATAATGCTCAGGCTCTTGTTCATTAAAACAAGCAACTCCATAGACACCATCTCCCTCTTCATAAACAAATAACCGCCCCTGTTCAACGTCATTTTCATAATCGGAGTAAAGAGGGTATGCTTCATCCCACTGATCGCTACCTGTTGCTGCCATTAATAGTTTTGAAGCTTCTACAATTTCCATGATGCGCTCTAGATCTTCTCTTGTTGCTTGTCGAATCACAATGTCATTTCCCCTTCATTTCTTGTTTCTTACTATTTAATCCCCTCATGAGTATTAAATCAAGCCCAATGCAAGCCGATATATAAACTATGTGTGAAATTACGGAATAAAGGGGTTATGTCATGCAGAAGAAAACACTTTTTATATGGATGATTGGGTTGTCGCTGTTGTTAAGCGCTTGTTCACAAGTAAGTCAATCCAGTAAAGCAGAAGAAAAGAAAACAATTGGCCTCTTGGTCACGGATAGCGGACTTGGAGATAATTCATTTAGCGATTCAGCTCTTCAAGGGCTAGAACGGGCACGTGACGAGTTAGGGGTTTTTTTCAATTATAAAGAACCGCTTACTGGGAATTACGTCGGTTATTTAGAAGATCTCGTCAAAGAAGGACATGACTTAATTGTAGGATTAGGGTTTGAATCACAGGAAGCTGTTGAAGAAATGGCTAAGAAATACCCGGATCAGAAGTTCCTACTTATTGATGCTGTATCCTCGCAACCAAACGTTACCTCCCTCACATTTAAAGAAGATGAAGGAAGTTACTTAATCGGTCTGATTGCCGGTATGCGTACCGAATCAAACCACGTTGGGTTTATCGGAGGAATGGACATTCCTGTTGTAAAGAATTTTGAGAAAGGGTTCAAAGAAGGCGTTCAAAACGCAAATCCAGACGCTACTATATCAGTGGATTACATAGGGGATTTTGACAATGATGATAAAGCGGCTGAACTTGCAGAGAAGCAAATTGCTGATGGAGCTGACCACATCTTCCCTGTAGCAGGGTATGCGGGTGTCGGTGCTTTGAAAGAATCTCAAAAACAAGGCGTTTACTCGTTTGGCGTTGATAGCGACCAATACTTTTTAGCTGAAGAGTCTATCGTTACTTCAATGATGAAACGCATTGATGTTGCTTTGTTTGATATTGCTAAGCAACTTAAAGAAAGTTCCTTCGAACAAGGGAATCATATTCAACTAGGATTAAAAGAAGAAGCAGTTGGCCTAGCTCCCATTCGTATTATAAAACTGACCAACACACAACGGGATACCCTAGAGGAAGCCATGAAGAAAGGGGGCAACGAGTAAGATGTCTCTTCGTAAACGGATTTTATTACTATCCTCCATCCCCCTCATATTAAGCTTAGTGCTTATTGGTTATGTCATTACTCAGATGGTACAAGTACAAGAATCGTCTTCTCAAGAGGTTGAACTTCTCCTAGATGCTGAACATCTGAACGGAAGTGTTGTGACGCTTCAGCAATCATTAAATAACTTTGCCAACAACCCCTCGGAAGCCAGCAGACAGGAGTCAACCGACTTACTAGAATCGGTAAATACCGAGATTGTTGCATTACAAGACCAGTTAAAGAACGCAGAACAAAAGAAATGGTTCGACCAGCTTGAATCAAAGTACGCGTCTTTAAAAAGCAAATCAGAACAGTACCTGGCCTCCAATGACACAAATGAGATTAGTCGACAAGCTGCCAGGGCTGGCGGAATTTTAAATGACGCCTTTATGATCAATTACACAGCCAACCAATGGCACGAGAGTCAAATACAAAGCCGAAAGAATGAAATTGAACAACTCATTCTGATCACTCTAATTGCAAGCGGAGCATTGATTCTCTTGTCCGTATTGTCTTCTTGGAGGATGTCTGTTCAAACAGCCAACCCTATTCGAGAATTGGCTAAGAAAGCTCGAACGATTGCAAGTGGAGATTTAACTGTGCAAGTTGCTATGACAAAGCGTAAGGATGAAATTGGACAATTGGCCTCTTCCTTTAAGGAAATGGTTGACCACTTAAAGGAAACCATCCAATCGATCGAAACGATGGGGAAAGAAGTGCAAGAATTCAGTTTGGGACTAAAAAGCAACATTGATACTCTATCAGAAAGTTCTATACAAGTTGCAACGTCGACAGATGAGCTAGCACAAGGCAGTCAATCGATCTCAACAGATATCCAAGATGCCTCATTCTTAATGGAAGAAATGCATAACGGGTTTCAGCAAAATGTAGAAGCTAGCCGAAATGCAAGCGCACAAAGTAAAAGCGCGCTCCAAAGCGTTGAAATCGGACAGCGATCGATCGAGAACCAACAAGACCTACTAAATAAGAGCATTGTAGCCACAAGGTCGATCGAACAATCTGTTCAATCCTTTGTCCAGTATACAAATGAAATTCACCAGACATCTCAGCTTGTTAATGATCTGTCTGAGCAAACTAACCTTCTCGCTCTTAACGCAGCGATTGAAGCTGCCAGAGCAGGGGAACACGGTAAAGGTTTTGCGGTTGTAGCAGAAGAAGTTCGTAAACTCGCCGATCAATCCAGAAACGCAACGGAACAAATCTTCGGCATGGTTGAGCAAATTCAAAAAGGTATACAAATCGTTGAAGAAGATACAAACAGATCCACATCTATTTCTACGAAGCAAGAAGAAACGATGAATGAGTCTAAAACAGCGTTCACTTCTATTCATGAACATGTGACGATGATCCATACGGAATTACACCAACTCGTAAATAATATGGACGCCTCCTTCAATCAGAGCGAGCAAGTATCATCGAGCATGCAAAGCGTAAGCGCCATAACAGAAGAAACGGCTGCAGGAACTGAGGAAATCTCTGCTTCTACTGAAGAACAACAACGCACCTTTACCAACGTACAACAACAATCTGTTCAACTACAGACAATGATTAACCAACTAGAAGAACAACTCAACCAATTCAAACACTAACACGCTTTAGCACTCTACAGAAAGAACGCGTGCCAGACACCCTTTAGTATACTAAAGGGTGTCTGGCACGTTTTTGTTTATCTTCTTGTGGGATAAGTAGGTTTTTCAAGGGAGGTGATATCTTCGTCGAGGTTCATCATTTTCTCTTCTAGCATTTTCTTTGCGTCCTGTACTCCCTGGTTGTAGAAATGTGGAGAGATCTCTTTCTCAATGAACTGAAAGAACTGATCAGCTGCAATGGTTCCGATCTCTTCTCCTCTTTCCATTTCAAAGTATCCTTGAATCTTAGATCGTATTTGCTCCCGTTCTTCTTTCTTTAATGATGGCTTCATTGGCTTCGCTCCCTTTAAGAATCATTGGCTATTAGCGGATTAGACGATACTGATCCGACAACGCACGTTGTTTTAGTAGGGTTACCAGGCTTATGATGGACAAGCACTTGCTTAAAGCCTGCTTGCTCTAAAAATGAGCGAATTTGATCTCCTATGATGACCGTTGTCTGGTCATTCGCCCCTTTCTCATGAGGTTGGAGTGCTACAGAAATCCTGCCCTTTTCACTCATCTGTTTACGCAATGCGTTTAACGTCCCAACCGGGTCTTCCCAATACGTAATGTTATTAATAGCCAGCACTTTATCTATTGTATCATGTAGTTCGGTCACTTTTTCTGCATACCCTTTCACTAACTTAACTTGCCCTCGTTCTACTCCTTTTTGATTTCGGCGCTTTGCCTCTTCGACCATTGTTTCAGAAGGATCAAGGCCACTCACACGCACTCCTTCATACGTGTCACAAAGCTCTTTCACACAATACCCTGGTCCAAAACCAATCTCTAGCACATGATCCGTCGATTGAATATCCAAGAAAGACATGGCCCATTTATTGATATCAGCATTTTGCTTATACATCATCCACCCCACTACTTTTCCAACAAATCCTGAGGGTTTTGAAAACTGAGAGAATAAAAATCCCATAGTTGTTCGCTCCTTTTTTATCGATCCTTCCTTTCCATTCCCCCATTTCCATACCTCTTTAACAACTTTTCTCCACATTAGCTGGACAAAATGGCATATTTCAGACCCATCCTTCATGAATTAAGTAGTAGGATTAATTTCAGACGGAAGGTGGAATCATTATGTATTATCCATCACCACAACCGCTTTATCGCGACGGGCAACGTAACGCCAACCGCTTCCTGACCGTGACAGGTATTGGTTCAGTCAAGCTTGAGCCGAATGTCGCCAATATTAAGTTAGGTGTTGAAACGCAAGATGAAGAGCTAACAACGGCTCAACAAACGAATGCACAAACGCTTGATCAAGTGATTGATTCTCTCATCCAAATTGGCATTACAGAAGAAAATATTCAAACCGTCGACTACTTCATCTTCCCCCAATATGACTATATTGATGGGAAACAGCAGTTCAGGGGCTATGAAGTCACTCATCTCATTAACGTAACCATTGAAAATCTAGAACAGACAGGTGAAGTCATCGATACAGCTGTGGCTAACGGAGCAAACCGAGTCTCAAACATCTCTTTTACCGTTCAGGATCCTCAGTCTTATTACCAAGAAGCACTAGCCTCCGCATTAAAAAATGCCAACACGAAAGCTCAAACAATCGCGCAGACGATGAACCTTCAAATTGACATGACACCAATCTCTATCGATGAACAGCTGCCACCTTCTCAAGCTACACCACAAACCATGGTGAAATCTGAAGCTTTCGGAGCTACAAGTACTCCTGTACAACCAGGGCAGTTAGAAATTACAGCACGGGTTGAAACCAAATACCAATACGTTTCGTAAAGAATGTAGATCCTTAGCAAGATGGTTACCGGTAACATGTAAAGGGAACGAACAAGACAGGTAGACGCTTGCTCAAGTTATGATTATACTAAACACCGCACCTACATCTATTGGAGGGAACATTTTTGAAAAAACATGAACTACTCAGTAAAGTACTCCGAACCTTTGCACTATCTCTGCTTGTCGCAACGGTCGGTTTGTATATGGGGCAATGGGTTCCACCTGCATTGTTTCTCCCACTTGTAATCTTAGAATTTATTTTACTAATCTCTGTTTTCTTTCTGCGTAAAGCGAAGAAAATTGGGTACGGCTTTCTGTTTCTGTTTACATTTATATCAGGATTAACTTTGTACCCAGCCATTTCTTATTATATTAGTTCCATTGGAGCCACTACGGTCCTTATGGTACTTGGAGTTACAACCGTAATCTTCATTGTATTGTCCCTTTATGCGTGGAAGACGAAACGAGATTTAAGCTTCCTTGGCGGCATACTCATGAGTGCGCTACTTGCCCTCATTCTTGTATGGCTAATCCACATCTTCTTTAACTTAGGCAGCGCAGCTATTCTTGTCATAACGTTGATTAGTGTTGTTATCTTCTCAGGGTTTATTATCTACGACATTAACAAGATTAAGAACGGTCACTTTAACGAGAAGGACGTTCCACTTCTTGCATTGAACTTGTATTTAGATTTCATTAATCTATTCTTAGACCTGCTACGTCTTGTGAAGATATTAAAAGATGACTAGAAAAAGTTAGTGGCGAAAAAAACGAGTATGAATCCTTTAATTAAAGGATTCATACTCGTTTTTGCTTTCTATATAATTTCAAAGAATTGTAGAACTCTTTATAAATTAGCAATTATAACCCCTGCCACAATAAGCATGCCGAAGAACACAATAAAGAAAGCAGCTATTCCTCTCTTTATTGTGTTCTTTTGATAATCTTTCAGCTTCTCCTGGTCCCACTCATCAATTCGCTTTGCGCGAGCCTTTACTGAGACATGAATAGCTGGTATAAAAATGACTAGAATAGCTACCATCGTCCATCGAAAAGCCCCATCTGTAAAGAAAGGTTCCTCATCTTGGGCCAGAAGCATCTGCATACCTATCACAATCACCATCAAGCCTTCCGTCAACAATGCCGTTTTCCGTTCTTTATAGAACTGTTTCTCCCCCATCTTACCTTTCTCATATTCCGCCAACCGCTTCATATCCTTTGAAAAGGCAACCTTGCCGGTGAAGTATCTATATCCTTCAATCATAAATGCCAGGATAACCATAATCCATAAGACTAAATAAAATACCTTGGGACTCGAAGCGAAGAAAAACACAATTAAAAAGAGAATCATCAAAGGAATGATAATCATATAATTGTTTCGAATTTGTTTCTTTCTTAACTTCTGCAACTCTGCCTTTGTCACCATCAACCGCCCCCTCTGTTCGGCTACCTCTATTTACGGTTTAAGAAGGAAAACGTTTCGTACTCTATTCGAACATGTGCCCCACCCCGAACAGAGTAGCGAAGAATACAAGGGCAACCGCTAATAATAAAGCAGCCAACCTCACCTGACTCTCTCGTAAAGGATCGGGATCTTGATACGTATTAGGATTTTTACGCAGTCGAGCAAACAAACCACTCACAAAGATGGTACCTAACAGAAAGAACTTCTGCGATTCTCCTCCTGGTACTTCCCCCGGCTTTTCGTTTATGATGATCAGCATAAACACAAAAGCGACTGGAAATCCTTTCACAACCTTCCACCCAAACCGCTTCATTACGCTTTCTTCTGAAGATGAAAGGGACGCTTCTACTGAAGCATCCGTTATTAACTGAAGAAGACCTAACAAGAGAATACCTATGTACAACATATAGAATGATAGTGACAGAAACGAAACAGCCGCCATCAATGCTCCAATTCCTAGAAAAACAGAAGCATTCACCCACTTATGATGCCTCTCAAAGATTCCTAACACCTCAATGCCTCCTTACAATTGCCCATAAAAAAACACACAAACGCGGAGTTTTTTCCATTTTACTCCACATTTGTGTGTTTGAAAACCAACCATTTCGGTTATTTAAACGTGCTAGCTAAGAAACCTTGTACTTCCTCAGGCGTCTTCGCATCTGCACTATGAAGATGAGCGATCTTCTGACCGTTTTGGAATACAAGAATACTAGGAATCCCCATAACTTCATACTCCTGGGCAACATCAGGTAACTCATCACTGTTAATCTCGAACCATTTATAAGCATTGTACTCTTCCACAATATCACCAATAAACATATCCATACGCTTACAATCCGGACACCAATTCGCAGAGAACTTAATAATAACCGGCTCTTCCCCATTTATAAGATCTTGAAATGTCTTCATCTCACGAATAAACTCCACTAAAACAACCTCCTTGAAATACTCTCACCCTATTTAAACATATCCCAACCAGAATCGAAACACATGAGCACATTCATGTAAGTTGGATTACAGTTAATACTTTTATAATAAATGTATAATGGAATAAAGAAAAGCACAGGCGGGGTGCCCAGGGCCGTACGGATAAGACAGCTTTTCGGAAAAGGCGATTAGCCTTTGGAGAAAAGATGACTTATCGCGCTAGGCCCTCCCCGCCGGAGCTAGACACCAAAGAAAAGCACAGGCGACTGTTCAGCAGAAGAGGAAGTTCGGTTAAAACCGGCACGTCCTGTGCCAACACCGAACTGACCTGCATCCTGCAGGCCCGCATAAGCAAGCTACCGTAAGTCTGCGTAGCAGACTGCAGGTAGATTGCTTATGACGCTAGGGGCTAGGAGCCGGAGCTAGACACCAATGAAAAGCACAGGAGGGATGCCCAGGGCCGTACGGATAAGCAAGCTACTGTAAGTCTGCGCAGCAGACTGCAGGTAGTTTGCTTATCTCGCTAGCCCCTAGCCCCCGGAGCTAGACAAAAGAAAAGCACAGGCGGGGTTGCCCAGGGCCGTACGGATAAGCGAGCTACTGTAAGTCTGCAGAGCAGACTGGAGGTAGATTGCTTATCGCGCTAGGCCCTCCCCGCCGGAGCTAGACACCAAAGAAAAGCACAACCCGACTAATGACCAAATCTACTTCGAACGCCGAAGTCCAAGTACCGCAAAGCTCAACCATAGACAAAAAATATTATCTAAGAAACAAGGGGGATTATACTTGAAAAAATTTATAAGCTTTTTTCTATTCACACTTCTTCTATCAGCTTGCAGCAATGCAGACGGAGAGAGTAATAGCAACACCCAATCCTTACAAGACACCTCTTTTGAAGAGATCGAGGCTCAAGCTTCAGAAACCACTGTACGCCTACATATGTGGGGAGGCGATGAAGGTATTAACAACTATATAGACGAATGGGTCGCCCCTCGCTTACAAGACCAATACAACATCAACTTAGAACGTACTTCGATGGACACAGTCAACATCCTGCAGAAACTTTACTCTGAGAAACAGGCAAGCAAACAGGATGGCACGATTGATGTCATTTGGGTAAACGGGGAGAATTTTAAAAATGCGAAAGAGAACGAACTTCTCTACGGGCCCTTCCGTGATCAATTGCCCAACTTTACCGATTACTACGAACAAGAAAATCTTGCTTTTGATTACGACTTCGGCACACCAACAGAAGGCTATGAAGCACCTTGGGGGAAAGTTCAGTTCGTTTTCTTATATGATCAAGAAAAGATCGAACAACCACCTGCAACATTCGAAGAGCTTAAGACGTGGATTAGCAACAACCCTGGGGAATTTACCTACCCCAATCCAGATGACTTCTCTGGCAATGCTTTCTTAAGACACCTTCTCTATAAAGGGGCAGAAGATACCGATACACTCATTGAAGAGCCATTTTCTAAGGAGTTAGCAAGTGAAGCCGGTTCATACATGTGGTCTTACTTGAACGATATTCAATCGGATTTATGGAGAGATGGGAAGCACTACCCTGCTTCCTTAGCTGAATTAGACCGATTATACAGTAAGGGTGAAGTGTCGATGACGATGGGGTATAACGAGGCGCGCGCTGAACATATGATCGAAGATGGAATTTTCAAAGAGTCCACTCGTAGTTTCGTGTTAGATTCAGGGTCAATTGGAAACACTCACTTTCTAGCGATCCCTTACAATAGCCCAAATAAAGCAGGGGCAATGACAGCGATTAACTTCCTATTGTCTCCAGATGCTCAAACGGCAAAGCTTGAGCCTACCTATTGGGGCGATAACACACCAATCAGCTTAGATAAATTATCAAAAGAGGACCGCCAAGCTTTTGAATCATTAGACCGCGGGGAGAGCGTCCTGTCAAACGAAGTATTAGACAAACGCTTCCTTCCAGAGGCCGATGCCCAATATGTAGAGTGGATAAAGGAGAATTGGAAAGATGAAGTTATCAGAGACAAATAAGGCTTGGGTTCTCCTAACTCCGGCCTTACTTTTTCTCAGTCTACCAGCCTATGGTTTATTTTCAGCCATTTGGACCAGCTTACATGAAAATGGTTCATTCACAACCAAGCATTATAGAGTACTCTTCCAACAAGAGGCGTTTTGGGAGTCTGTTGGCTATAGTGTTCGCATTACCTTAATCGCAACAGTGCTCTCTTTATTACTTGGGTTGCTGCTCACAAGAGCCTTCACCTCTATTATCCAGAGTACAAAAGGAAAACTTAGCATTTGGCTCCCTATGTTGTTTCCTCATTTTGTGTGGGGATATATTGTTCTCCTCCTTTTTGAGCAGAGCGGTCTTATCTCCCATTCACTTGTCGAAATGGGATTGATTAGCAGCACATCATCTTTTCCTATTATGACCAATGATCAAAATGGAATTGGGATCATTCTTACCTATGTAGGAAAGGAAACTCCTTTTGTTGTCTTAATGCTGCTGCCGATCTACGCGAAACAGCAAACTGGATATAAAGATCTCGTCCAGACTTTAGGCGGCGGGAAGTGGGCCGCATTTAAAGATGCAGAGTGGCCATGGGTGTTCCCGGTTCTGCTTGAAGCGGGTATTATCTTATTCGCCTTTATTTTAAGCGCCTACGAGGTACCGTTCTTACTCGGGGCTACGTTCCCTGAGATGATCTCCGTTTTAACCTACGATTGGTTTTATTCAGGAGATTGGAATGAACGCCCTCTAGCTTTTGCTTCAATGATTATAACTAGCATTTTAATCGGTATCGTAAGCTTTATCGCCTTTTCGGCTATGAACCGAAAACGGATGCTCCTTACGAAAGGACAGGATTAGTATGAATCAACTTAGCAAACAGAAAAAAATACAGTTTTGGGCGCTCACGTTGCTCTTCTTCATCCTTCCTGTCGTATTTCTATTGTTAAAGAGCACCGTGTTGAACTTTGGTTTTGGCCGAAATGAAGACATTGAATTTTCCTTTATAGGCTGGGAAACGCTCTTCTCCGAAAGTCAGTTAATTCACGCAACCCTTGTTTCTTTAGGTATAGGAGCTCTTGTCGTGTTCCTAAATTTGAGCATCGGTCTCTTAGCCGGAAAAGCGCTCGCTTTCTATTCTTTTAAAGGGAAATCAGTAATCGAATCGCTCTTCCTCTTGCCTTTAATTGTTCCTTTATTGGCAATTGCGATGGGCATTCACGTCGCCATGATTCGTATTGGCCTCTCAGATACGTGGATAGGAGTCGTACTTATTCACCTCGTACCTACTATTCCATACAGCATCAAAATGTTGCAAAGTGGCTACGCTTCGATAGGGACTGGAATGCTGCAACAAGCTCAAGTGCTTGGTACAAATAGGTGGCATCGCTTCTTTAGTGTTGAGTTGCCCCTCCTTATGCCCTCGATTAGAAGTACAGTTTTTCTAATCTTTGTCATCAGCCTTAGCCAGTATGTCATTACAGCCATTATTGGAGGTGGGAATGTCGTTACGCTCGCCATGATCTACTTCCCTTTCTTAGATTCAGCAGGAAGTACGGTACTTGCAGCGTTCTCAACCTGGTTCGCTTTGCTTCCAATCTTATTCTACCTTTCAATGGAGCTTTTACTATCGCTCCTTCCGTATCAAAATCCTTGGAGGACTCGTTTATGACATCATCGTTTATTACTGTAGAGCAAACATCGAAATCATTTCATAAAGAAGCGATTTTCCAGAACCTCTCTTTCACATTAAATAAAGGAGACATCTTAAGTATCGTAGGACCCTCAGGAAGCGGTAAGACAACCCTTCTTCGATGCTTAGCGGGTCTTGAATCGTTTTCGACAGGCACGTTTGTTATTAATGACAAAGACGTAACAGCCCTAGAAGCAAATAAACGCCCAGTAAGCTTAGTATTCCAACACCCATTATTGTTTCCACACATGACCATTCAAGAGAATGTAGCTTACGGTTTAACCTTTCAAGGAAGGAAGAAAAAGGAAAGGTTGCGTCTCGCACAAGAGTTGATCAACCAAGTTGGCCTTGCCGGATATGAGAAGAGTTTCCCCTATGAATTATCAGGTGGCCAGCAACAGCGCGTATCCTTAGCTAGATCTTTAGCGATCTCACCAGATCTACTCTTACTCGACGAGCCTTTTAGCAGCTTAGATGTGCGCCTAAGAAATGAGATGCGAACTTGGGTAAGACAACTTTTGAAAGACCAGGAGATTACGGCAATCTTTGTGACACATGACAAAGAAGAAGCTATGCAAATGGGAGACTATGTAGGCGTCTTTGAGAATGGCCAGTTCCAACAAATCGGTGAGCCAGAACACGTCTACCACTCTCCCTCTAACGCTTTTGTTGCAGATTTCTTTGGAGACCATTTAATCGTGGACCAGGAAACATTCATTCCTGTTCAATCGCTTTTCTTATCAAAAACAAAACCAAAACAAGTTGCTTCCGTTTGGAAAGGCGTTATGAAGAACAAATTGCACGTTCACGGTCACACGCTTTATCAAATTTTCATAGAAGACTTACATCAACACGTCACCGTTTCAAGCTCAATAAGACTCAATACCCATGAGAGGATCTACGTATCAGCACACCCCGATTCCGTTCAAACGTTTATAAATTCACAGCAAAGGAATGGGTAATATGACACAACTAAAAAAATGGATGAAACCGGCAATTGTACTCATCCTATTTGGTATTGCCGCATATATTGTTCGGTTTGAGTTCAATTTAGGGAAAGATGAGATCAGTACATTTGTAAAGTCCTTTGGATGGTGGTCGCCTTTTATCTTCTTTCTCATTTATGCGCTCGGCCCTATCGTCTTCTTCCCTACATCGATTCTTTCGTTGGTTGCAGGATTCGTGTACGGGGTGTGGCCTGGATTTCTCTATATTTTATTAGGAGCAACCGGGGCTGCAGCGACCGGATATGTGATGGGTCGCTTCTTTGGGGATTCACTCGTCAAAGTACAAAACTTCTCATGGTCAGAACAATTATTTACAAAGATCGATCAAAATGGATTTCTATACGTTCTCATTCTTCGCCTTACTCCAATCGTTGGATTCGATCTCTTAAGTTATGTAGCAGGAATTACCCGGGTTAAATTCCGATCCTTCATTCCAGCATCCATGATCGGGATGTTTCCAGGAACGCTCCTTTACAGCTATTTAGGAGCAAGTCTTGGTACCGGTAATATAAAACAAATTATGTTAGCTGTCTCTCTTCTTCTTGCGCTAATGGCCTTCACCTTTCTGTTTCGAGACCGGATTAAAAGGTGGCTTGGCTTTACAGGATAGAGGGCGCAGGAGGTGTAACCATGCTTGACACACATGCTAGAAAATATGTTCAACCTTCGATTGAGCACACATCGAAGTGGTTAACTAAGCTAGGTTTAACTGCGAATCAAGTCACGACAATCGCGTTTATCATTGGTATTGCTTCAGGCGGAATCTATGCCCTTGGTTTTCCAATCCTTGCTGTTGTTGCCCTTTGGCTTTCTGGCTTTTTAGATGCAGTAGATGGAACGATGGCCAGAATGACAAAGCCTTCTTCGTTCGGAACAGTAATGGATATCACATTTGACCGAATTGTTGAAATCAGCATTATTTTAGGAATAGCTTATCTTCACCCTGAAGTAATGTGGCCCCTTCTTCTCTTAAGTGTCTCCATCATCTTCTCCATGACCATCTTCCTTACAGTTGGGGCTGTGTCAGAGAAGCAAGGAATTAAATCTTTCTACTATCAAGCGGGCGTAGCAGAGCGTACAGAAGGTTTTATCTTCTTCAGCGTCATGATGCTATTCCCCTCAATCCTGATGTGGACGACACTCGCTTTTTTCGCTATTGAAGTCTTTACAGCTATGCAACGCTTTTTAGAAGCCAAACGAATCTTGTCATAAAAAGGAGAGATGTACGATGAAACAGTACGACTTAATCATAATAGGTGGCGGGGCAGGTGGTCTTACCGTTGCTTCAGGAGCCGCTTCTTTAGGAGCCGAAGTAGCCTTAATCGAAAAACGCGAAGACTTAGGAGGCGACTGCCTCCACTTCGGATGTGTGCCTTCTAAATCTCTCATTGAAGCCGCAAACGAAATTCACCACGCACGAAGCGTATCCAAGTACGGCGTACACGCCTCAGGCGAAGTTGATTTGAAAGCGATCAATCAACGCGTCAAAGAATCAATCTCTCACCTCCAGGAACACGATAGCATCGAACGCTTTGAAGAATTAGGAATTGATGTCTTTATTGGGGGAGCATCGTTTCGAAATGATCATGAAGTCGAGATCGAGAACCACGAGGAGCCTCTCTTTGGAAAACGCCTCGTCATTGCAACAGGCTCTAGACCTAACGTTCCTCCAATCGAAGGGTTGAACGAAACAGGTTACCTTACAAATGAAACCGTCTTTGACCTTGAACAACTACCGAAGAAAATGGTCTTTATTGGCGGAGGTCCGATTGGTCTTGAGATTGCACAAGCATACGCCCGCTTAGGTTCTGAAGTCACAGTCCTTGAAGCAGGTCCAGGTGTGCTTGGCAAAGAAGATCAAGATATTCAACAGAAAGCCCAGGAGATTCTAGAGCGAGAACTCACGATTATCACGAATGCAAATGTAGAGAAAACATCTCGTTCTGGTGGGCAGAGTTATGTTCACTATTCGGTTAACGAAGAAGAGCACAAGATCGAGGCAGATCAAATCTTCCTCGCGACAGGACGCAAACCAAATACAGACTCTCTAAAACTGGATCAGGCCGGAGTGGAAATGAATGAGCGCGGATTTGTAAATGTTGATGAGACCCTTCGCACAAATGTTGGTCACATCTTTGCGATCGGGGACGTAAACGGCACACCACCATTTACTCATGTAGCTGGTTACGAAGGGAAAACAGTGGTACAAAATGCTGTGTTTGGCCTAAGTCGGAAAGCTTCTTATGATTTAATACCGTGGAACACATACATTACACCTGAAGTATTCCACCTTGGCTTAACCCAAAAAGAAGCACAAGAAAAACATGACGGGGTTCTTCTCTATCATACCGATTTAGCTGACGTTGACCGCTTCGTTGCTGATCATAAAACAGAAGGGTTTATAAAGATTATTACTGATACAAAAGGTCATATTCTAGGAGCTCACGCGATTGGCAAAGGTGCAGGTGACTGGATGCAAGTGGCTATTCTGGCTGTTGAGAAAGGGATGAAAATTGGTGAACTTTCAAGTATGATTTACCCTTATCCAAACCACACAGCTGCCATAGAAAAAGCAAGCAACGAATACTGGAGAAGCAAGTTGTTTAGTGGAGTAGTCCCATCCATTACCGAGAAGTATATTAAGTGGTTCAGATAATAAAAAGAGCTGCCGATGGTTACACATCGAGCAGCTCTTTTGCTTTTTCAGCGTTAACAGAGAAACGAATGTTCTTTTTTAGATAACCTTCTTTCTTAAGACTACTAATAATGGAACTTGTTGTTTCCCTTGTAGAACCAATCATATTAGCCAGATCCTGGTGAGTGAGTTTCATCTCAATCGACTGCCATTCCCCCTTGCGACGGCCTGTCTTTTCGCTAAGCATCATCAGTAAAAAGAGCAACCTGTGTTTCACGTCACTTAATGCAATCTTTTCACTGAAACTGTATACCTCTTTCAAACGAGTAGATAAAATATCTATAAGCTTAAGGGCGATTTTAGGGTTGGATTCGATAAACCCTTCGAAATCCTCGTGACTAAGCGTACAAACGTAGGAATCTGTCATCGCCTCTGCATAAACTTGATCATCTGTAAGGGAAATGCTTGAGGTTTCACCGAAAATGTTTCCATCCACTAAAATATCAAGCGTAAATTGCCTTCCTTCTCCGTTCATGCGGTAGAGTCGTACTTGCCCTTTCTTCAACAAGAATAACGATTCAATGGGCTGGTCAGGAGACGTAAGAATAGTACCTTTCTTAATCGGTTTCATCTCACTCATCTCATCAATTACCATGAGCTCATCTTTCGGAAGCTCATCTAACAGACTAATTTGGGAGAGCATTAATAACTTATCCATGCTTTTCACCTCTTTATGTAAAGTGAAGCCTTTATAATATGACAGGAACAACGCCCTCAAAAAATACAAAGGTCTAGTGTTCCTTCTCCATTATAGATGAATTACATGAGTATTATCCATCCTACAGAACCCCCCCTCATGTTTTCTATTTCGTTTAAACCTATTGGGAAAGGGTACTACCCGAGTAGAATGTAATATACCTTACATCTTGTAACTTGTATAACCGCTATGATGAAAGAGAATCACAATAAAGGAGGAATTGAATCATGGCAGAACAAAAATTTCATGTAACCACAAACTCCAAAGGTATGAAAACTGAAATTAAAGCAGACGAGCACACATTTGTTATAGACGAACCTCAAAAAATGGGAGGCACAAATGAAGGAGCTGATCCTCTTTCAACCCTCCTTGGCTCCTTAGCAGGCTGCGAAACCGTGGTCGCAAACATGGTTGCCAAAGAAATCAACTTCGATTTAGAAAGCATTGAATTTACTATTGATGGCTCCCTTGATCCCCGCGGATTAATGGGGGATGAGAACGTTAGACCTTACTTCCAAACCGTTACCGTTCATGCATTGGTTCACACAAGCGAATCGCAAGAACGAATCAATGAACTTCAACGCATTACAGACAAACGCTGTCCCGTTTACACGACATTGAAAGCCGCTGGGGTTGAACTAACACCTAACTGGGAAAAAGCCTAAAATAACTCAGGAAGCCGCCTTTTTTAAGGCGGCTTTTTCTGTATAAATCATCACCCCTCCCCCTTCTCTAGGCAAACGTCCATTTTTAATGAATTCGCGGAAGAACCCAACCAAATCCGGGTCATCTGCATATTGTAGTAGAGAAGTCAGATCTTGAAGGAGGGATTCAAATGAGTGAAGGATACGGCACAGGTTTCGCGCTCGTCGTGGTTCTTTTCATCCTACTCATCATCGTAGGAGCATCGCAATTTGGAGGACACGGTGGCTACGGTTACTAAGTCTAATGAAAAATGACTGAATCTCTTAAGATCATAAAGGAGGAAGATGTTATGTACGGTTATGGTGGATACGGTTGTTGTTACGGTGGCGGCTACGGCGGTGGCTACGGAGGAACATTCACACTTATCGTTGTACTATTCATCCTACTAATCATCGTAGGCGCAACAGCATTTAGGTATTAAGAAATGAAAAGCGCAGGCGACTGTTCAGCAGAAAAGGAAGTTCGGTTAAAACCGGCACGTCAATAGCCAACACCGAACTGACCTGCATCCTGCAGGCCCGCCTAAACAAGCTACTAGATTTAAAACTAAAATAAGAGGTCATCCACAAAAGGATGACCTCTTATCTATATAACCCTAATACTCAACTTTCCCTAATAAATAAGCAACCAATAAGCCACCAATAAACGTAATCAAGCAAAGAATTAGATCACCCGGAAACCCCGGAAAGACAACAAAAACAGATCCAATCACAAGACCGATTACGGTTGCGTACGTATGAGATGGGAAACGTTTGAACAAATAACGGATTGCCTTACTACTTATTAGAAGACCAACCGCTACACCGGCTCCAATTAGAGCGATGCGGCCGATTTGAAGCTGGGATACAGCTTGTATAGCCGTTTCATAAACTCCCACTAAAAGTAAAAGGAAAGATCCACTGATACCTGGTAAAATCATAGCCATACTTGCCATCCAACCTGAGAAGAATAACGCAATCATTTGCCCGGTGGACAAGCTCCCTTCCCATGCTTCTGGCTCTCCTGTCTCAAGAAATGCCATAGACGCGACGAGCGCAGCAAAAACAAACAGGAACACCATGTGGCTCCCTTTAAAGTTTTCTTTATAATTAGCTTGATGTAACAGGAACGGAATAACTCCGATAATTAGTCCAAGAAAAAAGTAAAGGGTCGCTTGTTCGTGGTGTTCAAACAAGTACTCGATCAATTTACTTAGCGAAACAATCGAGATTCCTACTCCAAGCCCCAAAGGAATAAGAAAACCTATATACTTCTTCCACTCCCGACTAAAAACGCCTGAAATCGCTTCAATCAACCGGTCATAAATCCCCAGTAGGACAGCAATCGTTCCCCCACTTACACCTGGGACAACGTCGCTTGCTCCCATCAACATTCCTCTATAAATGTTTCTCCACTCCATAAATCTCTATCTCCTTTAAATCACAGGTTCCTTTTGACAATGCTTGGCCAGTTCAGAAGCAATGTCTCGTATTACGTTAAGGTCTACTTCATGATACCCCTCATCTTTAATTCCATCAATTATATAAACAGCAAATTTCCAAATATCCTCAATGATCTCACCTTCATTTACAAGAGCTGTTTTATATAATGCTTCTAACACTCCGTTCATGACAGAAACATCATTTTTCCCATATAAACGGATCTGGTAAAAGCTCTTATAAAGATATTCACTATAAGGCTTTGGCTTGAGTACAATTCTTAAATTTTCCTCATTATCTGTATAATAACGAAATGGTTTGTATTTATGTCCTAATTCAGCTAATAAAGACCCGATTCGGTTAATGCAATTAATGGCCGTATGGGGGTCATTTATTCCAGGAGATATAGCTCTAAGAGCAATCTCCACTAATTTTTGTATTGAGAACTCAATATCCTGTAGACTCGTTCGTTCCTTCCCTACAATCATACAATTCAAACCAGTACTCTCATTTATGTCCGCTTCTTCTTCGTTTGTCCGATAAGAAAATAAAGGGATGCCCTTCTCTACGTAATCGCCAACCTGTACGTGCATCCAAGCCGTTATGTTGTTTTGCTTTGCCCATTGTATAAATGCTTTAAACTCAATATGCTGCAAATAACCAGAACGCTCGACATATACCACGCGGTTAAGATCAGATTGAACTTGTTCTACTTCTTTTTGGTCCCACTCCTGAAAAACATCATATTGCTTCTCTGAGAAGGTCCTTCCAATTACATCATATGTTTCATGTTGGATTTTACCTATTAAATTATTCACCTGCACCCAACGAGTTGAGTGATGGATGAATACAACAAAGAATCCAAGTGTCGTAATGGCCACTAGAACGGTAAGGAACGGACTAGCCAGAAGACGTTCTTTATCTTTTGTAAGAAGGAGTAAATTGCAGAGTGTATAAATAAACCCAAACACATAAACACCTAACACGTGCTGTGTTGTTCTGTCACTCATAAAATCCTGTAAGGTTCTTGGAGAAAACTGCTGTGAGTACGTCGTTAATACAACCATAATGGAAGAGAAGCTAATGGTCGTCATCGTTAAGATTGATGTAATCAGAGCGGTGTACAGAGACATCGCTACACTTCGATTGGTCAGAAATATAGATGGAATAACTTTTGCAAAATCCTCAACGAAAAACAGGTCAGCTAGCGTTGTTACCCCAACTGCTATAATCGACAAAATGCTGTACACACTTGGGAGGAACCAATAACTATTTCGTATACGTAACCACCACGCTGTATTTCTCATATGTAAACCCCTTTCTATTACCAATAATATATTGTACGGAGGCCTAAAAAAATCCCCCCTGTATCTACACTTGAACAGGGGGACATGAATTTATCCTAATGCAACATCTAGAGTCATCATAACGGCAAAGCCGATCAGCAGACTAATAGAAGCGATCTCAGTATTCCCTTTTTCCTGCGAGCCTGGAATAATCTCTTTTGCAACAACAAAAATCATCGCTCCGGCCGCAAAGCTTAGCGCGTATGGAAGAAGAGGTTCAATGTAAATAACCGCCGTTGCACCAATTAAAGCGCTTATTGGTTCAACCATACCAGAGAATTGCCCAAAGAAAAAGCTCTTCTTACGTGACATCCCTTCCCGGCGTAGCGGCATAGATACGGCAACGCCCTCCGGGAAATTCTGAATCCCAATCCCAATACCAAGCGCAACAGCACCAGCTAGTGCAGCTTCTGAGAAGGAAGAAGCTAGTGCACCAAAAGCTACACCGACCGCTAACCCTTCCGGAATATTGTGAAGCGTCATTGAAAAGACTAGTAAGGTCGTCCGTCGTTTATTATCATTCGTATCAATATCATGCAAATATGGGTAATTCTTAAACATTGGCAACAATTTATCTACTAATAATAAGAAGAATCCTCCTAGCAGGAATCCAACAACTGCAGGGAACCACTGGGGAACTGCCTGGTCTGCTGCCATCTCTATTGCTGGGGCAAGTAAAGACCAATAACTGGCTGCAATCATAACGCCTCCCGCAAAGGCAAGCATACTGTCCATAAATTTCTGATTTGTACCTTTTGAGAAGAAAACAAGGGCCGCGCCGGCTGCTGTCATCCCCCATGTGAATAATGTAGCAATGAGAGCTTGCATAACAGGAGCCATTGATTTAAATCCTTCATATATTGCTTCAAATGCTGTAATCATGTCTGTTTCACCTCTTTTTATTACTATATCCTGTCGAAATTTGCGCATACGCAAATTTTATTGTCGAATTCATTTTATATGGTTTTATGAAAGAACGTCAACGTTTACGAGTCGAACGTTCTCAAACAAAAAAGCAGCTACGAGGACGAAGGCCCTAGTGCTGCTTTCTTATATTCGTTATTACGTAGTTGTGGCTCAACCTATAGGAGTACCCCGTATTTCATCGCTACTTAATGATGATTATGATACAGAAGGAAATATAGGGCTTAGCTTACTTACAGCGCCTTACAATCGTCGCTTCTTTATCTGGTTCAATGCCAACGCGCATATCCGTATCTTCTCTTGACTCAAACCACTTTCTGGTATCTTCGATTGTTTCTTCTAACTTTCGGAACGTAAGACCTTTCTCTCTGGCTTTCTTGTTCGAAGCAAGAATAAAGCCGTGAGGATGATCTTCTGAGACAGGAATCCAAAGTGGTAGGTCAGAGGACGGTTTTGCCTCGTTATCTAACAAGCACTGATCACTAATCCACTGATCTTCCGCATTCGGATTTTGTTTAATGAGTGCGTCGACGAACTTCTTCATTGTTAATTCTTCATCATATCCGACCGCATTGTATGTGCCGGTTTCCTCCTGTTCAGCCATTTGGATGATCCATTTTGAAAGGTCACGGGCATCAATCCACTGTATAGGACGATCTTGTTTACCCGGAACGAGTACTTCCCCTCCGCGGCCAAAACGCATGACCCAATAGGTGAAACGATCTGTCGGGTCATGAGGGCCTACGATGATGCCAGGTCGTATGTTAAGAACCTTGCCCGGCATAACTTCTTCAAGCTTCTTCTCGGCTAAAGCCTTCAACGGACCATAGGTTTCGGCATTTACTTCTTCTGTTGTTTCGTCCTCTAGTTTTCCAACGGGATAGGTTTCGTCTACGTATTTCTCGTGGAAATCGCGGTATGCAGAGATAGAAGAAATAAAGATGTATCGCTTTACTGAATCCTTTAACAATTCAGCCGTAGCTGTTGCCTGACGAGGTGTATAACCTGATGCGTCGATGACTACATCCCATTCTCGCCCCTTTAATGCCTCTAAATCATCAGAACGGTCCCCTTTTAGCTTTTCAACATCCGGGAATAAATCCTGGTTCGTACGACCACGATTAAACAAGGTCACCTCATGACCGTTTTCTAATGCTGCTTCTGTTAAATGGCGCCCAACAAAAACCGTTCCACCTAAAATTAATATGCGCATAGTAGCGCCCCCTTTAGTTCATGATCAGAATATGTAAAAGGTTTTCCTTTTCCTTATACATTCGAAACGCACCTGCTCAATTCCTCTTCCATTGGATGTGCTAGAGGGGATAATCGAGTAGGAGGAGGTGACTAACCTCCGTCCTCTCACACCACCGAGCGTACGGACCCGTACTCGGCGGTTTCCCTAAGTTTGACGTAGAAATTTATATCGATGAGATAAACTACGAAGCCCT
>NZ_BMIN01000025.1 GCF_014642405.1 Pontibacillus salipaludis
CCTCCGGCTTCCTTCAGATTCCGGGTCACCCCGGACACCCTTGCCCTTGGCTAACGGCTACAACGACCTTCACCGTTCGGGACTCTAACCCTAAAGCTTGCGCCCATGTCGGGCACACATCCAAAAAAACCCAGCCCCTAAGGGGGCTGGGTTTTTTGGACTAAAGTTGTTTAGTTCAAACGCATATTTTGCAATTCGACAAGAAACTTGTCATTCAGTACTTTGATATACGTACCTTTCATGCCTAGAGAGCGTGACTCAATAACACCCGCACTTTCTAATTTACGAAGAGCATTTACAATCACCGAGCGCGTGATTCCAACACGGTCAGCAATTTTACTCGCCACAAGCAACCCTTCATTTCCTTCTAACTCTTCAAAGATATGTTCAATTGCTTCTAGCTCACTATAAGATAAGGAACTAATCGCCATCTGGACGACAGCCTTACTTCTAGCTTCCATTTCAATCTCTTCTGTTTTCTCATGAAGGATTTCCATGCCTACAACAGTAGCACCATACTCACCTAGTAAAAGGTCGTCATCGTTAAAACTTTCAGTTAAACGACTAAGAATAAGTGTACCAATTCGCTCACCGCCGCCGATAATAGGTACAACAGTCGTCAATCCTTGTTGGAACAATTCACGGTTCTCAACAGGAAATGCCGTAAGCGGGTGATCAATATCCAAGTTTGGAGTTGTTTCATTTATAGAGAATAAGTTTTGTGTATACTCTTCTGGGAATTGTCGCTCAGCCAGCATACTTTTCATGCGGTCGTTTTCAATTTCCTGCTTAATAGCGAAACCTAATAGTTTACCTCTTCGACTTACGATATACGTGTTTGCCCCAATAGCATCACGCAGCGTCTCAGACATATCGTTAAAGTTGACGGATTTACCTGTAGTTTTTTGCAACATTGAATTAATATTGCGTGCTCGATCTAATAATTTCATATTGATCCTCCTGTTCAGTGTGTCTATAAAATAAATTGGCTTAAGTCTTTATTCTTGGCAATCGATGCTAATTTATCATCTACATAAGCTTTAGTGATTTCAATGGTTTCCATATGGACATCCGGAGCTTCAAAGGACAGATCCTCTAATAGTTTCTCTAAAATAGTGTGCAATCTGCGTGCACCAATATTATCTGTCTCCTGATTCACTTCGAAAGCTACTTCTGCTAATCTGGTAACAGCTTCGTCAGAAAATTCCACATTTATACCTTCTGTTTCAAGTAAAGCTTTATATTGCTTTAATAATGCATTTGATGGTTCAGTGAGAATATTCACAAAATCTTCCACAGTCAGTTTCTCAAGCTCTACGCGAATTGGGAAACGTCCTTGTAATTCAGGAATTAAATCTGAAGGCTTAGACATATGGAATGCTCCCGCTGCAACAAATAGAATATGGTCTGTTTTTACAGGACCATGCTTTGTAACAACTGTAGATCCTTCTACGATAGGTAAAATATCTCGCTGCACGCCCTCTCTTGAGACATTCCCTGACGATTGCTCATTTCCACCAGCTACCTTATCAATTTCATCTACGAAGATCATTCCATTTTGCTCTACGCGTTCTACTGCATCTTGAGATACTTCGTCCATATCAATGAGTTTTTGAGCTTCATCTTGAGTTAGCACCTTACGAGCATCCTTTACAGAAAGCCTGCGTTTTTTGGACTTTTTCGGCATGAATTGACTGAAAGCATCTTGCATATTCATCCCCATTTGTTCCATACCCGAGCCCTGCAACATATCAAACATGGAAGATTGTTGCTCTTCCACTTCGATTGTAATCATTGTATCTTCTAGCTCACCCATTGCAAGCTTGTGAGAAGCTTGCTTACGTTTTTGCTCTACATTTTGTTCTTCAGAGCGATCTTCACTTTGCTGCGTGTCTTCTTGACCAGAGAAAAACATTTCTAATGGGTTTTTAAAATTATTTTGCTTTTTCTTTTTAGGAACTAAATATTCTACAATACGCTGGTTCGCACGCTCTTCAGCTTTCCCTTTCACTTGCTCCATTTTTTCTTCTTTCACCATACGGACAGCTGTCTCCATAAGGTCTCTTACCATGGACTCAACGTCTCGGCCCACATAACCTACTTCTGTAAATTTAGTAGCTTCAACTTTCACAAAAGGAGCACCTACAAGCTTAGCTAATCTACGAGCAATCTCTGTTTTACCTACCCCTGTTGGCCCCATCATTAATATATTTTTAGGAACAATTTCGTCTTTTAACTTATCATCCAACTGCATGCGTCGATAGCGATTACGTAAAGCGATCGCTACAGCTTTTTTGGCGTTATTCTGACCAATAATATATTGGTCTAAGCGTTCAACTATTTGTCTAGGTGTTAAGTTTTCACTCATCGATAAAGACCTCCCTTAGTCCTCCAGCGATTCTAGTACGATTTCATTATTGGTATACACACATATTTCTCCTGCAATTTCTAAAGCTGCTTGAGCAATTTCAGTTGCGTTTTTCTCAGGAGAATAACGTTTTAATGCTCGACCCGCACTCAATGCATAGTGCCCTCCAGATCCAATTGCAATAACACCATCATCAGGTTCAATGACCTCACCTGTACCCGAAACAAGGAATAGGTCGTCTTTGTTCATCACAATTAACATCGCCTCAAGCTTACGAAGCACTTTGTCACTTCGCCACTCTTTAGCAAGCTCTACAGCTGCACGAGCTAAGTTTCCATTATAGGCTTCAAGCTTTGCTTCGAATTTCTCAAACAACGTAAAAGCATCAGCTACAGAGCCAGCAAATCCTGCCAAGACTTGCCCCTTAAATAATCTACGAACTTTTTTTGCTTTATGTTTCATTACAACGGCATTTCCAAATGTAACTTGCCCATCTCCGCTCATTGCACATTGTCCATTATGCTGAACGGCAAAAATCGTTGTTGCATGAAATTGTTGTTCCAAAAACTCCACCTCATTCCATTTATTCATCCTTGCCTGCTCGTGGATGGCTATTCATGTATACGTTTTTTAAATGATCTTTCGTTACGTGTGTATATATTTGAGTAGAGGTTAGGTGCTCATGCCCTAACAATTCCTGTACGGAACGTAAATCTGCCCCTTCATTTAACATATGCGTAGCAAACGTATGCCTAAGCATATGAGGATGGACATGAATGGTCATAGCTGCCTTTTCTACCATTTTATTCAGGATTAACCGGACTCCACGGTCTGTTAATGGAGAACCTTTTGCGTTAAGCCAGATTGCTCCAGTGTCCATTCCGGACTTCTGTAATAACGAGTTTCTTCCATTATAAATGTAGTGTTTTAAAGCCTCTCTTGCAAAGCTCCCGAAAGGAATGTAACGTTCCTTCCTTCCTTTACCTCGAACCAGAACCGTACCAAGCTCAAGATCTATATCAGATAACTCACACGATACACATTCACTTATACGCATGCCTGTCGCATAAAGAAGCTCTAAAATAGCTTGATTTCTTTGGCCTAAAGGTTCTTCAGTATTACTCACATGAAATAACTTATCCAACTCTTCTTCATATAAGAATGAAGGAATCGGATTTTCCTGCTTTGGCAAAGAAACATGTAAGAAAGGATTTGACTCTACATGCCCTTCCCTTTCTAAGAAGCGATAAAACGATCGTAAGCTTGAAAGCTTTCTCGAAACGGATCTTCGAGAAAGTTGCTGGTCATAGAGTTCTGTTAAAAAGACTCTAATAATGGGATAATCCACTTCCTCCCAACTCAGATCTCCTTCCCTTTGTAGAAATGCTTTAAAGGAACGGAGATCACTTTGGTAAAAGTGGATCGTATATGATGAAGCGTTCTTTTCAATTTGTAAGTACTCCGTGAATAAGTTTATTTGACGTTGATTATCATCCATCAGCTCACCTCACATAAGGCGCTTAAATATTAACACAGATAATACAGCTTATGCAATGAATTTTACTTAATTGTAACAAAATTCTGAATTGTTCTTAAACCTTTGTAAATTATCATTGCTAGCATATCCATGACCAAGAGCAAATATACTAATTTCTGTCAAGTATATTCCCTTACCACTCAACGATTATAGCTTGATGACCTACTAGTGTCAATTAAAATTATTTTAAGTATTTTTTAACAGTTTGTAAGGTAGGAATAGAATTACAAAAAATTCTATTAAAAGATCTATTATAATCATAAGACTCTTATGTGGAAGACTGGAAGTTGCTATATTTTAGCCGGGAGGGCCGTTGTGTTTGATGAGTGTTGGGCTTGCTCGGGGACAACTCGCTTTCCTGCGGAGAGCTGGGAAGCCTCCTCGTTCGCTTACGCTCTCTGTGGGGTCTTCCCTAGGCCCTTTTCCCGCGGGAGTCTCGCAGTCCCCGCGCAAGCCCTTGCTTTAAAGAGGTGAACGGCCCCGAAGTTTACGTCAGGGGTTCTGGTGTAACCCTATATACGGCATGTTTCCGTTAATCTTAATATTGAAAAGGTGGGCCTGGAAACTGCGAGACTCCCGTGGGCAGAAGAGCCTAGGTGAGACCCCGGAGTCCGGCTTTGCCGGGCGAGGAGGCTCACCAGCTCCCCACAGGAAAGCGAGTGGTTTCCAGGCCCACCTTACACTCAACTAAAGCTAACGAAACATTCTCTCAGTTTCGAGTATTCCATATTACTGCACTTACCTGAAATCGTTTATTCGGAGAGTATACGATTATTGCTCATAAATAAAAGCATAAGGGGATAGCCCCTTATGCTTATTGCTGAAGTTCTTCTTTATAATCACATTCAGAACACTGCACTTGCGTTCCTTTTTTAGCTTTCTTCTCTACTAACATTGATTCACATTTCGGACATGGACGACTGATTGGTTTATCCCATGAGATAAACTCACATTCTGGGTAACGATCACAGCCATAGAACGTGCGTTTCTTTTTACTTTTACGTTCAACGACGTTCCCTTCTTTACATCGAGGGCATTTAACACCAATTTCTTTTAATATTGGCTTCGTATTACGGCAATCTGGGAAATTGGAACAAGCAAGGAATTTACCATAGCGGCCCATTTTGTAAACCATTTCATGACCACATTCTTCACAGTCAATTCCTGCGGGTTCGTCTTTAATTTCGACCTCTTCCATTTCTTTCTCAGCAGTTGTTAAACGCTTTTCGAAGTCTTGATAAAAGTCATCGATTATTTGAACCCATTCTTTGTTGCCCTCTTCTACAGCATCAAGATTTCCTTCCATTTGTACAGTGAAATCGACGTTAATGATTTCAGGGAAGTACTCTTTCAATAATTCAATCACGATTTCCCCTAATTCAGTAGGTACGAATCTTTTATTATCTAAACTCACATATCCTCTTCTTTGGATTGTATCAAGGGTAGGAGCATATGTGGATGGACGTCCAATCCCCATCTCCTCTAATGTACGTACAAGACGAGCTTCTGTGTATCGCGGTGGAGGCTGAGTGAAGTGTTGATTCGGTTGAATGGCCTCTGCTTTAACCGTAGTGCCCTCTTCCAAATCTGGCAACATCTTATCTTCTTCTTTCTTATTATCGTCGTTGCCTTCAACATATACTTTCATAAACCCTTTAAATTTAACTTTAGAACCGGTAGCTCTAAATTCTACGCCTTGATTTAACAAGTGAACGGTCATGGTATCAAGAACAGCAGGAGCCATTTGGCTAGCAACAAAACGCTCCCAGATCAATTTATACAATCGATACTGATCTCTAGACAAATATTCTTTCATTGCCTTTGGGGTACGTAAAGAGGAAGTTGGCCGAATCGCTTCGTGTGCATCTTGAGCATTTTGCGATTTCTGTGATTTCTTTTGACTCCCAGATCCAAGATAGTCCTTTCCATACTGCTCTTCAATATATCCAGCAGCTTCATCCTTAGCTGTTTGAGAGATACGAGTCGAGTCTGTACGCATATAGGTAATCAAACCAACTGTGCCCTCTTTTTTACTAAGCTGAATTCCTTCATATAATTGTTGAGCCATCATCATTGTTTTCTTAGCACGGAAATTTAATTTTCGAGCTGCTTCTTGTTGTAACGATGATGTCGTGAATGGTGATGCAGGATTACGGCGACGTTCTCTTTTGTTTACTTTATCAACATTGAAGTCTTCGTCGTTCATTTTAGAAAGAATCTGATCAACATCTTCTCTAGATCCTAGTTTTTGTTTTTTACCATCTATACCATAAAAAGAACCTTCAAACTGTTCATTATCTTTCATAAAGTTTCCATCAATGGACCAATACTCTTCAGGTTCGAAATTTTTTATTTCATTTTCCCGGTCCATAATCATTTTTACGGCTACTGATTGTACTCGTCCTGCACTAAGACCTTTTTTTACTTTTTTCCATAATAACGGGCTAATGTTGTAACCAACTAATCGATCTAGCACCCTTCTTGCTTGCTGTGCGTTCACAAGATCCATATCAATTGTACGAGGATGCTTAAACGATTCCTTAATTGCATCTTTTGTAATCTCATTAAATACAACACGACATTGAGATGTCTCATCCATATTTAAGCTATGAGCCAAGTGCCAGGCAATTGCTTCCCCTTCTCTATCGGGGTCGGCTGCGAGATAGACTTTCTTTGCTTTCTTAGCAGCTGTTTTAATTTCTTTTAATACAGGCCCTTTGCCTCGAATAGTAATGTATTTCGGGGTATATCCTTCTTCTACATTTACACCCATTTGACTTTTGGGTAAATCAATGACATGCCCCATTGATGCTTTTACGGTATACTTTTTTCCTAAATATTTCTCTATTGTTTTAGCTTTTGCTGGTGATTCTACAATAACAAGATAATCTGCCATATAGTATCCTCCTAGATGAGGTTATTCTTTATTTCATTTATTTTATGTGTAAACGGTTGTTTTAAATTAAATCTTCCCTATTATTAAATACTTCTTATTCATTTGTCAAACAAATTATAGAAACAAAACTTATAGAAAAACGGAAAAATATTGATTTTATGACAGATTTCGACACCATTTCCCCTTTTTATTCTTTCCATTCATCTAAAATATCATGGGCATTTTGAACTAATTTAGCACCATCTTGAATCATCTTATTACAGCCGCTTGAAAAATCATTCAATATAGAGCCAGGAATCGCAAAAACCTCTCTTCCTTGTTCTAAAGCTTGATCTACGGTTATTAACGTACCGCTTCGTTCTTTCGCTTCAACAACTAAGGTTCCAAAACTTAGGCCGCTTATTATTCTGTTTCGTTCAGGGAAATGCCATTTTCTTGGTGGGATGTGAGGGGCATATCCAGATAACAGAAGTTGATCTTGAGCTAACGTCTGCATGAGGGGTTGATTTGCTTTAGGATAACAGTATTGAAAACCAAAACCTAATATAGCTATGGTCTTTCCACCTAGCTCTACGGTGACATCATGAGCAATAGAATCAATCCCTTCAGCCATCCCGCTTACTATAACAAATCCTTCATTTAATAATGGAGGAAGCACCTTCTTCAAAGAAGCTAACGCAAGATTTGAACACTTTCTAGTTCCTACTATACTTAAGTACGAATCCATACCCAAAAGTTTTAGATCTCCTTTTGCATATAGAAGTAAAGGGGCATCAGGAATACCCCTTAATAGTTTAGGATAATTAGGATGCCAAAAAGGAAGTAAAGCACATTCTGATAAATTTATGAGGAGCTGTTTTCTATTAGAGTCAGAATGGAGATGAGTAAGAAATGTGGAAGCTCTTTTTGAGGAAAGATTAAAATTTGAAGTAAGTTCTTTTAGGGAGAGTGAAAAAACAAACTCAAGGGAAGGATCAAACTGAAGAAATTGCTTTAACAAAGCCCGACTTGCTCCTTTTGTTTGATGTAAAAGAGCTAATCTTAATGTTCTTGCTTCCAAACGTACACGTCCCTTCATTTATATAGGAGATCGTTTAAAAAGGTGCTCCTACAACCAGGAGCACCTTCCTACTATCTTAATGGGTTTTACATTTATCGTAGATATTGTTTTCTTTTAACACGTTTATGAGCGTTTCTCCCATAACTGCAGGCGTTTCAGCCACTTGTATACCACACTCATTCATTACTTTGATCTTTTCCTCTGCTGTGCCCTTACCGCCTGAAATAATGGCACCTGCGTGTCCCATACGTTTACCAGGAGGCGCTGTGCGACCTCCAATAAAGCCAACAACAGGTTTATCCATATTGTCTTTAACAAATTGGGCAGCTTCTTCTTCAGCTGTTCCACCTATTTCACCAATCATAATAACTCCATAGGTGTCAGGATCATCCTGGAAAGCTTGCAAGACATCGATAAAATCAGTACCGTTCACTGGGTCTCCACCAATCCCTACAGCTGTAGATTGGCCAATACCAGCTTCAGAAAGTTGGTGTACGGCTTCATATGTTAATGTTCCACTTCTAGAAACAACGCCGATATGTCCTTTTTTGTGAATGTATCCTGGCATAATACCAATCTTACATTCTTCTGGAGTAATAACACCTGGGCAGTTCGGCCCTACTAAGCGTGTTTTCTTCCCTTCCATATAACGCTTCACTTTTACCATGTCAATAACAGGGATATGCTCTGTAATACAGATTACAAGATCAAGCTCAGCATCAACAGCTTCCATAATTGCATCAGCAGCAAATGCGGCTGGTACGTACACAACAGATGCCGTCGCACCTGTTTCTTCAACAGCTTCTTCAACAGTATTGAACACAGGTACGCCCTCTACTTCAGTGCCACCTTTTTTCGGTGTTACGCCGCCTACGATTTGGGTACCGTATTCAAGCATTTGTTTCGTATGGAATAGGGCAGTAGACCCTGTAATACCTTGTACAATGACTTTTGTATCTTTATTAATATATACACTCATTTTTGTCCGTCCTTTCTTATTTTACTAATTCTACGATTTTCTGTGCTGCTTCGGCCATAGATTCGGATGCAACAATGTTTAGGCCTGACTCATCAAGGATTTTCTTACCTTGTTCTACGTTTGTTCCTTCTAGACGAACAACAAGTGGAATTTCAAGACCAACTTCTTTCGTTGCCGCAACGACACCTTCTGCAATGACATCACATTTCATAATTCCACCGAAGATATTAACAAGAATACCCTTAACACTGTTGTCGGACAAAATGATTTTGAAAGCTTCTGTTACCTTTTCAGTAGTTGCGCCTCCCCCAACGTCAAGGAAGTTGGCGGGGTCTCCGCCATAGTGCTTAATCGTGTCCATTGTCGCCATCGCAAGACCAGCACCATTAACCATACAGCCAATATTACCATCTAATGCAATATAGCTTAGGTCATATTGAGAAGCTTCGATTTCTTTTGGATCTTCTTCATCTAAATCACGAAGTTCAAATACATCTTTTTGGCGATATAAAGCGTTATCATCAAAGTTTAACTTCGCATCAAGCGCCATTACTTGACCGTCTCCTGTAGTTACAAGCGGGTTAATCTCTGCAATGGAACAATCTTTTTCAACAAATACTTGATAAAGACCCATCATAAATTTAACCGCTTTCCCTAACAGTTCATCTGGAATGTTAATGTTAAATGCTAAGCGACGAGCTTGATAAGGCATTAATCCAGTTACAGGATCGATTACTTCTTTGAAAATTTTCTCTGGTGTTTCAGCTGCTACTTCTTCAATTTCAGTCCCGCCTTCTTCAGAAGCCATCATCGTTACACGTGAAGTGACCCGGTCTAGTACAATACCAACGTAATATTCTTTTTGAATATCACAGCCTTCTTCAATGAGTAAGCGCTTAACTTCTTTACCTTCAGGACCCGTTTGATGAGTCACAAGCTGTTTGCCTAAAATTTCTTCAGCATATGTACGGACTTCATCTATATTTTTGGCTACTTTAACACCACCAGCTTTTCCGCGGCCCCCTGCATGGATTTGTGCTTTTACTACAGATACATCTGTACTTAAGCCTTTAGCGGCTTCTACAGCTTCGTCTACAGTAAATGCAACGGTTCCGCTTGGAACGGCAACGCCGTAGCTACGTAAAATTTCTTTCCCTTGATACTCATGAATGTTCATCTTCCATCCTCCCATCAAATTGTCACTGCATGACCATTGTATAAAAAATATGTGTGAATTGTCTACAAATTCATCTAGTATCTCCAAAAAAATTAAGAAAATACCGACAAAATCCGCTATTTTCTCCACTTATAAGCTAAAAAAAATATTATTTATAATAATTTACTTGATGTAGGAGATAAGACTAGTTGAATAGCAGAAACGATTCCACAGAAAGCTTTAAATAAAAATAGAGGCACTTAAATCTTTATTTGATTTTAGTGCCTCTATTTAAAAATCATTGATTAATATATAAATGCAGTAGTAAACGTTACTAAAATCACTTAAGACTTCATTTGTTTATCAAGTTGATAAACATAAGCAAATACTTCGGCAACCGCTTGATACAATTCTTCTGGGATCTTTTCATTAATATCAAGTTCTCCTAATAGTTTTACAAGTGTTGGGTCTTCTTGTATAGGAACTCTGTGATCATTTGCTTTATTAATAATATTTGCAGCAATATCCCCTTTTCCTTTAGCAACAACTTTTGGAGCATTAAATTGATCTTCATCATAACTTAATGCTACTGCTTCTCTTTTGTAGTTAGATTCGCTCATATTTTTAAATCAAAGCCTCCTGTTTTTCGAGTGGGGTTATTTACTCTATTTATAGCAGTTTCAGAGGAATCTTTAAGGTTGATTTCCTTATGCCGAACAGTGGATAGCTTATAGTTCAGTTGTTCTAAACCTTTTTCTAGAGATGGCTTAAGCATATGAATAAGATCTTCCACCCCGCTATTTTCAGTAAATAAGGTGAGTTGGACAACTCGTTTTTGAATCCTCATATCAATAACCGTTTCTTTAAGAGATTGGAGATCAAGATAAAATAAAATGTGACAATAGTCTGGATCAATTTCTCCATTTTCTTTCTTGTTCCCTTCCACATCCATTGTCACATCTTGCTCAATTCCAAACCACTCTCCTGGCATCTGTACATTAAATTGGATAGATTGTTCGGATTCTTGCATCATTATTGGAGCAGCATTAAGATGATTCAACACTCTTTGCAGCCGATCTGCTACAGATGAGGCTAGTGGGTCTTGCATAGCTTGTAGTATGCTTCCTTTTAAAGATGAGGAGGGTGCTTCTCCTCTCTCCGCTAGTTGATACTCGTAATTAATTCCACTGAGTTGAGTATATGCTTTTAACTTTACTAAAAATCGATCTTTGGAAGACATAGCTATTTCATTCGTTTCTTGCAACCCATGCCTCAGCCATTCAATAAGTTTTGTAGCTTCTCCTTTAGGCAATTGGTTGTTCATAACTTGACTCAAAGTGTTTGCAACTTCTTTCAAAGGAGAACGGTTTTCGTTCAGCACTTTAGTTGGGTTTGAACTTCCTATAAGGAATCCGAGAGCTTCTACAGACGGTTGTGATGCTCCATGATTACTTAAAGCTCCTTTTAGAGAAGACCATACCCCTGCTACTTGTAGGGATTCAGAAAGTTGATTTAAAGCTTGTCCAAGCTTTGGAGACATAGGCCCCGGCATATTCCCATTTGGTTCTGTCAATTTATTTAAAATGGACGAAAACTGATGCAGTAAAGACTTTGTATTTTTTGATACAGGGAGTTGCTGTTGAAACAAGCTAACCAACTGACCCTTTAACTCCCCTGAATTTTTTATTACGAATGAACTTTCTGATTCTTTACTAGCGGCAGTTGCATTAAGTTGCTTAACAGCTTGTTGTAAAGACGTTTGATTTTGTCTAAGGAAAGATGCTGGATCTGATACCGTTAAAAGCTGCTGGGCTTTAAGTATGGGGAACTTCTCATGATTTGCTTTATTACTCATGAGTTGCTCCCATATCCCTTTACTTGTCAAATTTCTCCCCGCATCTTTTAGATGATCCATTGAATGTAAAGAAGATTGGGGACCATTAACTTGTTCTTCTAAAAGAGATGCAAACGTTTGAATCGCAGAACTTTGATTATGATTAACAGTTAGCTGAGTTTGAATTTGGGATAATGACGTTTGGTTAGAGATATGCCCACTTCGCTGTAAAAGCTGTAACGCAGCCGTTTGTTCCCCTAAGGGAGCGTTCATAAATGTCCTCATGATCATTTTATCTAGAGGTAAACCAGATCCTTTTCTTCCAAGAACCTGTTGTAATTGATGGCCAAGAGAAGCCCGAGTTTGACTCTCAAGACTTCCCGCATCTGTAAATATAGATTGAAGAGAAGCTGTTAAAGAAGATGATTCTGTGTATTTAGTGTATAAAGCTTGAAACACAGATGATTTAACCGGCAAATTCCTTGAAAACATGTCTAATAAAATTTGAGATGCTTTCGATCGAGGACCCCACTGTTCCAATATTTGCAGCGCTTCTTTTAGATCTTTTCGTGTAAAGGGAATGTCTCGTTGAATTAGTTCATTCACGAAACTCATTTGGCTCTTAGAAGGACTTGAGATACCTAATTGATGCAGTAATTGTGTTGAAGACTGAAGCGTTTTCCCCTTCTCCCCTTCTACCACTTTTAGGCGAAGCATAGGCTTTGTTTGTTGAACTTGAAATACATACCTTTCATTTACAGAGAGGGATGCTTCTAGCTGAGCGTTCATTTGGCCACCACCAATTTGAACCAGCGCTTTTGCTTGAGGGTATAACTTTAATACTTTACCACCGACCAGACTCCCTTGTTGTAGTGATTGTGACGGTTGGTTCAGAACCGCTGATGAACGCAGTTGGTTAAGGAATTGAGGAGCCGTTAAAGATGACATTCTCTATCCCCTCTCTTTACTGAAATGTTAACGAAGCTTCCTTTACCGGTGCAAACGATCTCCTGTGATACGGAGTAACTCCATGTTGTTTTAAAGCTTGAAGATGATTCTTCGTACCATAACCAGCATTCTGATTAAATTCATATGCCGGATAAGATCGGTGAAGGTCATCCATATAACGATCTCGTGTCACTTTTGCAAGGACACTAGCAGCTGCAATAGAGATGCTTCGCTGATCTCCTTTAGGAAAGGCATCTACTGGTGCACGCGTATTTGTTAAAGGGAGAGCATCAATCAAAAGCTGATCGGGTTCTTTGCTTAACTGACCAATTGCTCTATGCATCGCCAATTTAGTAGCCTCATAGATGTTAATGTCATCAATCGTTTCACTTGTTACAATCCCAATTCCATATGAAATAGAATGGGCTTTTATATAGTCAAAGAACATATCCTTTTGGCTTTCTGAAAGTGCTTTTGAATCATATAATCCTTCTAAATAGAACGTATCAGGTAAAATCACTGCCGCAGCTACAACAGGACCTGCTATAGGCCCTCGACCCGCCTCATCGATTCCAGCGATTAGCTCTTTCCCTCTTTCCTTGTATGCATTCTCATAGGTTTTCATAGCCTCAAATTGATCTTTGAGCGCCTGTTTTCTTGCTAATTGTTTGTGATATTGTTTAACCAACTTTTGTACACCTTTACGGTCATCAGATTCTAAAGCCTGTAATTCTTCTGGTGTACACCCTGTGTCAAAAAGTTTTCCCTTTATTTCTGCAATGGTCTCTTTACTCATGATCGTCCTCGTTTCCTCTTTTATCGGTTTTCTCTACATATCTCTTAAGGATGGATTTGATATTTTCTCACACAAAAAGCTGACCCTCAACATGAGAAAGTCAGCCTTATCTTTTATTGTATCATATCTGGTGTTTCCAAAGTGACTCTGCCAATCTTGGCTGAACGTAAATCACGAATAATTACCTCAGCCACTTTATCATAATTAATATTTCCACCGCTCTCTAAGCAGCCTCTCTTCGTTCCGATATGATCAAATACTTCTCCCATATCATCCACATCAGCAGACACTCCGAAGCGTTCTTGCAAAAGGCTTGGATAATGTTCTTGTAAAAAGCGAATGAAAAAAGCAGCCACGTCTGGAATAGGTAAAATATTATCTTTAATCGTACCAATCGTAGCTAGGCGAAACCCAACAATTTCCTCTTCAAATTTCGGCCACAGAATACCTGGTGTATCTAGAAGCTCGAAGTCTTTTTTCACTTTGATCCATTGTTGAGCAGTCGTAACGCCTGGTCGATCACCTGTTTTTGTAATCTTCTTTTTCGCGAGACGATTAATAAGTGTAGATTTCCCAACATTCGGAATACCGATAATCATAGCCCGCGCTGGTCTTGGACGTACACCTTTTTTCCTTAAGCGTTCTAACTTTTCTTGACCCATGTCTTTAGCTTTTTGAATAACATACTGTACGTCTTTTGGATCATCCACATTTACTGCTATTGCCTCGATATCTTGCTCTTTATACCAACTAATCCACTTATTCGTAACCCCATCATCAGCTAAGTCTCTCTTCATAAGAAGAACCATCTTAGGCTTCTGTTGAAGCACTTGATGAAGCATTGGGTTTTGTGAAGAGTATGGTGCACGTGCATCTACTAATTCAATGACAAAGTCAACAAGCTTTAATTTCTCTTCTACTTGTCGTTTGGCTTTAGCCATATGGCCCGGAAACCATTGAATCGTCATAGTCATCATCCTTTATCAATCTACAAAACCAAACCGTTCCATAGGCCAATAAATAAACCTGGTTTCCCCTACTATCCTCTCTAAAGGAATCAACCCAAGCATACGGCTATCTGTTGAGTTATTACGGTTATCCCCAAGTACTAGAACATGGCCTTCAGGAATGGTTTCATAGTTCCCTTTTATATCTTGTAATCGAAAATCAAACGTATAAGATTGATTCTCTGAAAGTCGGTCTAATCTTTCTTTCAAGAACGTTTCCTCTACAGGTTCTCCGTTCACATATAATGTATCATCCCGGTATTCAATGTGATCGCCCGGGAGGCCTATTACTCGTTTAATATAATCTTTCGTTTCTGTTGCATGAAACACAACGATATCAAAACGTTCTGGTTTTCCAATAGAGTAACTAAATTTATTCACAATCATGTGGTCACCATTTTCTAGCGTCGGAAGCATAGATGGCCCGTCCACTACGATTGGAGCAAATAAAAATACGCGGATGACAATTGCTAAAATGGCTGCAACGATCAACGCTTTTATCCAATCAAGCCATTCATTTCTTTTCTTCGTCATCCAGCTTCCCTCCACTATGTAAACAACATCTGTTATAAGTCATTATAGAACAAAAAGGAGCCTGTCTAAACAAGCTCCTTTCTTTCGTGTTCATCTTAGCGAATTTCTTTAATGCGCGCAGCTTTACCACGTAGGTTACGTAGGTAGTAAAGTTTAGCACGACGTACTTTACCACGACGAACAACTTCGATTTTATCAACGCGTGGAGAGTGTACTGGGAACGTACGTTCAACACCAACGCCAGAAGAAATTTTACGTACAGTGAATGTTTCGGAGATGCCTCCGCCACGGCGCTTAATTACAACACCTTCAAACACCTGAATACGTTCGCGGCTTCCCTCAACAACTTTAACGTGAACTTTTACAGTGTCACCAGCTTTGAAACGTGGAAGATCTTCGCGTAGCTGTTCTTTAGTAATTTCTTGGATCAAGTTTTGCATCCTGTTTCACTCCTTCTTCACCAATGCTCTTACCTGGATTGACCTGGTAGCGGAACATCGTAATTAGACTTAAGCTAAACGCCTAAGCACAAGTTTTAATATAGCATAATTACAATGATGATGCAATATGCTTTTAATCATTCTGCCATTCATTTATCCATTGTTTTTCTTGTTCCGTTAATGAGCGTTGTTCAATAAGATCTTTACGCCTCTCATAAGTTCGCTTTAAGGACTGTTTATGTCTCCATTCATCAATCTTTGCATGGTTGCCGGAGAATAACACCTCGGGCACGTGCATTCCTCGAAAATCACGAGGCCGTGTGTAGTGAGGATGTTCTAATAGGCCATTTGAGAAGGAATCTTCAGGTGCTGAAGATGCGTTCCCTAGTACACCGGGTAACAATCGCACAACACTGTCCATCACAACCATAGCCCCAAGCTCTCCACCGGTTAACACGTAATCCCCTATAGAGATCTCATCCGTTACAACATGTTCACGAATCCTCTCATCATAACCTTCATAATGGCCACATAAGAAAATTAAATGATCTTCCTGAGCTAATTCTTCTGCCTTAGCCTGAGAATGCGGTTCACCTTGAGGGCACATAAGAATGACTCTTGGCTTCTTCCCTTGCTTATCTTTAATAGCATCTACTGCGTCAAAGATCGGCTGAGGAGATAAGACCATACCAGCTCCCCCTCCGTAAGGGGTGTCATCTACCTTTAAGTGTTTACTTTCGGTATAGTCTCGAAAATTAACAGTCTCATATGAAAATGCATCTAAATCCTGAGCTTTTTTCATAATAGATGTATTGAGTACCCCACTAAACATTTCTGGGAACAAAGTCAAAATATCAATATGCATTAGTCAAGCAGCCCTTCCATTGGTTCAATTGTGATCGTTTTGTTGTGGATGTCTATTTCTTTTACAACTTGTTCGATATAAGGGATTAGAGCATCCTTTTTCTGAGGACGCTTTACGACCCACACATCATTTCCACCAGGGCTTAAAATTTCTTTCACGGTTCCCACAACTTCCTCTTCCGTTGTTTGTACGGAACAACCGATAATCTCGTGGTAATAGAATTCTCCTTCATCCAGAGGAGTTTGTTGCTCTTTCGTGATCGCTAATGTGCCGCCTTTTAACGATTCAACCTCATTTAATGAGCTATACTCCTCAAAATGAAGAAGGTGAAAGGATTTATGCATACGATGACCTTTAATCGTTAATGCAATGGGTTCTTCTTGCTTTGACTGCGGAACCCAGTATACTTCATTTCCTGGTTCAAAACGATCTTCAAAATCTGTTACTTGAATTACGCGAATTTCACCGCGTACTCCATGAGTATTCACGACCTTACCTATTGTATATAATTCTTTATCCATTCACATCACCTATTTATCAATCCGGATTACTTTACCATCTTGAACAATAATCGCGCCCTGGTTCATTTGTTCGTCCCAGGTATCCCCTACATTTAGGTCTACTATGGATTCCACTTCCCCATCTTCTATTTCACTGCCTAATGGTAGGATTTCTAGTTGTTCGAGTTGATATTCAAGCCACCGAATTTTTTCTTTTCTCTTATCGATTTCTCGATTAAAACGCTTTGCTACTTCTTCTCTGGAGATATTTTGTTTTACTTCAATCTTTCTTTTTTCAAAGGAAAGTTGCTGACACTCTTCATCAAGTCTAGCTTTCCGTGTTTCAAACTCTTGCTGTAACTTTTCTTTACTTGCTTCTGTAAGAACACGTTTTACTGGTACACGTTTGATGATGTTCATCACATTCGCTCCTTTAACCGTAAACGACTCTTCTATACATCCCAAGGATTTTGCTTTATGAAGAGCAAATTACACGAAAAAGTTTAACCTAGTAAAAAAGGGAAAGGTGGCCCCTCTCCCTTTTTACATAATATCTAAATAAATTCGCTTCTTGGAATTCGATCCTGCCGCATATACAACGGTTCGGATGGCCTTAGCCACTCGTCCGTGTCTACCAATCACCTTGCCGACATCATCTTTGTGAACAGATAAGTGATACGTAAGCTTACGCTCTTCTTCTTGCTCTGTAACGGCAACATCATCTGGATAATCAACTAGTGGACGTACAATGGTTTCGATTAAGGCTTTCACGATATCACACTACTTTACTTTTGAGTTTTTTGTGCGTGAAACTTTTCCATAAGACCTTGTGTTGAGAACAAGTTGCGAACTGTGTCAGATGGCTTAGCGCCTTCTGTCATCCAGTTAAGAGCTTTTTCTTCATTTACAGTAACCTCTGTTGGGTTAGCTGTTGGGTTGTACGTTCCGATCTCTTCGATGAAACGACCATCACGTGGGGAACGAGAATCTGCTACTACTATACGATAGAATGGGTTACGCTTAGAACCCATGCGCTTTAGGCGAATTTTTACTGCCATATTAAATACCTCCATATTTTCAAATGCTTATTTTTACTTAACACAATTTTAGATTTTAGCAGAGAACTGCGAGTGTGTAAAGGGGTTTTGCATTACATATTAATAAAAGTGTGAAAGGCGCTTCGATCACAGTCCAGCTCCAACGGTTAGGCCCTAGCGCGATAAGTAAAAACACTGCGGTGAGGAAACCTCACCTACGCGCTTTTACTTATCCGTACGGGCCTGGACGAACCGTTTCCGCTTCCTGCTTTTCCAGCTCCGGCGGGGAGGAGCTAGCGCGATAAGCAATCGACTTGCAGTGACTAACGTCACTTCCAGTCGCTTGCTTATCCGTACGCTCCTGTTCACCCCGCCTGCGCTTTTCCAAATGTCCAGTTCCGGCTCCTAGCCCCTAGCGTCATAAGCCATTCAACTACAGTGGTTTTCAACCACTTTCGTTGCTTGGCTTATGCGTACGGGGCTAAGCAGTCGCCTGCACTTTTCCTTTTACATAAACGGTAATTTAAATCCGCCGCCTTTACCTTTTTTACCTTTTTGGTTCGTCATCTGCTTCATCATTTTCTTCATGTCGTTGAACTGTTTTAATAAACGGTTCACTTCGGATACGTTTCGGCCGGAGCCTTTGGCAATTCGTTTTTTACGACTTGCGTTCATGATACTTGGGTCATTTCGTTCGGCTTTAGTCATGGATTGAATGATTGCTTCGATGTGATTTAATTGCTTCTCATCTATATTAGCATTCTTCAAACCTTTCATTTTATCAGCGCCTGGGATCATGCCGATTAGTTCATCGAGTGGTCCCATATTACGAACTTGGCCCATTTGTTCTAAGAAATCGTCCAATGTGAAGGACGCGTCGCGCATTTTCTGCTCGAGTTCTTTCGCCTGGTCTTCGTTTACTTCAGACTGGGCTTTTTCAATTAACGTTAGTACGTCTCCCATACCTAAGATACGAGAAGCCATACGCTCAGGGTGGAATGCTTCTAGCTGGTCAAGTTTCTCACCCATACCTGCAAACTTAATTGGTTTGTCTGTTACAGCTTTGATTGATAGCGCAGCACCACCACGGGTGTCACCATCTAATTTAGTTAGGACTACCCCGCTAACGTCTAGCTGCTCATTAAAAGATTCTGCTACGTTAACAGCATCTTGACCTGTCATCGCATCAACAACTAGGAAGACTTCATCGGGATTCACGTTTGAGTGAATTTCTTTCAACTCTCCCATAAGATTCTCGTCAATATGAAGACGACCAGCTGTATCAATAATGACATAGTCATTATGATTCTCTTTCGCTTGAGCAATTGCTTCATTAGCAATGTCAACTGGGTTTGCCTCTGTTCCTTTTGAGAAAACAGGCATATTAAGCTGAGTCCCAAGCGTCTCTAACTGGTTAATTGCAGCAGGACGGTAAACGTCAGCTGCTACTAGTAAAGGGTTCCTATTGTGGTTTTTACGAAGATGGTTAGCAAGTTTACCGGTAGTGGTAGTCTTACCAGCACCTTGAAGACCTACCATCATAATAACTGTTGGTGGACGATTAGCCACAGCAATTTTGCTCTGGTCTCCTCCCATAAGATCAGTTAATTCTTCTTTCACCACTTTAATCACTTGTTGACCTGGAGTTAAACTTTGCATAACTTCTTGTCCAACCGCACGTTCTTTCACGCGTTTCACAAAGTCTTTTACAACTTTGAAGTTAACGTCCGCTTCAAGAAGCGCAAGGCGGACTTCACGGGTCATTTCTTTTACATCTGCTTCGGTTACCTTACCTTTGCCTTTGATCTTTTGGATCGAATTCTGCAGTCGGTCGGCTAAACCTTCGAATGCCATATAAGCCGCCCTCCTAATCTAAGTTCTCAAGGGTCTCAATGATTTCTAACACGTCATCAGACCCTTTCTGAACGGAATCTTTCAATTGCTTCAACAACCTTTGTCGCTTTTCAAAACGATCGTATAAGTCTAACTTCTGTTCGTATTCTTCAAGCATTGTTTCTGTTCGTTTAATATTGTCATATACAGCCTGACGACTTACATTGAATGTTTCAGAGATCTCCCCTAAAGAATAATCTTCAAGGTAATAGTACTCCATATAACTTCGCTGTTTATCTGTCAGTAATTCTTGGTAAAAATCAAACAAATAGTTCATGCGTGTTGTTTTCTCAAGCAAAGTAAGCACTCCTTGTTAAGTGAAATGCCTTTACATATACAAATAGTACAAAATAAAGGTGTGATCTGTCAAGTTCATCCCGATGAATTATTCTTGTTCTGACTCTTCAAGCATATCAGCAAATAGGCCATAAACGAAAGCATGGGCATCAAAGGATTGAAGATCTGTCACCTTTTCGCCTAGTCCTACGAACTTAACTGGTATATCTAATTCATTCCGTATCGCCATAACAATACCACCTTTAGCGGTACCATCAAGTTTTGTCAGCACAATCCCAGACACATTCGTCGCTTCTGAGAAGGTCTTTGCTTGACTCAAGGCATTCTGACCTGTAGTGGCATCAAGAACTAGTAACGATTCATGAGGTGCGCCTGGTATTTCGCGTTCAATGACACGCTTCACTTTGGATAACTCGTTCATTAAGTTAACCTTGTTTTGCAAACGACCAGCTGTGTCGCATAGCAGTACATCTGCTCCCTTAGATTTTGCAGACTGAATACCGTCATAGATAACTGCAGCAGGGTCACTTCCTTCACTATGACGAATAACTGGTACTCCCACACGCTCGCCCCATACTTCAAGCTGTTCAATCGCACCGGCACGGAATGTGTCACCTGCTGCCATAACCACATTTTTTCCTTGCTGTTTAAGTCTGTGAGCCATCTTCCCAATTGTAGTTGTTTTCCCTACACCATTTACTCCTACAAAAAGAAGAACAGTAAGTCCGTCTTGATTAAACGTGATTTCTTCAATTTCTTCGTCATCATCTCCATAATAGATGTCGACCAGTTTTTCTGAAATGACTTCGCGAACCTCACGAGTGTCTTTAATGTTACGACGCTTCACTTCCATCTTTAATTCATCAATTAAATGCATAACTGTATTGACACCCACATCAGCAGAAATGAGAATCTCTTCTAGTTCTTCGAAGAAATCTTCGTCTACTGTACGATAACGCGCAACAAGGTCATTCACTTTAGTCGCAAAAGAGTTACGGGTTTTCGCTAATCCCTTCTTAAACTTTGTGGATATGCTCTCTTTCTCTTCTACTTCTTCTACTTCTTCTACTTCTTCTTGTTCTTCTTGTTCTTCTTGTTCATCTTGTACGTATTCTGTAGTGTCTGGTTCAACAACCTCTTCCTCTTTAGATGGTTCTTCAACAACCACTTCAGAAGCAGGCTCGTTGACATCTTCTTGTACTTCCTCTTCTTCGGTTGAAGTGGAAAGGTCTTGATCCTCTTCTTCAGTTTGGTCCTCTTCAAGATTGTCTACGTCTTCTTTTTTACCGGAATCTTCTTGTACATGCTCATCTTCTTTTACGAATTTTTTTTTTAACTTCTTAAAAAATCCCATCTCACATACTTCCTTTCTACGAACGTTGTATTAATTCCTTAGTCTCTTCCAAACGAACAGAGACAAGTTTTGAGACACCAGACTCTTGCATCGTTACCCCATACAAGACATCCGATTCTTCCATCGTCCCTTTTCGGTGAGTAATGACGATAAACTGTGTTTTAGCACTAAATCGCTTTAAATACTGAGCAAATCGGGTCACATTTGCTTCATCAAGTGCTGCTTCTACTTCATCGAGTACACAGAATGGAACCGGCCTAACGTGAAGAATTGCAAACAGAAGAGCGATTGCTGTCAGTGCACGTTCCCCGCCAGATAATAATCCTAAATGCTGCAATTTCTTGCCTGGTGGTTGTGCTACTATTTCAATTCCTGTCTCTAAAATATTCTCAGGATCTGTCATTCTAAGGTCAGCCCTGCCACCTCCAAAGAGATCTTTAAAGACATGAGTGAACTCTTCACGGATTTGAACGAACGTACTTTCGAAACGACGCTCCATCTCTCCATCCATCTCCGAAATCACACCGAATAACGTATCTTTAGCCTCTAGTAAGTCTGTTTGTTGATCAGTTAAGAATGTGTGACGTTCTTTAATGCGATCATACTCTTCAATGGCTCCTATATTGACGGTTCCTAATTCATCAATAGCAAGACGAATAAGCTTTACTTGTCTCTTCGTAGCATCAATATCTTCTACTTCAGGATAAGTCGCTTTTGCCTTCTCATAAGAAAGCATGTATTCAGTCCTAAGGTGTTCTAGTCGATTTTCAAGTTCTACATCAAGACGGTTGGCTTTAACCTCTTTATCTTGTATATCTTGCACCAAGGATTGGTGCATCCTTTTGTTCTCTTTCAGCTCAGCCTCGATGTCTTGAATCTTTTCGGAACGATTGGTGCGATCTTCACGTTTACTACGTATCAGTTCACTTTTCGTTTCTTTTTGGTGTCGCTTTGCTTCAATTTGAGCATCAATTTCTTCTTCCGTTTCTTTAGACTCAGCAATATCTTTTAACTGATCAAGCTGAGATTGTTGTTCTTGTTTGGAAGACTGCACTTCTTCTAATTGAACGAGGAGAGCTTCTGTTTTTTCCTGCTGGTTTTTCACTTGTGTTTGCTGCTCAGCATACTCAATTTGTAACTGGTTTAGATCTTGTTGAAGTTGATCATAACTGGCTTTTTGAGTCGTTTGCTGTTCTGTTAGTTGATCAATTTCTTTCTGAATGTTAATGAGATTCTCTTCAATCGTTTCTAGTTCAGTTGTTAATTTCTTATTCCGCTCTTGTAGAGAAGATCGGTCATCATCAAATTGAGCTTTGTCTTGGTCATAAAGGGAAAGCTGATCGTTTAAATTTTGTTCTTGTAATTCAAGTTCCCTCAAGCGTCCCCTGCTTGCTTGTTCTTCAAGCCTTGATGATTCAAGTTGCTGTTGTAAAGTCGAGCGTTTTTCTTTCTTCTCTTTAATTTTCTCTTTTAAGTCCTTAACTGTTTGCTCATATTGTGTGCTTCTTTGCTCAAATTGAGTTAACTTTTCTTGTAACTCCTGTAGCTCTTGATCTCTTGTAAAAAGCGACTGGTTACTCTTTTTCTGCGCGCCACCTGTCATGGAACCACCAGGATTTACTACATCCCCTTCCAATGTCACAACGCGGAAACGCCTCCCCGTTGCTTTTGCGATCTCATTGGCTTCCTTTAATGACTCAGCTATGATTACATGCCCCATAAGGTGTTGAATGGCTTTGGAGAAGTGCTCTTCATATTGAACCAGCTCAGAAGCTACCCCGACAAAACCTTTTATTCCTTTAGCTGTATTTAATTTTTCTGAAGGAATATATTTTGGTTGAATCGTAGGAAGTGGCAAGAACGTCGCCCTACCTCTGTTGGTTTGCTTTAACCAGTTAATGGTCTTACGAGCAGTGGCTTCATCTTCCATCACAACATGCTGGGCCGCTCCACCAAGCGTTGTTTCAATAGCTGTTACATAATTTTTAGGAATATCAATAAGTTCAGCAACGGCACCTTTAACGCCTTTTAGTTCACCAGACTCTCTTGCCTTTAAGACTTCTTTTACACCTTGGAAAAACCCTGCAAAATCTTCTTTTAAGTCTTCTAGCATTTCTTTTTTAGAACGTAATTTCTCTAAATGTTGATAGCCTTGATAAAGTTTAGATTGCTTCTCCTGATACTCTTTCTCTTCATGGTCAAGCTCTGTTTTAACACGATTTAAACTTTGCTCTTGTTCCGTTCGTTTAGCTGTAACCGTTTCGAGTTCTTGTTCTAAAGTCCCTTTTTGTTTTTGGATCGCATCACGGTCATCAATGAGGTCTTTAAATTTACCTTCTAGACGAGTCGTTCTTACATCAAACTGCTCTAATTGTTGGCTTACAGACTGACGTTCGTTACGTTTGGCAGCCTGCTCATTAAGCTGTTCAATATAATCACTCTTTAAGCTTTCTATTTTTTCTTCCTGATTGCTTTCTAATTGATTAAGTTGTTCCCGTACTTTATTTAACTTTTCTTTTGTCGTATTAGCTTGGGATGTGACACGATCTAACTTAGACTGTTCTTGTTCATATTGTCCTTGAACAGTTTCTTCACGGCCCTGAAGTTTACTAACATCCTCTTCTAGTTTGGAGCGGTTTTCAGTGTAATGTTTCTGACGTTCACTAAATAACTCTTTCTTTCCTTCAAGGTTTTCAAGCTCCTGGGTTAAAACCAGTAAAGCTTCTTGCAACCCTTCAACAGAGTCATCTAACGCTTTCATTTCGTTTCGCTCTTCTTCCACATTTGCTTCTTGATTTGAAGTAAGCGCACGCAATTCTTGTTCCCGAGCTTTTTGTGTTTCTAAATCTTTTAACAACGCTTCCCAATCAGCGTGTATGGTCTCTATTTCTGCTACCATTAGAGAAACTTCATAATTCTCAAGCTCTTCTTTCTTCTCAAGGTAATCTTTTGCAATAGCAGCTTGCTCTTTTAATGGCTCTAATTGACCTTCAATCTCATAAATAATATCCTCTACGCGGTTCAAGTTTTCTTGAGTTTCCGCTAACTTGTACTCTGCTTTTTGTTTACGTTTCTTATATTTAAGAACACCAGCAGCCTCTTCAAAAATGGACCTGCGCTCTTCAGCTTTTGAGCTTAAAATCTCTTCTACCTTTCCTTGCGAGATTATAGAGAATGCTTCCCTCCCGAGACCGGAGTCCATAAACAAGTCGATGATATCTTTCAAACGACACGCCTGTTTATTAATAAGGAATTCACTTTCCCCAGATCGGTACACTCTTCGTGTGACGGAAACTTCCTGATAATCAAGAGGTAGTGTGTTGTCTTCATTATCTAGCGTTAATGTAACTTCTGCAAAATTAAGCGGTTTACGGGAATCACTCCCCTGAAAGATAATATCCTCCATTTTAGAGCCACGAAGAGACCTAGCTGATTGCTCACCTAGAACCCATCTTATAGCATCTGTGATATTACTTTTCCCGCTTCCGTTCGGACCTACTACTGAGGTGACGCCTGGCACAAAATCTACAGTAATCCGTTCGGCAAACGATTTAAATCCTACTGTATCTAAACGTTTGAGGAACATGTTAACTTCCTCCTATGTAAAACTATTTTTTGTATTTCTGCGATGAATAATTTCAATTTCAACTCATTTATTTTATCATAAACTATAAGGTGTTAGAAGAAAGCATTCTAGTAATGATGAAAGAGGAGAGATTTCTATGGATTTAAGTACCCCAACAAATGATAATTTAGTGTTTATGATTAACACTCTAGCCGAGCAGCTTCAGGTTGTTAACCGTGGTTTAATGGACCCTGAAGACTACGACATCAAGCATTATGAAGACATTAAAGACATGTACGACATGGTCCAAATGAAAAAAGGACAACTTAGCGTATCAGAACTCCAAGCTGTTGTTGGTGAACTAGGTAAATACCGCGTTAAAGCATAAGCATTTAAGACGAGCCTTCTAAACAGGCTCGTCTTTTTTTTCAATTATAACTCGAGGTCCGTGCCCCAGACACATCAACCACTAAACCAACGTAACGGCCCCATCCAAAACTAAGGTAACTCAGCTTCTGCGCTTATCTTGAAAAACACCACAGCCTATTACAGATAGAAAAAGCTGCTAGCGGGAGCCAGCAGCTTTTTAAACCTCTATATCGAAAGCATCAAGTGCTTCCTTTGCAGCATTTTGTTCTGCTTCTTTTTTCGTTCGACCAATGCCAACACCAGAACGGTCACCTTGTATAAAAACGTGGGCGATAAATTCACGATTATGAGCTGGGCCTCTTTCTTCCACGATCTCATATTCTATAACGCCATTACGCTCTCTTTGGACCACTTCTTGTAATTGACTTTTATAATCCATCGCATGCGAAAAAGCACCTTTATGAATTTTAGGGTAGACAAACTCTTCAAGAAATCGAATAACAGTCTGGAAGCCTTGATCCAAATAAATAGCTCCGATAAACGCTTCAAATACGTCTGCTAACAGAGCAGGACGCTCACGACCACCTGTCATTTCTTCTCCTTTGCCTAAGAAGATCAGGTCACTGAAATGTAAATCATTTGCGAAACGAACGAGTGAGGCTTCACAAACAATTGAAGCGCGATATTTCGTTAATTCGCCTTCAGTCATCTCTGGATGCTTACGGTATAGATATTGAGATATTGCTAATTCTAATACTGCATCCCCTAAAAATTCTAATCGTTCATTGTCGTCATATTCTCGGGTGCGATGCTCATTCACATAGGATGAATGGGTGAAAGCCTGTTCTAATAACTTTTTACTCTCAAAGGTTATCCCAATCCTATTTTGAAATTTCGTGAAATCCACTGTCTCATGCCACCTATTCTTATTATTAGAATTACATACAGAGAAAGTCTCGCATCTTGCGAGACTTTCTTACTTTATTGTTACTTGCTGTTTATGTAATTCACAGCATCGCCAACTGTCTCAATTTTCTCTGCATCTTCATCAGAGATCTCCATGTCGAACTCATCTTCAAGTTCCATAACAAGCTCAACCACATCTAGTGAGTCTGCTTCTAGGTCATCTTTAAAGGAAGCTTCCATGGTTACTTTTGAGTCGTCTACATCTAGACGTTCAACAACTATGCCTTTTACTCGTTCAAATACATCTGCCATCGTTGTTCACCTCCCTTCAGTAATTATAGAAGATTTTGCTTTAAAATACTAGGTCATGACAAGATTTTATCTTGGATCTTAATAAAATTTACATGACCATGCCGCCATCTACATGAAGGGTTTGCCCTGTCATATAGTTGGCATCGTCAGACGCTAAGAAACGAACAACCTTTGCGATATCTTCACCTTGTCCTAAACGAGACAATGGAATCATCGATTGCATACTCTCAACTTGTTCATCTGTCAGTTCATCTGTCATATCTGTTTCAATAAATCCTGGTGCAACGGCATTTACAAGAATATTACGAGCAGCTAGTTCTTTAGCTGAGGTCTTCGTTAATCCGATCACACCTGCTTTAGCGGCTACATAGTTAGCTTGTCCTGGGTTTCCACTAACACCAACAACTGAAGCTATATTTATAATTTTTCCGCCTTTTTGCTTCATCATTGGACGTGTTACAGCTTTGGTTGTCAAGAATACACCTTTAAGGTTCGTATCTATAACCTGATCAAACTCTTCTTCTTTCATTCGCATAAGAAGGTTATCACGCGTTATACCAGCGTTATTGATTAATAGATCAATACGACCAAATGTTTCAGTAACTTGTTTCACCATTGCTTTTACTTCTTCTTCTGATGATACATTGGCTTGGATCTTAATACCTTCAGTTCCTAAAGAAGTGATTTCATCAACAACGTCTTGAGCCTTTTGTTCGCTACCCGCATAGTTCACAGCTACTTTAGCTCCTTGTCTTGCTAGCTCTAAAGCGATAGCACGGCCGATACCGCGAGATGCACCAGTTACAAGGGCAACTTTACCTTCAAGCATTTGTTAGTCCTCCTTATACCATTCCAGAAATGCCTCTAAGCTCTCTGGGTCTTGGATATTAAATGTTTTCATTCGTCGATTAACTTTACGGATCAAGCCGCTTAAGACTTTTCCATTTCCAACCTCTACAAAGGCATCAATGTCTTGGTCCATCATATAGCGAATCGTTTCTTCAAAGCGAACCGGAGAATATAGTTGTTCAACTAAAGAATCAAAGATTTGATCTTTATCTTGAACAGGCTTTGCGGTTACATTGGCTACAACCGGAACTTCAGCCTCTTTTAAAGAAACACCTTTTAGTTCTGACTCAAATTGCTCACTTGCAGGCTTCATTAGACGTGAGTGGAAAGGTCCGCTCACATTAAGAGGTAGTGCACGCTTTGCTCCCTCTTCTTTCAAACGTACACACGCTTCGTCTACGCCTTCTTTTGAACCTGATATAACAATTTGACCAGGGCAGTTATAATTGGCAACTTCTACAACTTCCCCCTCATCCCGAATTGCTGAAGTTACACGTTCGATTGTTTCAACATCTAATCCGAGTACTGCCGCCATGGAACCTTGCCCAGCTGGAACTGCTTCTTCCATAAGCTGACCACGCTTTTGTACTAAAGACAATGCTTCTTCTTGTGACATTGTCCCAGCAGCTACATGAGCGCTATACTCCCCTAAACTGTGACCTGCAACAAGTTCAGGTTTGATGCCTTCATCTTTAAGTAATTGAACGATCGATGTACTTAGTAAAAGAAGAGCTGGTTGCGCATGCTCTGTTTTCGTTAACGTTTCCTCTGGCCCTTCTAACATGTATTGACTGAGAGAAACGCCTAAGCGATCGTCAGCTTTAGCGAACTGCTCTCTTACACTTTCATATTGATCATAGAAAGACTTTCCCATACCAACTTCTTGAGAACCTTGTCCTGGAAAGACAAAAGCTATTCTTTTCATTGATCATCATCCTTATCCCAGTCCATATTTTGAACCGTTTCTTGTATAGCTTGATTCACCTCATGGTCGACCATGTGACAAGCTTGTTTAATAGCGTTATATACTGCACGTGAATCAGAAGATCCATGAGCTTTAATAACAGGTGCGGCAAGACCAAATAATCCAGCTCCGCCATATTCAGAATAATCTAACTTACTCTTCAACCCACGTAGATTTTCCTTAGCCATACTAGCAGCCAACTTAGTCTTCCAATTTGTCATAAATGTATCTTTAATCATGGCAAACATCGACATCGCTGTACCTTCTATTGTCTTAAGGGTTACATTACCCGTAAAGCCATCCGCTACAACAACATCCGCTACACCATTCAGTAAGTCACGTGCTTCCACATTTCCTACAAAATTAATTGGAGCGCCTTGCAATTTCTTGAATGTCTTCTTAACAAGATCATTCCCTTTTCCATCTTCTGTACCAACATTTAAAAGACCAACCCTAGGAGAAGTTATGCCACGGACTTGTTCTGCATAAACAGATCCCATTACCGCGTATTGTACTAGGTGGTTTGGTTTTGCATCAACATTAGCCCCAACGTCTAATAGTAAAAAACCTTTTCCGTCCACTGTAGGTAGCGTTGGACTAAGCGCAGGGCGTTCAATTCCCTCAATTCGTCCAACAACAAACAAACCTGCACTCATAAGCGCCCCTGTGTTGCCTGCAGAGACACAAGCATCTGCTCGTCCTTCTTTAACTTCTTTAGCCATTAAAACCATTGAAGCATTTTTCTTACGGCGAACCGCACGCACGGGTTCATCTTCTGAAGTAATCATCTCATCTGTATGTATGACCTTAATGGCTGAATAATCCTCGCTCATGTGTGAACGAATCTTGTCCTCCTGGCCAAATAAGGTAATCTCTAGATTTTCTATATTTTTTACCGCTTCTATTGCGCCTAATACGATTTCTTTAGGAGCATGGTCTCCTCCCATTGCATCGACTGCTAATCTCATGGTTAGGCCTCTCCTTTTTCATCATTTGAACGAAACATAACAAAGACTCCTGAAAATACAGTCTCTTGGTCAACCACGCTTTCTACTTCTACGATGGTTCGACCCTTGTCATCATTTCCTTTAACTTGCGCCTTTGCCACAACACGTTCCCCTTCTTTTACTTGCCGCGTAAACCGGATTTCAGATTTAGCTGTTAGAGCAAGTTCATCGTTAATAACAGCCACAGCCAAAGAGTTCGCCTGTGCAAACAGGTGATGACCTCTGGCAATTCTATTACGAGAAAATACGTGTTCATCTTTTATATCTAATATCGAGATTGCTTTATGATCTAACTCCAAATCAACAACTTCCCCAATAACCTCCTCTAGAGGCAGGGCTTTAACTGTTTCATTCCATTGGTAGGTAGCGACCGACTTAATTCGTTCACGAAGCTCAGGAATTGATAGTTCCATTCGATCTAGACGAATCGTTTGGATACTAACTCCATATTTCTTGGCTAATTCCTCATCTGTAATGAACGGAGTCTGCTCAATCGTTTCCTTGAGACGCTGCTGACGCTCTTTCTTCGATAACTTCATCTATACACACCGTCCAATTATGACTAGGTACTAATAGTAATATATAATACCTCCCTATCTTATGCAAGGATTGTTTCTTTAATCCAAAACTTCTCCTTTTAAAATAGGGTCATTCATTAAGAGGTTAAAGAGCGGTTGAAGGGATGGGTCTTCCTTAAAATGATCTTCTTCAATCATCTTCTGCGCATCTTGACGAGCCGTTTCTAAAGCTCGATAATCGTGCACCATATCTGCAACCTTAAATTCTGGGACGCCACTTTGCTTTCTTCCAAAGAAATCGCCAGGACCACGAAGTTTAAGGTCATGTTCAGACAATTCAAATCCATTTGTGGTTTCACTCATGATCCTCATCCGCTCTTTGCCTACATCTCCTTTTGGATCAGCTAGTAAAATACAATAACTTTGATGACTCCCTCTTCCTACACGACCTCTTAACTGATGAAGCTGGGATAAACCAAAACGATCAGCATCGTATATAAGCATGACCGTTGCATTGGGAACGTTCACACCCACCTCAACAACCGTTGTGGATACCAGTACTTGCACCTCGTTATTAGCATACTGCTTCATCACTTCATCTTTTTCCTCAGATGTTAAGCGACCGTGCATCAACCCCACTTTTATAGACGAAGGGAAATAAGCAGTAAGTTGATGATAAGTATCCACTGCATTCTGTATGTCAAGCTTGTCAGATTCTTCAATTAGCGGGCTAATCACATAAGCCTGACGCCCCTCTTCAACTTCATTTTGGATAAATGTTAAAACACGATCTAACATTTGTTCTTTCACCCAATAAGTCTCAACAGCTTTACGCCCAGCTGGCATTTCATCAATTACAGAAACATCCATGTCTCCAAATGCTGTAATAGCAAGAGTTCTAGGGATGGGTGTAGCGGTCATAAAGAGCACATCAGGCATCAAGCCTTTATCACGAAGTGTCCGGCGTTGCTCTACACCAAAACGGTGCTGTTCATCAATAATGGCTAATCCAAGATCATTAAAAATGACTTCGTCTTGTATTAATGCATGTGTTCCAATGATAATATCCGCCTCATGGTTCGCAATTTTTTCTACGACTTCTTTACGCTGTTTCCCTTTAACGCTACCTGTCAGAAGTACAACCTCAGCCTTATCTCCAAACAGCTCTTGCAACGATTCATGATGTTGTTCTGCAAGGATTTCTGTAGGGACCATTAGAGAACCTTGTTTGCCTGAGGTAATGGTTGCATATAAAGCTATAGCTGCTACCGCAGTTTTTCCAGATCCCACATCGCCCTGAAGCAAACGATTCATTCGATAGGGGGAGCTCATATCTTTCAAGATTTCTTTTAGACTTTTAGATTGAGCCCCTGTCAACTGGAAAGGTAAATCATTTGTAAATTGAGTAACCGACTCTTTATCAAAGCTTTGAGCATTACCCGTTGTCGCTTCTCGTTTGATTTTTCGTAAGAGCTGCATTTTTAATTGGAATAATAAGAACTCTTCATATATAAAGCGACGCTTCGCATGTTTTAATACGACCCGGCTTTCCGGGAAATGCATCCCATATAATGCCTTGGATCGCTCGGGTAACTTATAAGCTTCCAAAAAGGAAGGAGGTAAGACCTCTTCTATGTAAGAACCATATTGATCTACGGCCGTTCTCATCCACTTTTTAAACGTTGGCATTTTCATATTCCCTTTTAACGAATAGACGGGTTGGATTGGGGTGTTCGATTTAGCTCTCCCTTTATAATAATGACTCACCGTAATCTGCAAACGATGTTGGTCCCATTTCCCTGTAACAGTTACCGTATCACCTGGCTGAAGCTGTTTCTTAGCAAAAGCACGATTAAACATAACTGCTTTCACCGCGAACTGTTCCACTTGTAACGTAATGGTTAAGCGTGATTTCTTCTTTCCAAAAAAGGTGAGGGAAGGTTCACCTACGACCTCCCCTTCAATAGTAGCTTTTTCATCGTGTACAAGTTCGGTCAACGGCTTTACCTCGTGAACATCATAACGGAAAGGAAAATAAAAAAGGAAGTCTTCTATCGTAACTATTCCCATCTCATTTAGCGTTTCTCCAGTTTTCTCGCCAACTCCTGACAATTGTAAAACCGATTGTTGTAGCACTTGTCTCACTCACTTTTTAAATTTATTCCATACACTTTCGCTTCTAACTCCCGTCCTGTTGGTGTAGCCGCTAAACCACCTTGGGCTGTTTCTCTAAGAGCCACAGGCATCGTTTGACCAATTTTGTACATAGCATCAATGACTTCATCACATGGAATGCGACTTGTCACACCAGCAAGAGCCATGTCTGCTGCAACAACTGCGTTAGAAGCTCCCATCGCATTCCGTTTCACACAAGGAACCTCCACAAGGCCAGCTACAGGATCACATACTAACCCTAGCATATTTTTAAGTGTAATCGCCATTGCTTCAGCTGATTGAGCAGGTGTACCACCAGCCATTTCTACAATCGCAGCAGCCGCCATACCTGCAGCCGATCCTACTTCTGCCTGACAGCCTCCAGCAGCACCTGAGATGGATGCATTATTCGCAACGACAAACCCAAACGCGCCTGAAGTAAATAAATACCTTACCATTTGCTCGCGTGTAGGGTTTAATTGGTTCTTTACAGCAAATAGTGTTCCAGGGACACATCCAGCACTCCCTGCTGTTGGTGTAGCACAAATCGTTCCCATAGCCGCGTTTACTTCATTGGTAGCCACTGCTTTACTTACAGCATCCATTAACAGGTTCCCGGAAAGTGGCGTGTGGTTTTTCATATAATTTTGAATGAGTACAGCGTCTCCTCCTGTTAAACCAGAATGAGACTTAACTCCTTGCAATCCTTCCTCAACCGCGTTTTCCATAACCTTTAGGTTTTCTTCCATTTGTCCAAAAACCTCTTCACGAGATCGTTCACGAACCGCCATCTCTTGACGAATCATTAACTCAGAAATAGAAACTCCTTCACTTTCACATCGTTCTACTAACTCCGCTACGTTCCGAAATAAGATTTTCATATATGATTCCTCCCCTAGTCTGTTAATCTACAACTTTCGCTACTTGCAAGATATGATCACAACTTTCAAGTTCTCTTAAAAGATCATCACTAACATTTTGGTCAACTTCAATAACCATAAGGGCTTCTTTGCCCATTTCTTTTCTCGAAACTTCCATATGCCCAATATTTATCTCATGCTTCGCAAGCGTTTGAGTGACAGAGGCAATAGAACCAAATCGGTCGTTATGCATAACCAAAATAGCGGGATGATTCCCGGAAAGACGTAACTCAAACCCATTGAGTTCAGTAATTTCAGCTTTTCCTCCACCAATTGATATCCCGACTAACTCTAGATCACCATCCTCATCCCCGATCCTTACACGAGCTGTGTTGGGATGGTCTGTGTGGGCATCTTCCTCTTCAAACTGAACCTTAATTCCTTTTTCTTTCGCCAAATCCAGAGATGTGCTAATTCTTGTATCCCACGTTTCAAAGTCAAGCACACCACCTACAATAGCAACATCTGTACCATGGCCTTTATAAGTCTTCGCAAATGACCCATATAAGTGGACGGTTACCCATTTAGGCTCACGACCAAATAACGTTCGCGCTACTCTCCCTATACGGGCAGCACCTGCTGTATGCGAACTAGACGGCCCAATCATGACCGGACCAATAATATCAAAAACAGATTTAAACTTCACTGTTACCACCATCCTATTCATATAAAATGATCATCTATTTCCTTTATACACGTAATTGTAAGCGCATTCAACAAGTAAGAGTGTTTTAGATCAACTCTTTTATTATAACAAAAATAAAGAAAAACGAGTATGAAGAGTAGTTGATAAAATTCACAGACTTCCCTATAATAAAACTTTGTGGATTATGTTCGGCATAATCGGGTGGGAGAGGGCAACTTTATATTGAGGGTTTTATATGAAGCACCATAACCCTGATTCACAAGGAGCAAAGACATCCCTGAAAACGGAGATGATGGCAGGTTTAATCGGGTATTTAACGACTGTCTACATTGTAGCAGTTAATGGCTCGATTTTAAGCGAAGCCGGTATCAGCTACCAAGCTGGTATGATCGCTACCATATTGGCTAGCTTTGTGGGGTGCTTATTAATAGGTTTTTGGGCCAACGCTCCTATGGTATTAATACCAGGAATGGGCGTTAACGCCTTGTTTGCCTATTCAATTGTGCAAGGTGGCGGGCTCACTTTCGAGGAAGGATTGGGAGTTGTTCTAGTATCGTCAATCCTTTTTATCATTATTGCCCTAACCAAACTAGGTTCATGGCTCCAAGAAGCTATACCTGACTCGTTAAAGCACGCTATTACGGTAGGATTGGGTTTGTTTCTTACGTTTATCGGCCTTGAAAAAGGCGGCTTGATTACTCGAGGTGAACATTCATTGATTGAATTGGGTCATTTCACTTCCCCAACCGTGCTCGTTAGTTTACTTACTTTGGCGGTAGGTATATTCCTATTCATCAAAAATGTCCCTGGCCATTTTCTCTTAACCATGGGAACTGGAACAGTCTTAGCCTATCTGTTCGGGATTTTAGATGGAGGCACAACAAACATTGCTCTAGATGCACAATGGATTTTCATCCCATCTTTCAGTGCAGTAGACGAACTGGCCTTTTGGCTAGGTGTATTTCCGTTAACGATCGTACTCGTCTTTGAGAACATGGGTCTCATTAACGGACAGCTATCGATGGTGGGAGATATGAGTAAATTTAAGCGTTCATTCCAATCCACAGCTTTTTCAAGCCTAACATGCGCTTTTTTCGGCACATCACCAACTGTGTCATCAGCAGAAAGCGCAGCAACGATTGCCTCAAATGGTCGATCCGGTAAAGCAGCCATCACGACAGGCGTATTGTTTTTGCTCACCCTTGGACTAATCCCGTTTATATCATGGATCCCTTCCATGGCGATTAGCCCTATATTGATTATTGTAGGGGCCCTTATGGTACAGAATGTTCGCCATATTGCCTTTGACGATTTATCAGAAGCAATGCCTGCTTTCTTAATCATTGTAATGATTCCTTTCACAAACAGCATTGCTGACGGAATGGCCTTTGGATTCATCGCTTACCCAATTGTTCAAATGGCAAGCGGTCAAAAAAACAAAGTTACCCTTCCTGTTATGGTTATCGCGGGTATGTTTCTAACTGAATTCATCATTAAAGCATTAGGGTTGTAACCCTATCCTTTCAGATGTAAATTAGAGCATTGGACTGTTATACAGTCCAATGCTCTTTTTGTATGTAGATTTGGATTGAAGACAATGTCTATTTGCTACGAATGGAGAATTGCTCCCGCCAATTTTAATGGAGCGTAAGGTGGACCTGGAAATCACTCGCTTTCCGCGGGCGAGCTGACGAGCTTCCTCATTAACCTATAACAAATGAATAAGAAAAGCAGTTCAATCAAGGGGGACAAGCTTCTTTGTCCTCCAAAATTGAACTGCTTTCGTTGCTTCCACCTTACTATTCCACTGAAAAAATAAAGGAATAGATTGGCTGGTTGCCTTTATGAACTTCTACTTCTAGGTCTTCATAGTTTTCTTCTAAGAAGCTTTCAAGAGCCTCAACTTCTTCTGTCGTAGCATCTTCACCCTGAAGAATAGTTAAGATTTCATCTTCTTCTTCATCAATCATATCTTGAAGAAGTTGCTTAGCTGCTTCAAGTTTATCTTGATGAGTAGAAGAAATGCTACTTTCTAGAATACCCATGAAATTACCTTTTTCAATCGTCATTCCATCAATTTGAGTGTCACGTACAGCATATGTTAGCTGACCTGTCTTTACAGCTGCAGCTGCTTCTTTCATACCTTCCTGATTCTCTTCAACCGATTGTTCAGGGTGGAATGAAAGTAGTGCACTCATACCTTGAGGGACTGTCTTTGTAGGAACCACAACAACGTGATCCTCAGCTAAGTCTGCAGCTTGTTCAGCAGCCATGACTATATTTTTATTATTTGGCAATACGATAATTTGCTTCGCATTCGCTTCCTGAATTGCATTAGTAATGTCCTGAGTACTTGGATTCATCGTTTGCCCGCCTTCGATTACGACTGTAGCTCCAAGGCTTTCAAACATCTCTTTAATGCCACTTCCCATTGCAACAGTTACAATAGCAAATTCAGCTTTTTCTTTCTTTGCGGGCTTTTCTTTCTTCTGTTCGCCTACAATGGATGTGTGTTGTTCACGCATATTTTCAATCTTCATATTCACTAGACTACCATAGCGCTGACCTAGTGTTAGCGCTTTACCAGGCGTCTCAGCATGTACGTGCACTTTAATGAGCTCGTCGTCTGATACGACAAGTAAAGAATCTCCAAGCTCACTAAGGTCCTCTCTAAAAGCATCTTCATCATATGGGTTTTGAGCTAGTTTATCTTCTTCGAACTTCACCATGAATTCTGTACAGTATCCAAACTCTATTTCATCGGTGCTCATGAAGTCTTGAGCGAGTTTATGGTGTTCAGCATTAACCATATCATCCATACTTGGACCGGCTTCATTCGTAGCAGGTAACTCTTCGCCTTTTAAGTTAGCCAAGAACCCTTCATAAATTGTTACAAGACCTTGACCCCCACTATCAACCACTCCTACCTCTTTTAGGACTGGTAGCAGTTCTGGAGTGCGTTTCAATGATGATTTTGCATTCTTTATCATTTCTTCCATGAAAACAACAATATCTTCTTCCTGGTCAGCAATCTTGTTAGCAGCTTCAGCGGAATCTTTAGCCACAGTAAGAATTGTGCCTTCAACAGGTTTCATTACTGCTTTATAGGCAGTTTTAACACCCTGGTTCATTGCCTCAGCAAAATCAGTTGTTGTAATCGTTTCTTTATCCTCAATAGCCTTTGAGAAACCTCTAAAGAGTTGTGATAGGATTACACCTGAATTACCGCGCGCCCCCATCAACAACCCCTTAGCTAAGCTTTTAGCTACTTCACCTACGTGGTCTGCTTGTACATTTCTTACTTCATTCGCTCCTGATGTCATTGATAAATTCATATTCGTACCTGTATCACCGTCTGGAACAGGGAATACATTAAGAGCGTCGATCATATTCGCATTGTTTGTTAAATGGTTTGCTCCTGCGAGCACCATTTGCGCAAACGTTGCTCCATCTAACGTCCTTATCGTCACTCCGACTTCCTCCTTCGTCATCCACTAACTTGTCTGATTAATCATTTGACACACGTACACCCTGAACATAAATATTCACAGAGTCTACGGACAAGCCAACTGTTTTATTTAATGTATACTTCACTTGTGATTGTACATTAGAGGCAACCTCCGAGATCTTCGTCCCATAGCTTACGATAATATACATATCAATATGTGTTTCTTCTTCTTCTTGACGGACAATGACGCCGCGTGCGAAATTCTCTTTACGCAATATTTCCGTAAGACCGTCTTTGATTTGATTTTTTGAGGCCATACCTACAATTCCGTAGCATTCTACAGCTGCACCGCCAGCTACAGTTGCAATCACTTCATTCGTAATGGTTACGTGACCAAAGTTCGTATTTAAATCAATGGACATATTGGATCCTCCTTCGTTCTCTTCCATACTTATCGTCATTTTACTATAACGAGCTTGAATTTAAAAGTGTGGTTGATGGAAGAAACGCGCCACATTCTCTACAATCGAACACTTTCATTGACTAATTCGCATAAAAGCTTGTGAAAACCCCATTTAACAATGGACGAAAACAATTTATCTGTCAAGTGACTTTTCTTGATATATTTCGCCAAACTTGTTGAAATCTTAACGACGGTATGATAAATTAAATAAGTATTTGATGATATACATGAAAGCTTTAGTGCAAGTAGGAGGGAAAATTATGAGTCGTAAATGTGCTGTTACAGGCCGTAAAACAACTACTGGAAACAACCGTTCACACGCTATGAACGCTAGTAAACGTCAATTTAAATCTAACGTACAAAAAGTACGTGTTATGATCGACGGTAAACCTCAAAAGGTTTACGTTTCAACACGTGCTCTTAAATCCGGTAAAATTCAACGCGTTTAATCGCTAAGCATTTTACCATACAAAAAAAGCACCCTTTGGGGTGCTTTTTTTGTATCCAAAGATAAGAAATTACTACAAATGAGAACATGTGTTAGACGTCGTACGCCTTTAGTCTTTTTTGAAGGTACCTATGATGACGCGCACGAAACCACCAATGAAGCGTGGGAGTTTAATGGTATAAAATTTCAACTGGTCCCCCTCCTCTAACATACAATGACCTTTAATAGCCTTAGGATTTCCTAGTTTCACTTAGTACATCTCGGCTCTTTATTAGTAATAGTATGCCATGCTCAAATGAAAAAGTACCTTTTTCTGAAATAAGCTTATTCGACACACACAACGTAGACCCCCATGGGACAAAGGCATTTTCTAAAGGATAATAAAAGCCTTCAAGCGTTAGCCCCCGAACCTCAGGAGTAAATGGAATGAAGGAAATGTTCGGATAACCAGGGTCAAATTGCACTTCGTGATGCCCGGGAGATTTACACTCAACCCAATTCCCCTTATCAATAATCACCCCTTTAATCCCTTGTGCTTCTAGGGGAGCTAGAATTTGCAGATTTGTCAAAGCATGATCCAACCTACCTCCAGTGACACCAAAGAAGTAAATAACTTCTGGATCTAATGTCATAGCCTTCCGTACAGCAATTTCTAAATCAGTCTCATCCTTTTCAGCTGGATGCTTTGTAAAATCCTTCGCAGAATGCTTAATCTTTTCTAATTCTTCTTCAGTTACAGAATCAAAATCCCCTACAGCGAAGTCTGGGGAGATCCCATCATCTACAAGGGTGATAGCACCATGGTCAGCCCCAATCCATGTAATCTCTTCTTCTTTGTATTGTGTTAATGAGGGAATATGCTCACTTGGCCCTCCCCCAACTATTGCGATCCCTTTCATCATTTCACCCTTTCTACATTCTATGAAAAAAGGCTGATCCCATTCCTAAAGGGTCAGCCTTTTTGTTATCTAGGAAATTATAAAACGGTTCGTTGATAGAACTCATCGAGAGCGAAGAGTCTATTCCCTATTGGGTATCCGATGCACTGTGTACTACTCTCTCTGCTATTTAAAGCTACACGCGAGTAGCTAATAACGATTGAATAGCTTCTCCTCGGTCCTCTTTATTAAAGACAGCACTTCCCGCAACAAGAACGTCTGCTCCTGCTTCTACACATGTTTGAGCTGTACCTTCTTTTACTCCACCATCAACTTCGATCTCAAAATTATATCCATGCTCTTCTCTCAAGTTTGACACCTCTTTGATTTTAGGAACAACATTTTCAATAAATTGTTGCCCCCCAAACCCAGGGTTAACAGTCATAAGAAGAACCAAATCCACATCAGGTAGTACTGACTTGATCATCTCAACCGGCGTAGCAGGGTTTATGACTACACCAGCTTTTACACCAGTTGATTTAATCAACTGAATTGTTCTATGAAGATGAGGACACGCTTCCTGATGTACAGAAATAATATCAGCACCAGCCGAAGCGAACTGCGGAATGTACTGATCCGGATTTTCAATCATTAAGTGAACATCCAGCGGCAAGTTGGTATGTGGCTTAATTGCTTCTACAATAAGTGGCCCAATTGTAATGTTCGGAACAAAATGACCATCCATCACGTCCACGTGCACATATTCAGCTCCGCCTTGTTCAATATCTTTTATTTCTTCCCCTAACTTGGCAAAGTCAGCAGATAATATAGATGGAGCAATTTTTGTCATAAATTAATACCTCGGCTTTCTGTTTTGTATTTCTTCTAAGAACTGCAGGTAATGTTCATATCTGTAAGAAGGAATTTCCCCTTCTTCTACCGCAGCTTTAACCGCGCACTTTGGTTCTTTGTTGTGTAAGCATCCTCTAAATTTACAATACTCGCCGTGCTCTCGCATTTCAGGAAAACAATCCGGGAGTTCATCATATTCTAGGTCTTGAAATTCAAGAGAACTAAAACCAGGCGTATCCGCAATAAGCCCCCCGTACATTTCAATGAGCTCCACATGACGTGTTGTATGCTTCCCTCGACCAAGGCTTTTCGAAATGTCATTCGTTTCAAGGTCTAAATGAGGCTTTAGGGCGTTTAACATTGAAGACTTTCCTACACCAGATTGTCCAGCAATAACAGTGGTTTTCCCTTCAAGGTAAGGTGTAATTCCCAATAGACCATCCTCTTCTTTTGAAGAGCCCACAATCACTGTGTACCCCAGTTTCTCATAGTCTTCCTTGTATGACTCCAGCTTCTCAAGCTCCTCATCATCGACAAGGTCTGTCTTCGTTAATACAATCATTGGTGTAATATTTTTCGATTCGATCAAGACCAAAAATCGATCCATTAAAATCGTACGAAACTCTGGCTCTACAACTGATGCTACAATCATCGCTTGATCAATATTCGCTATAGGTGGTCGAACTAACTCATTTTGTCTTTCGTCAATATCAAGGATATAGCCTTCTTCATTCTCGTCCATCTCAAATGATACGTTGTCACCTACAAGCGGAGTGATTTTCCTCTTGCGGAAATTCCCTCGTCCCTTACACGGATAAACAGAATTTCCATCCTGAACGTAATAAAAACCACTAAGCGCTTTTACAATCTTACCCTTTAACATCTATTCAGCTTCACCTTCTTCATATGGTACCTCTTCTTCTTTCACCGTTTCACCATCTACCTCTACCCTATAGTAAGCAGTTGAACCTTGTTTCACTCGAAGGGGTATGGTGAATTCTTTTGTTTGATTTATGATTTCGTCTATATAAGGCGTATCTACATCTTCATTTTCATCATCAATATAAATTTTAACCGTTTTTTCAATAGTTTCTTGTTGATTTGCGTTTTCTTCCCCATTGTTATCTTGAGGTTGCTCATCTTCTTGAGATTCATTTTGTTCGACTTCAACGGTGTATTTTTTATTAACAGTTCTATAAGAAGGTGGTTCCTGACCTTTAGAGACCCATACCCTCAAAGTCGATCCTATATCCACTTCTTCGTTGGCAGTTGGCTGCTGACGAATAATTTGACCTTGGGGAACTGATGAACTGAACTCTTGCCCAGCTTCTTCGAGCGAAAAGTTATTTCCTAAAGTTGATTCTGCTTCTGAGATTGTGCTCCCCGTGACATCTGGTACATCTACTTGTTCAGGACCACTGCTAACCACCAACACAACAGATGTTTCTTCCGGAAGAACCATATCTCCAGCACCTGGAGTAAGATTGGAGATGATTATACCTTCTTCAACATCAGATGAATTCTCTCGGTTAAGATATACCTTCTTATACCCTTTCTCTTCCAATTCTTTCTTGACTTTCTCGAAAGAAGCCCCCGCGTAATCCTGAAATTCTTCTTTTTTCTTACCAAGGCTTGAGAAAATAGTAATTTCTGAACCTTCTTTTACAGTAGACCCTACTTCAGGATTAGTCCTAATGACTTTTCCTTCTTCTACTTCAGAGGAATTAATAGCCTCGCGATTTACTTTCAAGTTGAGCTCCATTAACTGACTAAGCGCTTCCTCATACTCTAGTCCTCTTACATCAATCACTTCTACGTCATCAGGAATCATAAAAGCCGGGATAAGAAATAACGCCAAAACACCTGCTCCAATTAACGTAAATAAAATCCCAAAGACCCATCCTTTCCACTTCCTTTTCTTCTTAGGAGTGGTTGGTGGTGGCTCAGGGTCAGTATTAACCTCTGTATGATCTGTCTGATGTATAATCGTATCATCTGTACGCTCAGAGTTATAAGCATCATTCGTTATAATTGGAATTGCTTTTGTTACTTCTTCATCATCATCCAAAGGAACGGTAAATTTCGCTTCATCTTGCCTTTCGGGCAAAAGAGCAGTATCTAAGTCTTCATCAATTTCAGATATATCATCATAACGATGAAATGGATCTTTTGCTGTTGCTTTTAATACAATATTTTCCACACTTTGAGGTACTTGTGGATTCCATCTTTTCATAGAAGGAGTCTCACTTTGCAGATGTTTCAAAGCAATGGACACAGGTGACTGACCCGAAAAAGGAAGTCGCCCAGTCAACATCTCAAATAGAACGATTCCAATCGAGTAAATGTCTGATTTCTTAGTTGCCATACCTCCTCTTGCTTGTTCAGGAGATAAGTAGTGTACAGAACCTAATACTGAATTGGTTTGGGTTAAGGAGGTAGCGCTTAAAGCCATAGCAATCCCGAAATCCGTTACTTTTACTTGTTTATATTCATCAATCAATATGTTTTGGGGTTTTATATCCCTGTGCACGATATGGTTATCATGGGCATGTGTAATGGCTGCTGTAATTTGCTTAGTAATATCTAATGATTCTTGAACGTCTAGTGGTCCGTATGACTGTATGTATTGTTTCAAAGTCATTCCATCAACATATTCCATGACCATGTAGTAAATGTGTTCTTCTTCACCAACATCATATATGTTTACAATATTCGGGTGAGACAAGCTTGTAGCCGAATGAGCTTCTCTTCGAAACCTTGCAATGAACTCATCATCATTTGCATATTCCAAGCGAAGTACTTTGATTGCTACATCTCGATTTAAAATCGTATCACGGCCCAGATAAACATTGGCCATTCCTCCGCCACCAATGGTTTCCCGGATTTCATAGCGGTCATTTAAAAGGTGTCCCTTTAGCATTAAGACACACCCTCTTCCGTTGGTGCATCATGATGAACGAGCACTAACGAAATGTTATCTTCTCCCCCACGCTCATTCGCAATGGTTACAAGCTTTTCAGCAGCTTTCTCAAGAGGGAGTGGCTCTTGAACGAATTCAACCAGTTCATCATCTATCATTTTATTCGATAAACCATCTGAACAAAGCAATAACTTATCATCTTCCTCCCAGATCACCGTATTAATATCCACACTCGTTTCAGACTCTGTTCCAAGTGCCTTTAATAACACATTCTTCCTAGGGTGATGCTCAGCATCTTCACGGGTAATCTGACCAGCTCTTACAAGTTCATTCACTAACGAATGATCTTCGGTCACTTGCTTAAACCCAAATTCATTTGACAAATAACAGCGACTATCACCTATATGAGCTACAGACACAAATTCTTCTGTACAAATAGCCGCTACAATCGTTGTCCCCATTCCCTGGCATTCTTCATGGTTCAAAGCATACTGGTATAATTCTTGATTAACATTTTTAATTGTACGTTGGAGCCAATCCTCTGCCTCTTCTGCTGTTTGAATAGGTTGAGCGTCAAGCCACTTATTATGTAAAGAGGTCGTCGCTATATTACTCGCAACGTCTCCTGCTCGATGTCCACCCATCCCATCTGCTACAACGGCTAACACTTGATTGTTTTGGTTAAAGAAAATTCCCCCAGCGTCCTCATTATGGCTACGAACCTGTCCTTTGTCCGTCAAAAAATAACCATTCAAGGGTTTCACCTCGTCTCTTATTTAAGCTGAATGTGATCGATGCTAAATATAAGTTGATGAAGTACTTATTGTCTTTCGGCACGTCACTCTTGTTATTACTAAGCAAGGACATGTGCCTAAAATAAAGAACAGACCCCAATGTTCTATTTTGTACAATGGGGTTTTGTTGTTCTTAATCTAAATTCACGTAAAATGTCTCAACTAAACGATTAGAATTCGCCAAATTTCAAAAATCCATTTATCATTTACGCTTCAATCTTGTTAAAAAGAAACCGTCTGTATCAAAGTCTTGTGGAAATAGTTGAAGACCCCACTCGCTTAGACCAGGTAGATCTTTACAATCTTCAGGTAGATCATTAAAGAAGTCCTTGTCCACTTCAAATTCTGAATGACGATTTAAGAAATCTTGTATAACTTCCTCATTTTCTTGACGGTCTACTGTACATGTACTATATACTAGTGTACCATTTTTTTTCATTAATGAACTCACTGATTCAAGCAACTCTTTTTGAATAGTTGAGAGAGAAACAATATCATCTTCAGTTTTGGAATACTTAATGTCTGGTTTTCCTCTCACTACACCAAGACCAGAACAAGGAGCATCTAATAATAATCGGTCAAATGTTTCAGCACCGATTAACTCAGGCAGGTGCCTAGCATCAGCTTGTGCTGTTGAAATATTTGTTAAACCTAGTTGATCCGCCTTCTCTGCCACTAGCTTGACCTTCTTCTTATGAAGATCAAATGAAGCAATTTGCCCGGTGTTATTCATCTTCTCAGCAATATGGGTTGACTTTCCGCCAGGTGCGCTACAAGAATCGAGAACATGCATGCCTTCCTGAAGATCCATCATCTCGGCTACTAGCATGGAACTTTCATCCTGAACTGTTACCCCACCTTCATGGAAGATGCTGTGACGAAGTATATTACCTGAGAAGATGATAATTCCTTGCGGTGACAAGACAGATGCTTCAACATCAAAACCGTCTTCTTGTAATGTTTCCATCACCTGAGCTCGCGTATAGCGAGTCGTATTCACTCGAACAGACATTGTTGGTCGCTCCAAGTTCTTACGACACATTCTTGTTGTTTCTTCAAGCCCATACATATTACTCCAGCGTTCTACCATCCACTTTGGATGACTCGTTTCTATTGCTACACGCTCAATAGGGTCCTCAATTTCATCAAGTGAAGGTACTCCATTACGCTGAAGGCTACGAAGAACACCATTTACCATAGATACTATACCTTTATGCCCTCGCTTTTTAGCAATTTCTACTGCTTCATGAATAATAGCATGATCAGGCACGCGCTCTAAGTAGACCATCTGGTAACAAGACATATAAAGTAGCCAAAGAACCCAAGGCTTTAACTTCTTCTTATTTTTAACAAAGGGGGTGATGTAGTAATCTAAAGTATCTTTGCGCTGCACGGTTCCATAAACAATCTCTGTTAATAAAGAGGTGTCACGGTCTGATAACCCTCGCTTTTCAATAGTTTGGTTAATTAAAAGGTGGCTGTAACCTCCATTTTCACCAACGCGAGTAACAATATCTAACGCAGCATTTCTTAGAGCCATCTCACTCATTGGCTTCACCTAAAACATAGCCCACTTCAAGTGATTGACCAGCTCCACGTAAGAAATCACCAGCAGCCATTCGCTTTTTCCCTGATGGTTGAATATCTGTTAACTTAATTCCAAACCCATCTCCGCAAGCAACCACAAACCCATCTTCATCTAAACGAACAACTTCTCCAGGAGTTCCTTTAAAGGAGTCCTGTACTTTCACTCCCCACCATACTTTCATTGGCTTATTGTTCCATGTTGTGAAAGCAACTGGCCATGGATGTAAACCGCGAATATGGTTATAAATTGTTTGTGCGTCATTATTCCAATCAATTCGCTCTTGCTCTCGCTTAATATTAGCAGCGAAGGTTACTTTACTTTCTTCTTGCTTAACAGGAGTAATAGCACCATTCAGTAAATCAGGTAATGTGTCATGTAAAAGAGCTGCACCGACTTCTGAAAGTTTATCGTGAAGGGTGCCAACATGATCTTCTTCTTCAATTGATACACGACGTTGACTCAGGATATCCCCTGCGTCTAATGCTTCTACCATATACATTATTGTAATCCCGGTTTCTTTTTTCCCTTGAAGGATTGAATAATGAATAGGCGCTCCTCCTCTAAGTTCTGGAAGAATCGAGGCATGTACGTTTATACAGCCGTACTCAGGCACCTCTAATAATTCCTTCGGGAGGATTTGACCAAATGCAGCTGTGACAATTAGATCGGGATGGTATTCTAGAACATCCGCATACTCATGCTTAATTTTCTCTGGTTGCAATACAGGAATGTCGTGACGGTTCGCCTCAACTTTAACTGGAGGAGGTGTCATTTCTCTCTTTCGCCCTTTAGGACGATCTGGTTGGGTGACAACTGCCACCACATTATATTGGTCTTCAATTAATTGTTGTAAAACTGGGACAGCAAAATCTGGTGTTCCCATAAATACGATACGCTTCATTTCAACATATCTCCTTTCTTACATTAGCTGGTACGGTTGAAAATCGATCGTGAGCTGCAAATCCTTTTGTTGAATAGCGTCCTCATATATTTGAAATAGTCGATTCATGACCTTGTGTAATGTTGGTTCATTTCTGTATTTTATCATGCATTGATACCGATATCTATCTTTGATCCGGGTTAGCGGTGATGGTGTAGGTCCTAAAATAATCGTTTGGTCTGAAAGATGATCACGTAAAAACTGAACTATTTTCTGCGTAACATCCATTGTGTACAAATGATTTGGATGGGAAACAGTGAGTAATGTTAAAAAGTAATACGGAGGGTATCGAAATGTTTTCCGCATCTTCATCTCTTTCTTATAAAACGACTCGAAATCGTACTGACTTGCCATCTCAATGCTGTAATGTTCAGGAGTATAACTCTGTACAATAACTTCACCTGGCAATGTATGCCTACCAGCACGTCCACTAACTTGAGTTAATAACTGAAACGTCTTCTCAGATGACCGAAAATCAGGCAGGTGCAACAATGAATCTGCTGCTAAAACACCAACAAGGGTAACATTCCCAAAATCGAGCCCTTTGGCAATCATTTGTGTCCCAAGTAATATATCCGCTTCCTTCTCTGCAAACTTCGTTAATAATCTCTCGTGTGCCCCTTTTCGACGCGTGGTATCTACATCCATTCGTATGATTCTTGCCTCTGGTATAAGTTGATTCAGTGACTCTTCCACCTTCTGAGTCCCTGTACCGAAGTAACGAATTGTGTCGCTCTCACAACTTGGACAAGTAGTAGGCATTGGTTCCTCATGAGAACAATAGTGACACTTTAATCGTTCTGCTTTACGATGATAGGTCAAGGCAATATCGCAATGAGGACATTCTTTCACTTCACCACAATCACGACACATGACGAAAGTTGAGTAACCTCTTCTATTCAGGAACAAAACAACTTGTTCACCTTTTTGAATACGATCTTCAATTTTCTCTCGAAGTTGTATAGAAAACATAGATCTATTCCCTGCATGAAGTTCCTTTCTCATATCAACAAGTTCAACTTCAGGCATACTTGCATTGTTCATTCGTTTTTTTAACGTAAGAAGCTTATAGACATCCTTCTGAGCTCTTGCAAAAGACTCGAGTGTTGGAGTTGCACTACCAAGGACAACAGGACATTGATGGTATTCTCCACGCTCAATGGCTACGTCTCTTGCATGGTACCTTGGGTAGTCTTCTTGTTTATAACTAGATTCATGTTCTTCATCAATGATGATAATACCAATATTCTCAAAAGGAGCAAAGATAGCTGAACGCGCACCAACTACTACCTGTACTTCCTTTCGTTGAATCTTTCTCCATTCGTCAAACTTCTCTCCTGCAGATAGAGCACTATGTAATACAGCGACCCTTGAGCCAAAGCGTCCTTTAAATCGCTCTACCATTTGTGGTGTGAGTGCAATTTCAGGTACTAGCACAATAGCTTCCCTTCCATCATCAAGTACTTGTTGGATAGACTGGAGATATACTTCCGTTTTACCACTTCCGGTTACACCATGAAGAAGGAAAGGAACATGTCGCTTCTCTTCGATAGAAGCAAGAATAGGTTCGATCGCCTCTTGTTGTTCTTCTGTTAACGGAAATGGTGTGGTACGCTCATATTCTCGTTGCTGATAAGGGTCCCGGTATACTTCTTTATACACAGTTTTTAAAATTTCTTTATCAAGTAATGGTTTTAAGGATGCTCTTGTCGTTTTAAGTTCTTCTAATAATTTTTTCTGTAAAATTTCATCTGGATATTCAATAAAATAGGCAAGAATCAAACGTTGTTTCTTAGCCTGTTTGGGCGTGTCATGATAGATTTCTTCTAAGCGATGAGAAGGGATATTCGGAACGATATAGGTCTCTTTTTTCTTCGTTTCCTTCCCTTTCACTTTATATTGAACCTCCACGATCCCTTCATGAATGTGTTTTTGAATTTGAGAGTAGGACATAGAAGAAGATTCAATTTCCTCATAAGGGATCACACCCCGTCCAGCGAACATCCTGTCTAGGTCTTCTGTTAAATCTTCATGTTCAGCAAGTAACCACAGCTCTTTCTCATACTTTGCCTTGAGTAGTTGAGGTAACATAGCCTGATAGGCAGAAACGTAAAAACAAAGCGTAGTTTCTGAGATCCACCTTCCTAGTTGAATAAGCTCAGGTGTTAAGACAGGAGTCAAATCCATTACGTCTTGAATTTTTTTTAAGCGAGTAAAACTTGTTTGATCTGTCACTTCTAATACAAAACCCATGATTTTACGAGGTCCAAATGGAATAATGACTCTCATACCAGGCGATACAACGCCTATTAATGAATCCGGTATTTTATAATCAAATGGTCTGTTCGTTTGGCTTGTAGGTACATCCACAATTACTCGAGCGATATTCACGTATGACCATCCTTCAACTCATTTGCCACTTGTATAAGAATCTGATAAGCCACATCTTCTTTAGACTGAAGTGGAAGATTCCATTCCAGACCACTTCCATTAATATAAGTGACAATATTTGTATCAGTCCCGAAACCAGCACCTGCTTCAGATACATTATTCACAACGATTGCGTTAGCATTCTTTTTTATAAGTTTTTGCTTTGCATACGTAATTGGTTCAGTCGTTTCAGCCGCAAATCCGACAACAAACTGATTTGTTTTAGCTTTGCCGATTTCACCAAGTATATCTGTTGTTCGCTCCATCTCGATCGATAAAGAACCCTCTTTCTTCTTCATCTTTTGATCTAGAGGGGTAGCGGGGCGGTAATCTGCTACAGCAGCTGTTTTAATAACAATATCTGATTGCGGGAGCTCTTTCATAACCGCTTCATACATGTCATGAGCAGACTCCGTTTGAATGACTTTAACTCCTAAAGGCTCACTAATGGAAACAGGGCCTGATATAAGTGTAACTTCAGCTCCTAGCTCTTTCGCTTTTCGAGCAAAAGCATACCCCATTTTTCCGGTTGAGAAGTTCGTAAAAAATCGAACTGGATCAACCCTTTCCCTAGTGGGTCCAGCGGTAACAACCACACGTTTTCCTTTTAGAGGAAGGAAGGGGCTCTCTTGTTCCTCTAACACGGAAACAATGGTTTCAGGTTCCTCTAATCGACCCTTCCCTACATACCCACAAGCCAAATAACCTTCACCAGGCTCTATGAATCGATACCCATAAGCTTCTAGCCTTTTTAAGTTCTCCTGCACAGCAGGATGGGCATACATATGCACGTTCATGGCAGGCGCTATATAAACAGGGGCCTCACTTGCTAATAGTGTCGTTGTCAGCATATCATCTGCAATTCCATTTGCCACTTTACCTATTAGGTTTGCAGTGGCAGGAGCAAGAACAATCAAATCAGCCCAGTCTGCTACATCAATATGTGATATTTGTTCAGGAATTTTTTCATCAAATGTATCTGTATACACAGGGTTTCGTGATAAAGCTTGAAACGTTAGTGGGGTTACAAACTCTTGAGCACTAGTTGTCATAATGACAGTAACATCAGCTCCAGCTTGAACAAGTTTGCTTGTTAATGCACAGGCTTTATAAGCAGCAATCCCACCTGAAACACCCAGGACAACTTTCTTTCCTTTAAGCATGATTATCCCATCCTTCCCATCTACATAAAAATAACAACCTTGATAAGGTTGTTATTCTTCGTGTTTATAATGCAATTTGCCTTCTTTGATTTCTTCAAGTGCAATACCGACGTATTTTTTTGAGTCAAAGGAATCAATTAAATACTTGTTCGTCTCTTGCATTTGACGAGCTCTGCGAGCAGAGATTGTTACTAGAGTATACTTAGAATTAATGGTTTCCATTAGGGAATCAATGGATGGTTCTAACATCATGATTCATCACGCTCCAATGCTTGTTTATATTGTTTTGCTACACGATCACGTTTACAGTGCTCGCTTCTGACAATAGATTGAACCGTATCTACCGCACGGTCAATTTGATCATTTACAACAACATAGTCATAGTAATCCATCATTTCAATTTCCTCTTTAGCCGCTGCTAAACGATTTCGTACTAATTCTTCTGTTTCAGTCCCACGACTAATAATACGATCTTTAAGCTCTTCAAGGCTTGGTGGGATCAAGAAGACGAATACACCTTGAGGGAAGTTTTCCTTTACCTGTAGAGCCCCTTGGACTTCAATTTCAAGAAAAACATCGTTCCCTGACTCTAATTGTTGCTCAACATAATCTTTTGGTGTTCCATAATAATTTCCCACATATTGAGCATATTCAATCAACTTTTTATTCTCAATTAGTGTTTCAAATTCCTCTTTGCTTTTAAAGAAATAATCAACTCCATCTACTTCTCCTTCACGAGGGTCTCGTGTCGTCATAGAGATCGAGTATCTAAGATCTGTATCTTTTTCAAAAAGAGACTTCCTTACTGTCCCCTTTCCAACTCCGGAAGGACCGGACAAAATAAATAAAATCCCTTTCTCATCTATCACAATAAAGCTCCTACCCTTCTTCTGACATATCGTCATGACTTGTGACACGTCCACCTACAGTTTCAGGTTGAACAGCCGATAAAACGACATGATCGCTGTCAGTTATAATTACCGCACGCGTCCTGCGGCCGTATGTAGCATCTACCAATTTATTATTATCCCGAGCAACGGTTATAATCCTTTTTATTGGTGCTGATTCTGGTGACACGATGGAAATGATACGATTTGCGGAAACTACGTTACCAAACCCGATATTGATTAGTCGTAAGCTCAATGTGGCTCCTCCTTCATCATCTAAAACCATTCAAGATTGTATATGAATACTATAATTATATGAAAAATTTTATGATAAACTCAATCATTATTCAACATTTTGTACTTGTTCTTTTATTTTTTCTATTTCGCTCTTTAATAATACTACCCATTCACTAATTTTTGAATCAGTTGATTTAGAGCCAATAGTATTCGTTTCCCTATTCATTTCTTGAACAATAAAATCAAGCTTACGTCCAATGGATTCGTTTAACCCTAACGTTGTAATAAACTGATCTGTGTGACTATACAATCGAGTAATTTCCTCTGCTATATCACCTTTTTCAGCTAATACACCAACTTCATGGAGGAGTCGTGAATCCTCATTAGGGAGGGCGGCTTGAGCATATTCCTCAATTTTCGTTTTTATACGCTCTCTTGTTTCATCAACAACGATTGGTCTTCGGCTTTTTAAATCATCCACAATTGAAACAACCGTTTCTAAACGGTTTTTTAAATCTTGACGTAATGCATCCCCTTCTTGCACTCGCATAGACACGGTGTGCTCACACGCTTCATCTATACAAGAAAGAATCATTGATTCCATACGATCTTCGTGTTCCTCTAACTCTTGAATAGTAAACAGATCTTCAAGCTTCGTCAAGACATTTACCGAAATTTCTTCTACCAGTCCATATCGAGCCTTAGCTTCTCGAAGTTGAGTTATGTATTGATCTAGCAGGTCCCAGTCCGTTTTTACAGTACGTTTTGTTAACGCTTTTCCTTCAACCGTGATAAACACTTCTAAACGTCCTCTTGTGAAAGATGGCTGCAACCTTTTTTTTACTTTTTCTTCAAGGTAAAGGAGAGACCTTGGCATTTTAGGAGCAATGTCTAAAAATCGGTGATTAACAGATTTAAGTTCCACCGTTACCGTTGTATCCTCTAATGTTTTACTACTTCTCCCATATCCAGTCATGCTTTTAACCATATCCATCACACCTATTATTACAAGATTATACCCATTTTAACATAACCCAGTCAGGATAAAAGAACTTGTACGTCATCAAAACAAAAACTGCCCTTTTAAAGGGCAGTTCCTATGAAAATCGACTATTAGTGAGCAGGGAAAAACACAAGTTGAATAGCAAATAATATTCCGAATACGTAAAGTAACCACGAAACTTCTTTTCCTTTTCCACTCACTACTTTTAGTAATGGATAAGTGATAAAGCCCATCGCAATTCCTGTTGCAATACTAGAAGTAAGGGGCATCGTTAAAATAATAATAAAACTAGGAAATGCTTCGTCGAAACTCTTCCAATCAACACGAGATAACCCTTCCATCATAAAACACCCTACAATAATCAGTACTGGTGCTGTAATAGCTGATACTCCAGAAATAGCTTGAATAAATGGAGAGAAGAACATAGAAAGGAAAAACAACCCTGCTATAACAAGAGAAGTTAGACCCGTACGTCCGCCTGCTGCAACGCCTGATGTTGATTCTACATATGCAGTAGATGGACTTGAGCCAAATGTAGAACCTACCGTTGTCGCAATTGCATCTGCCATTAAAGCTGATTTAGCCTTAGGTAACTTGCCGTCTTTCATGAAGCCAGCTTGTTCAGCCACTCCCACAAGCGTACCTGTAGTATCAAAGATCGTGACCAATAAGAAAGCAAATACAACAGCATAAAGACCTTCTGTAAACACTCCCGCAATATTCATTTCAAAGAAAACTGGAGCAGGCGGCATAGAAACAACACCATTAAACGTTAGCTGACCTGTGAAGAAAGCAATGATCGCTGTCATAACAATTCCATAGAATAGAGCGCCCTTTACATTACGAGCCATTAAAATCAGCGTAATAAACAATCCTGCTATTGATAAAAGCGTATTTGGGGCTTGAAGATCACCAAGTGTTAAAAGCCCTGCTTCTCCTCCGTCTACAATAATTCCGCTAAATTGCAAACCTAAAAATGCTATAAATAAGCCTATCCCTGATGTAATACCAAACTTTAATGAGTTCGGGATCGCTTCTATCAATTTCTCACGTAAACTTGTGAAACTGAGTAAAAGGAAGATCACACCAGCAATGAAAACCGCTCCAAACACAATGCTATAAGATAAACCATATTTCGTTACTACTGTAACAAAGTAAGCATTTAATCCCATTCCAGGTGCTATAGCAATTGGATAGTTAGCTAGTAATGCCATAAGGAGAGTACCTACAAGGGCTGAGATAATAGTTGCCATAAAAACTTGTCCAGATGGTACTCCAGCATTTCCGAGTATAACCGGGTTTACAAATATAATATAAACCATTGTTAGGAATGTTGTAATTCCTGCGTTGATTTCTGTTTTGATTGTCGTTTGATTCTCTTGTAATTTAAAAAAACGATTCAACTTCTTTCACCTGCTTTTCACGAATGATAATAACAAACATTGATAATAATATTCGTTTTTAGGATATATTTCAATACAAAATAACAATTTGTTTCAGAAATTTATTAGCAAAGGAAGATTTACGACTAAATATCTATAATCTTCAATGTTCCTCCCATTATTCTTGTAATGTAAATTACCAATATAACAGTGTAACCATATTCCTGCTATAAATAAATCGAGTAGGAGGAGGTGACTAACCTCCGTCCTCTCACACCACCGAGCGTACGGACCCGTACTCGGCGGTTTCCCTAAGTTTAACGTAGAAATTTATATCGATGAGATAAACTACGAAGCCCTAGACAATTCCAATAAGAATTGTTTAGGGTTTTATTTAGTATTGGGCTATTGGCTATTCGCCAATAGCCCTTCCTTGTATTTGCCCAT
>NZ_BMIN01000026.1 GCF_014642405.1 Pontibacillus salipaludis
GATCAAACTCTCCATAAAGTTAGAGTTTGCCTAGCATCAAATAAATGATTACTGGCTTTAAAAAATAATTTAAAGACATTGACGTTACATGTTGTTTCGTTCAGTTTTCAAAGATCAAATGTTTCTTTTTTGTTGCCCGCCGTTTAACAGCGACTTAAACATTGTATCATGTGGTTGATTTTGAGTCAATAACTTTTTTGAGTTTTTTTGATCTCTTTTTCTCAACCCGATCTCTTTCCTTTTAATAAGGGAGGCGATGCGTTTAGTGAACACTGCCTCGAAATCGTTTTGTTGTTTATGTCGTTTAACAGCGACTTAAATATCTTAACATGTGGTTGATTTTGAGTCAATAACTTTTTTGAGTTTTTTGATCTCTTTTTCTCAACCCGATCTCTTTCCTTTTAATAAGGAAGGTGATGTGGTTGGTAACCACGGCCTCAAGATCGTTTTGTTGTTTGCGTTGTTGTTAACGCAACGTTTAATAATGTACCACGGTAGACTTTAGTTACGCAAGGATTTTTAATAACTTTTTATTTTAAAGTTAATTCAAACGAGTCTGACATTTATAATGCGCAGTGACCTGGCAGTATTACTGCCGGTATATCTACTAAACATCTAATGACTTGTACTCAACAAAAACTCCCTCCTGTACATGCACAGGAGGGAGTTTCCTTTTATTAGTCACGGTTTCTCATTTGTGGGAATAGCAGAACATCACGAATAGACGGAGAATTCGTCAGGAGCATTACAAGGCGATCAATACCAATCCCCAAGCCTCCCGTTGGTGGTAAACCATACTCAAGAGCTTCTAAGAAGTCTTCATCCATTAAGTGTGCTTCATCATTACCTTCTTCTCTTTCTTTAACTTGCGCTTCGAAACGCTGGCGTTGGTCAATCGGATCATTAAGCTCAGAAAATGCGTTAGCGTGCTCGCGGCCTACTATAAACAGTTCAAAACGATCCGTGAAACGGCCGTCGTCTTTATTCTTCTTCGCTAAAGGAGAGATCTCAAGCGGATGTCCATACACAAATGTCGGTTGGATCAACTTATCTTCTACCCTTTGCTCAAAGAATTCATTTACAATGTGCCCGTAAGTCATGTTGTCTTCAATATCAATGCCATTTTCTTTAGCAAGAGCCCTTGCTTCTTCATCAGTCATCTCCTGCCAGAAGTCTACTCCCGTATAATCTTTAATAGCATCTACCATATGAAGACGAGTCCATTTTGGCTCAAGATTCACTTCATAATCCCCGTATTGTACTGTTGTTGTTCCCAAGACATCCTTAGCAATGTGGGCAATAACTTCTTCTGTAAGAGCCATCACATCATGGAAGTCAGCATAAGCTTCATATAGTTCTAACATCGTAAACTCAGGATTGTGCCTTGTTGATACACCTTCATTACGGAAAACGCGACCGATCTCATAGACCTTCTCCATACCACCAACGATTAAACGTTTTAGGTGTAATTCAATAGCAATGCGCATATATAACGGCATGTCTAACGCATTATGGTGTGTAATAAACGGACGAGCAGATGCTCCACCAGGAATAGCATGCATAGTTGGTGTCTCAACTTCTAAGAAGCCTAAATCATCGAAGTAACGACGCATAGACTGAATAATTTTACTGCGAGTCACAAACGTATCACGGCTTGTTGGGTTTGTGATTAAATCTAAATAACGTTGACGATAACGTTGTTCTACGTCTTTCAGTCCATGGAATTTCTCAGGTAACGGACGTAGGGACTTTGTCAGCATATGAAATTCTGTTGCTTTAACAGAAAGTTCACCTACTTTGGTCTTAAACATCGTACCCGTAACCCCTACGATATCTCCCATGTCTGCTGTACTGAAAAGCTCATATCGTTCTTCGCCTACTGTATCTTTGCGCACATAAATTTGAATCTGACCCTTCAGATCTTGCAAGTGAGCGAAGCCAGCTTTCCCTTTACCGCGTTTAGTCATAATACGGCCGGCTATGGTTACTTCGATCGCTTTCTCTTCCAGTTCTTCTTTAGAAAACTGATCGTACGATTCTTTTAAGTCTTCTGATAAGTGCGTACGTTCATACTTATCACCGAAAGGATCAATCCCTTGTTCATTATATGACGCTAGTTTCTCGCGACGTACTCGCATATGGTCATTCAATTCTTCTGTCATGTTTATCACTCCAATTTATAGCTTGTCTAAACAAAAAGTATAATTATCCATAAGCTTCATATATAAAATAAGATAATGGATGGTATACTTCCTCTTTGTAACATTACGAACCCATCATTCGTGCTCTTTAGATCTTCTACATGTTTGTTAAGGATAGCGAAAAGCTGTCAGCGGGAAATAGCTTCATTTATACGCTTATGAAGATTTCCTCTTCTGTTAGATCTTCATACCTATTTAATCCCTAGGGGCTAATTCTTGGAGGGGAATCTTAAGTTCAATTGAGATTTTGTTGATAACTCTTTCGTTTGGTAATCGAGCCCCTCTTTCAATCTCACCTAACACAGATACCGATATCCCCAATGTCTTAGCAAAGCCAGCTTGAGTATAACCTTTCAACTTCCTATAGGCTCTTATTCGTTTACCCCATTTTTCGGCTTCCATTTCGCAATTCCTTCTTTCTCCTCATCCGCTAACGCAGCTAGTAAATCTGAAACAGATTCATTGATAACAGGAACGATTAAATTTGGAGCAAGCTCTGCCATTGGCACGAGTACAAAGGCTCGTTCATGTAATCTAGGATGTGGTATAACTAATTGTTCTGTTTCAATATTCTCTTGATTATATAATAAAATGTCAAGGTCGATTGTACGAGGCCCCCATTTAATCGTTCGTTCACGACCAAGTTCCTGTTCAATCTCCTGGCATACTTTCAATAGTTTAAAAGCAGATAATGAAGTTTGAATATGAGCTACCATATTTAGAAAATCACTTTGTTCAGTATAACCCACAGGGACTGTTTCATAAATAGGAGAAGCTTGTAAAACTTCAATATCCTCTTGGGCTGCCAATCTATTTATGGATTTTTCAAGGTAATCAGCTTTAGGGGGAATGTTCGAACCAAGTGCAATATATGCTTCCTTCATCTAGTTGTTCGCTCCCTATAAATTTCGATTGCCACAGAATCGTAGTGACCAGGGATTGGTGGATCAGGTTTAACTACCGTCACTGTACATGCTTGAAGCTTCTCAAAACGTGAAAGCAATTCTGAAGCAATGGTTTCAGCCACCGTTTCAACCAATTGCTTGGCTTCCCCTTCAACCACATCTCTTGTTACTTCGTAAATGTGACCATAATTAATACTCTTTTCCATATCATCCGTTTGACCCGCTTCTTTTAAATCCAACTCCAAAGCAAGATCTACCTTAAAGCGCTGCCCCAACTTATTCTCTTCCGGAAATAAACCATGGTAACCGTAAAACGACATCTGCTTTATAAGTATCTTATCCATCATCGCTTCTCCCCTTCTCAAGCATTTTATCCATCATTTTCGTCATTCTTGCAATTGATTTCACATCATGAACTCTAACAAGTTTAATACCTTGGGTTATACCATAACAAACCGTAGCCCCTGTACCTTCCATGCGTTCCTCAACTGGCAGATCAAGAGCTTGACCAATAAAGGATTTTCTTGAAGTTCCAAGTAGAACAGGGTATCCAAGTGACGTGATTTCACTTAAGTGGTTCATTATAAATAGGTTTTGGTCAGGAGTCTTCGCAAATCCTACACCTGGGTCTAATAGGATGTTTTCTTCCTTCACCCCAGCTTCCTTAACTAACTCAACACTTTCTTTCAGGTCTTTTTTCATATCTTCTATTACATCTGTATAGTTGCGATCTTCACGATTGTGCATAAGAATAATAGGCACTTGGTATTCAGAGGCAACTTGAGCCATTTGCCGATCCTTCTTAGCTCCCCATACATCGTTAATAATAGAAGCCCCAGCTTCTAACGCTTGCCTAGCTACTTCTGCTTTATACGTATCAATCGATATCGGTATAGTAACTTCCTTCTGTAGCGCTTGAATGATGGGGATCACCCTTCTTAACTCTTCGCTTTCAGTTACTGGCTCGTGTCCTGGTCTCGTAGATTCGCCGCCAATATCTATAATGTGAGCCCCGTCTTTTTGCATTTGTATGGCTTGCTGCACTGCAGCCTCCACTTCATCATACTGCCCACCATCCGAAAAAGAGTCAGGGGTAGCATTTAAGATTCCCATGACAAGCGTTTCTTTCTTCATATCATACGTCTTCTCTTTTGTGCGAAGAATGGTCACTTTTCATAACTCCTTTTACTCCGGTTCTTTATTTCTATTCTATTGTACACAATCTAAGCAAGATAATCACACTGATAAAATTGAACCACAAAAAAATCCCCCTTCCTACAAAAGGAAGGGGGACAGTATTATTAAGATTGATCAAACTGATATAAAGGTGTCGACAAATAGCGTTCTCCGTTACTTGGCACAATAGCAAGCACTTTCTTACCTTTGCCTAGTTTCTTAGCTACTTCTTTCGCTGCATAGATGGCCGCTCCGGTAGAAACACCCCCGAGAACCCCTTCTGTTTTAGCTACTTCTCTAGCTGTTTCATAGGCTTGGTCGTTTGTTACCTGAATAATATGGTCGTATACGTCTGTATTCAACACCTTAGGGACAAAACCAGCCCCAATTCCTTGAATTTTATGAGGACCCGGGGATCCCCCTGATAATACAGGCGAGCTATCTGGCTCAACAGCATATATTTGAATATCTCTATAGGCATCCTTCAATACCTTTCCAGCTCCTGTGATTGTACCACCTGTTCCAATCCCTGCGATGAAGGCATCTAACTGCTCTCCCATTTGTTCTACAATTTCAGGACCTGTTGTCTTCTCATGCACTTTAGGATTAGCCTCATTATTGAACTGCTGAGGCATAAAGTAACCGTGCTCTTTCTGTAACTCTTCGGCCTTCTGAATAGCGCCCTTCATACCTTCACTGCCTGGTGTCAATACTAACTCTGCTCCATAGGCTTTTAAAAGGTTTCTTCGTTCTTCACTCATCGTATCAGGCATTACAAGAATCGATCGATACCCCTTAGCAGCCGCTACCATTGCAAGACCGATACCAGTGTTTCCGCTAGTAGGCTCAATGATCGTATCACCTTCTCTTAAGCCCCCCTCTTGTTCTGCCGCTTCAATCATCGCAAGCGCGATACGATCTTTCACAGAGCTTCCAGGGTTCATGTATTCCAACTTCACATAAACATCCGCACTGTCTTCATCCGTGATACGGTTCAACTTTACAATAGGCGTTTTTCCGATTAGATCCGCTACTGAATTTCCTATTCTCATCATTAACACTCCCAATCCCAAGTAATAATATAGGCTTACAATTAATTTAAGAATATTTTTCTAAAAAGTCAAACAAAAAGAATCTCTATAAAGTATATCGGTCTGTCTAAAAAAAAGAAGCGATTCGTTAATCGCCATATATCCAATCCACTCCAACTTCTTTCCAGAGGGGACGCGCCGATAACGAATCACTCACATAATCAAGAGCAATTTCTCTTTTTATCTGTTCTTTTATTTCTTCATAGGTGAAGGTGATGGAAGGGAGAGTTCGGTGCAGTTGCAACAAAACGTAACCCTGGTGCGTACGGAAAGGTTCACTAACTGATCCAGAGGATAAGCTTTCCGCCTGATCATAATATAAAGAAGGTAAGTACTGGCTCTCATCTGAAAAGTAGCCAAGATACCCCCCCTTATCTTTGGTAAACGCATCCTCAGTATATTCTCGGGCTAACATGCTAAATTTCGCCCCATTATCAAGTTCTTCTTTTATTTTCATTGCCACTTCCTCTGAGGGGACAACAATATGCGAAAGTTGATAAGTGGTGCGAAATTCGTATTGATCTTTATGATCTTCATAAAACGTTTTGATTTCTTTTTCGCTAATCCCAATGTCTTTTGTTAAGAGATCTTCTAAATAATAGCGATAGCGAACATCATCTTCCCACTGTTTTCGCTTTTCTTCTATTTCTTTCTCTTCCATTACAGGAAGCATCGTCTCCATTAGCGCAAGCTCACGTTGGATGAGCTTGCTCGAAATCTCTATCTCATATTCATTGGCAAGATTAAAAACCACTTGTTTGTCGATCATATTCATCAATATGTCTTTGCCATGTTGCTCTTGAAGAGTAGCCATCCACTCTCCATGATGAACCTTTTCTTCCCCAACAAGAGCTACCGGTTCTTCTGTTGCCTCTACAACCGGAGTCAGCTTATTCGTGGAGCTTGTTAAGCTTTGTTCTTTCGTACTCACCCAAACCAACAGGGATGTTAAATTTGTGATAAATAGAACTACAATAATTCCCCACAAAAGCTTTCTCGTCATCCCAACCACCTTTCCCTAGTTGTCTACCTTATTGAGTTATAAGTGCGCGGAGTTGATCCTCCGTGAAATGATAAGCTTCATTACAGAAATGACAATGCGCTTCTGCTCCATGATCTTCTTCGATCATAGCTTGAAGTTCATCATTACCTAGTCCTTGAAGAGCCTGCTCTAAGCGTTCGCGTGAACATTGACATTTAAATTGAACTGGCGATTTACTTAATATCTTCATCTCGCCACCATCTAGAAGTTTTTCTAGCATCTCTTCGGGTGTATGGCCTTCATCGATTAAACGCGAAACCTGAGGCAGTTCATTGATCTGTTGCTCAATCTTTGAAATGGTCTCATCATCAGCACCTGGCATGATCTGAATAATGAAACCGCCAGAAGCTTTGATGGTTTGATCCGGGTTTACTAACACACCCGCACCTACTGCTGATGGAACCTGTTCAGAATTAGCGAAGTAATAAGTAAAGTCTTCCCCAATCTCCCCAGATACAATCGGTACTTCCCCTGTAAAGTTATTTTTTAGTCCTAAATCCTTTACAACACTTAGTGTTCCTGTTGTACCTACCGCACTCCGAACATCTAGCTTTCCGTTATTATTTAAATCAAAATCTACGTGAGGGTTGGATACATACCCGCGTACATCACCATGAGCTGTAGCATCTGCAATGATTGCGCCGATCGGTCCTCCACCTTCTACTTTAATCGTAAGCTTATCGTCACCTTTCATCATAGAACCCATCATCGCTGAGATGGTTAAGGTGCGTCCAAGTGCAGCTGAAGCTGTTGCATACGTATCTTGACGACGTACCGCTTCCCCTACTGTTTCCGTTGATTGTATTCCATATGCACGAACCATACCATTATAGGCGGTTGCTCGGATTAAATAATCGCTCATATTATTTCATTCTCCTTTTCATTTTCGTTATCCTGCTTCATGCAGTAAATCCACATACCCTAAACAGATATGTACGAGTTATTCTATAAATGGTTTATCATTATTTATTTAAAATAAACGATATTGATCATTCATTTCAACAAACGTACTCACTACTATTGTAAACGAAGGGAAAGAACTTAGTCACTTATAGCGATTCTGCCACTCAATTACTTCACCACACACAAAAGCTGCTTCAGCCATGGTAGGCTGAAGCAGCTTATGAGTGATTAGTCGTTTTTCTTATCGTTTTCTTCCTCATCCGTTTCAGATGGTTCAGATTTACTTAAGTCAGTTGGTTGTTTCTTATTAAGATCCGCTTTAGGCTCTTCCTCTTCTTTAGACTGAATGTTGACTTTTACGTCTTCTCCAGACTCCGATTTAGAAGAATAAGTTGGATCATCATAACCTTCTGGTAAAACGCCTTTATCAAATAGAGAACGGATTTGTGCTGCATCTAACGTTTCAACCTCAAGAAGCGTCTTAGCAATTACATCAAGCTGCTCCTTGTGTTCTGTCAGGATGCCTTTAGCACGGTCATACTGTTCTTTAATAATACGTTGAACTTCTTGATCAATTTCATACGCAATCTTGTCACTGTAATTCTGCTCATTCTGGATGTCGCGGCCTAAGAACACTTGTCCTCCGCCGCCTCCTCCGAATTGAAGCGGTCCAAGCTTAGAGCTCATACCGTATTCAGTAACCATTTTGCGCGCAATACTTGTCGCACGTTGGAAGTCGTTAGAGGCACCAGTACTTACTTCGCCAAACATGATTTCCTCTGCGACACGTCCGCCGAGTAGACCTGCGATCTTATCTAGAAGCTCAGGTTGAGTCATCATGAAGCGATCTTCCTTAGGAAGCATAACTGCATAACCACCAGCTTGACCACGAGGCACAATCGTTACTTTGTGTACCATATCAGCCTCATCTAACACCATACCAATAATGGTGTGTCCACTCTCGTGGTGAGCAACAATATTACGTTCTTTTTGAGAGACCACACGGCTCTTCTTAGCAGGACCCGCAATGACACGATCAATTGCTTCGTCTACTGATACCATATCGATCTTTTCTTTGTCGGCACGAGCAGCTACTAACGCAGCTTCGTTTAACAAGTTCTCAAGATCCGCCCCAGAAAATCCTGGAGTACGCATGGCGATTGTATGAAGATCAATTGATTCCTCATCAAGCGGCTTATTACGAGCATGTACTTGTAGCACTTCTTCGCGTCCTTTTAAGTCCGGACGGTTTACGGTAATTTGACGGTCGAAACGTCCTGGACGGAGTAAGGCTGGGTCAAGAATATCAGGTCGGTTGGTCGCAGATATGATAATGATTCCTTCATTTGCTCCGAAACCATCCATTTCAACGAGTAATTGGTTAAGCGTTTGTTCACGTTCATCGTGACCTCCGCCTAAGCCTGCTCCACGTTGACGACCAACAGCATCAATTTCATCGATAAAGATAATACATGGTGCGTTCTTCTTCGCGTTTTCGAAAAGATCACGTACACGAGAAGCACCAACACCAACGAACATTTCTACGAAGTCTGAACCACTGATTGAGAAGAACGGTACGCCCGCTTCTCCGGCTACAGCGCGTGCTAGTAACGTTTTACCTGTTCCTGGTGGTCCCACTAGTAGAACACCTTTTGGAATACGTGCACCAATGGAGGCAAATTTACGAGGGTCTTTTAGGAAATCAACAACTTCAACAAGTTCTTGTTTCTCCTCATCTGCTCCGGCTACATCTTTAAAACGTACTTTCTTCTTCTCTTCATTAAATAATTTAGCCTTACTTTTACCAAAGTTCATTACTTTGCTTCCGCCACCTTGAGCTTGGTTCAGTAAGAAGAAGAATAAAATGAAGATAATTACAAACGGAATAATGGAAGTGAAGAATGTCACCCATCCACTAGGCTCTTCCGCTTTCTCAAAATCAACTGTTTCAATTCCTTGTTGCTGTGCAGCATCTGTGACTCGGTTAACGATTTGTTCGTTATCCGGGATTGTAGCTGTATAGCTTTGCTTTTCCTCTTCGCCAGACGAAACCAAGTCACCAGTTACCTTGTAAGCATGGTTCGTATATTGAATGTTCATGGTCTCTATTTGACCATCGTTAAGCTGCTGAACAAATTGACTGTATTTTAATTGTTCATCTTGAGAAGTATCTCCTCTGAATAGACCAACAACTCCTATTACCACTAAAAAGATTAGCGCATAGAAGATGGTATTACGAAATATTCGGTTCATTGCCTACCTCCTCCCAGGCGAGAAAACTATAGTAAATAGTACCATATGTGAAAGAACTTACACAACTAATTACCCTTACAGAGTAAACGTTGTCAACAGATTGTCATCCTTTACTAAAGGAACAACCCAGTTTGGTGCATTATATGAATAAAACAAGGGTTTATTCTTACTGGTCCCCACCGTAAACGGCTGGTTTTAAGACACCAATGTATGGCAGGTTACGATACCTCTCTTGGTAGTCTAACCCATAACCTACTACAAATTCATCAGGTACCTCAAATCCTGCAAGATCCGCTTTAACGTCACCTTTACGCCCTGATGGTTTATCAAGAAGGGTCACAATCTTGATGGACTTAGCTTTACGGTATTTAAACAAATCAACAAGGTAGCTTAAAGTCAAGCCACTATCGATAATATCTTCGATAATGAGAAGGTCCCTTCCTTCTACCTGTGTGTCTAAATCTTTAACAATTTTCACTTCACCTGATGACTGCATTGTACCGTTATAACTAGATACATCCATAAAGTCCATTTCCAAGTATGTGTCCATACGCTTTAATAGGTCAGACATAAATGGCATGGCACCTTTTAGAACACCAATTGCTAGAGGGAACTTGCCTTCATAATCTTCAGACAGTTGTGCTGCGAGTTCTTTAACTTTTGATTGTAGTTCCTCCTCGGAAATTAAGACTTTTTCGATATCATTATGCATTTTCCATCCTCCTAGAAGTTCTTGTGATTCTCATAAGTAAGATGTAACCAGATCGGGTGTTGTTGATTAACTGGAATGTTTGCTTCTTTTAATGAAACGACCCACAGAATTTGACCATTCGCATCTGTAACAATTGGCCAATTGCTGCGTTGTTCATTAGGGATCTTTTCATCAATAAATAAGTCTTTCACCTTTTTACGCCCTTTCATTCCTTTAGGAATAAATTTATCGCCCGGCTTTCTCGTCCGAACGATGAGAGGTAAGGTTACGTTACTTATATCACAAGCAAAATGATGGCTTTCTTGACCCCTATTATAGTCGTCATAGTCGGCATAAATATAAGCTCCATCAGGCAAAACCAATTCCCCTGGCACGTTTAGCAAATAATGAAAAGGGACCGCTTCCTGCTTCTTAAATGTAAAAGCGATATTCTCATAAGAACGAACAACAGACAGACCTCTCGGCAAATGCATCATTGCTTGCGGGGTCTCATCTCTAACTATTCGTATGTATTGCTCCCAATGATGATAAGTTACATCAAAAGAGGGTTCTTGATACAGATAGTTTAATATTAAGTGAAAGGTTCTCCTTTGTAAAGGTGAAGGAACGTTTAAAAAACCACTTCGATTAAACTTGATCTCCTGATTTTTTTTATGAATAAGAGATGAGTCAAAAATCTTTTTAGCTTCCTGCATCAAATACGCCTCATCATCACGCTGGTATTCTTGAAAATACTGCATATGTTCATGAACCTTCGGGTTGTGAGACTTGAGCACGGGTAATACGTGCGCTCGGAATGAGTTCCTTGTATAAGCTGTCGTTTTATTCGACTCATCTATACGAGGACTAATCCCGTTCTTCTCACAGTAGGATTCAATTTCTTCTTTCGTCACACACAAAAGCGGTCGAACAATCTGACCCACGCTAAACGGTCGGTACACAGGAATGCCGCGAATGCTACTTGGCTCCGCTCCCCGGGTCATTTCCATCAGGACCGTCTCTACCTGATCGTCGCCATGGTGCCCCGTGGCAAGGTACGAAGCATTATGCTTTTTCATTTGATCTTCAAAATACTGATATCTCAGCTTCCTTGCCGCTTCTTGTGTTCCAACCCCGTATAGCTCCTTATATGCTGGCACATCTAACGTAACTGACTCACATTCGATATTCCACTTCTTACAGATTGAAGTTACATAATGAACATCCTCCTTCGAGTCTACCCCTCTCAAAGAATGATCAATCGTTAAAACTACAATATGAAACCCAAAGCGATCCATTCTGCTTTTTAAATAATGCAGAAGAGCCATGGAATCAGGCCCTCCAGATACAGCTACTAATACGGTAGAATTCAGTGAAAAAAGCTGATGCCTTTGGACAAATTGATCGACCTTTTGGCTAAACAATTGCCCCAACTCCGTTCTATTTATTCTTTATATGCCATTTCTATCCTACCATTTATAATTCAACCACTGCAAAACGTAAGATTCATTGTTTTAAATCCACTGCATCACTACATACATCATATAAAATAAGCAAACCGTCATGACGATTCCAACGATCTCCCACTTATGTGCTGATGTAGAAGCGCCTGAATAAGGAACCGTTGCAGTTGGCTTCTTTCGGGATGGTTGAACAGAATGAGATTGTTTTCTGCCAGCTCTTGTATTTCGTTTGCTTTGGGTTGGGGAAGCTAATAACAAAGATGTTAACGCATCTTTCATTTCTGCAGCAGAGTTGTACTCCGAACGTAGCGCCTTCCCAAGGATCTCCTGGTATGGAGCTATGTTATTCGCCTGCTTTAATTTCATAAACAAGGCTCTCTCAGGATGTGTGCCTCTTTCAAAACGACCAGGGTACTCAATTTGTAAAATAACCATGGCAAATGCGAATAGATCATATTGAGGATCAGCTTTCCTCGACCCCATCCCCCAATACCCTCGATCATAAAACTCGGTATATTCTTTAATAGCTCTTCCCACTTGAGTTGTGCCGCCAACATCTAACCAGCGCATCCTCGCTGGGGGAAACGTGACCAGTAGATTATCAGTTTTGAGATCCCCGAACACCCACCCAAATTGATGGAGATGCTCTAAATCTTCTAATAGTTGAACCGCAAGAATGCCTACCCACTCAAACCCATGTTCCTGAACAAAACGATTTAGTTCTTTACCTTTAAGGTATTCCATGGCATAGAAAGATACTTGAGATCCATCTTTTAAAACCCAGTCATCCACATCTAACAAAGAAGGTCCAAGTTTATGGTCCTGGACCTTTTGTAATGTACGTAATACATTTACTTCAGTCGTAATGGAAGAACTATTGTGTCCGAATTTAATGGCTACCGATTGACCATTCTCAGTAGCTAAATAAACAGTACCCATAGCCCCGGAACCTAATTTCTTTACAATGGTATACGAGCGGTAATGCCATTTTCCTTTAATGACAGTTCCAGGGGATAAATTAATACCCTGACTCTTCCACATCGGTATCTTCACGACCTATTAAGTTACGCAGGCTTCTCTTCTTCGTGAATTGTTGCATGGCTTCTCTTAAGGCCGGGCCGGTTGGTGTAATCCCTCCGCTCGTCAGTTTTGGAAAGACAGAGGAGATCGAATCAAGCTTAGGCGTCCAATCCATAATCTTATCCATCTCTTTACGTTTACCAGGGAATGTATAGATCGAGAAACGATTCTTCCCCATCCGAGCGTTTAGGCTAAGCGATAAATCAAACAATGAATCTCGAACGGTCGGCAGTTTATTGTGCATACTCGCACTTGTATCAACCAACACCAATACTTCTAAATCACATGTTTCACCTAAATCCTCTACAACTTCCATGATTTCTCCGCGCTTTTCAGGAGGAAGATCTTCAATCTCTTGTTTCGCCCCAAGGATTTGTTGCAATTCTTGGTTTACAACTCCTTGAAGAGTCTGGGTCATAGCTTGTTTGGTTACCATCTGAACGGTCTGAGACAAAGACTTAGCATATACAATTTGGCTTACGCCTCCTCCGCTCATGGCTATTTCCTCGACCTCTTCTAACCCTTCTGGTTGCTCAGATTGCTGATCTTCTAGAATTCCAATCACATTCACTGTCACCCCTTGCTGATAAGCCAACGTTGCCACAGCAGCCGGATCTTCACCTTGATTCGAACACCCATCAGTTATCAAAAGAATTTGCTTCAATGTTCCTTTATTCATGAGATATCTCCTCCTCCATAAACTACTACCATCTTCGACTAGATTCATTGCTTTTATACTAGTAAGTTCCAAAAGCGAAAGCACCATGGTATCCCGATCAGCTTAAGACAACCTGCTCACAGAAGGGATTCCCCCTATGAGCAGGTTATCTTAAGTCTCGAAGGGATTGGTGCTTGAGCTAGTCGTTACAAAAGCGAGGGGTCTCGGGAAGCTAGCCAAAAAAGAGTACCTCTTTCCAAAAGGTACTCTTTTTCATTTATTGTGCCCGCCCCATTACAGGGATGTTAGCCCATTGCGGTACATTATGATTTATTCTTGCAACCACGACTGTCATATCGTCCTCAATAGCACCCGAACGGGTTCTGACCACTTCCTCTAGTAACAGATCAGCTACGTCCTGAGGATCTTCGGTTTCCATATCTCTAATTTTTCGTTTTAACCACATATCAATATTCTCTACGTGCTTAGGTCCTTCAAAAATCCCATCACTCATCATAATGAGTAAATCCCCTGGCTTCAGTTGATCACTGACAACCTCCACATCGAATTCTTGTATAATTCCCATAGGAAGATTACTGGCTTCTACTTTGCTCAACTGATCTCCTCTCTTAATAAAACTAGGTGTGGATCCGATCTTCAGAAACTTTACAGCAGCATCTTGAAGATCAATAACCGCTAGATCTAGAGTAGAAAAAATTTCATCAGTTGTTCGGAGAGAAAGGATCGAATTAATAGATTTAATCGCTACCTTCTCCTCAATCCCAGATTGTAAAATTTGCTGAAGAAGCCGCAACGTTTCCATACTTTCTACATGAGCTCTTTCTCCGTTCCCCATCCCATCACTAATTGCAACAGCATACTTACCCGCTCCAAGCTCCATAGTTGAATAACTGTCTCCAGAAACTAAACCACCGTCTTTAGCAGCGTGAGCCACCCCAGTATCAATGACGAATTTCTTTGTTGATCCGAATGAAAATGACCCATACCCATTAGGGAAAGGTGAGATCTCCTCATGCTTAACCATAATGGTTTCATTTAAAATTTCGGATAACACCGGAGCTATAATCTTCGCCCCTTCCCCTTTATAATCATAGAAGGAAAGAGTCATATCGATATCAATATTGCCCGCCTCCAAGCTATAAACCTCAAGCTGTTCAATTTCGAACCCCATCCCTTTTAAAGCTTGGACAATTTCTTCTTCCTGTAACTCATGATTCTCCCGTTCTTTTAATATTTCCTTCGCGAAATCTCCCATTACTTCCGATACGCCATTAAGCTGGTCTGCAACAAACCTCCTACTTTCTAACACTTGTTTTTTCAAACGCTGATTGGCTTGAAAGAATGATAATTCATGGTTCATCGTTTCTATGACCTTTTTAGACTTCACACAATGCTTCTCAAAATCTGCTTGAAGTTTCCGTTTGTGATGGAACGTTCCTGCATCTAATTCTGTCATCATCTCTTTCATATAACCATAAGTCTGGTCAAACTGCTGTGCCCAGCATTTATCCTTCTTGAAACATGATTGGCACGTTTTCTCGGTAACATTGCTCAGGAAATAATCGGTTTCCTTGCTTTCTTGTTCTTCATCCATATGGTGCTGGACTTGCGCAAAGCTCTTCGAAAGCGCCTGAAATACACTCGAGAATTGCTCCACTCGATTGGCCGTTACGTTACGGATCTTCTGTAAGTATTGCTCCTGTTCTTGCGAATGTTCATTAGTACCAGGGATATACCTGGCTAAACTACGAATCCATTTTTCAGGTGTTACAAAAAAGAGGAGAACAGCTACAGAGGATTCAAGCATCGATGGGGCAAGGGACCCTAACCCTTCTCCATATATACCGATAAGCATCGTACCAACAAATAAGCCGACCCCTACTCCGATTTTTTTCCCGTCTTTTAACAAGCCCCCCAATAATCCTGAAAAAGCCAATAAACTCATTTGATATAAACTAGCTACGTTTGCAAGACTTAAGATTAAACCGGTTACCACACCAACAGTGGAACCTATAGCCGCTCCTCCTATATACGCTAACCAAAGGACCAGATACCTAGACAACGTCTGCTCAAGTGAAATATTGTATATTTGCCAACCAATCGTTCCGGTGAGCACGGAAGCTAATAAAATGATCATGCAAACAATTTCTTCGTTTTTTAACGATTGTTTATATCGTTTCGGTGATAACAATGGAATGCTCTGCATAAAGATAAGTACTAAGATTGCACTCAGGCTTGCTTCTACGATTGCTAACATCCAATCATAAGGTTCAGCCGGTTGAATAAGGGTGTACGCCACGACCCTTGGAGCTAGACTTGCCATAAATACAACAAATGGTAAAACCTCTTGTTGTTTCTTCATTCGTTGAAGCACGAAAGCTAGCAAAAAGAAACTTAGCATAGCAGCAAATACATATAGACTGTGTTGCCAATGATAGGTTAGCGATCCGCAAAGAACAGCGGTCATAACTTTTAACGACTTATCTTTTCTCATTAGCCATACAGAAGCGAGAAAAGAAAGGGCAAAAGGCGATACTGACGAAAGAACAATTGCTCGTCCTAACAAGAAGCCAACAATCCATAAAAGCCAGCCACGCTCGATCATGAAGATTTTCGCCTGCTCCCCCATCCTCCGCTTCCAATTTTCTAAAGTGGCTAATCCCATCCCACTCATTTCCTTGACTGCTCGTTTGGTTAAGATCTCCATTTAAACACTCCCCCTTAGTGATTTATTTAATCACACAGGACTAGCTTTTTTTGTCAAAACATCAGAAAGAAGTAAATAAAAGTTTCGACGGCTTTCTATACGGGCGGGCTTGTTTCGGCAAATTGTTTGATCCTTTCTCACAACCCTTCTCATTCCCCTGTCGGATTCCCTTATCTTATTTCAAAATGAAGCGGTAAATATTCAAAAAATAATGACATTAATAAAATCCGTTGACACTTCGACAATGGTCGTGTAATATATTGCTTGTGACTTCGGGATAAACATTTCGAAACAACAAAGTAAACACTCTTTACTACATAGTAAAAACATGGCGGTGTAGCTCAGCTGGCGAGAGCGTACGGTTCATACCCGTGAGGTCGGGGGTTCGATCCCCTCCGCCGCTACCATATTTTTTTACTGTATAAACCAACGGCCCGTTGGTCAAGTGGTTAAGACACCGCCCTTTCACGGCGGTAACACGGGTTCGAATCCCGTACGGGTCATCATCCGAATTCTTGTCCTACCACACAACAGTGTGGATTTTTTTACATTTATGTGAAATAGGATGACAGAAAAAAGCTGCTTCTTCTTTAAGAAGCAGCTTTTTTTATGGTTGTTGAACTTTCTCAAGAGCAGCTTTCACAGATGAAAAGGATTGGATGGAGTCTAAGTTAACTTGCATACGAGCTGACCTCATAGCAAACTCCGGTGAAATTCCGGCAATAATAAGTTCTGTTCCGAGTAGTTGCAACAAGTCGTTTAGTCTGTAAATCCCCCGAATAACTTCTTCATCAAAATCAATGAGTCCAGACAGCTCTACAATTAGCTTCTTATGTTTTAACGCCGTCATCTTTTCAGCTATATGGTTAGAAATTAAGGCAATTCGATCTCGATCCATATTCCCTATAAGGGGTAAAACGGATATATCATCTGTAAGAGGGACAATAGGCGTAGAGAGCGCTATAACCTCATTCATTGATGTCGTTAGGTCTTCTTCTGCTTTTTTCTTATCAGAGACGTCTTTTTGAATCCCTATAAAGTAGTATCTACCTTTCTCTTCTACATAAATCGGGTCTATATGTAGCTCATTCCAAAAAGCTTCTCCGCTTTTCCTGTAGTTTAATACAGTAACAGCAACAGACTCCTCATTAGAAATGGCTTGTCTTAATTGATTAACCTGTTCTTCCTGCGTCCTCTCTCCCTGAAGAAATCTGCAGTTACGCCCTAAGATCTCGCTTCTATGATAACCAGTTATGTGTTCAAAGCCTTTATTAGCATAAATAATAGGATTATCGGGCTGTCCAGGGTCTGTAATGGTAACACCGACACGTGTATGATCAACAGCTTTTTCTAACAGCTTGTTGAATATATAGTCTTCTACTATGTCTTCCACCTATAAAACCTCACTCTCATCGTTTTATGTATCTTAATAGTATCAAAACTTTACATTAGGAACCAAATAAACATTCTCTCTCCATATAAGCCGGACTTAAAGCTGAGAGAATGCTTCCGTTTGCTAAAATTGAGAATAAGGTGGTTCGGGAAATCACTCGCTTTCCGCGGCGAGCTGGGAAGCCTCCTCGTTCGCTATGCTCTCTGCGGGGTCTCCCCTAGGCTTCTACTGCCGCAGGAGTCTCGCAATTTCCCGAACCACCTCTGCCATATATTGAGTGAACGGAAGCATGCCCAATAGGGGAGGGCAAATTGTTAGAGCCCATTCATGCTAGAGCTGAGGGGACGTTATACAACTTCTGATAAGGGGTGTCTGGGGAACGGGGAGACTCCTGCGGGAGAAAGAGGTCGACGAGACCCCACAGAGAGCGTATGCGAACGAGGAGGCTCGACAGCTCGCCCGCGGAAAGCGAGTCGTTCCCCAGACACCCCCTACCACTCAATAATCGTAACGGCCCCACACACTATAACATGCTTCAGTTTCGCGCCTTCGAGACTACTGGCCTATTCTTGAACGAGCGTGGGATGGACAATAAAAAGTGACCAGCTCTAATGAGCTGGTCACTTCCTTTATATAAGAACGTTCAATTCATAATGGTTGCTCATAGACAGCAAGTTAGCCTCGTTTAGCACCTCGACCTCCACGTTTTGATTCCGTGTGCTTTCTTAAAGATGCAAGCTTTTCATCACTATCTTTAAGGAAACGATTCATTAACGAATCAAAATTCTCAGGGCGCTGGTTACCTTTGTTGCCGTTGCCTTTGCCTTTTCCGCCGCCTTTGTTATGGTTGTTGTTGTTGCGACGCTCACGGTCACCTTTGTAGTTGTCTTTAGCTTTCTTAATAGACAAACCGATCTTACCGTCTTTCTCCACATTAATCACTTTTACTTCTACTTGGTCGCCTTCACTTAAGTGATCATTAATGTCTTTTACATAATTATCAGCAACCTCACTAATGTGAACCAAACCAGTTGAACCATTAGGTAGTTCAACGAATGCTCCGAAATTAGTGATACCTGTTACCTTGCCCTGCAACTTGCTGCCTACTTCAATTGACATAAAAAAATTGCTCCTCCTTATGAATTTCAAAAAGTATCATTCTTATATATTATATATAAGCCTTAAAAAGAGTGTCAATATGAGGGACCATTATCAGGGATTTTAAAGATAATTTCGCCTTCTTTTGAGAAGAAATAATTGGTTCTCGCGATCTGCAAGACATATTCTTCATCATTTAAGAGCTTAATTTCTTCTTTAAAATCTTTTTCCTGCTTCTCTAAGAGATCCATTTCCTCTTGCAATTCTTCATATTTGGCTTGCTTCTCAGCATAAAGATTCCGTTGTTGAATATGGTAAGTCAGTAATCCACCCAATAAAAGAAGGGATGCGATTGTAAACAAAGCTAATCGGCGAATGAGCCGCTTCTTCTTTTTATGTTGACGCTCTACGTATGCATCGTACTGCTTTACATATCCCGAATCTATCTTTGCAACCGAATCACGTTGATCCTGCACGATGATAAGCTACCTCCTTTTTTGCTGGATATTCCCCCACCATTTTAGTATTATATTCTTCATTTTACTATAAAACCCTGCTACGTCTAGTAAGTATTTTTTCACATTTTTCGGCATCAACTTCCATGTTATGCGCCCTATCAACTGGAATGGGTATAGCAAAATTTTCAATAGGAATAGAATAATGGCTAGTAAGGTTGTCCATAAAAGGAGAATTAGCTTCGTTACTGTAATCACTATAAAACGAATTGGACGAACAATAAACACCGTTACAACCCGTGTAAAAAAGCGAATAAGTCCTGAAATGATCTTAATTAACCTCTCTAATACTTTTTTATAGGTTGTCCTAAACAAGGCTTGGTATGCAGCATAACCACACACCACAGCCAGTACAATATACAGACGTAATTCTCCCTGATTCGCTAAAAATAGAAAATAAAACAAAACCAACCCTTGTAGAATCCAAAACAAAATCTCGAAGGAATACCTCATGATCAGATTAGACTTCCATAAAGGCTCAAATCTTTTAAATGTATCCATAACCATACCCAAGTATACGCCACTACTAAACATAATGACCATTGTAAAAAACTGCGTATCTAAACTCATTTAAACATTTTGCTAAAGAATCCTTTAGCTTTCTCCTGTTGCTGTTCGTCTAAATAGGAGAGTTCATACACCTTTCCTTTAATCGATACGATCCCTTGCTCTACATCTAAATTCTTCATTTGAAGATTCTGCCCTCGGACGACTAAATAGCCCATATTTGTTTGTAATAAAAATTCCTCAGCATCGAAACTATCTACCTCTTTAACCCCGGTAATCTCTAAGTTACGTCTATTATTCATCTTCACATGATGATCACCTTGTCCTCTGGTCCCCGTCCCCTGTACATCTTTTTCATAATACTCCATATATCCACCCCTCCCCTTATCGATACCAATCTATGAGTGAGAGGTTTCAAATATGTACAATCCCTTATAAAAAATGTTCGGAACAGAATGGTTACGGAGAAGAGGTTCTCATTGTTAAACACTCTCCCTATTAAAAGATTACGAAAGGAAATAGATAACCGATATCATTACATAAAAAAGACGCTTCACTCCACCACAGGAGTCAAAGCGTCTTTTTTCGCTCTCATTTTCAAATTACATGACTACACTTCTTGTTCACTAATGATTTTATATAAAGACGATGCTTCATCTTTCTTTACATTTTCACGTAAAGATGTGACCTCTAGCGTTAATTGCTTTTGTCCAAAACGGATCGAAAGCTCGTCCCCTACAGACACATCTGTAGAAGCCTTCGCCGTATTACCGTTTAGTTGGATCCGACCTTGATCAGCTACTTCTTTCGCTAATGTACGTCGTTTAATCAAACGGGATATCTTAAGAAATTTATCTAGTCTCATGTTATTGCTCTCCCTTCTCTCTGTTCTTCGCTTGAACCCAATAATAGTCTAGCTGTTCTAACGTCATATCTTGCATAACTTGACCCTCGGAAGTAATCACTGCTTCCATTTCTTTAAAGCGCCGTTCAAATTTATCATTGGTTCTTTGTATCGCAAGTTCTGGATTTATTTTATAGTAACGGGCAAGATTTACAAACGCAAATAAGATGTCTCCATATTCTAATTCTTGATCAGAAAATGCCTCAGACCGTAAACTTTCTTGAAACTCATTCATTTCTTCTTTCACCTTTTCCCACATTGGTTGTGGATCATCCCAGTCGAATCCTACTTTCTTCGCCTTTTTCTGTAATTCCTGAGCTCTCATAAGCCCAGGTAATGCCTCTACTACTCCATCTAACACCGAGGGTCTTTCCATACCTTTTTCATCGTTCTTGATCTCATCCCAATTCTTAATAACCTGTTCAACATCATCTGCTTGTCGATCTGAGAAAACATGTGGGTGGCGACGGATCATTTTATCCGTTAAAGATAGAATTACGTCATCGATCGTGAAAAATCCTTCATCTTCGCCAATTTGACTGTGTAGGAGGACCTGTAAAAGCACATCTCCTAGTTCTTCTATGATCCCTTCATCATCTTGGTCATCAATGGCTTGTATAAGCTCATAGGATTCCTCTAGTAAATAAGGTCGTAAGCTTTCATGTGTTTGCTTACGATCCCAAGGACACCCATCTGGTGCGCGAAGAGCTGCGATTACGTCGCGAACCCGGAAAAACTGATGAGCGAGCTGTTCTTCTGAAACAGGGGGAACATACACACTTGTTAAATTGCTCAGTTCTACTTCATGATCAAGTTCACATAGAGGTACTTGTTCTATTCGTTCTTGTTTACTTCCTACAGCATCTACAATATAAACAGGAAACTCAGGAGGTAAATCTTCGAGCAGTGACACCTTCACCTCTGAGGCAATCATTTCATCATACACCTGACAAAAGACGGTGTGCTGGCGATGTTCTACCATGCTTCTTCTGAATCCTGTAGCATCGATAAACTGAAACCCTTCAATAGGGTCAATTTGTAAACTTGTAAATAAGTCATCTAAGTAGCTTTGTCCACCCTCAATTGACACTGAAACACGTTCTTTTCTTTCAGCTATTAATAATAGCTGTACGGTTTTCTCAGCAAGCATAGGGTGACCTGGGACCACATATATAAGATCGCGACTTTCCGCTTCACGAATTAGCTGTTCCACGATCGTTTCATATACATCACCAAACTGCTCCTGTTCTTCATACACACGATCGAACGATTTGAACGTAACCCCTTCACTTTCTAATGCCTTAATGACCGGATGATCAAGGGTGCGCGCATATCGGGCTCCCTCACCTTTTACAAGTGTTCTGTATACACCTAATGGCAACTGTTCAAGGTCGCCTGCACCAAGACCCATAATTTTAATATGATTTGTCATCGTCATGACCTCCTTTTAGTGAGTCGTTTTAATTTAGTTGATTTCGGAAAGTAATCTAATTCTTTGTCAGTAAAAGCGCCTGTTTTAAGCAAACTCACACCATAACTTACAGCACCTAACCCAATTGTAAGGATGCAATATCCTACATAATCTTGTCTTTGTTGCATCTCTATGAATTGCCTATACGCTCCTCCTGTAACGAATATAGTCGCCGTCATTACCCCTAACGAGAAGAAGGTAGCCCTCCAAGGTATGTACGCTCTTAAAGAGAAAGGAATTCGTTTTTTAAAGACAAGTATATTACTCAAAAAAACGACGCAAATACTAATTAACGTTGCAAGACCGCTCCCTGCAAGGCCCATTTCCGGGATAAGTATCATGTTTAACATGACTTTCACAATCATCCCAATTGCCACAGCAAAAGCTGGCAAGAAAACAATCCCAAACCCTTGCAATAATGAAGATAGTGTTAAAGTCATCGATGCGAAAACAATGACAATCGACAATACCCTTAGAGCAATAACTCCTTCACTGCTTTTAAAGAGCAAAATGTTCACTTCAGGTAGCACTAAAAACAAACCGACTGAAGCTGCAATAGAAATCAGAAAAGAAAGCTTCATCGCCTGTCCGGCATTCTCTTTGACCTCCGTTGTTTTGTTCTCCAAGCGCTTCTTAGTGACAGAAGGAACTATAGCAAGAGCTAGTGAGGATGCAAGAACGGTTCCTAATTGCAAAAGCGGATATCCCCGATCAAAGACTCCCTTCATTTCTTGTGCTTCCTCTAATAGAAGCCCATAATCCTTCAAGGAGGAAACCATGGTGAATGCATCCGCAAATTGCATCAGCAACAACAGCATATAATTCACACAGAGAAACAAGCCTGATAGAACCATCATCTTTAAAATTTCGCGAATTGGAATAAAAGAAGCAGAAGGATTGAGGAGTAAGGATCTATGCTTTGTAATATATAAAGATAATACCAGACATGCCGCAAGTCCTCCTAAAATGGAACCAAAAGCTGCGCCAGATCCTACGTAATAGTAGCTATAACCATTGCCTACGAAGAACAAAGTAGCTGAAATAATGACAAGAACTCTTACCACCTGTTCTACCATTTGGGACACAGCTGTCGGCGTCATTTCGTCTATCCCTTGAAAGACACCTCTTCCTATTGAAGTAAACGGAAGGAGTAAAAATACGGTAGCTGTCACACGCAGAGGCATACGCAACCTTGGATCCCCCATAAATGATGCAATAGCAGAGGAACCAAAGTAAAAAACAGAAAATAGCACAACGCTAATCCCTACCATAACGATAAAAACCGGCGCATAGAAGCCCCGAACCGAAAGTGACTCCCCTCGAGCCCTGGCTCTTGCTACAAGAGACGAGATTGCCACCGGAAACCCGTATATTGATATCATCCAAGCCATCCCTAATATCGGATAAACTTGTTGGTAAATATAAAACCCTATATCCCCCGCTATATTTTGAAGTGGGATACGATAACCAGCACTTAATACCTTTCCAAATAAACCAGCTAAGGTTAATAAAAGTGCCCCTCTCATCAATCTTTGTTGCTTATTATGTACTGCCATGAATGTATCCTTTCTAAACCTTTCCATTCTCATGATATAAGTATGTATGAAAAAAGGAGCCTACGCAAATGAGGCTCCTCGCTTTCATTCTATTCCATTTGTTTTGCCAGAAAACTTGCGGCTGTTTCAACCGCTTTCTGTTCAACATTGGTTAACGCTTCTCCTTCTTTCGAAAGAATCATTACGCATCCAATTGGATCTCCGCCAGAAATAATAGGACCTATTACGTACGAGGAGATTGTCTCATCAATACCATCCGCAATTTCAATGGTTGTTTCATTTGATTCTGTTAAGACGACGCGATCTTGAATGGCTTGTTCAACTTTTTGCCCTATGCTTTTATTCAGATACTCTTTTCTCGAGCCACCTGAAACAGCAATAAATTCGTCACGATCACAAATAAGGACAGGATGACCAAGTGAGTCAAATAGTGCATCAGCATATTCCTTTGCAAAATCACCGAGTTCGCTAATGGGTGAATACTTCTTTAAAATAACTTCACCCTCACGATCTACAAAGATTTCTAAAGGATCCCCTTCTCTAATACGTAGGGTTCTACGAATTTCTTTCGGGATTACAACCCGACCTAAATCATCAATACGTCTTACGATACCAGTTGCTTTCATTCCATGAAGCCTCACTTTCATCTGATGATTATTCTCTTGGTGATGTGTTATCGCTTCCTGTAAAGAACAAAAATCACCATTTGATGGGTATAGTATTTTTCTCAAAGTCAGAACTATACATTTTTCCTTCATATTTGTAGTAGAAAACATCAAAATCTTCAAAGTGAGGCTCAATTTATACAGTAAAAATAGGTATATTGCGTTACATTTACATCAAGCTGAATGTTTAGCTTCTGGTAATTGTTGGAGAAATTCTTCTATTGTCTTATAGCGTTGATGCGCCGTATTACGATCCCATTTAAAGGTCACTTTCAACTGCTGACCTTCTGTACCAAGTTGGATCATACGGCCATATTGATTGGCCAGCTCAAATAATTTAGCACCATCAATACGCTGACTCGCTTCAGCTTCCATAAGCAATTCAATCTTTTGCTTCTTCTCGCTAACCGACTCTACACGCTCTTTTTTAGCTGCAAGCTTCAATACAGCTACTTGATATAAATTCTCGACTTGTTCAGGGTAGTCACTAAAACGATCAATCATCTCTTCACGCAGATCATGGAGATCCTCTTGAGATTCAATGGATTGGAATCGTTTGTACATATCAATCTTCTGTTTCTCGTCTGAGATGTAAGAATCCGGGATATATGCATCTAAATTAAGAGTAAGCTCAGGTTCGAATGGTTTCGTTTCCTCTACTTCTTTCCCTTGCTGTTTTGCTTCTATCGCATCATTTAGCATTTGAGAGTACATATCGAATCCGACTGAATCAATAAATCCGTGTTGCTGTGAACCTAGTAGGTTACCTGCTCCACGTATGGATAAGTCACGCATTGCAATCTTAAAGCCTGAACCAAGCTCTGTGAATTCCTTAATGGCTTGCAGTCGTTTCTCTGCCACTTCTGATAAAACTTTATCTTTTTGATAAGTAAAATAAGCGTAGGCCACACGATTCGAACGACCCACACGACCTCTCAATTGATAAAGCTGACTGAGTCCCATCCGGTCTGCATCATACACAATTAACGTGTTTGTATTCGGGATGTCTACTCCAGTTTCAATAATGGTGGTAGATACGAGCACATCTGATTCACCTTCAAGGAAACTGAACATTACATTTTCAAGCTCTGATTCATTCATTTGACCATGAGCATACGTCACACGTGCTTCATCAACTAGCGCTGAAATTTCTTCTGCCATCCGCTCAATGTTTTCTACACGGTTGTACAAGAAAAAGACTTGTCCCCCGCGCGCTAACTCCCGTTCAATAGCTTCCCGTATAAATACATGATTGTATTCAAGCACATACGTTTGGATCGGGAAACGGTTTTCAGGAGGGGTTTCGATAACGGATAAGTCACGCACACCTAACATCGACATATGGAGCGTTCTTGGAATCGGAGTGGCTGTAAGTGTTAAGACATCGACATTTGTCTTCATTTGCTTAATTTTCTCTTTATGCTTCACTCCGAAGCGCTGTTCTTCATCGACAATCAATAACCCTAACTCTTTCACTTTAATATCTTTAGATAAAATACGGTGCGTTCCGACCACAAGATCAACAGTGCCATTTTCTAAGCCTTCTGTCGTTTCTTTTTGCTGCTTACGTGTCCGGAATCGACTTAACAGACCAATTTCAATCGGGAAATCCTGAAATCGTTCACGAATTGTTTCATAGTGCTGCTGAGCTAGTATTGTTGTCGGAACTAGTATAACGACTTGCTTACCATCTGCGATCGCTTTGAAAGCTGCACGAATAGCAACTTCTGTTTTCCCGTACCCAACGTCTCCACATAGAAGTCGGTCCATAGGGCGTACTTTTTCCATGTCGGTTTTGATTTCTTCAATACAGCGAATTTGGTCTTCCGTTTCCTGATACGGGAATGCCGCTTCAAACTCTCGCTGCATCTCTGTGTCTTCTCCAAAAGCATACCCTTTAGTCGCTTCTCGTTCTGCATACAGCTTTATTAAGTCATCTGCGATATCTTCAACAGAAGATTGAACACGACTTTTTACCTTTTTCCATTCACTTCCACCTAGTTTGTAAAGTTTAGGTTCTTTACTTTCAGAACCTACGTATTTCTGGACCAGGTCGATTTGGTCAATAGGAACGTATAGTTTGTCATCCCCTGAGTACTTCACGAGCATATAGTCTTTATGTAGCCCATTTAGCTCAAGCGTCTCAATTCCTAAATACTTTCCTATACCGTGGTGAGCATGAACAACATAGTCACCTACTTTTAAGTCTTGATAACTTTTAATACGTTCAGCATTTGAAATCTTTTTCTTTCTCTTAGGGCGTGTAGAACGCTTCTTAAATAGTTCGTTTTCTGTCAATACGGCTACCTTATGCATTGGTAGCTCAAATCCTGTAGTTAAGTGCCCCACTACAATGGTTGCATGTGTTAAGGGTAAAGAAGGTTCTTTCTCAGAAACAACGGCTTCCATATCATAGTCTTCTAATACTGCTTGAATTTTCTCAGCCCGGGTTTCATTTGGCGCCACTACTAAAACAGAATAATCCCCTTTTTGCCATCGGTCCATCTCCGTTTGCAATAAATTCATTTGTCCATGAAATTGTTGCATAGCTCTACAAGAAATGTTCACGATATTTTCCGGTTGAGTATTAGGTATATGACGTAAGAATACAGACATATAAAGACGAGGATGATGAATAGAATGCCAAACATCAGACCAATTGTAAGAGATCGATAAATCTCTAACCATTTGCCCTGATTCCAACAGACTGCTATACCATTCAGCCTCTTCTTCATCTAAACGTGTAGCGGTTTCTTGGATTCTGCTCATTTCATCAAAGATCATTAACCCGTTATCTGGTAAATAATCTAGTAAACTAGCAGACTCCTCATAGTAGAGAGAAATATACTTATACATTTCCTGAAAACGCTCACGTTGCTTCAGTCTTTCGATATCTCTTTCAATATTCTCAGATAGTGTTTCCTTAAGCTCAGGAGATTTAAGATTCTTTAGGGTATCTGCAAAAGCTCCCTCGAGATTTTGAGCAGCTCTTGCCAAATCTTCATCTGTTAACAAAAGCTCACTAGCTGGACCAATTGTTACATTGTTCACCTTTTCTAATGAGCGTTGACTCTCAGAATCGAAATACCGAATGGAATCTACTTCATCATCGAAAAGTTCGATCCGCAATGGGTTCGGTTGGGTTAACGGATAAATGTCCATAATGCCACCACGCATGCTAAACTCTCCTGGAGCAGATACCATATCAGCACGCTCATAGCCCATGTCGATTAATTGCTTCATGTACGTTTCTATCTCAATGACGCCGCCTACTTTAAACGGGAGTTGATAGTTTTCCCAATAAGAAGTTGGAGGCAAAATTCGTTTAAGTGCCGCAACAGGGGCAATTAGAATTCCTGACTTACTTTGAGACCAATGATTTAACGCCTCAATTCGTTCACTTCTCAGCTCAGGACTAGCTACTGCGATCTCTGAGGCAATCAACTCATTCACTGGATATAAGTGAACTTGATCAGCATCTGTTAAGCCTAGTAAATCTTCGTATAACTGTTGAGCTTGCATGAGCTGATGAGTAACAACTAAAACAGGGCGCTTAGCTGATTCTTCAAGGAGTGAAATTAACACTCCTCTTGAAGAACCTGACAGCCCTGAAACAAACTGTTCTTTCATACCTGATGAAAACCCCGATAGAATGGAGTGGATATCATCTTGTTGTGTTAGAAATTGCTTAAGTCCTTGCAATCTGTTCCCCCCCCTTAATCCTCACACTCCATACAAAAATGCTTTGGCTCATTTACCAAAGCGAACATGTAAACTTAATGAATAAAGAAATCAAGTTCATGATAGTGAGGATTTTCTTCTAATGATTCTTGGCAATCTTCACATATAGTGCGCACCATCACATCACCGTTCTCGTGATAGCTCACCATATCTAAAAGCTCCTCCTCATTTAAAGAAGTAAGCCCAAGTTCAACGGAATCAAGCACATCTTGTGACAGCTCTCCCATTTCCTTCTTACAATGACGACATTGGTATTTAACGGCCATTTATATCCTCCTAAAACTAGCTGTTTGCCACTAGTTTGTCCGAAATATAAAGGCGATATACGAATTCACAGAAGCTCTGTTGCTAAAGATTATTTATTAAACTCATTCATAACCTCTAGAAAACCCTTCTCCATCCAAGCTTCACACGCATCAGCAGCTTTTTGAATACTCTCTTTAGCAGCGGCTAAATCTTCCCCTTGGAATTTCCCCAAAACATAATCAGGGACTGGCATAGGCCCACTAGGACGCCCAACCCCAATTCTTATGCGCGGGAACTCTTTTGTATCTAATTGATCAATGGTAGAACGAATGCCGTTATGGCCACCGTGACCACCTTTTTGACGTAAACGAACCTTACCAGGAGGTAAATCTAGATCATCATAGATGACAACTATATCTTCCGGGTTCAGATCATAGTATTCCATTAAAGGACGAATGGATTCTCCGGACAGATTCATGTAAGTAAGGGGTTTTAAGAGCATAACCTTCTCCCCACCAAGTCGTTCGACTGTATGCTGTCCTTTGTACTTTTCTTTATCTAATTTCCAATTATGTCGTCTTAACAATTCATCAATGACCATAAAACCAATGTTATGTCGCGTTTCTTCAAATTTAGGTCCTGGATTTCCAAGTCCAATAATACACTTCATCTAATCACTCTCTTCTTTGATACATCTTGATTCGTTCTATTCACATCTTATTATAATCGAAAAAGAAGAGTCTAAAGCGTTGCTCTTTTACTTCTTCAATTCTCTCATATAATCCTTCTTTACGTGTAAAAAGAGACGTAACCTTTTGGGTTACGTCTCATATCCAACCGAAGAATGTTAGGCTTCTTCGCTCTCTTCCGCTTCGTCATCATCTTTTTGATTAATGACTTCTGGTTCAACATCTCCATCTTGAGTTTCGCCTGGCTCGACGATCTCCTCAGTTTGTGGAGGCAAGATGGTAACAATTGTTGTGGTCTCATCTTGTGTGATTTCATAGTTTTTACCAGCTTTCACATCACTTACAAGAAGACTGTCACCTACTTCTAGGTTTGATACGTCTAGGGTAATTTCTTCAGGAATATTATTCGGCTTAGCGCGAATTGCAAGTTCATGAAGTGGTTGAGATAGAATCCCACCGTCTTTCACGCCCTGTGCATCTCCTTCTAAATGAATCGCTACCTCTACATCAATTTCTTGACTCATATCAACCATATAGAAATCAGCATGATATAGCTCGTTACGAATCGGCTCAATTTGATAATCATGTAACATTACGTCTACTGGTTTTTTACCTTCTATATCAAGAGAAATAATAGCGTTTTTCCCTTCATCACGTACTGTCATTAATAATTCTAAGCTGTTCACCGATACCGCAATTGGCTCTTTGTCTTTTCCATAAACAACTGCTGGAACCAGTCCGGACTTACGAAGCTCATTTTTAGTCGAACGTTTGAAATCATTTCTCGTATTCGCTTTAACTGTTACTGCCACGTTTATCACCCTCCAAAGAATTATAAAGCTTCTAATGATTTATAATTCCCTTTTCAGGTGGGCATAAACCTTATTTTTAGAAAAAAGGTAAATTAATCAAATAATACACTGATTGATTTACGCTCGTGAACGCGAGTGATTGCTTCACTAATTAGTTCACCAACAGAAAGTTCGGTAATCTTATCGATACGTTTTTCATCTTTAAGAGGGATTGTATTCGTAACAACAAGCTCTTTAATTTTAGAATTGTCGATTCGCTCAATAGCCGGTCCAGAAAGGACAGGGTGTGTACAACAAGCATAAACTTCTTTTGCTCCATTTTCGATAAGAGCATTAGCAGCTAGCGTAATCGTGCCTGCTGTATCAATAATATCATCAATTAAGATCGCTGTTTTTCCTTCAATGTTACCAACAATGTTCATGACTTCAGAAACGTTTGGACGAGGACGACGCTTATCAATAATCGCAATTGGAGCTTTCAAGCGGTCTGCCATCTTACGCGCACGTGTCACACCACCATGGTCAGGAGAAACAATGACAACATCCTCGAAATTCTTCTCTTCGAAGTAGTCAGAAAGAAGTGGCACACCAACTAGATGATCAATTGGAACATCGAAGAAACCTTGGATCTGAGGAGCGTGTAAGTCTAGCATAATTACTCGGCTTGCTCCAGCAGTTTGAAGAAGGTTCGCGACTAGCTTGGATGTAATCGGCTCACGAGAGCGCGCTTTACGGTCCTGACGTGCATAACCATAGTATGGCATTACGATGTTGATTGAACGAGCAGAAGCACGTTTCAATGCATCAATCATAATAAGTAACTCCATAATATGTTGGTTTACTGGCTCTGAAGTTGATTGAATTACGTATACATCGCACCCACGTACACTTTCTTCAATATTAATTTGTACTTCTCCATCACTAAAACTTGTTACCGTACACTTTCCTAATTCTGTTCCAATATTTTCTGCAATTTCTTGAGCAAGAGTTGGATTTGAATTAAGAGAAAAAACCTTTAAAGCTGGATCTTTATATTGAGAAGTAGCCATCGCTAAAAAACCTCCATTAATCTTTTTTCGATTCATTTATTTTATCTGCGTAGCCATCCTTGTTCGTCTGACGAGAGCGAGCAATGGATAAAGCACGGTCCGGTACATCATCTGTGATTGTGGAACCTGCTGCTACATAAGCACCGTGACCTACAGTAACAGGTGCTACCAAATTAGAATTACAACCAATAAACGCATCATCTTGAATGGTCGTTAAATGTTTATTCTGACCATCATAATTTACTGTAATTGTTCCGCAACCAATATTCACTCCACTGCCAACCTCTGCATCACCAATGTAGCTAAGGTGCGAGGCTTTACTACCTTCACCAAAGGAAACTTTCTTTAACTCTACAAAGTTTCCAACTTTAACGTCATCAGAAAGAGTTGATGCTGGACGAATATGAGCGTAAGGACCAATGGTTACACGATTGCCAATTTGACTTTCATGAGCCACACTTTGCTTAATAATTGTATCTTGTCCAACTGTACAATTAATAATTTCAGTATGAGGGCCAATCTCTGCTCCTGTAGCAATATAAGTACTTCCTTTAAGGACACTACCAGGATAAAGAATAGCATCTTGTTCAATTTTAACATCTAGTCCAATATACGTGTGATCAGGATCTATTAGAGTTACACCATTCTTCATGTGGCTCTCGTTAATACGACGTTGCATAGCTTTCTCAGCACGAGATAAAGCAACTCGATCATTTACACCTAGTGTTTCATTAAAGTTCTTTGATTGATAGGCCGCGATCTTCTCATCTTTGTTTTTTAAGATTTCAATAACATCAGGTAAATAGTATTCTCCCTGAGCATTATCATTCGAAACGTTTTGCAGCGATTCAAATAGGGCTTCGTTATCAAAACAATAGATAGCTGTGTTAATCTCTTGAACCTCTTGTTCTTCTACAGAAGCATCTTTATGTTCGACAATACGAGAAACATCACCCTGCTCATTACGGATTACTCGTCCGTAACCAGTCGGGTCTTCTGCATGAGCTGTTAGAACGGTTACCTTAGCTTGCTCTTGTTCATGGTATTGGAACACAGACTCAAGTGTTTCAGCCGTGAGTAGAGGGGTATCGGCCGCTACAACAAGTGTTGTACCTTTATTGGCTCCAAGGATAGGTTCAGCTTGTTGAACAGCATGTCCTGTTCCAAGCTGCTCCTCTTGAACAACAAATTGGCTTTTCGTACCGATTTGGTTTCGAACCTCATCAGCACTACGCCCAACTACTGTTATAATTTCATCTAGTTGAAGAGACGATAATTGATCAATTACATGTTGCACCATAGGCTTACCGCATACAGGATGCAATACTTTCGTTAGAGACGATTTCATACGTGTCCCTTGTCCGGCTGCCAATACAATAGCGTAGCGATTATTCATGAAGAAACCTCCATCCTTTTTATCCATTACGAATATATCTTAAAACCGTACTATTTTCAACAAAGAAAAGATTATGAGAACGGCTTCACAGCTTATTATGCAGGACTTTTAGAGGGATCAGCGCAGCCACCCTCCTATATCCACCACATATATGTAATAAATTCCCTATAAGAGTGTTTATCATAAAAAAGAAGCCTAATCTGTGATTAGACTCCTGATGTTTCTTGCAAAGCATTAGGAAGCTCCAGCTTCTTCATACTCCACTTCTTCTTCAACTTGTCCCGCTCGATGATACTCTTCTAACACAGCGTCTTGAATCTTTCCACGTGTGCCAGAGTTAATTGGATGGGCAATATCACGAAATTCTCCATCTGGAGTACGTTTGCTCGGCATCGCCACAAACAAACCATTGTTGCCATCAATTACTCGAATGTCGTGAACAACAAATTCACCATCCAACGTAATAGAAGCAATTGCTCGCATTCTTCCTTCAGTATTAACGCGTCGTAGTCTCACGTCAGTTACTTCCATTATTTGTCACCACCTTTTTCCATAGGAACTTATTTACCAATATTCAACAAAACTACTTGAATTCCTTCTTAAATATAAAAAAAATTAAGTTTTTCTAACAATATCCAAAATAGTAAACCCTTTGTACGATTATATAGCCCGTGCTTGTCCTCTCTCGAAAGGATATCGGTCTATTATACAAAAAGAAGAATGCACGATGTGCATTCTTCTTTTTATTACGATTGAAACATTGTACCTCTGTGTACTTCGATTTTTTTTTCTTTAATATCTACGTTATTTATTTGAAGTAAAGAAACATAATCTTGCACAACCCGTTCCTCATCTTCATCTTCTGCTTCAGCTAGAACGCCAATCCCCGCTACGTTTGCTTCAAATTCAGCCAACAAGCTCTTCATACCGTCTATTGTGCCTCCAGCTTTCATAAAGTCATCAATAATTAAGACATTAGAACCTTTTTGAAGGCTGCGCTTAGGTAAAACCATCGTTTGAATCTTTCTTGAAGAGCCTGATACATAATTGATACTCACTGTTGATCCTTCTGTAACTTTCGGATCACGACGTACAATGACCACAGGAACATTTAGGAACGATGCAACAGCATAAGCTAACGGAATCCCTTTTGTCGCTACCGTCATAATAACATCCACATTTTCACTCGAAAAATGAGTTGCAAACAAACGACCAATATTTCGAATCGTTTCCGGGTCACCTAAGAGATCGCTCATAAATAAGTACCCACCTGGTAATAAACGCTCAGGATCTTCTAATTGCTTTGCCAATAAATCTGCAAAACTCTCGCTATTTTCCTTAGAGTTAAACGGGATGAATTTCACTCCTCCCGCAGCACCAGCCACGGTTTGCAACTCTCCTATCCCTTGCTTTTGAAACATCTGATTAATAATGCCTAAATCCTCACTTACAGAAGATTTCGCAGCATCATAAGCCTCTGTAAAGAAGGGCAAAGATACAAGTTGTTGGGGATGTTCCAATAAATAATATGTCATTCCGACCAATCGTTCACTTCTTTTCATATCCACACCTCAAAAACCGAATATTTTCATTTAATATAACAGTTTTATACGGGTTTAATCAAGGGGAACTCGCCCACCAAGCATACGAACAACGTACACTTCATCACAAAATCCTCTCAATCCATTATAAATACGCTGAGCGCGAGATTCGTGTTGTACCAATCCAAACACCGTCGGTCCACTTCCGCTCATCAGAACCGCATCTGCCCCAAACTCATGCATATGTTCTTTAATCTGTTGAACATCACTGTGTAATTGAACTGTAACTGGTTCTAACACATTACCAACTCGATCACAGATTCCCTGGTAATCTTCCCGCTTTATTGCCTCTATCATTGCAGGAATATCAGGATGACTTGCTTCATCTAAGTTTAAATTTTCGTAAATGGCTTGAGTAGAAACACCAATCGTTGGCTTGGCTAACACAACCCAGCAAGCCGGCGGAGCAGGTAACTTCTCAACCTTCTCACCTCTCCCAGTCGCCCTTGCTGTCCCTCCATGAACACAAAAAGAAACATCAGAACCAATACGAGCCCCAATATCCGCTAATTCTTCCAGACTTAATTCCAACTGCCACAACCGATTCAACCCTCTCAGAACCGCCGCAGCATCACTACTACCACCCGCAAGACCAGCAGCTACAGGAATCTGTTTTTCAATATAAATCTCTACACCTTCCCTAATGCCAAACCTATCTTTCAATACTTGAGCAGCCTGAAAAGCAAGATTACGATGATCACTCGGAACAAACCGATTTTCCGAAACAATCAGAATCTCATCAGTTCTCAAAGGACTTAACTCAATGCGATCAGACAAATCAATCGTCGTCATAATCATATCCACTTCATGATACTGATCCGGACGCTTATACAAAACATCCAACGCTAAATTAATCTTAGCCGGCGCCTTCTCCAAAAAACGCATACCATCACCTGCTTCTTCGCATTAATTATGGATAAATTGTATCATAATTAAAAGAAAAGCGCAGGCGGGTCGGTCAGGGCCGTACGGATAAGCAAGCTGCTGCAAGTCTGCCTAGCAGACTGGAAGTAGATTGCTTATCGCGCTAGGCCCTACCCGCCGGAGCTAGATCCAGAAAAGCGCAGGCGACTGTTCAGCCCCGTACGGATAAGACAGCTTTTCGGAAAAGGCGGTTAGCCTTTGGAGAAAAGATGTCTTATCTCGCTAGGGGCTAGGAGCCGGAGCTAGATCATGAAAAGCGCAGGCGGGTCGGTCAGCAAAAGAGGAAGTTCGACTAAGACCGTCACGTCAATAACCAACGTCGAACGAACCCACCTGGTGTGGGGCCGGAGAGACACCCTCGAAAAGCACAAGCGACTGCAAAAACCATTATCTGTGACGTTTCATTTGAAAAATACCTCTAAAAGGTCAGTGATCCCCTTAATCTGTGACCTTTCGCTCGATAAACTTCTTGAAAAGGTCACAGAGTTTCTCTATCTATGACCTTTTGTATACAAAAAACTTTAAAAAGTCACAGATCAATCCCGATCCCCAAACGTCCGATCCACAACAAAAAGGGGGACAAGCCCCTGTCGTTAGGACTTGTCCCTCATCATTTGTTCTTGTGCTTTTTGGATGGCGCGTTTGGTGATGTTTCCAGCATCTCGTGCTGTAATTCCACCCCAGCCTTCCTTCTCAACCGTGTCGTAAAAACCTAACTCTTTTGCGATTTCCTCTTTAAGCTTGTCAGACATGTAGCCTCGACGTTTACCCAAGGAAAACAGCTCCCTTCATTATGTTTGAACGACACGCTTAGCATATGTATATTCCGATGGTGTAGTCTAGAGGAATAATGGCAATCAAAGTAATCTTTGCTACCGCTTTCCCCACCAAACAAGAAGAAGCTTATGTTACGTTCTCTTTCAGGACAAGTAAAAAGCAGTAAACCAAGGTTTACTGCTCTCCTAACATCATTCTGCTTAGATCTTCACCAAAGTTTAGCTCTACTGTTTCAGTAAGTACATCAGCATAGCTATAAGAAACGCGTTCATAAGCGTTCTCTTCTTGATCAAGTTCTACGATAAAAACAGAAGGATATGTTTCAGCTAATACACCACTTCGTTCGATGGTTTTACGTCTACCACCATTAGCTTTCAATGTTAACCGTTTCCCAATTTGCCCATCGAGAGACTGTTTGATTTCTGCTAACGTTTTTGCCACTACACTCCACCTCACTAATTATACTATAACACACGCTTGTCTTTTCAGTCAATAAAACTTTATATTATAGCAGTATGTTATTTTTAATGTCAATGAAATACGAACTTTTCTTTTCATCTATTTGTAGTGTTTCTTCTATCTGACAAAATTATGTATGAAAATGGCAAGATTCGACTCGTTTCTCCCCTCTCATCCCCTTTGTCACGCTATTTTAATGGGGCTTAAAATAGCTCAAAAACCTTTAGAAATCCAGAGCTTTTATTCATGTTTGTTCAAAATTAGGTCAGAAATTTTGCAGAAACAAAACCAAATAAAAACACCCATTACGATAATGGGTGTTGAAACGGGTTATCTTGTTCTTCTTCATCTTCAGAGTCATACGGCATACCTGTTCTCATAAGACCCTTTGTATCTACTCCTCCAAGACCTTTCTCACCCGTTAATGTATTTCGAATGACATCCCATACATTTACCTTATCCATAAAAGAGGTGTAACTGATCTTAGCAACGATATAAACAGGGTCAAGGGCGTGAATGTTAATACGGGAGGGAGAACTAGCAAAGTTTGCCCCTGCCCTTATTAATGATTCAAAGTGAGACTGACAAGCACCTGCAAAGATCACTAATTGATCAAGGTGAGGCACCTTCCTTCTTGCCTCTCTCACTGCTTCTGCGTAATATTTCGAATTTCTATAAGCCCGTAAATCATGCTTACTCCCTTTACTTTTCGAATAAGAATCATGTCCCGTAATGACGACAACATCCGGATTGATTTTATCAATTAAATCCCCAATCTCATGTGCCATATCTTTCTCATTTAAATGAACTCCATGAACCTGCAACCCCAGCTGTTGGTACAAATCAATGCACTTTTTTAAATAAAGACGATCTCCATCTAGGTGAAGCACTCGCGACGGAAGTTGGAAATACGCATTTTGGTGCTGGTATCCCCCAGAGGCTTCATAGTCGCGCTTCTGGCGCATTAATTGGTAATCTTGCCGAAATAAACGATAGGAATAGTCTTCCTTTTCTTTTGCTTCCTTTTTACGACGCTTTAGGTCATCTGATTTTACTTTTACTAAATCAGACAGCGGAGCATCGGCTTCAAGACGAATTTCTTCCCCGAACAAAAGCACTCTATTCTCTTGAATATCCTGAACACGAAATAAAACATCATGTTTGTAGGAGGTTCGTGTAACTAAATCTCCCCTGTTTATCATCTTCCTGCCTCCTCACACAAACCATTCTAAAATAGCCTATGTGGAAACAAAGGAAATGTGCCCGATTACAGAGCTCTATAAAATGTATTTGCTAAACGAGCGAACTCTTCTATAGATAAAGATTCACCTCTACGTCTTTCTTCAATCTCACTTTTCTCTAAGACGTCTCTAATTTCATCCTTACTAAATCGATCTTTAAAATGACGACTTAAGTTATTCATAATCGTTTTACGACGCTGGCCAAACGAAGCCCGAACAAGATCAAAGAAGAATGGCTCATTGTCTACTACCACAGGTGGTTGCTCTCTCATTGCTAAACGTAGAACAGCTGATCCAACATTTGGTTGAGGCATAAATACTGTTCTTGGAACATCCATTACAACTTTAGCTTCCGTATAATATTGAACAGCAATGGATAAGGAACCATAAGCCTTACTATTTGGGGAAGCTGCCATACGATCAGCTACCTCCTTTTGAATCATAACCGTTATGCTCTCAATCGGTAACCGCTCCATTAATAAGTTCATCAATATGGGCGTTGTAATGTAGTATGGTAAATTGGCTACCACATGAACAGGCTGACCTTCCTTGAAATATTCTCGAATGGTCTCTTGAACATTAGCCTGCAAAATATCCTGGTGAATGACAGATACATTATCATAGTCATGTAAAGTGTCGTCTAAAATCGGTAAAAGGCGTTGATCTATTTCAAACGCTAGTACCTTATCCGCTTTACGAGCCAGCTGTTCTGTTAAAGCACCGATCCCCGGCCCAATTTCAATAGCACCACTTTCTCTTGTGACACCTGCATGGTTCACGATATTTTCCAACGTATTCGCATCAATTAAGAAGTTTTGACCCAGGCTCTTTTTAAAAGAAAACCCATACTTCTCTAAAATAGCCTTCGTTCGGACGGGTGTTGCTATAGCTTTATAATCACTCATTCTTCTTCCTCCTGAATAATAACTTCCATCGCTGCAATAAATTCTTCTCTTGTAATCTGAAACATCACAAGACGTTTATATAACTGCTTTCCATTTGTGTAACCAATCTTTAAATTTTTCCCTAACTGTTCGCGTCTCGCTTTAGCACCCTTACCTCCAAGGAGACCATAATGAACCAAATCCGCTTGTTCTATGAACGTTTCATAGGTATCCGTTACACTATAAACATTCTTTAAGGCTTCTCGAATATCTTCAGGTGTGGCATGCTCCACACCAACCCCTTTGCTATGTTTAGCTAATGCTTGTTCTTTAGGTAAGAAAGCATGTTTACATCCCGGTACAGACTGAGAAACAATTGTCCGGATTCGCTCTCCAGGAGAGTCTGGATCTGTGAAGATAATAACTCCCCGTTTTTCCTGGGCATGGCGAATCTTTGTAATCGTATCTTCGTTAACAGCAGAACCATTGGTTTCAATGGTATCCGCTTCTACTGCTCGTTTTATGTTGACGGTATCATCTCTTCCTTCAACCACAATTACTTCTTTTATAATCATTGTATCCTCCCGATTACGGTATCTTTCCTAGTTATAACACGTCCATGCATTAAAATAAAACACAATCTGTTTGTCCTCTCCCATGTTTAGACAAAATGATTCACGTGAAACAATTTTTAGAATACTTTAATTTTTTTGTTCGACAAAAGGAGAAAATGATAATAAGGAGCATATAATATGGATACATACATACTAAGCATTTCAATAAAAAAAGCAGAGGTATAATCCTCTGCTTTACTTACCATACACTTTAACTTGCACACTTCGGCGACCATAACCTAAGGCAGCACTTTTATTAGACATAAATAGATCAATGCGATTTCCCTTAATTGCTGAGCCTTGGTCTCCCGCTATTGCATAACCATACCCTTCAACCCAAACTTTTGATCCTAATGGAATTACATTAGGGTCAACGGCAATAACCTTTTGATTTGGGTTAGCACGTAGGTTTATTCCTGTTGATGTTACACCACTACACCCTGTGCAGTAAGCTGTATAAGCTGTTGCTTGCATGTATAATGTTTTTTGTACTCCCGATGAGTTGTTACTACGGGAAGGTTGAGATTGCGTTTGTTGAGATTGTGCTTGTTGAGATGGCTGAGCCTGTTGAACTTGCTGAACTTTAGTCCCAACAGCAACAATTTTATCTTTGCTATCTTTCTTATTCTCTTCTTTTATAAGCTTTCGCTCTACTTCTTCGCCATTTTCTAATGTGACTTCGTAGTGCTTTACAACTTGGCCCTCTTCACCGTCTTGAACGACCTTTTCTTTCCCCTTAGACAAGGATTTGTCGTTACGTTTGACGACTGCATAGTCCACCTGTTCTTCTATAACATCTGTAACCTTCTCTACGCGAGTGATCGTAACTTCATTTTGCTCGTATGACAATGAAGCCTTATCTTCTTGTTCTAATCGATCAAGCTCATTAAGAGAGATCTTCTGCTGTTTTAGGAAATCACTTACGGTGTTTGCCGTCGTCCAGACTTTAGAAGTTTCACCACCATCATTTAAAGCGACCTTAAATGCCTTTTGAACCTGAATCTCCATGCCGTCTTGAATGGAGGATGCCTGTTCATGAGACACTTCATCTCGTTCTTTAATAGAGATGCCTTCTGCTTTGAATAGTTGTTGGACTGTATCAGCTGTAGTGTAATATTGTTTGGTTTTATCATCTACTTTCACAATAACTTGTTTAGCAGATTGATAGTCTATTTTCATTCCTGTGGTAATTGTATCGTCAAGGTTGTGTGATAAATCATCATGTGGTTCCACTTTTATTCCTTGGTCATTCAAAAGGTCTTCCACTGTACTAGCATGAGTACGCACGGATTTCGTCTCTTTTTCTGTGCTCAATTGTACTTCCGCCTTTGTGGATTCAAACCCTAAGCTCCCAAGTAAGGCAAAAAACATAACGGCACTTGCGACCAACGCGATTAATTTTTTCACGCTTCTGCCTCCTTTTTTCTACGCAGTGTATTATATCCACCGCACCAACATCTGTCAAATTATTAGCAGCAGAAATGGTAAAAGCACCCATATAACCACCTTGGCTCCCTTTACTATACCTGCTCCATTTTCAAAAAGAAACGGAAAAATCGCGACAGATGTGTACAAATTCTGCCACGATTTTTCCGTTATTTTATGCTTTTCCATTTTATTGGTCAAGTTTAAATAGTTTAAAGGCATTTCTTGTCGTTGTTTGTCCAACTTCTTCGAGCGAAATTCCTTTTAATTCAGCCACTTGCTCCGCAACAAGTTTAACGTAAGCTGGTTCGTTACGAGTTCCGCGATTTGGATGTGGGGCAAGAAACGGACAATCTGTCTCTACTAATAGATGATCAAGGTCAATAGCTTCTGCTACTTCTTTTGGTTTCTTAGCATTCTTAAAAGTAACAGGGCCACCTAAAGAGATGTAGAAGTTCATTTCTATACATTCTCTGGCGATTTCAACAGAACCGCTGTAACAATGCATGATGCCTCCAACTTCTCCTGCATTCTCCTCTTTTAGAATATCCACGATATCTTGTGTGGCTTCACGGTTGTGAATAATAATAGGCATTTGAACTTTTTTCGCAAGTTCAATTTGCTTTCGGAATACCTCTTTTTGTACATCCACCGGAGATTTGTCCCAATGATAATCTAATCCCATCTCACCTATCGCCACAACCTTTGGGTGTGCAGAAAGTTCTTTAATCCAGTCTAAATCCGATTCTTCCATGTCAATCGCATCTACAGGGTGCCAACCAACAGCAGCATAAATGTTGTCATGAGATTCAGCAATTTCAATAGCTAATGGAATCGTTTCCCGGTCAAACCCTACAACGACCATATATTCAACCCCTGCTTCATGGGCTCGCTTAATGACTTCTTCTCGATCTTCATCAAATTGTCTAGCATTTAAATGCACGTGTGTATCAAACAGCATGTCATTGACTCCTTTATTTGGTTCTTTTAGTTGTATTGTAACACCAGTCCATATGTGTTCAAAATTATCACACTTCACTATTCATATTTAATTACTGGGGTATGTTCAGGATAGGTCCGTTACCAGAAAAGTGGATGGGCATGCTTGGGGACAACTCGCTTTCCTGCGGGAGAAAGAGGTAGACGAGACCCCGCAGGGTGGCTTTCCCGAGGAGGCTGTTAAAAGATAGAGGAAGTTCGACTAAAATCGTCACGTCAATAGCCAACGTCGAACGACCCCACGTCGTATGGGGCCGCGGAAAGCGAGTGATTTCGAGGCCCACCTTCCGCTCCATTAAAGCTGACGGAAACCTTTCTCCATCTTTATATTTCAGCTTCTAGTCTTCCATATAAAAAGGGTACTCTATACCATAGAGTACCCTTCATTTTATTTAACTTGTGTTCCGTTTGGAAGGTTTTGATCAACTGAAGCGAGTGATAGAGTTCCTTCTTCGTCTTCTCCAGCTAACACCATGCCTTGGGATAGTTCTCCACGTAACTTTACAGGTTTAAGGTTCGTTACACAGATTACCTTTCTTCCGATTAAATCTTCAGGAGCATAATGCTTTGCTATTCCAGAAACAACCTGGCGTTGCTCATTCCCTAGATCAAGCTGTAAACGAAGTAGCTTGTCTGCTTTAGGATGCTTATCTGCCTCTACAACTTCAGCGACTCGTAGATCAACCTTTAAGAAATCATCTATTCCAATTTCTTCGGCTTCTTCTTCTTTCTCTTCCGCTTCCTCTTCAGGAGCAGGAGTGCCGCCTTTCATCATATTCTTAATGATCTGCGTTTCTTCTTCAGTCTCAAGACGAGGGAAGATTGGCTGACCTTTTTGCACTGTCGTACCTTCAGGAATCATGCCCACGGTATCAAGACTTCCCCATTCTGCGAAGCGCTCATCTTCAATACCTAGTTGCTCAAACATAAGCTTAGGTGTTCTAGTCATGAACGGTTGAAGCATAACTGCAATGTGGCGAAGAGATTCGGCTAAATGAGCCATCACGTTACCTAAACGATCTTTCTTAGCCTCATCTTTAGCAAGAACCCAAGGTGTAGTCTCATCAATGTACTTATTCGTACGACTTATAAACGCCCAAAGGTTTGAAAGGGCAACGGAGAACTCCATATGATCCATCGCATGTTCAACTTTCTCTCTTGTTTCTTTAGCGAAAGTCTCTAACTCAACGTCAACATCTTCTTCGCTGGCGCTGAAAGCTGGAATCTCCCCATCAAAGTATTTACTAATCATAGCAACTGTACGGTTTAGAAGGTTACCAAGGTCATTTGCTAAATCATAGTTCGTGCGTTCCACAAATCCTTCTGGAGTGAAGACTCCGTCCGAACCAAACGGCACTTCACGAAGCAAGTAGTAACGTAGGGAATCTAAACCATAACGATCAATTAAATCAACAGGGTCTACTACGTTCCCTTTTGATTTCGACATTTTCCCATCCTTCATAAGGATCCAGCCATGAGCGAATACCTGCTTTGGTAATGGTAAATCGAGAGCCATTAACATAATTGGCCAATAAATGGTGTGGAAACGAACAATTTCCTTACTCATTAAGTGGACATTAGCAGGCCAGTATTTTTGATAACGTTGATCATGATCTGTTCCGTAACCTAATGCAGTAATATAATTACTTAAAGCATCAATCCAAACATAAATAACGTGCTTTGGATCTCCAGGTACTTTAACCCCCCAGTCGAAGGTTGTACGAGAAATCGCTAAGTCTTCAAGACCCGGCTTAATAAAGTTATTAATCATTTCATTCTTTCTGCTCTCAGGTTGAATGAAATGAGGGTTATCTTCGTAAAATTTTAATAAGTCATCAACGTACTTACTCATCTTGAAGAAATAAGATTCTTCTTTTACTTTCTCTACTTTATTACCGCAATCAGGACAATGCCCATCATCTAACTGACGCTCTGTAAAGAATGATTCACAGGATGTACAATACCAGCCCTCATATTCATCAAGGTAGATATCACCTTTTTCAAGAAGTCGATTAAAAATCTTTTCAACCACATCTGTGTGGCGTTTCTCTGTTGTACGAATAAAATCATCAATAGAGATGTCCATCTTATCCCATAAACTCTGAATCCCACTCACAATATTGTCTACGTAAGCTTGAGGAGTCACTCCTTGTTCATCAGCTTTCCGTTGAATTTTTTGTCCATGTTCATCAGTACCTGTTAAGTACATAACATCGTAACCTTGTAATCGTTTATAACGTGCAATCGCATCACCTGCTACTGTAGTGTAGGCGTGACCGATGTGCAGATTCCCACTAGGATAGTAGATCGGCGTGGTGATATAAAAGGTCTTGTTTTCTTCCGTCATGGAATTCCCTCCTATTAAATATATGTAATACAACTCTCAAACTAACGAGAGAAATCACTTTAAATAACTAGTTCATGCATACCCTCTATTTTATCGGTTCATAAGCATTATTTCCATTCCTAACAAAAAACTATACAAAATCAGTGCTTATTAAATCAAGAGATAGACTTAAATAATGGAATTCTGGTAAATGAGGAGCTTATTTACAAAGTATTCAACAATACATTTTTCACTAAACAATAAGCCTTTTGGTTGAGGTTAAATTCCCGCGGGTATAGTTTTATATAAGTTCCTCTCTTTCCATTTAAAGGAGGTGAATTTCAGTTACATCTTTTTTCTTTTCAACCCCCTAAAAAGGTCGTATAATGTCGAAAAGTGTAGTAGCTGTATGCGAAAGCATTTCCTTTTAATTGAAAAAGTTAAGAAACAATAACAGCTTTAAGAAAATTCTCCTGAACCAGTATTCACCTGCTCTATATTTGTTAATTTTTTGTTGGATTTGGCAAATAAAAGAATTGACATCCATGGGAAACACTGGTACTATATGAGGTATAGAATGTCGAAACATGACGAAGATAAAGAAAATATTTTTGAGTGAGAGGAGCAATACACATGAAATCAACTGGTATTGTACGTAAGGTAGACGAACTGGGGCGCGTAGTAATTCCAATCGAATTACGCCGTACTCTTGGAATCAACGAAAAAGATGCTCTAGAAATCTATGTAGATGACGACCGCATCGTACTAAAGAAATATAAGCCTAACATGACTTGTCATGTTACAGGTGAGGTTTCTGAGAACAACATGAGCCTTGCGAATGGAAAATTAGTTCTTAGCCCAGAAGGTGCAAAAGAATTAATGGGCGAAATTCAAAATAGCTTAAATAACAAAGTAGACTAATAAAGAGATAAAAAAAGAGACGACAAACCCCCGCATTAAGCGGGGGTTTTTTTATTACGTATGATAAGCTTGGTAAACCTCTCTTTTAGATATCTTTCGGTCAACAGAAACTTGTTTAATAGCTGCCTTTGACGATTGGCCTCGTTCAACATATTGCTCTACATGCTCTACAAGTGATAGCTCATCCCACCAGTTCGACTCACTCTCTACTTCTTGACTCTGCCTGCCTTCTACAATGATACAAAATTCCCCACGCACTTGCTCTGTATGTGCCCATTCTAATACCTCAGAAGCTGTTCCCCTAATGTATTCCTCATACTTCTTAGTCAGTTCACGAGCTAATACAACTTGGCGATCTCCGAATTCTTCTTGCAGAGCCTTAAGCATTTCCTTTAACCGATGAGGTGATTCGTAAAACACCAATGTACCTGCATCCTTACTTAACCTCTCTAATTCTTCTTTGCGCTCCTTTTTCTTGCGAGGCAAAAAACCATAAAAAGAGAATCGTGTCGTGTCTAACCCAGAACCTACTAATGCACAAAGCGCAGCATTAGCACCAGGGAGCACAACGACTGAAATGTCTTCTTCAATAGCCCGCTTTACTATCTCAAAACCAGGATCAGACACCCCTGGCATACCTGCATCACTTACAATAGCTATTTTCTTTCCGCTTTGTAAAGCATGTAATAAGTAATCTTCCCGGTTGTATTTATTGTGTTCATGATAACTTGTGAGAGGCGTATGCAAATCAAAGTGTGTTAACAACTTCTTCGTCTGCCTTGTATCTTCTGCTGCTATTTCATCTACTTCACTTAGAATACGTAAAGCCCTATAAGTAATGTCTTCTAAATTGCCAATCGGTGTCGGGACAATGTACAACTCTCCCTGATGATCTTCACGAGTTTGGAAGCTCTTTTGAATCTTCATGATTTGCCATACCTTTCTGACCTGAATGAATAAGACGCTCCTTTTGAGAGCGTGTCAGTCGTTTAATTCGATATTCTTCTTGCATCGCTTCACGTTTGGTTGAATATTGAGCACAATAAACGAGACTAAACGGACCTCTGCCTCTTGTATATTTCGCTCCCTTTCCAGATTCATGCAAACTCAAGCGTTTCACTAAGTCATTCGTGTACCCTGTGTAGATTGTAGCATCCTTGCATCGAAGCATGTACACTACATGTTCATCAGTTCCCATAAAGAATGTTCCTCATCTCATCTGAGTAAAGCCCGTTTTCCTGATAAATATAAAGAGGAGGGAGGACTCTCAGATCTGGTTTCCCATCTCGGGTACCTTCAATTAATACCATGTTCGCCTCTTTGCCAGGCTTAGGGTACACTAGCTGGATGCGCTTAGGTTCGATCTGATACTTTCGAAACAGAGTAATCAAGTCAGGCAGTCGTCCCGGACGATGCACCATTGAGACCTTCCCACCTGATTTCGTTAAGCGGCTGCAAGACCATACGACATCTTCTAATGTACAATAAATCTCATGGCGAGCAATCGCTAAGTGTTCATTCTCATTCTTGTAATCCTCTTTTGGGGTAGGAAAATAAGGAGGGTTACAAGTAACTAAATCGAACTTACCATTCCCCAAAGTCTTCGGCATGTCTTTAAGATCCCCATGAATAAAATGAACTTGATCCTCTAATTCATTCAGCTTTGTATTTCGGAGCGCCATATCATATAAACGCTCTTGTAATTCCACACCTGTAATAGTAGCTCTTGAACGATTACTTAGAAAGAAAGGGATAACACCATTGCCTGTACATAAGTCCAATATATTCCCCCTCTTAATAGGGACATACGTAAATTTAGCTAGTAAAACAGCATCCAATGAAAAGGCGAAAACACTCGAACTTTGGATGATACGTAAATTTTCTTCCGCTAATAAATAGTCAATTCTCTCATCTCCATGTAATTCCACCATGGATCATTCACTCCCTCATTCATCCGTAAAGATAAATAGAGAGGCTGTCCATATTGAACAGCCTCTAACATTACTTCTTTTTATTTAAAAATGATAGGCAAAATAAGCAATCTTCATCCCTGGGACTCCCAAAATGGAGGTTGCAGATATGGAATCCCTCTTCGTACAAACGAGCGAGATTATCATATCCTTCACCAACCAAAGCTCCCTTTGCTTCGGATTGTTTTGACTCGCTTTGTTCAGAATGTTCATGATCTTGCTCAAGACGCTGCCTTAGGTGGTGGTTCTCTACGGATAGATGTTGATTCTCTTCCAACAGCTCCACCAGTTGCTTTTTAAGATCCCCTAATTGTTGATAGAGTTGTCCGATTTGCTCTTCCATATGTGATACTTGTTCAAAAATTTCTTTTTTATTCACGCTTACATCCACCCCATTATTCTGTGGCTTGCGTTGGTACTGCACCTTCTTGAATGAGTTCTTCTAGTGTATATTCAATAACTCGTTCTTGATCAGGGATTTCTATTTGAATGACACGTTCAAGGATGTTTAAGCCAACGACCTTGCCGGGGCCTTGTGGTGTCCTGATATCTTCTCCAATATCCGGAAGTTCTTTTTTAGCTGTTTCATAATCATCGTTCTCATATTTCAAACAGCACATAAGGCGACCACATAAGCCTGAAATTTTCGCAGGATTAAGCGATAGATTTTGATCTTTAGCCATCTTTATGGAAACCGGTTCAAAATCCCCCAAAAAGGTAGAACAACACAACATTCGGCCACATGGACCTATGCCACCTAACATTTTCGCCTCGTCACGTACGCCAATTTGACGCAACTCAATCCGTGTTTTAAACACAGACGCCAGATCTTTCACAAGATTACGGAAGTCTACACGACCGTCAGCCGTAAAATAGAAGATTACTTTATTTCGATCAAATGTATATTCCACATCAACAAGCTTCATATCTAGCTTATGTTGTATAATCTTATCAGAACAAACGTTAAATGCTTCTTTCGCATTCTGTTTGTTCTCTGTTACAACTAACTTATCTTTTTCATCCGCAATTCGGATGACTTTCTTAAGCGGTAAGACAATATCTTCTTCATCCACTTGTTTACTCGAAATCACAACTTTACCGAACTCAATTCCTCGTACGGTTTCAACTATTACATAATCGTCGTCTGTAATTTGGTAAGTATCCGGATCGAAATAATAAATCTTTCCCGCCTGTTTGAAACGTACACCAACTACTTCAACCATTCAATCACCTCTGTATTTGAAGCGTGAGTTGTTCCATCACCAGGGTTGGGTGAACATTTGAGATTAGCTTACGTTTTGCCTCTAAAATAGTGGTCAGAGCATTTGTTGCGAATTGCTTGGACCATGTATAGGAGCTTGTACGAATGCGCTCCCTTTCTGTAATAAAAACAATAGATGACTCCATACCGACATGTTCGTACACTAAATCCTTAAACCATAAGGAAAGAAGATCTAAACCTTGGTTCAAAGCATCCCGGTCTTTAAAATGAGGCATCCATTGATTGTTCACGAATAATAAAGCCTCACTGGGTTTTTCCTGAAGGACTTCAATTAATTGTATCACTAACTTTCTCGCGTTCGCAAACCAGTCATCACGATTCATCTCGAGCGCACCATCTATATTATTCGTTAAGGCACTTAGTAAACGAGCTGAAGACTCGGAAACACCCTCTTCGATCAGGCGCTTTGTCACATTTTCTGTATTGAGCGGCTGAAACGCCATAATCTGACACCTAGAGCGAATTGTGTCTAAAAGTGCTTGCCCGTTTTCTGTTAAGAGCATTGCTACCGTTTGACGATTTGGTTCTTCTAGAAACTTCAATAATCTATTAGAGGCATTAGCTGTCATTTTATCTGCATCTTCTACAATGTATACCTTTTGATTTGACTCTAATCCAGTATAGGTGAACTCTTTTTGTAAATGAAGAATTTGTTCTTTCTTAATTGATTGTCCTTCTGGCTGTATAACGTGTACATCAGGATGATTACCAGAGTCAATTCGGATACAATCTTTACAGGTCTGGCAAGGTTCCACGCCTTCCCGAAAGCGACAGAAGAAGCTTTTTGCAAATAATAAACTCATTGCTAGCTTCCCCGTCCCCTTTGAGCCTTGAAATAAATAAGCGTGAGAGATGCGATCTTTTTGAATACTATTGGTTAACATTTTTGTAACCATAGGCTGAATTTCGATCATATCGGCCCACTTGTTCATTACTGTCACTACCTTACATATATAAGTTCACTAATAGTCCTTTTATTTCTCCAATAATGCCTAATACATCAATGGACTTCTTCTCTTGATTCATGACTTCATCGGTTAATTCCGCTAACTTATCATCTACAGACTGCACAATTGTGAGTTTTCGGCTCTGACCGTCCATACTCCAACTATGGGATTGTTTTAAGTCCATCCCATACTGAACAGATTCTTGTACAAATGATTTTACAAGTCGCTTATACTTGGCTAAATCTTTGAAAGAACGAAAGCGAGCAACTTTCTCTCCCTGTTTCGTAATATCTCCCATAAGGCGATGCAATTCCTGCTGACGCATCTTTTGTGATTCAGATTGTACCATCTGACCAAAGCCTTGGGGGCCAGTAGAATTCGGCCTTATATTTTTTTGAGCTGAATCAAGCTGTGACCTTAAGTCTTGACCGATCTTCATACCATCATCCCCCTATGCTAAAATTGAAAAAAAGATTCCACAGGCAGCACGAAAACAGTAGCTCCGCCTACTTCCACCTTAACAGGCTTCGGTATATAGGAATCTGCATTCCCTCCCATAGGGGAAATAGGTGCAACCATTTGTTCACGTTGACTACAATTATCACGAATAATATCTAATACACCATCAACATGATGATCCTCGCAGCCAATCATTAGAGTTGTATTGCCTTCTTTTAGAAAACCACCCGTAGTGGATAATTTGGTCGTTTTATACTGGTGATCAGCTAATGCGTTCGTTAACCGATTGCTATCTTTATCTTGTATAACCGCCACAATCATTTTCATGACGATATCCTCCTTATTAAAACCCATTTGTACCTTATTATAACAAGAATTTATCAAGTTACGAAGACCATCTGTTAAATAGCGGAAGAAACTTTTCGAAATGCATCTTCTATAACAACCTCTAACGTATGGTCTGCATCTATAGTTTGAATTCGATTTGGAAACTTATGAAGTAGCCACTGGTAAGCTTCATAGACCGTATGATGGAATTTGATGTGTTCTAAATCTAAACGGTTTTGTTCTCTACCTTTATTCTGATCAATCCGCTCTAATCCTCTTTCGGGTGAAATATCAAAAAATAACGTCAAATGAGGCATGTACCCCTCGATAGCAAATTCATTGATACGTAGCACTTCTTCCATCCCTAAGCCTCTTGCATGGCCTTGGTAAGCCAGGCTGCTATCAATAAAACGATCACAAAGTACGATCTTTCCTTCTTCCAAGGCTGGTATAACCTTTTCTACCAGATGCTGTCTTCTAGCAGCAGCATATAATAAAGCTTCTGTTCGACCATCCATTGTGGTGTGTGTCGGGTTGAGTATGACCTGGCGAATTTTTTCAGCAATATCAATTCCTCCTGGTTCTCTGGTCATCACAACGTCATGTCCTTCATTAAGGAGGCGTTCACCTACGGCTTTCAATACTGTTGATTTGCCAGCTCCCTCTCCACCTTCAAATGTAATAAATGTTCCTTCCACATTCATTCTCCTTTATTCTCTTTCTATATAAACGTGCATCCCTTTCTGATAGAAAGGTTCATTCGTTTGAATATGTTTATCTTGTCTCACTAGATCGACGATCCGATCTATGTGTTCTCTTTGAATGCGCTCTCCCTTCATGATTAATGGAATCCCAGGGGGATACGGAGTAACAGAAGCGCTTGCTACTCGTCCAATACTATCTTGCCAGTGCACAAATTCTTGATTCATACTATCTAGTTCATGATAAGAGTAAGGATTTGACTGGATCCTCTCCAACACAGGAGAAGTGACTCTCTCCATTGTAGCACGGTTAAATTCTAACTTGGTTTTTAATTTAGACTCTACTTTTCTAAATATACTTTTCAATTGATCTGTTGAGTAATGAGGCGTTAGTGCTAACGTGAATAGGATATGTTGATTTTCTACTAGTTCAGGATAGAGCCCCTCTTTCTCTAAATAAGAAGCTACGATTTTGGGATCGACTTCATCATGAATACGAAGCGTTAACTTAAACGGATCATCTACTCCCTCTTCTAAAGGCACAAGTGTCCATAACAAACCATTAGACAAAGATGAACGCAGTTTAGCAATCCAATCTATACTTGTTTGAAGATCCTCCTTAGAATAGGTAGCCAGAAAATATCTTGCTAAATCTAATGAAGCTAATATTGGATACGAGGGGCTGCTTGATTGAAAAACCTGCAAGTAGTGAATGATTTCCCTTCGATCAACCCGATCGGAATTTAAATGAAGATACGCCCCCATTGTCATAGCTGGAGCCATTTTATGAGCGGATTGCACCACTACGTCAGCACCCAAATCAAGAGAGGATTTAGGTATTAAAGGATAAGATAGTGAAAAGTGGACACCATGAGCCTCATCAACTAAAACGGGTACATTATAAGAATGAGCAAGATCAATAATTTCTTTCATGTGAGTCGTACGTCCATAATAATCAGGATACGTTAATATGATGCCAGAAACACTAGGATGCATGTTAAGCGCCTTCTTTATATCTTCTTTATGAACACCTGTAAAGCGTTCATATTTCTCTTCATACTGAGGAGAAATAAAAATGGGTTTAGATCCTGACAATTCTAATGCATGGATGATGGATTTATGACTGTTGCGTTGCACTAAAAAAGGCCTCCCTTTCTTTTGGGCTGCTAGAATCATAGCGAGATTCCCAGAAGTACTGCCCCCAACTAAGAAATAGGAAGCTCTAGTTCTAAACCACTCAGTAGCTAAATGTTGTGCTCTCTCAATGATCCCCTCCGGTTGATGGAGATCATCTAGTCCTGTGATTTCTGTCATATCTATAGTCAAGATGTCCTTAAACAACTGCTTTCCCGTATTTGGAAATACAGTTCCATTCTTATGACCTGGAACATGCATAGAATAATGAGGTCTTTTAGCCATTTCTACTAGTGCTGAGTATAAAGGGGTTTGTGATTGCGACATAATGATCCTCCTGTTATATGTATAAAAAAAGGTGCTAAAAAGGAAAACCGCTTCCTTTTTAAACACCTTTCTATCACTATACTATGAAAATTGCTTCGTTTGGGTTATATTCTTTAGTTTCTTTAAGAAATAATGATATTGCTGATCTTCCGGTGCTGTTTGTATAATTTCCTTTTCACAGTCCCTACAAATAAATAGGTTGTATAAGTGGATCCCATGCTTTCTTTTGCAATCACACACTCCACAAGTTTCATAGATTAATTGTTCTTCCCTCACATTCTCCACCTCCGTACTAGTATTGTTTCCCATGTACCTTTTTTTATACAAAATGAAATAACTATGTGCTTCATAATGTACGATAGAAGAGGGTATTTCGTGTTTGTACGTTCACTTTTCCCTACACAAAAAACCTCAAAGGATATGATCCTTTGAGGTTACGTTGCATGGCGGCGTCCTACTCTTGCGGGGGTGAAACCCCGACTACCATCGGCGCTGAAGAGCTTAACTTCTGTGTTCGGCATGGGAACAGGTGTGACCTCTTCGCCAAAAC
>NZ_BMIN01000027.1 GCF_014642405.1 Pontibacillus salipaludis
TATTATTACAATCATAAGCGAATTAAAATGAAGCTTGGCGGAAAGAGCCCTGTTACCTATAGAGAACAAGGCCAGACTGCAGCTTAAATACATATGACCAAAATTGTGGGTTCAGTGCACTACGTTCAGTCCGGGGTCTCGTCGACCTCTTTCTCCCGCAGGAGTCTCCCCGTTCCCCAGCCACCCCTTGCAGTAGTTTGAGAACGGCCCCGCAGCTTAAGTGTAGGTGCGCCCCCGCATACGGTATGTTTCCGTTTTTTCATATATGGCAAAGGTGGTTCGGGAAATTGCGAGACTCCTGCGGCAGTAGGAGCCTAGGGGAGACCCCACAGAGAGCGTAGCGAACGAGGAGGCTTCCCAGCCCGCCGCGGAAAGCGAGTGATTTCCCGAACCACCTTACTCTCAACCCTAGCAAACGGAAACATTCTCTCAGCTACTCTAAAAATAAAACCCAAAAAGTGTAAAAACCTATGCATACTTTTCCAAAATACGCTCATTCTAACAAATAGTACAACGGCCCTTCTGGCAGAGCTTCTGACCAGGAGCGTCCACTATACTTAGGAGGAATGAACATGAAAAAGAGTTGGTTATTTAAACTAGGTGCTTCGGCGCTGGCACTTTCACTGATGGCGGCTTGTGGTGATACAGAGGAAGAGACGCCTGAAGAGGAACAGCAGCAACAAGAAGAGCAACAGCAAGATGAAGAGCAAATGGAAGAAGAGAAGAACAAAGACGAAATGGAAAATGATGAAGATATGAATGAGGAAGAGAACCAAAAAGAAGAAGAAAACATGGAAAAAGAAGATGAAAACATGCAGCAAGGCGATAAAGAAGGCGAAACAAACAACACAGATGAAGATATGAACGAATAATAGAAGAAACCACTACCCTAAAGGTAGTGGTTTTTCCAGCTCCGGCGCCCAGCAACTAGTAGACTTCCCTCACCTCCGGTCGATCAGTCAACATCGGCTCGCTTACGCTCGTCGTGTTTCCTTGATCTCACTGCGGTTCAGTCCAGTCTATACGTTGCTAAACGGGCGCCTAAGCTTTTGTGTCAATAACAGCGCCGAGGGTTGGGTGTTCGGGCTCGCGTAGCGATTCCTCCACCATCTTCACTTCCTCAGAACCTTTTGTCTCCATACGAGTTAACGCACGATCCATCAATGAAAGATTGGACTGGCGCTTCACTCCGTATGTACCAATGGCAGGATGCATCTCCCCCATGTCAGCAATCCCTCCCAATAAATGGTGTTTAAATTATATCAGATAAAGGACTGAAACGATCGGAAAATGAATCTAAAATACTAGGTAATTAAAATTTTTTGTAAATTTAACAAAAAATTCTAAAAAATGAACCTTTATTCCGGTATAATATAATCACATAAATGTAAAAATATTCTATAAGGAGGAAGTAATGGGGGAAGAAATAAGAGAGGATTATATAATTAATGCGAATACAATGGGTGTCTTCTCTAATCTCCATCCAACGCGCCTATCTAAAATCCTTGAACCAAATCGTGTGATCTATTGTACAAAAACGCCTAAACAGATTATATCCGAGTCCTGTTTAACAGGCGGATCCACGTTTGTTGGAAGACAGTTAGCGATGGAGAAGATACTACAGACAAAAAGTAAGCTTCCAATACCAGTAAACCCGAGTGAAGGGACATTTATGTTTCCAACAATGTCCCCCAGAAATATGTACTGTGGCTGGATCTCGTTCTACCACGTTAAGCAATATGAAGAGAATAAAGGAGAAGGTGGGAGTAAAGTGGTCTTCACGGATGAGTCGATCATGGATATCGCCACATCAGGCTACTCCATCAAGCGCCAAATGCAACTCACCGGCCTCGCCATCGCCACCTTCTCCCGTCCCTTATACTTAAAATCCTAGAAAAGCCTGCCCCTAGCAGGCTTTTCTTTTTGGGCTCGAAACTGAGACACCTTAGTATGAATGGTGCCGTTACGTTTATGGAGTGTAGGGGTGTCTGGGGAACGACTCGCTTTCCACGGGCGAGCTGTCGAGCCTCCTCGATCGCTAGCGCTCTCTGTGGGGTCTCGTCGACCTCTTTCTCCCGTAGGAGTCTCCCCGTTCCCCAGCCACCCCTTGCAGTAGTTTGAGAACGGCCCCGCAGCTTAAGTATAGGTAGGCCTCCTCCGCATACGGCATGTTTCCGTTTTTTCATATATGGAAAAGGTGGTTCGGGAAATCGTGGTCTTACCTAGGCTCCTCACCCCGCGGGAGTCTCGCAGTCCCCAAGCCTACCCTGGCGTTAATTGGGTGGACGGACCGCATTATAAGTGCCTTTAAGCCCAATCATCCAGATATGGCACGTTTCCGTTAATCCCAAATTGGCAAAGGTGGTCCTGGAAATTGCGAGACTCCTGCGGGAGAAAGAGGTAGACGAGATCCCGCAGAGAGCGAAGCGAACGAGGAAGCTCGTCAGCTCGCCCGCGGAAAGCGAGTGATTTCCAGGACCACCTTACACTCTTCAAAGCTAACGGAAACGTATCTCAATCTAGAGCAAAAACGAATTCTCTCAAAGATTACCGCACATACTAAAAAAGACCAGCACAATACGCCCTCGAACGGTGGAAGGTATTGTAAAACCATCTCGAATATAGTATAGTATCCATGGCGTGACTGACCAGTCATGCCGAACCTCTATCTTACCCCGACGCAGGATGGTATGCTAGAGGGAGAGAGGATGAAGCACATGAATGAAAAGAAACAACGCATCATTGAAACCGGAATGAAGCTATTCGCAACAAAAGGCTTCCATTCGACATCCATACAAGAAATCGCAGACCAAAGTGGGGTCTCAAAAGGAGCTTTTTACTTACATTTCTCCTCAAAAGAAGACCTTACCTTACAAATTCACCACTATTACTATAACGATCTCGTAGAGCGGATTGCCGAGATGCGAAAGCTAGATCTCCCGCCTAAGGAATCGCTAGCCCGCCAGATTCAAGTGTACATTGAAGCGTTTCAAGATAATAAAGAATTCATCATTATGCACATGCGAGACAACGTCGATATTAAATCAGAAGCCAATAGCTTTATGATGGAAATGCGCAAGCAAACATTCCGGTGGAGCAACGAGAACCTTCTGAATATATATGGCGATGCTCTTTTGCCTAAGATCGTAGACGCATCCATTCTGTTAGAAGGCATGATGCAGAGTTATTTCAAATGGCTCGTCATCGATAGCCTGCCACTCGATTCCGAGCGTTTGTCTCATTTCATCGTTCGACGTGTAGATGACGCAATACATGGCATGATGGAAGAAGAGGATGCTCCGCAAATCTCAAGAGATCAAGTGGAATCGATTTCGATGGGATTAAGTACCCCTTCAGAAGAACGAACAATTCAAGACCAGCTTAAAGACATGAAAGATAAAGTAGCGAATCTATCACTACATAAGACACGCATCGAAGAACTGACACACGCACTTGAAATTATAGAGGCAGAAGCGAATAAAGATAAGCCTGAAAGAGTCGTAATCCAGGGCATGCTTGCCCACTTTAAAAACCTGCCGGAAATGGAGCAGGACTGCCAGGAGATCGCGGATCACCTGAACATTTCCTTATTGTAAGAGACAACAGAGGGGAGTACGAGAAGAATGAACAAGAAAGTATTAGCCGGGGCGTTTGCTGTACTTACACTCGTAATGGGAGCATGCTCAGACGATTCATCAGAAGACACAGGGTCAGAGGTAGAACAAGTCACGCCAGTTGAGGTGGCACAAGTAAGTAAGGGAGACCTCGTCGTTGAACGAGAAGTATTTGGACGAGCGATACCGAGTAAGAACGCTCCAATTTTGCCAAAGTCGACGGGTGAACTTGTCGAAGTGAACGTCTCAAAAGGGGACACCGTACAAAGAGGAGACGTCATTGGCCGCGTGAGCGCATCGAACGTAAACGATCAAATTCGCATTCAGGAAATCTCGGTCCAGTCGGCTCAGAAGCAGCTCGAAGCAGCACGCAGCCAGCGTAACGCAGCCGAAGAAGCTCTTGGAAATGCACGAGAACAACTTGAAGATGCGAAAGAACAACAAGAAGGACTTTCAGGACTAGCAAAAGAAAGTGCCAAACAAGCCGTTCGCCAAGCTGAAACTGGGGTGACTCAGGCCGAATCTCAACTAGAAAGTGCGGAAGTCGGCGTCGAACAAGCACAATTACAGGTTCAACAAGCCCAGGCGCAACTAGAACAAACAAGAGGACAACTGAGTAACGCAGCGATTGTAGCCACCGTCTCAGGCGAAGTCACTTCCGTAAACGGCGAAGTAGGGGACATGGTGTCAGGCCAACAGCCATTTGCCACAATCGTTTCCATTAGTCCAATTAACTTGCAAGTATCCGTTACAGCTAAAGAACTCTCTCTTTTTGAAAAAGACCAAGAGATTCCGGCTTATGTGAGTTCACTAGAGGAAGAAGTGACCTCTAAAGTATCCTATATTTCCTCTATCACAAACGACAGCGGTTTATATCCAGTTGAGGCAACCGTTACGAATGCAGATGGCAAGATCAAACCTGGTATGATGGCGAAGCTGCAACTGCCAGAAATGACGGTGTCTGATCATATCCTCGTACCGACCTCTGCTGTCGTAGAAGAAAATACAGAAACCTATGTGTATGTCATTGAAGAAGAGCGCGCGATGAAGGTAGCTGTTGAAGTCGTACGTTCACAGTCTGATTTAACGGCGGTCAAAGGCGACGTAGCGGAAGGAGATCAAGTCGTTACAAAAGGGCAGCTGACTCTGTCTGATGACAACAAGATCCGCATCATGAAGGAGGTAGACTAGTGAAACTCGTCGAAACCTCCGTCAAACGGCCTGTTGGCGTATTTATGATCGTTGTGGCGATCGTTGCTTTAGGGTTTGTCTCCCTTAGAAACTTGACGATCGACCTTTATCCAGAAATCGATCTTCCAATCGCAGTCGTTTCGACCAGCTACCCAGACGCCGCTCCTCAGGAAGTGGAGAAGCTCATCAGCCGACCTGTCGAATCGTCCGTCAGTTCAATAGAAGGAATTAATACCGTTCAGTCTCAGTCACAACCAGGCTCATCGCTTGTTATCCTGATGTTTGAGAACGGAACGAACTTAGATAATGCCCTTCTCGACGTCCGGGAGAAAATCGATCAAATCAAAAGCATTCTCCCAGAAGATGCAGGCGACCCGAGCATTCTGCGCTTTGACCCGCAACAGATTCCGGTCATGTGGGTTGGCCTATCTGGTAAAGATGCCTCAAGCCTTCAAGGCATTGCAGAAGACAACATTGTCCCGTATTTTGAACGGCAAGGCGGCGTTGGTTCTGTCAGCATTGAAGGAGGGCGCACACGTGAGGTGCAGGTGCAAATCGATCGTGCCCAGATGGCTCAGTACGGCTTAAACAGCCAGACGCTCGTTCAGGCCATTAACGCCGCCAACCAATCGACCTCAGCCGGCGTACTTGAAAAGGGTGATCAGGACCTCCAAGTACGAATCCAAGGCGAGTTCGAGTCGATTGAAGATGTGAGAGAAACCATTATCACATCACCAACAGGCGCTCAACTCGAACTGCAAGACGTGACGACCGTTGAAGATACCTTCAAAGACGTCACAACCATTTCTCGTGTAAACGGACAGCCCTCTGTCGTACTTTCTGTCTTAAAGAAATCGGACGGGAATACCGTTGAAGTGGCCAACAATGTAGCATCAGCGATGGATGACGTTGAGGAGGATTTACCGAGCGATGTAAGCATGGACATCGTCTTTGACACGTCCACCTTCATTAAACAGTCGATCCGATCTGTTGTACAAAACATTATACTCGGTGGCATATTCTCCGTGCTCATCTTGCTTTTATTCCTGAAAAGTGTGCGCGCAACGATTGTTATCGGGATATCGATTCCAATCGCAATCATATCCACGTTCACGCTTATGTACTTTACAGGCAACACCTTGAACGTCTTAACGATGGGAGGGCTCGCCCTCGGTATCGGAATGATGGTCGACAGTTCGATCGTTATTTTAGAAAATATCGTCGCCTACAGGCAGCAAGGCTACTCGTTAAAAGAAGCAGCGAAAGAAGGGGCATCAGAACTAGCCCCAGCCGTTATTGCATCAACGACCACAACACTCGTCGTATTCTTGCCGATCGTATTCGTTGAAGGAATCGCGTCAGAACTATTTACGCCGCTCGCCTTAACCGTGTCGTTCTCTCTGATTGCCTCACTCATCGTTTCGATTACACTCATTCCAATGCTGTCATCGAAACTATTAACAAAAGCAATGAAAGACAACGGCCGACGCTACTGGTTCGACCGGTTCTTGGATAAGGTCAACAATGGCTATCGCTCCATGCTAAGAGGGGTGTTGAGACATCGCTTAATCACCGTCATTGTCACGATTTTAGCCATTGTCGGGAGCGGTTTCCTTGTACCACAACTCGGAACAGAGTTCATCCCTCCTTCTGATCAAGGTCAGATCGAGGTAACCGTTGAAGCACCATCTGGCACATCGCTACAAGGAACCGAATCGATTACAAAACAAATTGATGAGAAATTAGAGCCATATGAGGAGATCATTTCATCGAATTACTTAAGCATCGGTGGAGGAGGGTTTGAAGGATTTTCATCTACTTCAAACGAAGCCTCTTATACCATTCAGCTCATCCCGCCAGAAGATAGGGAGAGAACAACGTCTACTGTGATGCAGCAAATTGATGAAGACCTCTCCGATATAGTCGGAGCTGAGATTACCGTTAGTGAAATGTCTGCAGGACTTGGTGGCGGCTCACCTGTTCAGATTCAGCTGAACGGTGAAGAATATGAAGTCCTACGAGAGCTTGCTGATCAAATCGTCTGGACGATCGATCAGGTGGATGGAGTTCACAATCCTGAATCCTCTGCATCAGAAGGACGCCCTGAAATCCAGGTCAATGTGGACCGGGATAAAGCAGCTCAATACGGCCTTTCCTATCAGCAAGTTATGAGCCAGGTGCAGCTTGGCTTTAGCGGTCAAACAGCCACCAGGTTCCGTGAAGCGGGTGACGAAGTAGATGTCCGCATTATACTTCCTGACGAAGAACGTCGTACCATTAGTGACTTAGAATCCATGAAGATTCAAACCGGTACCGGTGAAATGATTCCTTTAGCAACAGTGGCTGAGCTTGAACAAGTTCAAGGCCCAGCAACATTGCTAAGAGAAAATCAACAAAAGCAAGTCAACGTCTCAAGTGAAATTGTGAATCGTGACCTTGGAAGCATCACAGAAGATATCCGATCCGAGCTCGATCGCATTAACTTCCCTGAAGGCTATTCTTATTCCATTGGCGGTCAGGCAGAAGATATGGCCGACTCATTCGGAGACCTTGCTTTAGCTTTAATCTTCTCAATTTTCCTAGTATACGCCGTCATGGCCGTGCAATTTGAGAACTTCTTGTACCCATTTGTCATTATGTTCTCCATGCCAGCGACCATTATCGGAGTACTAGGCGGGCTGTACATTACCGATAAACCAATTAGTGTACCATCCATCATCGGGGTCATCATGCTCGCCGGGATCGTCGTAAACAACGCGATTGTGCTCGTGGATTACATTAACATCGTCAGACGAAAAGGCGTCGACCGCTACGAAGCGATTTTAGAAGCGGGACCAAGTCGACTACGTCCGATCTTAATGACCACGCTCACAACCGTACTCGGAATGATTCCTTTAGCACTAGGACTAGGACAAGGAGCAGAAGCCCAGCAACCGATGGCGATTACGATCATATTCGGACTCACCGTCTCAAGCTTCTTCACACTCCTACTCATTCCAGTTGTCTACACGTACTTCGACGACCTCTCACAACGCATTGTTCGTCTGTTTAGTAGAGGCAAGAAGAAACAGAAACCTAGAGAAGTACAAGATTAAACTAACGAAGGCCTGTCACATTTAGTGACAGGCCTTCGTAATGTATAGGAATTGAAATAGTTCTGATGGGGTAAAGGATAATCAGGGAAGCATAATTTTTTCGGCGTGGTTTGGGCAAAAACGACCCCCCTCGGAACTTATATTGTTCTTATATATCTTTATTGATATACTTAATTTGATTTTCAGACTGTACGATTCATTTTATAAATGATTTCGCTACGCATAGTAACGAAGAATAATTGAAATTTAAATACACAACAAGCTGAACGATGGAGGGTTTATGTATGGTAAACAATGTACTTTGGACAGGCGGTTGGGATTCAACATTCCGTGTCTTAAATTTGGTTTTAGATAAAAAGAAAACGATTCAACCTTATTATGTGAATGACCCAGTTCGTCCTTCAACAGAGATGGAAAAGAAAACGATGGATAAGATCAGAAAGCTCATGATCGAATTTGACCCATCTGCAAAAGAGCGCATTTTAGAAACGATCTACATAAAGAAAGAAGAGATTCCTGAAAACGAATCTATCACAACGGAATACAAGAAGCTTGCCAATTCCTCATGGAGACTAGGGGACCAATATGATTGGCTACCAAGGTACGTTGCAGCCAGCTCCATCACGAACCTTGAACTATCTGTACACAATGGGGACAAGGCTCAGAAAATGATCGATCAAGATGTTGAGAAGGTGGAAGATGGAGACGACTCCTACTACCGCCTTGTAGACAACCCATCCCAACCAGAATTCTGCATCTTTAGCTACTTCCGTTTCCCAATCATAGACATTACTAAGCTAGGGATGGAGGAAGTGGCGAAGAAGGGTGGCTACGATCATATCATGGAAGAAACATGGTTCTGCCATACCCCAAGAAAAGATGGAAAATCCTGTGGCCTATGCAACCCATGCAAAGCCGCAGCCGACGAAGGACTAGCCCGCCGCGTAACAACCCCAACCAAGGTTGATAAAGCGAAGTACTTCCTCTTTAAAGTAAAAAGAAGAATAAAGAAATCACTCTAATAAAAAAAGGCTCCCCAACCTCATCAAGAGGCAGGTGAGCCTTTTATAGTATGAATCCAAAGGGCTTGGGAGTATGTATCCGTTCGCCAAGGTTGAACGTAAGGTGGGCCGGAAACCACCTTGCACTCAAACCCTGGCTAACGGATACATTCTCTCAATTTCACTCCTGCATACAAAAAACCCATACAATTAGCCATTGCATGGGGAGAGATTAGCTCGTGAGCTCATCATAGAGCGTCTCTAGATTACGATTCAACTGATTAAAATCATATCGACCAACATGATCGAAATTGTACTTGCCCATCTCGCTAATCTCATCATAGCTCAACGATTGAATACGTTCCACGAAAGCAGAAACATCCCCAGCCTCGTGCAGATACCCTTCACGGCCGTCGTGTACCATATCAGGCACGCTCCCTACAGGTGTAGACAACACAGCCATACCAGATGCCATGCCCTCAATAATAGAAAGAGGCATTGCTTCGAAGTAAGAAGGGAGGATGAATAGATTCGCTCTTTTGAACTGGGCTAGTTTCTCCTCACCGGATAATTCCCCGAGCATCTCGACATTTAAGTCATGAGCTTTCACTTCATCATTTAGCTCTTCATATAAAGGACCGTTTCCGATAATCAGGAAGCGAATATTGTCAAAGTCCTTAAGTTGTTTCGCCATTTCAATAATGTCCCGGACACCTTTTCCTTTGTGCAGGCTACCGATAAAGAGAATGGTCTTATGATTAGAAGTGGTAGATACACAATCTTTATACTGCCCTGTAAAGATGGAGTTTGGAACAACTTTTAGTTTGTCTGGATTTAAATCGAACTTGTCCATATAGATGTCTTTCCATGACTCTGACAGGACGACGACCTGATCGGCAGCGTTCAGGGTTGAGAGAATGGACTTTTGCTTAGACGGGCTGCTGTCTTTGTAAAAGTCAATAAACATGCCGCTGTGAATATGCAAGATACACTGACGTTTGAAGAACTTCACTATGCGCAAGAAAATCTGACTCTTAGAGAATGATCCATAACCAGCCGTGTGGATATGGACAATCTGAGCATTTGATAGGAGGAGCTTTACGATAAAATGGAAAATCGAGATAACGTTGAATAAAGCCTTAACAAATTTATTCGTAGAATTCGTGGTCGTATCAAAGAACGTAAGCTCGTATCGATCGCTCTCAAATTCCTCTAAATTCTTCATGTAAATAGCCATGCCCCCAATAGGTGGGGGCAAAGGTCCTGCTTGTAGAATTTTTGTTTTACTCATTTCCTATGGCTCCTAATCGTTGCTAATTAGCTTCTGAATTCCATTATCAAGTGTGTAGGCTGGTTCCCACTTAAGAACAGACTTAGCTTCTGTATTATTGAGTACACTGTGCTCGATATCGCCTGGACGAGGTTCTGTATGGTTAACACCTCTGATCTCATTCTGGCTATATTTCTTGAAAAGCTCGACAAGGTCATTGACTGTCGTGCTTCCGTTAGAAGATACGTTAAGCGTCATATTATCTCCATGAGTAAGAGCCTGATAATTCGCCTGTGCCACATCTTTCACGAAGACAAAGTCTCGTGATTGTGTGCCGTCCCCGTGGATCTCAATTTGCTTGCCGTGCTTAATTAAATCGTTAAAGATTGCTACAACGCCACCTTCGCCGTGAGCGTCTTGTCTTGGTCCGTATACGTTTGAGTAACGTAGAACGGTATAGTTAATGTTGAACATGTCCGCATAAAGTTCTAAATACTTCTCAACCGTGTACTTAGATAAGCCGTACGGGGATAGTGGGTTTGTCTTGTGCTTCTCATCAATTGGTAGGTATGATGGGTTTCCATATACGGCTGCTGAAGAAGCAAAGACGATCTTGTTTACGCTCTTCGTTCTTGCAGCTTCTAACAGATTAAGTGTTCCTACAATATTCGTTTGTCCATCATGCAGCGGGTCTTCAATGGAAGCCGTAACGTTGATCTGGGCTGCCAGGTGAATAACAGATTGGGGCTTAAAGTCTTGAATGACACTCTCTACCGTAGTGTAGTCATTGATATCCCCTTCATAGAAGGCTACCTTATTTAAATCAAGGTTCTCCTTCTTTCCTGATGAGAGGTTATCGAGTACCCCGATATCTATATTCTTATTTTCAACAAGCATTTCAACAACGTGGGAGCCAATAAATCCTGCTCCGCCAGTCACTAGTACTTTCATTCCTTGTTTCCTCCTTCTAGATCGTTCTAGAATCTTGGTTTGACCAACTTACAATAAATAATGTTAAGACGATGGATAAATATATACTAACAGCAGGTGCGAACATCACGTGTCCTGCTAAGAAGGCGATTCCGAATCCGAGTGCCATTGATGATAGTAACAACAAGTTCTCAGGCGTGAAGACTAGAGCAGGTGTTTTCACTAAGCGCTTTAAGACTAGGAAGATCGTAATCAATAATGGTAAGAGGATAATGATAAATCCGATAATACCAAATGAGAAGAACAGGTCGAAGAAGTCCATCTCAATAAGCTTTGCCTTCTCTTCATAGTTACCCGCATAACCCATACCGAATAACTTCTGATAGAGATCTGCTTTAAGGTAATCGTTATACATGTCTGTGAAGTAGATGTTTCTGCTGCTTAGTATAATGTTCAAGATTTCTGAGTCGATCGTTACTCGATTGCTCTTTTTCTTTTCTTTATCCTCTCCACTCAGAGGATCTTCTGATTCATCCGGATCTAATTCCTCATTATTATCTTCGATAGGAGATTCTTCTTCTTGGGTGTCATTCGCTGGAGTAGAAGCCTCCTCTTTTAGTTGAATATAATCATTCGCTACGTTTGCAAATGAAGGTGACAGAGGAGTAATCAATAGGAAGAAGATAAAGAATGAAACAGCTGCAATAAATCTTGTCTTGAATGTAGGGTCCTTGGATTTCTTAATGGATTTAATAATCCAGATGATGAGATAGTTTGCTGCAATGATGAAGGACACAAGGAATACAGCGAAATGTCCCACTTTGGTTCCAATTAGTATGGAAATAATGGATAAAAGGATAACTGGAATAAAGTTGTAGATCTTCTTTAAAGTAGGCGTGTTCCTTAAAGCGTAGATATAGACAAGCGGGAAGCAAATTGCAACAATCGCGCTAATTTCATTACCAGCGTGGAACCAGCCTTTAAAGCCAAATTTCACGTAATCATAGGTTCTCTCAGCCGTACCGGTGATGATCGCTATGAACATCGAGAAACTTACAATCAACATGGCAATCGTGACAGCCTTCAAGATCTTAAGCTTCGTGGCCTGCACTTTGCTCATGGAGTCGAAGATCAGTAAGTAGGCACAGAAGTTGATTGAGAAGTAGACGGTTTTAGCAATGAGCTGAAGTTCTGAGAAAGGACTAAAGATAGGTTTTGCAAAGAAGTTGTAAACGAGTCCCATACCAATTACAATAAACAAACCTATTAGATAAGGTACGACATATTTCTTTAAAGTACTCTTATTTCCAAAGAAGATAAAGAGGACTGCGAATAACATGAATAATACCCGGCTAACGAGCCCGATCGTAATGCTTGAATCGAAATTCCTTATGTAAAAGAATGTTAATATGTCGAGTATTGGTTGGACGATGATGAAGGCAATTAAAATATTTGTAAATAAATTTTCTCTAAATCTGTTCCACATGATATCCTCCCGATGTATGATTATATATAAATTGACATATTGAAGTATAAACCATAAACATGTAACATGTCCATCGTTGTTAGAGTACACGTAGATGGGGTTTTTGTGTGCTTTAAAGTCAATCTATACGTTATTATTGGTAGATTTCACGAAGATCTGAATGGAAAATAGTACTAATTCTGTCGATTGGAGATACATATATGAACCAAGCTAATTTCTTGAAATCTGTCGGAATTGTCACACTCGTCACCATCATAGGGAAACTCCTGGGTTTTGGTCGAGAGACATTTATGGCAGCTTACTTTGGAACGTCATTTGAAGCGGATGCCTACTACGTTGCCTCGGTGATCCCGAATATCCTATTCGCGGCCATCGGTATGGCGATTACAACAGGGATGATCCCGCTCTACTTAGAATCAAAGAAGAATGACGAGCAACTTGCGAAAGAACAAGTGGGATCGATTACAGCCTTATTCACGATCTTCACCGTTGTCATTACAGCGATCTGCTTAATCTTTACGCGTGAGCTCATCAGTTTAATTGCTCCAGGGTTCACAGACGACGCTCGTTATATTGACTTAAGTGTCAAATTAACGCGAATTATGTTACCTGTAACGATATTCCTAGTGTTAACGAGTGTCGCGAAGGGTATCTTGAATGCGAACAAGAAGTTTTTAAGTCCAGCAGCTGTACCAGTAGCGAATAACCTGGTTATCATCATTTCGATTATCCTGTTAACGAAAGAATACGGCATTTACGGGGTGACGATCGGTACATTAATAGGTGGGATCGCACAGTTCGTCGTACAGTTACCAAGTTTGAAGAATCATCCTATTAAATTTAACTTCCAATTTAAAAAGCATAAAGAATACATCGTGAATACGTTCGCTATGTTCTTCCCGGTCATCGTTGCTGGGATTACGTTTCAATTTATGGAGATCTTTAACCGAATGATCGCCTCTGGTCTAGAAGAGGGGAGTATCTCAGCTCTTAACTATTCCATGAAGTTAATGTATTTACCTCTTAGTATCTTACTCATGTCATTAATTACTGTCTTTTATCCGAACTTAGTAGAAGCGGCGCAAGAGAATACAGCTCGTTTCCTTAATTTATTTTGGAAAGGGTTTATCAGTATCGCTGTCGTGACGATCCCCGTGATGGTCGTAATGGTCGTTGGAGCTTATCCACTTATCGAATTAATCTTCGAACGAGGAATCTTTAATTCAGATGATACAGCAATGACCAGTCACTCATTCTTTTATTATTCGATAGGGCTGATCTTCATTGCGTTAAGAGAATACCTGGTTAGGAACTTCTTAGTACTGAAAAAATCGAAGGTCGTCATGTACACAAGTATTATTGCGGTCATACTGAATGTCATTATTAGTTATACATTATCTCAGTATATGGGGCACGCAGGTGTTGCACTTGGTACATCCATTTCCTTTGCTTTACAGTTAATCATTCTAACGACGGTTCTGTATAAGCACTTCGGACCGGAAGAACTTGATCATAAAAAATATGGATTGGACATAATAAAATTAATTTCGTTATTCGGAATCCTATTTGTAGTAGGAGAGATCTTGTTTAACACCTTATTAGTTCAGTGGAGTACAAGTTTAGGTCAGTTAATTGTGTTAACATCGGTCGTCTTTGCCCTATTCTTTGGACTAGCTTATCTGCTCAGAATTAGCGAACTAACTGCTTTAATCAACCAGCTTAAAGCTAAGGTGATCAAACAAAAGTAAGGGGAGAATACACGTGAACGTAATCAATAAATCGAAACTGAAAGTGATGGAGAAGATCAGGAAGACCGACGCGCTCAAAGTCTATGAGGAGTATCAATCTTCTCAGTGGTGGGATCAAGAACAATTGATATCTCTTCAAGAGAAGAAGTTGCGCTCGTTGATCGAACACAGCTATCAAAACGTACCTTATTTCAGAGAATACATGACGAACAATGGTCTAATGCCAGAAGACATTACAAGCATTCAAGACTTAGAGAGGCTTCCCGTTATAGACAAAACCATCATTAAAGGTCACAAAAATGAATTCCTTGCGAATGATATGGATAAGTATGATCCAGATGAAAAGAGAACGGGCGGTTCAACAGGCGAACCACTGAAATACTACGTCTCTAAAGAATCGCACTCTCTAATGTGGGGAAACATTTGGAGAGGATGGAGTGTGAGTGGATACACTCCAGGAGATAAAGTAGCGGTATTAGCCGGCGGGTCCCTGTTATCAGGATTTGACTATAAGAGGCAGCTATATTACTACTTAAATAATTGGCTTCCTTTCTCCTCTTATGACATGTCGAAAGAGAAAATGTCAGAGTACGTCGATAAATTGAAGAAGGGGAACATTGAGTACTTGTACGCCTATTCCTCTTCAGCTTTCGAACTAGCTAACTTTATCATGGAACACCAGCTCACAGTGAACCTAAAAGGGGTCATTACCACCTCAGAAGTTCTCTTCCCTCATTACCGTGCAGCTATTGAAAAAGCATTTGGCTGTAAGGTATATGACCAATATGGTGCGAATGATGGAGGCGTCACAGCATTTGAATGTGAATATCACAATGGTCTTCACGTTGGTATGGAACGCTGCATTGTAGAAGTGGTTGATGAAGAGGGCCATGTCGTTCCGGACGGGGTAGAAGGTCGAATTCTCTTAACAGACCTATCTAATTATGCGATGCCATTTATAAGGTATGAAGTTGGTGATTATGGTGCATTAACGTATGAACCTTGTCCGTGTGGCAGAGGACTCATTAGACTGACCCATATTAAAGGAAGAAAGCAAGAGTTTATTTATACAGAAGAACGTGAAAAGGTTCATGGAGGATTCTTCTCAACGACTTTCCGTCAACATGATGAGATTGATCAATTCCAAGTCGTCCAAACCGTACCGGGGAAAGTGAGCATTCGGTTGAAAATCAACGATGGTGCGTTCTCTTCTAAGCTTGAAGACTTGGAGAAGCATATCCTCGAGAAGGGGCAACTGAACGAAGTGGAATTTGAGCTAACGGATACGTTTACGAAGACTAAAGGCGGTAAGCATAAATTCATCATTAATGAAGTGGATTAAAAGAATTCCCCAAATGTAAATGTTAAAATATAGATGAAAATGTAAAAAAGGAGTCTAACGGACATGACAAAGTCAATATGTGTAGTTGGTTTAGGGTATATCGGATTACCTACATCCGTAATGTTTGCCATTAACGGCCATAAAGTACGAGGCGTTGATGTGAACCATAGAGCTGTAGAAATGGTCAATAACAAGCAACTTCATTTGGAGGAAAATGGTTTAGAAGAGAGATTGAAAGAAGCGGTAGAGAACGGGAATCTACATGCTTCAACAGAGCCTGCGGAAGCGGATGTATTCATTATTGCTGTTCCATCTCCAATTAAGGCAGATAAAACAGCGAACTTAGAATACGTGAGGAAAGCCACAGCATCAATCGTTCCATTCGTGAAAGAAGGGGACCTTGTCATTCTTGAATCTACAGTTCCTCCTAGAACAGTTGAGGACGTAATGGTACCTGAACTAGAGAAATCAAATCTTGTGATCGGCGCACAACTATTCATTTCCCACTCACCTGAACGCGTTATTCCAGGTAAAGTCTTCCAGGAATTAGTGTCAAATGACCGCATTGTAGGGGGAATCAATGAGAAGTCTTCCTTAATGACGAAAGAATTATACGAAGTGTTCGTAAAAGGAACGATCCACCTAACAGACGCGACGACAGCTGAGATGGTCAAGGTCATCGAAAACACATACCGTGATGTGAACATTGCGTTTGCAAACGAATTAGCGATGATTAGTGAGAAGATCGGCGTAAACGCCTGGGAAGCGATCAAGCTAGCCAATTATCACCCTCGCGTTAATATCCATACGCCAGGACCCGGTGTCGGAGGACACTGTATTGCCGTAGACCCTTGGTTCTTAGCGGAAATTGAGCCTGATTTATCTAAGATTATTCAGCTATCAAGAAACACAAACGACTCCATGCCGATGTATACAGCTGATAAGATCTATGATTTCTTGAAAGAGCAAGGTCTAAATGACGGGAAAGTTGCTTTACTTGGCTTATCCTTCAAAGCGAACATTGACGACCAGCGTGAGAGTCCATCTCTTGCCGTCATTAACCACTTAATGGAGAGAGAAATTAACTTCAACGTGTTTGATCCGCATATTAAGGAAACGGTTGTAGTGAACCAAACGCATAGTCTAGAAGAAGCGGTCGATGGAGCGGACATCTTAGTTGTCTTAACAGACCATGACAAATTTAAAGCAATCGATCCAGCTCAATTAGATTCTCTCATGAGAACGAAAATGGTCTTTGATACAAAAAACGCACTACCTCTGCAAGACTGGGCGAAAGCAGGCTTCGTAGTGAAACGATTGGGCGATTCGAAAATTGAGAGAGACTAGAGAAGTAACGAAAGAAACGTATTTAGGCGTTGATGTCAGTCGGTATAGTTACAATGAGCTGATCGAGCAAACGCAGGAAGATATTAAAGAGAATAAGAAGTCCTTTATTGTAGCGATCAACCCTGAGAAGATCTTAAAGGCACAAGAAGACCCGGCCCTGCTACAATTACTAAACAAGGCTACTTATCAAATTCCAGATGGAGTGGGTGTCCTCTTAGCATCGAAGTTAAATGGCGGTGCGATTAAAGAGAGAATTACAGGAATTGATATGTTCCTAGCTCTCTGTGAGCAAGCTTCTAAAAGTGAACAATCCGTCTTTCTATACGGGGCGAAACCTGGTGTAGCCGAGAAAGCAAAGGAAACTCTGCTTGCGAAGTATCCTAATCTCAACGTAGCCGGTGTGTTAGACGGGTATGAGAAGGATGAGGAGAAGGTTATTCGTACAATTAACGAAGCGAAGCCTGATATCCTATTTGTAGCGCTCGGAAGTCCCGGCCAAGAGAATTGGATTGTAGACAATATGGACCGCTTAGACGTAAGGATCTTCCAAGGCGTGGGAGGTTCGTTCGACGTCCTGTCCGGGAACATTAAGCGTGCTCCTGAGATCTTGCAAAAGCTCGGGATGGAGTGGCTCTATCGTTTGTTGAAAGAGCCAAGGAGAATTAAGAGACAGATGAGATTACCGTTATTCCTTGTGAAAGTACTTAAAGATAAACGGAAATAAGGGTGATGAACTTTTGCAATAAGATCTTTTCCGTAGTTCTTATTGCCTATTAGAGGTCAATTGATAGATTTCGACATAATACAAGTTTTTTAGTCATAAATCCAGGCATTCGTTGCACTCTGCAGCGAATGCCTTTTTTTTGTGCGTGGAACCGACACGCAACTATACTCATGCTCTTAAAGTCACATTTACAAAATTAACATGAGTGTCATTGCTAGGTATAATAGACTTATAGTATAATTTATACGTATATGACAACATTTTACTTAGTTGTAGAATTAACGGATATTCCGCCGTAGACATATTGACTAGTGTAATTTTACTTAAGAGGGTCGTTAGCGTATAAGGGGGTATATGCTTACAGTCATCATAGTTTATGGGAATTTTTCGTTAACAATGAAGATGAATAATGGTTCTGCTGAGTTGAATCTATAACACTACCTAAGAAGAATCTTATGAGCAAAATTTATACATAATACGACATTTGTTCAAGCAGTCCTAACCATTACGACCACGCCTTTCTACTGCTAAAGTAAAGAGTAAGAGAAAACTAGAAAGTGGTTTCTTTGATTAATAGTCTTACATATTTGATTTGGGGGAACCGTTTAATCAGGAGGGAAAATGTGAATTACAAAAAAGTAGTTGTGTCGTTAGCGTTAAGTGTTTCGCTTTTAACAACACCTCTGTCATCTGTATCTGCCCTTGATGGGACTGTGCAGATTGATAGCGGTACATTGAACGTGCGCTCAAGTCCCACAACGGATGAGCAAAACGTAATTGGTTCATTAAGTGATGATGAAGTAGTTCAAGTTCTTGAGAGAAAAGACGGATGGGCTAAAATCCAAACAGGTGATCTGATCGGGTGGTCAAGTTTGTCGTTTGTAGAAGTAAATGACACGGTTACATTTAACGAGAAGTTTGATATTTACGATGCTCCAAACGGTAAGTATGTAGCATCTGCCGCGCCTAACACACTTAAGATTCTTGAAGAACAAGATGGTTGGTATAAGGTTAATACGTGGCTTGGGCAAAGATGGGTACAAGCCCCAGCACCTGACCCAGTAGTTATTAAGAAAGTACAGTACGACGAGAAATTTGCAATATATGACGCGCCAAAGGGAGATCAAGTAGCAACGGCCGCGCCAACAACAGTGAAAGTCTACGAAGAAAAGAACGGTTGGTATAAGATTGATACGTGGCTTGGAATGAAGTGGATCCAAGCCCCAGCGCCTGATCCTGTTGTCATTAAAGAAGTTCAATACAAAAAGAAATTCGGCATTTACAATGCTCCGAATGGAACCCAAGTATCAACAGCAGCCCCAACGACAGTGAAAGTCTACGAAGAACAAAACGGTTGGTATAAGATTGATACGTGGCTAGGGATGAAGTGGATCCAAGCCCCAGCGCCTGATCCTGTTGTCATTAAAGAAGTTCAATATCAAGAGAAGTTTGGCATTTACGATGCCCCAAATGGAACTCAAGTATCAACAGCGGCTCCAACGACAGTGAAAGTGTATGAAGAGCAAAGCGGATGGTACAAGATTGACACCTGGCTCGGGATGAAGTGGATCCAAGCTCCAGTACCAGGTCCTGTTGTGATAAAGAAAGTGCAATATGAAGAGAAATTTGGCATTTACAATGCTCCGAATGGAACTCAAGTATCAACAGCAGCCCCAACGACAGTGAAAGTCTACGAAGAACAAAACGGTTGGTATAAGATTGATACGTGGCTAGGAATGAAGTGGATCCAAGCACCTAAGGAAGCTATAGGAACAGTAACATATGATTACATATTTCCTATCTATAGTAAACAAAGTACAAGTTCCCAAGTGGGGGCAGCATATCCTGCAACGCTAGATGTTTATGATGTAGTAGGAGAATGGTATAAAGTTAAGACCTATAAAGGTGATACATGGGTTCTGGCACCTAAAGATATTCTGAAGAAATTGACTTATAAAGATTCGATCTCCCTTTACGCAACCCGAGATTTAACCCAATCTTCAGTAGGGACGCTTAGCGCTGGAGAGGTTAGCGTAATAGAAGAGACAGAGAGCTGGTATAAGATACAAACCAGAAATGGGCGGTACTGGATAACAAAACCTAAAGAAGACTTGCCGAAGGTTCAGTACACCGTTGATTTTGATCTTTATTCTTTGCATGACAAAACAAAGGAGATTACAACTGCAAAACCAACATCCGTTCCTGTTTATATGAAAGATGGTAATTGGTATCTAGTTGGAACTTGGAAAGGACCTTTATGGACGAAAGCACCTGAATTCACATTTGATGAAGGGATTACAACAGCTGATGTATTAAATGTTCGGTCTGCTCCTAAATATGGTGATTATGTCATTGATCAAATAACGGTTGGTACTGAAGTTAAAATTTATCGTTATGAAGGTGAATGGGCTTACATCAAATATGGAACTAAAGATGGTTGGGCACATACAGATTATATTACGGACATCGCCCAAAAATTGAATGGACGTAAAATTGTTCTCGATCCAGGTCATGGTGGATTTGATTCTGGAGCTGTTGCAATAGATCGTTCCCTTTTTGAAGAGCATGTAAACCTGGATTATGCAAGAACGTTAAAAGCGAAACTTGAAGCTCAAGGAGCAACCGTTTATATGACTCGTAATAGCGATGAACGGTGTTCCTCTGTTAATAGCGGTGCGCTTGATTTAGAGTGCCGCGCGACCTATGCGGAAACGGTTGATGGAGATATATTCATTTCCATTCATGCCAATAGCATGGGAACGACAAGCTGGAGTAATACAAGCGGTACGGAACTTTTCTACAATACAAGCCCGTGTAACCCTATGGAAACATGGTGCCTGGATGGGAGAGGGAATCCTTACCCAGGGAAAAGTGAGCAATTAGCAAAGAGTATCTGGGAAAACGTGAAGTATGTATTCGGTCCAAGTCCGCGTGGATTAGATGGTTCAACACATTATTACGTGAATCGACGCAATAGCGTTCCGTCTGTTTTAATTGAGATTGGATTTTTATCCAACTATTCAGATGTGCAGAATATGAAGAATAATGCTAAGAAAGAACAGTTTACAGATGGGATTACGACAGCTGTAATGAGTTACTTCTCAAGTAACTAACATAATGGATTTCAAAAAGGGAGTTAAGACATATACATGTTTTAGCTCCCTATTTGTATTATATGAGGAATCTAGAGCAGTCTCAGAGGTGTGGGGAGCTCATATGAACAACTGAGCATTCCTGATCAACACAAAAAGCCGCAAACCCTTTGGACGGGGGTTTGCGGCTTTCGCTGCGTTTATGTTCAGCTTAGTTGAATACCTCTGTATCTTCTGCTTTCACCCAAACGATCTGTTTGTTTTGGAGCATGGTTTTATAGAATCCATTTTGCTTATCGCGAATGTGAAATACAGTTAAATTATCTATTTTCTGCTCCTTTTGATCCACCTTGTAAAGGGAGGTTAATTTAGGTTCAGTATAGAGAAGTGCGTCATCACTGTTCACTATGCGGAAATTCACTCCATCGCCAGAGACACTTGTATCGTAAGGGAGGGATGCTTTAATAATCTGCTGTTCATTTGACGATAATCCTCGTAAGAATTTACCTGAATAGGCGTCTTTTAAGTCTGGTCCATCGATCACCATAGCGTCACTATGCATAGGCCCCCAGGTTGGGTCTGTATTTATAATCGGTACATCTCCACTCATGGTACGAAGCTTAAGTTGCTGTTTCTCGTAATCCATATAAAAAGTGTCATATTGCTCATAACGTTCCAATGAGCCCATTATTCTTCCGATCTTCTCATCCCATCTCACATCAGTTGCGTAACGAACATTCATTCCTTTTAGGTTAGGTCCGTGATAATATGCTGCGCCTTCTATTAAGTAGGCTTTCTTCACATACTGAGCATTATAAAGAATAGAGTCTGCGTAACTAGCAAATGATGTGGCACATGTGTAAGGGCAATGATCATATGCTTTTAGTCCGAATAAATTATGCTTGTCTCTGGCAATGGTGCTCATCCCCCACGCGGTTTCGTGGGCTGCGTGCGCGATAAGATAGACGGCATTTACATTGTATAATCCTTCGGCTTTTTGAAAAGCTTCGGTCCAGTTGGCTAACGAACTAGTAGGGCTGATCGCAAGAATTCTCTCTGTCATCTCTGCAGCATTAAATGAATCTCCTGCAGATTGATGGAGGTTGAATACGGTATACGGAGGGTCATAGGTGAATGCAAACTTCTTGAAGTCACCATAATATTCATAGTAATCATAAGAGTTTCCATCTCGTTCTCTAATATAATAGCGGCCTTCTTCCATATACGGAGAAGGATTGGTAGAGATATGAGGGGACCAAGTAGTGTCAGGGTAACCTGCTTTCATAACTCCGTTTTCTAGTGTGTAGTAGGGTACAGAGGGCTTTACTGTATCAATCACATTCGAAGATGTGATATCAGGATATGTACCAATCTTGAAATCTCCGTAGTATAAGTCCTCTTTGTTGCGATCAAGAACTTTGTCCTTATACTCTAGTAAGGACTGTGGTGCTTTCATAAGCATATGGGGAGTTATTGAATCTTTCTCATATAGACCGTATATGTATCCGTCTTGCTTCACTGTATAGTAATCAAATTGAATTTCATTGGCTGCTTCTACGGGAGTAATTAAAAAGCCAAGTAGAAACAAAACACAAAGAAATAGGATTCGTTGGATCAAATTTTTCACCTCGTTAAAGAAAATTAATTAGATGGTAGTACTTCTTAATCTTTAAATTTAGGACCCTCCCCCTAATATAATATAAGTTCACTAATTACATAAATCAACTGATTTGTAATATATAACCACAAGCAATCTGACCTCGATAAAAGTACGGTTCAGTAGCTATCTGATGAAGGTAATTTACTTTTAAAGAAGTGCACGAAAAATTTAGACCTTTTTTATACATTGTTTACTTAGTCTATTTAACTACTAAGCGCATGATAGAGGCGTATTTTTTTGATCGGCTAGAGTATTCGTTAAAAGTCGGTAGTTTTATTAGATCCCTTTATTAATATCGACAATAGTACAAGATGTTGAAGTAGTTTTTCTTTCTATGCGCTAATAAATTCATCATGTGCTTTTCCACTTAACGAAAGCCAGAAAGCAGCGGCTTTCTGGCTCATGGGAAGGGGGTGATGCGGGGATGGCATTTTTTACACGTCGCTATTGCTCGGCTATAGATTTCTTGTATTTAAAGAACGCCTCACACGTACGCTGGTATTGTTTATTTAATACATAATAGGAAACAGGGAAGTCCATGCGCGCACCGTTTAAGAAAATGATGTACGAACCATACTTGTCTCCGCCTTTTTTCCATACGTGCCAGGGAAAGATCCAAAAGCATCCGAATTGTTCAGGTGACATGGTCGGGAAGGCGAAGATGTTCAACTCGGGTTGGATCGCAAGTGGTGATTTTTTGTGGTAATCCAACTGAAACTTCATCGCCCTCCGAATCCCCTCAGGTGAACTTGACCAGTGCAGACAAGACGTCTCAATGATTTTGGACGTTCTTTCCTTAGAATAGATTTCTCCAGCATAGCGATCGATAATTGTTGCTTGATACCATTCATGATGGTAAGGTGCGAGCACCATTGTCGATGGAGTCACAATGTCTTTCTCCAATGTAAGAATCCCGTTATCGTTATTCATATATTCCGTTTCCCCCAACATTTATTTTCTATAAGCCTTTTCCATTACACGGCGTCTTATAAAAGGAACGCCGATCCTCCTCTCGTCATTCATTGGTCACTCACATCTGTGTTCGCCAGAGGTCCATTACTAGAGAGATTCTGAAGGCCTTTCATCATGGGGAATTTATGCACTCACCTCAACATTACCTATATTATAGTTATATAATTCCAAATATTTCAACTATAAATGTCAAGATACCTATAAAAATTACAATTCACATACAAAACTTTTAAATTTATATGGAAACAGAACAGATCCTTGTCCATTTTTGACGTTTCGGGGTGGGAAACGTAACGTTTGGGCGCTGAAACGCTACGTATGTCGACATGATGGGATAGGAATCTCGTTATATGATTCTCTTACCGGCGGAATACATGGAAAAAGCGCGCTTTTTAGAAACGAGGAAAGAGTGGCTAGAGAAGATTTAGAATTTGAAGAAATGATGGATCAGTTCACACCAATGATTCATCACATCATTCATAAACTACGTATTCGCGACCCTTACGGGGAGTTTTACCAGGAGGGGGTTCTCGCGCTGTGGGAAGCGGTGCAGTCTTTTCAAGAAGACAAAGGGAAGTTGTCGTCCTATGTTTATTTTATCGTACGGAATCGACTTATCTCTAAGATGCGCAAGGATAATCGGATGACCGAGAAGGATGATCAGTTTGCGCTCTTAATGGAAGAAGAAGCAGTCTGTTATGATGAACTATCGTTTAATCTCATCGATCCTTATGTATATAAAGAGATTGGTCGTCTGTTAACGAATAACCAGCTTAAATGGTTCAATGGCTTTATTCTGCGTGAGCAATCATTACAAGAAATCGCAGATAGGGAGAACACAACCCTGAATGCCGTCAAGAACTGGGGTAGGCTAGCTAAGGAGAAGCTCAGGCATTCATCTATTCTGTTAGACTACCTCACTGCATAATGAAAGACTAGTGCAGGAGTCGAAATAGGTCGAATGATTTATGTTGTTATAAAGGATGATCCCCATTGTAGTGCAAAGGGTCTCAGCCTTTGTTCATTTTATCGACAAAATTATGTAAAGATCTTTCAAAGAATACATGAAAAATTGTTAGATTATGCTATAATATGTCCATGTTTAAAGAAGTAGATACAATATCAGGGGGTAATACGAATGGAAGAAACGATTTCTCTTAAGGAAATCTTTGAGGTGTTGAAGAAACGAATCTTACTCATTCTTTCGATCATTGTAATGGCGACAGTGATCAGCGGAGTAATTAGCTTCTTCTTCTTAACACCAATCTATCAATCAAGTACGCAGTTTCTAGTCAATCAAGAGGAGAAAGCAGCATCAAACAGTACTTATAACGTAAATGATATTCGATTAAATGTGGAAATGATCAGTACATATCGAGACATAATTAAGAGTCCTATTATACTAGATGAAGTGATTGATGACATGAATCTTGATCTTAGCACAGATCAGTTAGCAGGGAAGTTCCAGTTATCAAACGGTCAGGACTCACAAGTTGTAACGGTAACAGTAACAGACCCATCTCATGAGAACGCAGTCATAATTGCCAATACGGTTGTGAAAGTGTTCCAGGACAAGGTTCCTGACATTATGAATGTCGACAACGTTCAAATTCTCTCAGAAGCGGAAGAAGTTATGAATCCGTCCCCGGTTAAACCAAATCCTATGCTGAATATCGCAATCGCATTTGTTCTTGGAGCGATGATTGGTGTTGGACTAGCCTTCTTATTAGAGTACCTGGATAACACGATTAAGGATGAACAAGATATTGAGAAAACGCTTGGCCTTCCTGTACTAGGAGTCATCTCACAGGTGAAACCTGAAGACGTAACGAATCCTCATTCAACAAGAGAACGAAACAGAACGAATGCAAGGAGTGATTCCATTGGCGCGTAAGAAACGACAAGTATTACAAAAAGCCGCAAGAACCCTCATAACAAACTTAAATCCTAAATCACCGATCTCGGAGCAATATCGAACCATCCGTACGAATCTTCAGTTCGCATCTGTTGATCAAGAGATGCGTACGATGCTTGTTACATCCTCTGGACCTTCTGAAGGAAAGTCCATGACAGCCTCAAACGTCGCGACCGTATTTGCTCAGCAAGGGAAGAAAGTCCTTTTGATTGATGGGGACTTACGTAAACCAACGATGCACTATACGTTCCGCGTCAGCAATCTAGTAGGGCTCAGTAGCTACCTTGTGGGGCAGAAGAAGCTGTCTGATGTTGCTTCTACGACAGAAGTCGAGAACTTAAGCATCATGCCTTGTGGTCCAATCCCACCAAACCCGGCTGAGCTTCTTGGTTCTGATGCGATGAGTAAATTAATAGAGGAAGCCAAAGAAACGTACGATATAGTCATCTTTGACACCCCTCCAGTTCTTGCCGTAACAGACTCGCAAATTCTTGCTAATGCTGTAGATGGGGTGTTGCTCGTTGTACGCAGTAAGCATACACAGCAAGAAGCCTCTCAAAAAGCGAAGGAGCTTCTCGATAACGCCCATGCGAAATTACTTGGAGTTGTCCTGAATGGAAAGAGCGTCAAGGAGAGCCAATATTACTATTATTATGGTGAAAAATAGCTAACATAAATAATCGCCTCTGACAATAGAGGTGTTTATTTTGAAAATTTAATAGGAAATTTAGACCGTTTTACAGAATGGAAGATTTTTCGACAATGTTCTCTGTTTCCAAAAGGATCAACCCTTGGTATAATTAGTAAACGCATCAATTATAACCTTCTGTACTTGATATATAGTCATGAAGGTGCAGAGAAAGGGTGAGACTTTTGATCGATATCCATAGTCACATCTTACCTGGTTTGGACGATGGCGCCCAAACGATGGAAGATAGCGTCGCAATGGCTCGAGCAGCTTATAAAGATGGAATTCGAACAATAGTAGCCACTCCCCATGACCAAAATGGGGCTTATGAGAATACGAGAGAAGAGATTCTTCAGGCTGTAAAAGATTTAAATAAAGAACTACAAGAACGTGATCTTCCGATTACGATCATTCCTGGACAGGAAACGCGAATCCATGGTGACATGGTGGATGATATTACGAAAGGTCGCTTGCTTCCGTTAAATGAGACAAGCGGGTATGTATTTGTGGAGCTTCCATCAGACCACGTCCCCCGTTATACAAGTCAATTACTATTTGATTTGCAAGTAGCTGGCTACAAGCCGGTGATCGTTCACCCTGAGCGAAACCGTGAACTCATCCAACATCCAGATCAGTTATACCGATTTGTGAAGAACGGGGCGTACACGCAAGTGACCGCTGCAAGTGTGGCTGGGAAATTCGGTAAGAAAATAGCGAAGTTCACCTTTGATATGATTGAAGCGAATCTAACACACTTTGTTGCTTCTGATGCACATAATACAACAAGTCGTTCCTTCCATATGAAGAAAGCGTATGACGCGATTGAGAAAGAGTTTGGTGAAGATGTGTATTACCAGTTCTTAGACAACGCGGAGCTTCTGCTTGAAGGGCAAGTGGCTGCGATGGACATGCCGAGTCGCATTAAGCAGAAGAAGTTTTTGGGGATTTTTAAGCGATAACTCCTAACAATTATGATGGTGTCTCGACTTTGAAATAGTTGAGCATCAGATCTATGATCCTATCAAAACGGGTGAAGTACCTTTGGCTCGTTTTGATAGATCTATTCTTAACTGGAAGACTCTTACGAATTAAGACAACTCTATGATAGGATAGATAAAACTATGAAAAAAACAGTAGCGGGAATCACAACTTCCCGTGCTTTTTCGTGCATCCAGTTGTAGATATTTTACATAAATACTATGTTTAGTCATAAGTGCAGGTTTTTGGCTAAACTCCATAAGCTTGCTGTAAACGTGTACTTATTTCGAATAATACCGTCATATTAACGAGAGGAGGTCAGGTACGTGAGTCGACTACTCAGTACAAATGGCTGCACCCTAAAGCCATCTAAGAACATGCGTAAGAAGAGAAGAGGTGTTGTTGAATGACGTTTGGTAAACGATTACTGTTACTCATAGCCATTGATTCCGCAATTGTATCCTTCTCCATCTTTATGTCGCACTTTTTCCTTAATCCTTATACCAATGTATTCGATACGGAGATGATTCTTGCGTCCGTCAGTTTACTGATTACCCACCATGTATTTTCTGCCATTTTTGGTTTGTACAGACGGGTTTGGCGCTATGCGAGTGTTCCGGAGCTAGTTGGAATTGGAGGAGTTGTTACCCTCTCTATTTTGAGTACAGCCGTTATGCAGCTATTGGTGTTCCAGAATACATATGAACGAGCTCTTGTTGTCACATGGATGCTACATATTATCCTAATCGGCGGTGTCCGATTTGCCTGGAAGTACTATAAAACATACGGCTTTCACTTTTCACTTACTAAACTGAAACAATCAAAAGAGCCATCCGTTCCTGTTGTTGAAGGGCAAACGAGGACTCTTATTATCGGAGCGGGATCCGCCGGCCGTATGCTTGCTCGCCAAATGCAGGAGAACGAGGCGGCAAATGTAAAAGTAGTTGGTTTCGTCGATGATGACTCTACAATGAGCCGTCTCAAAGTTACAGGACTACCTGTGTTCGGAACACTTGATAAGCTTTCTACTGTGGCGGAGTACGAGCAAGTGAACCATATTGTAATCGCAATGCCATCCGTAGATAAAGCACGCATTAAAGAGATCGTAACAGAAGCACAAAGTGTTGTGAAAAACGTCCAGATCTTGCCGATGATTGAAGACCTTGTGATGGGTAACATTTCAGTCAACCAAGTGCGTGACGTATCTATTGAAGACTTACTCGGTCGCGAACCGGTCGAACTCGAAATGGAAAGCGTCTCCGATACGCTCACGAACCGTACGATCCTTGTAACCGGTGCAGGCGGGTCAATCGGATCTGAAATTTGCCGCCAGGTTTGTAAGTTCGAACCGAAACGGATCGTTTTATTAGGTCACGGTGAAAACAGCATTTATACAATTGAAATGGAATTACGTAACCTGTATAGAGAACGATTCGAAATCGTTACGGAAATTGCGGATGTCCAACATAAAGAAAAAATGATGGATGTTATGGCGAAGCACCAACCGGACGTTGTCTACCACGTTGCAGCGCATAAACATGTTCCATTAATGGAGCGTAACCCGGAAGAAGCCGTGAAGAATAACGTCATTGGAACGAAGAACGTTGCTGAGGCTTCTGATGCACATGGAATCGGTACCTTTGTTATGGTCTCAACCGACAAAGCTGTAAACCCAACGAGTGTTATGGGAGCATCGAAACGTATGGCTGAAATGATTGTTCAGGATATGGACAAACGCAGTGGAACACGGTTTGTAGCAGTTCGTTTCGGTAACGTACTCGGATCCCGCGGTAGTGTTATTCCTCTATTTAAGAAGCAAATTGCTCAAGGTGGGCCTGTTACGGTTACGCACCCGGATATGATTCGTTACTTTATGACGATTCCGGAAGCATCTCGTCTAGTTATTCAGGCTGGATCCCTTGCGCAAGGTGGAGAGATCTTTGTGCTTGATATGGGTGAGCCTGTTAAGATTACTGACCTTGCTGAGAATCTTATTAAACTATCAGGATTTGATGTTGAGGAGATTGGGATTGAGTATACGGGTATGCGTCCTGGTGAGAAGATGTATGAGGAGCTTCTTGGGGATGATGAGGTTCATGATGAGCAGGTTTGGCCTAAGATTTATGTGGGGAAGGCAGTTGACTTGGATATAGGGCAAATTCATGAGTGTATACTCGATTATCCAGAATTAGAAGCTGATCGCCTACGTGGTCGCGTGCTCTCCATTGCAAAAGGAGAAGTACCTGAGTCCTTAATGGCAGTAAAATAACAAGGGTGTTTATAAGGCTTTCTTCTTCATGGAAGCCTTGTAGGAACCTAAATAGAAGATTTATTTACGTTTTAATGAAATACATATTATATAGAAGAAACTCGTTCAATCTACATATAAGGGAAGGAAGACATCAACTATGCCAGAGCGGATTTTCCTTTCATCTCCACATATGAGTGATGAAGGTTATGAAAGACAATTTGTGCAGGAGGCATTTGATACCAACTGGATCGCTCCGCTAGGTGAAAATGTTAATAAATTTGAAGAGGAATTAGCTGAAAAAGTAGGATCAAAATCCGCGGCAGCACTCTCTTCAGGTACAGCAGCGATTCACCTTGCGCTTAAAGCAGCTGGAGTAGGGGAGGGGGACATTGTCTTTTGTCCTTCCTTAACATTCTCGGCAACTGCTAATCCTATTATCTATCAAAATGCAACGCCTGTATTTATTGATAGTAATGAAGAAACGTGGAACATTTGTCCTGACGCGTTAGAAGAGGCATTTCAGAAATACCCGGAAGTTAAAGCGGTTATTGTGGTTCACTTGTACGGACTATCTGCTGATATGGATCGTATCATGGAGATCTGTAATAGATATAACGTTACAGTTATTGAAGATGCAGCTGAATCCCTTGGTGGTTACTATAAAGGACAACAGACCGGCACATTCGGTGATTATGGTATCTACTCTTTCAATGGTAACAAGATTATCACTACTTCTGGTGGCGGTATGCTTGTTTCAAATGATAAAGAACGAGTTCAAAAAGCACGCTTTTGGGCGACACAGTCCCGTGACAAGGCTAGGCATTATCAGCATAGTGAGCTTGGGTTTAACTATCGTATGAGTAACGTTGTGGCCGGAGTGGGTCGGGGTCAATTGAAAGTATTGGATGAGCGTGTGGAGAAGAAGAAATATATCTTTGAAACTTATAAAAAAGAGCTCGGTGATCTTGAAGGTGTGAACTTTATGCCTGTGAATGATTGGGATGAGCCTAACTTTTGGTTGAGTGCGATGACGTTAACAGGGGATGTTCGACCGGTTGATGTGATGGATGCGCTTGAGGAAGAGAATATTGAGTCTAGGCCGGTTTGGAAACCGATGCATATGCAACCATACTTTGAAGAGTATGATTTTGTGGGTGATGGTGTTGCTGAGCGGTTGTTTGAGATTGGGGTTTGTTTGCCGTCGGACACAAAGATGACGGCTGTTGATTTAAATAGGGTCATCGAAATTATAAAAAGGGTGTGGAGATAAAAGGTGAAAGGATTAAACTTAATGATTAAACGTTTAATTGATATCTTAGGAAGTATAATAGGTATAATATTAATCTCACCAATTATTATAATTATATCAATCTTAATAAAGGTATCTTCAAGTGGGCCAGTATTTTTCAGGCAGAGACGCCTAGGTAAAAATGGGCAAGTGTTCAAAATAATCAAGTTTCGAACGATGATAGTGGATGCTGAGAAAAAGGGGGATGGTTTAACTGTAAAAAACGAAAGTGATAATCGAATTACTAATGTGGGAAGGTTCTTAAGAGCCACTAGTCTTGATGAACTCCCCCAATTATTTAATGTGATAAGAGGTCAAATGAGTTTGGTAGGTCCGCGTCCCCCAGTTACTTATTTTCCCTATAAAGGTTATGAAAATTATCCCCATTGGGCAAAAAAGCGTTTTATGATGAACCCAGGAGTTACGGGTTTGACGCAAGTAACTGTAAGAAACTCAGTGAGTTGGAATGAAAGAATTGAAGTAGATAATAACTATATTGATAACTTCAATGTGGTCTTAGATATTAAAATTTTGCTTAGAACCATATTTAAACTTTTCAAAAACGAAAATATTTATATGAGTAAAAAATAATTGTAAAAATCCAAATATAATGTAAAGGGGAGAAGAATGTGATTAAAGGCGAAAAGATATACCTTAGAGCAATTTTAAAAAGTGATATTACATACCTCAATGAGTGGAAGAACGATGTTAAGACCTTTCAATATTTAGGGGGAGGATTTATCCCTACTTCTATAGATCAACAAGAAAAGTGGATAGACTCTTTAATAGATACTTCTGGTAATGATAAACGATTTATCATATCAGGTAATGATGGTTCGCCTTTGGGAATGGTGGGTCTATACGGTATAAATTGGAGGGATAGAACCTGTGAAATTGGTATCTATATTGGTAATCACAGCGCTAAAGGAAAGGGAGTTGGTAAAGAAGCTTGCGAATTAATGGAGTATTTTGCAAAAGAACATCTGAATTTAAGAAAAATAAAACTTAATGTAGTAACGGAAAATACTAAAGCATTACAAATGTGGAGTTCATTGGGATATATTAAGGCAGGAGAATATAAAGCGGAACGTTATATAAAGGGAGAATATAAAGATTTATCTTTAATGGAGAAAATGATTAATTAATTTAATATAGTTAAATTGGAATCATGGAGGAACTAAAATATGACCGAACAACTAAACATTCTTATCTTAAGTTGTGGAACGAGAAATAAGATTTTACAATATTTCAAAAAAGAACTAGATGGGAACGGACTAGTATATGCTGCTGATACTAGTGAACTTGCGCCTGCGCTTTATGAGGCTGATGAACATTTTATAATTCCAAGGTTGGACGAGGAAAATTATTTAGATAGCATTCTGTCTATTTGTAAAGAAAATAATATTAAAGCTGTATTATCTCTAATTGATCCGGAACTTAATGTATTGGCTAAACATAAAGATGACTTTTTAAATATTGGAACTTTACCTATTGTTTCAGATAAAGAGGCAGTTGAATTAAGTTTTGATAAGTATAAGATGTTCAAGTTCTTGGAAACAAACGGATACAACACTGTAAAAAGTTATATTGATAAAGAAGAATTTTACAAAGATATTGAGTATGGAGTTATTGATTACCCTGTATTTGTAAAGCCCGTCAAGGGGAGCGCTAGTATCAATATAAGTAAGGTGACTTCTAAAGAAGAAGTAGATTTATTATTTAACAGATTCGACAACTTAATGATTCAGGAATTCGTGGATGGACCAGAACTTGGGGCAGATGTATATATTGATATGATTTCTGGTGAAACAGTTGCAATCTTTACTAAAGAGAAAATTAAGATGAAAGCAGGTGAAACTGATAAATCAGTTTCTTTTAAAGAATATGAGCTTTTTGAGTTAATTAGTCGTTTTTGTGAAGAGGCCGGGTTTAAAGGAATAGTAGATGTAGACGTTTTTAAAGTGAAAGGTGAATACTACATTTCTGAAGTAAACCCAAGATTCGGGGGAGGTTATCCTCATGCCTACGAGTGTGGTGTAAATGTTCCTGAATTGATAATTAATAATATAAAACGTAAGAGTAATGAGGGTAATGTGGGGAACTTTGAGGCAGGAGTACATATGTTAAAGTTTAATGAAATTATGATAATGAATAAGGATAATCATATTCTTGACTAAATGATTTGTAGGAAAAATCAACTATATTTAAAATAATATATATTTAAGAATTTTCTTTCAGTTTGCAACTAGAAACTACAATCTACTATTGGTCTTTGTTTCTGAAGGTATAGTAAACTCATCTTTGTAATTGATAAAAAATTAATAAGAGAGAATTATATGGCGGGAGAGAAACCGATTAAGGTTTTTACAATTTTCTTTTTAATAATTCTTTCCTCTTTTATGCTATGCCTTTAATTCGATATGATACGTGGAACCAAAGATAATTAGTGTAATTGTGGAAATTCAGAAACTTTAAATACGTGAGTTACATATTTAAAGTTTCATTAACTACACACGCTCTTTTACCTGGATTATTGGTTCTTGATGACTAATCCTAATCGTCCTTTTGTATATAGATATTATTAGAAGTTTATAATGATAAATTCACATATTCTCTGTAGGTTAGGAGTTGCTTTAATGAAAATACTGTTTGTGGCTACACTCTCAAATACTGTTAATTCTTTTCTGGTTCCTCATATTAAACTTTTAATAAGAAAGGGACATAATGTAGATGTAGCTTTTAATAAAAAGAGACAGCCCTCACAAGAGTTACTAGATTTAGGTTGCAGAATTTTTGAGGTTGAATTTCAAAGATCACCTTTAAAAAAGAAGAATATACATGCATACAAAAGGATAAAAAAAATTATTACAAACGAGAAATATGATCTAGTACATACACACACACCTATTGCTTCATTAATTACTAGGTACGCGTGTAAAAATATAGGTGGTTTGAAAGTGTTATATACCGCACATGGTTTCCATTTTTTAAAAGGTTCTTCGATAAAAAATTGGTTAATCTATTATCCTATGGAAAAAATTGCGGCAAAGTGGACTGATGGATTAATTACGATCAATAATGAAGACTACTTCAGAGCTAATAATAGCATCCGTTTAAGAAAGCCTAATTCATCTTCAGTCTTTAAAACTAACGGCATAGGTCTAAATCTTAGTAAATTTTCCCCCACTTCAGCTGAGAAAAAGATTAATTTAAGAAGGAAATACAAATATAGTGAAAGTGATTTTATTCTTGTATATGTAGCTGAATTAAATAGTAATAAGCACCAAGATTTACTTTTAGATAGCCTGAGTTTATTAAAGAATAAGATACCAAACTTAAAACTCCTTCTTGTTGGTGAAGGTAAACTTGAAAGTTTATACAAAGAAAGGGTCAACAATCTAGGATTAAGTTCTAATGTTGATTTTTTAGGTTTTCGCACAGACATCCCAGACCTTTTGAAATTAGCAGATGTTGGAGTTGCATCTTCGAAGAGAGAAGGGCTTCCGGTGAATGTGATGGAGGTAATGGCTACAGGCTTACCACTCGTAGTTACTAATACAAGAGGTCATAATGACTTAGTTGTAAATGAAGAGAATGGATACTTAATTAATGGAAATGATACAAATGGTTTTGCCTCAGCTGTGTATAAGCTATATTCTAATGAAGATTTGAGAAGAAAATTAGGAGAAAAGAGCATCAAAAAGGTTGAAGAATACTCAGAAGAAAATGTGCTAGAACAACTTGATGGAATATATTCATTATATATATGATAAATTGATATTCATTCTATTTCATATGGATTTATTGCACGTTAGAAAGTGGTTGATTATATAATATGCTTCTGAAACATTTAAAAAATATTTCATTTCTTTTTTCATCTAAATTAGCTTCTACTTTCTTTGCGTTTATGGCACAAGTTTTAAGTGCTAGGATGCTAGCTAAAGAAGATTATGGGTTACTATCTTTTTATCTTATCTTAATAAATATACTCGCCTCTATCATAGGTTTTGGGCTAGGTAAATTTTGGTTAAGAAGATTCGCGGTAGAGGGCAAAGATGCAAATAGATGGGTAATCCCCTCAATTTGGACTATCTTGTTTCTATTTATAATTTCCCTTCCGATATATTTCTTTATCCCCTATTTTTCACTAGGAGCCAGTTCGCTCATCATTGGAATTACCTTATTACCGTTAATGTTATTTCAAAGTTCCAGCACTTTAATTATTGGTAAGTATCAAGTAGATAATAATTTTAAAAGCTTATCGTTCTTTGAAATGATGAAAAATACTGCTTTCTTACTTTCAGCGCTAACTCTCTTTGTACTAGGTTTTCACATTTTTCTTATTTCTTATGGTTTGTTAGCATTGATATTGCTGATCTTTACCATTATATCAATAAGAAGCTTTTACAAGAGGAACTTAAATATAAAACTAGAGACATCATCAAGACCGAAAATAAAAACCGTGTTATCGACAGCATGGCCTTTTGGGCTTCAAGGTGTATTGTACATGTTATATTACCAAGTTGATATTATATTAATTACAATTTTATTAGGTGCAATTCCAACTGGTTTATATAACGCCTCTTTTTCAATAATATCTTTAATTTTTATCTTTCCCAGTATGCTCTTTCAAGTATATTTGTTACCTAAGTCTAATACTTGGATTGTAAAAAAAGATATTGCTAAAGTTCAGTTTATAAGAAAAAAGTTAAGCTTTATTGCTTTATTATTAGGACTTCTAATAGCTATAGTTATTTATTTCTTAAGTGAGATAATTATAACCTTAATATATGGAGTAACTTTTTTTGATTCAGTGCTAATTCTTCAGGTACTTTTATTGTCCATCCCTTTTAGATTCGCCTCTAATTCGATAGGGGTTTTATTTGTTTCAGAGATTATGGTATCTAAAAAGGTGTATATTCAAGGTGGAGGAGCTCTATTAAATGTGTGTTTAAATTTATTATTGATAAAGCAATTTGGGGTTTTAGGAGCTGCTGTTAGCACTGTATTAACTGAAATATTAGTCGCTATTCTAATGTATACTTATTCTGCAAAAATAACGAAAGAGATGTGAGCATAATGAAGAAAGTTTTGTTGCGGGGTTATTATGGTTTTAATAATTTTGGTGATGATGCCCTTTTGCATACTTTAATATATCGGATTTTTAATGATAATAACCGTTATCAAATAACAGTACTATCCAAAGGTGAAGTATTCGACGATCCAAAAATTAAGTTTTCATCCACTAAAAAACTTAATATATTAAAAGAAGTTATTCAAAATAATGTCTTAGTCTTTGGTGGAGGTAGTCAGTTTCAAGATTTTGGTACTAAAAATAATAAAAAAGAATTAATTTTTAAATTATTATTGATAATACTTGCTAAAGTCTCTGGTTCAAAAGTTATTCAATTAGGAATTAGCGTGGGGCCCTTGAAAACTAGAATAGGAAAGACCTTAGCTAAAGCCTCACTATTACTATCAGACAAAACATTTGTGAGAGATGATAAATCATTCAGGTTTTTGGAAGAGAACCTTCCAGCTAAGAAAAAGTACTTTTTGATACCTGATTTAACCTTGTTGTTGCACGATTTAAAAAATAATGATGCTCAAGCCGAAATAAATATAGGTATTAATGTACTACCTTATCATAAAACTACAAAAGCGAATATTGAAAGTCAAGATAAGTTATTTAGCAATTTAAGAAAAGCTTTAATTAATATAAAGGATAATAATCCTAATATTAGATTCACATTTTTTGCTTTTCAAAACGATAGTAATGTAAGTGATAAAACTGAAATCGAGAAAATTTCTGATGGTGATTCTCAAGTTATTTCATACTTTAATTCGGTGGAAGATTTCAATGAATCAATAAATAAATGTACACATTTTATAAGTATGAGGTTTCATGCAGCCGTTTTTGCTTATATGAATAGGATACCACAAATTAACTTAGGGTATCATCAAAAGTGTTTAGAGTTTATGGAATATTATGGTTATACTGATGGGGCATTTTATGATATCAGAAGTAAGGAAATTTCCTCAAATAAATTACAAAATAGAATTGAAAGCTTAATTGAAACCCCAAATAATTTTTTGCCAACAGTTGACCCACTAAAAAATAAAAAAGAGTTTTCAAGTTTAATAGATGAAATTCAAAAAACTCTTGAAAAAGGGCGTGAAAAATGATGAAAAGAGTTCCAGTCAGTGTGATTATTCCCAGTTTTAATAGTCAAGACACTATAGAGCGCGCTGTTAAGTCCGTGGCGAACCAAACTCTTCTCCCTCTTGAAGTTATTATTATAGATGACCATAGTACATTAAAAGAAAATTACACTACATTAAAATATATAGAAGATCAGTACAGCCCCTATTTTAAATTGAAAGTTATAAAAAATAAGGAAAATCAAGGTCCTGGTGTATCAAGGAATAACGGTTGGGATATAAGTGATGGTGATTATGTAACATTTTTAGATGCTGATGATGCATGGCACAAGAAAAAGATAGAAATACAGTACAATTACATGAAGCGAAATCCAACAGTTGACTTTACATGTCATGAAAATTTGATATCTAATAGCAAAGATCCTATTGAAGTAAATGGATTGATATCAGAATACAAGGTGGATTTTAATTCATTACTAATTAAAAATGATATTGGGACCCGAACAGTTATGCTAAAAAGGTCTATAGCAAATAGATTTGCAAAAGGAAAATACCATTCAGAAGATTACCTTTTATGGATGGAAATTGCTTCCGATGGCTACTCTATTATTAAATTAAATATTCCATTATCTTATTCTTTTTCTCACCCTTATCTAGGAGATGGTTTAAGTGGTAATTTGTTTAAGATGTTTAAAGGTGAGTTAAATTCATTTTATCAATTATTAAAGGAGAAGAAACTTGGGAAATTTAAATACGCTTTAGTTACTTTTTTTTCTACCCTGAAGTTCATAAAAAGGATACTTTTTTCAGTAGGATATAGAACTTTAAGGAGGTAATTAATGATGGACAACTCTCAACAATACTCATGGCAGAAACATAAGATATTGCTTTTAGCTTGTATTATTTTAGGGGTATTTTTAAATCATTCTAATGTGATATTTGGTTTAAATATGTCGTTTGCAGATTTTATAATTTTATTTCTATTTTTCTATTTGACATATAATGAGAAGCTAACTATTCCTCTGGCACCATTGATTTTCTTTATAGCTATATCTGTTGTTGTGTTGTTTACTAGCTTCTTTTTTACTCCAAATATATTTCAAGTAACTACCGAACCGATTAGAAGCATTAGTGGTTATTTAAAGCTCTTGGCGTTATTTATGTTTTTTGTTGTAGGGTATAATCTTTCTAAGGTTAATATGGTTGAAACTATTATAAAATCTTACTCAATAGCAGCTGTGGTTATCAGCGCAATTGGCGTAACATTTTATACATTAAATATTAATATATTTTCTGATGCATTATATTATGCCGGTACAAGGTATAGAGGTTTAATGAATGATCCTAATTATTTCTCTATCTTACAGATAACTGCTTTAGTATATATTACTAGATTTAGAGGGCTTAATTTAAAGTTTAAGTATGTTGCGACAATACTATTAGGATTAGGTGTGGTAGTTTCAAGTTCAAAAACAGGTATGATTGTACTTGGATTGTATATAGCACTAAGAGTTTTGGAATATATCTTTTTTGAAGAGAGAAGCGTTAAGAAAGTAATATATTCTGCTATCTTTTTTATCTTTGCTACATTATTCATACTTTCTTACCAAAATATCATGGATGGCACTTTCTCTATAATAGTTAATTATATCCCTACGTTTTCTAGGGTTGAGGCACTATTTTTAGATTTTAATAGTGCAATTAGCGAAGGTGGATCCGGAAGGAGCGAAGCGTGGGGAACTGCCCTTAAATTAATTGCTTTATCACCTCTGATTGGTATAGGTGTAGGGAATTATACACTTATTAGTTCACACTATTTTGGTGTGGGAACTTTAGCTCACAACACTTATCTTCAATTCTTTGTAGAATTCGGTTTACCATTGGGGACGTTTTTCTTTGCGACGATATTTTTCCTTATTTTAAAATCTTCAAAAAAATATAACGATAGTAATATAAATACTATCAAGGTGCTTCGAGATATAATAATTGTTTTATTACTTGGGTCCATTGCTATATCATTAAATAACGCAAGAATTTTTTGGTTAGCACTAGGTGCTTTGATGTATTATTTAAAGAACAGTAATATAAAAAGTACGAAGTGGAGACATAGAGGAAGTGAAACTTTTATGTGATAAAAGGATGTTTATAGTTTTTAAGAACTGTGAATAGATTTTTCCTTTGAATCATTTAGGAAATAAGAAAGTAGCTTTATTATAAAAATATATTAGTTTCTTGGTATTACTTAACTTCAATGCATATTTGGAAAGGTTTATTTGTAACCTGTGGGGAATAGTTTATTGGTCTCTACATTAGTTTTGAATATCCTTTTTGAAGCATAACATTCTTTTAAGTAAAAAATCACCTCGATAATATGTGCTGTATGTACTTCGATATATTCTTAATTAATATAATTGGTTAATTTAATGAGAAGAAATTAGTAGATTGAGGTAGATTTCCAAGCTTCCAATTTTCTTAGAAGGGATAATGACTCATGAGTATACTTGTAACAGGGGGAGCAGGATTTATTGGATCTAATACATGTATTTCCCTTATAGATTCTGGGCATTCAGTAATAGTTGCAGATAACTTCTGTAATAGCGATCCACAAGTAATAGAGAATATACAAAAAATCACTCAAGCAAAGGTAGTAAAATATAAAGTTGATATAACCGATGAAAGTCAAGTGAGCTCCATATTTGAGAACCACTCTATAGAAGGGGTTATTCACTTTGCTGGTTATAAATCTGTGGGAGAATCTGTCGTGGAACCTGTAGCTTACTATCACAACAACCTGATGAGTACAATAGCTGTTGCCAAATCCTGCCTTGAATACGGTGTGAAGAAGTTAATCTTTAGTTCTTCAGCAACTGTTTATGGAGAAAATGTATCACCACTCGTAGAAGATATGCATTTACACCAGACAACTAACCCATATGGGGAAACAAAAGCTATGAGCGAGAGAATACTGAAAGATATTAGTTACGCTAACCCCCATTTATCTATCGCGTTGCTCCGGTATTTTAACCCCGTAGGAGCACATATTTCTGGCTTAATAGGGGAGGCACCTAATGGTATTCCAAATAATTTAATGCCTTATGTTACAAAAACCGCAAAAGGTGAGTTAGAGTACTTAAATGTTTTTGGTAATGATTATCCAACGGTAGACGGAACAGGAGTTCGAGATTATATTCATGTCACAGATTTAGCAGAGGGGCATGTAGCTGCTCTGCAAAATATAGAGAAAGGAGCACATGTATACAATTTAGGAACAGGTCGAGGTACTAGTGTATTAGAGTTAGTTACAACATTTGAAGAAGTCAATAAAATTAATATCCCCTATAAGATTGTAGATCGAAGACCTGGTGATATTGCAACATGTTATGCGGACGTAACTAAAGCAAAGAAAGAGTTAGGTTGGGAAGCGAAAAGGGATATAAGAGATATGTGTAGAGACTCATGGAGGTTTGAACAGAACCTTCATCGATTTGTTAAGGCCTAAACATTCAGTCATAGTAGGAAGCATGTGGACGGTTCGAGACCAGTGAAAAAGTCCAAACCTATCACTTAAAAGCATAAAAAAATAGAAAAACCCCCTGGATGGTATAATGATTACGACCAAATACCACAAACCATGAGGGGGGCTTGTGCTTCGACATGAGCCAAAGCAACTTAGTCTTCATTCTAAAAGTACCACGGGGACGGGTCCCATGGCACACATCGTGAGGGTATGTGAACCCTTTGCGGTGGTCTGGTGGCAAGCTTCTGAAAAGTTTGTCTTTTGTCAAAGTGGTTGAAGGAATTATAGGGTCTACAAAAAATTATTAGTATGAACAACCCTCGAATTGCAACCTCACCTTCATTAACTTTCTCCTTTATTTTATCCTATTATGACCCATGTAAATAAACCGGTGGACCTGTCCCCGTGGTAAAGCGAGGTGATTTTTATTTGCCGCGAAGACCAAGGAAGAAAAGCTTGAATGGTGTCTATCACATTATGTTGAGAGGGATCAATCAGCAGGCCATTTTTGAAGTGGAGGAAGATCGGATTCGATTCCTTGAGACGCTTAGACGTTATAAGAAAGTGAGTGGTTATAAACTCTATGGTAATTGTTTAATGGACAACCATGTTCACCTCTTACTAAAGGAAGAAGATGAGCCGGTGTCACTCGTGTTGAAGAGAATAAGTTCAAGCTATATCTACTGGTACAACATGAAGAATGATCGATGTGGTCCGTTGTTTCAGGGCAGATATAGAAGTGAGGCTGTTGAGGATCCTGCTTATTTTATCATTGTCCTGCGCTACATCCACCAGAACCCTCTTAAAGCAGGTTTGGTGAAAAGTGTGTGGGGTGGGAAATGGACCAGCTGTAAGGACTATGTTCAGGAAAAAGAAACGTTTATTGATAAAGGACGAGCTTTGCAGTTGTTCTCTGATGATCAGCGTAAGGCCATTCAACAGTATGTTGAATTTATGCAAAACCAAAATAAAGATCATTGCCTTGAGGTTAATGGAAGTGCGAGGCTGACTGATCAGCAGTTACAGGAGCACTTAAGAAATATGGGCATCCCGAGCAGTAGTTTAATTCAGAAATTGAACCGAGTAGATAGGGATGAAGTATTGAGCAGAATTAAAGAAATAGATGGCGTGTCTATTCGGCAACTATCTAGAATAACAGGAATCCCTAGACGCGTGATTAACCGTTTATAGAATCCACATTTTTATCCACATGAATCTCCATATCACCCCTCATACGACTTATCCATTTTCTAATCAGGAAGTTTAAAACCGTAGAATCAGGAGGTGACGCGATGGCAGTTGCCATTCAAAGCATCGGTCTAAAAGGAATTGAAGGCTATCCCGTAACCGTAGAAGTCGAGAAGCTAGACGGTGTAGAGTCTGTTGTGGTTGTCGGCTTACCCGGTGCTGCAGTAAAGGAGTCAAAGGAGTGAGTGCTAGCGGCTCTGAAAGGTTTTGGTATTAATTTTACCGATCGAAGGGTAATCGTGAACTTATCGCCTGCCGAGGAGAAGAAGCACGGCCCGATGTTTGATGTGGCCATGGCCATTGGGATTCTTAAGTGTTTCGGTACACTGAAGGGCGTGATTCCAGATGATACAGCGTTTATTGGATCCCTTTCGTTGACCGGAAAAGTTCAGTCGATCCGAGGCATTCTTCCTGCGATCATGTCAGCGAAGAAACTAGGGATCAAGCGTCTTTTTATCCCTTATGATTGCAGTGTGCCGATACAGGAAATTGAAGGGCTTGAGATTATCTACGTCGAATACCTGATGGAACTCGTCGATCATTTATCCGGAGGAGGCGGTTTGTCGATTGTACCTCCTATTACTGAGTTGGCTGTGGACCAAGCTTCTTTTGCTGGTGTTGATTTCAAAGAAGTCATAGGGCAGGAGAAGGCGAAGCGTGCGCTTGAGATTGCGGCAGCTGGTGGCCACAACGTTATGATGATCGGTCCGCCTGGCTGTGGGAAGAGCTTGTTAGCTGAGAGTTTCCCTTCGATAATGCCAATGTTAGAACTAGAGTCACAGCTTGAGAATGTAAGTTTATATGAGCTCGCCAATACCTCATTATCCTCACTAGGAAGACCACCCTTTCGCTCCCCGCACCATTCCACATCGGCAGTTTCCATCATTGGAGGCGGCTCAAATCCCACGCCTGGTGAAATTTCGTTAGCCAATCATGGCGTTCTTTTCTTAGATGAATTAGCCGAATTTCCGAAGAAAACGCTCGATATGCTACGTCAGCCGCTTGAATCCGGACAGGTAACCATCAGTCGTGCCCAAGCCACCGTTACGTATCCCGCCAAATTCCTGCTTTTATCCGCCATGAACCCGTGCCCTTGCGGCTACCTTGGCGCCACGACTCATTACTGCACCTGCTCCCCAAAGCATGTCCAAGCTTACCAGAACAAAGTATCAGGTCCTGTTCAGGATCGAATCGATATCATCCTTCATTTAACCCCGGTGAATCTCCAGCAAGAAAGGAAAGAAGACGCTCCTAGTTCCTCAGAGATACAGAAGCGGGTTCAATCAGCGCGTGATCTTCAGTATAAACGGCACGGGAAAGTGTGCTGTAACGCTGACCTGTCTATAGAAGAAGTACGAACGATGATCCCTTTAACAGAGGAGCAGAAATCGTTTCTTCAAAACAGAGCGGTGAAAGAGAATTGGAGTAATCGTGTACAAATGAAGATGCACCGTCTGGCCAGGACGATCTCTGATTTAAGAGGTGAAGAAGCGGTGTCGGATGAGGCGTTGTGGGAGGCGGTTACGATGAGGAGGGGGAATAGTGGGTTGGTTAAGAAGAAGGTGGTTAGGTGAAAGTTTTTTCATGTTAATAATTAAAGGATTATGAGAAGAATAGGAGTAGATACACTTAGAGCAGGAGGTGTTTTCTATCATTCTTATTCATAAGGCAGTGGCGATCCCAGAATTAGAGGGTTGGTTGCTCATCGATTTTTCAGATGGATCCAAAAAGTTTGTGGATATAAAACCACTTATGGAAGGTGTTCTAGAAAAACTAAGAGAACCAAACGTTTTCCATCAAGTCTATGTAGGCCCTGATTTAAAGACGGTCACCTGGCCTGGGGAGTTAGATTTAGATCCGGATCAGTTGTATAAAGATGGCATTGACGTGAGAGAAATTAAAAAGCTATTTGAATCAGCACAAGGTAGAAATTTATTAGAGAGAGCTTAATGGAAGCGTGGGGGAGAGATCCTGTGCTTCTTTTTTGTATGTAGCCAAGAAACGGATTCTTGGTGCATGTTTGAAAGAACCAGCGGACCCGTCCCTTTGGTACGCATGTTAAACTAGTACCATAATAATTGTGTAAGGAGCGGTTCCATGACGATCGCACGAAATGATCTTTGCCATTGCGGGAGTGGCAAGAAATATAAGAAGTGCTGTATGCAGAAGGATGAGCAGCAAGAGGCTTATGCATTGAAAGAGGAGCGGTTTCATGAACAAAAGGAGCAACTTGTCCATGCCGTTGAACGATTTCTAATGAATCAAGTCTCCTCTGATGAAATACGAAAATTGGAGAGAGAGTTTACAGAGCGTGCTGACCATAAAAGGAAAGATGCGGGGTTTGCTATGTTCTGGAGAATCTTCTTCTTCCGATATGAGAATGGACTTCGTGGGATTGAGTGGTTCTGGGAGTCAGAAAGTCATGCTTTACGGGATGAGATGAAAGAAATGGCCGAAAGATGGGTGAAGTTGACGCCGCGTTTATTGATGGCTGTTGACCTTAAAGAGGATGTTATTGTATATGAGGACATTCATACAAAGGAACAGTTCCCTTGTGCTAAAGAGAACCAAGGACCGGATCTTATAGCGTGGAACAGTACGATTGGGTTGTTGGAACCAATGGTTGATCGGTATTACTTTAATGGTCTCCGTGGTATGTATGGGCCTGAGGAGCTGTATGAAACGTATGACAAGGTTAAGTCTTGGATGACGGATGAGGGGATTTCTTATGAAGAAGCTCTACGTCGCTATTATCCAGAAATTCTAGCATCTCTAAACGGGAAGAAGTCTCCTAAAAAAGATCAAGAAGCCCTGCCTGTCACGGAGTTCACCTATATATATGATGTAGTGGAACCAGAAGTTGCGTCTGCTCTAATACAGAATGAGCCTGAGTTTACGATTGATCATTGGGATGAAAGGAAGATGAATTTTTCTTGGACAAAGAATTGGCAGGAATACACCGATAGTGAAGCCCCGGGAGTTGTGCGAATTGCGGATGAGTATGCGTCATTCACATGGAACAGGGTGACAGAAACCATTACGATGACGGCCTTTCACTTGAGGTATGTGAACCCAATGCTACGAAAAATGGTGGAATCTGACGGAGCCATTATGCTTCGTGAGGACCGTGAGAAACACCTGGGGGATTTACCAGGAGCCATTTATAAGAGGCAATCATTAAAAGTGGAACATGGCACTCCGAAGTTGTTTGGCACCTTGGCTCAGCAGCGAAGATTAATCCCTGTGGATGACCCAATTCTGCTTTATGGAAACCGGTCATTAAGAGGGTTAGTGGAGCAGGGTGAAGGTCATCTTGCTGAACGGTGGTTAAAGAGATCGGAGAACCAGTCTCATGTTATGCTTTGGAAAGATCAACAGGACCTTTCCGTCACGCCGGATTATAATGCGGTCAGGCGAGAGCTTGGGTTGCCGCTCTCTCCTTTTGTGACGTCGCGTGAGAGCAGGGTGACAACACTTGAATCTATTGAATCCCATGACGAGAGAGAAACCGTTGTAATCGAGGCAGAAGTTCCGTACTATGAAGACCTTGGTTTTACGGATGAGACGAAGAATGCCTTTTATGCTAGAGATTTAGTTCGTTTCTACCGGGAGAAAGTAGATGGCAAATCTGATTCTACGAAAAGGAAGTATAAGAAGGCGCTCTATGCTATTCGCGGTGCGTTAGAGCGGAAAGGGAGTTATGCTCGGAGTTGGGAGGAGCTTGGTGATGGCTTCTGGACGGAGGCGCTTTTTGAAGATGAAGAGGTTCAGGCGCAGTATCCGCGGTTGGTTCAATTTCATGAGTTTTCTTCTGTTGTGAAGGCGCTTTTCAAATGGTTGAGAAGTAAAGGTCTTCTCTGACTTCTTAAGAAATTAATGCGTAAGTAAAAAATGTCACAGATAGGCGATATCTGTGACATTTTTTGTGGTTATAGGGATAGTAAGGTCATTGATTAAGCTGTTCAATGACCTTTTCAAGTTAAAATTTTGTCAAAAGGTGAGAGGTCCATCTATTCTCTGACCTTTTAGAGTTCTTACTCTGGTGAAATGTAAGAGAGGAAGCGCGGGAACCGTCCCCGCGCTTCCCCGCGTTTCTTGGTATTTCGATTCTCCGCAGGATTTTGTTCACTGGTTTGCTACTTCCAATGAGAATCCAATCATTGATGTTCTGCCAAGCAAAAAGACAGAAGAGAATCTCCCTGGTGAGGAATATATGTAAAGTAAAAATATAGAATAGTAGTAGTGAAAGATGGGTCTTGTGCTCATCTTTTTTGTTTATTGGCAGTCCCGTTGGAGTCCCCCCTTTATGGTTCGACTTTTGTGAAACATTAAAAGGGATAAGTTTTTTTCTTTAAATAAGCATAGGGGGGGAGGCAGGGAAGTTAACCGTTTCTGTTCAGGATTCACAGCATACTGATCATTTCCAAACTGATTAACTTGACCAACAGTCAGAGGCGCTAGAAGACCTGCAAGAGCGGATCTATGAAAATACATAACTTTAAAATAAAACACGTAAAGTTGTGTCATATAAAATAGGGGAGGGGATGCATATGCATCTTACACGGTTAGGGCACGCGATGTTTTTGTTTAAGACGGAAGAGGGGAAAAAATACTTGGTGGATCCGTTTTTTGACATGAATCCAGGCTGTCCAGACGAATACCGAACAGAAGTCTTTTTCCGTTCATTGGACGGGATTTTGTTAACGCATGGACATTTTGATCACACGAGTGGCGTGAAAAAAGTATTGGATACGAATCCTGAATGTCAGATCATCGCACAATATGAGCTGGCTATGATTTTAATGGGAGAAGGGGTCCAGAATGTATTTCCTCTAAACTTCGGGGGCACGATTGAGCTTGATGGTGTTGCAGCCACCATGGTTCCAGCCAAGCATACATCAAGTTACGGAGAAACCACAGGGAACTTAACGTATGCAGGTGAAGCGGCAGGTTATGTACTTGATTTCACAAACGGTCCCGTTATTTATCATTCCGGGGACACAGCTTTAATGGCGGATATGAAATGGATTCAAGAAGTGTATCAGCCAACTATTGCGATCTTGTCTTCCTCGGGGACGTTTACGATGGGGCCGAAGGAAGCCGCGTATGCGGTGGATAACTTATTAAACGTGGAGGTTGTTATCCCTAGCCATACATTCCCGACAAGGGAAAAGGCACCCGCTCCATCTGACTATGATGCGTTATCAGAAGCATTTCCGATTATTGGGTTTATGGAAAATAAAGACCATGAAATGCTTCTTTATGTAAAAGGGAATACCCATGTTGTGGTGATGGGATACGGGGAGACACAAATGTTTTAAAAAACATCATAGGAAGCACGGGGCGGTTCCCGTGCTTCTTTTTTTGATGTGTGCCCGACATGGGCGCAAGCTTTAGGGTTAGAGTCCCGAACGGTGAAGGTCGTTGTAGCCGTTAGCCAAGGGCAAGGGTGTCCGGGGTGACCCGGAATCTGAAGGAAGCCGGAG
>NZ_BMIN01000028.1 GCF_014642405.1 Pontibacillus salipaludis
TTTGCCTCCGGCTTCCTTCAGATTCCGGGTCACCCCGGACACCCTTGCCCTTGGCTAACGGCTACAACGACCTTCACCGTTCGGGACTCTAACCCTAAAGCTTGCGCCCATGTCGGGCACACATCAAGGACAGCCAAAGCTTCTTTGTCTGTCACTTCTTGCCCTTCTAACACTTTTCCCGCTAACTCTCTCCACATCCTGCTCCCCCCCTATTGTTTCATTAAGCTACCGATTTGCGTCTTTCTCGCCTAAACTGGCTGTTCGCGAGTACACTTCGCTCAAGACGAAGTCCTAAGAAACCAGCCACAACACTTAATGCTATATCTTTTGGCAATGGGAATACCATCCATCCCCAGGCCATCGTATAGGTAAACCCTTCTGGTGCATCAAACCATAAAACGTATGCTGCATACATCCAGTTTGTACCGAAGATATAATTGACGGCCATCCCTGTAAGAGCAGCAGCGATATACATCGGTAGCGTACGCTTCATCTCTACCATTTTCCCTACAATATAAGCACAAGCGATATAAGATATAATAAATCCAAACGTAGGGCCCATCAGCATTCCTGCCCCACCTTTAAACTGTGCAAATATAGGCGTTCCAGCTAATCCAAGCAGCATATAGACAAGCATTGAAAAAGCTCCCAGTCGACTCCCAAGAACAAGCCCCGCCAGGATTGCGAAGAACGTCTGAAGCGTAATCGGTACCCCACCGATTACCATAAAGGGAGCAATACTTGTTATGTTAGCCCCCACAGCCATCATAGCCACAAATAAACTCCCCATTGTAATGTCTAAAGCTGACCACTTTCTCTTAACCATCTTTTAACCTCCCCTTTTCGTTAACTCATTCACGTTAACGGTTAACATTTAAAAATAGAGTATCATAGATTGGGAGAAAATTCATTATAAAATTTATGTTCTTTCTTGAATCACTTTGTTTGTTCAGAAATAGGGATTGTTGAAGAATCGGGGCTGAGATAATGTTTCCGTTTGTGTTAACTGGGCGGAAACCTGGGATAAGCTAGAGGTCTCCACTCCTCCAAAATTTAAGCTGTAAGGCCGTTTTTACAACCTTTAGCCAGGGGTGGCTTGGGAACGAGGAGACTCCTGCGGGAGAAAGAGGTTGATGAGCCCCCGGAGTGAACGAAGTGAGGGAGGAGGCTCAACAGCTCGCCCGCGGAAAGCGAGTCGTTCCCAAGCCACCCCTAGCCCTCATTGACATAACGGCCCCATCTACACAAAAAAGCCTATGAGCACTGTCGTTAAGAAGGTACTCATAGGCTTTGTGTTTTTACATGCTTCGTCGGTGATTTATCATATACAAGAACAGCTGCAGCGATTCGGGCATGGCCTCTTGGTCATAGCGTTGCAAGAGGAAACCTGATTTAGATCCAAAGCGATCGGCGGCTTCGATTGGAATTGCATCTTTTTTCATTTCCACTACACTTAGCTGCTCCGGGTCTAACACCGTAATGGAGTCCATAAACTTGTCAGAAGTCGCCTGCCAAAGAAGGCGGTCTTGTTCATACATGTAGAACGTTAATCCTCCACCTTTTTTCCACACAGCTTCCATATAATAAGCCAAGGCGCCTTTAGGTGTTCTGACATAATATCGAGCTTTTAGGCCGCCTTTTTTCTCAACCTTATACTTCATTTGACCCTTTGCATTATAATAAGCAAACCATCTAGGAGCAAATGGATGAGCGCTTAGGATGGCTGCAATTCCAGTTGCGATCTTCCAGTACCACGGTCCATCCTCATGTATATAAGAATAGAGATCCCCGTGCAAATCATACAGACGTCCTGTATGTTCATAGGTCACTTCTGTACTTAGATACATTTTCATCGGCCATCCTTCAAGAGAGGACTGACTTAACGGATCAGGCTGCTGTTCAGCTAACTTCGAGAAACGAAAATCCCTTGCAGCACTCCCCATTATCGCAATACCTATAAAGAAAAATGGCAGTGCAATAACGAAGAAATTCAACGTGTTAAATGAAAAAAGGAAAGGGGATAAGAACACAAGGAGTGTAATCCCCAAAAAGATACTTCCTAATTTGACTTGGCGCTTCGCATCATTCCGCAACAGTTCCTGCATATTTTGCATACTCTCACCCATTTCAACTATTCTACTCATTCTTACGGATAGAAGAGGGTAGAGGTTTCACTTTATTGAGCAGGAATTGGTGTTACGGCTTCTTCTAATAGCTCAATAAGTTCATAAATGTAAATGTCGATCTGCTCATCGGTCCAGTTGAATGTTCTAGCCATATAAGCAATAACAGACTCTTTGTGCTTATGAACCCAATGGATATCAAAGAATAGTGCACCTGTACGGCGAATGAAGAAGTCGACTGGCTTAGCCGTTAGCTCATACTCCATTCCATACTTCAGCATCGCGAATACAAGCGGGTCTAAGCCTTCGCGTTCAGCTTCATCTTTATTATTCTGATAGAATTCAAAGACTTTACCAACGTTAGCACCATATAGTTGCACAAGCCCACGTGCTTGTTCTTCGGTTAAGCCGTAAGCCACACCTTCACCTGTTTTACGTTCTTTGAATTTTTGGAAGCCTTTCGCTCCCCCTACTTCACCACCAGAAACAGGCAGTTCTTTCGTTTGGCTCTTCGGATAGTTTTTACCATTTTCATCTTTTAAGTGATCCGTTACAAGGTCAATTACATTCTCAGCCATCTTACGGTAACCAGTTAGCTTACCTCCAGCGATAGAAATCAGTCCAGAATCCGATTCAAAGATCTCATCCTTACGAGAAATTTCAGATGGGTCTTTTCCTTCTTCGTGGATTAATGGACGAAGGCCTGCCCAACTTGATTCAACATCATTTGCTGTAATAGATAGAGTTGGGAACATATAATCAATGGCACTTAAGATATAATCACGATCATCCACTGTCATTTTAGGATGAGCTATTTCACCTTCGTATACCGTATCAGTAGTTCCCACATACGTTTTACCATCGCGTGGAATAGCAAAGACCATACGATCGTCAGGTGTATCAAAATAGATCGCTTGTTGAAGCGGGAATGTTTGTTGATCAAATACAAGGTGTACCCCTTTAGTTAGCTGTAGGGTTTTCCCTTTCTTAGATCCATCTTTTTCACGAAGCGTATCCACCCAAGGTCCACCAGCATTGATAATTTTCTTCGCATATAAGTGACGACGTTCACCACTTAACTGGTCTTCCACTTCAACACCTGTTACTTTCCCTTCTTCATAAAGGAAATCTACCACTTTTGTATAGTTAAGAGCATGGGCTCCTTTTTGAACAGCTTTCTTCATAACTTCAAGCGTAAGACGAGCATCATCTGTACGGTACTCAACGTAGTACCCACCGCCTTTAAGACCATTACGTTTCACAAGTGGTTCACGCTTTAACGTTTCCTTAGCTGAAAGCATCTTACGTCGCTCGCTCTTCTTAACACCAGCTAAGTAATCATAAACACGCAGACCTAAATTTGTAGAAAGAGGTCCGAAGTTCCCGCCTTTATGGAACGGCAATAGCATCCATTCAGGTGTCGTAACGTGAGGTCCGTTTTGATAAACGATATCACGCTCTTTCCCTACCTCTGCTACCATCGCAACTTGGAATTGTTTTAAGTAACGTAGACCACCATGAACGAGTTTCGTTGAACGACTCGATGTACCAGCAGCAAAGTCTTGCATTTCTAGAACACCTGTTGTTAACCCTCGCGTAGCAGAATCAAGCGCAATCCCCGCACCTGTAATTCCACCACCAATAACTAACACATCAAGGGTTTCTTTCTCCATCTCATTATAGATCTCATTACGTTGTAAACTAGAAAATGTCTTCATTTCAAATTCGCTCCTTTTTCCAATACTCCGATTCAGTTGCCTACAATTATGGTATACCCAAGAATCGCCCCACGTACGCTAGAGATTTTCAAGCAATGTGCCACTCTCAAAAGCGGAAGGGCCCCACTTATCCCCGACTTGCTTAAGCATTAATGTGCAATGAAGCGTTTTTCTTCATGGAACATTCATGCTTAAGACCTCGAGGGGATGGGCCCTGCAGCTGGACGTCACCAAAAGCGGAAGGGCCCTGCTTATCCCCGACCTGCTTAAGCATGAACGTACCATGAAGCGGTTTTTCTTCATGGAACGGCCATGCTTAAGACCTCGAGGGGATGAGTAGGCATAAAAAAAGAGACCACAAACCCCTTTACAGTTTTCCCGTAAAGGATTTGTGGTCTCTCCGTTTCTCCAACCGAATCGTGTTAACTTGTAATTTTATTATAACAGAATTTTAAGGTTTGCACATCATTCTGCTTAAATTGACTTATTTAAATGCTTGTGCTGCTTTAACAGCCTTCTGCCAACCTTCATACAATTCTTCTCGTTTTTCTTCAGAAATTTCTGGTTCGAAGGTTTGATCTTTTTGCCAACGCTCTTCAATTTTATCTTTGCTATCCCAGTAACCAACCGCAAGACCTGCAAGATAAGCTGCACCTAAAGCTGTCGTTTCATTTACTGTTGGACGCTCAACTTGGGTATCGATCATGTCACTTTGGAATTGCATTAGGAAGTTATTTTTAACTGCTCCTCCGTCTACACGCATTGTCTTTAAGTCTAGTCCGGAATCGCTAATCATAGCATTTAGAACATCTTTCGTTTGATAGGCAAGCGATTCAAGGGTAGCACGTACGAAGTGCTCTTTCTTTGTACCACGAGTTAGACCGAATACAGCCCCTCTAACATCGCTATCCCAGTACGGCGTTCCAAGTCCCACAAAGGCAGGAACAACGTAAACACCATCTGTAGAATCTACATCGCCCGCTAATTGCTCACTTTGAGGAGCATCTTTAATCATTTCAAGACCATCACGTAGCCACTGAATGGCAGAACCAGATACGAAAATACTTCCTTCAAGTGCGTATTCTACTTTCCCATCAAGTCCCCAAGCAATAGTGGTTAAGAGTCCATGATCGGACTTCACAGGTTCTTCACCAGTATTCATCAGCATAAACCCGCCTGTACCATACGTGTTTTTCGCCATTCCTTTTTCGAAACAGGCTTGACCAAATAAGGCTGACTGCTGATCTCCTGCTACACCTGCAATCGGGATTTCACTTCCAAAGAAGTGATAATCAACTGTATCTGCATACACTTCTGAAGAAGGACGAACTTCTGGCAACATTGATTTTGGTACGTCAAGAATCTCAAGAAGCTCATCATCCCACTTCAGATCATAAATGTTGTACATAAGAGTACGAGACGCATTGGAGTAATCAGTAACGTGAGCTTTGCCACCAGATAGTTTGTAAATTAACCACGTATCAATCGTACCGAACATCAGCTCATCGTTCTCAGCTTTCTCACGAGCACCATCTACGTTATCAAGAATCCACTTCACTTTTGTTCCTGCGAAGTAAGGGTCTAGCAGTAAACCAGTCTTGTCACGGAATGTATCGTTGTACCCTTGTTCGCGAAGTTCATTACAAATTGGAGCTGTTTGGCGTGATTGCCATACAACGGCTTTGTAGATTGGACGACCGGAATTCTTGTCCCAAACAACTGTCGTTTCACGCTGGTTGGTAATACCAATCCCTGCAATTTGTTCAGGCTCAATCTCTGACTTTCTAAGTACATCTGCAATACACCCTAATACAGACGTCCAAATTTCATTCGCATCATGTTCGACCCAACCTGGTTTTTCGAAGAATTGTTGAAATTCTTTCTGAGCCGTTTCAACGATAACCCCTTCTTTATTAAATAAGATCGCTCTAGAGCTAGTTGTCCCCTGATCAATAGATAAAATATATTTTTCCATTTCTCTCATCTCCCTTTACCTTAAATTATGCGTTCGCACGGGATGACTGAACATCCTCATTGTTTGCTTTCTTCAATTCTTTACGCGCGGCTGTTAAAAAGATAGCTAAAATAATTACAGTAAATACCCAAAAGGCTACCATGAGATCGTTCACAAAGAAAGCTTTATAGAAAAGACCACCGTAGATTCCCCCGAGTATGGGTCCAAAGAGCGGAACCCAGGCGTATCTCCAATCTGATGTTCCCTTACCTGGAATCGGTAAAACATAGTGAGCAATACGAGGTCCAATATCACGAGCAGGGTTAATCGCATACCCTGTAGTACCACCAAGTGACATACCAATCGCGGTAATAAGAAGTCCTACAATTGCTGGATTTAATCCTTGTGTAAAATCGTTAGCTCCAATGAATAATAGTCCCATTACTAACATAAACGTCCCTATGATTTCGCTTACAAAGTTAGATAAAGGACTTCGAATCGCTGGATCGGTTGAGAACACCGCCAACTTCGCACCTTTGTCTTCTGTTTCTTTCCAGTGAGGTAAATAGTGAAAGAAAACAACTATTGCCCCTATAAAGGCACCTATTAACTGTGCACTTAAGTATTTCGGAACTTTGCTCCATGGGAATTCTCCTACCATAGCAAAGCCTAGTGTTACAGCTGGGTTAATGTGTGCTCCACTGACTTTCCCAACAGCGTAGACCGCAAGCATTACAGCAAGGCCCCACCCAAAAGATATTAATACCCAACTGGTACCTTCAGCTTTTGACCCTTTAAGTACAACGCCACCTACGACGCCACCTCCAAAGATGATCAGGATCATTGTGCCGATCATTTCGCCTATAAATTCTGTCATAATATACCTTCTTTCCTTAGATGCTGGCTTAGATAGCTATACCACTTTTAGACACATAAAAAACCACACGCTTCTTGTTTTGGACGATCTCACATCGAAAGTCCTACAAGTGCGTGTGGTTCTCCTTCTCTCCGCCACTAATGTTAACTTGTGACGTCTACTATACTATCTATTGAAAACGCTGTCAACACTATTCTATTTCCCATAATTCTTTCCTAGATGTTGAAACGGCATGAGCTCCTGCTGTTAATGCCAATTGAACATCTTCCTTTGTTCTAATTAAACCACCTGCAATAATCGGGATCCCTAACTCTTCTTTAATTTCAGAAATAAATGACGGGATTAACCCTGGTAAAACTTCAACATAATCTGGTTGAGTCTTTTTCATGATGGCTACATTCCGATCAAGCGCTTGACTGTCTATAAGGAATAAACGTTGAACCGCTAAGATATTGTGTCTTTTAGCAGCTGTTATGACATTAGACCTTGTTGAAATGACACCGTGAGGTTTTACTTCATGAAATAAGAACTCCAAACCGTAATCATCATTTTTTAGCCCTTGAATTAAATCAGTATGAACAAGAATTTTCTTTCCGTGCTTCCGCGCTTTCCTAACTAACTTAGGTAACAACGACAACCTTGTTTCTAATAAAATGATCACTTCCTCATCACTCTCAAGTAGCTGTTCAAAATGCTTAATACTCTTAACCGCCGACAAAACCCCCTTCGGCAACTCCATACCCATTCCTCCTTTAATGAACTAAAGGGTGCCTGGCACCCTTTAGCGTTCTACAGCATTACCATACTGAATGGTGTCTGGCACCCGTTTATCCTTTACAGTGGCAAAGTGCAGGTGCAAGTAAAAAGGACTAGTGGTCTGCTAGTCCTTTAAAAAAGTATCTTCTGTCTGACGCCTGGACATTTCTTCTTGGTCATAGATGACTCGCATAGGATTTCCGCCTACAAAGCAGCCCGGTGGAACGTCTTTATGTACGAGCGTTCCAGCTGAAACGATTGCGTCGTCTCCAATCGTTATGCCTGGCAATATGGTTGAGTTTGCCCCAATCATAACGTTACTGCCGATCTTAACATCTCCTAAGCGGTACTCTTTAATCAAGTACTCATGCGCTAAAATGGTCGTATTATAACCGATCACCGTGTTCCGCCCAACAGAGATTTTTTCCGGAAACATCACATCGAGCATCACCATAAGAGCGAAAGCCGCCTGGTCACCGACATTCATACGAAGGAATGTACGATATAACCAATTTTTTACCGGCAAAAATGGCGTGTAACGTGCCAGTTGAATGACGACAAAATTCTTGACGACCTTCCAAAACGGGACTGTCTTATAGACGTGCCAGAGTGAATTGGCCTCTTTCACCCGGTGACGCTCAGTGTTTCTCATAGGATCACTCCATCACGATTTTTAAAATATCACTTATGTGTTCAAGCATATAGTCTGGTTCTAAGTCATCCAATACTTTACGCCCTTTTACCGTCCAAGCTACACCTGCTGTTTTGGTACCGGCATTCTGTCCTGATTCAATATCATGTGTGTTATCCCCTACCATGATTGTCTCTTCTGGCTTCGCATCAAGTTCTTTCATTGCACGGACGACCGGTTCTGGATGAGGTTTAGCATGGGTTACATCATCTAAAGTTACAATCGTTTCAAATTTATCAGCAATATGGGTAAGTTCAATCCCCATGTCTACCGTTTGGCGCATCTTTGTTGTAACAATACCTAGCTTAAATCCTGCTTGCTTAAGTTTTTCTAACGTTTCAACAACACCATCGTAAGCTTCCACGAGACGATCATGATTCTCATGGTTATGGGTACGATACGTGTTCATCATTTCTTCTACATCTGCTTCTGGATTAATTTTGCGTAAGCTTTCTTCAAGAGGAGGACCAATAAACTTCAGAACGTCCTCTCTGGTGTATTCCTCGTCAGAATAGGTTTCTGTCGTATGAAGAAACGATGCAATGATTAAATCATTTGTATTAATTAAAGTTCCATCTAAATCAAATAGAAGAGTGCGTATGGTCATATGTGGCTTCCTTTCCTTTTGATGTAGTTCGGTTCCAAACGAAACCGACAATAGCTGTTAATACGATAGCCGTTACTAACCGAATCAATAACAACGGCCAAACAGGAATCCCGAGCGGAATGAAAATCAGTGTGTCTTCTACCACCGCGTGACAAGAGACAAGGAAAATAAGCGACAAGTACATGTCTTTTTTCGACACTCCATCTTCTTTCACAGCTTGAATCATGAGACCAGCTCCATAAGCTAGTCCAATAACAAGCCCGGCCACAAGGGTCATTGATGCGTTGCGTTCTACCCCTAATACACGTGTGAAAGGTGCGAGCCACTTAGAGAATAGGTTCAACCAATTCTTTTCCTTTAGCCACTGCATCCCAACCATAAGAGGGATGACAATGGCGGCAAGTTGTACAACGCTCATGAAGGCCGTTTTAACGCCAAGCAACGCAATCGCAACATAGCCTTCTGGATCGGGTTGTTGTGTAATAAGTCCATACTGGGCCAATTCAGAACCGCCTTGCCAGAAGGCATTTATTAGTATGGCTGAAAGGAAGGCAAGTGATAAGCGAATTCCTGCAACAAACCACCATTTTACTCCTACTTTTGAAGCCACTGTTGATTCGATCAGCAAGTTATGAGAGAACGACATCATAACTGCCATAATAAATACCTCTTTTACACTGAAATCAAAGGATACAATAGCACCAATACCAGCATAGAGGTTTAAAAAGTTTCCTAAAACAAGCGGAATCGCCGCCTCACCTGGCAGTCCGATCCACTTCATGAGTGGTGTGATCCATTCCATAATCCACTTTAAGACGGGAGTAAACCGGAGAACCGTTACAAGTAACGTGATTGGAAATATAACTTTCCCAAGAGCCCACGTCACATCCAAGCCTTGCTTCAACCCTCTTTGCACTATACCAGGCAAGGGATAACCTCCTTACTTGTTCAGTTTATTGCCTTCATAATCTCGATCTGCTTTATTTGCTTTACGGCGGTATATAATGAGTGCCGATGCAATTAGGATCAGAATAATAGAGATCACTTGTGCTGTCCGAAGTGAACCAATGATATAAAGGCTATCTGTACGCATTTGTTCAATAAAGTAGCGTCCGAATGAATACCAAATGACGTAACTTAAGAACACTTCACCGCGACGTGGGTTGAATCTACGCAATACCAATAAGAATACAAAGCCGAGTATGTTCCACACGGATTCATATAAAAAGGTAGGGTGATACACAACCCCCTCAATACACATTTGACGATTGATGAAATTCGGTAAGAATTGCATGACATTCTGATAGAACGACTCTGAAACAGGGCCACCATGAGCTTCCTGGTTCATAAAGTTACCCCAACGTCCAATAGCTTGACCTAAAATAATGCTTGGTGCCGCAATATCAGCAAGCTGCCAAAATGGAAGTTTTCGAACACGAGCGAATACTACGGCTGTTGCAACAGAACCAATTAAAGCACCATGGATGGCAATACCGCCTTCCCAAATCGCAAATATATCGATTAAGGAACCATTCACATACCGTTCCCATTCAAAAATAACATAGTAGATACGAGCTGAAATAATAGCGATTGGAATCGCAAACACAACTAAATCAACAAACGTGTCTTTCTTAAAACCAAGCCGTTCCGACTCCCGCATAGCAAGCCATAGCCCTAGATAAGCGCCTGTGGCAATAATGACACCATACCAATAGATTGTGAAAGGCCCCAGGTCTAGAAAAACTCGACTTATAGGATCTGGACTACACGTCTGCACCTGGGAATCCTCCTTTCGGTGAACCAGCTTTATTCTCGTCAATCATACCGGTTAAACGGTGGGAGAATTCTTCAGCTGCATTTACACCCATGCGCTTCAAACGGAAATTCATCGCAGCTACTTCAATAATAACAGCAAGGTTTCGGCCTGGTCGCACAGGTACAGTCGCTTTAGGAATTTCAACATCCATGATTTTCATCGTTTCCTCTTCTAAACCGAGGCGATCATATTGTTTGTTCTTTTCCCATAGCTCGAGGTTAATGCAATATGTAATTCGCTTAAAGCTGCGAACGGCCCCGGCCCCAAACAATGTCATCACGTTAATAATACCTAAGCCTCTGATCTCTAATAGGTGTTCAATAAGAGAAGGTGAGTTTCCGATTAAGGTATCATAGTCTTCCTGACGAATTTCTACACTATCATCAGCTACAAGACGGTGACCTCTCTTGACCAGTTCAAGAGCTGTTTCACTTTTACCAACACCGCTCTGTCCTGTTATTAAAACACCTACGCCATAAACGTCCACTAGAACGCCGTGTATAGCTGTAAAAGGTGCAAACTTCGTTTCTAAGAAGTTGGTTAACCGACTAATAACACGAGTCGTCTTATGCGGAGATCGCATAATTGGCACACCCGCCGCAGATGCTGCCTCTATAAGTGCATCAGGTACTTCCATTCCACGTGTAATCACAATGCCTGGTGTAATATCTGTACATAATTTAACTGCACGATCCTTCTTATCTTCTTCATTGAGTTCGTTAAAGAACGACAACTCCGTTTTGCCAAGCAATTGCAAACGCTCAGACGGATAATACTTAAAATAGCCCGCCATTTCCATTCCAGGTCTAGAGATATCACTTGTTGAAATCTCACGGTGAACGCCATCCTCACCAGCAACAATTTCTAGATTAAATTGATCCAACAAATCCTGGGTTCGAACTTTCGACATATGTAATCCTCCCTGTAGGTTATCCTCAATAATCACTTCCCCTATTGTAGCATTTTTTACAAAACTCTGTGGAAACAAAACAACCCAAACAAAAAAACACACCTCCCTTCATCGCTCTAAAGCACTACATCGTGCCAGACACCCTGTAGTTTGCTAAAGCAATAACGCGTGTCTGGCACCCTTCACTTCACTAAAGCACCACATTACTCTCCCTAAGAATAAGGCAATAAAAAAACTGATCCCAGTGGGATCAGTTTTATTTCTTAGCGTCTTTGAAAAGTTGGTTCAGGATTAGGTTTAAGATAGATAAGATAATGGCCGCAAGGATCGCCATGCCAAATCCTTCAATCTCGAAGCTACTTCCAAGTAAGCCTTGCGTAATCATTAACGTAATTGCGTTGATGACAAATAAGAATAATCCTAGTGATAAAACAGTAATCGGTAAGGTTAATACGACTAAAATCGGACGTACAATTACGTTTAAAATCGAAAGAATGAAACTTGCTAAGATAGCCGTCCCAATCCCTTCTAAGTATATCGAATCAAATAATTGATCAACGGCAATAATCGCCACAGCATTTAAAATAATACTAAAGAGCCAATTCATAATCCTCTCACTCCTTTATAAACTTCCCCCTTCATCACCCTGTATTTTCACGGAACCTGTTTTGGTTTCCGCTTCAACATGCAAAATGTGATCCAGGTTAGGGTTTGTTTCAAATTTCAACTCTTTCTTCAGCGTTTCCTTCTGCTCTGAGATCGTTTTAAAATCTGGCAAATGGCAGTGTAGACTTCCAAGATTGGTGAACATTTTGCCATTTAAGCGTAAAGATTTAGGTACGATCAGATCCACATTTCCAGTTGTCGTTTTAAAGAAACCAGTGTGTCCACGGTCTCCTTGCCAATTACACTTAATGTTTCCGTTAATAACTTGCGAATCCACTTTGCCGAAATCTCCCGCTAATTTCACAGACCCATTCATCATCTCGGTCTCCAAATCATCACACTTCACTTGCTCGGCAGTAATCGATCCATTTGAAGTGCTTAACTCCCACTCATGACCTTCCATCTTATGAAGTTTTATGTCTCCATTGGATGTTTTAACGTTTAAATCATGAATAGGAAGACCTTCTGCTTCTATTTTCCCATTAAAGACACGAAGCGAAACGTCTTCATACGCTTTCTCTGGTACCCAAAGCGTTACATCCGTCTTAACCTTTTTCGATTTCACTTCAAACTTAAGAACATCATCACTAACAATAAAGTTCTTCATATCCATAAATCGCTCACGAGCTTCATCTTGATTATTGACTTGGTACACTTTAGCCTGACACTCAAGGCGCATATCTTGCTCTTTCCATGGCTTCATCATTACATTTCCATTCGCCACATCAATATATACGTTAGTAAACGTTACTCCTTGATGCTGAAAAATATGATGAACACTTTGATACGACCCAAAGTTGAAATCTAAATCTACATTTTTTATTTTCTTAAAGGCTTCTCCTACTAAACTTTTAAAACGTTGCTTAGTTGAACCAGAGTTATAAGCTTTGTGATCTTGCCGCGCATCCCAATCGACTTTCTTAGAAAGCTCCGCTGACTTACCTTCTTGCCCTTCTTCTTCTTTAACATCACTCGCGTACGCCAAAGCATCCAGTAACTCCTCCGCTTCCTCTGTAGAAATCTTTCCCTCTTGAAGCATCGTTAAAATCTGCTTTCTCTCTTCCTGCACGGTTCATCTCTCCTTTATCATCCTATTCTTTATACGCATCATAAGATCTATATGTTTCAATTTCGACTTATTTATTTCTCTTTCTCGATTCTATACATAGTTCCTTCTTTAAAATAAGTGCTTCGTTAAAGTTTAATGTTGTTATACTTTCATATATTTATTAGAAATTGGTCAGTAATATAGAACATTTCAAACTGTGACATAAAAATTGTGATGAGCCCCCAACCTACCATATTGGGCTCGTTTCCGCTCTACTTATACAGCAAAGGTGGTCCTGGAAATTGCGAGACTCCTGCGGGAGAAAGAGGTCGACGAGACCCCGCAGGGTGGTTTCCCCGAGGAGGCTGTAAAAGAAAAGGGGGAAGTTCGACTAAGACCGTCACGTCCTGTGACAACGTCGAACGACCCCACGTCGTATGGGGCCGCGGAAAGCGAGTAATTTCCAGGACCACCTTACTCTCTATTAAAGCTAACGGAAACAACTCCAAGAACAAACAAATCCCCTTGCTTCTCATCAGAAAAGCAAGGGGACCCCCTTAAAACGTCCACTTATAAAATTCTTCGTATTTTAACAGCTTACGCCCTTCAGAATTAATTTCCTTCAGGTTTGGACTATCACGGAATTGCTTCATCATACCTTCTGCCTGAGAGCGGTGAGCTTCAATCGCTCTCATCTTGCCTTCAAAGTAATCCTCAACATCACGTACGATATCAGGTTCACCCAGCAATTCACGACGATTATGCGTAATGGCTTTGGCCCATACTTCTGGACGCTTAGACTCATCCATCATTTCAACAGCTTTAATCGCTGCCGCTCCCATTGCATCGTGATCAGGATGGACAGCATGCCCAGGATAAAACGTAATAACAAGGCTTGGGTTTATTTCCTCAAGACGCTGTTTTAAATCCTTTGCAACCTCAGTTCGATCTTCAAATTCTAACGTTTTATCACGGTACCCTAGCATTTCTAAGTTAATATCTAACTCTTTACAAGCATCTTGTAATTCTTCTTTACGAATTTCAGGCAACGTTTCACGATTAGCAAAAAACGGACTTCCCATATTACGGCCCATTTCTCCTAATGTTCCACAGAAATAGGTTACAGGAATGTCTTTTTCCCTGAATTCAAGAATCGTACCTGAACACCCAAATGCTTCATCATCAGGGTGCGGTAAAATTATGGCGACATGTTGACCCATGTTACGTTCCCTCACTTTCATTTATTATTTAAACGGCGTCTCGCTAATTTCTAAAGCAACCATTAAACGGCCTTCATTATCATGGCCAGCCATTAACAAACGACCTTGATCATCAAGCTCCCAGTCTGTTAGGCCTTCTGCATAAATCCAACCCAATTGCGTCTTTAATCCGACACGGTAGGATTCATGGCCAATAATTTTGGCTTGCGTATATTTTACTTGAGCATTGCGAATGAATGCTCCTACATTATATGCGTTAGAGTCAAAGTGGCGCGCATAAGCACCATTCGTGGTTTCTAAATGAATATATACATCTTTATGCGCTAAATCTTCAAGCGCTTTTTGGACGTGATCGATTTGGATCGTTTCCATACGACGGACCCCTCTCTAGAACTTATGTCTTTCTATACCATACCCAAAATAGCGCACAATCGTCAAAGAATCTACATTTATGCATTCTAAAAGTCTTTACTAAATTGAATATCCCCATAACTGAAACCAAGTCAGATCGGCCATCAGAGTTCCCAAAGGTTGAACTCAAAAAAAGAGACAGAACCATGATGCAGGTTCTGTCTCTTTACGCTTTATGATTTCGAAACTTTTTCACGCTTCTGCAGCTTCTCTTCCATACGTTTACGATCTCTTTCTAATATAGGTCCTAGATAATGGCCTGTATAAGATTGAGTTTGTTCCGCAACTTCTTCTGGAGTTCCTGTGGCAATAATCTGACCACCATTAGCTCCACCCTCTGGACCTAGGTCGAGTAAATAGTCAGCGGCTTTAATGACATCTAAATTATGCTCAATAATTAAAACGGTCTCTCCGTTATCAACAAGGCGCTGAAGAACCATTAGTAACCTTGATATATCATCTACGTGTAAACCTGTGGTTGGTTCATCAAGGATATACAATGAGCGTCCTGTGGAGCGACGATGAAGCTCACTTGCTAGCTTCACACGCTGCGCCTCACCACCAGATAACGTTGTAGCCGGTTGACCTAGTTTAATATATCCAAGTCCTACATCGAAAATAGTGGACAGCTTGCGCTTTATTTTAGGAATCGCTTCGAAGAAATCGTAGGCTTCTTCAATCGTCATAGCAAGAACGTCTGCAATACTCTTACCCTTGTACTTGACTTCAAGCGTTTCTCGGTTATATCGCTTTCCATCACAGACTTCACACGGAACGTAGACATCCGGTAAGAAGTGCATTTCAATTTTAATGATTCCGTCGCCCCGGCAAGCTTCGCAACGTCCGCCTTTAACGTTAAAGCTGAAACGTCCTTTTTTGTACCCGCGAATTTTCGCTTCATTGGTTTGGGCAAATACATCACGAATATCGTCAAAAACGCCTGTATACGTAGCAGGGTTTGAACGTGGCGTTCGTCCAATCGGAGACTGATCAATATCAATTACCTTTTCTAAATGATCCAGACCCTTAACTTCTTTATGCTTACCAGGCTTCACTTTACTCTTATGAAGGCGTTGAGCCAGGCTCTTGTGTAAAATCTCGTTAACAAGTGTACTCTTACCAGACCCTGACACGCCAGTTACGGCTGTAAGGACGCCTAATGGAAACTTTGCATTTACTTTCTTTAAGTTGTTCTCTTCAGCACCAATGACTTCAACATACCGTCCATCTGGCTTACGACGCTCTTGAGGAAGTGGAATAAACTTCTCACCAGATAGATATTGTCCAGTTAAGGACCCTTTGTCTTCCATTACTTCTTGAGGAGTACCACTTGATACAATTTGTCCTCCATGTGCCCCTGCTCCAGGTCCAATATCAATAAGGTGATCTGCAGCTAGCATTGTGTCTTCATCATGCTCAACCACAATTAGCGTGTTATCTAAGTCCCTCATATTCTGAAGCGTTGCAATGAGACGGTCATTGTCTCGTTGGTGAAGACCAATAGAAGGTTCATCAAGTACATATAAAACCCCTGTTAATGCTGCACCAATTTGTGTAGCCAAGCGAATACGCTGTGCCTCACCGCCTGACAGCGTACCGCCAGAGCGAGAAAGTGTTAAGTAGTCTATACCGACATTAATAAGAAAACTTAATCGATCGCAGATTTCTTTCAAAATCATGCGAGCAATCGTTTCTTCTTTCTCCGATAACTCTACATTATTAAAGAAATTATACGCCTCATGCACAGAAAGATCCGTAACTTCTCCAATATGGTTACCATTAACAAGAACAGCTAACGGTTTCTCATCTAAACGATACCCTTTACATTTAGGGCACTTCTTCTGAGCCATATATTTTTCCATTTGTTCACGAATATAGTCAGAAGTTGTTTCACGATATCTTCTCTCTACGTTTGATACTACGCCTTCGAAATAGATATGATTTTCTCGTACTTTTCCAAAATCATTCTCGTAACGGAAGTAAATTTTTTCATCATCACTTCCATAAAGGATGCGGTCCATTTGATAATCCGGTATATCTTTCACTGGGATATCCATATCAATTCCATAGTGATCACACACACTCTTTAAAAGGTGTGGATAATACTGTGAACTATTCGGCTCCCATGGGGCAATGGCATGTTGATTTAACGTTAAACTCCAATCCGGAATTACAAGTTCTAGGTCAACCTCTAACTGCGTCCCAAGACCGTCACAGCGTGTACATGCCCCATATGGACTGTTAAACGAGAACATACGAGGCTCGAGTTCACCAATAGAAAACCCACAGATTGGACACGCGTGATGCTCACTAAATTGAAGCTCTTCACCATCTACGACGTCAACGATCAGGTGTCCTTCACCTAAACGTAGAGCCGTTTCTACAGAATCAGACAGACGCCCGGATACGCCATCTTTAATCGCAATACGGTCAATGACCACTTCAATCGAGTGTTTTTTATTCTTCTCAAGAGAAATGTCTTCTGTGACTTCACGCATTTCTCCGTCAACGCGGATCCTTACATACCCCTCTTTTTTCAAGTTTTCGAGGACTTTTACGTGTTGACCTTTTCGCCCTGAAACCACTGGAGCAAGAATTTGCATTTTTGTACGCTCAGGGTATTCAAGAAGCTGGTCGACCATTTGCTGAACGGTTTGGGATGTAATTTCAATTCCATGGTTTGGACAAGTTGGGTGTCCCACACGTGCGTATAAAAGGCGCAGATAATCATAAATCTCTGTTACCGTCCCTACAGTAGACCGAGGGTTTTTACTCGTTGTCTTCTGGTCAATCGATATAGCCGGAGAAAGACCCTCGATGGAGTCTACATCCGGTTTATCCATCTGACCTAAGAATTGACGCGCATAGGCAGAGAGAGATTCTACGTATCGACGTTGCCCTTCCGCATAAACAGTGTCGAAGGCAAGCGAAGACTTCCCTGAACCTGAAAGTCCTGTTAGCACGACTAATTTATTCTTCGGTATATCAATATCGACGTTTTTTAAATTATGGGCACGAGCCCCTTTAACACTTATCGATTTCTGGCTCATGTATTAGATCATCCTTCCGCTTTAAGTTCCAAGAGAAGATCTCGTAGTTCAGCAGCTCGCTCGAAGTTCAAGTCTCTTGCTGCCTGCTTCATCTCTTTCTCCATATTTTCGATCATCTTGTCTTTTTCCTTCTTGCTCATTTTTGAAACATTTGGACGATCGTCCGTCTCTTGTGTTTCTTCTGATTCTGTTGTAGCCCGGATAACATCGCGAATTTCCTTCTTGATGGTTGTAGGGGTAATTCCGTGTTCTTCATTATAGGCGATCTGTTTCTCTCGACGACGATTCGTTTCTTCAATCGCAATATTCATAGAATCCGTCATCTTATCTGCATACATAATAACCTGTCCATTTTCATTACGAGCCGCTCGTCCGATTGTCTGAATGAGAGAACGCTGGGAGCGAAGGAATCCTTCTTTATCCGCATCTAAGATGGTAACGAGCGATACTTCAGGGATGTCTAACCCCTCACGAAGAAGGTTAATACCTACAAGAACGTCGTATTTCCCTTTACGAAGCTCGCGGATAATCTCAATTCGTTCTAGCGTTTTAATCTCAGAGTGGAGATAAGCGACTTTAATGCCAATCTCTTTTAAGTAATCGGTTAGATCCTCTGACATTTTCTTCGTTAACGTGGTAACCAGAACACGTTCGTTGCGTTCTTTTCTCATGTTAATCTCGCCAATTAAATCATCGATTTGACCTTGAATTGGACGAACTTCAATTTTCGGATCTAATAACCCTGTCGGACGAATAATCTGCTCAACCATCTCTGGTGAGTGTTCTTGTTCGTATGGACCTGGAGTAGCCGACACGTAGACAATTTGATTCAATTTCTTCTCAAATTCCTCAAAACGGAGAGGACGATTATCTAAGGCTGAAGGCAGACGGAAGCCATGGTCAACCAGAACTTGTTTACGTGCTTGGTCCCCGTTATACATTCCCCGAATTTGCGGTATGGTCACGTGGGACTCATCAGCAATTATAAGGAAATCGTCTGGGAAGTAATCAATTAATGTATAAGGTGTCGCTCCTTTATCTCGAAGCGTTAAGTGCCTTGAATAGTTCTCAATGCCTGAACAAAAGCCCATTTCTTTCATCATTTCTAAATCGTAGTTCGTACGCTGTTCTAAGCGCTGGGCTTCTAGCAATTTATTTTGGTCTTTTAGTTCTTTGAGTCGTTCTTGTAGTTCACGTTCTATGTTTTTAATGGCTACTTTCATTTTCTCTTCGCGGGTAACGAAGTGAGATGCTGGGAAAATAGCAACATGTTCTCGATCCCCGATGATTTCACCTGTTAAGGCATCGACTTCACGGATTCGATCAATTTCATCACCAAAAAACTCGACCCGTATACAGTGCTCTTCTCGAGAAGCTGGAATGATCTCAACTGAATCGCCCCGAACACGGAACGTACCACGCTGAAAGTCAATATCATTACGCGCATATTGGATATCAACAAGGTCACGCAGCAACTCATCACGATCTTTCTCCATGCCTGAACGAATAGAGAGCACCAGGTTACGATATTCTTCAGGTGAACCTAAACCATATATACAAGATACACTGGCAACAATTAAAACATCACGGCGTTCAAATAAAGCAGATGTCGCAGAGTGGCGCAGTTTATCGATCTCATCATTGATATTAGCGTCCTTCTCAATAAACGTATCTGTAGAAGGAACATAAGCTTCTGGCTGATAGTAATCATAATAACTAACGAAATATTCAACCGCGTTATTAGGGAAGAATTCCTTGAATTCACTATACAGCTGACCAGCTAGCGTTTTGTTATGAGCAATGACTAGCGTCGGCTTGTTAATTTCCTTCACCACGTTCGACATCGTAAATGTTTTCCCTGTTCCTGTGGCTCCAAGTAAGGTTTGATGCACCTTCCCCTCGTCTATACCTTGCTTAATCTTTTCAATCGCTGCAGGTTGATCCCCCTGCGGTTCGTATTGGGATACCAATTCAAATTTGTTCTCCAAGATGCAACCTCCATTCATCCATTCACTCTTATAACCGTAGTTTACCACAATCTCTCATCATTCTAACATAGACGCGAACAAACATTCGACTCCTATGCTCACCCCCGCGCTTTAGCTGGGTAGAGCAGTAAACCGCGCCAGACACCCTGCACTGCTTTAAAGTACAACCGCGTGCCTGACACCCTTTCTTTCTCTAAAGTCATAAAGCTTTTTTATGTATAAGAAAAAGCTGGTGGGGCCACCAGCTTTTGTTTTTATTATTGGCTATATTGGTTGACTTCAAACAGGTCGATGAGGTCAATGTCTGGGTTTTTATCTTGGAACCAGCGTAGGGAGAAGTCATTCTTAAAGAGAGCAAGGTAGTTCTCTTCACGGTCTTTTACTAGAAGACTTCGGTCATCGAATTTGGAACGATCAACTTGGTCCGATTTTAACCAACGAGGAATTCGCTCCCCGATATCTTCAAATCGAACGCCTACGTTGTACTCATTCTTCATACGATACTCAAACACTTCATACTGAAGTTGTCCGACTGCCCCGATAATATATTCGTCGCTGCGAAGACTGCGGAACAATTGAATAGCCCCTTCTTGCACAAGCTGTTCAAGTCCTTTCTTGAACTGCTTCGATTTCATAACGTTCTCCACAACAACCTTCTTAAATACTTCAGGCGGGAACTGTGGCAGCTCTTCAAAGTGGAAGGTTTCTTTCCCTTCGACAAGCGTATCGCCAATACGGTATACGTTCGGATCATAAATTCCGATAATATCACCCGCATAGGCTTCTTGGATCGTCTCCCTTGAGGATGCAACGAATTGCTGGGTCTGTGCTAATTTAATAGACTTTCCTGTCCGATCTAATGTAACGTTCATTCCTCGTTCGAATTTGCCTGAACATACACGCACAAACGCTACACGATCGCGGTGTGCTGGGTTCATATTCGCCTGAATCTTAAAGATAAACCCTGAGAATTCTTCCTTATCAGGTGAAATCATGTCCCCAGATGCCTTACGTGGAGCAGGCTGTGGAGCCATAGAAATGAATTCTTCAAAGAAGGTGCGAACGCCAAATGGAGCAAGGGCACTACCGAAGAATACAGGCGTTTGCTCTCCTCTTTGAACCGCGTCCATAGAGAACTCAACGCCAGCTCCATCAAGCAACTCAAGCTCTTCGAATGCACTTGCAAACGTCTCATCTTCAGCTAGTTCAGGATGATCGTTAATTTCATCATACGGAATAGACGTTTCGGTCTCATTTCCTGTAAATTGAACAAATTGTTCATTCTGACGATCTAAAATACCTTTAAAGCGTTTCCCCATCCCTACAGGCCAGTTCATTGCGTACGTTTCAATACCAAGCTCTCCTTCGATTTCATCTAATAAATCAAACGGATCTCGGCCTTCACGATCTAGTTTATTGATGAACGTAAAGATCGGAATACCACGCATCTTACAAACCTTAAATAGCTTAAGTGTTTGCGCTTCAATCCCTTTCGTTCCATCTATAATCATAACTACGCTATCAACAGCTGTAAGGGTACGGTACGTATCTTCACTAAAGTCTTCGTGCCCTGGTGTATCCAAGATATTAACCTGATAGTCTTTATAAGGGAAATTCATAACAGAAGACGTGACGGAAATTCCACGCTGCTTCTCAATGTCCATCCAGTCAGAAGTCGCAAACTTTCCGGACTTCTTCCCTTTAACGGTACCGGACTCACGGATCAAGTTACCGAATAATAGAAATTTCTCTGTTAACGTTGTCTTACCAGCATCCGGGTGCGAAATAATCGCAAACGTCCGGCGCTTCTTCATTTCGTTTTGTACACTCATTGTTCATTCTCCCATCACATGATGAACTGCTCTATTTTTACATAATAGAGGCCACACCTTGACCAAAAGATCAAATGGAGCGGCCTATACATTCTCGTCATCTTAATTTTATCAAACATAGCACGAAGGAGATAGACAAGTCAATTTCCCTCCTCATCCCCTGCAACTAATATTTGACCATTCTTTTCATTTTGTAAAAGCGTACGCAAAATCGTCGTCGACAACTTATTTGGTGGATATGGCTTCGTTAAATAATGCTCGATTCCAAGTTCTTCACCTTTGGAACGCTCATCAAGAGCGGTCGAAATAAAGATAGGGATCTGCTCCAATTGAGGCCGTTTTTTAATTTCCTTAATAACGTCCCAGCCATCTAATTCGCCAGCAAGCATCAAATCAATAACAAAACCATCTGGTTCATAATGATCAAGCACCCGTACGGCGGATTCACCACTTGCATAGTGAAGGACATTGAATCCCGTCCCTTTCAATTCTTCGCGAATTAACATCGCCAGGCTATGATCATCTTCTATGACCATAATGAGTGGTAAATCGGGTGTTAAACTTGTTCCATCACCTTCTGACTTCGGTTGAGCAAGCGGAAGAGTGATTGTAAAGACACTCCCTTTACCAGCCTCTGAGCGTACTGTAATCTTACCACCATGAGCTTCAACGATCTCTTTAACAATGGATAACCCTAGTCCGGTACCACCGATTTTCCTTCTCTCTGAATTATCAATACGGTGAAACTTCTTAAATAGCTTCGGCAGTTCATGATCCGGTATGCCTAACCCTTCATCAGCTATGTGGATGAATAACTCCTGGTCATTTCCATTCATCGTGACAATAACTTTCCCACCATCAGGAGAGAATTTAATGGCGTTACTAATAAGGTTCGTAAACACTTGGATCAGCTTCTCCCGATCTGCTAAGACAGGAAGATGAGAAGAGTGGTTGTTTAAATACACTTCATGTTGTGAGGAATACGGGAAGGAATCAATCACTTCCTGAGCGACTTCCTCGACTTGAATGAACTCTTTCTCGTAGACCTGACGCCCTGATTCCATGCGCTGTAAGTCTAAGAAATCGTTAATTAAATTTGTTAAGCGTTTTGCTTCTTTCTCAATTGTACTTAAATATCTTTTCTGTTTCTCAGGCTTAAGCTCCCTATTCAACATCAGTTCCGTGTACCCTAACACACTAGCTAGCGGTGTTCGGAGTTCATGACTAACGGTACTCACAAGCTCAGACTTCATCTGATCGACTTCGTATTGAGAAGTAATATCTCTGTGAACAAATAACGTTCCAAGGCGTTCGTCTCTACGGTAGATTGATTCTGCATATACCTCTATAATTCTGCGATCAGGACCTGCTACCTCATAACGGTATTGTGAACTCTTCTGTGAAGATTGAAAAATCGCCGTCTCGAAAAAGGCTGTAACGGCCTCAGGGTCCTCTACGCGCTCTTTGAAAAAGGTAACCCAATACGAGAAAGGCTCATTCAAACAATCCTCACAATTCTCCGCTTCCATAAAACTACACAACTGGCTGTTATATTGGATAAGCACTCCTTTTTCATCAATAAATTGAATGCCCTCATTCACATTATCAATTATATCTTGATTTAACTGGCGACTTTGTTCGGTTTCTTCATATAAAAACAATTTCTCAAGTGACAAGGATACTCGACTCAGGATTCCCTCAAGCTCATTAGTTTCTTCTTTATCAAAGGAAAGTCCAACCCTTGTACCCACAAACACGGCTTGAAGTTCTCCCTTCGCATCAAATATAGGAGCAAAGACATCGTAACTATACAGCGTTTCCTCGTGGTACCCTTGCTCTCCCTCGAACGCCTCTCTTTTCAGAACATAAGGCTCTTTCGTCTCTTGAAGACGGACAACGACCTGCTCTTCAATATGAGATCTCATTCTTGCAGCCGCTTCATTTGAAATACTAATACTCGCATAATCAGAACTATCCAGGACTAGCAAGATCCCTTTATTGAACGAGAAAATTTGCTGAAGCTGGAACAAGACCGTCTCCAACAACTCTTCCATATCGAGTGTGATCGATAAAGCATGATTCAGTTCGTTATAATGTTCAAGCGTATTCTTCGTTCGATTCGTTTCTTCTAAAAGGTGTTTCAGTTCTTGCTCAGCTTCCACCATATTCGTGATTTCGAACTGAATAATATAATATTGTTCAATTCCCTGATGATCATTTTTGTAAGGGACAATGGTAGAATCCACCCAATAGTACGTCCCATCCTTTGCCTTATTCTTCAGTTCGCCTTTCCAAATCCGCCCTTCTCTTAACGTACGAATCATTTTCTCATAAAATTCCGGTTGATCATCTGCGAAGAAGGATGAGTACGATTGACCCATAATTTCTTTAGAAGAATACCCAGACACTTCACAGAACTTATCATTTACATCTGTAATGAAACCTTCTGTATCTGTTACAGATAGAATGGTTGCTTCGTTAATGGCCATATTCAAGTTCTTAATCTCTACAACCGAATTCTCTAGTCGCTCTTGTTGTTCAGTTAGTTCATCTTGCTGGGCTTGGAGCTCTTCATTATGAGCTTGCAGATCAGCTTCGCGGTCCTGTATGACATGAGCCATCGAAGACAATGCATTGGTTAGTGTCCCTAACTCATCTTGACGGCGCACCGTAGGAAACGACACCTCTTTCCCAAGCGCTAACTGCTCAGAAGCATCAGACAACTCGCTAAGCGGTTCGCCTATACTTTTAGACATTCGTTTCGTAGCAAGACTGATGATGATAAATAACATAACAATCAATGCACCTAATGCGTATGTAATCCGGTTGGTTCTTTCTATAAAATCCTCATGAGCCGCTTCTAATTCCCTCTCATTTGCTGCAACAATCTGCTTATTCCTTAAGAGAAAACTATTAATACGGGAAGTGCCACTCGTATCTTGTGAAATGTTTACAAGCTCTTCATAATTGCCATCTTCAGCATAGGCAACAGCCGCTGGCAAGAGCAGATCCCAGTATTCCTCAACATATGCAGAAAGGTCCTCATAGACAAGCTCTTCTTCACTCGTTAACTCATATTCTTTCAACTCATCTAACAAAACAACTAAGTTCGCGTGGGCCTCCTGGCTCAACTCCCATTCGCCCTCATTCAAAAAAGCAAGATACCCTCTCGCCCGCATAATCATCTCGTTATATTCTTGTTCAATATTCTCTGCGATTTCTGTCTGCCTAGAAAGCGTTTCTCTCTCTTTTAAATAGCTTTCTTTCACCTGAGATTGAATGGCTAGAATAATAGAAATGCCGATTAACGCGAGAACGAAGACAACCATCATAATAAATTGAAATTGCCTGCGAATGCTTTTTCTGAAAAAGTCACGCATCGAGAATTTCCTCCACAAGTTCAATTAATTGAAGAGGACTAAATGGTTTAGCCATATAATAATGAATACCGGCAGCCTTTGATGCATCGATATCCTTTTGCTGATTCTTAGCTGTTAACATCATGATCTTCATACGCTCTTTACCGTTTAACGATTTTATTTTTTCAGCAACTTCAATCCCCGTCATTCCCGGCATCATGTAGTCTAATAGTAGAAGATCGTATTCATTCTTCTGAACTTTTTCAAAAGCCTCCATCCCATCCTCCGCTTCTTCTAGTTCATACCCTTCTTCTTCTAACGTATCGACAATTAACATGCGCAAGACTTCCTCGTCGTCCGCAATTAAAATACGCTTCACGTTCATTCCTCCTTAAAAAAGTAACCGCTGAGCTAGTCGCTTCACTCGTGCTTCTAGCTCTGAAACACTAAATGGCTTCGTAATATAATCATCGGCTCCAAGATCTAAAGCCTTTACGATATCTTGATCTTTTTTTCTTCCGGTCAGCATAATAATGACGAACTGATCCACGGAACATTCTTTACGAAGCTTCCGCAACACTTCAAGTCCATCCATCCGGGGCATCACACCATCTAACAATAAGACGAACTTGCCATCTTGTTGGTACCATTTAGAATCAAAGAATTCTTCCCCTTCTCGGAAGGTTCTTAGCTCCACTCTATGCCCTTTAAACGTTAGCTTTCTTAAATGATCCTGAAGCAGTTCGTGAATAATAGGATCATCATCAATAATCCCAATGCGAATGACATCAAGATTCTGAGCAATCTCCCCTTTCTGCTCATCAAATACCTGCACTTGATTACGACCATTCCGTTTCGCCATATAAAGAGCTTGATCTCCGTGCGAAATGAGTTCATCCGTATGCTTAATCCGGTGATGAACAGAAGCTATCCCAGAAGAAAAGGAACATGTAAATGTCGTACCATCTTTTTCAAATGGTTGCTCGGAGAAGACGTGTAAAAGGCGATCCACAATCATGCGCGCTTGTTCTCCGTCTGTCTTCGGCATAATCAACATAAATTCTTCTCCGCCATACCGGATAAAGTAATCACCTTGACGTTTATTCTTCATAATCGTTTCGGCGAACTGCTTGAGAACAAGATCACCTGTATCGTGGCCATATGTATCGTTAATACGTTTAAATCGGTCTAAGTCAAGCATCGCAACAGAAAATGTAGTCTCATAACGCTCAAATTCTGCCCATTGGCGCTGCAACTCTTCTTGTAGAAACTTTCTGTTGTAGGCTCCTGTCAATTCGTCTAACAAAATCTGAGCCTGAAGGACGCGCTTAAGTTCTAAACGATTCTGGATTAAAGCAAGCATTTCTTCGTTATCAAAAGGGGAATGAACGATATCAAATGCCCCGGCCTCATATGCTTTCTTCCGTAACATCGCATGGGGCGCATCTTCCACAAGCAACGTAGGCACAAAACTATGTCTTGCTTTATTGGCAATACTTGAAAGAACGTGAAACCCGTGGTCCTCTTTTTGATGTAAATCAATGATGACGTAATCAGGCTTCTGGCTATAAAACACTTCAATCGCCTTCGCCTCATTTGCCGCGACCATCACCGCATAATGTTCTTCAAGCATATCTTTTATATTCGATATACGATCGATTTGATCCCCAACAAGCAACACTAACGAGCCTTTTGGAGTCTCATCTTTTATCTTTTCAATTAAGGATTCTGTATGAACTTCAACAGATGAATATTTCTTTAATTCTTCTATAAGCGGACTTAAGAAAGACTGCCACCTTTCTTTTTTCCATTCATAATCAACAGACGCAGGCAACTGTTGCATAAGACTCGTTGCCACCTCTGTTATAGAAGGTAAACCAATAGATGAAGCCGTTCCCTTTAATGAATGCAAAAACTGGTACATCGCTCCGTTCGTAATCGAACGATGCTCACTCCAGCTTTGGAGAGTGGAACGGGTTCGCTTCAGAAATAGGGTCTGATACTTTTGCAAATGTCTCTCTCCTTATCGTATAAGTCTATGTATCTATTATCTTATATCTGGCCAATAAAAGGAAGAAGTTGGCTATAGAAAAAGCTTGTTCCATGCAAAAAAAGCTACACTCACGAATGTGAGTGTAGCTTCTCTTCAATATGATTCTTCTTAGTCTTTGTAAATCATAACCTTACCTACTGTACCGTCTTCGCTTTCTCCCGTTACGCGGAAGTTTAAGCCGTATTCAGGTACGTTACGTCCTGCATCAACCAAACCTGGGTTGGAGTAATCTGCAGAGTCGCTGAATAGTGGAGTGCGTTTTGTATGATTATCCTTCAGCGTAATACCAAGAAGATCTGTATAATCCAGATACATCTTTTCAGTCTTATCTAGACTAAACGCTGCATCGTGAACCTGGTAACGTGTCGAAGCTACACTTCCATCACTCCAATTAACCGTCTTCTGGTCCGCGTCGACAACACCTACAAAACCATCACCTGGGTGATAACCTGTCCAGTTCTCGCTATATTGCTTATCCACGTACCATACTAGTAAGCCATCATCGAAGGTCATTAGGCTGTCACCACGACGGATGTTGGCTAAGCCTTCGTCAACGCCGTTGTGGCTTCTCCATTCTAGGAGGTAGTAGTGGTCGCTTCTTTTGATACCGTCTGTTTTTGTGAAGCCATCTAAGTTAAATAAAGCTTCCCCTTCTGCATCGTCAAATACAACTTCTTCCCCATCAACGACTACTGAAAGATCGTCAGCGTATAAACCTGGGTTACTAACGGCACCATCTGTTACGTACTCAATAGCCACTTCTACTTCTTGTCCAACGTAAGGAGAAAGGTCGAATGATGCGTCGATCCATCCATTAGATGAACCAGTAATACCGTTCCCTAAGTTAGAGTCATAAGGGTTCTCATTAGTAGTAATATCTGATGCAACTGGCTCACCATCAACAGTTACATATGCATAATCCCAATCTTTCTCAATATCGTACCAAGTTTTGAAATTGAACTCTGCTGAAGTAGCATTTGTAAGGTCTACTGTTTTCTTTAAGTAGTTATGCAAGTCATCAGCGCTTCCACTGAAGTACTCATACTCACCACTAGCAGGTTCGTTGATTACTGTTTCTTTTTGTGGAAGAGTTACTTTTACTACGTCATTATTCTTACCTTTAGTTACACCTTCATCAAGCAAGAATTCCGTACCTTTTCTATCAACTTCTTCTAAATCAATTTCTGATCCAGTTAACCAGTTCCCTTTTGTTCCTTCATTATCTACAACCGCAGATTCTTGAAGCATTTCCTTCATATAAGGACTAAATCCAGTAGGCATTGTACCAGGAATATCTCCTGCCCAACTTCCGCTAGACATAATAGACCAGTAGCTTACCGGTTCACCAGCACCTGAGTACTGCGTATCGTACTCATCAGGAAGACCTAAGTCATGACCGAATTCGTGAGCCATAACACCAACCGCACCATCTTCAGGCTCGATTGTGTAATCATAAGCAGCCATCGATCCGCCCCAGTATGGGACAGTTGCTTCTGTTCCTGTGATAGGAGTTACGCCACCAAGGTTCCAACGGTGAGACCAGATTGCGTCTGATCCTAAGCTACCGCCACCTGCTTCTTCACCAACACCCGAGTGAATCACCATTAAGTGGTCGACTAAGCCGTCTGGCTCTAGATAATCTCCATCACCATCTAAATCATAGCGGTCCCATTGGTCATAATCCGCAATATTAACATCAGGATCAGCTGCAGCTGCCTGTAAAGCTTCTTTTACTAAACCGCGAGCATTCACATCACTATCATCTTCTGTAGGATAGTTGCCACCATAAGCAGCCGCCGGTTTACTCGCTGTATACCATCCAGCAACTTCCCCTTCAACCGAATAACTTCCGCCAGACTGCTGTTCGTAGTACTGTTTCATAGATACATAGTTTTCACCGTCTGGACCTGTCCAGCCGCCATCACCAAACAGCATATCCTCGTAATGTTCAGGAGAGTATGCATCTTCCCCCTCATAATACATATCCGTTTCATCAGCTGACATAGAGTTATGAGGCTTGTCCGGATAATCCACTAGCAATACGAGGACCTTGTCCGTACGCATTTCACCATTATACGCTTCCTCTTCAACACCATCTGGAGCATTTTTCTTCGCCTGTCCAAGTTTGTTTCCTTTACCGTTAGTCAAGCTGTTGTTTTCCATTTGCCCTTTAAGCTTATCTTTAGTAGTTTCCTCTTCATCATGAAGCTCTCCTACTTCTTTATTAGCTGATTCTTGCTTAGCCTGCAAGAATTGGTTCAATTTCTCTTGTGCTTCTGCCGGCGAAGCATTTTTTCCAATCGTACCATTCTCTTTCAACATTTCAATTAAACGCTCATCGTTTGCGATGGCTAAATCAAATGGTGATCCTCCTTCATGATGGACGTGTTTGCTTTTGCCAACCTCACTCGGTGAAGGCATGGAAGCATTAACGCTCGCCACTGGACCAATCGCCAGCGTCAGCGCTAAAGCCGATGTTAATAATTTACCCTTCTTCATCCGTCATCCCCCTAAATTTCTGAATTTTTCGTTATTTGGATTATTCTTACTATAAACCCAACTTGTAGTTTAGAACAACACTTCATCTCGAAATAAAGGCAAAATGAGCGTTTAGACTGGTTTTATCGACACCTATCGACACGTTTTAGGTAGTCCATTCGCCTCATTCTCCTATTTAATCGCTTCGACCCACTCACAAAATGATCCAGAAATAGAGAATACTGTGTTAAAGATCAGGATATGAGATAATACATATACCTACTACTTCTACAGAGGGGGAAATGGGATGAAGAAGTGGCCATTTGTACTAGGAGGATTTTTGCTTATACTAGCATTTCCTTTTATATGGTGGCTCTTAGAGCCTAAGCAGCCGTTAGAGACACTCATAGTGGATAAAACGGTTCCAAATGAGTCTTATAGAGAGCACAAAGGCCTAACATGGCTATTAAATTATGAGAAATATACGAAAGCTGACGGGGATGCTTATGACACGGAGCAAGATTACGTAGGGTATCACCCTGGTGAAAAACCTGAAACATCCTCTTTACCGGAAGACTTAAGCACCTACAATATGATCTACCTTGCTGATACATATGGCGTTTATGACGCTGATTTAAAAGGAGATAACAGCGACGGTGAGAAGTCTACCAAAGTCACAGGCGGGTTAACAAAGGAAGAGGCCGAACAAATAGAAGCCTCTCTTTATGAGAACCCAGCCACTTTTATCGCGGAATTTAATACATTTTCAAGCCCGACACGGGGGGACGCGCGTCAAACGATTACCAATCTATTGAACATTGAAGCGACAGGTTGGTCAGGACGTTATTTCAAAGATTTAGCTAAAGACTCACAAAAAAGCGAAATCCCTAAATGGGCCGTACGCGATTATGAAGAACAACAAGGAAAAGATTGGTCATTCAAGGGAGCAGGTTATGTACTCGTTCATAGAGATAACACGATTGTTGTGTTAGAAGAAGATGAGCACGTATCTGGCGAAGGCATTCGAGCTACCTTTACAGATCAAGGGGAAAAACAATTCGGTTTAAAAGAAAGCCCCCATTACGCTTACTGGTTTGATATTGTAAAACCTTATGATTCAAAAAATGTGATGGCTTATTATGACTGGGACCTAACCGAACAAGGAGAGGAAAAATTAAGCGAGCACAATATTCCGCTTCAGTTCCCTGCTGTCACACGCACAACGAAGAACGATTATCCAGCTTACTACTTTGCAGGTGATTTCGCTGATATGGAGTCGCTGCCTCCCTTCTATCAATACAAAGGCGTAGCAAACTTCCGCAAATGGTTCTCGTTTGATGATCCGTCAAATCCTCAACCATTTTATTGGAAGACTTACGTACCTATGTTAAGAGACATTTTAAAAGAAGCGAAAACGTCACCAAAGTCACAAACTGAAGAGACTAAGAAACAAGTAGCCAATGAAGACGGGATTTCTTACCCTACAAGAGTTGGCGAGAAGCGTTTTGAAATCTATCAAAACGGAGAATGGAAGCCTGCGCTTATGAAAGGTGTAAATATAGGTATGGGGAAACCTGGTGCCTTTCCAGGAGAAGCTGCCATTACGGAGCGTGAATACGCCAGATGGTTTGAACAAATCGGCGAGATGAACGCTAATGCAATACGTGTATACACGCTTCACCCGCCTGGTTTTTACAGAGCCCTTAAGAATTACAATGAAGATGCAGATGATCCGATTTACGTCTTTCACGGGGCTTGGGTTGAAGAAGAACCGCTTGAACGTCATTTAGACAGCTTCCATGAGGAAAATACGGAGTCGTTCAAACGAGAAATCTCGACCTTAGTAGATGTCATCCATGGAAATGCTGAAGTTGAAGAGAAACCAGGTCATGCGAGCGGCGTTTACAACGCTGACATTTCTGAATACGTGATTGGTTGGATTATTGGCATTGAGTGGTTCCCTGAGATGGTCGAGAAGACAAATGAAAATCATCAAGATAAGGGAGATTACTCAGGCGAGTATGTGTACACAGAGGACGCACAGCCCTTTGAACATTGGCTAGCATCGATGATGGACTACACCGTTCAATATGAAATGGAGCATTACAACTGGCAGCGCCCAATTAGCTTCACGAATTGGCCAACGACTGATTTTCTCGAGCACCCATCAGAACCTCTTGAGAAAGAAGATCTCGTAGGCGTAAACCCAAATGTTATTCACACGAACGAAGATACATTTAAGCCAGGCATGTTTGCGAGTTATCATGTTTATCCGTATTACCCTGACTTCTTTAACTATGACGAAGAGTATCTGTCCTACAAAGACCAGCGCGGAGAGAACAACAGCTATGCAGGTTACTTAAATGACCTCGTGAGTCAGCATGATATGCCAATTCTTGTTGCCGAATTTGGAGTACCAGGATCCCGCGGGAAGACACACGGCAACCCATTTGGCTGGGACCAGGGGCACCATTCAGAACAACAACAAGGCGAAATCAATAAGCGCTTATTTGAAGACATTGTCGCAGAAGGCACGCTTGGTGGACTCGTCTTCACTTGGCAGGATGAGTGGTTCAAACGAACGTGGAACACGATGGAACTTGATAATCCAAACAGACGTCCATTCTGGTCAAATGCACAGACCAATGAACAACAATTTGGACTGTTATCCTTTGACCGCTTAAAACGAACCGTAGATGGAAAAGGAGAATCATGGCAAGACGCTAAACTTTCTTCATCCGAAAACGGAAAAATCCAGTCAGTAGCAACTGACCATGACGAACGTTATCTCTATCTTCGTTTCGATATGGATAAAAGCTTCAACTTTGAAGATCAATCGCTCCACGTCGCCTTCGATACGATTCAAAATCAAGGCATCACAACGCTCACAGATGAAGTGACGACAAAACAAGGTGTCGATTTCCTCCTAGAGATAAACGGCAAAGAACAAGCCGAACTCCTTGTCGATAGCTACTATGATCCATTTTACTATCAATACGGAGAATCACTCTCTATGATTGAGCAACAACCATATGCTAGTAAGAAGAATAACGGAGAATTTCACCCGATTCGATTGGCCTTAAATAAGGAATTAAAGATTCCAACGACTAATGAAACCATTCCGTTCTCTTCCTATGAAACAGGAAAGCTACAACACGGAAACGCAAACCCAGAATCCGAAGATTACAACGCATTAACCGATTACGCAATCGGAGAAAACGATCAGGTTATAGAAGTCCGAATCCCATGGCAACTTTTAAACATCAAAGACCCAAGTCAAAAAGAACAAATGACAGACCTGTGGAAAGAAGGATTAAAAGGATCTCGAAACTTCGAAAACCTATCCATCATGGCCTACACAAAACAAGGTAATGAAATCAACTCAAAAACCAACTTCCTCCCTTACACATGGGAGAACTGGAACGAACCAAAATCAGAAGAACGCTTAAAGAAATCCTACGACATTATGAAAGACGCATTTGAACAAGCGGACTAACCAAAACACCCCACTCGTTTATGTAAACGAGCGGGGTGTTTTTTTGTGTAATGAAATGTACTTTAAGCCACGAGCTGAGACATTGAAGCCTTCAGAGGTTTGTGCATATCAATATTCTTTTGCAATGGAGACGTTAATCTAATATGGCCTGGGGTGGCTGGGGAACGGGGAGACTCCTGCGGGAGAAAGAGGTCGACGAGACCCCGCAGGGCACGAACTTGAGCTTGAACCATATTTTTGGACACAGTTAGTCTGAGAATATGAGGTGAGAAAATGAAAAAATTTACTCCATTCATTAAACATGATGTGGTTCAAAGATATTTAAATGGAGGAACGAGCTACAGAG
>NZ_BMIN01000029.1 GCF_014642405.1 Pontibacillus salipaludis
TCACTTAATGAATTATTCTCTGTGATAGGCACACATCTGTGAAGATTGTTTTTTATTTCAAACCTTTTATAACGCGCCAATGATTATATAAAATTTTCATCTATATAAATGCGTCCAACAACAAGACCAACTTCTGATGAGCAAAGCAAAATAAAAATGGAAAGGAAACGTGATAGCAATGGAAGAGAAGTATTGGAAAGTGGTTTGTGGTTATGGGCATGTTGGTCAAAGAAACGAAGTCAGTGTGGCACGGTATTTGGTAACAGGGAAAGACGCAAAATTATTAGATGTCTACGCCCTGGCATCACAAATGCCAGGTGTAAAGCATCGAGGGGTACGTACAGCCCATCCGATTTCCAAAGAAGCATATATCAAAGGCAAGACAGAAGAGAAAAACAATTTTTACTTGCAGAAGTTAATGACTTTCCAAGAAGAGAATTCAAATCAAACGGCTTAATAAAGTCAGGAAGGAGACGAACAATGAAAGAAAAAATGTGTGTTTCACCATTTGAGGTAGCAAAGCATGTGAGGAACACAGGATTGCCGGTCATACAGCAGGAAGTAAAGACCGGTACCCGGAGGGCTGATTTTATTGGCTATACCGTAGAAGAGAACGGATCGCTCATCCCTCAAGTAGTTATAGAGGTCAAAGAAGCACCGAGCCTAGATGCACAGCGTCAATTAATGGACTATGCAGAGGCTTTTCAAACACCATATGCTCTCTTAGCTACTCCCACAGGGATGATATGGTTCGATACCAATACTTTTTTGCAGACTCAGAAGCCTTCATTCCAAAGCCAACGCGCCTTCATGACAGAGGAACAAGAAATAAAAAATCTATTCCTTGAATTACTCAACGATCTTCGAGGAGGAACAACGAGTGATCAATATTGGAAAATTTTCATCTATGGGCTAACCATTCGAGCTTATCTTCATGAACAATCCAGGCTGGAGGAATGGTTTTCAATTAAAAACAAAGATGACTTTAATCTGTTACTGACAAGTGCTTTAAACCATTTCACATCAGGTACTTCTCTCTCTATAATTCACTTACCTGAGGAAACCATCCTTCAAATGGTTTTAAAATTGGGGAATCTGCCCCCTACCCATTCCAAATATGGACTACTGATTATTGATTTGATTGAACGTAAAGGAGTAGCAGGGGAGTATATGTCTCCAGCAGCTATTCGGGAATTATACACTCAACTTGTAAAACAATTAAGCTTAAATAGTTCTTCCCATGCACTTGATATGACAGCAGGTTATGGGGGTGTTGCCTTGGCATTGATGGAGCAGAATTTAATTAAACAGTTAGATGCCTATGAATTAGATAACGAGACTTCCTATTACCTGAAGCTCCTTTCTTATATTAGTGACCTAAATAATCTTATGGTGCATCCCACAGATTCCTTAAAAGCTGCCTATAACCAGAGATATGACTTGGTTGTGTTGGATCCCCCTTTAGCAAAAGTGAAGGGCAGTACCCTGGAGTACCCATCGCTGGAATTAGCTAAAAATCGCGGACAATTATTTGCAGCTGAGTTATTTATAGAAAGAGGTTTGTCCTTATTAAAGCCCGGTGGTCATTTGATTGTGTTAGTCCCCGAGGGATTTATGTTCTCAAGTGCAACTAGTGCCCAAACTACTAGGGATTTCATCAAACAAGAAAGCATAATCGAAGGGATTATTAGTTTGCCGTCCCATACGTTGAAACCTTATACGAGTGTAAAAATGAATACATTAATTTTACGGAAAAAATCATCGAGTAATGAGGTGGGAGAGGAAGTCTTTTTAGCAAAGTGTGAAAAAATCGAACAATTCACCGAGGTAGGAGAGGCATTCGGTGAATGGAGAAGAGGTGCAAAAGAATGAAACCCTATAAGGTTATGCCCTATGCTGTACTGGAACGCGAAGATTGGTCGGTCGATTATTTAATGGCTTCTTTGGAAGAGAAAGCTGACAAAGGTATTCCCCTCCTTGAGTGGGTTAATATCAACCCTACACGCGTCGATAAAAAAGAAATCGAGAAGACAACAACTTATTCTTACCTTGACTTGAGCAGTATTTCCCATGAATATGGAATTATATCCAATCCAAAAGAGGTTCTTGGAGAAGATCTTCCTGCCAGAGCAACTTTGAAAGTACAAGAGGGAGATATCCTGTTGTCCTCGGTTCGCCCAGAGCGAAACCACGTTGCTGTGGTTGATGAAACATTCGATGGTTGCATTGTGAACAACACCTTTTTTGTACTTCGTCCGAAACAACGAAACCACACAGAACTATTGTATTTTGTATTAAGAAGTAATGATGTCAACGAACAGCTGAGTTTGTTAGCACGAGGGACAGCGATCCCTACGATTCGAAAAAAAGAAATCGAATCTTTTCAAATCCCTGATATAGAGACGACTTCTGAAAACCAACAAGTGGCCCAAACATTATATAAGGACTGGATATTCAAGCAACAGAATCAGCAATCCGTTCAAAGTATTGTAGAAAAGCGATTCATAGAACACGGGATTATCCAAACAGAAGAGAACTCCGACCTCCCGGACCCTTTATATACAACTGTTCTCTCCGATCAAGTAGAGGCCACCCGGAATTTGAAAGATCTTCTTCTTAAAGCTCGTTCCGGTGCTGCCATTTCTTCAAAGGAGTACCAAGAAGAAGGAATTCCTTATATTCGTATTAGGGATATGACCGGAACCAGCGTTTCGATGGAAGAAGGAGTATATATAAACGAGGCAACCGCCGAAAACAATGCTAAAGGAAAGGTTCAAAAAGGCGATGTATTGGTCTCAAGAGTAGGAACTGTAGGGAAAGCTGGATTCGTATCCGACGAATTAGAAGAGGCTGTGGCAAGTCAGCATATCAGTATGTTACAGGTTAACCAAGATCGACTGAATCCTTTGTTCCTTCTCTATTATTTAAACACCTCTTGCTCGGTCGACCATTTATTGAAACTCGCTTCCGGATCGGTACAAAAATTCATCCGGTTAAAGGATATCAAAGAACTTCCGGTTCCTGTTCCAGATTTGAAGTTGCAGGAACAAGTGGTACAGGAGATCGAGAGACAAATAACCGAACAGAGCAATGATTCACTAAAAGATCAAATTCATGATTTCACAGAAAAACTATTAAATAAAAGCAATTAATGGAGGGATTCACCTTGGCTAAACAAGAAACAGGTGCAAATATCGGATACGAAGAAAAGCTATGGCAAATGGCCGACAAACTAAGAGGAAGCATGGACGCTGCTGAATATAAGCACGTCGTGCTCGGCCTCTTATTCTTAAAATACGTTTCGGATAGCTTTGAAGAATTACATGCCAAATTAAAAGAAGAAGAGTATGCGGACGAAGAAGACCGTGACGAATACTTGGCCCAAAACATCTTCTGGGTACCGAAAGAAGCCCGTTGGTCTTACCTTAAAGTGAATGCTAAGCAGCCAGAGATTGGTCAAATGGTCGACGCTGCGATGATTGCAATAGAAAAAGAAAACGAATCCTTAAAAGGGATTCTCCCTAAAATCTATGCGCGACCGGATCTCGACAAACGACGCTTGGGCGAAACGATCGATTTATTTTCTTCTATTCTTGTAGGAGATAAAAAAAGCAAAGCTAGTGATGTTCTAGGTCGCGTTTATGAGTATTTTCTCGCTCAGTTTGCAAGTGCTGAAGGGAAGAACGGAGGAGAGTTTTATACACCTAGTTCTGTTGTTCAATTACTCGTTGAAATGATTGAACCCTATAAAGGACGCATTTATGACCCTTGCTGTGGTTCAGGTGGAATGTTTATTCAAAGTGAGAAATTCGTGGAGAATCACCAAGGAAAATTAGGAGACATCGCCGTTTACGGGCAAGAATCCAACCCTACGACCTGGCGCTTGTGCAAGATGAACCTTGCTATTCGTGGCATTGACAGCAACCTTGGCGGTGAACATGCCGATACCTTCCATAGGGATTTGCATAAAGGTCTGAAGGCAGATTATATCCTAGCTAATCCTCCGTTCAATATCAGTGACTGGGGAGGAAATCGTCTGTTAGAAGATGCCCGTTGGAAGTTCGGGATTCCTCCAGAAGGAAACGCCAACTATGCTTGGATCCAGCACATGGTCTCGAAATTGGCCCCATCTGGAACTGCTGGTTTCGTCTTAGCTAACGGCTCGATGTCGACAAGTCAGAAAAGTGAGTTGGAAATCCGAAAAAATCTTGTCGATAGCGACCTCGTTGAATGCATCGTCACGTTACCGGGGCAGCTATTCTATTCGACTCAAATCCCTGTCTCTATATGGTTCGTTACACGTAATAAGGCAGCCAGAGGGCAGCGAAATCGTAAAGGTGAAACGCTCTTCATAGATGCACGGAAACTAGGGTTTATGGCGGACCGTACCCATAAAGAGTTTTCGAGTGAAGATATCAAAAAAATCGCCGACACCTTCCATGCGTGGCGCGGCACAAATGATCAGGAATATGAAAATGTGCTCGGGTTCTGCAAATCAGCGATCTTGGACGAAATTAAAGGCCATGAGTATGTCTTAACACCTGGACGGTATGTGGGACTGGAAGAAGCAGAGAAAGATGGCGAGCCATTTGAAGATAAAATGGAAAGGTTGACGGGTGAATTGGCGGAGCAGTTTGCGAAGTCGAAGACGTTGGAAGATGAGATTCGTCTAACATTGAGGAGGGCTGGTTATGGAGTATAAATGGCCTGAGGTCAAGATTGAAGACATAATTTCAAATAAAAAAAATGCCGTTGCAATGGGACCTTTTGGTTCTAGAATAAAAACAGAAAACTTTGTAGAAACTGGGGTACCTGTCATAAAAGGGCAGAACTTGACTAGTATATGGCTGAATGAAAATGAATTTAGTTATTTAACAGAACAAAAAGCCGAAGAGCTGAAGAGCAGTTTAGTGGAAAGAGGAGATTTAGTTTTCACTCACAGAGGCACGTTAGGTCAAGTTGGTTATATACACGAAGATTCGAAATTTCTTAAGTATATAGTGTCACAAAGTCAAATGAAACTTAGTGTTGATAAAAGTAAAGTTAACCCTTTATTTTTATACTATTTTTTCAAATCAGATTTGGGACAGTATAGATTACTTGTGAATAAATCACAGACAGGAGTTCCTGCAATAGCTAGACCCACTAATTCCTTGAAAAATATAAAGTTTCCTATGCCCCCTTTAGAAATACAAAGTAAAATCGCAAATGCTCTAGTAAAATTTGACCAAAAAATTGAGCTGAACAATAAAATGATTTCAAATCTTCAGGAAATTTCTCGCACCTTATTCAAACGTTGGTTCACCGATTTTGAATTCCCGAATGAAGAAGGGGAGCCTTATCGTTCCAGTGGCGGAAAGATGATTGAAAGTGAGATTGGATTGATTCCTGAAGGTTGGAGTATAACTAAACTGGGCAATATTGGTGCTACAGTTTCGAAAGGAACTACCCCTACCAGAAAGGATATAGATAATGCTATAGATGAATCAGCAGTAGACTTCATAAAAGTGAAAGATATTTCTGACAATGGAGTTATTAATTATAAAAACACTCAGAAGATCCCTTTGAGTATCCACCAAAATAAATTAAAAAGGTCTATATTAAAAGAAAATGATATATTGTTTTCAATCGCAGGAACTATTGGAAGAGTATCTTATGTAAATAAATTAAAAAAAGAACGTAATATTAATCAAGCAATTGCCTTTATAAGATTGTCAGATCCAATGTATTTTAATTTGGTTTATCAACTTTTAAAAACTAGAAATGTTCAAGAGGACGTGAAATCGAAAGTTGTTCAAGGGGTCCAAGCCAATGTAAGCTTATCGATTTTAAAGGATATCAGAGTACCAATCCCTTCACATCAGCTATTAAAAATTTTTAATGAGAGTCTTGATAGCAGCTTTAAACAGGCAGAGGAGTTAAAAACTCAAATAGATACCCTTAGTGACCTGAGAGATACATTACTCCCTAAACTTCTATCCGGTGAAATAGAACTAAATGATGAAAGTGAGGTGCTAGACGATGCCTTGGTTTAACGAAGACGAACTGGAACAGGCAACGCTCGAATGGTTTGAAGAATTGAATTACGAAATTGCTCATGGACCGGATCTTTCCCCTGAAGGGGGAGATCCGGAACGCCATGATTATCAAACAGTAATTTTGGAAGATCGGTTATATGCTGCCTTAGCTACGATAAACCCCCAGGCAAATCCTGATCAATTGGAAGAAGCCATTCGGCAGTTAAAGACAGCGAAGCACCCGTCCCTTTTAATGAACAATCGGGACTTTCATTGTTTTCTTACGGATGGGATTGATGTCACAACAAACCGTGCTGGAGAAGAGGAACGAACGGAGAAGTTATGGGTGTTGGACCCCGAGAACGTAGAAAACAATGATTTTCTGGTACTCAATCAATTTACCGTGGTTGAAGGACGAAACAATAAGCGTCCCGACGTCGTAGTGTTTGTGAATGGATTGCCTGTCGTCGTATTCGAATTGAAGAGCTCCTCCGATGAAAGCGTAGGCATTTCAGAAGCCTATAATCAACTCCAAACCTATAAAGCTACCATTCCAACGCTTTTTCAAACCAACGCCTTCATGGTGATCAGTGATGGTGTAAATGCCAGGGTTGGCACCCTCACTTCTAATGAAGAATGGTTCACATTATGGCGAACCATCGATGGCGAGACCATTGCGCCAAATAACATTCCTCAAATCGAAGTACTTATCCGTGGGATGTTTCAGAAAGAAACGTTACTAGATATTATTCAGCATTACATTCTGTTTCAGGAAGATGATCAAGATTTAATAAAAATCCTCGCAGCGTATCACCAATACTATGCCGTGAATAAAGCCGTGAAAGAAACAGGTCGAGCTATTGCTGAAGAAGGGGACCGTAAAATTGGCGTCATCTGGCATACACAAGGATCCGGAAAAAGCCTTTCGATGGTATTTTATAGTGGAAAGCTTGTACTAGGAGCAGACAATCCTACAATTGTGGTGTTAACAGACCGGAATGACTTGGATGAGCAACTCTACTCCACCTTCGGAAAGTCTTCTTCGATTCTTAGACAAGAACCAAAACAAGCCACTTCGAAAGAACACTTGAAAGAACTTCTTTCCGTCGATTCAGGAGGGATTGTATTTACCACAATGCATAAGTTCGCTCCTGAAGGAGAAGAGGAATCATTAGAAACGTTTACTGACCGAAAAAATGTGATTGTCATTGCGGATGAGGCCCACCGTTCTCAATATGGATTCGAAGCCGAAGTGCGTAAGAGTAAAAAATCAGCCAGATTGAAATACGGATTTGCCAAATACTTACGAGATGCTTTACCCCATGCTTCTTTCATTGGCTTTACCGGAACTCCTGTAGAGCTAGAGGATAAAAACACACCAGCTGTCTTTGGTAATTATATTGATGTATATGATATGACCCAAGCCGTGGAAGACGGGGCGACCGTCAAAATCTATTACGAAAGCCGTATTATTAAATTAGATATGCCAGAAGATGAAGCGACGGATATTGATACAGAACTCGATAACCTAACCGAAGACCAGGAGTTTGATGAACGGGAAAAACTGAAATCAAAGTGGTCCCGATTGGAAGCGCTAGCAGGGGCAGAGTCACGCGTACAACGATTAGCAAAGGACATGGTCGATCATTTTGAAAGTCGACAAGAAGCCATGTTCGGGAAAGCCATGGCAGTTGTTATGTCCCGTCGGATTGCCATTGATCTTTACAAAGAAATCATCAAACTTCGTCCAGACTGGCATAGCGACGATGACGATAAAGGGGCCATCAAAATTGTTATGACCGGAAACTCCAGTGATCCTGAAGATTGGCATAAGTACACAGGGAATAAACGGAGAAGAGAATACCTGGCTAAGCGAATGAAAGACAACAAAGACCCATTAAAATTCGTTATTGTACGAGACATGTGGCTCACTGGTTTTGATGTTCCGTCTATGCATACGATGTACATTGATAAACCGATGAAAGGCCACAATCTCATGCAGGCTATCGCCCGAGTGAACCGTGTTTTCCGAGATAAACCCGGAGGGTTAGTAGTCGATTATATTGGCTTTGCCGATAACCTAAAAGAAGCACTAAAACAATACACGGAAAGCGACCAAAAGAATGCGGGTGTCGATACAGATCTAGCAGCAGAGATTATGCAAGAGAAGTATGAACTACTGCAGAATATGCTACATGGTCACGATTATCAGAAGTTCTATTCCGAGAAACAAACTGAGCGTATGCAAGCCATTATAGAAACCGTCGATTATGTGCTCGGCCTTGGAGAAGAACGAAAGAAAGACTTTGTTCGCCTTGTGACTGAATTATCCAAAGCTTATGCTTTGTGTGCCACAACCCCTCAGGCACAGCAGTTAAATGAAGAGGTTGGCTTCTTTAAAGCGGTAAAGTCCGGAGTAATAAAGCTGTTACCGGAAGGAAAAAAGAAAAAGACGGGCAGCCAAATAGACTCTCAAATCAATCAATTAATTTCGAAGTCTATTATTTCAGAAGAAGTAGTAGATATTTATGGCTCCTTAGGTCTTGAGAACCCGGATATCTCCATTCTTTCAGACGGGTTCTTACAGGAAGTGCAGGCTATTCCTCAAAAGAATGTGGCCGTTGAGCTATTAAATCGATTGCTACAAGGAAAAATCAAGAATATCCAACGTAAAAACCTGGTTCAGTCCAAGAAATTCTCTGATCTATTAGAAGACGCTCTGAATAAGTACAATAAGAGAACAATCGAAGCTTCAAAAGTCATCGAAGAACTCATTGAACTCGCTAAGGAAGTTAACGCGGCCTACAACCGGGGTGAAGAATCCGGGTTATCAGATGATGAAGTTGCTTTCTACGATGCCTTATCAAACAATAAATCAGCAGAAGAAGTAATGGGAGATGAAACACTCAAAGCCATCGCCCATGAGCTGACGAAGTCCATCAAAGCGAACATGAGCATTGACTGGAACTTACGTGAGTCGGCAAGAGCTAACATGCGTATAACTGTAAAACGCCTCTTGAAAAAGTATGGTTATCCACCTGATCTGCAGCAAATGGCGATTGATACCGTTGTTCAACAAGCTGAGTTAATGGCGAGTAACGAGAGTTATTAGATTCTTGAAAAAATCTTTAAATCAGAAGTTTGGGGAGGTTGAAAACTATGGGTACAACAACGTTTGGACAATACATTAAAGATAAACGAGCAGAAAGAAATTTAAGTCGTTCGGAAATGGCACGGAGAGTAGGAATTACACCACAATATGCTATGGGAATCGAAAGAGGACAGGTTATTCCAACGGAAGATAAAATTGAAAGACTAGTCGAAGTCCTTGAAGCAAATGAAAAGACTGCTTTTAAGTTGGCTGATAAAATACCTACTCGAATTTTTGAGGAAGCAAAAGCTAACTATTTTAATAAGGCTTAACTTATGTGAATTAAATTGAATCACAAGTATTAAGTTGTTCAACCGTGTTCTAATGACCCCCCTTTTCCTTTGAAAAGGAGCAGGGTCAACCTATGAATTGCCCCAGGAACTGACGAAGTCTATTTCTAAACAGAGCCTACAGAAGCAGAAAGTAGTATACTTGCTAAGTTGATGGTTAGTTATGTGAGTTAAAGTAGTATATAAACTCCCATGTAAAACCGTGTTCTCGTGACCCCCTTTTTTCTCTTCCTATTTCACGGGGGGGGGGGATGTACAACTACGTATAGAAATCACGCTAAGTAGATACCGATAAATTGTTAAGTGGCTACACTAACAAAGCGATCATCATACGATGATCGCTTTGTTGCTTTTATTGGTTTATAAAGGTTAACTCTCCACCTGTTTCACAAGCTTATAAAACGTAGTTTTTTTAACATCAGATTTTTTCATAGCCTCCGTTGCAGTGATGCTTCCATTCTTCCATTCATGATAAGCTTCCACAAACGCCTCGGTAATTTGTGCATTCGGTCGACCGAACTTCTTTCCGTTCTGCATAGCCAAATCAATACCTTCACGCTGTCGCTTTCGAATACGATCACGCTCTTCCTGAGCCATCCAAGAAAGGATCTGTAATACAAGATCTGCAATAAAAGTTCCCATACTATCTTTATATTGGGTCGTATCGAGTAAGGGCATGTCCAATACAACGATATCAGCCTGAAGTTCTTTTGTGATGGTGTTCCATTCCTGTACAATCTCCTCTTTGTTGCGACCAAAACGATCGAGGGAATGAATATAAAGTAAATCCCCCGGCCGAAGAATTCGTTTCAGGAGCTGGTACTGTTCTCTCTCAAAGTCCTTGCCACTCACTTTATCAATAAAAATATCACGTTTATGTATCCCTTTTTCGTTCATAGCAGCAATCTGACGTTCTTCATTTTGATCTTTACTGCTTACTCGTATATATCCGTATTGTCTACTCTCCATATTAAGGGGACACTCCTTTTCCTTTTTCCCTCCTTCAATTATATCCATTCCGTTCGTAAATGTATACAAAATAAACCGAACGTTCGCGATTAAATCAAATACCTTTACGAACGTTATTTCATCATCAATTCTCTTATTTCTTCGAGCGTTCGTAAAAGTGTACTTTTGCGAACGTAATTATAATTAGTCAGCTAAATCATTAATTAGTAAATATATCCACTTATGTTATATTTGATTTACTACATACTTAACTAGTGATTACATAAAGGACTAGACCTACCGCAAATGTATCAAGTTATTAGTTAAGATAAAATTGAGGAGGAAGATAGATGAGAGAGAATTTAGTAAGTTATAAGACTGGTGGATGGTGTTACTACGGTACTAACACTATTCAGAGTCCGGCATTTGAAGAAACAGATAATATAGGAAAGTTTATGACGTTTGGCCACGGTGATATTTCATATGAAATGCAAGAGTTAATATTGAAAGCAATAAAACAAGACATTACCCCATTAATTAAACACACAGATCTTGATATGACTCATCTTAACCCACATTCAAAAGATGGCTCATGGGTGGTTATCTGGTATTCTACTGATGAAGAACAAGCGCTTAAGGGTTTAGCTAAGTTTTTGATTGACCATGAGTTAGTACCAAAAACTAAGTCTGGTAGATACTATAATATTTCATTTAAATATGACCAACAAACTCGAAATGATGAATATGGTGAGAATTTTAAATCATCTATTTCTATGGGGGATATAATTGATTTAAATACTGGAAAGTTCCATAAAGTTTAATCGAAACCACAGTGCTCAAGTGGGGGATCTTGAGATTAATTACTCATGAGAGTAGAGGATTTTACTTGTACAAGCAGGTGCGAATGTTTTTATTTAGCCCTGTGTTGGATTTAAATAAGCTTTCTTGGATCATAGTTCAATTCATTGCAACAGAGCGGTCTCCTAAAACGAACCAATTGAAGAGTCTAAGAAATTGCGAAAGCAATAATACAAAGATCACCTAAACAAGTTCCGAAAGTTTACATCGAATTCTGTGACTGCACCGTCCATCCATAATTATAAGTCCCATTTAGTAGAGAAATTATCTACTCCATTATGTTCGGAGTTGCTACTAAGTATAATTATTGTTGATATACAATCTAACTCAGATGAAGCTCAAATATGGGCGAGCACCTGCTTGTCAAAGCCAAGATGCATATCCATGTCTTAAAAGCAGATCTCGCCCCTTTTGGAAAAGCCTAAGCTCAAATGAACTCCTTCCCTGTCGACTTCCCAAAGTCATAATCCAAGTGAGGATTAGGTTTACCTTTTGCCTTTTCTAACAAACCCTCTAAGGTTGGCTTGGTTTTCACAGGTTTAATAACCATCTTTCCATCGAGAAGCTGTAGTTTGACTTCAGATCCATTTACTATCCCTAAATTCTTTGCGAATTCATTAGGAATACGAACCGCCAAACTATTGCCCCACTTTTGAACCGTCGCCATATAGTACACTCCTTTCATTTTACTTGAATAAAACCTTACATTTTTATCATTAATTTCATTGTATCAACTCGTTACTACAAAAGAGATAGATATTATAGTATAACTTTAAATAAAAAGAGTCGCCCTTCATAATGAAAGGCGACTCTTCCGTCCAGAATTGTATAATACGGATGATGAAAGTCATAAGCATAACTTTCCGTGATTTTACTCACGTGCAAAAGCAACATCCTTCAATTCTTTAATTTCAATTCTATTCAACTTTAGAAAAAGTATTCAGCACAAAACAATAAAGGGGTTGTATGCTACAGACAACGAGACCGGGCGTTCCGATCTACCACGCGATTAAGCATGTGTGTTGAGTCACAATGTCCTTCAATCCCTTTATAATTGAATTATAACATACTTGTTTGCGGTGTAAATAAAAAACTAATTGAATATATGTTATGGCATTACTTTCACCCCAAACCTCTCTCTCTTTTGCAAACCGCCGTCATATCTTGACTTACGAGTTACGTCAGAAATACTAAACTTATGTTTTTTAAATCCAGCAGCCTTTCTAGCGAAAGTGTTAGGAACAAAATCAGCTACTTGTAATCCAGCATTATTTTCAGTTTTATCCGGAAATTCAATTTCCCCTAAATGCTTTTGCATCGCAAAAGCATTTACGTACATAGACCCCATAGCTTTTACGTGGTGATAATGCATTCTTACTTTAGCATTCGGATCAAGGTCTCTGCTTTCATAAAATACCTTGCCGTGCCCTTGAACACTCTCCAAAAAATGACAGTAATTCTCTAGAATCATTTGCATTGCAATAAGGTAATTATGAGAACTAATATCCTCTTTATAATATGAACTGAGATCATCCATTTTTATTACAGCACCAACAACTGTACAAGATGTATCCTCAACTATGTTCTCTAAACCTTTATAGAGCTTACGAACAGCTCCATTTCTTCTAAAGATTCGATACTCTGGTTTAGCTTTTCTCACATTTATTCTACTTTTTTCAACCTCTTTTACTTCCTTCTCGTGAAGTATTAGGCTAGTCGGATTAGGCTGATCTTTCCAAATATCTCTTTTTAAAGAATCCAAAGAACTTTCTAATTCAGGTACATCTTTCTCTTTTACGATGATACCAGCAAGGCAAAAAACTCTATTGGAACCATTATAATGAGTCTCACTTTCATCCAAATACAAATGATAACGCTCCAAACAATTCCCCTCTTTCTCTCCTATGTTAAAAGTTAGCCTCGCAGAGCTAACAATTCCTTTTAGAATCACAACAAAATAGTCATTACTCTCTTTATTTTAGCACTTTTTACCTTTTAGATCAGAGTGAAGTGACCTCATAATTCGTTTAAATAAAGTGAAAATACACCGTAGATAACCACACCGGCGTACGTACAGAGATGCCTTTCGTGTGTGTACGAACAAAGCGGCGGAGCTTTGTGCAGGGAACAGACGGATCAGGAAGGGTCTTTTCCCCGAAACGGAGACAGTGATCCGGATGGATCGCTGCGGGAGTGAAGGAGCGATTTGGCCCTTGATCTTAAACTAGAAAGCGACGGGTAGGAGCTTTCGAATGAGCAGTCCTGGAGCGCAAGCGAAAGGACCAAGAACAGGGACGCGGAGCGTTCATGTTCGCCGTAAGGGAGACGGTCAGCTATGCTGACTGACAAACACCCGGAGGGTGGCTTGTCATACGTCTCCCTTATGCTCTTTCCCCTACACGTTACGAAAATCCGCCTCCCCGAGCGAGTACCGCACCGAGCCAGTCGTGCCAAGGGATACAGCATATCGAGGCGATGCCAACCCAGAATCCGTCACGGATTCTACCTCGGATAAACCGCGCCGTTAAGCGAATCGCAAAATCCGCCAGGCTCCATCAGGCGCGATTGGCGTATGACGCGTCCGTCAACCCCTTTCGGCGCGAATTCCGTCCCGAAAGCGACAGCAGAGGGACGTGTTTTCGCGCCGGAGTTGCGGTGCGGGATTCGTGCTCAGCTAGACGTGCAGGGCGTGGCGAAGGATGCCCGGAACGGCCTATTTATGACGATGAGAAAGACGGGGAGTTACCGAGAAAAGGGTGTAGGGGAAGCTGTCAAAAAAGACGATAGAGAAGCGGAGCGGATCGTCAGAAGAGACCTTCAAGAAAGGTTCCTGGAGGACGACAGCGCGGACGACGCGAGGCGGTTGTATGCCACAAAAAACGATCTTGTACGTACGAAGTACAGGCTAAAAAAGTCCACAAGAACCACCGAGCGGAGGAAGGCTCCGCGCTGTTCGGACGTAAGGATCTTGCGTGAATTCAGGGCGGGAAGCCCGGAGCGGTTATACGAGCGACAGCGAGAGAAGGCAGGCGAAACCACCGACGGGCGCGGGACCCGCGCAGAAGTCACGGGTTGCCCTTGAAACGCTGTCAGGAGAGGGGTTTAAAGGGCTTAGCTGACCGAAAAAAAGAACCGTTATCCCATATAGGGATAACGGTCCGGGGTTCACGGTGCGTCAGGCGAAGAGAGGTCTGGTATTTAAAAGAGAAGCGGGTGTGTCTGTTGGGCGAAAAGATCCGGCCATTTCAGTTACGGAAGAGAATTGATTCACACATGGTGTGATATCCCGTGTGCATTTCGTACGTATGGCGTGTAGCACAAAACACACACAACGTGCGCCGTTCTTTATCCTACATATCTCGTGCCGCACGTCATGCATATAAGATACGCACGTGATCACGCACCAGATGCACACTATGTCCATTTTCATGAGATATCGCATCTCGTACGTACGGCGTATGAAAGGACATGACGACGTGCAGTAAACTACGCGCCTCTCGCACGACGTTTCACACCGCGTACACATGTGATAACGCATGCCGTAAAGATTGTTTTAAAGGCGTACACGGTGCGATATTTCATGCCGATATTTTGTGCACGTCGTATGGCACGAGATACGCATGCCATGTGATATATCATATAACACGTTGTATCACTAATGCTTTGCTGAGAACTATCGTTTCTAAAAAAGGAATTAAAGCCACAAAACCAAATGTTTTAAGTTACCCAAAAAATCGTTCTATGAGTGGGACGTTTCTCAGAAAAACGTTCTCTCATAGGGTCATTTTTTGAGATTAATAGTAGAGACAATTGTATATAGAAAGGTGAAATTATTTTAGAATTTCACACCATTCATATCTTTAGAATGGTAAGTCATCATCTTCTATATCGAATACTATTTCGATCTGGGATAATCTCATATCTATGTTATCTAATACTATTTTTTGTTGGTACAATGCTAAGCTTTTAAAAAAACGATAAAAATCAACGACTGTTGAAACGGGGATATTGTTACGAGTTTTATATGAATAACCATTTTCAACAAAGCATCTAATTAATTTACCATTGTCCTGGATGTAGTCTTCAAGAGAGCTATACCGAATAAGAGAATATAATCGACTTAACACAGTACTAGGATCTTTAATAGGTTCGTAACTATTCGTATGATGATTTAAATATTGGGAAAGTATCGTAGCAAATTCCCTATACATATCCTTATCTTCTGCTGAAAAGTTTTCTGTAAGTGCTCCTTCAGATATATCAACGGAAATATCGCGAAATGATAAATACCTTTCATTTGGATCCACTTGGATCATTTTAGTGATAATAGGTTGAAACTTAAAACTAGTTTGATCTTCACCTACAATACTACTAAACAATTTTCCAACAAAATAAATCTCACTTTGGTGATTGTAAATCCCATCAACATCCGTTTCATTTGGGAGTTGTGTTACTGGCCAATTTAATAAAACACTTCTCCCATCTTGATCTCGACCAACTAACCTTTTTCCAAAACCAAAATCAATAACTTTCACATCCTCACCTTTATCAATTAATATATTTGCCGGACGAATGTCCCTGTGTAATATATTTTTTGATTCTAAGTACTCGAAAGCAGATATTGTTTTGGTGAAAATTTCTTCCCAATCACTAAAAATAGGTGTGAATTGATCAATTGGGTCTCCATCTATATATTCCATTTGAAGATAGCCCAGTGTATGTTCAGGATACAAGTAATAGTTATAAACCCTCACTATATTAGGGTGGGATATTAAAAATAAAATTTTAATTTCGTCTACAAAGCGTCTGAAATATTCATCCTCATGCTCTTCATCTTTTGGTGCGTACTTTTTAAATGCAAACTCCATATCAGTAGTTTCATCTTTAAGTAAATGCGCATCTCCCGTTCCTCCACTACCTAAGGGTCTAACATGTGTAAAATCTTTTTCTTTATCAAACCTAATAACGTCACCGGGGTTAAGCATAAATTTCTACACATCCATTCAACATATTTTGTATTATTTTAACATCTAATAGCTTCAATATAGAGGGGTGTGGAATAAATATCCTAATCTTATAGAAGTAAATTAAATAGAAAAGCGTTCTCCTGTGGGGTCACTTCTGATGTAACAAAATCACATATGCAAGAAGAATGTTTAGAAAATGAAAACCTAAACAGTAACATACAAACTGTTACCAAATATGTAATAGAGAAAATTAACAAAGATGCTGAATTATTTTCCTCATCAATGACCCACCATCATGAATTAAAACAAGAGTACTCATCAAAATTCTAAAAGCAAAACGCGTTTGTAATAAACATAGTAGATATCAAGAATAGCCTTATTATTGTCTGTGACCGCCAGCTTCAAGCTGGCGGAACTCTACTATTTGTAAAAGGAAGCAATTAGGGCGTTCGCTTTCTTTTGCTTAAAACCTTCCTTTAACACATCAATCGTTGTATTAAAAGGAGAGATGTTATGGACATCTATACTGTCGATCAAGCTCTTGAACTATTGAGAAAGTATAAAATCACCACAAATAAAGAGAGCTTACGTCGTTGGTTACGAAACGGTACGGTCAAAGGTATTGCTCCGAGTTCACGTAAAGAGGGGTGGAGAATTCACGAAGACGATCTCTGGACTTTTATACAATCTCGCTTTCCAGAAGAGGTTAATCTAAACGAATGTACAAGAGACGAGAAGAAAAAAGATAACACAACAAATGTTGTGAAAGGTCACAAAAACAAAGAAGCCATTCGATCTGAGATGTGGTGGGAAATCGTTAGCCAGAATGTCTTTCAAGGTTTTATGGACGTTAAGAAAAAACAAGTATGGGAGTGCATAGAACATAACGGTCACTCAAAAGAATTCGGAGAATATGTATGGAAAGAGCTACATGATAAATCGTGGTATGGTAAACCTCGCATACCATACCTGTTAGATGCTTCTTTATTTGATGGGAAAAGAATAATAATGGATCAATCTTACGGATCTCTAGAGGAACAAATCCTTTTCCCCGTGGTGGAGGAGATTCGAAAGAAAAGAGTTTCAAAATGAAATTTAAAAACTTATCAATAGATTCCTGAATGTAGTAGCGTTCCTTAATTGGAGCGCTTTTTTGCTCCCCCTTTTAATAGTCTTCATATGCTCTACACCTGTCATACCAAAATAAAACAAAAGAACTTATAGCTTAGATAAATTAAGTCGTGCAACCTCTGATAAACTCATTGTGAGATAAATTTATCCAATTTTCAGCGAAATGCTTTGAATACCTACGTATTCCTTTCAAAAACGAATTTGACAATAAAGGGAACGCACGTTCCAAACACAATATATAGTGTTTTTAAAAATGTCGAACACTATATATTGTTTGAATTCTATGTTTTCTGTTATTATAGTAGTTGTAGTTGGAAGGAAGTTACAACAATTTGGCGAAAAGGTGGTGAGAATATGGTGCGTAGAATTAGTTCGGCAGGAATAAAAAGCAAAATGAGACAAGCTGAAAACAAGGCAAAACGAGAAATCAGGAAATCTGACAGAGAAACAAATCGGCAACTAAACAAGATTGAACGACAAATAAAAAAAGGACTCTAAAGTGCGGCAACACTTTAAAGTCCTATTGACTATATGTAATTTATATAATAACGAAAAAGACGAAAATTAAAAAGGTCATTCCTCCTATTTCAATAAATAGGAAATTAGTTTCTTCCTTCCCTATCTACGAACAAACTTTGTTCAAAAAAGGAGCTAAAACTAATGGCTAATCTAATTACGCAAGATATGACAGTCTTAGTAACACCTACATCTCGTTACAACGGAAACCAATTTGATGAAGTGTATGTACGTACTACAATAGTATCCGATGGTGAAATAAAAGCGAAATACTACGTACCAAACGGGTCTTCTCTTTCTAATGCTGCATTAAACTTAATTCAATCCGAAGGATTGGAATTTCGCCCTTATCTGGCCGAAGAGCTACTCGAAGGAACAAACAACATTCAAGAGAGTGCAAAAACAGGGGATCCTGTAGATACAGTATCCGATGCAGCAAAATTAATTTTGCTTTCTGCTTTAGAAATTAAAACACTCGAAGAAGTTGCAAAACTTGAAAGCGGAAAACGTGTATATAATCTCGAGTATAAATATAAAATCTTTTCAGAAGAAAGCAATCCGAATCATTATCAATTCCATGTTAAACTTCCATTTGACGGGATTGAGATGGCTAATGGCACGTTGAAACTTACAGTCGTCACACCGGATAAAGCCAAAGTAAACCAAACTGAAACAAAAGGAACAGACGATCAAAACCGCGAAATCAAAGAAGTTGTAAACGAGCTTCGTCAAACAGGGAAATCTGTCACCGAGTTCACCTATCGGCGCGACCCAGATTTTATAGTGCGGTATGAATATGATGCAAACACTGAATTAAAGTAATGTGATCAAAGGACTTGGAACTATTCAAGTCCTTTTTTATTTTAACTTTGTTGCTGTACTGCTTAAACCAATAAAAGTAATCAATTACGAACCATTTACGTTACAAATTCTTGGCTTCCTTACCTACAGTTTTTGAATTTCTGTGAAATTTATCTAATTCCCGGTTGTTTGAGCGCATTAATGGTACGATTCTTTTTAAAGGAGGAGTGGAAATGGAAAAACAAATGCACTGGGACATCAGGTCTATATTAGAAGAAATACCTGAATCTGATCCTACAATGATAGGTTCTTTTGTCAGCCCAGCTGATAAAAAGACAGGAATCTCATTCTTTATTGGTAATAATGAGCAACAGTCTAGCGTTCTAAGAATCTATATCATGAGAAGAGACCAACTCAAACGTTTTGTGCCGTTATATAATGTAGCAGCTTACAGTTTTTCAACCCACATAGAAGCAGTGAATTTTGCAACAAAGATACCATCTATGTCAGCTATTGAACTCATGCAATATATCAATATGTTCGGTCATAATAAAGCCACTACCCTAAGTTAATAAAGAAAACAAAAAAACGCCCTTATCTTTGGCAAAGTATAAGGGCGTTTTTTAGCTTATAAAGAACATAATTTTGGAATACCGACCAAAGTGGACGGCTTTTCACAAAAGATATATTATTGTTAGATAAGATCGCTAGCATTTCTATATAATCTTCATAGATTAGATCAATGATCTTTTTATAACCATGGAAGCTTCATCAATATCTTCTTATTCTGGCCCGATGACTTCAGTAAAAATTCCAACTTCTTCAATTTTCAGAACTCCTCAAACTATCTTATAATCAAATAAATAAAGTTGAATATCTTCCCTTGTGAGTAGCTAGGTTACCCCCTTCATTTACAATAATACGTAGATCTTTACCCTGCATTTTATAATCTTTTAATAGAATACAAATCAAACAAAGTCTAAAGTCTCATCCAAATAAATTATCTAACTAAACAATATAGTCATATTAAGTCGTTTATTGTTTATAAAAAGAAAATTAACCCTAAAGAACCAAAAAAATGTAAAAAAATCATTGCTTTTTTCATGATTCAATAGTACTTTAGTACATGTGCATGTACATAAGACTTTTGAGGGGGGGGATTAGATGCGTAAACTTATTTTGCCAGCATTAGCTTTGGGTATACTTGGAATTTTCGGATCTCCGTTTGAATTTGCTGATATCTTAATGATTTTGGATAGGAATGGATATGATGTGCCAAGATGGGCTGCTGATAGTTTAACTACCATTGGTAGTGTTTACGGTGTTCAACATTATTTAATTGGAGCTGTAGGTGTAACTGTACCTTGGTTCTTAGCAGCAGCAATCGTAGGTGCAGGATCTTTAGGACTATAATACTTAAAAAAAAAGGGGGTTATAACCCCCTTTTTTTATTGAAAGAGGGTTAGTTAGACATGCTTAAAAGCTATAATTTACTGTATTATTACGGTCTTTTATTTAATTTAGAGAGCGGCTTCAATAAATTATCTAGTCAAATCCAGGAACAAAAGGTTAAAAATATAATACTCTTAATTCAAGTAAGTATATTAAGTGGTTTAGTCGCTTTATATAGTACATATTTAAATACAGATATATTGGAGAACTTAACGAAAAATGAATCGGATCAAATTTTGTATATAATTTCATTTGCAATAGGTTCTTTGGCTCCTATAGGAACAATACTTGCTTTTTTCATATTTCTAAATGTAGCTTCAAAAATACAAGTGGTCGAGGCAATTTCCACTAAAAGAAAAATATTCTCAATTTCTATAATAGCCTATCTCCCAATACTTATAGGTTCCCTAGTAAATCTATGTATGGTTTTACTCTTTGGTGTTTCAGATTATGGCTACACGACTGCTTACGGGATTTTTAGACCAGAAAATAAGATGTTAATTTCTCTCTCTCAAGAAATTGATCCTTTTAAGTTCTTAGGGGTGTATATAGCAGCGTTTTTATATCAGAAATTGTTTAATAAAGGTACTTTTACACTCTTAATGTTAATATTAAGCTGGTACGTAATTAGTGGAACTTTCATTTTAATAGCGGGGTAATGGCAATGGGGAAAATAAGATCTAAACCCTTACTCATAGCTACAGGAACATATTTAGGTTCTCTTTTGATTGCATTTTTAATCAGTAGTTTACTAGGTGTTACTTTGTCTCATAATCTAGAAAACGTAAAAGATAACCACGAAACTCCTTCTATATTTTGGGTAATTTTGTTAAACAACCTGAAAGTTTATGTTATAATTTTAACCGGTTTTTTCTTACTAAAAATTCCCACGTATTTAAATCTTTTATCAAACGGAGCTATGCTTGGATATTTTTTAGGGGGGGTATCTCTAGATCTGCTGGTAGAGGTACTACCACCATTAATAATTCATGGTGTACCTGAGGTGATGGGTTTTATTATTGCTGCTTATTTGGTGATTTTAGGAAGGGAAAAGTTCAGGGAAAACATAAAATTTAATATATCTCTGCTCGTTTTAGGGGGGCTTATTATATTCATTGCAGCCTTGTTAGAAACTTACGTTAGTTCAATATTTCTTAATTAAAGGAGTAGATAGTAAGATGAAGATTTTACAACTTAGTTCCGGGATCTTTTTAGTTTTTATTGCTTTAATGAAGTTCAAAGTGGTTACCTTTGGTATAGATGAAGGTTTAGTTCAGTATTTATTTAATGCATCTTTAATGCTTACTGCATTTAGTGTCATTTTCCCGTTGGTCTCGTCTATAAAACTTAAAATGGCTGATGTTAAGGACGAGGAACGCCTTACTAAAATTCTAAATGAAATAGATCCGGAGAGTGAAACTGAAGTTTTTGTATCAGAAAAGTTTATGAAGAACAGCGCTGGTGCTTTATATAGAAAAAGCAGTTTAGTCATTGTTTGTGGTAAATCATTGCTTAATTCACTTAACGATAAACAACTAAAATTCCTTCTTGCACATGAATATTTTCATATTAAAAAAAACCACTTATTAAAAAATGTATTTTCATTTGTTTTTGTCTTATCCGGGGTTCCGATTGCACTACTTATCGCCACTCCATTTTTCATTCCAAAAATTCCGATAGCACCTGTGCTTATCTTTTCCTTTTTAACCTATGTTGTTTCATTTGTGCTCCATTTTATCTTATCTCAGCGCAGAGAATTCAATGCTGATAAGTTTGCCAGTTCAATAGTAGGTTCTTCTACTGCAAAAGAGGTATTAATTATCTTAAAAGAAAAAAATCTCATTAAAGAAAAAAGCTATAACCTATTTGAAACGCACCCAAGTATTAAAAAACGTATTGAAAAATTAGCTACTTGATTTTTTTACACATTCCAAGCAAGTAGCAACACCTTCTACTTCAATGAATTTTTTTATTCTAACACTCCCTTCATAGTAAGGGTAACGCATTCGTAGGTAAAACTCGTCTCCACCTTGAATTTCTTTATTACATGAGCTACATTGAATAGTTTTCTTTTTAAAAAACATTGTATTATCTCCTTTCTGACCTTCGGGTAAATGTGAAGGGGGCTTATTTAGTTAGTTTAGCAAAGGGTGTTCTACATGAAAAGGTTATGGGTTTTTATTATGATTCTTTTTGTTATTTCTATTGTTGTAGGTGTGAACGTACATAAAGCTTCAACTAAAGAAATTACTGAAATTAATACTGAAAAGTTAAAACATCAATTAATATCTGAAACAGTTATGGCTCCTGGTACCTTGAGTTTAAATAAAGAAGAGAAAATATTTTATAATGCGGAATTAGGGAGTATAGAAGAAGTAATGGTAGAGGAAGGGGAGAAAGTGGAAAAAGGCGAAGTCTTACTCAAGTACTCCAATAGTCAATTGGGTTTTGAAAAAAAAGAGAACAACCTTCAAATGGAGAGGAATTACATCCAAATAAACAAAATAAAAGATAAAATTAGTAGTTTGGAAGAAGAACTAAATTCGAAAGACATAGGAGAAAAAACAAAGGAACAAATTCTTCAAGAAGTTAATGGGTTGAAAACTGAAAAAAGAATAGCCAATTTAGACCTTAAGCGCACGCTACTTCAAAAAGATATGATAGATGAAAGAGTCAACAAACTTAGCGTAGTCTCCAAAATGAATGGTGTAGTTCTAAAGATTACTGATCAGAACGAATTAAATAATGTTGAACAAGTTTCACCTATTATTCATATAGGTAGTGTTAATCAGTATAAGGTCGATGCAAGAATATCCGAATATGATTCTTTAAAGGTGAATGAGGGACAGACCGTTACGATAAAAACTGAAGTACTCCCTAGTAAAACGTGGGAAGGGAGAGTGATTAGTGTTGGAAGTTTACCACTTCAAAAGACTGATAAAAATACAGAGTATCACCTAGAAGTGATAGTTGAATCTAATGATATCCCACTAAAACCTGGTTTTAAAGTTGTTACGGAAATACAAACTAACCAACGCAAGGTTAGGGTGCTTGAAACCAAATCTGTGCAGCAAACTCAAGACAATCAAAAGTTTGTTTATATATACAAAGAAGGGAATGTTGAGAAAAAATTCATTAAAACTGGAATGACGACTAACAATTTTACCGAGATAAAAAGCGGTTTGTCAGAAAGTGATGAAGTTATATCTAACCCTCCTCCTGAACTTAAAGAAGGAATGGAAGTGAGTAAGTAATGATAAGTTTGACTGAAATTTTTAAAACATACCAAATTGCCGAAGATAAGATTAATGTGTTAAACAATATTAATTTAACAGTTGAACGTGGAGATTTTTTTGCAATAACAGGTCCCTCAGGCTCAGGGAAAACCACTTTAATGAACATTATAGGTTGTCTAGATAAACCTTCAAGTGGAACTTTTATGTTAGATAACATAAATATTATGAATTGCAATGAACAAGAACTAGCCCGAGTGAGGAATCTATCAATAGGTTTCGTTTTCCAAAACTTCCATCTTCTGCCAAGGATGAGTGTGATAGAAAATATTCATATCCCCATGGTCTATGCTGGAGTTCCAAAAAAGGAGCGTGATTCTAAAGCCAAAATAGCTTTGGAGAAAGTAGGTTTATTAGAGAAAGCGAATTTTCTTCCTAGTGAAATTTCTGGAGGGCAAAAACAAAGGGTAGCAATAGCTAGAGCAATAGTTAATGAACCTGAGATAATTTTGGCTGATGAACCTACTGGAGCTTTAGATACTGAGACCAGTATGACCATTATGAATCACTTCCTCCACTTGAACAATGAAGGTACTACCATCATTGTTGTTACACATGAAAAAGATATAGCAAGTTTCGCCAATAATCAAATTGTAGTTCGTGACGGTTCAATAGTAAATACAGAAGCACCCCATAGAAAGGACCGTCTATCATGAGTTTTATAGAAAATTTCAAAATGGCTCTTTTTTCTATATTTTCACATAAGTTAAGGTCAGTTTTAACTATGCTAGGAATCATCATTGGGGTATCGTCTGTTGTTATTATCGTTGCTATAGGTAAAGGGGGGGAACATTTACTAAAATCACAAATATCTAGTTCCGAAAATAACCTACAAATCATATATCAGCCGAATAACCCAACACAATCCCCTAATAACATTACAGATGGTAACTTTAATAATTCAGATATTAATTTATTGAAAAGTATCCCTGAGGTGGAAGATGCAGTTGGATTAAGTTCAAGAGTAGTGGAGTTAGAATATAATAAGACTGCAAATGAATCAACCACTGTCTTAAGTGTCAATCATAATTACATAAAAGAGCATAATTTCGAATTTGTTAATGGAATAAATTTCACTAGAAAGAATATATCGTCTGGAGAACGTATAGCCATTGTTAATCAAGAATCTGTAAAACGTCTTTTTGATAGTCAAAATCCCTTGGGTGAGATTTTTTGGCTTTCTGGCCAACCGATAAAGGTTATCGGCATAACTAAGAATAGTAAAGAAGCTTTTGGATTAGATACAGACATTTATCTCCCCGAAAGTACTTATAAGGTTGTCTTTAATGAAAACAATTATAACCAACTGACCTTAAAAGTGAAAGATGCTGATTCTCTAAAGACCGCGGGTGAAAAAGCACAAAAGCTACTAAACCAAGCGCATAATACTGAGGATTCATACCAAGTAATTAATTTTAAAGAAATATCTAAAGGTATAGAAAATGTCACGAGTACTATGACATTAATAATTAGTAGTATTGCAGGTATATCCCTAGTTGTAGGTGGGGTAGGTGTTATGAATATCATGCTTGTCTCTGTTACAGAGAGAACTAGAGAGATAGGTGTTAGAAAAGCTTTAGGAGCAACGAAACAACAAATCTTAACACAATTCTTGATTGAATCAGTAACTATTAGCATTATCGGTGGATTGCTAGGTGTAGTTATAGGTATAGGTATATCTACAATAATATCACTAGTTGCTGGTTGGCCAGTTCTTATATCTTGGAGCATTTTAATTATTGGAATAATATTTCCTATGATAATTGGAGTCTTATTTGGTATAATACCTGCCAATAAAGCTGCTAAACTAACCCCCATCGAATCACTGCGATATGAATAATTAAAAAGGACAGGTACGATTTTCAATTAATTTCAAAAGCTGAGTAAAAAAGCCAAGCGTATTATTTTATACGTTTGGCTTTTTTTACTTTGCATTCTGTAAGTACTTGAACCAGGGGTATACAGCAATGTCAAGGGAAACCAACGCAAGTACTGCTCCAGCAGGCTTAAGAATCATAGGAAAGACTTGATATCTAAATACCAAGCCTTTCCTTCTGAGCCGGTCAAATCTAAACATTTTCTAAAAAACTGTAAGCCTGGATAGAGACACCCCCGCCCTAAACTAAAACATAGTAGCAGGCTACCGCCCATAATATAAGCGTACACATGGTGGGACACTTTTTTCGTTATTTTATTTGCTTTAGTAAACGCTGGACCGTGGTCTTAGAAAAGCCCGTGTAGTGCGCTAATTTCCTGATAGATGCGTTGGGATGCGTTTCTAAAGCCTGTTGAACAACTTTCAGTTTTTCTTCCGTTTGTTCTTTACGTATGTCGTTATATTCCTGCATGGTCTTCATGCCTTTTTCACGGCGCATTTCCTTGTTTGCTTCTCGTTTCCGTCTTTTCTTCTCTTCGCCGTCCATCACCGTGCTTAAATGACGCTGCTCTTCAGGCGTAATATCTAACCAATTAATAATCTTAGAGTTTTTTAAATTGTAGCCCGCACCAGGATAGCCATGTTTTATGGCTTCTTCGTTCGCTTCTTTATTGTTCTTAGCGTTCCATGCCTTCTCAGCGCTCTTAGTGGCTTTTGTGACCTCTTTCTCCGGCAACGGAGACCTAAACTCACTATTAAACTCTAATGTCTGTCTCAGGGCTTCCTTGCTGTCTGAAAGCACACAACAAGACCAATAGCGATACAAAAAGCACAGCGTTTCTCTATAGCCCTCTACAGCATACTCTCGCAGCTCCACGAGCTTTGTTAAGTCTAGTAGACGCGCATGGTGTAGTCGATATGTATTGAACAATTGCGCTGGCTTAGAAGGGCGTCCCTTTTTTTTCTTCGGCTCCAGTTCCGGTAAGTAATCGTACTGAATGTCACGAAGAGGATAACGATAATCATGACGGTATTGCGCCCTTACATACTCGCCACTCTTACTGTTTACACTACCTGCTATCCGGAATACCCGAGCTGCATCTAAAGCCTTCGTATCGCCCCCAACTCCCTGCAACTGCTCACAGAAATAGTTCTGTATGGCTTGCCACAAGGGTAAAGCTTTGTGAGGAACAGGTTCTATAAGCCACACACAGACGATCCCGCGGCCACTAAATATAATGAGGTTAGGTTCTGGGATCTGTTGATCGAAAACTTCTAATTCTAGCTTGCCTAATACCCATTCCGGTGCATAGTTAAATAGATACGCGTCTACGTCGACGTATAAGGCTTGCAGCTTTCGTATGTTCTCAATTCGCCTAAACGGCTTGTAGAACGTATTCTGGCTGAAGTAAACATCTTCTCCTAGCCAGTTTGTAAGTTCAGCAGCCATTTCATTAGGCTTGTAATGATATTGCCTAAAGGCGCCATCAGATTCCTTTTTAGCCATCGTTATGTATCCGTCCGTATTTCCATGGTGAAACCATGCGTGATAGCTAGCTTCTTCGATAGATTTACTCTCCATCGTTTAGTCCTCCGTCTCTCGCGCAATGCGAAGAATACGAAAAACACGAACCGGAGTATTGCCCTCTCATAACTGCACGTGATAAACTATACGTAGTTAAACAACTAAAAAAGGGTATACGTACCCCACTTTGCGAAAAGGACGTTCTACTTTAGCCGGTGAGACGTCCTTTTGTCGTGTTATCCGTTAGATATAATTGTATCTTACTCTAGTAAACTTTGCCATACCACAGAGAAGATTAGATAAGAGACTAATGCGAAACCCCCTTGTGAAATGTTCATAAGGGGGTTTCGTATGCCCAGCAAAAAAGCACTTTAAATTTATCGTAAAAGCCTGCGTGCTCAAGTAGATCATCCTAATTTCAAAAACTAAAACAGAGTAGCAGGCTACCGCCCCATAATATAAGCGTACACATGGTGGTACACCTAAATTTTTTTTGAAATTCAACCTCCAGCAATATGTCCAATGGGTTGTCACGCTTTTTAGAACACGCTGACAGCTTTTCTAAGAGACGTTCTGCCTCTCCCTCTACGTTTATATCTTTTAAGTGAAAATCCCCTTTAGCGTCCCTCTATGTGCTTTTTAAAACTATCGTTTTCATTGTTATCCTCCAGAAGAGTTCTACTATCCAAAGAATCGAACCTGTGTAGTGCTAATAGAATGCAAATCTAACAAAAAATAGTTTATGTCTAAAATAAAGAAGGGATCTGAAGACTTATCTTTAATAATATAAGCATAAATATTCTTGTGATTATGAACGATTGTATTAATGTTAATGTTAACATTAACTAGAGGTGGTGAGCATATGACTCAGAAAATAGCAGTCAGCACGAATAAAGGCGGCGTCCTCAAAACGTCCCTAACGACAAACTTAGCCGGTGTTTTAAGTAGCGAAGGTCATAAAGTATTGATCATAGATACAGATAATCAAGGGAACGCAGCCATTAGCTTTGGCGTAAACCCCGATAACTTGGATAACAGTATCTATGATGTATTAGTAGATCATTTGAATCCAGAAGAAGCCATTCTTAATGTACACGAGAACATTGATTTACTCCCCGCAAATGATGATATGAGCTTCTTCGAATTTGACGTCCTTTCGGAGGCAAGCAAATATCCCTATCCATTCTCCATGCTCAAGGAAGCATTCAAAAACGTGGATTTAAACAACTGGGATTACGTCTTAATAGACACTCCCCCTACCTTAGGATTAACTCAAGGTAATGTTCTTTCTTTTGCGCAAGACATACTTATTCCGTTTCAACCTGAAAGTTATTCAATGCGTTCTTTACTTAAAATTTTAAGAGCCATTAGTGATTTTAAACAGTCCCATAACCCTAATCTAAATGTTCTTGGTGTGGTCCCTACTTTGGTGGATAGCCGAACTACCCTACACACTCAAATTATCCAGGAATGCAGAAGGTATGGATTTGAAAATGATATAAGAGTATTTGAAACCGTCATCCCTCGATCGGTGCGTTTTGCGAACAGTGTAGCTTTTGAAAGGAAGCCAGCAACTCTTACTGAGGGGAAAAAGAACCCACTCGTTAAATCGTATTGGGATTTATATAAGGAGGTAATGGAAGATGGCCAGGAAAACGCGTAGTTTAGCATCTTTTTCGGATGTTGCTAACGAAGATGTTAATAATGACATTAATAAAGAAGGTAAGCATGAAAATAAGCAAAAGGACAATGACAGCAGACCTGAGGCAGAAAAAGATACTAATGTTAGTACTAATATAGATATCGATAAAGACACCAATGATAAAATTAATATTAATGTTAATGATGAAGTTAATGTTAATAATGATAGCGAAGACTTCTTGGATAGTCTCATTCAAGGGAAGAAGAAAAAGAAGAAACCAGTCCTTACAGGCGTGTATCTGGATCCAGAGGTAGCGAAAGTATTGAATGAACTTGGAAAAAAAGTCGGAAAGGGAGATGGGGGAAAATCAAGGATAGTCAATGACGCTTTAAAAGAGGTTTTCACTAAAAAAGGATTACTTTGAGAACCTTAACTCGCTTTTAAGGATCGCTCGTAAGAAGAGGACAGTTCATCTAAAGTGGCTGTCCTTTTTTTAATGATAGCCATCTTTAGAAGGGATTCTTAAAAATTTAATGAGAAAAAAACCATGCCTAATGTTCTAAGAAAGACTTTAATAATAATAATGATAAAAATAACAACGATATAACAAACACTAACATAAACATTAACGTAAATATTAATATTTACGTTAATGTTAATTAACTTACACCAAACAAAAAGAAGCTCAATAAATGACCTTCCTTTTGCTTATTTTTGTATCAAAGATTTAGAGGCTTACTCTCCAACCATCCCATCTCCATCATTATCCCTCATGTATTTATACAACCAATGATCACTCATGATTGGCATAGTGAAACCAGCTGCTTTTGCTTCTTTAATCGTCACCTGGCCATTACCATTAGTATCAACGCTAGAAATATCACCTTCTTCTGAACTCGTTGAATCAGAAGGTTCGCTGTCTGCTGAATCGAGCGACTCATTTACCTCATCAGGATTCACATTTTCAAATGTATCAACAACTTCGTTTCCCATTAGAGTATAAGTAAACTGATAACTTGAAGGAATCTGCGTTTCCGTATTCGGATATGTGATAGTGGCTTCAAAATTCGTGGCCCCACCTGCGCTACGGATCCCGTCTTCCATGTAAGCTTGATCACCATGTCGGTTGAGCGTACTCTCTTGCGGGGTGATATTATAAGCATTCGATACCCCTCCGAGAGAATCAGCAATAATATGCCCTTCATCTAAAACGTCACTTTCGACACCAGGAACTTTTGCCTCATCGGAGTAGTATCTTCCAGACGATAATACGGGTTCGCTACTATCATCTTGCAAAACGATCTCTTCAGCAATGACACGTACTAGTTGCCCGTGTTCATTCGTAAAGGCCCAATACTCACGGTCCCCATAACCAATATCAACGACGACGTTAGATTCACGATGTCCAGACAAATCACCACCATCGACTTCAATAAGGTTGTATTCTGAGAACAGGTCATCCTTTGTTTCGGTTGGTTTTTCCTCTTCTTCAGGTTCGTCAGCTACCGCAGTGGCGGCTTCTTCCGTTTCACTATTTTTATCTGTATCAGCTGTGGTTACTTCTTGTGATTTTGTTTCTTTATCGGTATTAGATGCATCTTCTACATCGGTGCAACCCACCATAAAGATGGCCGTTAAAAGTAAAATTAAATAGTTCATTTTCTTTTTCATTTTAGGACTCTCCCATAATAGTTTCATATTGTTTATATATAAACCTCGTAACGGTAACATAGATTACCTATTGCTACTTATAATAACTTTACGAACCCCAGCATTACCCCTTTTCCCATCGTTAGTTAAAGTACAATCTCTTTATAAGACCAATATTTATTTTAACATAAAATAACAATCATCTATTTTCTGGACCAAATGGCTCCTGTTAACAACAGCAATAATCCTATTATTAATACCAATATAGCTAACAATAAAAATATTAATTGTAATGTATTTAAAATGATCTATAAACATATCAATATTTACTATCATAAAAATAACAACAACAATATGCATAAATATATAAATGTTAATGTTAATAATAATGTTAACATTAACATCATTAATAATTGAATTTTTGATAAGATAAAGCCGTTCCGTGATTGGAAGAAGCTTATTTTGTTCCTTTTAACGTTCCTTTTAGTGGTCAAATCGTTCCTTTTTTTAGCTTAAATGTTCCTTTTTCTGTTCAATTTAGCATGTATGCTAATGTTTTTCAGATGAAGATATGAAAAGAAACGGGCACTTATTTCTTTATTTTGCATGTATGCAAGCAATTTTCACCTATTTGTTCCTCTATGTTCCTGGAATGTACCTGGTTTATCACAGTAAAAGGAACACCAAAACCCTTTATCAGATAGGGTCACAGATTACATGTTCCTTTGTTCCTTCTTTATATAATGAATAACTATATATAATACCTATATACATGACGCGTTACGCATATAAAGTTTCTTCGAAAAAAAGAGGAACCAAGGTACTTATCTCAATTTCAAGATTTTTGAAGATGGGAAAGGGGTCTCCCTACGTCTCTTTTCCTGTGACTTGATCTCCCACTTTCTTATTTCAGCAAGAATAGTTGAAATCCTAGTCGGACCTCTTATACTATATAAAAAGAGGTGCCCGTGCGCTAACACGATCACCTTAGTAATCCAACCACAGAATGCTGTGGCTCGGTTAAGACGAGTAACCCACCCTATGATTCCGCTAAGAGTATATGCAGGGTGGGTAAAACCCTTTCAAGACGCACCAATGATTATTTATTTTAAAAATAAATTAAAAAGCGTTTGACTTATTTTGTTAACCATGATATAACTAAATTAGGCAAACACAACATACGGTTTTTTATCACAACATAAACAAACACTCACTTAATGAATTATTCTCTGTGATAGGCACACATCTGTGAAGATTGTTTTTTATTTCAAACCTTTTATAACGCGCCAATGATTATATAAAATTTTCATCTATATAAATGCGTCCAACAACAAGAC
>NZ_BMIN01000030.1 GCF_014642405.1 Pontibacillus salipaludis
CCGGCTTCCTTCAGATTCCGGGTCACCCCGGACACCCTTGCCCTTGGCTAACGGCTACAACGACCTTCACCGTTCGGGACTCTAACCCTAAAGCTTGCGCCCATGTCGGGCACACATCAAAAAAAGATCTCGGAGAGGTGGAACTCCGAGATCTTTACGTTCTTGCTTGACCATCTAGGTCGTACTTGTCTTGTAGAGATGGTGGGGCCATCTTTACGATTTGTTGTAGAACAAAAGTGAAAATCGTTACATCATCAAGCACCCCGAAAAACACAAGGAAGTCAGGGATAATGTCAAAAGGAATGACAATATATAAAATTAAAAAGCCCACAGACAGAATTTTTTTCTGAATGGGGACTTGCCGAGTCGTAAAGAACTCCCACAAGAACGGAACAGATTTACGAACATTAAACAGAAAACGTATTCTCCTCCATATCTTACGCATACCTTCACCCACATTTCAGTCATAATATTATTGAGGTTATAGTATAACTTTACCCGCTATGTATTCGTATGTATCACCTTTTTTACAGAAAAAATGCATGCTTGATTGTCAGCATGCATTTGAAAATAAACGATTAGCATATAATGTTGAGCTTGAAATTACGTTATAACTTGTTTCCTCATCGTTAAAGTTTGCATAAGCTATGAAAATAAAAATGGCCGTTAGAATAATTAAAGCCATTATGAGAAAGATTACCTTCCACAGCAAACTAATACTCTTTTCATTACTCTTCTTCACTGCCACATTCATCGCCCCTTCCACCCCTTAGAATGCACCGAAACCCTAAAATTACTCATGCTTCATCTAATTAAAGGGTGCCAGACACCCTTTGGCGCGGTGATGTAATAGCGAAGTGACGCGTGTCTGGCACCCTTTAGTGCTGTGCAGTGTTTAAGAGCATGTCTACATGCGGGATGCCGTCTTCAAGGTAGACCTGACTAATATTGGTGAAACCGAGTGATGTGTAGAAGTCATTTAAGTAGTGTTGAGCTTGAATTTTGATGGCCGGTTCTCCCCACACTTGAAGAATGGTATGTAACGCTTTCTCTAGCAACAATTGAGCATGACCTTCGCCTCTTCTTGATTTTCTCACAAAGATTCGTCCAATCGATGCTTCTTTATATTTAATGCCAGAAGGAAATAGTCGACAATAGGCTACTATTTCTCCATTGTTCTCAAGCCAGAGATGCTCGGCTTGATCATCATCTCCATCTACTTCAGGATAGGGACAGTTTTGTTCTACTACAAATACCTGAACCCGCTCCTTGAATATATCGTGCAACTCCCTTTTGCTTAACTCTTCATACGATTTTAGCTTCCACTCCATGTAAGAATTCCCCCTCTAAAACGTTTATTTCATTATAAGGAATACCTTTAGTCTAAAAAAGTAATAATTGTTACCGAAATAGTTTTATGGAGCGACAGCAAGGGGAAAGAGGGTACTTAGAAGGAGGACCGATCGACTCATGAAAATCATCCCACCAGGAATCCGAAAATATTTAGAAATGTCACAGAGATTAAGAAAACATGAGCTACAACTCACTTTATGGTTCACCCCTGCTATTTACATCTTATGCTCATTTTTCTTTGCAGCAGTCATCTTATTAATCGATTTAAACGTACAACTAGGAAATTGGGTCCCTAAATTCCTGCAATCGAATGCTTCTGTTTCAAGAATGCTGATTACAACGTTAATAGGAGGCATGTTAACCCTCACTGCCTACACGTTAAACTCCGTCCTTGTCGTCCTTACAACATTTAGCGGGCAATTCTCACCAAGGATGTTACTTAATTTCGTTTCAGATAATCGCACACAGCATGTCCTTGGAATCTTTAACGCTTGTTTTGTTTATGTATTAACGCTCTTTATTTTTATTACAAACTACGAAGACCAAACATTCGTGGCTATTCCTTTAGTGACGACCCTAGTTGCATTATTTGCAGCAGTCACCTTTATTTATTTTATTAATCACGCTACAACATGGATGCAAGTTCATAACATTTCTTACAATATGCAATCGATCTCTAAACAAATCCTCAATCAGTCGATTTCACAAGAAATGTCCCCCTACCGAAGTACCGATACGCTGTATCATGAACAAGAGGCTAAGAAAAAACCTGATCATCCAGAGAAAATCTTCACGAAGCAGTCTGGGTACATCCAGCTTATCAACTTCGACCAAATTATTAATCAAGCCCAGAAAGATGGTATTGTCGTTCAGTTAGAAGCAAGTGTTGGTACATTTTTATTAGAAGGAAATCCAATCCTATCTTACTGGAGTGGGAATGGGGAACCTAAAGATATTGATCATCATTTATACTTAAGCATGTTAGAGATCGGACAAAAACAAACTGAAATTCAGGATGTGGAGCATGGGCTTAACAAGTTATCGGAAATTGCCATTAAAGCTCTTGGCAATAATGATCCAAAGACAGTAAGCAATGTGATCCATCAATTAGGAGAGTTACTTCTAACCATTTCAAAAATGATGAACATTCCTCCTTACCTCGTCGACAACGAAAAACAACTGAGGTTGATTATACCAGGCGAAAGCTTTGAGTTTTATTTATATAAAGGATATGGGTACATTCGCCACTATGCAGAAGGAAACATTCAAATAATCACAGAGATTCTACGCGTGATGAACTTATTAGCTAAATCCGTTGACCCTGCCCACCACAAAACTTTATGGGAATTTGCATGTAACACCGTTTACGGTTTTCAGTCTCTTCACATTTATGAGCTCGACCAGCACTACCTTCTGGAGACACTTAAAGACTTAAGTGAAACCACTGGTCATGAAGAAAAATACGAAGACATTCGTGACCAGATCATTGAAGCTGATCAACCAACAGCCGATCCTTATAAAAACCAACAAAAAGCTGCCCCAAATCAATAACGGGCAGCTTTTTCCCTGACCATTCCCTTTATCACACTAACACACAGAAGCGTGCCAGACACCCTTCACTTCTCTAAAGCATTAGAGGGTGTCTGGCACGCTACATTACTGTAGAGAGGTAAAGTGAAGTGAATCATTCTTCTTCAGAGTCTTGTGGGTGGGACCAGGAGCTATTTCGTTCATTCTTCTTCGGATCCCAGTCCTTTTCATCATTGCTTTCAATAATGCCTAAAGATGCATCTGAAATGTCATCACTTTTTAACAGGCGATCCCATACTTTGAACTTAATATCATCCGCCTCTTCTAGTGATAAACCCTTTTCTAACTCTAGCATTGCCTCCACGTGGTACGTGCGCCCTTCCTTCACGATGCGCATCCTTCTTATATCTACAACTTGTTTATGTTCTAAAATAGACTGAGCAACGTCACGTTCTACGTCACGAGGTGCAGCTACTCCTATTAAGCCAATCATGTTCTCATACCCAACACGAAACGCTACAGCAAACATCAACAGTCCGATTAGAAGAGTCACGACCCCATCCAGAATCGCAAAGTTTGTAAACGTCGTAATGGTTACCGCAATTAGAGCAAGCAAGGCGCCCAATACAGCAACTATGTCTTCAAAAAAGACAAGTCTGGTAGGCGGTGAAGCTTGGGGAAGATTCTGAATCGCTTGTGATGGGATCTTCCACCCAGAAGCTTCTTCTTTCGCCTCTTTGTTGATTTCCTTCATAGCTTTAACCAAGATCCATCCATCAATTGCAATGTTCAAAAGAAGGATACCTGCGTTCAGCCAGAAACTCCCTGATTCTTTCGGGTGCTGAATTAAGTGCCACCCTTCTTTCACCGACTCATAGCCTAATATCGTAACAATAATAACAGCAATCATTACAAAAATATTAATAACCCTGCCAAATCCCGTTGGAAAACGAGAGGTCGGTTCCTTCTCAGCTAACACACTTCCGGCAAATACAAACCCCTGATTCACAGAATCTGCAAATGAATGTAGAGTGGACGCAAGCATAGCTCCACTGCCACTCACAGCAGCTCCTATCGCCTTCGCAATTGCAATGATTAAGTTGCCTGAAGCGGCGTAAGCTGAAGATTTATTCCCTTTTTTAATTAAATCAATCCATGATTGGGATGCCATACCCTATACCTCCTGCCTCACAAATACTTATGCTACTAGTAGTATTCCGAAATCTGTGCATTTCATGAATGCAACAAAAAAAGCCAGTCCCCCCTAACGAGTAGGCGACTAGCTTTTAGTATTCATTTTCAATTATCATGTACGCTCTTGATTGGGCTTCGATACAGCAAGCACCCACCAAATCAGTAATGGTTGGAACAAGAGGCGAACCCAAAGAAGCGTTTTATTTACTTCATCTGAACCAGGGGCTGGAATACCGGCAATGGCAGCATAAATATTTGCCGGGAAGATTAGTACAAGGTAAACAGCTGTCCAAATCCCAGCTTGTCTACGAGTCGAAGGGATAAGTAATAAAATGGCCAAAATCCATTCAATAATGCCTGTAGCATAAACAATCATATTTCGAAAAGGAATAATGTCCGGGATCATAGCGGCGAACCCTTCAACTTGAGTAAAGTGCACAACACCCGCAACGATAAAAAACAAACTAAATAGAACAAGACCGATCATTTTTAAAATTGACTTCACGATTAGAACTCCTTTCTCATCTGTCTTTTATCTTACTTGATTGACTGTACACCATCAAAGCATGACTCTTCGCTAACTTTGTAAAGCATACTTGACGCAATGGTAAATGTGAAGTAAGCTTTACTTATTAAATTACAAATATTGGAGGTTTTTTGTAGTGGAAATCGGTGCTCTCATTATGATGTACATGGGATTGCTTGGAGGTTTAGGAGGATGGTATTTCGGACGTAAACAAGCTAGTAAAAACAGGGGACTCGATGAAAGGTACGAACACATATGGAAAACTGCACGGTCATATTCTTGGTATGCAACGTTATTCGCTATCTATGTTGTATTAACCCTAGCTATGGTGGGTGTTGAGTTATCCGTTGTCCCCATTGCCTCCATACTATTAGCTGTCCACATTTTCAGCTGGGGACTTATAGGAGGAATCTTATCGATTCAGATGTCGCCCACTGAAGCCCCTGATTATTTACTTAAATTCATCGGTGGCCTTGCTTTAGGAGCAGGTAGCATTATTCTGTTCGTTATCTTAACCATCGCCACAGGTGATTACCGTTTCCTTGTTATTATGACCCTCCCCGTCCTAATCGGAACCATCATCTCTATTCAAGCCAAAAAAAGTGCCAGACACCCTTTAACTAAGTAAAGGGTGTCTGGCACCGTTTAGTTCTGTGCAGAGATAAAGGATCGGAAGTTTGTGAGAAGGGACTCGGGACTTTCTTCAACCATTACCATGTCACGGTTGTCTTTCTTTAAGAATTTCTGTTCAACCATATGATCAAACAGAGAGATTAAAGGTGTATAGTATTGGTTCGTGTTCAGAATTCCAAATGGTTTCTGATGAATTCCAATTTGAGCCCAGGTGTACACTTCAAAAAACTCTTCAAGCGTCCCCGCTCCACCTGGTAAGGTGATAAATGCATCGGATAACTCCGCCATCTTTGCCTTCCTTTCGTGCATGGAATCCACAACGTACAGTTCCGTAAGACTGGCATGGGCAATTTCTCGCTCCACTAGTTTCTTTGGAATCACCCCGATTGCTTCGCCTCCTTCAGCAAGCACTGTATCCGCAACAGCACCCATCAGACCGACGCTTGAACCACCGTAAACAAGGGTAATACCTTGTTGGGCAAGAAGACTTCCTAAACGTACTGCATCCTCTTTATATGCAGCAGAAGCGCCTTCACTTGATCCACAAAACACAGCAATCCTTTTCATCCAATCACCTCGATAGTTTATAAGTATGAAATTACTAAAAGTATAGAGGATTTTTCAAATGAATAAAAGCAGGGAAATGTAAAGATATATAAATGACTCAAGGAGGCGATTGCAATGTTCCCAGAACATTTACGCAAACTCGGTAACAAGCGTATTGAACCTTATCAAACAGAGGGATTCGTTCCTGGTAAAGGGCCGAAGTATCCAGATATTATGGTAATCGGAGAAGCACCAGGAAGAAATGAGGTTATAGAAGGCGCACCCTTTATTGGACAGGCTGGCGAGAAACTCACTGAGTTCTTTGAACATATCGGGGTAGACCGAGACGAGTTATATATTACAAGCGTAGTGAGGAGTCGTCCTTACAAGGTTGTAGAAACGACAGATCGAAAAGGAAATCCCATAACCAAAACGCCGAATAGAACCCCAAACCAAAAGGAAATACTCGCTCACGCTCCTCTTCTCGATTATCAAATCGATGAAATGAAACCAAAAATTCTCGTCACACTCGGTAATATTGCTTTAAGACGCTTAATCGGAAAAGATTATAAAATCTCTGACGTGCATGGAAAAGTTTTAAATCAACCGATTTATAAATGGACTGGTGAAGAAGATGAATCCTATGAACTCACAGAAGAAACCTACACAATCTTTCCCATGTATCATCCAGCAGCTGTTCTCTATAATGGCTCATTAAAAGACACCATCTATCAGGATTTCGAAAACCTAAAACAACTATTGAACCACTAGGTCACTTTACTTAGGTAAAGCGTGCCTGGCACCCTTTAGTACGATAAAGGAAATATAGAATAAGAAAAAATTGTTGACTTTAGCGCTTTTAAGCGTTTAAGATATAAAGCAAGTAATCGTACGAATAAAGTGTAAAAGTGTCGATGGATTTGAAGTAGTAACTCTTTCCCTGTTTCAGAGAACTGGTGGTCGCTGCGAACCAGTACATAAAGACGTTACGAATTACGTTTCCTTAGCTTTGATGTGATGTGCACCACATCAACGGGTCTGTTCCGTTATCAACGATGAAGAGATAATCTCTTTCGTATAGAGATTATAATCAGGGTGGTACCGCGAATGAATCCGTTCGTCCCTGCTGGCACATGAGCTGGCAGGTTTTTTTACGCCCATTAACTTTAGTGCTTAAAAGCGTTTAAGTGTTAAGGTATTACATCTACTAGTTCTTTAACCCTTTAGAGGTAAGAAGCGTGCCAGACACCCTCTATTGCGGTAAAGCACTAAACGGTGCCTGGCACCCTGTTTTGCTGTAATGGGTTAAAGAATTTGAGGTCTGGCGGGTTGTGGGTTGGACGATGGGGAGTCGAGGGGCTACAATAGGTGTAAGGAGGAGAGGATGATGAGAAAATTCGGTGTTGTTCTAGCTTATTTAGCCGTAATTGCAAGCGGAATGATGATTGCTTTGCTTTTATTCACTCCGTCTCAGCGCAAAGGGCGCATTCGTTCCACACCTCACACTGTAGAAGCCCCTACGATTCAAACAAAGCCAAGTCACAAAGAGACAGAAGAGACAGAGCTAGTTGAGTTTGCAGAGCAAGAAGAGTTTAAGAGCTTAGTAGAGAAAGAAGAGTTAGTAGAGGCAAGTTTAGAACAAAGAGACCCGTTCGAAGAGACGAGAGAAAGCATAAGAGATGAGATGAGATCGGTAGTTGAGATGAGCGATATTGAACGCTCCCTTAACCCGCAACCCATTAAAGGCAATCAAAATTCCAAAGGGGAAAAAATCTACCACATGCCTGGCGGTCAATATTACAACCGCGTGAAGGCGATCGAAGTGTTTAACACCCCTTCAGAAGCAGAAGCAGCAGGATATCGAAAGTCCAGACGTTAAAGGTTTGCTTCCATAGGTAGCAAACCTTTTTCTTTTATTTATAGATCACCTCCATTTTTCTACAAATTTTACCCTTTCCATAGTCCCATCCAACCTAGGTCAAAATGGTTATTTTTACAAAAGTTAGAATATTATAATTTATTTCCTCCCCTCTTTCGTGTACGATTCAAGTAACCATATTGAGGAGGGGTTACCATGGAGAACATGTATCTGATTCCTTACCAAACGGAAGATGTATTTGAAAGTACATCAATGATCCCAGAAGGCGTGCGCATGATTGAAGCACCTGCGATCTGGGAGCAAACATCAAAAGGAAAAGGTAGCGTTGTCGCCGTTATAGATACAGGGTGTCAGCTTGATCATCCTAATCTAGAAGGGCAAATTATCGGTGGACGTAACTTCACAACAGATTACGAAGGAGATGAAACCAACTACGCTGATAACAATGGCCACGGAACCCACGTAGCAGGCACAATCGCCGCCTCTGAAACGACTACTGGTGTTGTAGGTGTCGCTCCCGCAAGCCAACTCCTTGTTCTAAAGGTTTTGACCGGATCTGGACGTGGGAATTATGACTGGATTATTGATGCCATTAACTATGCTACAAACTGGGAAGGTCCAGACGGTGAACGCGTCCGAGTCATGTCCATGTCTCTTGGAGGTCCAAGTGATGTACCAGAGCTACATGAAGCAATTAAAACAGCTGTCGAAGCAGGGATTTCTGTCGTTTGTGCGGCAGGAAATGAAGGTGATGGCCGGGAGGATACGAATGAATATGCCTACCCGGGAGCTTATAACGAAGTCATCCAAGTAGGTGCTTCAGATTTCAATCGAAATATTGCTGACTTTACCAATACAAATGATGAAATCGATCTTGTAGCTCCTGGCGTTAACATCCTTTCCACTTATACAGAAGGTCGTTATGCTCGCTTATCAGGTACTTCCATGGCTACTCCGCACGTATCAGGTGCTTTGGCGCTGCTCATTCACCTCGCTGAAAAGCAATTAAATAGAAAGCTTTCAGAGGCAGAAGTTTATGCTCAACTAATCAAACGTACCGCTCCAATCGGGAGCTCACCACAAGCAGAGGGGAATGGCTTCCTCACACTTGGATTAGTTCATAAACTTGAAAGCCTCTTAAACCTCTATACCATCGACTGGAACGATATGGTCAAACGAAACACTGACAAAGTTGAAGTATAAAAAAAGACTTGTCCCCTATTCGGCGGGACAAGTCTTAACCTTACATTTGCTCTGTCATATGAGTTAATCGATCTGCTGATGCCGCTACCGTTGCGGAAGCTTGATCCATTTCTTTAATGTTTTCGAGCAATTGTTTCGTTTCCTGATCAATGCGTTCGTTATGTTGAACAGTCTCTCTCATATACGTAAGGATTGTTACGAAGGAGTCTGTCGTTTCTTTCATACTTCCTTTTCCTAATTCTACAAAAGATCGAATCGAGTCAATCGATTCTGTAACATGAGAGCTTTGCTGATTCACGTCTTTAATAAGATCTGCTACGGTTGATGTTGATTGCTTCGTCTGTTCTGAGAGTTTACGAATTTCCTCCGCTACTACCGCAAACCCTTTTCCATATTCCCCTGCACGTGCTGATTCAATCGATGCATTCAAAGCAAGCAAATTCGTCTGCTCAGCAATCCCGCTTACAATATCAATGACTTCAGTAATTCGTTTGGAAACTTCCTTTAACCCTTGAGCATTCTCTGTAATTCGTTCCATCCCTTGTTCCATGCTATCCATGTTCTCATCCTGATATTCAACCTGGCGCTTACCGGCTTCAGAAGCATGCTCAGATTTCTTGGCTAGTTCAATGCCCTGGTTCGCCATTTCTTTAACATTTTGCGATTGTAACGTTAACTCTGTAATGGACGAGCTTGTTTCCTGTGACGTGCCCGCTAATCCCGATGCCACATCTTGAACTTTCCGATGCAGTTCGTCGGCCTGAGTTTGCTGCTCGTGCCGTATTCGTTTATGCTCTTGCTCATAAGCCTCGATCACGAGTTGTTGTTCGAAATTCAACATCTTCGTCAAAGTTTGGATTGCTTCAGTGAAATGTGCAGGTTGCTCGATTTCTACACGTAAGATGTCAAATAACGAATTTAACAAACTTTGAAACGCACCCACATACCACTTTGTTTCTAATCCCACACGTACATGGGCAAAAGCAATACGATAACGCTTCTCGAGAAAATCTTGATCGACTCGACCATCAAACAGCTCTTCTATATGTTGCTTTAATGTTGTTTTCAACCGCCCTAGCGTACTATGATCCTCAATAATCTCCATCAAGTTGGGTTGTTTAGTAATGTTGGCATAAAACTGTTCCGTAATAGTATCAATATGCTCTCGAATGGTTGGCTCTAATGACCTCATAATCTGTAAGTCTCTCTCGGTTAAACCAATGACCTCAAGCTGTTTCTTAATTTCCCCCGGAACCTCAAGGTGAACTTCCAAACTCTCTAGGTTATTCTCCTCGTTTTGACGCTTTTTATCTTTAGTCAATAAACTTAGTAATGGCATAAGAATTTGTCTCCCCCTGTAACATAAAAGCTACTTTATAAATACATGTCTATCTTATATTTCGTCAGTTAGGAGATATTTGTTAAGGAAGCAAACGAGTTCCTACAGAAATATTTTCTTATCTATCCCAGCACAATTGATGATTTGCACAAAAAAGCCAGAGATGCTACTCTCCGGCTTCAGGACAAATCCATTCTGTTTGATAATGTTCTAGATCTCCAAGCCAATTAGGTGGAGCCGACTGATCGGACACTACTGCAAAGATTTCTTCAAGATTTGACATCTTAGCATACGTTCGTTGCCCGATCTTGGAGTGATCAGCCAAAATAAACGTTTCATCCGCATGCTCGATAAGTTTTCTCGTAAACATGGCCTTATTTGGATCATAGCTTGTGATACCATAGCGTACATCCACACCGTCGGTCGCAATAAACGCTTTGTCTACATAGAAATCATTCATGATCTTCTCCGCAATTGGACCAGATACGCGTAAATGGTCAGCATCCACTTCTCCGCCTATGAAGATCACTCTTGCATCTATGAGTTGCTTCTTCTTATAATCAATGAGCATATTTAAAGCAGGTACCGAACTTGTCATAATGGTAAGGTTGTTCTTGTGTGTAAGGAAAGGAATCATCTGAAGCGGCGTGCTCCCTTCATCAATCACGATCACATTATGATCCTGGACTTGCTCTGCGGCAAGTCTACCAATCAATTGTTTCTCTGATGTTCGAATGGAAGTTCGCTCATAATGTGGGAGTTCGGTTTCCAGCTGCACTCGAATCGCGCCCCCATAAACTTTCTTCAGTTTATGTTCACTCTCAAGGTCATCCAGGTGACGTCGAATCGTTTCCGTTGAGACATTTAACATCTCAGCTAATTCATTCACACGCACTTTTCCTTTATCATTTAACAACTGAACAATTTTTCTTTTTCTCTCTTCTGCTACCAATGACACTTTCAGTTCCTCCTCTAAACGGTCTACTCTCTCTATTGTAACGCTTCAGTCCATCTTAGACACATTATAACGAAGCAATTTCTTCATGAACTCTTATCTCTCTTTTTTCTAGCTCTCGAAAAATTCCCTCTGGTGAAAAGGCTTCTTCCGGTATGACAACCCCAGTGCTTGAAACATGACCTTTGCCAATAAATTCTGCAGCAATAGCCATGGGGATCCCCACATTACGTGTATAAGACCTTAATTCTTCCCATCCCTCAACCGAACCATCTGACAAAGGATGCGTATGGGTCAGGGTATGCTTTTGCAACCCTTTATCTTTCTTTCCTACCACCTCTACATGAAGAGCATAGCCATACAAATCAGTTGTTTGACCTTCCTCAGATTGACCCAAATACTGACTAACGCAATCAAGGATTCCTATTTCTCGGTCATTCACCACAATTTTATCATTTCTCGTAATACCATATTCATATAAAGCTTTCATTAACCTCATATTGGGCTGTGGCCACGTCCCTCTAACTTCAATGAGTCCTACACCTTTATGTTGCAGAGCTTGAGATAACGTGATGGTTTCAGCATGCGGGATAATATATTGAGTCGTTTCTCCGTACGGTTCTGGAAGAACAACTTGACGTGGCCTTGCAAATGGAGGCACTTGTTTCAATTCCCCATCTTCATATACGACCCGTCCTTCTAGATACGGATCATACTCGTACGTAGTCGTTTCCGTAATCGATTTGGAAAAAGCGATTGGTCTGAACGAACCGTGACTTACTCGGACACTCTCAATTTCGTCCAATTGGTTCGCAGCGTGCATAGCCATCATTTGCGTAACACCAGGCGTCATCCCGAACCCTGCGACAAACGTTTTCCCTTTCTCAACAAAGAGATCATGCCAGGCATTTTCTTCTCCAAATCCATTCAAATTCACACCATGGCACCCCGCTTCAGCAATACATCTTGTAGATAACCCATTTAGCGTAATGGTTGTACCATCCATAACAACATCATAGCCTTTCAACTGCTCTACAGTTGTTGCATGATCCCGTACGTTCACATATTCTACATCCACTCTAGGGTCATCAAGCCAAGCAGCTACGGCCTCTGCTTCTTCAACATTGTAGTCCCCAATCGTAATAGTCGTAAACGATCCAAATTGAACAAGATCGAGCACGGCCTCTCTAGAGATCTGACCAGCCCCACCAAGACAGAACACTTTCATGTAAAGACCTCCCCATTTAACCTATTGGCTCTAACCAATACATACTCTTTTCGACCGCTGTTAGAAGACGCTCAATATCCTCTTCATAAATTTCTCCTATATTGCCAATACGGAACGTTTCCTGATTTGTAACTTTACCAGGATAAATCACAAAGCCTTGTTCCTTTAATTTCGTATAAAAATGATAAAAACTAAACGCCTCATGGACCGGCTCACGAAATGATGTAATGATTGGCGATTGATCGGCATCCGGTAGCAAAGTCTCAAATCCTAACGTTCGCATACCCTTTACAAGTCTTCTTTGATTTGTGCGATAACGCTCACTTCTCGCCGCGATTCCGCCTTCTTCCTTCAATTCCTGAAGCGCTTGCTTAAAGGCGTGAACCGTATGGGTTGGAGATGTGAAACGCCACTTTCCTTGTTCTTCTTCCATTGTGACCCATTGATCATATAAATCGAGCGACAATGAACGGGCCTGGTTCGCACATTTGTTGAGCTCCAACCGATTAGCAATAACAAAACCAAAGCCCGGTACACCTTGTATGCATTTATTCGCACTACTGATTAAGAAGTCAATTCCTATATTCTGAATTGAAATGTCCATACCGCCAAAGCTGCTCATCGCATCCACAATGTACGTCTTGTTATACTGCTTCACAAGTTTTCCTATTGCTTCAATTGGATTAACCATCCCTGTTGTCGTCTCACAATGCACGACCGCTACATGTGTAATGCTCTGATCTTCTCTCAGCTCACGTTCAATCCCTACTAAATCGGGAGTATTCGATTCTCCTCCACACACGACTGTAACCGGTATATGAAGTCGTTCAGCAATCGTTGCCATGCGGCTCCCATAGGCACCATTGGCAACAACGAGCACCTTGCCTTCAGACGGAATAACGGTTCCAAGGACGGACTCCACACTAAATGTCCCGCTTCCCTGCATTAATACAGACGTATAGTCCTCAGCTGATACTCCTCCAATTGTTAGTAAGTCAGAACGAATGGATTGCACAAGTAATTTATACTCCTCATCCCATGTACACCAATCTTTTAACATCGCCTCTCTCACACTTGAAGAAGTAGATAGAGGGCCAGGAGTTAATAAGAGATAAGGGTTTTGATCGTTATTAAAATTCATCGTTTAGCTCTCCTTTCCATTCTCGCTTTCCAATAGAGCCTGCTCCAGAATATCAAGCGCTTCTGTTAGCTGGTCTTCCGTAATCGTTAACGGTGGACAAAGTTGAAGCACATTTCCCTTAGACACTTTAAAACTAAGTCCGTTCTGTAAACACGTGTGCATGATTCTGTCCGCTTCCTCTCTTGCTTTTTCCTTCGTATCCCGATCCTTCACGAGTTCAATTCCAAATAAGAGACCTACGCCTCTCACATCCCCAATAACAGAATAAGATTCTTTCATGGTTTCGAGTCTATCTCTCACCATACATTCCAGCTGTCGCGATCGCTCTAAAAGCCCTTCCTCTTCAATCACTTCGATTGTGGTTAGTGCAGCTGTTGCGCCTACAGGAGACTTTTCATGCGTATAATGACCAAGAGAGGTTTCTTCCACTTGATCGAGCGCTTGGTCAGCGAGAAGAGCAGCCATAGGGAATGCCCCCCCTCCAAGGCCTTTACCAAGCACAACCATATCCGGCTCTATACCATAGTGCTCGAAAGCAAACATCTGTCCCGTTCTTCCTAATCCGATAGCTGTTTCATCAAAAATTAATTTTATATTATGTCTTGTACAAATCGCCCTCAGCTGCTTCATAAATGCTTTTGAAGGCATCTGCACATCCGTATTCCGAATCGGCTCCATTACAAAAGCGCCAACCTCTCCGTCTTGCTTTACAATATACTCAATATAGTTCGCTAATTGTCGATCATCAAGGCTCGCCCCCTCCCATAATGGTCTGTATGTTTGAATAGGGGGAACATGTATTGCGCCGGGAAGGAGCGGGCCTATTTGGCGACGAAAGTGAGCTTCACCTCCAACAGACAATGCGTCCATGGAAGCACCGTGAAAGGACTCCCACATCGAGATTGTTTTATATTTTCCTGTCGTGAATCTAGCTAGCTTCAACGCCATGCCAATTGCAGATGTAGCCCCTGGGGCAAATAAACATTTAGATAAAGAGCCAGGTGCCAATTCAGCTAACTTCTTACCCAACCGAATCGCAGGTTTATTTGTATAGCGTCTTGTGGAGAAACTTAACGTGTCGAGTTGTTCTTTCATCGCTTCAATTACCCTTGGGTGACCGAATCCTACTTGGTGCACAGCGTTCCCATGAAAATCGTAGACAACTTTTCCATCAATCATGGTTAAGAAAGGACCTTTAGCCTCTTCTACAACGTCAAGACAAGGAGTAGACAAGGATTGTTGGAAAAAGTTCTCTTGATCATCGATCAACCATTCTTGCGTCTCTCGACTTTGGTTCTCAAAATGTTTTCTTCGTAATGGAGAGTGATTGCTATCCCCCTCCCCATACAGATAAGACTTAAACATGAGCGACTTCAGACTCTTCAGTTTGGTTCATTTCGTCGATCAAACCAGGTAATTCACTCATATCCTCTATGACATAATGAGCACCTGCTTCGAATAAAACGCGTTTTGCCTTTTCTATTCGAGCATTCAGCTCTGCGTCTTCCATGACATCAACTTGTTCTTTCGTTAATCCGAGCGTACTACTCCCTTTTACCACTCCTACAGTCAACATACCTGCATTTAACCCTTCTGCCATATCACTTGTCGTGTCGCCGACTTTAATCATTTGTTGCATAGGATAGACACCAAGATTCATCGCGTTGGCATAACACATCCACGGTAACGGTCTACCTGAAGACACTTCAGTTGATGCAACAACAGAATCAGGGGCATAGCCTTTCTTCTTCGCTTCTCGCGCTACGACCTCGACCATCTCTTTCGTATAACCAGTAGTCGAACCAATCTTTATTCCTTTATTTCGAATAGCTTCTACGGCCTCCAATACGTGAGGAATAGGCTCTGCATAGTTTTCTAGAACGCGAAACATCATTGGCTCAAAGTCTTCATATAAAGCTCGTACATCCGCTTCTGAAGGCTCTTCGCCGTGTAGCCCTTCCCACTCCTTTGATACGCGGTCCATCTGGCAGATCGCCCGTATATGGTCAATTTTCAATAACCCCATAGGCTCTCTTGCTTCTTCTAATGTGATGTAAACCCCACGTTTTCGAAAAACTTCAATAAAGACATTTACAGGAGCAAAACACCCATAATCTACTGTGGTACCAGCCCAGTCAAAAATGACTCCTTTAATTCGATTATTCATAGTAACCATCCTTTCATCGTTTCCACGCATATGTTTTTTTAAAGAGAAACCGAGATGCAACTTCATATAGTGTGCGGACGAGTATATTTGTAGCAATAATTAATAGCGCCATCGCAGCAGCAGGAGCAATATCTCCGGCATCATCCATGTTCACCATTGCTATAGACGCAAGCTTCCAGTCTGGTGAATAAAGAAATACTACAGCCGATATGGTTGTCATCGAATTCACAAACAGATACATCGCCATTTCTAAAATAGCTGGTAAAGAAAGGGGCAATGTCACCCTTGCGAACGTTTTATAAAATGGAACATCCATTGCTTCTGAAACAGACTCATACGCTTTGTCTTGCTGTTTCAATGAAGTAGTAGCCGTCAAGAATGAAACGGAGTAAAAGTGTACAAGATTAGCCAACACTAATATTGTCATTGACCCATAGAGCCAATTGAATGGATTCATAAACTCAATCGACGTAAATGGAACCTGAAACATTTGCTGATTAAAGAAAAAAATAAATGCAAGTCCGATTACAAGACCAGGAAGAGCGATCGGTAAGATGGAAAGAAAGTAAGAAATCTTCCTAATGACTTTCATATACCGGGATTTCTCTACCAGATATGCACCAAGGAAAATAAGGAAAGTTCCAACAACAGCGGTTATGCTAGAGACTAGTAAGCTATTCCAATATGGTTTAAGCCCATCACCTGCTACATTCCCAAATCCAAAATGTCTAAAGGTAAGGGAGAAGTCATAAGGCCACACTTTAACAAATGCGGCTGCCACGATCGCTCCAAACAATAGGAGGAACATACCAGAAACAATTAAACAGTAAAGCGTATATAAACGGTCCCGTCTTTTATTATTCGGAGTTTTGTATGGGATAGCTTTGGAGCTAATACCGCCTTCTTTCTTTCGTTGTATAATCTGATCCACTACAAAAGCTATGACAGCTGGAATAGTCAAAATGATTCCAACCGTTGCTCCCATTGAAAAGTTCTGCTGCCCAATGACCTGTTTATAAACATCTGTAGCTAGTACGTTGTATTGCCCTCCAACTACTTTTGGAGCTCCAAAATCTGTGAAGCTAAGGGTGAAACAAACGAATATTGCGCTCACCAAACCATATTTTATATTTGGTAGTGTTACAGTAAACAACTTCCTCAGTTTACTAGCCCCAAGAGTATCAGCCGCTTCATATAGACGCTGGTCAGCCGTTGATAGAGCTACTTTTAAAATTAAAAAGGCTTGTGGAAATGTAAAGATCACTTCAGACAAAACAATTCCTTTCAGCCCATAAATCTCAAAATCCCATTCTCCAATGCCAAACCAGTCCTCTAACGTGCCGAAGAATCCTGTTGTAATTACACCATTGTTCCCAAACAAATAGATTAGGGAAATGCCATACATCATCGTTGGAGCAAATAACGGGAGCAGTGCCATATAGGTGAAGAATGTCTTCCCTTTCATGTGGGTACGTTCAATAGCATATGCATATAGGAGAGCAGCCCCCACCGAAATGATCGTCGTAATAACAGCTACTGTTACCGTATGATAGGCCGATTGAAACAAGCTGGGAGATGAGAAATAAGTGAAAAAGTTCTCAAGGCCTATATATTCTCCGCTCCGATTCTGAAGAGCCCGCTCCATGAGCTCAATGACTGGCAACACAATGAAAGTAAATAGCCCTACTACCATGCAAACAATCAGCAGTCGTTGCCATTGCCCCGATGAACTTGTCCGTTGAGGAACGGTTTCCTGATATCCTAATAGTGTTTTCACTGCTGTAATCATAGAGATTCTCCTAACTTATTGATGAAACCAATGGCTTTGATTGAACAGGATAGTCTGTAAAATGCATCATGCCGCTTTCCTGAAACTTCATATAGATGGTTTGTCCAAGCTCATATTGTTCTTTCTTATATTCTTCAGCTGATACATCAGCAAAAAGGTACCTAGCTTGTTTATTTATCTTATTTTTAAGCATCATTCTGTAAAAACCACCGCGGAACTCCATATTTTCAATCGATACGGGGATCGAGTTTTCCCTCAACTCTGTTTTCAGCTCAACATGTTCAGGTCGAATCGCACGTAAAGAAGAAGCATCTTCCAAGAAATTAACAGTTCCAATAAAATCAGAAACAAATGGAGTCAGCGGATACTCATACACTTCCTGAGGAGACCCAGACTGAACAAGCTCCGCATTATTCATGACCACCATCTTATCTGCCATTGACAATGCTTCTTCCTGATCATGTGTGACCATAATCGTTGTAATCCCAAGTTGCTTCTGAAGCCTCTTCATTTCATTCCGTAACTCCACACGAACTTTTGCATCAAGAGCAGATAATGGTTCATCCAAAAGCAAGAAGTCAGGAGAAAGGGCAAGGGCACGAGCTAAGGCAACTCTTTGTTGCTGTCCGCCGGATAACTGAGCTGGATACCGATCGGCGATATGCTCAAGGTTTACTTGTCTTAGAGTTTCGTGAACTTTTTCACGGATCGAACGCTTTGTCATCTTTCTAGTCTTTAATCCATACGCAATGTTTTGGAAAGCCGTTAAGTTTGGAAATAACGCATATGACTGAAACACAATCCCAAAATTTCGTTTAGCAGGTGGCAAGTGCGTAATATCTTTTCCATTCATCATCACAGCTCCTTTGTTCGGTTGCTCAAGGCCTGCGATGATGCGAAGTAATGTCGTCTTACCACATCCACTTGGACCTAAAAGACAGACAAACTCTCCTTTACTCACAGAGAAAGAAACGTCTTCTAAAGCTGTAAATTCTCCAAAATTCTTATAAACTCCGTTAACTTTTAAATGTTCCATTACATGCCCCACTCCTCATAAGAAAAAATTAAATAGAAGAGGAAGAGCTCCCCTTCTTATTCTTCAGGGGCACTCTTTCCGTCATATTTCTTTGTCCATTGATCAAGAATCATGTCACGATTCTCAGCAGCCCAGTTAAAATCGTTCTCGATTAGCTGTTCCGTCGGATCTTCAGGGAAGCCTTCTGGTACTGGCTTGTCTGTTGGAACAGTTGTGATGGCAAAGTTCTCACTGTATTCTTTCATCGCTTCATCAGAGATTGCCCAGTCCAAGAATTTCTTTGCTGCTGGTTTCATAGTATCTTTTTTCACTAGAGCATTTGCTTCTAGATCCCAACCTGATCCTTCTTCTGGGAAGATCGTTTTGATGGGCTCACCTTTTTCAGCTTGAGTAATCCCTCTATATCCGAAGGAAATGCCAATTGGGTATTCTCCTTGCCCTGCCAACTTAGCTGGTTTAGAGCCAGAGTGCGTATACATTCCAATATTCTTGTGAAGGTTATCCATGTAGTCCCACGCTTCTTCTTCGCCCATCGTTTGCATAAGAGCAGAAACAGTCAAGAAACCTGTACCTGATGAGGCTGGATTAGGCATAACAATTAAATCTTTATATTGCGGATCTAGTAAGTCTTCATACGATTGCGGAATATCTAATCCCATCTCTTCCATTTCAACTGTATTTACAGAAATACCAGTCATCCAGGCATCAATACCTACCCAGTGTGGTGTTTCACCATCACCCTTGTATGCGTCCCCTACACGTTCAATCCCTTCTGGAGCATATCCTTCAAGCATGCCTTCTTGATCTGCTACTAGCAGGCTTGTCGCAGCGAGACCCCATACAGCGTCAGCTTTAGGATTGTCCTTTTCTGCAAGAAGTTTTGCCGTAATGACACCAGTTGAATCGCGAACAATATTCACTTCAATATCAGGGTACTTTTCTTTAAAAGATTCTAAGTACGTAGGGATCATGTCATCTTCAAGCGCCGTATACACCGTAATTTCTTCTTTCTTCGTTTCAGCTGTTCCACTTGAGCAAGCCGCTACAAAAAGCATAGATAAAGCCACAACAATCAACATCATTTTCTTCATTTGTTTGTTCCTCCTCAAATTGTGTTCATTTACGAGCAAATTCTTTATGGCCTCCGGATAAACCATTTATCTTTTGAATTACTCTTAATGTTTTCTACACTTATACTATAATCTTTATTTGTAAACAGCATATTAACCCAACATTAATTGTGTGTTTTTTGTTGTTTTGTTGTTGTTTTTATTGGTTTAGAGAAATTGGTTAAACGAATTGTTTTAAAAATACATCAATTACCGTTAAAATAAAGAAAACACCTTAGAGTGGAAGGGGAATAAACAGATGAGAAAAAAAGTCCTTACAATTGCAGGATCAGATAGTAGCGGAGGAGCTGGAATCCAAGCTGATTTGAAGACATTTCATCAGCACGGGGTATACGGCATTTCTTCTTTAACCACTATTGTGGCTATGGACCCGGAGAATGGTTGGGCTCATAACGTATTTCCAATGGAACTTAATACAGTGAAAGAACAATTAAAGACCGCGACGTCTTTAGGAATAGATGCAGTAAAAACAGGTATGCTGGGTTCACCTGGTATCATTGAACATGCAGCGGAGGTCGTAGAACAAAACGGGATCACTGATGTGGTCATCGATCCTGTTATGGTTTGTAAAGGGACGGATGATGTCCTTCATCCAGAGAATTTAACAAGCCTTCGTGAATCTCTTGTTCCTCGTGCCAAAGTAACAACACCTAACCTCTTCGAAGCTGCCAAACTTGCAGGACTTCGTCGAATTGAAACAGTAGAAGAACTAGAAGGTGCAGCGAAAACCATTCACGAACTAGGTGCACAAAACGTTCTAATCAAAGCCGGAACGCTTGTAGACAAAACAAAAGCAACCGATCTTTTATATGATGGACAAGCCTTCCACTATATCCAAACTGACCAGTTTGATACAGGAAACGTCCACGGAGCAGGTTGTTCCTACGCAGCAGCGATCACCGCTGAACTTGCAAACGGCAAAGAAGTATTAGAAGCTATTACATCCGCGAAAGCCTTTATCACAGCAGCAGTAAAAGAAGGCTTCCCTCTAAACGAATACGTTGGCCCTGTTTATCAAAAAGGGGATTCTAGTGTTGTTGAAGTTTCCGTCACAACGAAATAATGGTACTAAAAAAGAGCTTGAATGGTGATTCAAGCTCTTTTTCTATTTGTTCTCCATAAGACCCTAGTCCTCCTCATAGGCTCCCTTATATGGAAGATTTGGAGCCGAGATGACTTTGTTATGCAATAGATAGAGGTCGTTTCCTTTAGCCTCAATGGAGCGTAAGGTGGTCCTGGAAATCACTCGCTTTCCGCGGGCGAGCTGGCGAGCCTCCTCGGGAAAATCACCCTGCGGGGTCTCGTCTACCTCTTTCTCCCGCAGGAGTCTCGCAATTTCCAGAACCACCTTTGCCGAATGTAGAGTAACGGAAACGCGCCATATATGGAAATATGGGCTTAAGAACAAGAATTGTATGAGGTCCGTTCACCACCTATTGGCAGGGCTTGCTCGGGGACTGCGAGACTCCCGCGGGGTAAGGAGCCTAGGGAAGACCCCACAGAGAGCGATAGCGAACGAGGAGGCTTCCCAGCTCCCCGCAGGAAAGCGAGTTGTCCCCGAGCAAGCCCAAGTACTTTTACAGCAACGGACCTACCTCTACTGTCTCAGCTTCAAGCCTTCAACATTACTGCCTTATCCTTGAATAAGCATATAAAAAACGCATGTGGTCTCAATTTGAGACCACATGCGTTATCGTTACTTATTCAACGGTTACACTCTTAGCAAGGTTACGCGGCTTATCCACGTCACAGTCACGGTGAAGGGCTGCGTAGTATGAAATCAACTGCATTGGAACAACTGATACTAGAGGTGTTAAGAGTTCGTGCACCTGTGGAATGACAAATGCGTCGTTCTCTTGGTCTAACCCCTTCATACTAATAACACAAGGCTTCGCACCACGTGCTGCTACTTCTTTCACGTTACCTCTAATTGAATAGTTTACATTCTCTTGTGTTGCGAGCGCCACAACTGGTGTTCCTTCTTCAATAAGGGCTATTGTGCCGTGCTTCAGTTCGCCGCCTGCGAATCCTTCCGCTTGAATATAAGATATTTCTTTTAGTTTTAATGCGCCTTCTAATCCAACATAGTAGTCTTGACTACGTCCGATAAAGAAGCAGTTTCTTGTTGTTGATAAATAATCAGCAGCAATTTGTTCAAGCTCTTCTTTTTGGTCACAAAGAGCTTCCATTGCGTTCGCTGCAATCCCTAATTCTTTCATAGGGTTAAATTCTAACTCAATTCCTTTTGCTTTCGCTGTGTCAACAGCAAGAATAGCTAATACAGCCATCTGAGCTGTGTATGCTTTCGTGGAAGCGACAGCAATCTCAGGTCCTGCATGTAAGTGTAGCGTGTAATCCGCTTCACGAGAAAGGGTAGAACCAGGTACGTTCGTAATCGTAAGGGCCGGATGACCTTTTGCCTTCGTTTCGACAAGTACCGCACGACTATCCGCAGTCTCTCCACTTTGAGAGATGTATACGAATAGTGGTTTCTCAGAAAGAAGAGGCATGTTATAAGAGAATTCACTAGCTACGTGAACCTCTACTGGTACATTTGCTAGTTTCTCAATGAACTGCTTCCCGATTAAACCAGCATGATAACTTGTTCCACATGCAATAATGTACACGCGGTCACAGTCCATCATAGCCTGACGAACGTCTGGATCTAATTTAATTTCATCATTTTCATTTTGATATTCTTGGATAATTTTACGAATCACAAATGGTTGTTCATCAATCTCTTTTAGCATAAAGTGTGGATAGGTACCCTTTTCAATATCACTTGCGTCGAGCTCAGCTGTAAATGGTTCGCGGTTCACTTGCGTACCATCTAACTTTTGAATCTCTACTTCATTACGACGTACAAGTACGATTTCTTTGTCTTCTAATTCAACAAATTGATCGGTTACCTTCAACATTGCTAATGAGTCACTTGATACAACATTAAAACCTTCTCCTAAACCAACAAGAAGAGGGCTTTTATTCTTAGCTACATAAATAACGTCAGGGTTTTCAGCATCAATAATACCAACAGCATAAGACCCTTTTAACAAGGAAATCGCTTTACGGAACGCTTCTTGTACGTCGCCCATTTCTTGATAAAGGTTCTCCACAAGCTGTACGATAATCTCCGTGTCTGTTTCGCTATTCATTTCTACATCTGCCAAGTATTCACGCTGAACATCTTCGTAGTTTTCGATTACACCGTTATGAACAATAGTAAAACGGCCAGACGCGCTTTGGTGCGGGTGAGCGTTTTCAAAGCTTGGCGCGCCATGCGTCGCCCAGCGGGTATGACCAATTCCCATTGTTGCTTCGATATCTTTCTTCTCTACTTCTGAGCGAAGAGCAGCAATACGTCCTTTTACTTTCGTAACATGAACACCTTCATCATTTAACTCCGCAATACCAGCTGAGTCATAACCACGGTATTCAAGCTTCTCTAAGCCTTGTAATAAAATTTCTGTTGTATCTTGTGTTCCGATATATCCTACAATTCCACACATATCGTTGTTTCCTCCCTAACTGTAAGGGGCAAATCAACGTACCGATGTTCGGGGCTTGACCTGCCCCTTCCTCATGAATTTTATTTTTCGATCACCTTGCTTCGATTCTTTGTGCAAAGGGTCACCCCTTTGTTTTAGAATAAAAGCTTACGATTGAGGTGAATTCCAACCGGGAGGCATCCGCCGATACTCGATGAACCTCCTCCTCGTCAACTATCTTCTATCCGTTCTGAAGATAGTCCAGGCGCTTTTAGTTATACTAAAATTTTTAACTTTGTCCCTATGTTTTCACAAACATGCTGCGATGTATTCACACAGACTTAATAATATTACCTCTTACGAATACACCTTAAACCTATTATGTGAAATTTGCATGGAACAAATTTCATTTTACTCTAATTCGTGTGACAAGGTCAATATCTGAAGCATTACATGTTTATTACAATTGTTAAATCTGTTCCATATAAAATATGCGCAGGGACACATAATGTGCCACCTGCGCATTTATTTTAGGCTTCCTTCATACCTAGTTCAGCTTGAACTACTTGGACCACCTGATTTACGTATTTCTCACAGTCTTCTTCTGTCGGTGCCTCAACCATGACACGGACAAGCGGCTCTGTTCCAGAAGGACGAACAAGAACACGCCCTTCATCTCCCATAGCTTTTTCAACCGCTTCAATCTCAGAAGTAATGCGAGGGTTAGTCATTACTTTCTTCTTATCAATCACACGTACGTTCTTTAATACTTGCGGATATTTCTTCATCTCAGCAGCTAATTCTGATAATGATTTTCCTGTTTCTTTCAAGACATTTACTAACTGTAACGCTGAGAGCAATCCATCTCCTGTCGTGTTGTAATCCAAGAAGATAATATGTCCAGACTGTTCTCCACCAAGGCTGTAATTGCCACGACGCATTTCTTCTAACACATAGCGATCGCCTACATTTGTCTTATCACTCTTCATACCATTCGCTTCTACAGCCTTATAGAAGCCAATATTACTCATAACAGTTGAAACAACAGTATTATGACGAAGGCGACCTTGTTCATTTAAGTACTTAGCGCAGATGAACATGATTTGATCCCCATCCACGATTTCACCATTCTCGTCCACGGCAATTAAACGATCCCCATCACCATCAAACGCTAATCCAATGTGAGCTCCCTTTTCTTTCACAAAGGATTGTAGTGCTTCTGGGCTTGTAGAACCAACTTTATCGTTAATGTTCAAGCCATCTGGAGATGATCCCATTGTTGAAAGCTCTGACTCTAAATCCGCGAAGATATGAGGGGCAACAGAGGATGTTGCACCATGTGCGCAATCTAAAGCAACGTGTACACCATCAAAATCGTAATCAATGGTTTGCTTCAAATATTGCATATATTTTTGACCACCTTCGAAGTAGTCATTCACAACACCTACATCAGCTCCAGTAGGTCTTGGAAGTTCATCTGTTTCTTGATCCATTAGTGCTTCTATTTCATTCTCTTGTTCGTCTGTTAATTTAAATCCATCAGGACCAAAGAATTTAATGCCATTATCTTCAACAGGGTTATGAGAAGCAGAGATCATAACTCCCGCTTCAGCTCCCATAGACTTTGTTAAATAGGCTACACCTGGAGTTGGAAGAACTCCAAGGCGCATAACCTCAGCTCCGATCGACATTAATCCTGCTGTTAAAGCGTTCTCAAGTAGTTGACCAGAAATCCGTGGATCACGGCCTACTAATATTTTTGGCTTTGGTGTGTCTTTCGTTAACACATAGCCTCCGTATCTTCCTACTTTAAATGCTAGTTCTGGTGTTAACTCCTGATTGGCTACGCCACGCACACCATCTGTACCAAAATATTTTCCCATTATCAATCGCTCCTTCATTCTAGGCAAATGAGGTAGTTACTACTCTATACGAATTAGAGCTTCATCATTACTTGTTTGCCATTCAATACTTTCAGGTCCATTCACTTGAACGGGTACATTCGCTTCACCATTGACGAGCTGTCCCACATCAATAAAGACTTCGAAATCTTCTTTCGTAATAGTCTCTAGTTCCTGCTTTGTACCTATTAAGGTTAAGTCAATGACCTGTTGTTCTGGTGTTATAAAAGTTAGATTTTTACCTGAATCCAGGTTTTCTACATTGATTTCTACATTACTAATCGTTTTTTCTGTTATTTGCTCTACATTAACTTTTGCTTCAATCGTTTTTGGCTTAATTGTTTCGATTCCATCTGGCAAAGGGAGATCTATCTCAATAGTGGTGTCTTCTTTAAGATCCGTTATATCCACTTCAACATCGGCAAAAGCACTAACCCCTTTTAATGCATCTTGTGAACCATACACAGCTACTTGATCTGGTAAGGGTTCAATAGATACCAGTCGATACCCTTTGGCAACCTCCCCTTTAGACTTTAGCGCGATAGGAACTTCTTTACTTGGAGGCAATAGAGGTACAGTTACTTTGACCGTGCTCGGTTCTACCACAACATTTAGTTCATTCCCTTGTTCATCATAAACCTTTACAGGCGACTCTTTCTTTGTAATATCACTCTCTGCATTTTGCACATCAACAATGGCTTTCACCAGCGATACTTTTGAGACTTCTGTTTCGGAGCCTATGATATCTACCTGATTAGGCGCAACTTCTGGTGTGCCTAGTTGGTAGCCTTCTTTAATGGTGTCGCGGTGTATGTAATCCGCACCAACCGGGAACTCTTTTGAAGATCGTTTCTCTAATACCACCGTAACTTCCTGAGGATCGATAGAAACAGATAACTGATTTGAAATCCCTTGTGTTTGTATAGGAACCGTTTGAGAGCCAAGTTCAAGCCCTTCTACATCGATATAAGCTTCGAATGTTTTCTGCATAACAGTTCTAGTCACTATAGAATTCGGTCCCTCTACGGTAACAGTGACGCTCGAGGGCACTTCTTTCACTACATATTTTTCCTCATTCATTTTTACTTGTAAAGGGATATTATTCATTGCTGCAATTTTATCATTACCTTCAAGAAAGATAGAATCCGAACTCGTTTGCCCGTCATCAAGGTTTATTGAGGCATACAAGAGGAGTGCTAACATTAAAGAAATCGCTCGAATGAACCATGGACTTCTTAACCACTTATCCATCTTTTTTCCCCCTCCAATCCCAATTCTTTGAGCTAGGAGCTTTCGTCGCTCGTTCTAATTCTCTTTCCAAAATATCACGAAGGGCTTGTTCATCTAATCCCCTATGCAACTCGCCATTTCTCGTACAGGATATTCCTCCTGTTTCTTCGGAGACTACAATTGTGAGAGCATCCGTGACTTCACTAATTCCCATGGCAGCACGGTGCCTCGTCCCTAATTCTTTAGATATAAACGGGCTTTCAGATAGTGGCAGATAACAGGCAGCAGCCGTAACCTCATCTTGCTTAATAATAACCGCTCCATCATGAAGAGGAGTATTAGGGATGAAGATGTTTGTTAACAGTTCACTCGATAACCTTCCTCTAATCGGTATGCCGGTCTCGACATAATCGCCCATACCCGTCTCTCGTTCGATCGTAATAAGAGCCCCAATCCGACGCTTAGCCATATAATTACATGACTTTATAATTGCTTCTACTGTTTGTTTCATCGAATCTTCTTCACTGCTCGAATTTCTGGCAAAGAAACTACCTCTCCCCAGCTGTTCTAACGCTCTTCGGAGCTCAGGTTGGAATAAGATAATTACGCCTAGAAAACCCCATGTCATCGCTTTGGACATCAACCACATTAACGTACTAAGTTGAAGAAAGTAGCTAACTAGCCATATTCCAAGTACCACAAATATTCCTTTCAACAACTGAACCGCTTTTGTACCACGGATTAACATGATTAATTTATACAAAACAAACCAGACAAGGGCAACATCAATAATAATTCGAATGTACTTTAATCCATCTAATTGAACATTCAATCCCCCATCAAGCATGTGTACACTTCCTTTTATCCTCGAATTCAACTACTGTATTAATCTTTATGTATCAAATTCACAATAGTTTTATTATAGCATACTTCTCTATAGTAAAAATAACACTAAAACGCTCCAACTAAACAAAATAAAAAAAGCCACTATAAAAGTGACTTTTGAACCCCCTATTGGGTAAATGAAAAGATATCTGTCGCTGTTTTTTTAATATTGTACCACATCCAACCAAAGACTTGGTCCACTTGATTCAGATCTCCTGTCACTTCACCGGCAGAGGCTTTTAGGTGATCACCATTTATTAATACAACATCACCATTAACTTTACCTTCAACCTTCAAATTCCCATTTTTCACAACTAAATCGCCTTCTACAGTTTTTCCTTCAGGAACAATGACCGTATTATCCTGAATGATAATGTCTCTTTGTTTTGATACACTTAACTGTTGATCTTGACTCCAAGTAGAAAAGATACCGCTAAACATCATAATAAAGAATATAGCAGCTGCGGTTACCACAGGGTGGGCTTTAAACCACCTCTTATAACCTGATCGTTTCTTTTCTTTAGGCAGGCTCCCCATTACCTTCGCCGTAAAATCAGGGGGAGCTTGAACTGCACTTGTACTTTGGACCATTGCTACAGCCCTCTTAAGTTCATGAAAATGGTTCTGGCAATCATCACACTGGTGAAGATGTTGTTTTAATTGCTTTCTCTCTTCTTCGTTTAACCCGTCGTCTAAATGTTTATGCATTAACTGAATGGCTTCATTTGCACACTTCATTTCCCATCACTCCTTTACACGTGACGAAGTTTCTTACGAAGCGCTTCGCGTCCCCGGTGGACCCTTGTCTTAACCGTTCCAACCGGTATGTCCAATATGTCACTAATCTCTTGTAATGAGAGTTCATCTATATACCGCAGTACGATAACAGATCGATACTTGGCTGGGAGCTTGAGAATCTCTTGATGAATATATTCCTGGAGTTCTAAGCTTTCCACTTCTTCTTCAGGTAAATCTTCATCTGCAGAAATTTGCGAGTACATCGTTAAGCCTTCTGTACCTCTAACTTCAGCATCTAAAAAGTAATCTGGTTTCTTTTTTCGAATGCGATCAATAGATAAATTAGTGGCAATTCTATACAACCAAGTAGAAAATTTGCGATTCTCATCATAAGAGTGAATATTAGTGTAAGCTCGAATAAATGCTTCTTGAGCAATATCTTCTGCTTCATGTGCATTACCAAGCATACGATAGCATATTTGGTACACCTTGTTTTGGTAAAACGTCACTACATCTTCAAAGGCCGAGTGATCACCTTTTTTAACTTTTTTAATCTTTTGTTTTATGAATATTTCCATGCACTATACCTCCGCTAGATCTGCGGTCATTCTACATACGAATACACCTGCGATCAGGTTTCAAAATCAATTAAAAAAATAAAAAAGAATTTTTTGTATGTACAAAAGTTATACATTTGATTTCTTTAAATAAAGAGGTTTAACTTTAAGTAGAAAGGATATATACAACTATAGTATAGTACTAAGGTTTTAGTAGGGAGGAAATAAAATGTCTAAAGAACTTCTGAACGAAATTGAAATGTGTAGAAATGAAATGATTCAGCTAAGCTCAACCTTACCTTTATCATCTCAAGAGGTCATTGAGGCAAGTTCAAAATTAGATGGATTACTAAATGAATATGAGGAAAGAAAAAATAAATAACGGAAACAGCAACTTATGTGAATAAGCTGCTGTTTCGCCTATTTTTCTCTATGAATCTATTTTAAATTCTCTCCAAATAATGATCCCATTAATCCAACCGCTACCGTAGCTGTTTTATTCTTCTCATCCAATATTGGATTCACCTCAACAAATTCCGCCGAAGTAATAAAATTAGCTTCAGCAAACATTTCCATCGCTAAGTGGCTTTCCCTATAGCTCATTCCACCCATAACAGGTGTTCCAACTCCAGGTGCCTCATTAGGATCCAAACCATCCAAATCTAAGCTCAAATGCACCCCATCCGTTCGATCCTTCAAATATTCTACAGATTCTTTAATGACTTCTGGCATTCCCATGCGATCAATCTCATGCATTGTATATACCCTAATTCCTTTTTCTTTAATTAATTGCTTTTCACCCTCATCAAGAGAGCGTGCTCCTATAATAACAATGTTTTCTGGTTTTATTTTCGGCTCAAATCCATGAATATTCGTCAAACGTTCATGACCAATACCTAAGCTTACAGCTAAAGGCATACCATGGATATTACCTGAAGGGGAGGAATCTCCTGTATTTAAATCCCCATGAGCATCATACCAAATTACACCAAGATTGTCATAATGTTTCGCAATTCCAGCAAGAGATCCAATAGCAATACTATGATCCCCGCCAATAATCAGAGGGAATCTACCTGATGTGACAACCTGATCCACCGTCTCAGCTAAGTTTTCATTTCCTTCTGCTACTTCTTTTAAATTTCTCAAGTGACTCTCTTGTTCTTCTTTTCTGTTTGGACGAGGAATATGAACATCTCCAAGATCCTCTATATCATATTCTAAACGTTCTAATCGCTCAATTACCCCTGCATAACGAAGTGCACTCGGCCCCATATCTACACCTCTGCGATTCTGTCCTAAATCCATAGGTGCTCCAATAATTGATAGTTTACGATTCATTGTCCCATCATCCTCCTTTAACTCTACACCTATTGTAGACACAGTTATGACAATGACTCAACTGGACAGAAATTTGTATATATATACGGAAAACACGGGTTATTGAAAGAATTTTCTCATAAATAGCCACCAATAAACTTTTTAGATATACGAAAAAACCTTAAGTCGAATCAGACTTAAGGTTTGGAATGGAGCCTAGCGGGATCGAACCGCTGACCTCCTGCGTGCAAAGCAGGCGCTCTCCCAGCTGAGCTAAGGCCCCGTGTATATGGAGCGGAAGACGGGATTCGAACCCGCGACCCCCACCTTGGCAAGGTGGTGTTCTACCGCTGAACTACTTCCGCAAACTAAAAACACATCAACTAAGTTAATGTGAAAAGTGGTGAGCCATGGAGGATTCGAACCTCCGACCCTCTGATTAAAAGTCAGATGCTCTACCAACTGAGCTAATGGCTCTTTATAAAGTGGCTGGCCCAGCTGGATTCGAACCAGCGCATGACGGTACCAAAAACCGTTGCCTTACCGCTTGGCTATGGGCCAATAAATGGTGGAGGGGGCAGGACTCGAACCTGCGAACCCAGAGGGAGCGGATTTACAGTCCGCCGCGTTTGGCCAACTTCGCTACCCCTCCAAACACAAATAATAGTATACCATGCTTGCACTTTATTATGCAAGAATTTATTTAATTGAACATAACTTGCTGGTGCCGACCGAGGGACTCGAACCCCCAACCTACTGATTACAAGTCAGTTGCTCTGCCAGATTGAGCTAGGTCGGCAGATAAATAAATAAATGATATGGTGGAGGATGGCGGGCTCGAACCACCGACCCCCTGCTTGTAAGGCAGGTGCTCTCCCAGCTGAGCTAATCCTCCATGATTATAAATAAGTGGTGACCCGTACGGGATTCGAACCCGTGTTACCGCCGTGAAAGGGCGGTGTCTTAACCACTTGACCAACGGGCCAAATACATTTTCTTACAGAGAGCTTCCAGCCGGACTTGAACCGGCGACCTCTTCCTTACCATGGAAGTGCTCTACCGACTGAGCTATGGAAGCAAATTGGCTCCAACGGCAGGATTCGAACCTGCGACCGATCGGTTAACAGCCGATAGCTCTACCACTGAGCTACGTTGGAATATTGTCAAATCCATCTGTCCTAGAAGAAGTCTCTTGGATAGCTTTTATAAGATAACAAAGCATGGCGGCGTCCTACTCTTGCGGGGGTGAAACCCCGACTACCATCGGCGCTGAAGAGCTTAACTTCTGTGTTCGGCATGGGAACAGGTGTGACCTCTTCGCCAAAACCGCCATACTATT
>NZ_BMIN01000031.1 GCF_014642405.1 Pontibacillus salipaludis
CTCCGGCTTCCTTCAGATTCCGGGTCACCCCGGACACCCTTGCCCTTGGCTAACGGCTACAACGACCTTCACCGTTCGGGACTCTAACCCTAAAGCTTGCGCCCATGTCGGGCACACATCCAAAAAGGGAATGAGCAAAAAGCTCATTCCCTTTCTATTTTCCATAACTCAATTTTTTGTATATGAGAATCTTCCATTTCCTTTACTTTCAAACGATAGCCACTAACATCAATCTCCATTCCTTCTTCTGCATTAATATTTTGAGTTAAAAACCAGCCAGAGATTGTATCGACTTCATCATGATCAAGGTCAAGGTCAAAATAATCATTTACATCCTGAATGGCCATTTTTCCATCTAACAATTTATGTCCATTCTCAAGCGTATCCATAGGCAACTCTTCTTCGTAATCAAATTCGTCACGAATCTCACCAACAATTTCCTCTAAAATATCTTCAACCGTTACAATACCAGATGTCCCACCATATTCATCAACAAGTACAGCTAAGTGAATATGACCTTTTTGCATTTTCAGCAACAAATCTCTAAGGGGTACATTCTCAAAGATTTTCGGTACAGGTCTTACATAAGATAAAATGTCACTTGATTCATCGCAATCATCATAAAAAAGTTCTTTCATATGGATCACACCGACAATATCATCTTTATCTTCATTGATAACGGGGTATCTGGTGTACCGCTCGTCACGCATAATTTCCATATTATCTTTCATCGTATCATTTATATCAACAACGACTACTTCTGTTCGGGGCACCATAATCTCCCTAGCTGTCCTATTATCAAATTCAAAAATACGATCTACATATTTGTATTCCGTTTGTGTAATTTCACCTTGCTGATAACTCTCAGATAAAATATGTCGTAATTCATCTTCTGAATGCACCTCATCTGATTCATTCGCTGAAGCAAATCCAAGCATCCTAGTTAACACGTTTGCACTTCCATTTAACAACCAAATAAATGGAAACATAATTTTATAAAACCATATGAGCGGCTTAGCGATCATAAGAGTTACTGCTTCAGCTTTTTGAATGGCAATCGTTTTAGGAGCAAGCTCCCCAAGAACTACATGCAAGAATGTAATAATGAAAAAGGCAATGGCAAATGAGATTGTGTGGCTTAACGCCTCAGGAACAGGAGATTGTTCAATTAAAGGATGCAATAGCTTATCAACCGTTGGCTCTCCTAACCAACCAAGGCCTAGTGAAGTAATCGTAATACCTAATTGACAGGCAGACAAGTAATCATCTAGACGGTCTAATAAATGAAGAACGGATTCTGCTTTTTTGTCCCCCTCTTTAACTCTCGACTCAACCTTAGACCTCCGCACTTTCACAATGGCAAACTCACTAATAACAAAAAAAGCTGTTAAAACAATAAGTAGGGCTACTAAAAATAGATTTAATGTAATCATCAGAACTCTCCCTTTACAACATCAATCTCAGTCACGAATCTCTACCCTTAGAATTTAAGAGGAAATACAACGTACATCAAGGTATAAAAAAATAGCTGAACCACATTAGTGGCTCAGCTATTCCTTATTGTTGCTGGCCGCGAGAGTCTACAGCTTGGCAAACTTCATCTGCTGTCATCCCGTTCGCATTAATAACGGAACCTTGCATAGCTGCATCAGCCATGCCCATCACGTTTTTATCTTGACCAGAAATGACACAGCAGTCACACCCTTGTGTATCCTGCTCACTTTTTAATTCAACAATATCGTGACCTTTTGATTGTAAAGCTTCACGTACGTCAGAAAGGGTACCTTCTACACCTATTCGTGCCAAAGTAACCCACCTCCTTTTTAGTTAGGAACGAGTCCTTCAAGGAGTAGTGTATCCACATTATGGTTGGGTATACGTCCTGCTTTTTAAAGAGACCTGATCGTACGTTCTACAACATTCACCCCTACTTCTAGTGCTTCTTCCTTTGGCTTTAGACTCCCATTATGAAGACCATAATCAGAATCAACTCCAAGCCAAAACATAAAGCCAGGGATTTCTTTTAACATATAGCCAAAGTCTTCTCCTGTCATAGCTGCTTTAGATTCCACAAAAGTATAACCTAGATCCTCAACTATTCTCTGGAATGGATCCATAAAAGTTCCGTCATTTTTAACTTGATAATAATTTGATCCATAGTCAATCGAAATTTCACATTCATGACTATATTCAATGCCTTTAGCTAAACCTTCAATTTTCTTCTTTAAGAGATCCATGGTATCAGCTTTAAATGATCTCATCGTTCCTTCTAAACGAGCTGTTTCCGCAATACCATTTTGTACAGTCCCCCCTGTGATCTTCCCGATTGTCACAACAGCTGAATCAAGAGGATCAACAGCACGTGACACAATGGATTGAGCTTGTACAGTATACTGACTCGCAGCAAGAACCATATCTCTCGTTAGGTGAGGATATGCAGCGTGTCCGCCTTTTCCTTTGAAGTCAATGTACAGCTCGCTTGTATTGGCAAATAGCAAACCTTCCTTAGTAGCTACCGTTCCTACTGGATGTTCAGGGGCAATATGTAGAGCAAAGATTTCATCTGGCCACCATGCTTTCATCTCTTCGCTTTGAAGCATTGGTAATGCTCCCCCTGGATTTTCTTCAGCTGGTTGAAAGAGGAATAACACATTCTCTACGGTTGGAGATTGGGCTAAACGTTCTAGAGTTCCTAGCGCAATCGTCATGTGAAAGTCATGACCACATGCGTGCATTTGCCCCTCATGAGTCGAAGCAAACGGATACCCTGTTTCTTCAATAATCGGAAGTCCATCAATGTCAGCACGGTACGCAACCGTCTTTGAAGGGTTTGTCCCTTGAACTCTAACTAATAGTCCTGTCCTCCACTTTTTAACCTCAATATAATCTTGCGGCAAGCCTTCAATAAATTGGAGGAGGTACGCTTGCGTTTTCGTCTCTTGAAAACCTAGTTCAGGGATCTTATGAAGATCTCTCCGAACCTTTTGTAAAGCTTCACTGTTCATCTCTTGTCACCTCTTTAAAAATGAGGCTCTCCCTAAGGAGAACCTCATAAAAGTTCATTAATTATCTAGTTTGCGCAATTCTTGTTTGATTTCTGTTTTCCCTTTAGTTTGCTCATCAATTTCTTTGATGACTTTAGCAGGAGTGCCTGCGACAACTGTATTTGGAGGAACATCTTGCGTTACGATTGAACCTGCTGCTACAACAGATCCTTTACCTACTGTTACACCCTCTAAAATGACAGCATTAGCACCAACTACTACTTCATCTTCTACTACAACTGGTTTAGCAGAAGGTGGTTCAATAACTCCCGCTAATACAGCACCTGCACCGATGTGGCAGTTTTTACCGACTGTAGCACGTCCACCAAGCACAACATTCATGTCGATCATTGTGCCTTCGCCGACTACAGAACCAATATTAATGGCAGCGCCAAGCATAATAACGGCTCCGTCACCAATTTCAACCTGATCACGAATAATTGCACCAGGCTCAATACGAGCATTTACGTTTTTAAGATCAAGTGTTGGAATTGCAGAGTTACGACGATCATTTTCAATCACGTAATCTTCAATAGAACCTTTGTTACTTTCAAGTGCAGGTTCAACATCTTTCCACTCACCGAATAAGACGCCAGTTTCATTATCAACAAAGGATTTAACCGTTTCGCCAAAATCAATTGACTTTAGGTTCTCCCCTTTAACATATACTTTTACTGGTGTAGATTTCTTACTATTTGAAATAAACGAAATAATTTCGTTTGCATCCATCATTTCCATGGCTGCTCCTCCTTTATGTAGTACAACGTTATTTTACTACTTTATCAGACTCAAGAGGGGGTGACAAGGCATTAGGTTTTTTCACCTTTTGGTAAAAATAATATCAATATGAGGGAAACTACAGCCAAGACCAATAAACCTAAATATACTTGGTGTAACCCAAGAGTTAGAGCCTCTTCCAGGGCCACTTGTGTACGAGTAGACAAGCTAGCTTTCCCTTCTGAGTCAAGTAGTTGGTTAACCGTATCAATAGTCACTGATTCATCTAACTGTTTTTCCTGTATCGTATTCTGTATTACACTATTTAATACTCCTCCAAGGATTGCAGCGCCAATTGCACTACCAATACTTCGCATAAACATATTAGACGCAGTCGCAATTCCTCGGGTTTTCCAGTCTACGGTGCTTTGAATGGAAACAATAAATGAAGTGGTTGACATCCCCATTCCTATTCCAATAAAGAAGGAACCTAATGCTGCCCAGACAGGACCCTTATCAGGAGATAAGAAAAAGAAAAAGATTCCTCCCACAACTAATGCTACTCCTCCAATTAGAGATGTTGCACGGAATCCAATTTTCAATAGCAAACGTCCTGCAATCATCGAGGAAACAGGCCAACCAATCGACATTGTGGTCAGTGTAAAACCAGCAACAGTCGCCGACATTCCCATAACTCCTTGCACAAAAGCCGGAAGATAGCTTGATACACCTATTAGAATCATACCAGTAATAAGAGATGTTACATTTGCAATTGTAATAGAACGGTATTCCCATATAGAAAATGGCATCATCGGATCAAGCGCACGCTTTTCTTGAATATAAAATCCTATCAAGCATGTCCCAAAAATCACTAATAACACTACCGCCAACGGAGATTGCCAGGGGATACCTATTCCTCCTTCTACTAGAAGGACCATTAAAGATGAAATACCGACCATTAATATCGCTGAACCTGCAAAATCAATGGAATGCCGCTTTTTCTCGACATTCTCATGAAAGAACCATACTACCCCGATAATAGCCAAGAGCCCTAAAGGAAGGTTCATCCAAAACACGTAACGCCAATTTAAATAATCTACAAAAAAACCTCCCAGTGCGGGACCTGTTACAGCTGAGATTCCCCATACGCTAGAAAGATAGCCCTGAATTTGGGCCCGCTCCTCTTTGGTATATAGATCTCCTACTATGGTCGATGCGATGGGCATAAGTGCTCCTGCACCGACGCCTTGTAGAAACCGAAATAGGATAAGAGTAGTCATTGAAGTAGCAAAGCCACATAACAAGGACCCCGTTAAAAATAAACTGATGCCAATCAGAAAGATAGGCTTTCGTCCAAACAAATCAGATAGTTTGCCGAAAATTAAAACCGTACTGGCATTTGTTAATAGATAGGCAGAAAACACCCAACTATATAGAGAAAAACCACCAAGCGCTGCTACAATACTCGGCATTGCAGTAGAGACAATCGTAGCTTCTATCGCTGCTAAAAACATTGCAAGCATAATAGAAGCAAGTACGAGAGGTCTTTTAGACGTGTTCTGATTTGGCGTTATTGATGTATGCGCTTCCAAATAACCCATCTCCTATCTATAAAAAACAGAGGCGTCCTCAAAGAGAACACCTCTTACATGCTACATTTTATTGTTATAAGTGTGAAAGTGTTTGTTTAATGGTTTTAAGATGGCTCTCCTTGTTAGAATCCCGTCGAAATATCCATTCTCATCAGCTACACATACGAATGGATGATTGACTACTTCCCCTAACGCTTTTGAAAAACTATCCTCTTTCTTTAAACACGGAATTTCTGTATTCATAACCTCTTCTACGCGTACAGAAGATAGTTTGTCGAGCTCAAATTGCTCTACTCCTAGCATATTTTCAATTATAATTGTTTTACTAATGGTTCCTTGTAATCTGTATTTTGCATCTAAAACTGGAACAGCAGAATACCCTGATTTCACAAGCACTAATAGCGCGTGTTCAAGAGGGTTGCCTCCTTGAACGTGAGCTACAATCTCTGAGGGAATCATTAATTCTCCTACATAATACTTCTCTAATTCTTCTCTTTGCAAACTAATCATACGTTCGTACACTCCTTCTTGTTCACACACGGAGGAGTAAGCAATTGTTATATGCTCTATAAATCCCGAAGAATATTATAACACAATCTATAAGAAAACGATAACATAACTTACACCTCATGATCCCATTCAAGCTTTGAGATACGCCATCCCTCATCTGTTTTGGAAATCGTAATAATTCTTCTAATTTCACTTTCACCTAAGATCTCGGATACTTCTTTCTTTTTTTCCTTAACAATAATTTGATGTTTTTGCTTTTCTATAACAGAGAAATTCCCTATATTCTTTGGAATGACATATGGCGAAAAGTCAGTTGTACCAAATTGAAACATTTCCCCATCCATAATAAGATGCTCTCTAAAGACGATCATCATGCTCTCTTTGGTAAACAATTTGATAAAAGAACTCCGAATCTCACTATAAGTTGACTGCTTTGAAGCATGTTCTGACTGAACTTGATGGGCTTCCTTGAGAATCTGTTGCCATTCGACGTTTCTGTCTTGACCTGCTTGTACCGTTTTAAAAGAGAAAAATACAATCGCAAGCATAAGAACGACTCCGAACAATAACGACTTTCTCATACCCCATCCCCCTTTAGTTTAAACAGAGACGCACCTGATTTTAGAAATTTATCCTAACAGGCTACGCCCCCTATGACCTACTTTTTCTCTTGTGAATTGCTGTGAACCTCAATCTTAATAGGCTTTAAATCAATATGGCCACAAGCAGGACATTGTTTATTCTCAGTAGACAACACGCAACACCGATCACAATGATAATGCATACACAACCCTCTCTTTTCTTTATCTTTATTCTATCAATATACAGTATGCAGGGAAGGTAGTTTCGTTCGTAAAATCCCCCTATTGGTAGACAAGCCTCCCTAACCTTTGTAAAGGAACAATCCACATATTGGAGATACTTGACGAAGAAGAGCTTATTCCAAGAAAGAAGTAAATTTTTCAGCATATTTTGCTTGTTTTTGGGGAAACAATACGATAGATTCTTTAATTTAGCTTAAATAATTAAAGTGTTAATATGAATACATGATCATATATTCATATACAGGGGGGATGTGCATGAGTAATCATAATTACGATTTACATGAGGAAACGCTTGATAAAACAACTCAAACGTTCAAAGCACTTTCTGATCCAACAAGAGTACGGATTTTGCATTTATTATTTCATAAGGAATGTTCTGTTAATGAGATTGCAAAAACGTTAGGTCTTCAACAATCTACCGTTTCTCATCAGTTACGTTATTTAAAACAACAGCGACTCATTAAGTGTAGAAGACATAAAACAACACTCTATTACTCGCCTGAGGATCATCATATCTTTCATTTATTAAACCAGGCGATCGAACACGCAAAACACATTTAAACAGGAGGTACATTGATGGGACACTCACATGATCACGGACATGATCATACACACGGAGCTAATAAAACAGCTTTATTATGGAGCTTTATTCTTATATTTGGATTTATGATAGTTGAAGTAATAGGCGGTCTTATAACCAACAGCCTTGCTCTACTATCAGATGCTGGCCACATGTTAAGTGACGCAGCAGCACTTGGACTGAGTTTAGTAGCGTTTAAAATTGGAGAAAGATCAGCCAGCAAGGCAAAAACGTATGGATATAAACGGTTTGAAATATTAGCCGCCTTTTTAAACGGGGTAACTTTGATTGTCATTTCCCTTTATATATTTTGGGAAGCTTACCAACGTTTTCTAGATCCACCCAATGTCAGTATGGGGATGATGATTGTTGCCTTTATAGGTCTAGTTGTTAATATAGTTGTGGCTTGGATCCTAATGAGAGGCGATACTGAAGAAAATCTAAATCTTCGTAGTGCCTTCCTACACGTCCTAGGAGATTTACTTGGTTCTGTTGGAGCTATTATCGCCGGACTTCTAATTTATTTCTTTAACTGGAATATTGCAGACCCAATTGCAAGTGTGCTTGTAGCCTTACTTATCATAACGAGCGGTTACCGCGTTGCAAAAGATTCCTTCCATGTTTTAATGGAAGGTAAACCAAAAGGAATTGAATTGGAACAGCTGCATAACTCCCTAAAAGAACTACCTAATGTGGTTGATGTTCACGATTTACACGTGTGGTCGATTACAAGCGAGTTTCCAGCCTTAACTTGCCATATTGTTGTAGATCACGATTGTGAACGAGATCTTTTACTACAAAAAGCCGTTGGTTTATTAAAAACCGACTATCACATTACACACTCCACTATACAAATAGAAGGTCAATCTGTTCTGCCTCATGAGGATGATGACTGTTGCAATTAACACAAAAAAGAGCTTGGTAATCCAAGCTCTTTTTTGTATACAATACTATGTTTAGACATGTTTATGTGGATTGGGCCGTTACGTTTTTAAGTAGTTGGGGTGTCTTTGGAACGACTCGCTTTCCGCGGCCCCACACGACGTGGGGTCGTTCGACATTGGTTATTGACGTGACGTTCTTAGTCGAACTTCCCTATTCTTGAATAAACTCCCATTAAATAAACCAGTTATTTAAATTAGCAACGACTCATGGTCGTAAATATAGGCATATTTAATATCAATAAATATGTAATGATGGTCGGAAAGTGGAAAGCTAAAGGTGCGGATCATTTCTCTTGTTTCGATATCAGAATATAAATCGGATAATCTACCTTTATTCCATAACCTCATTTGGACCATATTCTCAAGGAAGTAAGGACGAAACGCCCAGTTTGTCCCTAGTATATCGGTTTCCTTTTTCCATGTTTCTTCACGCTTTCGAAAGTTAGATGAAATCTGACGCCCGTTACTGTCGCAAACATACATTCTGAAACTTTCTTCGTCGAAATATCCTGTTACCTTATCAAGAAAAGAGTCCACCCGCTTAGGACCGTCCCAATGATCTAACAGCCCTCTTATTCGTTGGTCCCACTTTAATACGTGGGCAAGCCTTTCTTCTATCAAGCTCTTCTCTCGTTTAATAAAACCGTCCACGTGTTCTTTAATAAGTGGCTGTTGACTAAATGGTTCAAGAAATGAGAATGACGGTCTGGCCAAATAAAATCCTTGATAGTAACGACCACCATGCTTCCAAGCATAATACAACTGGTAAGCATCTTCGATATTCTCAAATATAAGTGCCGCTCCAATTCTTCTAGCAAGCATAGAAAGAGAATATAGGATATCTTGATAACCACTTGAATCTACACCTGATAGAATTTTTGAGTCGACCTTGAGTATATGAGGTTCCAACTGACGCAGCCTGTCTAAGTTGGAGCTTTTAGCACCGACATGATCGACTGCTATTTGTATGCCGTATGTTTTGTAATAAAGCAATAAATGATTCAACATTTCAAAGTCTTCGTCGAAATCATGCTCCGTAATTTCAAGAACGATACGACTCATATCAAAGCCTTTTTCTTCATAGTGGTGTAAAGTTGTAAGTAATGGCTCGCCACTCTCAAGCATAAGCTGCTTTGCGTTGCGGTTAATAAATAAATTGCCATTCATATCGTGTTCTACCATATCTTCAATAGCAAGTTGAAGAAGATGTTGGTCAACCTCTAATTTAAAATCTTCTGGTACTTGAGCATCATGAAAGAATCTCCCTAAACTAACCCATTCTCCCTCATGCCAATATCTCCCTAATACTTCGTATCCGATAATATCATGTTTTACGGCAGAGAATACAGGCTGGTACACAGGTTTGACTCTTTCTAAGTGACTGACTACATCTAATGGATCCATGCGCGCATCCCTCCTGGTTATCTCAGTAGTTTCACTATAAGCGCTTACTTTATTGTACTATTTTATCCGAATTATGTGAAAAGAGATAGGTGCATTTATAAGATTCCATTAAAAAAAGACCAGAAACTGGCCCTTTTACTTCATCAATCTTTCTTATTAGTACTAGATTTTTCTCTATGTTTATGATCTAGGTGTTTCTCGAAATGTTCATCAAATTTCTCTAGAATTGCTTGTTTCTTCTTTTCTGTCATCCAATCTTCATCTACTTTTTTCTGTAATGATTCTTCATGCTTTTTCTTTAAAGACTTTTTAACTTCTTCAGGGGTCTTCCCTGCTTTTAAGATGATCTGCCTTAATGTGTTCCCCTCTTCTCGATACGTGTTGAACTCTTTCTTTGTAAGCCCTAATTCATCGACGAGAGCTTGTTTGGCTTCTGTTCTATGATGATTTTTATGACAACCTTCTTTATAATCATGAGCATATACAGAAGGAGTTACCACAAGCACCGTCATCAAAGCCGCAATGACATAAATAATCCATTTCCTCATACACTTTTCACTCCTTTTTATACTCCTCTTAGTGTTTCCTATTATTTATTTTAGTTGTGTATTTTTTGGTTTTTTCTAATTTTCATCAACAAAACTAAAAAAGTAAACAGAAACTTTTGGTAGAAAAGGCTAAAAAGCGTTATACTTAAAGAAATTATATTTATGAGGTAGGTTCTGAATGTGGAAACACATACGTATACGAAACGCGAAGAAATCGTGAACGCCGTCACACACGGAGTTGGGGTTTTACTAAGTATTGCTGCTTTAGTTCTTTTAGTCGTTAATGCCTCTATGAATGGGAATCCATGGCACATTGTATCTGTATCTATATATGGAGCAACGATGATCTTTTTGTATCTATCTTCGACAATGGTACATGGAATGCCGGACGGAAAATGGAAAGACCTTTTCGAGATCTTTGACCATGCTGCGATCTACTTGTTTATTGCGGGCACGTACACTCCTCTATTGCTTGTCGTATTAAGAGGCACACTCGGCTGGACGTTATTCGGGATTGTATGGGGAATAGCCATTTTCGGAGTCGTGTTCAAAGTTTTCTTTGTTAAGAAATTTGTTGTTCTATCAACTGTCTTTTACGTCTTGATGGGTTGGATTATTGTTCTAGCTTGGAATCCACTCGTAACAAAACTTGCTTTTGGAGGATTAGTTCTTTTAGTTGTCGGCGGCGTCCTATATTCTGTTGGTACAATCTTTTATGTATGGCGTAGCTTTACCTTTCACCACGCTGTGTGGCACTTATTCGTACTCGCCGGATCAGCCATGCATTTCTTCACCATTTTCTTTTATGTCATATGAAAAAGAGGCACCTCCTTGGAGATGCCTCTTTTTACGTATGCCCCACCTTTTAAAAAGGGAAAATTAAAATGGGAATTTATTCAACCACTGACCCCCATCTAATGTAACCACTTCTCCATTCATATATGAGGCTTTATCTGAAAGAATGAAATGAGCTAATTCAGCTATTTCTTCAGGTTGTCCTAGGCGTTTTAAAGGAACGGACTCTAACGTTCTCTTGGCTGCTTCTTCTGACTCAAATAATTTATCAGCTCCACCAGTACGTTCAATTGGTCCAGGTGCAATAGCATTTGTCCGGATCCCGTATTTGTATCCCCACTCGACGGCTAGCGTACGCGTGATCGAAAGAACCCCTGATTTTGCTGCTGCAGAATGTATAACTCCAGCCCCAGCATCCCACGCATAGGTAGCGACCATATTTAAAATGTTTCCTTTTTTTCCTTCTTTCATCCAATAGTCAACGGCAGCACGACAGCAATAAAACGTCCCATTCAATACGATATCTATAACTGAGTTCCATCCATTAACGGACAACTTATCAGCAGGACATATAAAATTCCCTGCAGCATTATTTACTAAATGATCAAGGCCCCCAAATGTATCAACGGTCTCTTCAACCATCCTTTCTACATCCTCAGGTTTTCTTACATCCATCACAATCGTATGTATGGAACCTTCTACGTCTTGGCCAATTTCACTCTTAGCTTGGTCTAACCTTTCTTGGTTACGCCCTGTAATAACTACATTAGCTCCCTCTTTGGCAAATTTTTGAGCCATGTATTTCCCCATCCCACTTGAACCACCTGTAACAATAACGACTTCATCTCTCATGAGCTATTCCTCCTTTGCATATAAATTCTTTAGAAGATATTGAAAACCCTTTCAAAGTTGTGTAATTTTTCATTTTCATTTCAACTTAAGAAATCTTCCAATTTAAACAAACATACATGCTATAATGCTACTATCCCTACTCATGGGGTTAAGAGATTTGTAAAAAAGGCGTGAATAACTTATGTCAAAACCTATTACTCGTCGAACATTCATGAAGCGCCTTTTTGGTAGCGTTTTAAGCTTGTTCGGAATCAGCGGGGGGACTTACTATTATGCCAGATACATTGAGCCTTCCATGCTTACAATTCAAGAAGAAGTTATTGAGTCGGCTCGTATTCCATCGTCCTTCCATAACAAAAAGATATTACAATTCAGTGATACACATATTGGTTTTCATTACGATCTTGAACAGTTTGAAAAACTAGTAAATTCCATTCAGACCCAACAGCCAGATGTGCTATTATTTACCGGGGATTTGATTGATGCTCCAGACGAAGTACCAACTCATATATTTGAGAGGGTAGCAACTATATTAAGCAAATTAGAAGCTCCAATGGGAAAGTTTTGGATCTATGGAAATCACGATCATGGAGGCTACGGCACAGAAGTTATAGCCGATACAATGAAAAAAGCTGGCTTTCAACTTCTCCAAAATAGTCACACTCTTATTGAAGAACAGGGTAATCAAATTCTATTAGCTGGCCTTGATGACGTAATGCTCGGAAGACCGAATATTGCCAACGCACTCCAAGGCAAAGAAAAAGACTTTTTCACTCTACTTCTTTGTCATGAACCAGATTACGCAGAATCAGTTAAACACTATCAAGTAGATATACAGCTTTCAGGACATAGTCACGGGGGGCAAGTACAGATCCCCTTCATCGGCCACCTTATTACTCCCCCCTTAGCTGAACGCTATGTGGAGGGTTGGTACAAAACAGGAAATTACCCACTTTCTATATACGTTAGTCGCGGACTTGGTACAACCCGCGAGCCATACCGGTTCCTATGCCGCCCTGAATACACCATTCATACACTTAAGCAAACTTAGACTACTTTCACTCGAAAGTAGTCTTTTTCCGTAGAGTCTATTAAAGTTTGTGGTCCTTAAAGATTCGAAGCTGAGAGAATGTTTCCGTTTGTGTTATTAGAGCGTAAGGGGACGGAAACATGCATAGGTAAGAGGTCTTCAAACTTCCTACAAATAAACTGCAGGGCCGTCTTTACAATCTAAAGCCAGGGGTGTCTTGGGAATGGAGAGACTCTAAAAAGAAAGGGGAAGTTCGAAGTTCGACTAAAAGCATCATGTCAATAGCCAACGTCGAACGACCCCACATCATGTGCGGCTGCCCGAGGAAAGCTAGTCGTTCCCAAGACACCCCAAGCACTCAACAATCGCTGGCGGTCCCGTTTGCATGAATTGTCTCACCTTCAATTCTTCCATTTAAGGAGGCTTATGTGGAAGAATTGAGAATTCAATATACATTATTAAAATCCGTTACTTAAGAGGACAGACTCAACATTACCCCCATTCACATAGACTGATTAAAGAGTCTATAGTGAAAGGAGAGTCACCCTATGCATCAATATTCACCTATTTATCATCAAAGTCTGTACAGAACTATACCTCAAGGAAATCAAGGGGATCAACGCTTTGTCGGTCCTTTTATACCATTTTTAACAGGTTTAGCCGTTGCTCCGCTCTTTTATGGAGCATTCAGACCACCTTATCCTTATCCACCGTACCCTTATTATCCACCATACGGATGTCGTCCATATGGCTGCCCTCCCTATTACAGACCTTACTTTTAACCTTTAAGATCGTTTCACGAAATGTTCATAGCTTCCATTCTAAGCTTCATGTTAAAATATTCTTTGGATACAAAGTTGAAGCACACTGGGGGATATGATATGAAACGACCGATTATAGGAGTTGGGTTCCTCCTAATGATTCTTTTATTAACGGCATGTTCAAGTTCAAAAGGGTATGAAGGGGATTTCTCTTATGATATCAAAGAATTTGAGTTCACGAACCAGAACGGAGAAACCGTCTCTAAGGAAGATTTAGAAGGGGATTTTTGGGTAGCTGACTTTATCTTCACGAATTGCACAAGTGCCTGCCCGCCTATGACAAATAATATGGCGCGATTACAAACGATGGTGGAAGAGGCTGGACTAGAGGACCAGGTTCGCTTTGTCTCTTTTTCGATCGACCCAGAACATGATTCACCTGAAGTTTTGAAAGATTACGCTAATAAATTTCAGGCCGACTTTACAAATTGGGACTTCCTAACAGGCTATGAACCCCAAACAATTAAAGAGTTCGCCTTAAAATCCTTTAAAGCACCAGTTGAGAAGTTACCTTTAAAAGATGCCCCCGAAGGTCAGCCAGATTATGACTTTATGCATTCGTCACGGATGTATATCATAACTCCCGAGGGCAAGGCCATAAAAGGGTATATTGGAACAGACATTAATAATATGGAACCTTTATTCGAAGATTTAAAAGGTTATATAAATTAACTCAAGGTGAGAGGCCCTTCGTTCAGAGGGCTCTCATCATTTTTTAAATTTGCTTTTTCGGACCACCTTTTGTACGATGGTAGTAGTTATGATAAAGGAGGAAGTTTTTTGAAAAATGATGTAAAACATTCTTCTACAAAAGAAATTGCGGAAGCTTTATATGTCGTCAACCGTCATGCTAAAACAGCGCCTGATCCCAGACATTTGTATACACTAAAGAAAAAAGCGATTCAACAACTAATCGCCCAAAAACATGCAAAAAAGATCGGCCTCCACTATTCTGACCACCCGAAATATAGCCATCAGCACTCCACTCTTTTGGTACAAGTTGCTAATTACTATTTCCATATTCCCCCTCGAAAAGAAGACTTCCAAGCGCTCGAGCACTTAGGTAACATCGATCAATCCTATCGAAATCCAAAACCAAGTCTTTCTTTATCAAAAGCAAAAAAAGTGCTCTATCGCTATCTGAATTGGGAGGAAGACAGCAAAGTAAAAGCAGAACAAAGAAACAAGAGACACACGAAGTCTCCATACAATAATCCCCATTACGCACCTTGGGGTCAACTTGTTTCTTGGGAACAAAAGGATAGACGAAGATAACAGCCTATTGAAAGGTTTCAATTCTTCCATTGAAAGGAATCCCTTCCATAAGGAGGGATGGAACGTGAGCGAGATGAAGAATTTCATGTATGAGCTCAATCAATTTATGAAATGGTCTGAAGAAATGAAGGATGCATATGAACGTCTTAGTGAAGAGGAACAGTTGCTCGTTAATAAGCATACCCCTTTCACAGAAACCCCAAGGCAGTTGAATAAAGAAGTTACAAAGTGGTACGAGAGTATGCACGAAAAAGTGACGTATTAATAAGCAATAACAATCGAGTAGGAGGAGGTGACTAACCTCCGTCCTCTCACACCACCGAGCGTACGGACCCGTACTCGGCGGTTTCCCTAAGTTTGACGTAGAAATTTATATCGATGAGATAAACTACGAAGCCCTA
>NZ_BMIN01000032.1 GCF_014642405.1 Pontibacillus salipaludis
TAGGGCTTCGTAGTTTATCTCATCGATATAAATTTCTACGTCAAACTTAGGGAAACCGCCGAGTACGGGTCCGTACGCTCGGTGGTGTGAGAGGACGGAGGTTAGTCACCTCCTCCTACTCGATTGGAATGAAGCACTAGAACCATCCTCGATCTCCTTACTAAGCGCGTGTCGCTTCACCTGATTTTTTGACCGCACCATATTTATTAGTGAACCAAAAGATGAGCGGTAAGAAAATGATGGTCGGCAAAAACCATAATAAGATGTGACTGGAATCAACTCCAATAAGTCGCGGAGCGCCAAACACAGTAAATGCCGTCACTGTGGAGATCGAGCAGGTTAGCATGCCGGTAATGTGTTCCACAATCCAACTCTTTTTCGTCGTCATCGGCTTAAGCCAATAACGCAGTTGTCCAGCACCTAGAAATACACCCAAAAGAGGGAAAAAGGTGATAAGCGAATTGCCGATCATCGTGCCGTAAACGACACATCCTAACCCAGCGAGGAGTAGGAGTGCGGATGCTGCAAGGTCTAGAGGTTGGCGATGTATTGGTTCTTTTTTCTTAAACTTCAGCACACGAATGCCATAGTACGCCGAAACAGCACTTAACGTCGCGATAAATAACAAGAAGATTGAGAATTGCATACGCTCAGGTGTAGGATCAGGCTGAACAAAAATTCTGATGGAGGCCATGCCTACAGCTGATACGCTAACAAGACTCATTCCATACACGAACAACCAGCCGACCCGGTTGTGCCACTTTCCGCCTTTTTTCGTGAGAAGAGGAATCCACAACAATAGTAATGAACTAAATCCACCAATTAAATGAGCAATCAAAAACAAGGTGAACAAGACAACCACACTCCTTTAGATCTAGTACTTTAAGTATACACCCCTACAGTCAGTTGAAGAAGCACGGGCATGATTTCAGTGCTTCTTTTTTAAGGATACTTTTCTGCTCATGCAAGTCAGTGATGGGCTGGAAAAAAGCTATACCCCAAATATGTAACATATAATTGACAGGTGTAAATTATATGCTACTATAAAAGGTGTAAATTGGAAATTATAATCCCGTCAGAATGGAGAAACATCATGGAACAAAAAGCTCGGAATAATGTCAAACGGCTACGATTGGAAAAAGGTGATTTATCCCAAACGCAACTAGCGAAGCAGGTGGGTGTGACCCGTCAAACGATGAACTTAATCGAGTCTGAGAAATACAACCCGTCGATTAAGATATGTTTGTTGATTTGCAGAGAGCTTGGTGCGTCACTCGACCAACTGTTTTGGCTTGAAGATTAATAAAAGGAGATGGGGAAATGAAAGTCCATTTCATTAATGTTGTGGCGGTTTTGGCTGCTGTATTTATCGGAATTGGATTGTTTGTGGGAGAAGTCCCCTGGCTTGGGTTAGCCGGGAGTGTGATTGGGTTTAGCATTGCAGAGATAATACGGGGGAATAAAGTTAAAAAAGGTGAAATCGTAGACGCTCCCAATGATGAACGTGTGACCACAAACATCAGACGGTTCGAAGTCACGATGTTCGCGTTATCCTATGGTGTGCTGTTTCTCTATGCGTTTATAGCGAGATACGCAGCGGATACGAATACCATCCGTACGGATTATGTGCTGATCTATATTGTAGCGGTATTCTTTATCTGGCTCATAGGTATTTCCATCGTAAAAAAGAGATAGGAGGGAGCTACTATAAAGGTTTACAATCCATTAGTATTCGTTCTTTTTTTAGTCATAAATATTGCTTGGTTCTATTACGCATTTACATATAGTAACCTTTCCAATCAAGCAGCGATTTTAGTGAATGTCCCTATAATAATTGGGACGATCGCTTACATTGTGGTTTATTTTAAGCGAAAAAATAATAGATCTAGATCATAGAGAGGTTGCTTATTGCAATCTCTCTGCACGGGGACGGTTCCTAGAAATTGAATCTAAGCACGATGATTCATATCGTTTATTCCAATGCTATGATAGAATTGTAATTAACTAATTGTTGTTCGGATTAATAATCATGAGTATTTGAAACATCTTAAGAAATTGGTAGAGCAAGAATGGTAATATTCGTGCAAACAGCACGTGGAGGAATTTAAATGAATAACGGTACAGTAAAATGGTTTAACGCAGACAAAGGTTTCGGATTTATTGAAGTAGAAGGTGGAGACGATGTATTCGTTCACTTCTCTGCGATTAATGAAGAAGGCTTCAAAACGCTAGAAGAAGGTCAAGCTGTTTCTTTCGATACAGAAGAAGGAAGCCGTGGACCACAAGCAGCTAACGTTGTGAAAAAATAAATCATACAAAAAGCTCTTTCCTATAGTAGGAAAGAGCTTTTTTTGGTTGAGAGGAAGCACGGGATGGTCTTAGGTTTATTTTTTTGAAGGAAGCACCAGAACCGCCATAGCGCTTCCTGAGAGCCAGTGGACTCGTCCCTTTGTACCTCATCCCAGTATGTTGTTTAGAGGGGGAAAGTTGAAGCTCAACGAAGCAGACTAGGAACCGAATCTGCTTTTGTTTGAGCTATAGGGATTTGACTTTCTTGTTTGAATATAGTCCCTAAAATATATAACCCATATATTCGTGATGAACACTAAAGATGAGATAAGGGCTAGGGTCCAATTCATGCCTAGCTTTTCAGATAAGGGGCCTGCTAATACAAATCCTACTGGCATAAATACAAAAGAAACAAACGAATCCAGTGAACCTATCCTGGATAAGAGGTGTTCAGGAACTTCTCTTTGGACTAATGTATCCCAAAATACGCCTCCGATAATCATGCTGGCACTGGCTAACAATGAAAAGACCATTATAATCCAGTGAGAAATTGGATTGATTAAGGAAGCTATTTGTAAGGATACAAAGATTGTCATCAATGTAAAACTAAACTTCAAAGGAGATTTTGGTTTAAGTTTGTGTGACAACACTCCACCGATTAAACCACCTATAGAACCTGATGTTAATATCAGGCCCCATTCAGTTGGTCCGTTTAGCTTCTCGGTTACTACTAAAGGTCCTAACACACTAAATGAAGCTACTGCGAAATTAAGTATTGAAAATGCTACCATGGAGGACCATATCCATGTATATTGGCGTGCAATATCAATGCCTTCTTTTAAATCTTCCCAATATGTACTTTTAGGAGTAGATTCCGCCTTGAAGTTAGGACGAATAAATAGTACTAAGATGAAGCTTGAGAAGAAGGTCAGAGCATCTAGTAAGAAGATGTTTCCGAAACCTACGAAAAGGACTAAGGCACCCGCTATGGCAGGTCCTGCTATTTGAAAAAGACTGTTTACAATGCTTAATAATGAATTAGCTTGCTGAAGGCTTTCTCCCTTAACAATTTGTGGGATTAGGCCACTAGTAGCAGGAGCGTGAAAGGCGCTTACCGATCCATAAAATAATGCTGAAACAACTAAATGCCAAAGTTCTATTTGATTAGAGAAGAATAGTAAAGCAATGATTAAATGGTTACTTCCTTGAAGAATATCAGAGAACAGAATGACTTTTTTCCTTGAAAGCCGATCGGCCCAAACCCCGCCGAAAGTTATGAATATTACTCTGGAAATCCATAGAGCGCCAAGAACAACTCCTAGGCTAGTGGCGCTACCTGTTATCTCCAAAACTGCGAAAGTAATCGTAAGGGGAACTATTGTGTTTCCAATGGTTGATATAATGTGTGATATCCAGTAGATAAGAAAATCCTTATCCTTAAGGATGTGGTTAGATTGTATTAGCATTCATGTCCCCCTAATCATTGAGAGTATGTTGTTGGCAATTGCAAGCTAACTCAATACTTCTATATGCGTGAAATAGCTCTAATAATTTATATGCTGCTTTTTCATCTTCTAAAATTCCTGAAATATCCTTTAGAGAAAACTTGCGGGCATTATTAATATAGTCAACAGTTCCTAAAATTCTTTCATTGTAATTAACTTTGAAGGTACGTCCTCTTAGGAATAGAACTAACTCTCCGTCTTGCTCTTTATACTGAATTTTAGTATTCTTTTTAAGTTTATAACAGCTACTATTAATGCTTGTACTACGATTTAATAGAGTTGTGCTGGGAGCACCTATAAATCCACCATTGCTTTGGAGTTTTAAGTTGTGATCGATAAGACCATTAAGGATGGAAGATCCGATATTAGAGGTGCTGAATCCAAAGGAATTATTTATTCTCTCATCAAACTCTTCGCCTATGAGTAAATCTTGGTTTGACCATGAAATAGACACATCATGGTAATCAATTTCTTGAACTTGCTGCATGTTTGAAAGTCCAGTGTTTATTAAGGCACGTGGGTCATCTGGAAATAGTGCAGTTCCTAAAGTAATAGAGAAATCAGGGGTATAAAGCAAATGATAAGCATGTCGAGGAATAAACACCATATCTCCTGGTTCTAATACAACATGAGTAGCCGATTCCTTCCATTCAGAGTTACTGTAAAGGATGTCAGTTCTTCCAGTGTAGTCTTCATTTGGAGGGTTCTCCCAATACCAAATATCTTTATTGGAAGGTCCACAATGGATTAAGAAAATGGGTTCAGTATCTTTGTGAATTCCAAAAGGAGTGTATCCATAATTACCATATATTGCGTAAGCATCTGCTCCTATACTCAGGTTTAACTCTGAGCCTAATTGATTTATGACTCTAGAAGTAAGCATGTTAAATAGATCCTCACTATAATTAGTGAGGTGATCAATTAAAACACAGAAGTTATCTTCTTGTAACCATGCCTTAAACCAATCTTCTAAGTGTTGAAAATCTTTAACGTTATGATCATTTATTTTATTTTTTAACCAGGGTTTGATCGCATCATTTACATTGATATTAAGAGGTGGTGTATTCTTTTGCTGTTGCACCGTAGCAATAACTTCTGTGAACATTTTGCTATAGTCTTTAAGATTTCTATTAATATAATACTTCCATACTTTTGGTTTAGTGAGATTTTTTGTTTCTTCCATCAAGTTTGAGATGGCAATATTATTCATTGTCATTATTCTCCTCTACTTTGAGTCCTCTGTATTGGATGATAGAGTCTACTAAAAACTTGGACACTTCAAGTGAAGTAAGCTCTTTTAGGTTATCAATTAAATCCCAATAACTTCCTTCGCGGTATTCATTAATTGTATTTATCGTTTCTACAATACCAGGTAAGTTTTTTAACTGCATCATCCTACCTCTTACAAAAATTGTGATCTCCCCGTTGTCAATTTCATAAAGGATAGGGAAGACAGAAGTATTAATGATTGTTTTATTACTTAAAGTTTCTGGATTAATTTTATTTAGAAGAGGTTTATGGATAGCATATCCGTTACTTTTCAACAAGAGGTGATAGAAGTACGAACCTTTCTTTAACCCTCCATCTACATCATGTTCATGCGATTTAGTAATCTGTTCAATTTGTTGATCGATTTTAGATTTTAATTGGCTTTCATCTACGAAGTATTCATCGTTGTTTCCATTAAATCGCGTTAGCATATTTATCCCTTCGTTACCGACGGTTTTGGCGGTAGACGGATATAAGATAAAGCCCAGAAATGCAGAATATCCTACATTTTGAAAGACATGAAAATCTCCTTTAGGAATGAAGAGACAGTCACCTGGTTTAAGTGCGTAATGGTCAGCGTATTCTTTGAGATTCTCAGGATCAAATCTTCTATCATTACTGCCGGTTAACTTTAGGTAATCTTCATTCTTCCAAATCCACACATGTTTCTCATTCGGACCCAAATGAAATATAAGGGAGTGATCAGGGTCTTCGTGAATTCCGAATGGAGTATAACCCGAATTAGCAAAGAATGCGTATGTATCAAGCCCAGCTAATGGAACACCGACTGAGTCTATAATTGGCCTAACAACTTCCTTGGTCAGCTGAGTGTGTAAATGATTATTCCATTTAATGATACCGTTAAACGTAAAGCAATAATTCTTATAGCCAATGCTTTCTTGTAACCAAGAGTCAAGATTTACTTCAGGGTTGTACGGAGTATTTTGTAACTTGTCTTGTAAATCATAACGTTGTCCATTATCAACAAACATCCTTAAAATAGCTTTTTCTTTTTCATCGCTTATGTTTGAAATAGCAGCCCTTAATTCATTTGAGATATACTCGCTGTCATGAAGCATGTTAGGTATTAATGCATAATCCTTAAGGTCATTTGTAGCCTTTAATAAACGATCCATCCAATTCACATCAAATACAAGGTTAGCGTTCGCTATATTAGCAGTTGTCATCATATTCACCTCAGATAGTTATTAATTTAGTAAATGCCGAATATCTTTATGCAGAAAAGCTTTTATTTTCATCTAATTCATGTACTTGAATAACGCCGCATTTGTATAAATTACTTATAATAGAATAGAAGGATTTCTCACTTAGGTAATCTCCAAATTGCTCTCTTAGATAAGCTGCATTAATGTTCTTACCTAAGTTTAACTGGCGTACTATTTCTATCACTGAATTATTTTTAATCAGACTAATCGTATTACCTCTTGCAAAAAGATTTATTTCTTCATCAGTTTCTAATGTTAATATTTTAAAAGGTTGATTAATGGAATAAGAGTTGTATTCCCAGTTCGAAAGTACTGAAGCGTCATTTGTATTAGTATTGGTAGGAACTCTAAATCCTAAATTACTTCTGATTCTTAAGATATATTTAGTAACTTCTTTAATTTGATCCTCTGTTGATTGACTAATTTCTCTCAATGGTATAATTCCATCTTCTCTATGAAATTCTTCTTCTAATACCCTCTTTACTATGATTGATAAATCTATGTTAGATTCTTGTTTATTACTTGAGCAGATTTTTTGTAGGAGGGTATCTTCATCATACTTAATTAAAGCAATGGCTAAAGAAACAGTGAAATCGTTATTTTCCCCAATATGATAGTATTTACTAGCAGGTAGGAAAAACCAGTTATCTGGCTGTATTAGATGACGATTTGAATGAGCTAGGAAATTATTATCCGGGTTAGTTAAAGGGAGCGAAGAGCCTCGTAACTTCTTATAAACCTCAGGATCCCAAAGGTACATGTACCTATTGTGTGGTCCAAGATTTAAGTGAAGAGCATCAGAAATCTCATCAATGTGCACTCCAAAAGGGGTATAAGTAGTGTTTCCAATGAAATATGTAACTTCTAGATGGAGTAGCTCATCATTAATCTGTCCTTTAGCATCTTTAAACAAATCATCACACCATGTGACAATAGAATCATTCCACTTTTCAACTCTATTTAAGATTACTAAGAAATCTTGATCTTTAAATTTCTCTTCTCCCCATTTTTCTAACTCAGAAAAAGAGGAGGGGGGATTGTTTAATATATACTCCGTTAAATCCTCTCTTGCTTCGCCATCTACATAGATTCGTAAGCTCTTTTTATAAGAATCATTTGAAAGCTTTTGTGATGACATTTCTTCTAGTGTTTTAGACGGTGCTTCATAAACAGCTGAGAAATCTAAATTTGTATTGCGTATATATGATGCAGGAATCTGGAAGTTATTTGTGTCTAATTCTAACTCTTTGAAAGAAATCAATTGCGAACCTCCTATATATTGTTAATAAACCAAAAATTCAAGGCCACAGCGTCTGACCTATATTCTATTAATGGCCTACGTGGTTAACTGGACCAGCAGCAAGCTCTTCGTCACGTAGTTCAGATAGGCGGATATCAAGATCCTCTAAAGAAACTTTTGTTTCGTTCTTTTTAATTTCAGCCAAGATGAGCACCTCCTTTTTAAATAATGTATAGAGAATTAATGGCCTACGTGGTTAACTGGACCAGCAGCAAGCTCTTCATCACGTAGTTCAGATAGGCGGATATCAAGATCTTCTAAAGAAACTTTTGTTTCATTCTTTTTAATTTCAGCCAAGATGAGCACCTCCTTTTTAAATTATGTATAGAGTATTAATGGCCTACGTGGTTAACTGGACCAGCAGCAAGCTCTTCATCACGTAATTCAGATAGGCGGATATCAAGATCCTCTAAAGAAACTTTTGTTTCGTTCTTTTTAATTTCAGCCAAGATGAGCACCTCCTTTTTTCTAATTTCACTGTGGCCTTCAATTTTTGGTTTATTTCATGCCCTTTAATGAGTAGCTACATCAGGTTGAGGAATATACTCATTAGGTTCAATGATGATCCAAGCAGTACTATTTTGCTTCCGTTTTTCTTTCTCATTTAAATGGACTAATTTAAAGGTGCGTTGAGAGACGAGCTGAAATAAATTCCATCTAGCTTTAGGGTCTTTTATGCTAAGAAAGTGCTGGGGAATTTTGCTCCGGTTTAAATCGTCGATCATCTTTTCAAGCGTTAAATAAGTGGGTAAATGAGTAGATGCACTATCTATTAAAATAGAAGAATACTCACTCATGTAGGGTAAAAATTGCCTCATAATATTTAAGGCATCATATGGTCCGTAGGAAGTATCAGCAAACAATACATCTATAGATTTATCCACCATTTGCAATTCGTGATCCATGAGCATGTGCTGAGAAGCTAGGTTAATATCTTTTTTCATAAAATTGATCTGGTTTGTTAATGAGTAAGATTCGAATATTAGATTCATGTATTGCTCGTAAGACTTCTCAGGATCTTCCCCTTTTAATTGAGGAAATATTTTCTCTATATCTTCTGTCAAAAGATTGGCTTCTTGGCCATTATCAATTGTGTATAACTCACCGTGTCCGTTTTCTTTTTGGCCAAGGCCCATCCATAGAGAAGACAGCCCCATACCAGTACCAAGTTCTACAATGCAATTAGGTTTCTGGCGCTTAATTAAAGAATATAGGAATAGGGAAGTGTTTTCTGAGCCGTATACTTTCCCAATTGACCCTGTTAAGTCTAATAGTTCTTTCATTTCATTGGTTCTCACTCTTCACCCCTCCATTCAGGGAAGTCATTGGTATATTGTCTTTTAATCCATTGAATACAGCTTAAGCCAGTAGTTGAGCTGTCGATGGGATAGATAGTGACTTCATCCTCTAAATTTCCATGCAACTTTATTTTTTCTCTCATTTCATTTATGATTTCTTTTCTCTTTTCTATAACGATCTCCCTTGAAGAAGGGTCATCAATATCTTGGTTATCTACATGAATGAAATAACCAATTGCTACACTAGATCTTGAAATTTTTTTTAGATAAGACCACTCCATTTGGTGTATGTCTTTTACAGGAACGACAGCTTCAATATGGAAATTGATATGATAAATACCTGGTTGAGTAACTCCTATCAAACTCCCTTCATGGAGGACAATTACAGTTGGAATTAATACTGCATCCTGCAATCGAATATCCTTATAAGTTTCATAAATGATTTGCATAAATGTATCTAGTGAAATAATAGGGTTCATTGTTACGCGGTTAGTTAAATCATTAGAAAGTTTAAAATCCTTAAATATATGGAATGGGATACATTTAGAACTGCTATTTATGTCTTCTTTATATAAATTGAAGTTTCTTATTTCATTAGACGAAATAGTAAATTGCGATTGATTCATCCAATCCTCCTTTCGTTCGCTCTCTTTTGTATCTGTATTAACTATATTTCAATCAAGTTGTTAAATTGAAGAGGTAAAATTATTAATAGCAAAGATCATGTTTTATATAAAAATTGAGTTAGAAATTTTACCCTTGTTTGATTTTTAATTAATATGGGGGGCTTCTTATAGCTATTACATCTCATACAAAAAGCTCCCTAGACGTAAATAGTAATTTACGTCTAGGGAGCTTTTAGAATAAATGGTGGTAGCTTAGGATGTTAATTCAATTCCCATTGTGCGAGGGCCTGGTTGAGATTCATCTGAAGTCACTTCATATTGTTTGGGACTATGATCAGGTTTATCAATAAATAATCCATTAAATTGAGAGCCCAGATTTAAAACTACAAACAGTGATAAACTTAATAATATTTTTTTGAACAAATTTAAGCAACTCCTTAATTGATGTTTCTAATATTAGTGTAAAGGGTATAAGAGTAAAGTATTAGGGGTAAAATTTTCAACATTGTTCCTCTTATTTTACCTTATAATTGCTGGAATTATTTACTATGGTTTTCTTCTTGTTCAAGTATCTTGTCCAGGTTTTCAAGGGACATACGATAATACTTAGCTGCCATTTTATACGCATTTACCTCATGATAATGGTTCCCAATTTGTCTTGAATACTTTGAGGCTTTAACGTATAGCTTGTTATCAAGAGAAGTCGCTATGATATTTTTCATTTCTTTCTCATAGTTAAAATCATCTTTACGAACCTTATATAAATTAGCTGCTAGTGAGTGAATATCAATATATACTGAAGTCATATCACATTTTTGAAGAATTTCAATTGCCTCTAATAAATGTAGGTTTACTTGATTCCACTCTTTTAATTCAGTATAGACCTCTATTAATCCCCTTAATGAATAGATCCTTTCTCTATCATTCCCTTCGTGTATCTGTAAACTATCTTCAAAGCTACGTATTGCCTTCTTATATTCACCTAACCCTTGATAAACACGCCCATAATTATATTTGATCATGCCAATAATTACTTCTTCTGCATTTTGGTCAACTAATTGCTCGGCTTTCTCTAAATATAACTTTGACTCTTCATACAGTGCATCTAAATGATATTGAACACCAATTGTTATTAATACGGCTATTATATTTTGTTTTTGATTTAGCTTTATATATATATCATGTGCTTTAAATGCGTAACTTCTACTTACGTCTTGTTTCTTGTTCATCCTTTGCTGAACAAGACTTATATTGTAGTATAAATTAGCTCGAAGAGAGCTTTCATCATCTATTAGCAATTGATTTGCTTTTAAATAAAATTTACTAGCCCCATTGAAATCTTGCTTATAGTACAAGTAACTGCCACATGAGATGTAATAATATATCGACTTATCCGGATAAAGTGAATGAATATGACTAGGAAGTAACTCTAAAGAGTTCGTATATATTTTGTTAGCTTTCTCTAATTCTTGTTTATTCACATAATAGTGTAGCAACACACCATATACTTCTATTAATGTATCTGGGGGATGAGCTTCTGTAGCGTGAATTTCTAGTAGTGCTAATTCCTTTTCCGATAAACTATTATTAGATTTATATCTCTTAATAATTTCAAGAATCGTTGATTTGAAATTCGTCACATCATTTGTAGTGAGGTATTCAACATCTATATCTAATTTCTTAGAGATCTTACTTAAAAATGATTTTGAAGGTGGGATCTTCCCGTTTTCTATTCTGCTTAAATAAGTAATTGAACAGATCCCATTAACAAATTCCGATTGATTCATACCTTTATGTATTCTTAACTGTCTGATCTTTTCTGCTATATACACTCTGGTATTCTTCCCCCTTTAATGCGTTTATTTTCTTATTTTCTATTAAATCGTGTTCGGTCCCCTCCAATTTTTTTGTGTCTCTTTTTTTCTTCCATTTGACTTTTCTTATCATTTTTCCTTTCTAAATATGCCAGTTCCCTTTGAAATTTCACATAGTTATTGAATCGGTCCAATTCCAATTCTCCTTGATCAATGGCAGCTTTAACCGCACAGGAAGGCTCGTTATCGTGTTGGCAATCCCTGAATAAACATTGAGTTGCAAACTGTTCTATATCAGAAAAGCTCTTATTAATACTTTGATTTACGTCCCATAATTGTAATTCCCTCATTCCTGGAGTATCAATTAAAATCCCACCTTCTGGGAGCATTAGCATTTCTCTATTTGTAGTAGTATGTTTCCCTTTTTCATCGCCTGTTCTTATAGCGCTTACCTTTTGTTTATAACTACCATATAAATAATTACAGATTGTAGACTTCCCAGACCCGGAAGATCCTAATAGTGCAATAGTTTCTCCATCTATACAATACTTTTTGAGATTATCCATTCCTTCCCCTTTATGGGCACTGACAGTATATATAGGAACTCCGATGGCAACTGATTCAACTTCAATTATTTTTTCATATATTTCTTCACAAATATCACTTTTACTTAGAACTATTACCGGCTTCGCTCCACTTTCCCAAGCCGTAATAAGGTAACGCTCAATTCTTCTTAGATTAAAGTCTTTATTTAAAGATATAACTAAAAAAACAGTATTTATATTTGTGGCTACAATTTGTTCGTCTGATCCTTGGCCGGGCTCTTTGCGAGAGAATTTACTAAAACGATGTAGTACCTTATGAATCATTGCTTTCCCTTCTTCAACTTGTAAAGTGAGAACTACCCAATCACCTACAGAAGGAAAGTCTTTTTTATTTGAAGCGTTATGGATGAACTTGCCTGACACTTCTGCAGATAACTCTTGTTCCTTTGTTATGACTTTATATGTATTTTTATAACCTTTAGATATTCTACCTATAGCATAGCCTTCGCTTTCATACTCTTTGAAGGATGTGTCTATGCTATCATTCCAACCTAACTGGACTAAATTCATGAAAAACCTCCAATAAAATAGATAATGTGTTAAGTTTAGCAAAATAATTGCTATAATTCTTACTCTTAAGAAAAAATGGTGTATAGATAGGTTAGGGGCACAACCTACTTTTATGGATTATAATACCATTTTTTTTGGTTTATGTAATTTGCGATTGGGATGTTAGGAGAAAAGTATTGCACTAATTTTATTGAAATGGGGTATTTGTGCTTATTAAATTAGTTAAGGTTCTTAGCATTCAAGGTAGGAAGCGCAGGGACGGTTTCGGGACCAGTGAAAAAGTACTTATTTTATTAAAGTGCCGCACACTTACCTCAAAATACAGATATAAAAAGAAGCAAACCATCTATATACAGTAGGTGATTTGCTTCTTCATTATGATTATTTGACTTTTTACTGGTCCCGAACCTTCCCCTCGCTTCACCGTGATGAAATTGAAAAGGTCAACGCCCAAACCTTCATCCCTATTAGCGCAATAGTTTATCTCGTAAATGACTACTGCAAGAATGCCCACTGAAAATAAGAAAGATATTAAAATCAACGTTGGTATGATTGGCAACCATTTAGTTAATTGCTTTTGGAAGAATCCCCCCCCAACCTCACCCCAAAAAATTAAAACACCAATTTGTAGGACTAATAAAAACAATGCATTTAAAGAAACCGTAGTCTCTGTCAGCGTCTGCTTAAGTTAGAATGATTATCTAAAAAACATCATATCCCAAATCAAACAAAAAAAGCATAAAACAGTTCCTATATTTATAGGTGGAGGTTGTCTTATGCTTACTTAAAAATGATGTCTTTTATTAATTGGCTTAATGTTGGTCAGGAAGATCCTGAGTGTGATATTCTCCATCATTAGCTGACTGCATAGGTTGAGTCATGGATGAGGCAGAAACAATTATCCCAGCATAAAAACTGAAAACTACCATAATAGATAAGATTTTTTTCATCGTTCATCTTCCTCCGGCTCTCTAATTTTGCGTTAACTGGTACTGCTTATTTGTATTATAATGTAATATAAATAGTATAACCATCGCGTTAAATAAGGCCTATAAATCAAAACAGTCAATAATTATCGGTTCTACTATACATAATAGGAATATTTGAAAAGAATATGAAAATAATCATAATCTTGGAGGGCAATATGGAGGAGACATTAGGCGAGAAACTGAAGTCCTTACGCAAAAAGTTACAAATCTCTCAAGAAGCGTTAGCAAAAGGTATTTGTACCCAATCTGAAATAAGTAGGATCGAGAACAATAATAACCTTCCATCCTACCAAATCCTCTCCCGACTAGCACAAAAGTTAGGTGTTCGTATTAGTTATTTTAAAGATGATCACCTAACCCACCGAGGTGATTACGTAGACGAGGTAAAACACCAGTTGAATATAGCAAGGCGAGAGCGAAACTATGACTTGATTCAAACTATCGTGGTAAGTGAAAAAGACGTGCCTGCGTTTAAAAGTGGTACAAACAAGAAGTATTTAGACTGGCATAAAGGAATAGCTCTGTTTCATAAAGAACAAAAACTAAACGAAGCTATAGATGTATTGAATAATTGCTTGTCCAGAAATCGATTAAGTGATTTACACACAGCATTAGATATGAACGTATTGAATAGTTTAGGGGTTTTATACCGTAATGCCAAGAAGCCTTATCAAGCAAAGGAATACTTACAACATAGTCGAGAGATAGCTGTCACTTTTTCAGAATTTAGAGAACCACGATTGTATATTAAAATTCTGTACAATTTATCTAAGGCTCTTACTGATCTGGAAGAGCACATAGAGTCTGTTAATTTTTGTGATGAGGCCATAGATTATTGTATTAAAGAGGAAGATATGTTCCTTTTAGGAGAGCTGCATTATCAGGTAGGAAGGAACTATATTAGTCTTGGTAGAGAGAATGAAGGTATTCAATACTGGGGTAAGGCTTTGAATGTATTCGAATTACAAAAGAAGGATTTCCTATACAACATGGTCCAACAAGAGATTGAACACTATAGAAACTATAAGAATCTGATATGATTGTATAATATGAAAAGGGCCCTTACTTATAAGTAAGGGCCCTTTTCATATTGATAAGCAAATTTGGTAGCTTTAAGTAACTTGTGAAATAGTTTCATCGTGAGGCGAAACCTTTCCATACATGTTGCCTTGGATCGAAAAAGATTTCTTCTTGTTTTTGTCTTGCTACAACATTGACTTTATATTCCAAATATTTCCGGTTCCATAGATCTTCTTGGGAGAGAGATTACATTTTATAACTCAAGAAACTACATAGTGTTCTACTCCTTTTTGGTATTGTGACTATTTAGTTATGCATGCTAAGAAAAGCACGGATTGGTGTCTCTTTAAATAATGGTCAATGCCATTATTTATTAGATGTGTGCCCGACATGGGCGCAAGCTTTAGGGTTAGAGTCCCGAACGGTGAAGGTCGTTGTAGCCGTTAGCCAAGGGCAAGGGTGTCCGGGGTGACCCGGAATCTGAAGGAAGCCGGAGGCAAA
>NZ_BMIN01000033.1 GCF_014642405.1 Pontibacillus salipaludis
CAGGGTACCCCCTAATATAAGCTGACACACCTGTATCCCCCTCCCGGAAGATTTCTTCGTTTCTTCCAACGTTGTCACTTTATTAAAACATTCTAGATCTCTACCTAAAACCCTTTAATAAAAGAAAACAGGGGCCTCCATCCTTCAATAACAGCTTCAATGCAAAGAAAAGCTCGCATCTGAACCAGATGCGAGCTTTTCCTATAAGAGTGACTCTTTTAATTAAGTGAAGTTATTTCACCATTACTTTTACTTACAGAGTACAAACCTATATTTTCTTTAGATTGGGATTCACCTTCTCCAACTAAGCTATATGCTTTCATAATATATTTATCTTCTTCTTGTTCTTTTTCTTCTAAGTGAACCTCAAAACCGTTAGAGGCTTGATTTTCCTTTTCCTCTTGCAAGTATCTAAACAATTTCTCTGCAGCCAACTTTTCAGTCATATTTTCGTTGGAATTATTGTCTTCACTAGTAGTCTCCTCAACATTATCTTGCATTTTAATGTATATTGTTTCATCACTGTTGATGTTAAATACCACCAACGAATAAATACCAGCGAATAGAATTATGGCTATAAATACAAACCTTTTCATGAGTTATTACCCTCCCATTTTAATTTAGCTTTATTAAAGATAACGTAAATACGTCCTACATATAAAATATTCTTTTCAGATATATAGAAAAATTTCATGTCATTATACAGCAACAAAGCCTTTGTATTAAAAATTTTGTTTTATTTCACCAATAATGGATACGTATTCCTTATTCATTATAGGTGGATATCTTATATTTAAACAATAAGGAGATTATATCGAATAATTTGTATTTTTTTCAAATAAGAGAACATTTTCCGTCTGTGACATTGAAGAAATGAATCTCAATCGACTTTAGTGACATGGAGAGTCTCATCACGACGAAATTGAAGTTGGGCCATTGTAATTACATTTATGGGGGCCTTAAACTAACGGAGGCAGTCATTAATAGCCTTATCCATTACTCACTTTATTGTGCCTATAGGTGAGAGTTTCAGATACCATGAGACTTTGTGGCGTCAATAAAATTTAGGTAGTAAATTTATACCAGAAATTTATTCTATTTAATAAAATTTTTGGGTGAAAAGTGGTAATTTTCCAAAAGGTGTATAAAAAATCTACTAATATATGTTAGTTTACTGGATGGGTTTTTTAAAAAAGAAAAAGGAGAGGTTTTATGTTAAAAAAATTCATGTATTTAAGTTTCTTGGTTGCGGTTTCCTTTGCGGCAATTATGCCAATTAACACTGTCTCAGCAGCTAACTTGTCATCGGAAACTGTGGTTACCACAGACAATGTTCATCAGGTCTTAGAATATTTGAATGTTGATGCTAGTAATTATAACGATGCAGAAATAGAAAAAAAGGTAGAATCAACTCCAGAAGTTACAGTTGGTGAAATTGAAGAGGCTGTAACAAATATGCAACAAGCACCTGAAGAGGTAAATGTTGAATTCTCTTCTACAAGTTCATCTGATGATTTAAGTGTCAATAAACTTGATGGCAATAACCTTGTGATGCAAGCCACGTCAGAGGCAACAGGTACAAAAACGGTAAGTCGAACAACATTGCAGGGTAATTCATACAGAGTCACTTATAATCAAACTGCTTCATATTCTTCAACTCCAGCTCGTGAGGCATGGGAGCAAGCATACGGATCAAGCGCTTCAGTATCTGATTCTCTTGTAGATGGCGTTAATTACTCAATAACTTCAGAAAGTTATTCTGCGAAAGTAGAGAATCCAGGTTACTCATACTCTAATTTAAATCAAAAGGCTGACATAGTAGTTACAGGATATCTTTTTGGAGTAAAAGTAGGTGACACACCTATATACGCAGACTTGAATTGGGATACAGGTTACATACTGCCATATTAATGGATGCAACCCTATTAGATTTCCATTTGAAACCTAAGCCATATATTAGAGTAATCCTCTAATATAAAAACAGATAAAACACCCTCTGAGTCGTATATACAATTATCGACTCAGAGGGTGTTTTTCTTTTGATAAGAAAAGATATTACCCTGAAGAAATAAAAAGAGTTCGTTTGAAACCCTCCCCAAACCTGAAAATAAATGTTTATTATTCCAGTATCCACCTAATATTAGCTGATACCCCTGCATCCTCATGTAAGAATATTTCTTCGTTTCTTCCAACGTTGTTTAATGTTCGAATACATTTGGGTGCCCCTCCAATTGAGTAGAAGCACCCTTAGTTCATTAAAATAGGTATGCTATTTAACTTTAGCCTTCAACTTCTTAACGTAGGAGATTGAGATGCCTAATTTTTTTGCTATATCTCTGTTTTTCATCTCTGGACTAGAGTTTAAAATACTCAACAGTTCTTTTAGTCTCATCTGCGTTTTTTCATTCTCCAAATCAAGATATTCTTTACGATCTAACACTCCATTATCTCGTCGCTTTTTCTTTTGGTACTCCTTATTTCTCCTTTTCTTTTCATTAGTATCAATAATAGTTTTTAAATGATATTGCTCTTCCCCCGTAATTCCAAGCCAGGAGATTAATTTTTTATTGGTTATATTGTAGCCAGCCCCAGGGTATCCTTTTTCTTGCGCAATTCGATTAGCTTCTTTATTACTACGTGCTTCCCAAGCTTTTTCGGCACTCTTAGTTGCCCTTTCTACTTCATGGCAAGGTAAAGGCTCAGTGAATTCTAAATTAAACGTAATGGTATCGTTTAAAGCTTTTGTAGGATCCTTAGTAAAACAGCATGACCAGTAGCGATACAAAAAACAAAGTATCTCTCTATACCCTGTAACTTCGTAATTTCTTAAATTCACAAGAGTAACCACATCTTTTAATCGAGCACCATGAAGCGTATATGTATTAAAAAGCTGAGCGACTTTATTTTTACGCCCCCTTTTCTTTTTCTTAGGTGGCTTTATTTCGGGCTCTAATTCTGGTAAATAATCAAACTGTAGTTGCCTTAATTCGTACCGGTAATCATGACGAAATTGAGCATGAACCTCTGCACCATTCTTCGAATTAATAGATCCAGCAATTCTAAACACCCTTGCTGCGTCTGTAGCCTTTGGGTCTCCCCCTAATCCTTCTAGCTCTTTTAAAAGGTAATCTTGAACTGCTTGCCATAAGGGTAGAGCCATAGAAGGAACAGGCTCAATAAGCCAAATTAGAACCACACCTCTACCACTAAATATGATTATATTTGGCTCCGGTACAGTTTTCTTATAAAATTCATGTTCCAAATTCGCCAACACCCACGATGGCTGATAATTTAATATATAGAAATCCAAATCAATGTACAGTGATCGAAGTTGTCTAATGTTTTCTATCTTGCGAGCTGGTTTAAAGAATGTATTTTGGCTAAAATACACATCTTCTCCTAAAGACTTAGTCAATTCATCTGCTAGATCCTGAGGTTTATAATGCCATTGTTTAAATCCAGAATCTTTACCTTTGCTAGCAACTGTAATCCATCCATCAGAATCTCGATGTTGAAACCAAGCATGGTATTTTGCTTGATCCAAAGCACTACTTTCCATAAAAAATTCTCCTTCCATAGTGGAAGGGACCATAATCTCATGGTATAATAACGACATAATTGAATGAGAAAAGGGTAAACGTGTCCCCGGATACGGTCCCGTTCTAGTATGAGAAGCTCCCACGCCGGCCAAAGCAGAGGGAGTTTTTCTCGTTTATACGACTAATTCTACCATTTTATCCCCCATCCTGCTACGTTTGACCAATTTTTAATAGAATCATAGTGGTCCCTTCTACTAAGATGCTTCTCCTTTTATTTCAGTACCATCTCTTATCCCATATCTTTATCCATGTGCTTAGACACTTGAATCAACCAACCATCATACCTATTGCTATAGGTACAAGACTCATAAGAATACCCCTCTTGCACTTGCGGCATGATAACGTCTTTGATGTAATTAAGAACATAGTGGATCTCTATGTTCCTTGCAATCTCCTCTACTACAAACACAAAATAGTGACGTTTCTTGCTATGTCCCTGGCGTATGCAATTTTTTACTGTAATCATGTATATCCCCCTTTTAATCTTTCAAATAAATAGATGCTAAATCCCATCGGTCTTTCCCATGTCCTATTTCACTATGGACCTGATCTATACAATTTTTAACTTGGCCGTATAGCTCTTTATCATGGCCTGTATTGATGCCATACCAGGCATTCCTGCCTTGCTCTTTGTTGTACATGATTCTTGCGATCATTTTAGGTCCCTCCCTTCCGATCCCTCTTTGGACAAAAAGCTCTTCCAAACGTTCGCGTGAGTAAGCATGGCGAAATCCGTGAGTACCTCTTCCATTTTGAGAAATAGAGGCCTTCCTGCAAGCTTCATTTACAGCTCTTCGCACCGTATCCGTACTCACGGTTACGAGTCGATCTTCAGGTCCTTTATTCTTTAACATCTGCTGCAGCTGTCGCTCAAAATGCTTTGGTATAGGTGTTTTTCTAAATCTGCCTCCTTTCGTCACTCCTTTTCCGTTTTTTATATTTAGCTGCCATCCTTCCCCATTGCGCGAAGGCTCAAAATGCTCTTTTTTCACATTACACGCCTCTCGCACTCGTAGCCCTAAGTTCCTCATCAAATCTACAGCTCGTCGCGAGTTTTCAGGAACGTTCTCCCGGATCAACTTATATTCTTCTACTGTATAGGACCTGTTTTTCGGTGGTTCAAGCTCCCTCCAGTCTGTTATTCGCTTATTTGGGACCCAAACCACCTGTTCACGTCCAAATCGGCTTGAACGTACGTTCATTGCTTTCTGCAAGTGTCTTAGAGACGTTTCTACATTACGTTGGTGGCCAATTGATCTCTTTTCTTTCTTGAGGTGATCCAAATAGGATCTGTAATGATCCTCTTTCAACTGGTAAAGCTTTGTTACGCCTTGCTGTTTAACCCACTTCACAAAGTTCTGGCAATCTGACATGGTGTTATCTTTTTGTTTTATAGAATGAATACCGTGAGAATCATTGATTCTTGCTGTTCTTTTGCTAAGGCCAATCTGATCGATTTCTTTTAAAGCTGATTTCACCTGGTGAACGATGCTTGATTTGCCACGTTTCCCCAAAAAATTCCTCCCAAAAATTCGGCTCGCTCGCTTCGCTCGCTCGCAACGCCACCTTATGTCAGTACGCTTTTGCAAGCGTACTGACATAAGGTGGGCGTTGCTCTTGGCCTTTTTTATATGCTGTTTTCAAAGTGCAGCATTCAAACCTCCGCTCTACATTTTAAGAGGCGAGCCTATTATTGAGCCTCTGTATTCTGAATCTGTTCTGTTCACTATCCATCTATATCAAAGCAAGCTTTTCTTTACCGGCCTTGCTGGAATACCGGTCCAACCTACCAATCGATCTGTCACATAATAAGAAGGCTATACAGCCCCAAATCCAATTGGTATCACATAGTAAGAAGTTGATGATGTTCATCTACAACGAATGCAGATTCGTTCTTTATATCCGACCTATCACAAAGCATGTCACATAGTAAGAAGGTGTTTTACACCCCATGATTTGCAATATCACACAGTAGGAAGTCGGATTAAAACAAGCGCCATGGATTTTATAGAGTCTTACCTCTAGACTGATGACCTGCCTCACACGCTAAGCAAAACAGCTGTCATCAATGCAACAAAAAAAGGGAACCCATTCTTACGCTCAATAGCGTTTCGATGGATTCCCTCTTGTCATAATGTTCTTACCTAATAAAAGCAGGTTAATCGCTTAAGGCGTTCTGCTGGCAAAAACATCATAACTTATTGTTCATTACTTTCTTCCTGATGTGTTTAGCACATCTCAGTGATTATTTTGCATGCCACAGCCTCTACATAGATAGCTTTAATACTGTTTATCCTCCAATAAGAGGATTTTTTGACATACAAAAAAGGTGACCTATCGCAGCAAGCCGATTGTTACTGAAAGTAGACAGACTACTCCCCTACATAGACTTGGTCCATAGACCACCTTTAATTAATAAAAGCTACCCGCTGACCTTTAAAAGGTCGCAATCAAAATAAAAAAGAATAGATAACATGCTATTACTTTACCACATCATATTTGTTCATTCCAATTCGGTTGCATATAAATCAAGATAAGTTTTAAGTTTCTTAGAACAATAGAATATAAATAGCAATCACCTGGACATACTGTTGAAAAAGGGTGTGTCTTAAATGAACAAAAAAACTAATAAACAATTTATAGATGAATTAAAAGAGGTATGGGGAGATGATTTCATTCCTCTTGAAACGTATCAAGGGCACAATAAAAAGATTAGTGTACTACACAAAAAGTGTGGGAGGATACTGGCGAAATCTCCAAGGGATCTGCTCACCTATAAATATGACTGCAGGAGCTGTAAAGCTAGAGAAAATCGGGAAAAAGCTCGAATAGCAGCTTCATACAACTTTCAAAAAAGAGTTTCAGAACTAGAAGGAAATGAATATTCAATAGAGAGCCCTTATATATCAGCTAAAGACCCTATTAAGCTATTTCATAAGAGGTGTGGCCGTGTAATTGAAACTACACCGGATTCTTTTCTTCAGCCGACTAGAGGCAAAGTTATAGGAAGATGTCGTTATTGTTCTGATAAATGGAAAAGAAATACGAATGACTTTATTAATGAAGTGAACTTTCTATATGGATCAGAATTTGAAGTATTGGATGAGTATAAAGGGAGACATGAAAATATAGTTATTAAACATCACGTTTGCGGAAACATATTCCCTGTCCGTCCAAGGCATTTTTTAGATCAAAAATCTTATTGTAAATACTGCAACAAGAAAGTATCTAAAACCAACGAAATGTTTAAAACAGAAGTTAAAGAACTAGTAGGGACTCTGTATACATTTTTGGATGAATATGTAGATGCAAAAACCTTAATAAGAGTACAACACTCCACTTGTAAAGAAGTATATCTAGTTACTCCAGACAACTTTTTGAGGAACCGTCGCTGCCCTACATGTCATAGCAACTCACAAGATTCAAAAGGTCAAAGATTAATTCGCGATTTTCTTAAATTCAATAACATTCCTTTTATTGAAGAATACAAAGACTCTGATTGTAAAAATCAGAGACCCTTACGCTTTGATTTTGCTGTGTTTGATACTCAGAATAAACGTAATTTACTAATGCTTATAGAATTTGATGGTGAACAACACTTCAAACCAGTTGATTACTTTGGCGGAGACGAGGCATACATGTCTCAAGTGGAGAATGATTCAATAAAAGATAATTTTGCCAAAAGGACAAAAATACCTTTACTTAGAATCCCTTATTTCTCAATTGGAAATATTGTAGATATTTTAAAAACACATTTAAACCATCACGGGATAGATATAAGCGCGTAATAGTAAAGATAAGATCTTGAAAACTATCACCACGCCTCTTGTTTTCTGATAAAAATAGCAGCCAAATACTTTCTCAAGATTTGAGTTCTTCTATTAAGATGATCTTCAACAGAAGGATGGAATTTAAAGCCATTTAAAGGCCTTCTGAGATTGTTTTCCGGACTCGGCAGCCTTACCATTAATCAAACTCCAACACACGCACACACCCCCTCGAAAGCATTTTAACAACTTGTTAAGGTAATGAGCATTTAAAAAATATGGATGACATAGAGCCCCTTTTGAATCCCCTTATACTTTGTATAAGGGGATTCAAAAGGGGCTCTATTACTTCATATTGAAAAAAAAGTGTATATTTGAAAGGGATCACTATATTTTTTCACGAAAAAATTATTTGGAAACATAAAAAATCCTTAACTTCATTGATATATAGGGATTTTACATACTATTAGGAGGAATTATTTTGGCAAAGAATAAAAATTTAACTATATATCTTATGAACCAAAATAAAACCAATTTCAAAAAGTATTTAAGAGAAGAGTATCAAGATAAAATACAAACTCACTACATTAACAAAAGACAAATGTCTTCAATCGTAGAAAAAGGGATTATTTTCGTTTATGAAGATAAACTTCCTATGCCAGAATGGGTTGATTACTTAAACACCTTATCTTCTAAGAAAAGCCTAAAAATTGCACCTAAGAAAACTCATAAGGCAATTGTTTTCCTTACAATAAAGGGACAAAGTAAGAAAACTTTCGCTCTTACCTTTGGTCACGGATCCTCCTTATTGGATTCCGAATTTATTGTTCATGACTTTGGCTTATCCATATCCAAAAGTTTATTAGATATAAATGAAATAAACTCAATTGACAGTACATCAATTGATCGAAAGATATTTAACACCAAAAAGCAATCTTCTACTTTTTTGATTCGAGAAAAGTTACTGGAGTATGGTTCACAAAATATAGTGAAAAACGTTCACGGAGTATATAGAGATTTTGAAGATAAATTCTCTATAGGAGGAAATGAGAGTCTTAATTTTAAAGGGAAGATTGATCTTATATCAGACTTAAATGAATGGTTATCTACCTTTGCATCCCTCTATGATGCTGGAGAAAACAACTTAGGTATTGATGATGATTTGACAGTGGTGAGTGATGAAATAAAAGAGATTCTGGATAAAAGACTAACCAAGAAAATTCTAACTATAATTAGCACAGCTAATATTACAAAGAGGCAAATATCTCCTCTGAAAATATTCCCTAATGAGACATTTGAACTTTCTAACTTCTATGGTTTCTTCATTGAGGGCCTAGGGTATAAAAGTGGAACATCTTTTGATTTTAATATAGATGAACTAAGTTTTTTTCAAAGGTTAAAGAGACAGCTAAGCTCACAACAAAAAACACATGTCGGTGTTTTAAAAAAGTTAAAGAGTAATCATATTTCTAAAAAAGTTGATGAAGAAGGATCATTGGAAAAAGTTTGTACAATTTACAAAGCAATTAATTATGAAATCACTTATAATTCAAATAAATACATATTAGTTGCGGGAAACTGGTTTGAAATAGATAAAGAATTCTACAGTAAGTTACAAAAAGATATAGATAAAATTAATAAACCAACAGAAAGCGAGAGTATTAGGTTTATAACCTTTGACAGTGATAAACACTTCAAAATGGTTTCAAGTGGTACTAAAAAACAACTTTCTGAAGGTGCATACAACGAAGATTTAGCGTTCCAAAATCGTGTACTTATGTTAGACCGGGCGAATTATATGCCTGATTCCCAGACCGTTAAACAATATGGTCTAACTTCAACTCCTATTGAACTTTGTGATGTTCTGTACTTTAACAAACATAAAATTCAATTTATTCATGTCAAAAGACATTCAGGCGCTGCTGGTACGAGTCACTTATTAACCCAAGCATTGGTTTCAGCGCACGCATTCATTAACGATCACGAAAAGGTAGTACAGCACATAAACGAGAAAATAGATGCTTTCAATCATTCTAGTGAAGAATATGGAATATTAAAAAATATATCTAAATCACAAAGCAAAGAAATTATCTTAGCGATCATAGATAAGGACGCAGATAAACAAAAATCAAATAGCAACATGTTATCCATTTTGGAAATGGTATCTTTAAGAGAAAACGTAAAACAACTGGAATATCTAGGATTTAAAGTTTACCTGCAATTTATTCCTTCAAATGAGTAATAGCATCACAACTACTACGTGTGAAAAAGCCCTCACTTTAATTAAAGTGAGGGCTTTCTTGATATAGGGAATCTAAATGATCCCGGGATCATTTAGATAATGATGTTACAAGACTTTAACTTCAAAATTAAAGTGCAAATTCTTCTAGAGCTTGATCCATCATATCATCATTAATCCCTATATAACGTAACGTGATGGATGGGCTGGAATGACCAAAGATCTGCTGCAACATCGCCACGTCTTTTGTCTTCTGATAAAAGTGATACCCGAAGGTTTTTCTCAGGGTATGAGTCCCAATAGGTCCCGGAACCCCGCATTCCTCTGCAGCCCTGTTAATAATCCGCCAGGCACTGGTGCGGTTAATGGGTCCACCTTTACGGGATGGAAACAAATAATCTGAATCTGCCAGACCCTTCGTGTACTTTTCAATCTCCTGACGTAACGCTGCGGTCATCCGGACCTTTCGTATGTTCCGCGTTTTTTTCTCCCGGATCCTCAGATGATCCGTTTCCCGCACATCCATCACCCGCAAGGGTAAGATGTCACTGATACGGAGTCCCGAATTAATGCCAAACGCAAACAAAAAATAATCCCGATAACTTTTATGTAAAAGATACTCCTTCATGTCTCGAATCAGTTCCGGATCCCGGATCGGTTCGACACTTTGCTGGCCTAGGCGTTCTTTCTCCACGTCGCAAACCTCCAATATGTTTTATTAAACGAAACAGTTTATTCATTATGTTTCATTATAACATAATTTCCTCCTCTTCCATAACAAAAACCCCTTGGGGCCCAAGGGGTTTACGGATATACAGGATAGATAACGAACGCAACATAATAACCATTATGTTGCGTTCGTGAGAGGGGTTTTACCAACCTTTATACCTAAGAGATAAATATTTTACTTACACACTTGGATCCATCTAAAATAAAGAAAGCAGAGCTTAGCTCTGCTTTAGCGTAAAACTACGTTTTTATGATTATTCTGCTGATTACTCTGTTGGTTTTCTTGAGTATCTTTCAGTATTGCTGAGGCATTTGGTCGTTTAAAATTTGGTGTTCCGGGACGCATATTGTATCCATATTTGTGAGCTAGTTCAATTACTTTATCAACTTGTGGCCTGTTCATACTGGTCCCTCCTACTTTATTTATTATTATACACTATGTCACTTTCATTTAAAAAGGAATTAAATTCCTCTTTAATCTCATTTAAGGACTGCTTTACTTCATCTGAATTAGACCACAAATCAGGAGATACTGTTATCAAAAACAAGTAATTTTTTCCTCGGTTTGATTTTTTTATGCTAGCTATGTAATGACGTCCAGATTTTGCATCTCCATCCCCACTATAACGAAAGAAGTAGTCTAAGTGGTCCTCAAAAAATTCATACTTCACTATAGCTCTAGCAATTCCAGTCTTCCGCATGCGAATTAACCTTTGTTCTAATTGAGGATTAGACAAAAGATGATCATCTGTAAAAGCCGCATCAATTCTTTTTTCAATTAAATCACCCATTAATTGCATCAAAGATAATTTCAACGAAGTATCATCGTCATGAGTATGAAATGAATTTAGTTTTTTATTATAGCGGTTAAGAAGTTGAAAAGATTTACTTAACGATTCAAATGAGTTGTGGTCGTCGTTCATTTCTGCATTATTCAATTCTTTATAAACTTTTTTAACCTCTCTAATTTCACGCTTATTATAATCAAAATGATCCTGCACAATAGCATTCAACTTTTCATTAGCAGATACATTACCATCCACATAGTTCAACTGAATTCTGTGTTTATATGGTGAAGTACTTTTTACTATATATTCGTATAGTTGAACAGAGCAAACGTAGGGTTGATCTCTTACAAAAGCTTTCATAAAGCGTTGGTATTCTTTTTTTATATCATACTCCTTTAACTCTTTATAATATGAGAATAACCCTTTTGTTTCTTCTAATAACTTTTGGTTTAAATCTGCGATTTTTAGGTCTTTCCCATGCAACAGAGCCTCAACAAAAAGCAAGAATACATACCCTATTAACAATACAGGTAAAACTTGAAAGGTCTCATCTGCAATGTCACTGTTATAAATGCTTAGTCCTCCAATTAATACAGCTGCCAAAGCCAACAACACTTTTCTCCAAATCATAAATACCCCCCCTTAAATTCGTATATTTCTTATAGCATCACTATTATAAATTCAAACATAATTGCGCCGTGCATTCTCAACATCAAAATGCACGGCGCAACTACCAAGGTCACTACATTTACTTCTTACTTAAATACTCTTGCAAAGCTTCTTCTATCAAAATATAAATGTTCTTTTCCTCAAGTAAAGATTGCATTTTCAGTTGCTTATGCAAATCTGTTCTAAGGTCAAAAGAAACTCTTTTTCTTTCTATTTTCTCATCGTTGCTCTCAACAACGTTATTTTGTTCTAATTCTTCACTAATCGCTTGTGTAGGTGTAACTTGTTTTTGCTGCCTTTTACGGTTCTTGATTTCATCTATTTTGGACACGATCAATCAACTCCTTATAAAAATCTTTATATTGAATAATTGCCTGATTAAGCTCCTTATTTTCTTTAAAACCATACAATGACAATCTTCCTATAGGAGCTTTCCTTGTAATAATGGTATTAAATACTAAATCAGGGTAATCTTCTTCTATTATTTCATTAAATGCCTTCGCATCACTTCTTCGAACATCATTCATAGTTCTTAGAATACCTATAACTTCTGTTTCTGTATGAACAAATTCTCGAGCACCTTTAACTGAATCCATGAAGTTTGGTACAGCTGAATAGCACCAGTTAGAGCATTCATACATAACCACAACATATTCACTAGCACACAAGGCATTTGTTGTTTGCTCACTTAACGAAGGTGGCGTGTCAATCAAGATAAAATCGTATTCATCCCTTACTTGATCTAATAATTCATCTAAAGCTAAACTGGGATTCTTCTTAAAAGGAACATATTCACCGTTATATGTTTTACTTGTATATATCCAACGTGGGAAAGTCGCTAAAAAATTATTTGCTGGAAGAAGATCAATGCTGTCTGATACTTCATATATATACTTTTTTGCATCTCCTTGCTGCATTGCTTCTAAAACAGAAGAACCAACAAAATCATTTGATACATGTTCTGATAGCAATTCAGTTAAATTCCCTTGAGAATCCATATCGACTGCTAAAACTTTATAATCCTGACTCATTAAATAAGCTAGGATTCCTGTAGTTGTTGACTTACCACAACCACCCTTCTGAATCCCCATAGTAATTGTAATGGCCATATAAACACCTCCCGGAAGATTTCTTCGTTTCTTCCAACGTTGTCACTTTATTAAAACATTCTAGATCTCTACCTAAAACCCTTTAATAAAAGAAACCAGGGTACCCCCTAATATAAGCTGACACACCTGTATCC
>NZ_BMIN01000034.1 GCF_014642405.1 Pontibacillus salipaludis
TTTGCCTCCGGCTTCCTTCAGATTCCGGGTCACCCCGGACACCCTTGCCCTTGGCTAACGGCTACAACGACCTTCACCGTTCGGGACTCTAACCCTAAAGCTTGCGCCCATGTCGGGCACACATCCATAAAAAAATCGGCTGCTATAGCCGATTTTTTTTATAGAATTAATTGATCGATCTTTTTTACAAGTTTAACAATTTCAGGCTTTGAAATTTGATCGTTTGCTCCGACCATTTCTCCTTTATGTCTCAGGTCATCCGTAATAAGAGAAGAGAAAATAATGACAGGAAGATGTTGCAACAAAGGATCCTCTTTAACTTGCTTTGTAAAGTGGTGTCCGTCCATACGCGGCATTTCGATATCCGTAATGATAAGTTGGTACTCTTCTTCCACTGCTTTCCCTTCACCAACAACACTATAAAGATGATCTACAGCTTCTTTACCATCCTCAAATAAGTGAACATTTTCATATCCAGCTTCTCCTAAAGTTTCTTCTAACATCGCCCTTAACATCGCAGAATCTTCAGCTATTAATATACGCTTTTGGGAGCGCTCACGAACACCCAATGTTTTCATTTGATCCATGTTTATGCTTGATTCAGGATTAATATCTGCCACCATCTTCTCAAAATCCAACATGAGTAGCATTTCACTTTCCCTTTTAATAACACCAGTTATTTGAGTCTCTAACCCTTGATACATCTTGCCTGGCTTCTCTATATTCTCCCATGAAATGCGATGAATTTGTGTAACAGTATGTACGTGAAAGACAATTTTCGTTTTATTAAACTCAGCTAAGATAAACTTATCTAATTCTGGTTGGTCAGATGCAGGGAAGCCTAATGCATAAGCTACATCAACAACCGGTACGACCTCTCCCCTAATTTCAATAATACCTTCTACTGAATGATGAGCATGAGGAATTTTCGTTACTTGAACAGGGTTAAGTATTTCTTTTACCTTAATAACGTTAATACCAAACTTATTCTGCCCGATACCGAACTCAACAACCTCTAATTCATTTGTTCCACTCTCTAATAAAATACCACTATCATATGAACCCATGCTGAAACCTCCCTAAAAATGGCTTACACTTCTCTATTATAGAAGGAACCCCAATATTTTCATAGGTTTTTAGAACTAATTTATTCCCTCAAAGAAGGAATCACCAAATAAGGGCAGGCGAATCCTTAAAGAGTGCTTCAAAACTAGCACAACAAAAAAGACGAAACCATAAAGGATTTCGTCTTGAAATATATCGATTAGATCTTAGTCATTACGGATAAAGAAATAAACAATAAGTCCGATGAAAGGGAAAATAATCGTTAGAATTAATACGATGATAGCATACTCTTTACTTTTCCCTTTACGCTGAGCATCTCGATATGCCCAAATACTTGTAACAATATTTATTACAAATAAAGCTATAGCTATAAACGCCATGATACCGACAAATAATCCAGCAATACCTAGCCCAGTTGCAGCTCCTAGCAAATCAATCCCTCCTTTTCATTACCTATATATGTACGTATGATTCAAGTACTAAGTTTCACTTATTTTGTACCCCGTACACCATATCATTCAAACAAAAAGAGGAAAACTAAAATCTTCACACACCTTTGGGCTTTTGTTTTTTAGATTGCTTCATATATTTGACGACTCGCTCAATAGCATATGAACAAATAATATATCCACCAAAACATATTAAAGCAAGTGCCCCATTTGCTACATCCCTTACCTCAACGTCTCCAGTTCCACTTACTCCCTGATATACTTCGTAAAAAGGGAGTATAAACATTACGATCAGACCCGCAACGATATAGCTTAACAACCTGTCCCATTTTAATAAGACCACCCAATATATAATTGGGCGAACTATATTGTAGAATAAAATAATTAAAATCATCCCGAAAATAAAATGCAAATGTAGATCAGTGATCCCAAGAGGAGCTAATTGAGCCTCTTTTATGAGCCAATTAAACGTTAAAAATCCTTCCATTCCCTTCCCTCCTACCCATTATTAGTACAAGTATTGTCAGTAGGTAGAAGAGATATACCTATCTCTATCCCTGGTCAAGAAGTGGATATTCTCTTTAAGAATAAAAACTAAATCCCTGCTATTGTAGATCTTAAGTAAGGATAGAACTCATAGACGGTTCTAAAAAGTTTATCAAATCATCATATTGCTCTTTTGCCTCTTCATAGCCTTGTTCATATAGAGCATGTAGCTTGTTTCTATTTCGTTCAATCCTGCTCACTGCAAGTGGTTTTTTGGGCTGAATGATAAAAGCTTTTCCTTGTTCCACTAACTCATCCACTTGACCTACGGTGTCATTATAGCGCAAATGTCTGCTCTCTAGAGCGTGCGTTAAATTGGGATAGCCTTTAAATTTCTGTTTAAGCAACCAAGAAAACTTCATTTTCTCTTTACGATATCCTGGATTACGCGTCGATATTACGACGTGCTTTGTGTTTCCATTTTGTATTGAAGCAGATATAGGAATAGGATCAGCAATACCACCATCAAGTAGCTGCTTGCCCTCATGAGAAATCATGGGAGCGATAAAAGGTAAGGAGCTTGAAGCTCGAATGAGAGAAATTAAAGTCGGTCCGTCTTCAAAAAAATCATAGTAGGTAGGCTGGCCAGTATGAACATCGGTCGTTCCGACAACGAATTTTGTCTGCTTAGAGAAATGAAAGAACCCTTCATAATCAAATGGGACAAGTTCATTTGGGAGCTTATTAAATATAAAATCCATCCCGAACAATTCTCGCTTCGTAATAGCCCTCTTATAAGATATGTACTCAGGATGACCTCCATATTCCACCAAAACTTTATAGTTACGTCCCTTTTGTCTAGCCACATAAGAAGTACCATTACAAGCCCCTGCTGATGCCCCGACGACATACGGGAAATGAAGGTCAGCATCTAGAAAGAAATCTAATACACCAGCTGTGTAAGCACCTCTCATGCCTCCACCTTCTAAAACGAGTCCAGTTCCATTCATTGACGACCTCCCCTTTCTTCATTCAAATGATGTAATCATTATAACAACAACTCTTGCGATAATAAAAAATTCACGTTTCAAAATGTATAGAGATTACCTAAAAACCATATATTTTATAGCTTTCTCATCTAGCGTATGGATCATAGATGTGTGAAGAGTCTTCCCTCAAATTTCATACGGTCTATACAACCTAATTTCCTTCAAACAATAAAATCATGTTAAGATGGTAATTAAAACGTCAACCACTATGATAGACGTGTATATGACAACCGGAGGTGACAACAGTGCATCATTTAATAAATCCGCACTTACAATCCATACAAATATCAGGAATTCGCAAATTTTTTAATATGGTTTCCGGGAAAGAAGGTGTTGTCTCATTAACAATTGGACAACCTGACTTCCCTACACCTCAGCATATTAAGCAAGCTGGGATTGAAGCCATTAATGACAACCAAACCTCTTATACCCATAATGCAGGTATGTTGCCACTTCGAAAAGCTATATCTGAATTTGCTGAACAAGAGTACGGTCTTTCCTATCAGCCTGATACGGAAATTATTACAACCGTAGGAGCTTCACAAGCTATTGACCTTACGTTTCGAACGATTCTAACTCCTGGAGATGAAGTCATTCTTCCAGCCCCTGTATATCCAGGGTATGAGCCGTGTATTCGATTAGCTGGTGGAACACCAGTCCATGTCGATACAACTCATACGGACTTTAAATTAACAGTTGATACGTTAGCAAAACATATTACCGAACAAACGAAATGCATTGTGTTACCTTACCCTTCTAATCCAACAGGTGCAACACTTACAAAAGAAGAAGTAGAGGCCCTTGCTGAATTCCTTAAAGAAAAAGAAATATTCGTGTTATCGGATGAAATATATAGCCAGTTGACTTACGATGAACCACACACTTCCATTGCAACTCAAGAAGGAATGAGGGAAAAAACCATTGTCATCAACGGCGTATCCAAATCCCATTCTATGACCGGTTGGCGTATTGGTTATACATTAGCTCCTGTTTGGCTATCGAAAGAAATGTTAAAGGTTCACCAGTATAATGTATCTTGCCCAACTTCGATCAGCCAACACGCTGCCCTAGCTGCAATTAAAGGCGGTAAAGCGGATACTGAAGCAATGAGAGCTGAATATAAAGAACGGTTAAACTATGTATACCAACGCCTCACAGACATGGGTGTACCTTGCACGAAGCCAGGTGGTGCATTTTATGTATTTCCTTATTTCCCTGGACTTGAAAAAAGTTCATTTGACTTGGGAGTAGACTTAGTTGAAGAAGCCAAATTAGCCCTTGTTCCAGGTGACGCTTTCTCTTCATATGGTCAAGGCTATATGCGTATATCCTATGCCTACAATATTGATACGTTGAAAGAAGGATTAGATCGATTAGAGTCATACTTGAAAAAATCCACTCTCATATAACAGTAAAACTGAGGCATCCTATATATGAGGTGATTAGAAGATGAGTCATCAAAAACGACGAAAAGAACGTGCTTTACGTCAACGAAAAGAGAAACAAAATCCTCATGGCAAAGTAAAAAGCTTCGAGGAACTAAGTGAAGAAAAAGATCAAAAAAAGACATAATAAACCAGTAGGCTTAGCCTACTGGTTTGTCATATGACCTCTACCTTTACTCAGTTGATCATATTGGTTTAATAACTCGTCCAATTGTTGGCTAAGTCGTAGTGATTCCTCACAAGTAAAGCCTTGGGTCTCTGCTACTACGATCATTCTGTTTCGTAACCGTTCAATCCGCTCTTGTAATTGACTTTTTGTTAAAATGCAAGCAACCACATTCCCCACCCTCTCCACCAGCATATATATCCTCCACACGACTTATCAAACGTAAAGTAAATGTCTTCTCTACTTATACACAAATTTTCTCAATAACTTATAAAACGCTATTTTAAAACATTGATTTGTTATCTTTTAACCCCAAGTAAAATCCAACCTAAAACCTAACATATTGATGTCGTATAACTAAACAAACACCATATATTGTATTTAGACTCATTATGCCAAACAAATGATCCCCTTGTAAAGCAGATCGCAAAATAAGACAAATCATTCCACAAACTATGTTTTACATGGCACACCTTTTACAAATATCGACAAATATTCCTATTGCTATTTTAATAGAATCTTTTTATAATTTGTTTAGTTTTGGTATGAAAGAATATTTTTAGAAAGTATAGATGGTGCGACACATCTTGAAACCATCTCCAACCGAAGCTCACTTTATAATTGAACGTAGAAGCATTCTCCTAAGCTTATGCTGAATAAGAATGCTTTTCCATTTTATCTTCAGGGAGAGATTTGATGTACTTTAAAAGAAATGAACCATTCCGCTACACATTTGGAACTCCAGTTATGGGCCAATTGAAAAATCCTACTAATGAAGAAGAAGTTGAAATGAAAATATGGGATATCAGTCAGCACGGAATGCGGATTGAACCCTTAGGATCATTAGACTTGAAGGCTGAAGAAACAGTCCACATTTTCTTCACCCTCCTTGATCAGGAGTTCTCTGCACTCGGAACGATTAGGTGGAACAAGTCAATCGCGGGAATACCACAAGCTGGTATTGACCTAGATACAGACAGCGCATGGCGTAACAATCTAGTACATACATTAAAGCAATATGCAAAAAAACATATCTAGGCTTACCCAATTCTATGATACGATAGACAAAGAAGAGTTAGAGCTGGAGACGAAAGGAAGATCACACTTGAAGAATAAAATCCTAAAAGAAATTTTAGATTGGACAAAAGCTATAGGGTTCGCCCTTGTACTAGCGTTTGCCATCCGACACTTTGTTTTTGCCACTTCTATTGTAGAGGGTACAAGCATGGACCCTACTTTAGAAGATGGAGAACGTGTTATGTATAATAAATTCGTATACTTGGTAGGAGAACCAGAACGTGGAGATATTGTGATTATCCAACGCCCAACTAAAAACTATGTAAAACGTATCATCGGATTACCTGGAGACACAGTTGAAGTAAGTGAGGACCATTCTTTATTTGTGAATGGTAAACAAGTAGAACAAGATTACCTTAATAAACAGGCTATTCAAGGGACTTTTCCTTTTTCCGAGAAGGAAGTTCCAGAAGATGAATACTTTGTGATGGGAGATAATCGCATCGTCTCTAAAGACAGTCGTAATGGACTTGGGTTTATTAATCATGATGAAGTCATCGGTCGATCAGAACTTGTCATCTATCCATTCGATGAATTGAACTGGACCCGCTAATACTCTAAAAAGGAGACCCGTTTTCACGGGTCTCCTTTTTTACTATAGTCTCTGTTAAAGATTACTGTTGTTATTCTTTGTTGAATACTCGAAAATGAGAGAATGTTTCCGTTCGCGTTATTTGAGAGTAAGGCGGTTCGGAAAATCACTCGCTTTCCGCGGCGAGCTGGGGAGCCTCCTCAGTCGCATTGAACTTGAACCATAAAGTTGGACACAAATTCTTAAGCTGCTTCTATAGTTTGTTGGCGATAATTGGCAGGGCTCTTCCCATTTAATCTCGCTTTAATTCTTCTTGTATTGTAATAATGAATGTAC
>NZ_BMIN01000035.1:0-2585 GCF_014642405.1 Pontibacillus salipaludis
TAAGCCCTCGATTTATTAGTATCGGTCAGCTGCACGTGTCACCACGCTTCCACCTCCGACCTATCAACCTTGTCGTCTACAAGGAATCTTACTCACTCGAAGTGATGGGAAATCTCATCTTGAAGTGGGCTTCATGCTTAGATGCTTTCAGCACTTATCCCTTCCGCACGTAGCTACCCAGCTGTGCTCCTGGCGGAACAACTGGTGCACCAGCGGTGCGTCCATCCCGGTCCTCTCGTACTAAGGACAGCTCTCCTCAAATTTCCAACGCCCACGACGGATAGGGACCGAACTGTCTCACGACGTTCTGAACCCAGCTCGCGTACCGCTTTAATGGGCGAACAGCCCAACCCTTGGGACCGACTACAGCCCCAGGATGCGATGAGCCGACATCGAGGTGCCAAACCTCCCCGTCGATGTGGACTCTTGGGGGAGATAAGCCTGTTATCCCCGGGGTAGCTTTTATCCGTTGAGCGACGGCCCTTCCATGCGGTACCGCCGGATCACTAAGCCCGACTTTCGTCCCTGCTCGACTTGTAGGTCTCGCAGTCAAGCTCCCTTGTGCCTTTGCACTCTGCGAATGATTTCCAACCATTCTGAGGGAACCTTTGGGCGCCTCCGTTACTTTTTGGGAGGCGACCGCCCCAGTCAAACTGCCCACCTGACACTGTCTCCGGACCGGATCACGGTCCTGGGTTAGAATGTCAATACAGCCAGGGTGGTATCCCACGGATGCCTCCACCGAAGCTAGCGCTCCGGTATCGACGGCTCCCACCTATCCTGTACAAGCTGTACCAACATTCAATATCAGGCTACAGTAAAGCTCCACGGGGTCTTTCCGTCCTGTCGCGGGTAATGCGCATCTTCACGCATAGTATAATTTCACCGGGTCTCTTGTTGAGACAGTGCCCAATTCGTTGCACCTTTCGTGCGGGTCGGAACTTACCCGACAAGGAATTTCGCTACCTTAGGACCGTTATAGTTACGGCCGCCGTTTACTGGGGCTTCGGTTCAAAGCTTCGCATAAGCTAACTCATCCCCTTAACCTTCCAGCACCGGGCAGGTGTCAGCCCCTATACTTCACCTTTCGGTTTCGCAGAGACCTGTGTTTTTGCTAAACAGTCGATTGGGCCTTTTCACTGCGGCTCCTCCTATGAAGGAGCACCCCTTCTCCCGAAGTTACGGGGTCATTTTGCCGAGTTCCTTAACAAGAGTTCTCCCGATCACCTTAGGATACTCTCCTCGTCTACCTGTGTCGGTTTGCGGTACGGGCACCTCTTTCCTCATTAGAGGCTTTTCTTGGCAGTGTGAAATCAGGAACTTCGGTACTATAGTTCCCTCCCCATCACAGCTTGTGATTGATGCACGGATTTGCCTATGCATCTCACTCACTGCTTGGCCGCTCACATCCAGTGGAGCGGATTCCCTATCCTACTGCGTCCCCCCGTCATTCAAACGGAAAGGAGGTGGTACAGGAATATCAACCTGTTATCCATCGCCTACGCCTTTCGGCCTCGGCTTAGGTCCCGACTAACCCTGAGCGGACGAGCCTTCCTCAGGAAACCTTAGACTTACGGTGGAAGAGATTCTCACTCTTCTTTCGCTACTCATACCGGCATTCTCACTTCTAAGCGCTCCACCAGTCCTTACGGTCTGACTTCACAGCACTTAGAACGCTCTCCTACCATTGTTCGTAAGAACAATCCACAGCTTCGGTGTTATGTTTAGCCCCGGTACATTTTCGGCGCAGAGTCACTCGACCAGTGAGCTATTACGCACTCTTTAAATGATGGCTGCTTCTAAGCCAACATCCTGGTTGTCTGAGCAACTCCACATCCTTTTCCACTTAACATAAACTTAGGGACCTTAGCTGGTGGTCTGGGCTGTTCCCCTCTCGACTACGGACCTTATCACTCGCAGTCTGACTCCCAAGGATGAGTCGTTGGCATTCGGAGTTTGACTGAATTCGGTAACCCGATGAGGGCCCCTAGTCCAATCAGTGCTCTACCTCCAAGACTCTTACCTTGAGGCTAGCCCTAAAGCTATTTCGGAGAGAACCAGCTATCTCCGTGTTCGATTGGCATTTCACCGCTACCCACACCTCATCCCCGCACTTTTCAACGTGCGTGGGTTCGGGCCTCCAGCCAGTGTTACCTGGCCTTCACCCTGGACATGGGTAGATCACACGGTTTCGGGTCTACGACCACATACTATTTCGCCCTATTCAGACTCGCTTTCGCTGCGGCTCCGATTTTTCATCTTAACCTTGCATGGGATCGTAACTCGCCGGTCCATTCTACAAAAGGTACGCTGTCACCCATTAACGGGCTCCAACTACTTGTAGGCACACGGTTTCAGGTTCTATTTCACTCCCCTCCCGGGGTGCTTTTCACCTTTCCCTCACGGTACTGGTTCACTATCGGTCACTAGGGAGTATTTAGCCTTGGGAGATGGTCCTCCCGGATTCCGACGGAATTCCTCGTGTTCCGCCGTACTCAGGATCCACTCCGGAGGAAACAAGATTTTGACTACAGGGCCGTTACCTTCTTCGGCTGACCTTTCCAGATCATTCATCTATCTTGTCT
>NZ_BMIN01000035.1:2680-4836 GCF_014642405.1 Pontibacillus salipaludis
TGATTCCGTTTCGCTCGCCGCTACTCAGGAAATCGCGTTTGCTTTCTCTTCCTTCGGGTACTGAGATGTTTCAGTTCCCCGAGTCTACCTTCCTTAACCTATGTATTCAGTTAAGGATCCTACCCCATTACGGGCAGTGGGTTTCCCCATTCGGAAATCTCCGGATCATAGCCTACTTACGGCTCCCCGAAGCATATCGGTGTTAGTCCCGTCCTTCATCGGCTCCTAGTGCCAAGGCATCCACCGTGCGCCCTTATTCACTTAACTATCTAAAATCAATGTGAAAAGACGCATCATAATGATGCTTACGTTAAATCTAACGTTGGTTTGATGTCTAATTCTTATCTAGTTTTCAAGGTACTAATGAAAATTGGTGGAGCCTAGCGGGATCGAACCGCTGACCTCCTGCGTGCAAAGCAGGCGCTCTCCCATCTGAGCTAAGGCCCCATTTTTTGAAATAGGAATGGTGGGCCTGAGTGGACTTGAACCACCGACCTCACGCTTATCAGGCGTGCGCTCTAACCAGCTGAGCTACAGGCCCATTCCTTATAAAGTTGAAAAATCAATCTTTCAAAACCGAACGAAACAAACATGGTCAATGGTTTAATGGCACAATGTGTGCCTGCTAGCAAGTCCCGAAGGACTCGCTAGTTCCGTAATATCCTTAGAAAGGAGGTGATCCAGCCGCACCTTCCGATACGGCTACCTTGTTACGACTTCACCCCAATCATTGGCCCCACCTTCGGCGGCTGGCTCCAAAAAGGTTACCTCACCGACTTCGGGTGTTGCCAACTCTCGTGGTGTGACGGGCGGTGTGTACAAGGCCCGGGAACGTATTCACCGCAGTATGCTGACCTGCGATTACTAGCGATTCCGGCTTCATACAGGCGAGTTGCAGCCTGCAATCCGAACTGAGAATGGTTTTTTGAGATTTGCTTGACCTCGCGGTCTCGCGGCCCTCTGTACCATCCATTGTAGCACGTGTGTAGCCCAGGTCATAAGGGGCATGATGATTTGACGTCATCCCCGCCTTCCTCCGGTTTGTCACCGGCAGTCACCTTAGAGTGCCCAACTGAATGCTGGCAACTAAGATTAGGGGTTGCGCTCGTTGCGGGACTTAACCCAACATCTCACGACACGAGCTGACGACAACCATGCACCACCTGTCATTCCGTCCCCGAAGGGAACTCCCTATCTCTAGGGATAGCGGAAGATGTCAAGACCTGGTAAGGTTCTTCGCGTTGCTTCGAATTAAACCACATGCTCCACCGCTTGTGCGGGCCCCCGTCAATTCTTTTGAGTTTCAGCCTTGCGGCCGTACTCCCCAGGCGGAGTGCTTAATGCGTTAACTTCAGCACTAAGGGGCGGAAACCCCCTAACACCTAGCACTCAACGTTTACGGCGTGGACTACCAGGGTATCTAATCCTGTTTGCTACCCACGCTTTCGCGCCTCAGCGTCAGTTACAGACCAGAGAGTCGCCTTCGCCACTGGTGTTCCTCCACATATCTACGCATTTCACCGCTACACGTGGAATTCCACTCTCCTCTTCTGTACTCAAGTTCCCCAGTTTCCAATGGCCCTCCACAGTTGAGCTGTGGGCTTTCACATCAGACTTAAGAAACCGCCTGCGCGCGCTTTACGCCCAATAATTCCGGACAACGCTTGCCACCTACGTATTACCGCGGCTGCTGGCACGTAGTTAGCCGTGGCTTTCTGGTTAGGTACCGTCAAGGTACCAGCATTTCCTCTGGTACTTGTTCTTCCCTAACAACAGAACTTTACGATCCGAAGACCTTCATCGTTCACGCGGCGTTGCTCCGTCAGACTTTCGTCCATTGCGGAAGATTCCCTACTGCTGCCTCCCGTAGGAGTCTGGGCCGTGTCTCAGTCCCAGTGTGGCCGATCACCCTCTCAGGTCGGCTACGCATCGTTGCCTTGGTAAGCCGTTACCTTACCAACTAGCTAATGCGCCGCGGGCCCATCCATGAGTGACGGCCGAAACCGCCTTTTACCAGTGAACCATGCAGTTCACTGGGTTATTCGGTATTAGCTCCGGTTTCCCGGAGTTATCCCGATCTCATGGGTAGGTTGCCCACGTGTTACTCACCCGTCCGCCGCTCGATCCACAACAATCACCCCGAAGGGATCATGTTG
>NZ_BMIN01000036.1 GCF_014642405.1 Pontibacillus salipaludis
AATCGAGTAGGAGGAGGTGACTAACCTCCGTCCTCTCACACCACCGAGCGTACGGGTCCGTACTCGGCGGTTTCCTTAAGTTTGACGTAAAAGTTTATATCGATGAGATAAACTACGAAGCCCTAGACGATTCCAGTAAGAATTGTTTAGGGCTTTGTTTAATATTGGGCTATTGGCGATTCGCCAATAGCCTTTCCTTGAATTTGCCCATTCGTGTGCTTTCCTCTTTGGGACTCCTAAATGGATTAACTTTCTTTTCCTGGCTTGAGGAAGTTTCCAATCCTTCCAAGCGCACATCCTTAATCTGTGCCGTATCCAGGTATCAAATGAGGAAAAGACACTCTTCGTGTCAGCTAATGCGAAGTAACCGCACCAGCCAGTTAAATATTTGTTTAGCTCTTTGATACGGCGATCCATAGACCATCCTTTTGATCTAGATGTCAGCTCACGAACCTTTTGCTCCATCCTCCTTACACTCTTCGAGTGTATTCGAACCTTAGGATTCCGGTTGTTGGTAAAGCTAAATCCAAGGAGCTTTCTTCTCCAAGGTCGATCCACGGCTGATTTACCGAGATTAACTTTTAATTTTAGGTTTTGTTCGATGAACTCTGTAATAGAGTTCATCACACGATGCGCTGACTTCTTCGACCGCACATAGACGTGGAAGTCATCAGCGTACCTCACGAAACTAAGTCCTCTACTTTCTAATTCCTTATCCAATTCGTTCAAAATAATATTCGCTAGTAGTGGACTGAGAGGACCACCTTGCGGGGTCCCTTCTTGGGATTGAACCTTAACTCCTTCCATTAAGATACCCGATTCTAGATAACGTTTAATGGTTCGAAGTAAAGCACTATCTTTAATGGTCTTAGAGAGTAATCCCATGAGCTTATCATGGTTCACCTTATCAAAGAATGCTTCTAAGTCCATATCAACAACCCAACGTCTTCCCTCTCGAATATATTCTTTAGCTTGTCGGACTGCTTGGTGACCGTTCCGATTTGGACGGAAACCATAGCTGTAATTTGAAAAGTGAGGATCAAATACTTTCGTGAGTTCTTGGGCAATCGCTTGTTGTATAAACCGATCTACCACAGTAGGGATACCCAACAATCGTACTCCACCGTCTGGTTTCGGGATTTCGACTCGACGTACGGGAGATGGTTGATAGGTTCCCGTCTCAAGTTGATTTCGCAATGTAGTCCAGTGGTCAGTCACATACCTTCGTAGGTTTTGTACGGGCATGTCGTCGACTCCGTGGCTACCTTTATTGCGTTCAACTCGCTTTAAAGCTTGTATGAGATTGTCCCGTGATAAGATTCGGTTCATCATAATTTAACTCTCCTACGCGAACGATCGTCTTTCTTCTATTCATACTCTGTTCCACCCTTCCAAAGTCCCCCGTGAACTTCATCACTTCCTCCTCTGGATAAGCTCCTTATGAGTTGTCTGTGTCTTTACAGAGGTATGCGTCCGAAAGGATCGTTCTTCCTTAAAGATTCAGTCCTTCCTAACTTATCTCGAGACTAAGTTAGTACTATGACTTCGGCTGACTTCTGTTGATTCAGTTACTCATCACTGAGTAGGTTACGAAGTGTACTTCGCTCATCAACAGATCTCCCCGGGTAAGGACGCACGCTTCCTTTCCATCACCGCCCCATTTACTGCCACTCCCTTTGGTCGTTGGACTTTGGTGTGTTTGGCCACCTTATCCAAGAGGGACAGCCTTTTATGAGGTTCGTGTTCCTCGGTTCGGAAATTTGCCTCCGACTTCCTTTAGATTCTGGGTCGCCCCAGACACCCTTGTCTTTGGCTAACGGCTACAACGACCTTCACCGTTCGGGACTTTAACCCTAAAGCTTACGTCCATGCCGGGCACACCAAAAAA
>NZ_BMIN01000037.1 GCF_014642405.1 Pontibacillus salipaludis
ACTTAAACTAAACCAGCTAATAGTTTGTCAACATTTATCAATAAAAAACTAAAAAAAGACATGATATAATAAAAAAGAACAAGCCAAATAACCTTCCATCAAAACTAATTGGAAGGTTTTGCACTATATAGGCAGATATAGTTATTTAGTTATTTATTGGAAGTTAGTTTTGCTTTTTAAAAGAGCATAAATCCAATGTAAAAGCTTATTTACACAAGCAATAACTGCTACTCTAAAAGGTTTGCCTTCGTTACGCTTCTTATCGTAAAATTCTCTCATTTTCTTATTCCGAGGGAGTATTTCATCGGTTGTTTTCTTTTTCCGTTTGTCTCTAATCGCACAACAGACAGCCAGATATAAAGCGTGCCGTAAGCGACTAGAACCTCTTTTAGTAATGCGATTATTGCTAGCTGTAAAGCGACCTGATTCAAACACACTGGGATCAACACCGGCAAAAGCCACAAGCTTTTTAGGGTGATTAAATCGATCTATTTCCCCAATTTCAGAAATAATCGTGGCAGCGATTTTTTCTCCGATACCAGGGATAGATTTGATAATCTTATATTCTTCAATTTCTTTAGCTAGGGTATCTATCTCTGCCTCTAACTTTGATAGATGCTCTTTAAATTGAAGAAGCATATCAATATACATTCCCATACTTAACAAGTGACTTTGATACAGTGTCTTCTTAAAAGGATTACGGGCAGCAGCTGCTTTTAGAGTTTGTGCTTTTTCATAAGCCCATTTTTCGGAGCGACTTGTACATAAATCAGCTATTCGATTTGCCAGTCTGTCTTCGCTAGTCCTTAAAATTTCTTCCGAGGACATATATTCTTTAAGGGTCCGTAAAGAAACAAAAGAATATAGCTCACCAAAAACCCCTTTGTATTCAGGAAATACTTGTTCCAATACAGCTTGGAACTGTAACTTTGTTTGAATAAAGTTCCCAGTAATATTCTCATGGTGCCGAGTTAAATTACGAAGGTTTAAGAGTTGGATTCCTCGCTTTTTATAAGGCTCTAAGTCTTCCTTATAGTAAAGTTCACAAAGAAGGTAAGCATCAACTGCATCAGTTTTCACCTTTCTTAAATTAGAGCTTTTAGCTCTAAAAGAAACCAATGGATTTACAATGATTAATAAATAATTGTGCTCCTCTAGAAATTGAACAACAGGCGCATGATAATGTCCCGTTGCCTCCAAAACAATTGCTGGATTTTGATCCGTAATTTCCTTTAAATGCTTTAAAAATTCGTGAAGTGTCGCTAAGCCATCACGCGTGTGGTCCACTTTAAAACTCTTACGATATGGCTTTTTCTTATCCAAGAATGCTTGGACCTGACTTTCCCCTTTAGAAACATCCAGACCTACGACTGGATTCATTCATAATCTCCTCCTCCATAAATATTTGCCGGTGCCCCTAATCCTCCTTGTAATTTCACAGCTTCGCTTGTTAAACGGGATCCAGAGTCCCAACCAGCTAAATCATGTTTTTACAAGTAGGGGGTGAACGGTTTAGTTTACGGGGTCAAGCCCCACGGGCAGAGACGTTCTACCCCGGCTACTGTTATAATAGATCCATATAAAAAATGATCAACCAGTAAAAACTGGTTAACCTTATATTACGAACG
>NZ_BMIN01000038.1 GCF_014642405.1 Pontibacillus salipaludis
TTGAACTTGAACCATAAAGTTGGACACAAATTCTTAAGCTGCTTCTATAGTTTGTTGGCGATAATTGGCAGGGCTCTTCCCATTTAATCTCGCTTTAATTCTTCTTGTATTGTAATAATGAATGTACTTGTCCATTTGTCTCTCGAAGTCTTTCATATTTTCAAATGATTTTCTATAAAGAAATTCAGCCTTAAAAATGCCAAAGAAGTTCTCCATTACAGCGTTGTCATGACAGTTCCCTTTACGTGACATACTTTGGACGACACCTTCCCGTTGTAAGCGGCGGACAAATTGGGGCATTTGATAATGCCATCCCTGATCCGAGTGTAAGAGGAGATCGTCGGATTCGGAAACATGTTCAAACGCATTCTCTAACATAGTTTCTACAAGGGCATACGTGGGCCTGTATCCCCATGTGTACGTAATGATCTCACCATTAAATAAATCTTGAACCGGGGAAAGGTAAACCTTCTGGCCAAACAACTTGAACTCCGTGATATCAGTTGCCCACTTCTCATTTGGATTTTCGGCTGTGAATGCACGGTTCAACACGTTATCTGAAACTGTCCCTACTTTACCGCCATAGGAATAATATTTGCGTGCACGAACCTCACACTTAAGATTGTCTTCCCTCATAATCCGATAGACTTTTTTAGGATTGATGAGATAGTTTCTGTTTCGAAGTTCCATATGGACGCGACGGTATCCGTATAGCCCGTCGTGTTCTTCAAAAATTTCATGGATCTCGGCTCTGATCTCCTCATCACGATCCGTTTCATTCATAGCTTTAATCTGATAATAAAACGTACTACGCGGGAGGCCGGCTATTTTGCACAAGCGATCAGTAGGGTAGCCTTGTTTACGCCTCAGTTCATCGATCGCTTCTACTTTGAATCGTTTCGAATGTTTCGGGTGTTGTGTTTCTGAACTAAGGCTCTCAACTTTTTTAAATAAGCAATTTCCATGTGAAGTAGTTCGTTTTCTTCCTGTAACTCTTCATAGCTCTTAGGCTGTTCGTTTTGAGATTCATGGTTCTTGTTAGTCATTTCTGGTTGCCCCTTTCCAGACCAATCAAGGGCTTCAGCTCCTCCTTTATCCCAATTCTTTTTCCACCTGGCGACCATTGAGTAATCTGGGATTCGGAAGAGGGCTGAGGCCTCTCGAATGGAGTAATTCATGGTTTCGATAAATTGAATCACCCTCATTTTAAAATCTGGAGAGTAGCTTGGATAGACGGGAATAAATGCCTGTTCTTCATGGTATTTGTAGAGTTTTACCCAGTAACGGATGACAGAATCATCCACGCCCACTCGGCCGGCTAACTCTCTGTAGCTCGTTCCTCCATTTAAATATCTTTGAACCACATCATGTTTAATGAATGGAGTAAATTTTTTCATTTTCTCACCTCATATTCTCAGACTAACTGTGTCCAAAAATATGGTTCAAGCTCA
>NZ_BMIN01000039.1 GCF_014642405.1 Pontibacillus salipaludis
GTGCACTGAACCCACAATTTTGGTCATATGTATTTAAGCTGCAGTCTGGCCTTGTTCTCTATAGGTAACAGGGCTCTTTCCGCCAAGCTTCATTTTAATTCGCTTATGATTGTAATAATAGATATACTGGTCCAATTCTTGTTGGAATTCTTCGATGCTTTCAAATGTTTGATTGTACAAAAGCTCTGTTTTTAAAATACTAAAGAAGTTTTCAATGACGGCATTATCATGGCAGTTTCCCTTTCGAGACATACTTTGCGTAATTCCTTTAGATTCTAACGTTTGGCGGTACTTTGGAATTTGATAATGAACGCCTTGATCAGAATGCATAAGTAGCTCATCATCTTCCTTAACATACTGGAACGCATCTTCTAACATGGTTTCCACAAGCTTGTATGTCGGCCTGAAATCAAGATTGTAGGCAATAATTTCACCATTAAATAAATCTTGCACAGGTGAAAGATACATTTTTTCTCCTAGGACTCTGAATTCCGTGATATCCGTTACCCATTTTTGATTTGGGCCTTGAGCTGTGAAGCTGCGATCGAGGATATTATCTGCCGTTTTGCCTACTTGTCCTTTGTAAGAGATGTATTTCTTGCGTCGTACGGTGCTTTTCAACCCTAGTTCTCTCATAATACGAGCTACTTTTTTATGATTAATTTGGTGGCCACGATTCAAAAGTTCCATATGGATACGGCGGTAGCCATAACGGCCATAATGGTCATAGTAGATGGATGAGATGGTTTCTTTTAGTTCACTATCTGGATCCAGCTCATTCATCTTTTGGGCCTGGTAATAATACGTATTGCGTTTCATCCCGGCAACTTGAACCAGGAGTTTTACCGGGAATTTATGCCTTAGCTCGTATATTACTTGCGCTTTGGTTTGGTTGTCTGTTGGTCTTTTTCTTGAACTAAGGCTCTTAACTTTTTTAAGTACGCATTTTCAGCACGAAGGTATTCTAGCTCTTCCTGCATTTTTTTCATATCTTGGTTAGATGGTTGTTCTGACTGGTTTTGATCCTTAGATGAATTCACTCTAGGGCGCCCCTTTCCTGATGATTCAAGGGCCTCGGCACCGCCTTCTTCCCACTTCTTTTTCCATCTGCGAACCATTGAGAAATCAGGGATTCTAAAGATGGCTGAGGCTTCCCGAATCGAATAATTTTGGTTTTCGATCATCTGAATTACCTTCATTTTAAAATCCGCAGGGTAATTTGTATAGGGTGGAATAAAGGCTTGGTCATCATGATACTTATAAAGCTTCACCCAATATCGGATAACGGAATCATCGATCCCAAGCTCGTTAGCTAAATCTTTATAAGTCGTCATTTCACTCAAATAGCGTACCGCGATGTCTTGTTTCATAGCTGATGTAATAGTATTCACCATCGCACCTCCTGTTTTTGATTATGACCAAAAACAAGGGTCCACTTCA
>NZ_BMIN01000040.1 GCF_014642405.1 Pontibacillus salipaludis
AAGATCAAACTCTCCATAAAGTTAGAGTTTGCCTAGCATCAAATAAATGATTACTGGCTTTAAAAAAATAATTTAAAGACATTGACGTTACATGTTGTTTCGTTCAGTTTTCAAAGATCAAATGTTTAATGGTGGAGCCTAGCGGGATCGAACCGCTGACCTCCTGCGTGCAAAGCAGGCGCTCTCCCAGCTGAGCTAAGGCCCCATATTTAAGGAAATGGTCGGGAAGACAGGATTCGAACCTGCGACCCCATGGTCCCAAACCATGTGCTCTACCAAGCTGAGCTACTTCCCGTAATAGAAAATGGCGCGCCCGAGAGGAGTCGAACCCCTAACCTCTTGATCCGTAGTCAAACGCTCTATCCAATTGAGCTACGGGCGCTTAGTATTTGCAATGGTACCGAGGGCCGGACTCGAACCGGCACGGTAGTTACCTACCGCAGGATTTTAAGTCCTGTGCGTCTGCCAATTCCGCCACCCCGGCAGGACTTTATAATGGAGCGGAAGACGGGATTCGAACCCGCGACCCCCACCTTGGCAAGGTGGTGTTCTACCACTGAACTACTTCCGCATATGAAGTTATGGTGCGGGTGGAGGGACTTGAACCCCCACGTCGAGAGACACTAGATCCTAAGTCTAGCGCGTCTGCCAATTCCGCCACACCCGCACGGTGTGAAAAATAATGGTGAGCCATGGAGGATTCGAACCTCCGACCCTCTGATTAAAAGTCAGATGCTCTACCAACTGAGCTAATGGCTCTTACTAATCTATATCAGACGTATTAAAATCGAAATGGTGCCGACCGAGGGACTCGAACCCCCAACCTACTGATTACAAGTCAGTTGCTCTGCCAGATTGAGCTAGGTCGGCTTAACGATCTTTAGTTTTAAAAAGAAATGGTGGAGGATGGCGGGCTCGAACCACCGACCCCCTGCTTGTAAGGCAGGTGCTCTCCCAGCTGAGCTAATCCTCCATATTTTATAAAGCCTGGCGGCGTCCTACTCTTGCGGGGGTGAAACCCCGACTACCATCGGCGCTGAAGAGCTTAACTTCTGTGTTCGGCATGGGAACAGGTGTGACCTCTTCGCCAAAACCGCCAGACCTTATTGATCCTTTTTGCAAGGACAAGATATATTTTACTTTATCTATCCAGCAAAGTCAACAGGTATTTTAGATTTTTTTCTAAGTACCTTCAAAACTAGATAAGAATTAAGACATAACCATTTTTCACTTTAGTTAGATAAGCCCTCGATTTATTAGTATCGGTCAGCTGCACGTGTCACCACGCTTCCACCTCCGACCTATCAACCTTGTCGTCTACAAGGAATCTTACTCACTCGAAGTGATGGG
>NZ_BMIN01000041.1 GCF_014642405.1 Pontibacillus salipaludis
ACGTAGAAATTTATATCGATGAGATAAACTACGAAGCCCTAGACAATTCCAATAAGAATTGTTTAGGGTTTTATTTAGTATTGGGCTATTGGCTATTCGCCAATAGCCCTTCCTTGTATTTGCCCATTCGTATGCTTTCCTCTTTGGGACTCCTAAATGGATTAACTTTCTTTTCCTGGTTCGAGGAAGTTTCCAATCCTTCCAAACGCACATCCTTAATCTGTGGCGTATCCAGGTATCAAGCGAGGAAAAGACACTCTTCGTGTCAGCTAATGCGAAGTAACCGCACCAACCTGTTAAATATTTATTTAACTCTTTGATGCGTCGATTCATAGACCAACCTTTTGATCTAGATGTCAGTTCACGAACCTTTCGCTTCATTCTCCTTACACTCTTCGAGTGTATTCGAACCTTAGGGTCTCGGTTGTTTGTAAAGCTGAATCCAAGGAGCTTCCTTCTCCAAGGTCGATCTACGGCTGATTTATTACGGTTTACTTTTAGCTTAAGGTTTTGTTCAATGAACTCTGTAATAGAGTTCATAACTCGATTCGCTGACTTCTTTGATCGCACGTAGATGTGGAAGTCATCAGCGTATCTCACGAAACTAAGTTCTCTGCTTTCTAATTCCTTATCCAATTCGTTTAGGATAATATTCGCTAGTAGTGGACTAAGTGGACCACCTTGCGGGGTTCCTTCTTGAGATTGGACCTTAATGCCTTCCATTAAAATACCTGATTTCAGATAACGTTTAATGATTCGGAGTAAAGCACTGTCCTTGATGGTCTTCGACAGTAGTCCCATGAGCTTCTCGTGGTTTACTTTGTCAAAGAATGCTTCTAAGTCCATATCCACTACCCATCGCTTACCCTCTCGGATATATTCTTTGGCTTGTCGTACTGCTTGGTGACCGTTCCGACTTGGACGGAACCCGTAGCTGTAATTTGAGAAGCGAGGATCAAATACTTTCGTGAGTTCTTGGGCAATCGCTTGTTGTATAAACCGATCTACCACAGTAGGGATCCCCAACAACCGTACTCCACCGTCTGGTTTCGGGATTTCGACTCGACGTACGGGAGATGGTTGATATGTTCCCATCTCAAGTTGATTTCGCAAAGTAGTCCAGTGGTCAGTCACATACCTTCGCAGGTTTTGTACGGGCATATCGTCGACTCCATGGCTACCTCTATTGCGTTCAACTCGCTTTAATGCTTGTATGAGATTGTCCCGTGATAAGATTCGGTTCATCATAATTTAACTCTCCTACGCGAACGATCGTCTTTCTTCTATTCATACTCTGTTCCACCCTTCCAAAGTCCCCCGTGAACTTCATCACT
>NZ_BMIN01000042.1 GCF_014642405.1 Pontibacillus salipaludis
TGAGATTGTCCCGTGATAAGATTCGGTTCATCATAATTTAACTCTCCTACGCGAACGATCGTCTTTCTTCTATTCATACTCTGTTCCACCCTTCCAAAGTCCCCCGTGAACTTCATCACTTCCTCCTTTGGATAGGCTCGTTATGAGTTGTCTGTGTCTTTACAGAGGTATGCGTCCGAAAGGATCGTTCTTACTTAAAGATTCAGTCCTTCCTAACTTATCTCGAGTTTAAGTTAGTACTATGACCTCGGCTGACTTCTGTTGACTCAGTCACTCATCACTGAGTAGGTTACGAAGTGTACTTCGCGCGTCAACAGACCTCCCCGAGTAAGGGCGCACGCTTCCTTTCCATTACCGCCCCATTTACTGCCACTCCCTTTGGTCGTTGGACTTTAGTGTGTGATGCCACCTTATCCAAGAGAGACAGCCTTCTATGAGGTTCGTGTTCCTCGGTTCGGAAATTTGCCTCCGGCTTCCTTCAGATTCCGGGTCACCCCGGACACCCTTGCCCTTGGCTAACGGCTACAACGACCTTCACCGTTCGGGACTCTAACCCTAAAGCTTGCGCCCATGTCGGGCACACA